>JAIUOO010000018.1 GCA_020161695.1 Pseudomonadota bacterium | reverse complement strand
CGGCGCTCGGCAACATGCCGCCGGCCGAGTTCGCAATGAAAGCTACGCTGGAAAGACAGGCCGCCTAAGGCCAGAAGCGAAACTCAGGACTCTCCCTCAAACCGGAGGAGAAGAGGGTCTCAGGTCAGGCGGAATTAACGACGTGACAAACCTTCAGCTGCTCTGCGGACCCTGCAACCGTGATAAGTCCTCCCGGCACGACCAAGCCTCAAACTTTTACGGCGTTTGGTACGACGATACGCACTCTGGCGAGCGAGGCGGCACCTAAGCTTTCCCTTTACTGATGTCGTGCGAGGCACCGAGGATTTCAGACGTGAGTTCCTCCATGCGGGCAGCCAGACGTTCAGGAGATCGCGTGTCACACTCCCAGACGACGATCGGCCGCCAGCCGAGCTCCTGAAGCTGATGCGCCGTTAGGGCGTCGCGTTTGACATTGCGGCCAAGCTTGGGGCCCCAGTATTCAGTCCTGGATTTCGGCCAGGAGGCCAGTCGGCACATCGGGTGCTGATGCCAGAAGCAGCCATGGACGAAAACCGCTGCCCGATATCGGGACAGCACGATATCCGGCTTGCCCGGGAGATCTTTCCGGTGAAGCCGGAAGCGAAAACCCCTAGCATGCAACGCCCTTCGCACGGCTAGCTCCGGCCGGGTGTTGACGGAGCGAATTTTTGACATTTGGGCGCTGCGCTCAGGATCAATCTCAACCATAGGTTTGAAACGCCGCTAGAAGCAGGTAGGGTTGGGTTGGCGACAGATGATCATCGGCGGGGGAATGGCTGAGGGCAATCTAGAGGCTCCTGAGCGGCCGGACATTGTACCGGGCGAGCGTGAGTTTATCGCCAAGATCGTGGAAGGCCGAACAAGTGGCATTCCTGCCGTTTCAAAGCTGCGAACCGACGATCGGGTCTTGGCTCGGATCACCGATGGCATTTACCGCCAGCCGTCGTCCGCACTGCGCGAACTAATCTCCAACGCCTATGATGCCGACGCTACCGAGGTGGTGATCGAAACAGACGCCCCGCGGTTTCGCGAAATCCGGATTCGAGATAATGGGCGGGGCATGGATGCCGAGGCGCTAGCTCGGCTTATTCATCACATCGGTGGCAGCTCCAAACGCACCTCGATCGGTGCCATCGTCGGCACCACCGATGACAGCAATCCCAACTTGTCGAGAAAAGGCCGCAAGCTGATCGGCAAAATTGGGATTGGCCTGTTTTCGGTCAATCAGCTCACCTCCCACTTCCAGATCATCACCAAGGTCGAGGGGGCTGAACACCGCCTTTTCGCTGATGTAGTGCTGAAGACTTACAATGAGGAAGAGCTTCCAGCGGACGGAAAGTTCGACTCCGGTAGCGTCCATGTTATCTCAGTCGCAGCTGAGGACAAAGACTCGCATGGGACCGAAATCATTCTAAAGGCAGTCCGGCCTCGGGCGCAGAATATTCTTCGCTCCCTCGACGTGTGGCAGCGGCAATCGGAGAAGAACGGCAGTCCCGGGGACGAGCCCGAACCGCCGCCGCCGTGGCACAGCGGTTATATCGCGGCAGATGCGCAGAACGAGGGCGCCCCGTTCACGGTGGCACCGAATCTGCCCTGGCAACCGCACGACGATCCACTGACGCGCTTCCAGGCGCTGTTCAAGGCAGTCTCAGACCAGACCGAATTCACTGAGCGGCCCGAGCTCGGAAGGACACTTGATACCTATCTGTCGATGCTCTGGACGCTGAGCCTTGCCTCCCCAGTGCCTTATCTTGAAAAACACCCGTTCGACCTCGGCGCCAATGACGGCGTGATGGTATTTCAGCTGTCCAACACAGGCCGAGGGCGAGCAGCACCTGTCGAGTTGGCGCCTGACCAGACGGTTCGGGAGAAGCTGGGCTTGAAAGCTGGTGCTGATGACCCTGCCGGCGGCTTTAGGGTTTTCGTCGACCAAGTCGAGCTTCACCGTCCAATCAGTTTCACGTTCTGGCCAGGACGTACGAAGTCATTTACTCGCACCATGCTGTTCGTTGGCTCGTACCGCCCAAACCTCGAAAAAGTGCATCCGGATCTGCGCGGGGGCGATCTAACCTTTGAAAGCTACCTGTTTTGGAACAACAGAATTGTCCCGAAGGAAAACAACGGCGTTCTTGTCCGCATCAATGGAGCGAGCAACGCAATCTTCGACGACACCTTTATGCGATACCAGGTGTCCGAGCAAACGCGCTTGCGCCAGATCACGTCCGAGGTCTTCGTGAGCCAAGGCTTGGATGCCGCGCTCAACATCGACCGGGAGTCGTTTAATTTCGCTCATCCACACTACCAAATCGTGTCCAATTGGGTGCACCGATCGCTTCGGCAGCTGGCGAACACCCATAAGGGCTTGGGAGACGAAATCCGCGAAGAATTAAAGAAAATCCAGAGCGCGGAGCGCGCGACTAAGCTCGACCGTTTCGCGGCGAGCATGTGGGAGAAGGCCCGCCACCAGTCAGACGACCTGCCCCCCGTGGTCAGCGTCTTCAAGACATCCCTTGAGGCCGCCACGGCCCGACGTGACGGCGTTATTGCTCTGGACCGGAACCAGCTACCTTTAGCCCCCGTCAGCAACTCGAAAGCAGCTCGCGAGGAAACCGCGCATCGCGAGCAAGTCGCCAAGGCAGTTGCAACGGTTTTAGACGGCTTCGGTTTGCTCACGGATATGCCCTATGCGCGCCAGCATGAGCTCATCGCAGCCCTGATCGCGGTGTTTTACGAGGATGCGCAGGACGCATGAGTGATACGTCTGGCTATGATGAAGCTCCTGAAGAAGACATTGAGCTCGGTGTGGCGCCAGAGCACGCTGAGATCCCGTCGATCAAGAGGGAGTTTCAGCGCTGGCACCATCCACGCAAGCAGTGGGTGCGCATTCAGCAATGGTGCTCCGCATCGCGGCAATTGATCAAGGAGCTTAACCTCCCGAGTGGCGAGCCCTTTCGCTATTTGACTCTACCAGGAGACGAGCTTCTCGACATCCGGGCGCTCAGCGATGTTTGCGTGCGCGAAAATGTCAAGCTGCGGTTTCTGGGTTTCAATAGTGTCGGCCCGCAGACACCAGCCCAGATTGAGCTGAACATTTCTCAGAACGAAGTTAGGAGCCACGCGGCGGTCGACAACCTGTCGCGAGTACTTGAGAAGCGGTTGGAGACCATCGCCAACGGTCAGAGCCAGGAGTTCCGCGCTGCACAGGATCTCGGCCCGTTCCATGCGATCAATATAGATCTTTGCGATTCGATTGCGTTCCGTGACGTCGACGATAAGAAGGGCAGTGGCCTCAGCGTTCTGGCCAAGCTTCTGGAGCTTCAGCTCGCGACTAATAGGCCATGGCTCCTGTTCATCACGACCTTGGCTCAACCTGATCTTCTGTCTGCACGCAACCAGGCAGGCTTCATGGAGGCAATCAAGGCTAACACCGCCGTAAGCGATGAGTTCAAGACCGAGTTGGCCGGCCTGATCTCCACAAGCACCGACGAGCTCGACGCGCGCTTGCGCGAGGCATGGAAGCAGCAAGACCCCGACTTCCTTCGCTTATTTTGCACAGGTTTGGGAAAGTGGCTCCTCAGAGTATTGGGTCCGACGCAGCCATCACGCAGTCTCACCTTACTGGACAGCTGCTACTACCGGGTCGGGTCCCAGGGACCGAACATGCTCTCATTGGTGTTCCGATGTGATACACAGGCACAGCGGCTAGTAGATCGCGACGGTATCTTGCAGGCGGGTGCAGATGGCACGCATGAAGGCAATTTTTCTGAAGTCGAATTAGCAATTTCGCTGGCACGCAAACTAAGTGCCAGCTCGGATCTGGACGGCCTCATCGCCCAGGACGCAGCCCTCGCTATGAAATTAATCGGCCAGGCAGGAAGGCTTATGGCCGCAGCGCGATTTGATGCGGCGGCCTACGAAGCCTGGGCGACGGACGAGTTGGCGAAGTTCAAGGCACCGGCGGCAGCGCCAGCAACTGTGACAGCCTAACCGTCGATAGTCTGAAGTTCAGATTGGGGCCGGTTATGTCCAGGCTCGACGTAAAGCTTGCGCTGAAGAGCCTCGGCTACCGCCTTGGCGAGAGGTGGCGGGACCGCCTCGCTGACTTGATCGATCTGCGAGGACAAGTTGCCCAGAAGCTCGTATTCAGGAGGAAAGCCCTGCAATAACATGGCCTCATAAACGCTGAGCCGGCGCTTGCCCCCAGGATGAATGTTTACCTCACGGTGCCCATAGGCGACAGCAATGCTTGGCGTTTCCCAGTCCAGCATCTTGAAACTGCGCCCTTTGACACCCGGCTTAACTCCTCCCTCCTGGAAGAATTTCGGTGATTTAGGCGCCATGCACCAGTGATTGATGTGCTCGGGGTGAGCGCTCATATCGATCCCACGCTTGAAGTGCCAAGGCGCGCCTAGCTCTCCAATCTTGCTGCGGACGTTGCCGCCGGGCTCTTTGTCTATACTGAGCTGCTCGGGATCAACGTTGACATACTTCTCCTCGTTGATCCCAACGAGAAACAGGCGTGGCCGATTCTGCGGAGTACCGTAGTCTTTGGCGTTCAGCATTAGTCTGGCGGTTCGAAAGCCAGCATCCTGAAGCTTGGCCTCAACCGCAATCAGCGTCGGCTCGTGCTTAGCGAGGGTTAGGCCGACAACATTTTCCATGACAAAGAAATCGAGTGGGCTGCGCTCATGCAGCGCGCTGACCAGATTCGCATAGGCTCGCGGCAGGGACGATCGCACGTCGTTGACGCGCTGTTTGACATTCGCCTGGCTAAAACTCTGGCACGGAGGCCCGCCAATGACGGCAGTAGGACGAAATTGCCCCTGATGGTGCTTGTCAAGTGATGCGAGCTGTATGTCCGCGAGATCCTGGACCTTCGCACGGCGTGCTTTCGGCCGATTGTGGTTGTATGAATCTACGCTATCTTGCTTGCGATCCAGTGCTAGACCAATTTCGAAGCCGGCTTGCTCGAAACCGAGATCTAGGCCGCCCGCACCGCAAAACAGGCTCAGCAGCACCAGGACTCTCCAGCTTCCAAAACGATTCCGCCTCCAAAAAGTAGGGAGAATCAAAATTCCTTTTACACTGCCACGCCTTTTATCCCCAGGCTAGGGCGGCTTCGAGCGGTCATGTGTTGCTTAACGCTTTTTGGTTAGGCGCGATTGTCGGAAAGCCCAACGTCGGCCTCCGATAAAGGCCTCCGTGCGGACCTCCCTGATGCTCGCCTCGGAGCCCGCTTCAACCGCTTTTGCGCAAGCCCCCCCGCGCTAGGCATCTGCCAGAGGCTCCACCGCCAATAGATTTGTGGGTCATTGCGAGCGTCGCGCGGAAGCGTCGCAATTAACTACTGTAAGATCAATTACTTACGGGATTAGCTGGCGGACAGGGCGGGATTCGAACCCGCGATACGGTTCCCCGTATACACACTTTCCAGGCGTGCGCCTTCAACCACTCGGCCACCTGTCCGTGGAGGGCGCTGATAAAGGCGCGAAGCGCGTTTGGCAAGGATGTAGGCCAGGAGGCCCGCACCCGCTGCGAAGCAGGCCGTCGTCGCGGCTACCGCCTGAGGAACCAGTCCGTGAAGAAGCGGTTCGGGTCAGCCGCCCGGGCCGCCGGCTGGATGTAAGAACCGCGCGGCGCGGCATAGGCGGCGCGCGCGCCGCTCTGGGGCGTCACGACGCGACTGGACCCGGCCGGATGGGCAGCGCGGACCGTGCCCGTCGCGGGAAGGCGCATCTGCGTCGCACGGGCGGGGGCCGCCGCGACGCGCGCAGGCCCGCGGCGCGATGCCACGGCCGGTGCCGTCTGGCGGGGCGAGACGCCTTCGATGACGATGCGGGTCGCGCCGCGCTGGCGGGCGACCATCTCGAACAGGGTACGCGCATTGCCGGGCGCAAGCCGGATGCAGCCGTGGCTGTCGACGCGGCCGAGGCGGCCGACCATGTTCGTGCCGTGGATCGCGTAGCCGCCACGGAAGAAGATCGAATGGGGCATCGGCGCCATGCCGTATTTGCGCGAGCGCCAGTTGCGCTCCAGTCGCTGCGGGCGATAGCTGCCGTTGGGCGTGTTGTAGCCGACGCGGCCGGTCGACACGGCCCAGGTGAAGCGGTGCTCGCCATCAACGACGACGCGCATCGTCTGGCTGGATTTGTCGACGCGGACGACGATCGAGGCTTCGGCCTTCGCGGCCGCGAACAATCCGGCGACCAGCGCCAGAACGAAACCGAACATGCGCATGGATTCCCCTCCGACGCGAGACAAGACGGCACTTCCTGCGTGTAGCGTCCCGAATTGATTCCGTATCGGCCGGCGGCTGTAAAGATGACTCGGAGATTCACCTTAAGGCCGCGCCAAGGATGCATGATCGCCGGCATGGGAAGCGCGCCGAGGCGGTGCAGGATCACCTGACTTCCGTTAGGTCAGGCGAGCCCCCCATCGACCGGCACGGGCGACAGAAATGGTTAACGAAAACCTGCATAGTCTTGCCGGCCATCGACCCTCACCGGGCACATCATGATTCGTCTCGCAACTCCCCTCGCACTGGCCGCCACACTGTTTGCCGCCGTGTCTGGACCGGCTGCGGCCCAGACCATCGGCACGGTCAATCCTCGCCCGCTGCCGCCGCTCGCCAATCCGAACGACCCGAACCTGCCGGCGAAGGAGCTGTTCGGCCGCGCGACGACCGGCGCGCCGATGCAGGCGCGCGCCTTCGGCTTCTATTCGCGCGGCTGCTTCGCCGGCGGCATCGCCCTCCCCGTCAACGGCGAAACCTGGCAGGTGATGCGGCTCTCCCGAAATCGCATGTGGGGCCATCCCGACATGATCGCCTTCCTCGAGCGGTTCGCGCGCGCCGTGCCGCGCGTCTCGAACTGGCCAGGCATCCTCGTCGGCGACATTTCCCAGCCGCGTGGCGGGCCGATGCTCACCGGCCACGCCTCCCACCAGCTCGGCCTCGATGCCGACATCTGGCTCACGCCCATGCCGCGCCGCGAGCTCACGCGCGAGGAGCGCGAGATGACCTCGGCGATCAACATGGTGCGCGCCGATCGCCGCGACATCGATCCCGCCACCTGGACCGGGCAGCACCTGCGCGTCATCCGCGCGGCGGCGCAGGATCCCGTCGTCGAACGGGTGCTGGTCAATGCCGCGATCAAGAAGGCGCTGTGCCGGGAAGTCGGCTCGGACCGCTCCTGGCTGTCGAAGGTCAGGCCCGTACCCGGCCACAACTACCACATGCACATTCGCATCCGCTGCCCGGCCGGCAATGCCAGCTGCCGGGCGCAGGACCCGCCGCCCGTGTCGGATGGCTGCGGCGCCGACCTCGACTGGTGGTTCACCGACGCGGTGCTCAACCCGCGACCGAACCCGAACTGGCGCCCGCCGCCGCCGATCACCATGGCCGGCCTGCCGGACGCCTGCCGGCAGGTGCTCGTCGCACGGTAGGGCCGGGTAGCGCCCCGAGACCTACTCGGCGGGAACAGCGATCGGCTGGCTCACCGGGCGCTCCTTGATCGGGATGTTGATCAGGCCCGAGCCGATGCAGAACAGGATGCTGAGCCACCACATGATCTCGTAGGAGCCGGTGCGCTCGTACATCAGGCCGCCGAGCCAGGCGCCGAGGAAGCCGCCGACCTGGTGGGAGAAGAAGACGAAGCCGTAGAGCATGGCCATGTAGCGCGTGCCGAACATCAGCGCGACGAGGCCCGAGGTCGGCGGCACGGTGGACAGCCACAGGAGGCCCATCAGCGCCGCGAAGATAAGCGCCAGCGGCGTGCTCGGCGGCAGGGCCAGAAGCAGCACAACAGCAGCGCCGCGGGCGAAATAGATCCAGACCAGCAGCCAGCGCTTCGACATGCGCGCCGAGAGCCAGCCGGCCGTGAGCGAGCCGACGATGTTGAACAGGCCGATCAGCGCCAGCGCCCAGCCGGCGACCCATGCCGGCATGCGCAGATCGGCGAGGTAGGTCGGGTAGTGCGTGGTGATGAAGGCGAGCTGGAAGCCGCAGGTGAAGAAGCCGATGACGAGATAGACGTAGCTCGGATGGGCGAAAGCCTCCTTCAGCGTCGTCGCGATGCTCTTCTCCGAGCCCGTCCCGGTGCCGATGCCGGCGGCCGGGCTGGTGGCCAGCGCCAGCGCCAGCGGGAAGATCAGCACGGGTACCGCCGAGAAGATCAGCAGCGCCACCTTCCAGCCGAACAGGTCGATCAGGAACGGCGTCAGCGGCGCGAAGACGAACTGGCCGAAGGACGAGGCGGCGGTGCCCATGCCCAGAGCCGAGGCGCGCCGGCTCTCCGGCAGCAGCTTGGCGAAGCAGGCGAGCACGAGGTTGAAGGAGACGCCGGCGAGGCCGAGGCCGACGAGCGAGCCGGAGAGCACGTGCATGACCAGTGGCGGCAGCGGCAGCGCCATGCACGCAAGGCCCAAGCCATACATGATCGCGCCGGCCCAGAAGACCTTGAGCGTGCCGAACCGGTCGGCGATGGCTCCCGCAAAGGGCTGGCCGACGCCCCACATGAGATTCTGAACCGCGATGGTCATGGAGAGGACGTCGCGGGTCCAGCCGTTCTCGACCGAAATGGGGCTCAGGAACATGCCGACGACGGAACGCGGCCCGAAGGACAGGAGCCCGATCAGACAGCCGCACAGCACGATCACGAAGGGCGTGCGCCAGCCATCCTGCCTGCCGGGAATCGAAATCGCGGTCATTGGGGGAATCTCCGAGCATCGTGCAGCTACACGGTCGATGCCAATGTAGGTGACTGCCCGGGCCCCACAAAACGAAAAGGCGTGATGCCACCCATGCCGCGACGCGATAGCCTGCTGACTCAGCATGTCAGCAGGATGTCAGCTTTCCCCAGGCGCCGCGCGAACGATCTGGACCTGCGGCCCGGAACCCCAGTTGCGCGGCCGATAGAAGACGTGGACGCCGATCTGCTGGAGGCGGTTCATGGAGCGCGCCCACCAAGGCCGGACATAGGTCGCGTGGTAGTGCGTGGCATGACCGACCTCGGGCAGCCACAGCTGGCCCGCCATCATGTCCTTGGCGATGCGCGAGGCGCGCGACCAGGGCTCGGCCTCGGTCGGCGCCAGGCTGCGCCGGCCCTCGCAGGCGAAGGTGAACTGGCAGGCGAGGTAGCGATGGGCATTCTGGTAGACGACACCGCAGACGTCGCGCGGATAAAATCCCGACACGGCGCGGTTCAGCACGACCTGCGCCACCGCCATCTGGCCGCGCTCCGGCTCCGAGCGCGCCTCCCAATAGACCGCCTCGGCGAGGCAGCGCTCGGCACGGACATGGGCTTGCCCGGACAGCCCCAGCGCGACGGCCGGGTGGCTCGCGGAGGGTGTCGCGAGACGTGGTGAGGCTTCGGCCGGAGGTGTCGCACGCGGGTTTAGCAGGCGCGCCAGCAGCGAATCCGCCGCGGCGCCGCTCCGATCGGTGGCGAAGGGGCCGAGGATCGGGTCGAAACCGGTTGCCGAATCCTCCGTCGAGGTCATACGGAACGGCGCGCTGTCGAGCGGCATGGACGGCGCACCGAACCCGGCTCCGGCCCTGGCGAGCGGTCCGTCGCCCGCAATGGAAATGCCGGCCCGTTCAATGGAAGACGCCGGGGTCTCAGCCGCCGGAGTTGCCGATGATTCGGCGATTTCGTCTGCCGGAGCATGCTGCGGCACCACCGAAGGCCCCGGCAGGCCGAGGCGAGCGGCGGGCGGCGCGTCGTCCAGCATCTGCGCCGGCGCTGCCGAGGCGAGCTGTACGCCGCCGAGCGACAGTGGCGAATGCTCGGTATCGGTCGCTGCCGGGTCGCGCTCGAAACGCGCGACCGCCGACAGATCCTCGGTCGGGGCCAAAAGGGAGGGGTCGCGCAGCGAACCGATGCTGAGCCGCAATTGCGGCCGCTCCAGCAGCAGGTCGCCCTTCGCCTCGCGGTTCGGCACTGGATAGATCACGCCGCCGTCCATGCCCGCGCCAAGGGCGGGGCCAGCATTGCGGCCGGCGCGGCGCGGATCGATATGAACCGAGCCAGTGGTGAGGCTCGCAAGCTGCAGGCGCGGCGTGTCCTCGCGCGGCATTGGACTGGCGAAAGCGAAGCTAGCGACCGTGGTCGAGGGACGCACGAGGCTCGCCACATGGCGGCGCCAGACCTGATCGATACCGGAGCGCTTGGCGAGATAGCTGGTGAGGTCCGCGAAGGCTGCCTGCTGCGTCGACAGCATCAGGAACGAGGCCGCGAGGCCCGGGACGATCACAGCCGAAGTCAGGACGGGCGACGACGACCGACGCAACGCACGCATACCGACGCACTCCACGCAAACGCCACGCTACACGCCCGAACAAGGGCACGATGGTCACCCATCGCTAACCTTATCGCCGAGGTAACGTTGAGAGCGGGTTAATGGGGCGCGAAGGCTGCTTGCGAGCCGCTTGGCGGGGCCTAGCCTCTTCAGCCGAACCGCTGCGCGAGCCGCGTCATGGTGTCATGCTCGCGCCGGAACGGGCCCTGCTCAGGCGCAGGCCGGATCGCCGCCATGCCGGCGGTGCCGAACCGCGTGCGGATGGCCTCCTCGACCCATTGGGCCTCCTGCGCCGCCCGACGGGCCACGATGCGGCCGTCGCCCAGCCAGCTGCGATGGGCCTCGATGGCTCCGGCCAGTTCGTCCATGCCCTCGCCCGTGTTCGAGGACACCAGCACGACCGGCGCCGCCCATGCTCCGGGATCGCGGGCGACGAGGGTCAAAGCACCCTCGACATCGGCCTTCGCCCTGCGCGCGGGCGCGCCCATGTCGGCCTTGGTCACCGCGATGACATCGGGGAGTTCCATGACGCCGGCCTTCATGAACTGCAGGCTGTCGCCGGAGCCGGGCTGGATGCACAGCACCACGGTATCGGCGACCATCGCCACATCGGCCTCTGACTGGCCGATGCCGACGCTCTCGACCAGCACCCGGTCGAAGACGGCGCGCATCACCACCATCGCCGCGACCGTCTGGTCGGACAGGCCGCCCAGGCGGTCGCGCGCCGCCATGGAACGAACGAAGACCCCACGATCTTCCGGATTGGTCGAAATCCGTGCCCGATCGCCGAGCAGGGCGCCGCCCGTGCGGCGGGAGGAGGGATCGACGGCGATGACCCCGACCGTCTCGCCGGCCGCCCGCCAGCCACCGACCAGCGCATTGGTGAGCGTCGACTTGCCGACGCCGGGTGGCCCGGTCAGTCCGAGCGTCGCGCCCTTCGCCGCGCGGCAGGCGGCGTCGAGGAAGGCGGCCAGCGCCTCGGTGCCAGCGCCCGTCTCGATGGAGGCCAGCGCCGCCGCGATGGCGCGCTTGCCGCCCGACCGAACAGCTTCAACGGAGGCAGGAACCACGGCGCGCGCTCAACCCAGCATGGCGGTGAGACCGACATGCAGGATGGCGCCGGCGAAGAATCCGCCGAAGCGCCAGGGCATCGTCATGGGGCCGCTCACCTTGCCCTGGAAGGACAGGATGTTGACGCCGACATCGTAGATCAGGGCGACGGCCAGCAGCCACATCAGGCCGGGCAGGGCCTGCGTCAGCGCCGGATTGGCCTTGAACAAAAGGGCAAGCACGAGGCCCGCGACCAGCATCACGCCGACGAAGACGATGCCGGCGGGCGGATAGGCGGGTCCGGTCTGGTCGGTCATGGCGGATTCACGAGGCTCGCTTCGGAGCGGCGAGCCTCGCACAGAAAATTCCGGCCCTCCACCACGACGAAGGGTCCAGATGGCCGCAGGTTCAGGCCTGGCTGGCGGCCGCCTTGCCAAGAGCCGCCTGCGCCGCCGCGAGCCGGGCGATCGGCACGCGGAACGGCGAGCAGGAGACGTAGTCGAGCCCGACGCTCTCGCAGAAGTGGATCGAGGACGGGTCGCCGCCATGCTCGCCGCAGATGCCGAGCTTGATGTCCGGTCGCGTCTTGCGACCGCGCTCCGCGGCGATCTTCACGAGCTCGCCGACACCCTCCTGGTCGAGCGAGACGAAGGGATCGACCTCGATGATGCCCTTGGCGAGATAGGGGTTGAGGAAGCTCGCGGCATCGTCGCGCGAGATGCCGAAGGTCGTCTGCGTCAGGTCGTTGGTGCCGAACGAGAAGAACTCGGCGGACTCGGCGATCTTCGCCGCCTGGAGTGCCGCGCGCGGCAGCTCGATCATCGTGCCGACGATGTAGTCGAGCTTGGCGCCGGTCTCCTTGATGACCGCCTCGGCCATGGCGACGATGCGCGCCTTGACGAGATCGAGCTCGGCCTTGGTCGCGACCAGCGGTACCATGACCTCGGGGACCACGGGCCTGCCGCTCTTGCTGGCGGCCTCGACAGCCGCCTCGAAGATGGCGCGCGCCTGCATCTCCGCGATTTCGGGATAGGCCACGGCAAGCCGGCAGCCGCGGAAACCGAGCATCGGGTTGAACTCGTGCAATTCCTCGGCGCGCGCCTTCAGCTTCTTCGGGTCGGCGCCCATGGCGGCCGCGACCTCGGCGATCTCGGCGTCGGTATGCGGCAGGAATTCGTGCAGCGGCGGGTCGAGCAGGCGGATCGTGACCGGCAGACCCGCCATGATCTCGAACAGTTCGACGAAGTCGGAGCGCTGCATCGGCAGCAGCTTGGCCAGTGCCGCGCGCCGGCCCTTCTCGTCGTCGGCAAGGATCATCTCGCGAACCGCGACGATGCGCTCCTCGTCGAAGAACATGTGCTCGGTGCGGCAGAGGCCGATGCCTTCGGCGCCGAACTTCACGGCGACGCGGGCGTCGGCCGGCGTCTCCGCATTGGTGCGGACCTTGAGGCGGCGGGCGGCGTCCGCCCAGCCCATCAGCGTCGCGAACTCGCCGGACAGTTCCGGCTGGAGCATGGCGACCTCGCCCTGCAGAACCTGGCCGGTGGAGCCGTCGATGGTGACGACATCGCCCTTCCTCAGCGTCGTGCCCGCCACGGTCATGGTCTGCGCGTTGTAGTCGACGCGCAGGGAGCCGGCGCCGGAGACGCAGGGCTTGCCCATGCCGCGCGCGACCACCGCCGCGTGGCTGGTCATGCCGCCGCGCGTCGTCAGGATGCCTTCGGCGGCGTGCATGCCGTGGATGTCCTCGGGGCTCGTCTCGACGCGCACGAGAATGACCTTGTGGCCGGCGGCCTTCATCGACTCGGCTTCGTCGGAGTTGAAGACGATCTCGCCACGGGCGGCGCCGGGGGAGGCCGGCAGGCCGGTCGCAATCACCTTGCGCTCGGCTTTCGGGTCGATGGTCGGATGGAGCAGCTGGTCGAGCGAGGCGGGATCGACGCGCGAGACCGCCTCGTCCTTCGAGATCAGGCCCTCGTTCGCCAGTTCCACCGCGATGCGCAGGCTCGCCTTTGCGGTGCGCTTGCCGTTGCGGGTCTGGAGCATCCAGAGCTTACCGCGCTCGACCGTGAATTCCAGGTCCTGCATGTCGCGGTAGTGCATTTCCAGCGTCGCCGCGACGGCAATGAACTGCTTGTAGACATCCGGCAGCGCCGTCTCCATGGACGGCTTGTCGGACTTGGCGGCGATGCGCGCCTCTTCCGTGATGTTCTGCGGTGTGCGGATGCCGGCGACGACATCCTCGCCCTGCGCATTGATCAGGAACTCGCCATAGAGCTCCTTCTGGCCGGTCGAGGGATTGCGGGTGAAGGCGACGCCGGTGGCGGAGCTGTCGCCCATATTGCCGAAAACCATGGCCTGAACGTTGACCGCGGTGCCCCAGCTCTCAGGGATCGCGTGAAGACGCCGATAGGTGATGGCGCGCTGGTTCATCCACGAGGAAAACACCGCACCGACCGCACCCCAAAGCTGCTCGTGCGGGTCCTGCGGGAAGGGCTTGCCGGTTTCTTCCAGCACGCGCGCCTTGTATTCGCCGACGAGGTGCTTCCAGTCGGCCGCGTCGAGCTCGGTGTCGAGGCTGAGGCCCTTGCGCTCCTTGTAGACGTCGAGGAGCTCCTCGAAATTGTGGTGGTCCACGTCCAGCACGACGTTGGAATACATCTGGATGAAGCGGCGGTAGCTGTCATAGGCGAAGCGCTCGTCGCCCGCGCCCTTTGCCAGCGCCTCGACCGTCACGTCGTTCAGGCCGAGATTGAGGATCGTGTCCATCATGCCGGGCATGGACGCGCGCGCGCCCGAGCGCACGGAGACCAGCAGCGGATTGGCGGCGTCGCCGAAGACCTTGCCGGCGAGCTTGCCGATATGGACGAGACCGGCCTCGACCCCGGCCTTCAGCTCGGCGGGATAGCTGCGCCCGTGATCATAATACCAGGTGCAGACACCGGTGGTGATGGTGAAGCCGGGCGGGACGGGCAGGCCCATATTCGACATCTCAGCGAGATTCGCGCCCTTGCCGCCCAGCAGGTTGCGCATGCTCGACTGACCCTCGGCCTTGCCGTCGCCGAAGGTATAGACCCATTGCGTCATCGTCGAAGTCCCGATCTTGCGCTGCAACCGGGCGATCGGCCCGGACCCGCGGCGCGTCTGTTTAGGCGCTTTCGCCGCAGCATTTCAACTGCGCGGGTCATCGACCATCCGGCTCCGGCGCTTTCATGACCGCAGGATGAAGGCTGGATGAATGCGGTGCGGCAGGATAATACTGCGTTGCAATAGGATTGTTCCACGCCCCGTGATCAGCGTCATCATCCCCACGCTCAACGATGAACGCAGGCTCGTGCCGACCCTCGCCTCGCTCGTCTCAGGCGCGGCGGATGGCCTCATCGTCGAGGCCATCGTGGCAGATGGCGGGTCGAGCGACGATACCGAGGCCGTCGCCGACGTCGCCGGCTGCCGCTTCCTGGCCGGCCCGGCGGATCGCGGCGAACGCCTGCAGGCCGCGGCCCGCTCGGCCAAGGCACCGTGGCTGATGTTCATGGCGCCGGGGACAGTGGTCGACGAAGGCTGGATCCGCGAAGTGCGGAGCTTTCTGGAAGCGGCCTCGCGCAGGCCGGCCGGCCTCCAGCGCGCAGCGGTATTTGCGCTCGGCAGCGAGGACTACGGAATGGCGCAAAGCCTTGCGGCTGCATCCGCAAGGATCGCCTTCCTCGCCGGCTTCGGCCCGGACCCGCGGCAAGGCCTGCTGATTCCGGCCGAGCGCTACCGCGCCCTTGGCGGGCACGCGCCCGGCGCATCGCCGGAGCGCGCTTTGGCGCGACGGGTGGGGCGGTTTCGCACGACGGTGCTGCGGTCGCGGGCTACCGCCATTTTATTCTGATTGCGGCGCCAAGTTTACCCAACGTTATCGATCAGCGGTCATTGTCGCAGGGGAAAGTACCGTCTCCTCCGCACCCCGCCATGCTCCCCTCGCTCGAAAACCCGGTCGAACAGGTTCTGGCTGCGGTCGACCAGATGACGCCGCAGATGCAGCAGGCCCTGGTCGGCAGCATCCTCGCCCAGTTCGGCCCAGACAGGCTGCGACCGTCGATCCGGGCGCAGGAGCGGCTCGACCGCATCGTCGCTCACCTGCTGCCGCCGATGGCGATAGCCGAACGGGCCCATTTCGCCCGCGCCTTCGGCTCGCTGGACCTCGATCTGCCGCGCACCTTCGCGGCCATCGACAAGGACGAGGAGCTCGTCTCGGAGATCTCGCAGAGCCACCGGATCGCCGACGCGTCGACCATCCGCACGCTCGGTAAGCACCGCCGCTTCATCGACATGCGGATCATGGCCGGCCGCGACGACCTGTCGGCCGAGGCAGCCGAGACGCTGGCCGAAGCCGGCGATGCGCGCACGGTGCGCCACCTCGCCGCCAATGTCCGGGTCGAACTGTCGCCCAGAGCCCGCGAGCGGCTCGTCACCCGCGCTTCCCACGACCACGCCCTGCAGGAACAGCTTTGCGCAAGGCGCGACCTCGGCGTCGAAGATGCGCGCCGGCTCGCGGCCGTCGTTCCCGACAGCATGAAGCCGCTTCTCTACGAGAAGCTCGACAAGACGGCGGTCGAAGAGGCCCAGAAGAGCGCTTCGGATGCGATTCCCGCCAAGGTCCGGCGCATGCGGCTGGAACAGGACACGCATATCGCCACCGAGGACGTGCGCCGGGCGGTTCAGGCGGGTTCGATGTCGCTGTCGGAGGCGGTGACGCTGCTCGCCGTCACAGATCGGGTCCTGCCGGCGGTCGAGTGTCTCGGCGAAGCACTCGGCATCACGCGCGATGCCCTGGTGGCGACACTGGCACGCGGACGACTGGAGCCTTTCGAGGCGATAGGCCGGGCCGTCGCGCTCAACGAGCATGTCCATGTGTCGCTTGTGGAGGCCATCTGCAGGCGCTGGCGCCGCACGGCGCCGGACCGGCGCAGCATCCTCGGCCGCTACAGCCGCGTCACCGAGACGATGATCGACGCCGAGCTGCGGCCGCTCAAGCCCACGACACCGCGCCCGGCCACAACGGCGCGCATCTTCGACACCGTCTCGGAAAGCCCCGCCGCAAGCTGACCGCGCGGCCTCGACGCGCCGCTCCGACGCGAGATCGCGCGCCCGTGGCCTTTAGCGGAGATTAAGGAACGTCCAGCAATATCGGCCAAAAGGTCACGAAGAATGACAGCCAAGCTCGACGAAGCCCTGGAACCGATCAATGCCATGATCGGCGCCCTCGCGCCCAAGCTGCGCGGCGCGTTGGTGGAGGAGCTTGTCGATCAGGTGAGCCGCGAACGGCCCGACGCCACCTCGCGCAAGGCGCAGGTCTTCGACAACATCGTCGCGCAGGCCCTGCGGGAAGCGCCGCTGCCGAGCCGGGTACGCGCTTCGCCAAAGCTCGCGCGCTGTGTCGGAACCCTGCCGGAATCGACCCTGACCCTGGCATTCGACGTCGTGACAGTGGCCGAGGCGATCCTCACCGCGCCGGAACTGACCGACGACCTGCTGATGCGCGTATGCGCGCCCGAGCGGCAGGAGCACATGAAGATCATCGCCCGGCGCTCGTCGCTGTCCTCGCCGCTGGCCGAGGTCATCGCCGAGCATGGCGAGCCGGGCACCGTCCTGATGCTGATGCGCAATGCCGGCGCGCGCTTCTCGCGCGAAGGGCTCGACCGGATCGCGGCGGTTCATGGCGGCGATCCGACCATCCGCTCGGCGCTGGTGCAGCGCGCCGATTGCCCGGCCGATCTCAGCGCCCGGATCGGCGCTGTCGTGCCGAAGGAAATGCTGACCGGCGAGGCGCTCACCGACAAGCTCATAGAACTCTGCGCCGAGCGCGAGATTTTCGGCGCGATGGACCTGCTGATGCGGTGCATCGGCCGCGACGCCGATGCGGGCCGCAAGATCATCGAGCGTGACGACGAGAAGGCGCTCGGCGCGATCTGCCATGTCGCCGGCATCGACGCCCATACCTACGAGGCGCTGGTGGAAGCCTGGCGCGTTTCGATGGGTAGGCCGACGGCCGACGTCCACAAGGCGCCGGTGCGGTTCCGCCTGATGCGCCCTGCCGAAATCGACCGCGTCATCGCACGCCTGCCGCTGGCGCGCATGCGCGTATCGCCGGATCTCGCGCCGGCCTGATTGGGGGCGTCTATTCCGCCGCCGCGCGATAGGGCTGGTGCGGCAGGCCGAATTCCAGCCAGACATCCAGCAGCGCCGCCGCCAGATCGTCGATCATCGCGTCGGTATGGGCCGGCCCGGGCGTGATGCGCAGGCGCTCCGTGCCGCGCGGCACGGTCGGGTAGTTGATCGGCTGGATGTAGATGCCGTGGCGGCGGAGCAGGAGATCGCTCGCGGACTTGCACTTTTCCGCGTCGCCCACCAGCACCGGCACAATATGCGTGTCGGATGGCATGACCGGCAGGCCGGCCAGCGACAGCACGCGCTTGGCCCGCGCCGCCTGGCGCTGCTGCAGGTCGCGCTCGGCGGACGAGGACTTGAGGTGCCGGATCGCGGCCGTCGCGGCAGCGGCGACCGCCGGAGGCATGGCCGTCGTGAAGATGAAGCCGGCCGCATGGCTGCGCACGGCATCGACCAGTGCCGCCGAGCCGGCGATATAGCCGCCCATCACGCCGAAGGCCTTGCCGAGCGTGCCCTCGACCACGTCGATCCGGGACATCTGGCCGTCACGCTCGGCGACGCCGGCGCCGCGCGGCCCGTACATGCCGACGGCATGAACCTCGTCGATATAGGTCATGGCGCGATAGCGCTCGGCGAGGTCGCAAATCTCGCGGATCGGCCCGATATCGCCGTCCATCGAATAGATGCTCTCGAAGACGATCAGCTTGTTGCGGTCGGAGCCTGCAGCCCGTAGCAGGCTCTCGAGATGGCCGACATCGTTGTGGCGGAACACCTGCTTCTCGCAGCCGGCCTGACGCACGCCCTCGATCATCGAATTGTGGTTCAGCGCGTCCGACAGGATCAGGCAGTCGGGCAGCAGTTTCGCGATGGTCGAGATGCCGGCCTGGTTGGAGATGTAGCCGGAGGTGAAGACGAGCGCCGCTTCCTTGCCGTGGAGATCGGCGAGCTCACGCTCCAACTCGACCACGGGATGGGACGTGCCGGAAATATTGCGGGTGCCGCCCGCGCCCGCGCCCATGCGGCGCGCGGTGCCGGCCATGGCCTCGATCACGTCGGGATGGTGGCCCATGCCGAGATAATCGTTGGAGCACCAGATGACGACCTCGCGCGCGCCATCCGGGCCGTGCCAGGTCGCGCGCGGGAAGGTACCGACGGAGCGTTCGAGATCGGCGAAGACACGGTAGCGCCGCTCGTCCTTCAGGCGGGCGACGGCGTTCTCGAAGTGATGCGAATAGGTCATGGCTCGTTCCGGTCAGTTCGAGCCCCGGCGACGTTCGGGGGACGAACCATCATGCCGCCACCCGCCGCTTGCCGGCCTTGATCGGCATCAATCAGAGCTCGCCGTTTAGCACGATTCCAATCTCGCACGCCATGAGACCCGCAAAATCGTGATCCGGCGCCGCCCGGAGGCGTCAGAGGCCGTGCAGCCGCATCAGCGCATCGAAGTGCTTGTTGGCCTGATGATCCAGCACCTGCATCCACTCGCGCGCGGTCTGCTTCTGCTGGTCCGGCGGGATGATCTTCAGCCTGAGGCCGGTCGACTGGGCGAGGATCTGCTGCCGGCAGGCGCGCTCGAGGTAGTAGAGATCGTCGAAGGCGACGGCCACGGTCGGCCCGCCGATCGTCACTCCGTGGTGCTCGAGGAAGATGATGTCGGCATGAGGGTTGTCCTTCTGCGCCTGCGCGATCCGCTCACCCTCCTCGGCATTCAGCGCCACGCCGCCGAAGCCCTGGTAGGCCGTGCGGTCGAGAAAGCGGCAGGCGGTCTGATGCGCCATTTCCAGCTTGCCGCCCTCGACCATGGTCAGCGCGGTCGCATGCGGCATATGGACGTGCAGGATCGCCTGATGGCGCGGATTGGCGCGATGGCCGGCGATATGGATGTTGCGGGCGGTGGCCTCGACCTCGCCCCAGCCCTCGTGGATCGCGCCGTCGCCGTCGATCAGCAGCAGGTCGTCCGGCCGCATCTCGCCCCAGTGGATGCCGTAGGGATTGATCAGATAGCGCTCGTCGCGCCCAGGCACGACAACCGAGAAATGGTTGCAGATGCCCTCGTTGAGGTCGAAACGCGCGGCGAGCCTGAGGGCGGCGGCGAGTTCCCGCCGCAGGGTCGCGATGTCGGTCCGGCGGGACGAAGCGGTGGCGGTCATGGCTTGGGCGTTCCCCGGCTGGCGGCTGACATGCAAACGCCTGCGAGGGGTTCTCGCAGGCGCTGGAACGATGCCGTGGCGCGAGCGCCGGGCACAAGACTCATTTCGGCGCGAGCACCATGATCATCTGCCGGCCCTCGAGGCGCGATTCCTGCTCGACCTTGGCGATATTCACCGTATCGACCTTGACCCGGTCGAGAACCTTCACGCCGAGATCCATGTGCGCCATTTCGCGACCCCGGAAGCGCAGGGTGACCTTCACCTTGTCGCCTTCCTCGAAGAACCGCTTCATCGCCTTCATCTTCGTATCGTAGTCGTGATCGTCGATGCCGGGGCGCAGCTTGATCTCCTTGACCTCGACAGTCTTCTGGTTCCGGCGGGCCTCGGCGGCCTTCTTCTGTTCCTGGAACTTGAACTTGCCGTAGTCCATGATCTTGCAGACGGGCGGAACGGCGTTCGGCGCGACCTCGACGAGGTCGAAGCCTGCTTCCTGGGCCATCTGCACGGCATCGCGGGTCGGGACCACGCCGCGGTTTTCACCTTCGGCGTCGATCAGCTGGACCTCGCGGACGCGGATCATGTCGTTGATGCGCGGCCCGTCGCGTTCGACGGGGGCGGCGGCTCTCATGGGCCTGCGAATGGGGCGTCTCCTTCAGACGTTGACTGGGACCGGATCGCCGCGGCGTCTGCCCCTCCTGGAAAAGGAAAGACTCAAGGGACGGCCGACGGGCATTCCGGAAGCTGGGGAAGATCGGTAGAAACACCACGAAAGTCAATGGTTGGCGCGCGGGTCGCACCCTTCAATCGGCGAGAACACGCCGGTAGATCGCGACCATCTGGTCCTGAAGGCGGGGCCGGGAGAACCGGCGCGCCCGCGCGGCGGCCCGCCCGGACATGGCGATGCGGCTGCGGGGGTCGAGCTCGATGGCACGGCCGATCGCCTCGGCGAGCGCCATGGCATCGCCGGCCGGCACCCGGAAACCGACCTCTTCGCCCGCCGGAGCGGAGGGCGGCGCCGTCACCAGGTCGCGCAGCGCGCCGATGTCGGAGGCGACGACGGGCAGGCCCATGGCCATGGCCTCGACGGCCGAGCGGCCGACCGGATCGGGCGCAATCGATGGCGCGACCGCCAGATGCGCGGAGGCAAGCGCCGCCGGCCCGGCCTCGGCGGCGGCGACGAGCCTGACCACGCCGTCGAGACCCTGCGCCCGGATGCGCTCGTCCAGCATGGCGCGATAGTCCGGCTGGTCCGGTCCGTCGCAGACGATCAGGAATACCGTGCCGTCCAGCCCGCCATTGACCAGCAGCCGCGTGGCATCGACCAGAACCATCTGGCCCTTGTCCGGATGGAAGCGGGCGTGGTGGATGACCACCCGCTCGGAGCCTTCGAGCCCGGCAATGGTGCGGAAATCGGCGCGTTCGCGCGCGCTGACCCGTTCGGCTGCGAAGCGCGTCAGGTCGAGGCCCGGCGAGATGCCGGCGATGCGGTCGACGCGCTTGGCCGCCGCGCCCGCCCTCAGGACGCCGGCAATATGGCGGGACGGCGCCGTGACGATGCGCGCGCCGAGCAGGGTGCGGTCGAGCCGGCTGCCCGCGAAGCCTTCGGCCGGCAGACCGTGGAAACTCGCGATCACCGGAATGCGCGCGAAGCGGGCGGCCAGCAGACCTGACAGCGCCGCGAAGCGCGCATGGGCGTGGACGTGGACGAGGTCCACCGCCTCGCGGTCGAGCAGGCCCCGCAGATGCGCGATGTTGCCGATGGCGGCCACCGGGCTCCAGCCGCCGAGGTCGAAGGCGATCCATTCGCCGCCGGCGGCCTGCAGGTCGCCGACCAGCGGGCCCTTTTCCGCCGCTACGAGCGGCCGGGCGCCGGCGGCTGCCGCGGCCTCGGCAAGCGCCAGCACGGTGCGTGAAATGCGTCCCTCGGTCAGGATCGGGACGACATGAAGGATCGTTCGGCCATCGAGACCCTGATCCTCCGTCGCTCCCGAATCGCCCATCGCCCTTGTCCCAGACCTGCGGCCGCCGCTAAGCAGGCGAGCCCTGCCCGGCGAATCGTTCAAGAGACAGTGTGATGGCGAGCTTGGCCGAACCGCAATTCCTCTCCGTCGGCGAAGGCGCCGCCGCGCGCCGGATCGCCTACCGGCGCGTCGAGGGGCGCGGACCGACCATCGTCTGGCTCGGCGGCTTCAAATCCGACATGAAAGGCACCAAGGCCGAGGCGCTGGACGCCTTCGCGCGCGACAGCGGCCGGGCCTATCTGCGGTTCGACTATTCCGGGCACGGCGAATCCGACGGCGACTTCGAGACCGGCACGATCTCCCGCTGGGCCGAGGAGGCCGCCGCCATGGTCGCCCTTGCCGGCCCCGCGCCGATCCTCGTCGGCTCGTCCATGGGTGGCTGGATCTCCCTGCTGGTCGCGCGGCAAATGACAGCGCCGCCTGCCGGCATGGTTCTGATCGCCCCCGCCGCCGATTTCACCGAGGCGCTGATGTGGCCGGCCTTCCCCGACGAGGTGAAGCGGCAGATCGAGACGACGGGCCGCTGGGTGCGGCCTTCCGCCTATGACCAGGGTGGCTATCCGATCACCCGGGCGCTGATCGAGGACGGCCGGCGGAACCTCGTCCTCGGCGGATTGGTCGAAACCGGCTGCCCCGTCCGCATCCTGCAGGGCATGCAGGACCCCGACGTGCCCTGGCGGCACGCGATGCTGCTCGCCGAGAAGATCGCACGCGACGATGTCGTCGTGACGCTGATCAAGGACGGCGACCACCGCCTTTCGCGCGACGATGACCTTGCGCGACTGACCGAGGCCGTCGGGACCATGGCAGAGGCCTATCGTCAGACTTGATTCCATTATCCGGGAATTGTAGTCTCGAATCATGGATGATGCGACGCAAGCCGGTGACGATCTCGACAAGGTGGTGGCCGCCCGCGTGCGCGACCTGCGCGCAGCCAAGGGCCTGACCCTCGACCAGCTCGCGGCCCTGTCCGGCGTTTCCCGCGCCATGATCTCGCGGATCGAGCGAGCCGAGGCAAGCGCAACGGCCGTGCTGCTGGTCAAGCTGGGCGCGGCGCTCGGTGTCACGCTCGGCGAATTGTTCGAGACGCCGGAGCCATTGCCGGATCCGGTTCGCCGAGCAGCCGACACGCCGGTTCGCCGCGATCCGGATACCGGCTATACCCGCCGCAACGTCGCCCCGCCCAATGCCTCGGGCACCAATATCGTGGAGGTGACGCTGCCGGCCGGCCGGCAGGTCGCCTACGACAACCTCGTCATCATGCCGGTCGAGCAGTTCGTCTGGGTTTTCGAGGGGACGCTGACGCTGTCCTACGAAGGGCTCGTCACCGATCTCGGCCCTGGCGACTGCCGCGTGATGCGGCTCGACAGCCCGCTCGTCTTCGCGAACCGCTCGGCCAGACCGGCCCGCTACGCGGTCGTGCTCGTGCCACATTCGGGACCGCATGGGGTGCGCCGATGATCAGGATCGAGACCCTCGACGCGGCGGATGCCGCCCGCCACCTGCCCGGCCTTGCCGCCGTTCTGGCCGACTGCGTGCGGAACGGCGCCTCCGTCAGCTTCATGAACCCCTATTCGCAGGCGGATGCCGAAGCCTTCTTCGCGGGTGTCGCGGAGCAGGTCGCGCGTCAGCAGACCGTGCTGGTCGCCGCCTTCCTCGACGAGCGCATCATCGGCACCTCCCAGCTCGGCCTCGACATGCCGCCGAACCAGCCGCATCGCGCGGAGGTGAGGAAGATGCTGGTTCATTCGGACGGCCGGCGGCAGGGTATCGCGGCCTCGATGCTGCGGCGGCTGGAGGAAGAGGCCCTCGCGCGCGGGCGCACGCTGCTCGTCCTCGACACCGCCAGCGACGCGGCCAAGCGCGTCTATGAGCGCGGCGGCTGGTCCCGCTGCGGCCATATCGCCGATTTCGCGCTGTTGCCGGATGGCGGCCTCTGCGACACGACCTATTATGTGAAGGACCTGTCGCCGCCGAAGGGCACGCCGGTATCGAAGGTCGCAGTGCGCGATGCGGCCGAGGGCGACCTTCCGGCCATCCGCGACATTCTCAACGAGGCGATTCGCACGACTACCGCCGTCTGGACGGACGATCCCGTCGATCTCGACAGTCGCCGCGTCTGGTGGCGGGAGCGGCTCGCGGGCGGCAACCCCGTGCTCGTCGCGGTCGATGGCGGCAATGTCGTCGGATTCGGCTCCTATCTGCAGTTCCGCTCGTGGGACGGCTATCGCAATGCCGTCGAGCATTCGGTCTATGTCCGGCCCGATCGGCGCGGCTCGGGCGTCGGCTCGGCGCTGGTCGATGCGCTGATCGCCCATGCGAAGGCGGCGGGAAAGCACGTCATCATCGGCGGCATCGAGGGCAAGAACAGCGCATCGCTGCGACTTCATCGTCGCGCTGGTTTCATCGAGGTCGGCCGGATGCCGGGAATCGGCGAGAAGTTCGGCCGCCGGCTGGATCTGGTCTTCGTCCAGAAGCAGCTTGGGTAAAGCGCTTTCGGGCGAAGAAAACGGGCCAAAAACAGAGCGAGGAGTGATTTCCGCAGTTCGGGAACAAGCGGAAACGCTCTAGAATCTATTCGCCCGACCCATACCTGTGCAGGTTGGCGCCGTTGACCCGCAGCCAGGCCTTGGCGGGCTCGAGGCTCGGGCAGAGTTCCCGAACGATGCGCCAGAACCGTGCCGAATGGTTCATCTCGCGCAGGTGCGCGACTTCGTGGGCGGCGAGGTAGTCGAGCACGAAAGGCGGCGCGAGGATGAGCCGCCAGGAATAGTTGATCGCGCCAGTCGACGAGGCCGAGCCCCAGCGGCTCGACTGATCGCGAATGCCGATGCGCGTGACCTTGACGCCGAGACGGTCGGCGTAGCGGCGCGTCGCCGCCTCCAGGTCCTTGCGCGCCTCGCGCTTCAGGAAGTCCTGCACCCGGCGCGACAGGAAATCGGCTTCTCCGGCCACGAGAATGGCGCCGTTCTCGACCCAGACAGTGCCGCGCCGGTCCGGCCTGTGCTGCACGCTATGCGGGACACCTCGTAGCGGAACAGCCGCTCCGGGCAGGAAGGCCAGCGCCTCGGGGATGCGGTCGAGGCGCGTCGCGATCCAGCCGCCATGCCTTTCGGCAAAGGACACCGCATCGGAAACGCGCGAGCGGGCGGGCATGGTGAGGATCGCGTCGCGCGTGGCCGCGCGCACGCGAAGCGTGAATCGCCGCGCCTGCGGCATGCGGCGCAGCGCAACCGAGTAATCGACGCCCTCGTGGGAAACGATGATCGCTTCCGGGTCGGGCTCGCGCAGGAAGAACCGGCGAACGACGGACATGACGGAGACCATAGACGAGTCTCGTGGCGGAACGCCAGCAACGCCAACGTGATCAGCCGGCTCCGATTGTCCAGCTTGACGCGCAAGGCACGCGCGCGCCGGTCAAAGCCATGGCGGCCATGGGTTTGCCGGGGATCAGTCCTTCTTGGGCGCCTGCACGGCGGACAGCGGGGCCTTGCCGCCGCGAATCATCTTCAGGGCCGCCGGCTTGTCGGCGGGCTTCGGCTTTTCCGCCTGGGCCCTGCGGTAGGAATGGGTGCGCATGAAGTCCATGACGCGCGGCGCGATATCGGCGCGGAAGCGCGAGCCATTGAACACGCCGTAGTGACCAACCGCAGGTTGCAGGTGATGGTGGCGCATGTCGTCGGGGATCGACGAGGCCAGGCCATGGGCGGCCAGGGTCTGCCCGCCGCCGGTGATGTCGTCCTTCTCGCCCTCGACGGTGAGCAGCGCGACGCGACGGATCGCCTTCGGATCCACGACGCGGTCGCGGTGCATCATGATGCCGCGCGGCAGCTGGTGCTCGACGAAAACGCGCTCGATGGTCTGCATGTAGAATTCCGCGGTCAGGTCCATCACCGCCAGATATTCGTCGTAGAACTCGCGGTGCTTCTGGGCGCTGTCGCCGTCGCCCTTGACGAGGTTGCGGAACAGCTCGCGGTGGGCGTCGACGTGCCGGTCGAGGTTCATGGTCATGAACCCGGTAATCTGCAGGAAGCCCGGATAGACCGGCCGCATCATGCCGGGATGCGGGAAGGGAACCGTGGTGAGGACGTTGCGGCGGAACCAGTCGGTGCCGCGCTCCTCGGCCAGCTTGTTGACGGCGGTCGGATTGGCCCGCGTGTCGATCGGGCCGCCCATCAGCGTCAGCGTGGTCGGGACATAGGGGTCGTCCTCGGCCTCCATGCGCGCGACCGCCATGAAGGCCGGCACCGCCGGCTGGCAGACCGCCATGACATGGGTGTCAGGTCCGAGGAAATGCAGCATGGAGACGATGTAGTCGACGTAATCGTCGAGATCGAAGGCGCCCTCGGCCATGGGCACCATGCGGGCGTCCATCCAGTCGGTGATGAACACCTCGTGGTTCGGCAGGAAGGCTTCCACGGTGCCGCGCAGCAGCGTCGCATAGTGGCCCGACATCGGCGCCACGATCAGGACCTTGGGCTCCGGCTTGTGCCGTGCCGGCAGGGCGCGCTGGAAATGAACGAGGTCGCAGAAGGGCCGCTTCCAGACGACCTTTTCGGTCACCGCGACCCGCTCGCCGCCGACCAGCGCGGTCGGCAGGTTGAAGCCGGGCTTGCCGTAGCGGCGCGTCGTGCGCTCGAACAGTTCGGCCGCGGCGGCGATCTGCTTCGCCACCGGCAGGTGCGCCCATGGATTGATCGGATTGGTCAGCGCGAGCTTGGTGGCGTCCGCCATGGCCCGGTAGGGCGACAACATGGCGTGGGTGGCTTCATACCAGTGATAAAGCACTCAGATGCCTCCGAGGGAGAGGAGGGCCGGAGTGCCATTCGCGGTATCCCTGGCCGGACCTACAGAAAGGTTGGAAAAAGACGCGCCGAAGGGCTGCCTGGTTCCCGCCATATTGCTGCACTGCCGAAATCTGTAACAGGCCTGTGACAGATGAGGCAATCAGACGAGGGTGAAGAACCTGTTAACCAGGGATGGCCGTGGCTTCGGGGTGACATTCCACCAAAGGCGGAGGCGGCAGCGGGTTCATTCCCCGCCGGACAGCAGCGATCCGGCATCGCGGGCGCGGTTCAGCAGCATGACGAAGGCGACGGAGGCCGCGCCGATCCACAGGACGTTCAGCGCCAGCGCCGCGCCGAGATAGTCGAGCCGCAGCACGCCCTCCGACAGGACGGCGCGCATGCCCTCGAAGACATAGGTCGGCGGCAGCGCCAGCGCGAAGGGCTTCAGCCAGCCGGGCAGCACGGCGAGCGGGTAATAGACGCAGCAGAGCGGCCAGAACACGAACATGATGGTCCAGGCTAGGCTCTCGGCGCCCAGCCCGTGGCGCAGGATCAGGCCGGCGACGACGATGCCGACCGCCCAGCCGGTAACGACCAGAAGGGCGAAGAAGGCGACGAAGCCGACGCCAAGGGCTGCAAGGTCGAAGCCGAAATAGGCGACCGCCAGGATGACCGTGGGGGTGAGCCCGACCGCGAGGCGCGCAAGGCTCATGACCATCAGCGCCGCGACGAACTCGAAGGGCCGCAGCGGGCTCATCAGGAGGTTGCCGAGATTGCGCGACCAGACCTCCTCGAGAAACGAGATCGAGAAGCCGATCTGGCCGCGGAACAGGATTTCCCAGAGCAGAAGCCCCGACACCAGCGCGCCGCCGACGAACAGCGTGCGGTTGGTCGAGGTCATGGCGTAGTTCTGCAGGAAACCCCAGGTCAGCAGGTTCAGGACCGGCCAGTAGACGAGTTCCAGAAGCCGCGGCCAGGACGAGGCGATGAGGTAGCAGTAGCGCAGGCACAGCGCCCCGACGCGCCGGATCGAGAAGCTCATGCCGCCCTCACGGCCGCCATGAAGGCATCGAGCTTGCCCTGGTCGAGATGGCCGTCCGTGCGCACGCCGGAGCAGAGGTCGACGCCGAAGGGCCTGACCGTGGCGATGGCCTCGGCGACATTGCCGGGTTTGAGCCCACCGGCGAGGAAGACCGGCTTGCCCGTCCGCTTCACGAATTCCGCGCTGACCGCCCAGTCATGGGTGCGGCCGGTGCCGCCGAGCTCGCGCATCGTGCCCCCCGGCTTGCCGGAATCGAGCAGGAAAGCGTGGATATAGGGCTCGTAGCGCGGAATCAGGTCGAGCGCCTCCGGCCCCTCGACGTGGATCACCTGGACCCGCCGGACCATCGGCAGCGACACCGCGAGCACCGCGAGTTCGGCAGGATCGATGTGATCGACGATCTGCACGGTGTTGGTGCCGCAATGGCGGACGTGTTCGGCAAGGTCCGTTCCCGTCGCGCGGGACGACAGCAGGAAGGTCGCCACCGGCGGCGGCACGTCCGCCGTCACGGCGCGGATGGTCGCGTCCGAGACGATGCCCGGTCCCGATGGCATGGCCGCGACGAAGCCGAGCGCGTCGGCGCCCGCCGCTATCGCCATCTCGGCCTCCTTCACGGAGGAGATGCAGCAGATCTTGACCCTGGTGCGTGTCATTCGGCGGCCTCCCTGCGCCCGCGGGCGACATCGAGGAACACTTCTTCGAGATTCGAGCGGCCATAGCGGCGGATCAGCTCGGCAGGCGCCGCATCGTCCTCGATCCGGCCCTTCTTGAGCATGATCACGCGGTCGCAGAGGCGCTCGACCTCGCCCATATTGTGCGAGGCGAGCAGGATCGCAGCCCCCTTGCGGTCGCGGTAGCGCTCGAGATGCGACCTGATCCAGTCGGCCGTATCGGGGTCGAGCGAGGCGGTCGGCTCGTCCAGAAGCATGACTTCGGGCTCGTTGATCAGTGCCTTGGCGAGCGCGACGCGCGTCTTCTGGCCGGCCGACAGTTTGCCCGAAGGGCGGTCGATGAAGTCCTTGAGGTCGAGGTCGGCCGCGAGCGCGGCGATGCGCGCGGCGACATCGCTCACGCCGTAGAGCAGAGCAAAGACCCTGAGGTTCTGCCTGACCGTGAGGCGGTGCGGCATGTCCACATAGGGGCTCTCGAAATTCATCCGGTGCAGTACGTCGTGGCGCCGCGTGATCATGTCGGTGCCGAGAACGCGAACCTCGCCGGATGTCGGCAGGACGAGCCCCATGACCATGCCGATGGTCGTCGACTTGCCGGCGCCGTTGCCGCCGAGCAGGGCAGTGGTCGATCCAGCCGGGATGGCAAAGGACAGCCCGTCCACAGCGCGCACCTCGCCGTAGTTCTTGACGAGGCTTCTGACCTCGATGGCGGGTGTCGCATCCTGCGTCATGGCGATCAGATGGGCCGCTTTCGCCCCGAGGGCAAATGAAAAGCCGTGATCGGCGCGATCGGTGATGCAGGTCCGACCTGCACGGGCGCCGCGCTGCTGCGGGTTGACCCCTGGCGGCGGCCGGGCGAGCGTTGCCACCCGCGAACCGTTCCCCGCCATGATCATCGTCTTCGGCTCCATCAACATCGACCTCGTCACGCGCGTCGACGCCCTGCCGAAGCCGGGTGAGACCGTGGCCGCGCCCGGCTATGCGGTCGTGCCCGGCGGCAAGGGAGCGAACCAGGCACTGGCTGCTCGCCGGGCCGGGGCCGGGGTCGTCCTGGCGGGCGCGGTCGGCCGTGACGGATTCGCCGACCTCGCGCTCGACATGCTGGCCGCCGATGGCGTCGATCTCACCCGCATCGTCCGCGCCGACACGCCGACCGGCGCCGCCTTCATCACGGTGGATGCGGAGGGGCAGAACCAGATCGTCGTCGGCTCCGGCGCCAATGCCTTTGCGCGCGCCGCCTCGCTCGACGGCCTCGCGACCAAGCCGGGCGACATCCTGCTGCTGCAATGGGAAGTGCCAGAGGCCGAGATCTGCGCCGCCGCGCGATGGGCGAAAGCGCTGGGCCTGAGGGTCATGCTGAACCGGGCTCCCGCCGGGCCGGTCACGCCGGAGCTGATGGCAATGACCGACATCGTCGTCGTCAACGAGCACGAGGTCATGGCGCTTGCCGAGGGCCACGGCGTCGATGGCGCCGATCCCGAGGCCGTCGCATCGGGCCTCTCCGCCCGCTATGGCAATGCCGTCTTCGTGACGCTCGGCGCGGAGGGCGCCATGGGCTGGGCCGACGGCATCCGCCATGCCGCCCCGGCGCTGCCCGTCGAGGTGATCGACACGACGGCGGCCGGCGACACGTTCTGCGGCGCTTTCGCCGCCGCCCTCGACCGGCGTCGAGGCTATGAGACCGCCATCGAATTCGCCTCCGCCGCCGGCTCCCTCGCCTGCACGATCTTTGGCGCGCAACCCAGCATTCCCACCCTTGCGACCATAGAGCCGGCCGCGGCGATCCTCGCCGATGGCCGCAATCCCGACCACCGGAGGACGCCCCCGTGAGCTACGGCAAGACCGAGACAGCCAAAAAGCCGCGCAAGCCGGCGACCGGCCCGGTGCGCAACCGCATCAAGCGCCGGCTCGCGGCAGGCGAGAAGCTCCTCGGCGCCTGGGTCTTCACGGGTTCGCCGGCCATCTGCGAAATCTACGCGCTGGCGGGCTACGACATCGTCCTGATCGACACCGAGCACACGCCCCTCGACGTCAAGGACGTGCTCGAATGCGTGCGCGCGGTCGAAGCCGGCGGCGGCGACGCCATGGTGCGCGTGCCGGGCCACGATTTCAGCCACTTCAAGCGGCTGCTCGATGCCGGCATCCATTCGTTCATGGTGCCGATGGTCGATACGGTGGAGCAGGCCAAGGCCATCATCAATGCCTGCCTCTATCCGCCGCGCGGCCGGCGTGGCTTCGCAGCGACCGCCTCGCGCTCGGGCCTCTACGGCTTCCACGAGAACTATGCCGATGTCGCGCACGAGGAGACTTTCCTCGCGCTCCAGGTGGAGAGTGGAGCCGCCGCGCGCGACGCCGGGAAGATCGCCGCGCTCGACGGCGCGGACTGCCTGTTCATCGGCCCGAACGACCTTGCCGGCTCGCTCGGCAAGCTCGGTCAGCTGGCCGATCCCGAGGTGCTCAAGACCATCGACAAGGCGGCGGCCGCGATCCTGAAGGCCGGCAAGCTCGCCGGCATCATTCCGACGCCAACCCGCGACGCCTCCGACATGGCGGCGCGCGGATTTTCCATCGTCATCGGCGAATGCGACGTGCCGACGCTGAAGGCCGGCGCCCTCGCCGACCTTGCCCGGCACAGGAAGGCATTTCCCGGCCGCGCATGAAACAGGGCGGAGGCCGCGTCGCCCCGCCCGATCAATGGGCCCGATGAGGGATCAGCACACGCGAACGCGGCGGGTGCCGACGAACTCGCCGTAGCTGTTGTAGACGGCGCGGCGTTCGACGTGACAGGTGCGGGCGGAGGCGGCGATGGCGGTGCCGATGACGGCGGCGCCAACCAGGCCGGCAGCGATACCGACACCGACGCCACGATGGCGGAAGCGCGGGCCAGCATCGGCGGCCGAGGTGTTAACGGCGACAGCGGAAACGGCGAGGACGGTGGCGAGAGCGATGGATTTCAGCATGGGTCGGGTCCTTTGAGGTCGTTCATGGCGTCACGGATCGTCCGTGGATGACGCCTGACCTAACCGGCCCGCATTGCGCGGCCGCCCCGCCCGTGGAAACCGGCATTTCCGCACGGAAAAACAGCTGAAACGCGGCTAGCCTCGCAATGCCGCTATCGCCAGCCCGGCAATTTCCGCCGGTTCGGCATCGACCGGCACGGTCACCGAATCCTCCTCGGATCCTAGCGGTTCCAGCGTTGCGAACTGGCTCTTCAGCAGGCTCGCCGGCATGAAATGGTCATGCCGTGCCTTCATGCGGCCGTCGATCAGTTCGAACGAGCCGGCGAGGTGGACGAAGCGGATCGCGGCGCGGGATGCGCGCAGCCGGTCGCGATAGGCGCGCTTGAGGGCCGAGCAGGCGATAACGACATGGCCGCCGCGGCTCTCGCGCGCGGCGATTTCCGCCGCGATGGCGTCGAGCCAGGGCCAGCGGTCGTCGTCGGTCAGCGGCGCACCCGAACGCATCTTCTCGACGTTCGACGGCGGGTGGAACGCGTCGCCGTCGCGGAAATCCCAGCCGAGCCGGCGGGCGATCTCGATGCCGACCGTCGATTTGCCGCAGCCGGATACACCCATGACGACGAGAGCCGTGGGCAGGGCGCGGCCGGCGCCGGCCGCCTGTGCGCCGCGCGCCGTCACGATGACTTCTGCTCCTGATGGCCACCGAAGCCCTTGCGCATGGCCGAGAGGATTTTCTCCGCGAAAGTATGGTCCTGCCGCGACCGGAAACGGGTGTAGAGCGCGGAGGTCAGCACTTCCGCCGGCGTCGCCTGCTCGATGGCGGCCTCGACCGTCCAGCGTCCCTCGCCGGAATCGGCCACATGGCCGGAAAAGGCCGAAAGCCTGCCATCCTCGGCCAGCGCCTCGGCGGTGAGGTCGAGCAGCCAAGAGGTGACCACCGAACCGCGGCGCCAGACTTCGGCGATGTCGGCGACGTCGAGCGTCAGGCGCTGATCGGCCGGCAGGCGCTCGGAGGCGGCGTTGTTCAGGATGTCGAAGCCTTCGGCGAAGGCCTGCATCATGCCGTATTCGATGCCGTTGTGGATCATCTTGACGTAGTGGCCGGCCCCGCTCGGCCCGCAATGAAGATAGCCTTCCTCGGCGGTGCCGGCGCGCCCCTCGCGATGGCGGGACGCCGGGATGTCCCCGCGCCCGGGCGCGAGCGCGCAAAAGATCGGATCGAGCCGCTCCACCGCCCCCTTGTCGCCGCCGATCATCAGGCAATAGCCGCGCTCGAGCCCCCAGACGCCGCCGGAGGTGCCGATATCGAGATAGGTCAGGCCCTTGGCCGAAAGCGCGCCGGCGCGGCGGATGTCGTCCTTCCAGAAGCTGTTGCCGCCGTCGATGATCGTGTCGCCGGGCTCAAGGATGCCGGCCAGTTCACCGATCATCGACTCGGTGACCTCGCCCGCCGGCAGCATGACCCAGACCGCGCGCGGCGCGGCCAGCCGCTGCCGGAACTCCGCGACCGAGGCGGCGACCTCCGCACCCTCGCGGCCAAGCGCTTCGCGCGTGGCCGGATTGGCGTCGAAGACCACGCAGGAATGGTCCGCCCGCATCAGACGGCGCACGATGTTCGCGCCCATCCGGCCGAGCCCCACCATGCCGAGCTGCATGCACCGCCTCCCGATCGCTCTTCTTCGTGTCGAACCATCCGAACTTGGCAGGGAAGTCAACCACTTGGAATCGAAATGCACGCACCTCCGGGCGTTGCCGGATGCGGCTCCAGCGTGTAGACGGCGCGCAAAGCCATACGGAGCCGCTCCTTCATGTCCCAGCCCCGCTACGACGTCGCCGGCATCGGCAACGCCATCGTCGACGTTCTCGCGCGCACCGAAGACGACGTGCTGGCGAAGCTCGATGTGCACAAGGGCGCGATGATGCTGATCGACGAGCCGCGCGCCGAGGCGATCTATGCGGCCATGTCGCAGACCATCGAAATGTCCGGCGGATCGGCCGCCAACACCATCGTCGGCTGTGGCATGCTCGGCCTGAAGGGCGCTTTCCTCGGCAAGGTGAAGGACGACCAGCTCGGCGCCTCCTTCGGTCACGGCATCAAGGCGGCCGGCGTCCACTTCCCGACCGCGCTGGCGACCGACGGCCCCGCCACCGCGCGCTCGTTCATCCTGGTGACGCCCGATGGCGAGCGCACCATGAACACCTATCTCGGCGCGGCGCAGAACCTCGCGCCCGAGGACGTGGATGCAGAAACCATCGCCAATGCCGGCGTGACCTATCTCGAAGGCTATCTGTGGGACCCGCCGGCCGCGAAGCAGGCCTTCCTCAAGGCGGCGACCATCGCCCACGGCGCCGGCCGCAGCGTCGCGCTGACGCTGTCGGATTCGTTCTGCGTCGATCGCTACCGCGACGAGTTCCTCGGCCTGATGCGCGACAAGGTGGTCGATATCGTCTTCGCCAACGAGAGCGAGCTGAAATCGCTGTACCAGACCGCCGATTTCGCCACCGCCCTCGACGCGCTACGCGCCGAGGTGCGGCTGGCCGTCGTCACGCGCAGCGAGAATGGCGCGCTGGCGGCCGAGGGCGCGAACCTCGTGACCGCCCCGGCCTATCCGGTGGAGCGCGTGGTCGACACGACCGGCGCGGGCGATCTCTTCGCCGCGGGCTTCCTCGCAGGCTACGCCCGGGGCCTCGGCCACGAAATGTCGCTGCGGCTCGGCGCGCTCTGCGCCGCCGAGATCATCAGCCATATGGGCGCGCGCCCGGAGGCGGACCTCAAGGCGCTCGCAGCCGAGAACGGCTTTTCGCTGTAAGACGATCAGAGACCGAGCAGGCCGAGCGTCGCCCGGTCTTCCTCGCCGGCATGGAAGCGCGCCAGCACGGCGCGGAAGGGGCCGGGCTCCTGCGCGGCCCTGCCGAACAGGGTCATCGAGGATTGCAGCTTGCGCGCGTCGATGCCGCCGAAAATGGCCTCGGCGGTCTCGCCCTTCGCATCCAGAACCAGCGCCACGCACTCCACGAGCCGTGGCCCGAGCATGGGATGGGCGAGATAGGCGCGCGCCTCGTCGAGCGAAGCGATGGCATAGCGTTGCGACATGGCGCTCTCGCCAAGGCCCGCGAGCTGCGGGAAGACGAACCACATCCAGTGGCTCTGCTTCCTGCCGGCGGACAGTTCCCGCACGACCTGCTCATAGACCGGGTTCTGGGCGTCGACGAAGCGTTGCAGGTCAAAGGGCATCGGCCGGCTCCGGCGCCTAGCGTTCCCACACCATCTTGCCGCCATAGGCGATCATGACCGCGCCCGTGCCTATACCGAGCGCGCGGCTGAGGCGTCCCGGCCGGCGCGCGAAGGGCAGTGTCTTGAGGGCAAGGCCCAGCAGAACGTAATAGGCCGCGGACATCGCGACCATGACGCCAACACCCGCCAGGCCGATGCCGATGGGCTGTTCGGCGAGATGGGTCACCGCGAAGAGCGAAGACACGAAGACCAGCGATTTCGGATTGCCGAGGGCGGTCGCAATCCCCGTCAGGAAGGCGCGGCGGGGCGTGAGCATCGGTGCGCTGGCGCGGGCGGTCTCGGCCGGCGGCGAGACGTTGCGGCGGATGAGGCCGAGACCCATCCAGGCGAGGTAGAGGCCGCCAGCGAGCTTCACCGCGACGGCCGCGGCCGGGAACAGCTCGAACAGCCAGAACAGGCCGAGCAGGCCGGCGAGGCCCCAGAGACAGGTGCCGAGCACGATGGCGGCGGCGACCGCGAACATGGAAGCAGGCGGCGACGACAGGCCCACCGCCATGAACAGCACCATGTTCGGACCGGGCGTGATGACGGCTATCAGCCAGAGGCCCGCGAGGACGAGAAGCGTGTCCGCCGGGCTCATGCCGCGATGCCGTCCATGCGGACTGGGAGGCCGGCCGCCTTCATGTGGCGCTTCACCTGCGGCACGGTGAATGTGCCGAAATGGAAGACCGAGGCGGCGAGCACGCCCGTGGCGCCGCCCTTGGCGACGCCGTCGACGAAATGGTCGAGGGCCCCGACGCCGCCGGAGGCGATGACCGGCACCGGCACCGCATCCGACACGGCGCGGGTCAGCGACAGGTCGAAGCCCGACTTGGTGCCGTCGCGGTCCATGGACGTCAGCAGGATTTCGCCGGCGCCGAGGGCGACCACTTCTCGCGCATAGGCGACAGCATCGATGCCGGTAGGCTTGCGCCCGCCATGGGTGAAGATCTCCCAGCGGTCGATCTCGCCCTCGCCCGACACCCTCTTGGCGTCGATGGCGACGACGATGCACTGGTCGCCGAACTTGTCTGCGGCGCGCCCGACGAAAGCGCGGTCGTTCACCGCCGCCGTGTTGATCGAGACCTTGTCGGCACCGGAGACCAGCAGCGCACGGATATCCTCGACGGTGCGGACGCCGCCACCGACGGTGAGCGGCATGAAACAGGCCTCTGCCGTGCGGCTCACCACGTCGAACATGGTGCGGCGGTCGTCGGAGCTGGCCGTGATGTCGAGGAAGGTCAGTTCGTCAGCGCCGGCCGCGTCATAGGCCTTGGCCGCCTCGACGGGGTCGCCGGCATCGATCAGATCGACGAACTGCACGCCCTTGACGACGCGACCGTCCTTGACGTCGAGGCAGGGGATGACGCGCACCTTGAAGGTCATGCCGCCTTCGCCCCCCTGATCATTGCCATGGCCTCGGCCGGATCGAGCCGGCCATCATAGAGCGCCTTGCCGGTGATGGCGCCTTCGAGCTTCGCCGCTCGCGGCCTCAAGAGCTCGCGCACGTCGTCGAGCGAGGCGAGCCCGCCGGAGGCGATGACCGGGATGGCGACCGCATCGGCCAGCGCGATGGTGCCGTCCCAGTCGATGCCGGCGAGCATGCCGTCTCGGGCGATGTTCGTGTAGACGATGGCCGCTACGCCAGCATCCTCGAAACGCCGCGCGAGATCGTGGGCCGCAAGGCTTGAGGTTTCCGCCCAGCCCTCGACGGCCACCCAGCCGTCGCGCGCGTCGATGCCGACGGCGACCTGACCGGGAAAGGCCCTCGCGGCGTTTTTCACAAAGTCCGGGTCGCGCACGGCCGCCGTGCCGATGATGACGCGGGTGACGCCCTTGCCCAGCCAGCCCTCGACGGTCTTCATGTCGCGGATGCCACCGCCAAGCTGGACGGGAAACGAGGTCGCGGCACGGATCGCCTCGACCGCCGAGGCGTTGACCGGCTTGCCGGCGAAGGCGCCGTCGAGATCGACGACGTGGAGATAGTCGAAGCCCTGGTCCTCGAAGCTCTTTGCCTGCGCGGCAGGATCGTCGGCATAGACGGTCGCCTGGGCCATGTCGCCCTGTTTCAGGCGGACGCAGCGGCCCTCTTTCAGGTCGATCGCGGGAAACAGCCTCACGATGCACTCCTCACGGGCGCCACTCCAGGAAATTGCCGATCAGCGTCAGGCCGAGCTTCTGGCTCTTCTCGGGATGGAACTGCGTGCCGACCATCGTGTCGCGCGCGATCATCGCGGTGACCGGAGTGCCGTAGTCGGCATCGGCGAGGATCACGTCGTCCGCCGTCGCGGTCAGGTGATAGGAATGGACGAAATAGGCGTGCAACCCGTCCGGTCCGGTCGGGATGCCGGCGAGCACGGCATGGTCGCGCTTCACGTTCAGCGTGTTCCAGCCCATATGAGGGATCTTGTAGTTCGCGCCGGTCGGCCGGATCAGGTCGATGTCGCCCGGCACCCAGCCGAGGCCGGCGCTGGTTTCCTTCTCAAGCCCGCGACCGCCCATCAGCTGCATGCCGACGCAGATGCCGAGGAAAGGCCGGCCGCGACCGCGCACGGCTTCGGTCATGGCCTCGACCATGCCGGGCACGCCGACAAGGCCGCGCTTGCAGTCGGCAAAGGCGCCGACGCCCGGCAACACGATGCGGTCGGCCTTGCGGACGAGATCGGGATCGGCGGTGACCAGGACAGGCGCATTCAGGCCGCGCTCGCGCGCCATCCGCTCGAAGGCCTTCTGCGCGGAGTGAAGGTTGCCCGAGCCGTAGTCGACGATGGCGACGCTCACCTGAGGCCCCTCGCGCCGGGCTCGGCCTCGGGGAACAGGCCGATGGGATGCGCGGACGTCGCGGCAAAAGCGGGCGCCGGCGCACGGGCCGCGCGCGGCGCTGCATCCTGCTCGGCGAACCAGCGGCGCTCGGCTTCCTCACGGTTCGCCGCCACGACGACGCCTGCCTCGCGGTAGCCTCGCCAGCGCAGGGAACGCCGCCTGAGGTTGGTCGCCTCGAGGCCGATCAAGAGGCTGATCGCGAAACTGATGGCCATGCGGATCGACGGCGGGAATCCGGAATAGGTCAGCGCGACGAAAACCGCCACCATCACGACCAGATAGACGACGAAGGTCAGCCACATGCGGTTCCACAGGAACCAGCCCCAGGGCACTAGGAAGGCAACGAGCGAGAATGAGTCAGGCACGAACTGGACGGCCTCGTCGGCATCCCGCCCGGGCTTTGCCGGGGCGAGATGGACGGTGAAGCTGGTCTGCCGGGCCATCTAGAGTACGCCCTTGGTGGAGGGAATCTCGTTCGAGCGCCGCGGATCGATGGCGAAGGCGGTCCTCAATGCGCGCGCGAGACCCTTGAAGCAGCTCTCGGCGATGTGGTGAGCGTTGTCACCGTAGAGCGTCTCGACATGCAGCGTGATGCCGGAATTCATGGCAAAGGCCTGGAAGAACTCACGCACCAGCTCGGTGTCGAACGTGCCGATCTTGTCGCGCGGAAACTCCGTGCGGAAGACGAGGAAGGGCCGGCCCGAGACGTCGAGCGCCACGCGCGTCAGCGTCTCGTCCATCGGCAGATGGACGTCGGCATAGCGGGTGATGCCCTTCATGTCGCCGAGCGCCTGGCGCACCGCCTGTCCCAGAGCGATGCCGACATCCTCCACCGTGTGATGGTCGTCGATGTGCAGATCGCCCTTGGCCTTGACGGTCAGGTCGATCATGCCGTGCCGGGCGATCTGGTCGAGCATGTGGTCGAAGAAGCCGACGCCGGTTGCGACATCGGCCTTGCCGGCGCCGTCGAGGTCGACCGAGACGGTGATGTCCGTCTCGCGGGTGGTGCGGGTGATCTGGCCCTTGCGCATGACCCTCTCCGATGATGCCGCGTCTTCTATCAGCGGCGGCAGGCGTTTGGAAAGGCAAAGCCGTCGATGTGGTTGCCGAACGGCACGCTCCCGCCAGATTCAGGCCCTGACGAATGTCAGACTGCCCTACCTTCGCGCCAACGGAACTCGCCATGACCCGCGACGATGCCCTGACGCTTGCGCTCGGCCTGCCCGAGACGCTGTCCGCGCCGCATTTCGACCGGACGGCCGTGAAGGTCGTCAAAGGCCGGATCTTCGCGACCTTCGGAGCGGCCGGCGACATGAACGTCAAACTGACGCCGGACGAGCAGGAGATGTTCGCCGAGAGCGCGCCGGGTGTCGTTTCCGCTATTCCCGGCGGCTGGGGACGGCAGGGCTGGACGCGCGTGGACCTGGCAGGCACGGACGAGCCGCTGGTCCTGTCCCTGCTCAACGCCGCGTGGCGGGGCGCCGCACCCACGAAACTGCTCGCGGCCCGTCCGCCAGTCACATGATCCGATCGTCGGGATCGTATTTTCGCACGAAGGGCACGCCGTTGAACGTGTGGGTGCAGCAGGAGCAACCCGGTTTCATGTGTTCGTTGCGCAGGTCGGGCGCGACCAGGGCGAGGCGGTTGTCGTCGCCGATATAGAGGCCGCTGTAATAGGAGTTCTCGCCCATCAGGACATAGGGCCTCCCCTCCGCTTCCGTGCGGGCGACCATCCAGAAGATCGGCTCCTGCTTGTCGAGGCGCGCGACCGCCTCGCCGTGGACCTCGTCCCAGTCCCGGCCGACGCGCGACAGCAGGAAGCGGAACAGCGGCGTGTAGTCGAGACCGCGCTGCTTGCCCTGCGACATGGCGCCCTGCGCGAAGCGATCGTCCTTGCCGCGCGACCAGCGATATTCACCGCCGCTATTGTGATGAACGCCGCGCGCCGTCGTGTTGACGCGGCGGTAGAGCGGTTCCTTGCGGCGCGAGTCCTTGCGATCCATGCCGGGCGACGTCCTCTGGGGTTTGCCGGGGTGAGTAGCGGCGGGCCGCAGCAAGGTTCGCAGCGCCGCAAGCCCAAGTCGAGGTGGCGGCGAAGCCTCTCAGCTTGCGTCCTGCGCCAATCAGCCTACATCACGAGGCATTCCGGAGGTTCCATGACTTCGCAGAACGACAATGCCTTTCCCGGCTGGCATGCCACGACCATCTGCTCGGTCCGAAAGGGCGGCAAGGTGGTGATCGGCGGCGACGGACAGGTGTCCCTCGGCCAGACCGTCATCAAGGCCAATGCGCGCAAGGTCCGTCGCCTCGCCAAGGGCGATGTGATCGCCGGCTTTGCCGGCGCCACCGCCGACGCCTTCACGCTGTTCGAGCGGCTGGAGGCGAAGCTGGAGCAGTTTCCGGGACAGCTCACCCGCGCGGCCGTCGAACTTGCCAAGGACTGGCGCACCGACCGCTACCTGCGTCGGCTCGAAGCCATGATGATCGTCGCCGACAAGGAAGTGTCGCTGATCCTGACCGGCACCGGCGACGTGCTGGAGCCGGAGAACGGCATCGCCGCCATCGGTTCCGGCGGCAACTACGCGCTGGCCGCCGCCCGCGCACTCGCGGACACCGACAAGGACGCGGAGGAGATCGTGCGCAAGGCGATGCAGATCGCCGGCGAGATCTGCGTCTATACCAACGGCAACGTCGTCATCGAGAGCATCGGCTGAGCGCCGTGTAGTCCGTCGATTCGGGCCGCAGACAAAGAGAAGACCTGCCACACGTGCGCCCGGGGCTGGCTTCAGCCGATGAAGCCCCGGACCTGCGACTGTCGATAGGGGTTCATGGTGCTTGGGGGTCTATGACTTCCGGCGGCTCGGATGCTAGTCACGGGCCATGACGTCATCGAACCCCTTCCTGCCCGTCTCCGCCTCCGCTGCCTCGCGCCCGCGCGGCATCCTCGACATGCCGGTCGGCAAGGCCCTGCCCTTCATCCTCCTGATGATGGCGGTGCAGGCCGGCGCGCTCTACGCCATGGGTCGCGTCGTCATCTGCACCTGCGGCACGGTGAAGCTCTGGCACGGCGTGGTCATGAGCGCGGAGAACTCGCAGCACCTGACCGACTGGTACAGCTTCTCCCACGTCGTCCACGGCTTCCTGTTCTATTTCCTCGCCTGGCTGCTGCTGCCGCGTTCCTCGGTCTGGCTGAAGCTGCTGCTCGCCGTCTTCGTCGAGGTGTCGTGGGAGATCGCCGAGAACACGCCGATGATCATCGAGCGCTACCGGGCCGGCACCATGTCGCTGAACTATGTCGGCGACAGCATCGTCAACTCGATGGGCGACACGCTGGCCATGATCGTCGGATTTTTCGTGGCGGCGATCGTCCCGGCATGGCTGACGCTCGGCCTCGCCATCGCCCTGGAAGTCGGGCTGCTCTGGATGATCCGCGACAACCTGACGCTGAACGTGCTGATGCTGGTCCACCCGATTGATGCGATCAGGCAGTGGCAATCGGCCCTGTGACCGGCAATTCTTGATCTTGGGCGGGCAATCGCCATCTCTCGCCTTCAGCCAGGCCCCTTCGCCAGAGACCCGATGACCGACTTCTCTCCCCGCGAGATCGTCTCCGAACTCGATCGCCACATCATCGGCCAGAAGGATGCCAAGCGCGCCGTCGCCATCGCGCTGCGCAACCGCTGGCGCCGCCTGCAGCTCGACGAGACGCTGCGCGAGGAGGTGCTGCCGAAGAACATCCTGATGATCGGCCCGACCGGCGTCGGCAAGACGGAGATATCGCGCCGCCTTGCGAAGCTCGCCAATGCGCCGTTCCTGAAGGTCGAGGCGACCAAGTTCACCGAGGTCGGCTATGTCGGCCGCGACGTCGAACAGATCGTCCGCGACCTCGTGGAGGTCGGCATCTCCCTCGTGCGCGAGACCAAGCGCAAGGAGGTTCAGGCGAAGGCTCATCTCGGCGCCGAGGAACGCGTGCTCGACGCCCTCGTCGGCAAGACCGCCTCGCCCGCGACGCGCGACAGCTTCCGCAAGAAGCTGCGCGACGGCGAGATGGACGACAAGGAGATCGACATCGAGGTGGCTGCCAGCGGCGGCCAGGGTCTGCCGATGATGGACATTCCCGGCATGCCCGGCGGCCAGATCGGCATCGCCAACCTCAACGACATGCTCGGCAAGATGATGGGCGGGCGCACCAAGCAGCGCCGCACCACCGTCAAGGAGGCCTATGAGCCGCTGGTGCAGGAAGAGGCCGACAAGCTGGTCGATCAGGACAATCTCGTCCAGGAAGCGATCCGCATCGTCGAGAACAACGGCATCGTCTTCCTCGACGAGATCGACAAGATCTGCGGCCGCGAGGGAATGCGCGGTGGCGAAGTCTCCCGCGAGGGCGTTCAGCGCGACCTCTTACCGCTGATCGAGGGCACGACGGTCGCCACCAAGCACGGTCCGGTGAAGTCCGACCACATCCTGTTCATCGCCTCGGGCGCATTCCATGTGGCGAAGCCCTCGGATCTCCTGCCGGAGTTGCAGGGGCGCCTGCCGATCCGCGTCGAGCTGAGCGCGCTCACCCGCGAGGACTTCCGCTCGATCCTGACCGAGACGGAGGCGAGCCTCACCCGCCAGTCCATCGCCATGCTGAAGACCGAGGGCGTCGACCTTGTCTTCACCGACGATGCCATCGACGCCATTGCCGACCTCGCCGTGGACGTGAACGCTTCGGTCGAGAACATCGGTGCCCGGCGACTGCAGACCATCATCGAACGGGTGCTGGACGAGATTTCCTTCACCGCCCCCGACCGTGCGGGCGAGACGATCACCATCGACGGCGCCTATGTGAAGAAGACCGTCGGCGACCTCGCGAAGAACGCGGACCTCAGCCGGTTCATTCTCTGACGGGGCGCTCCGGCCTCACCCGAACAGTTCGGGCCGGTATTCGAAATGCATGGTGTCGTAGTGATACCACTTGCCGCCCCAGATGAATTTCTCGGCCTCGAAGACCTCCGCGATCTCATAGGGGATGCGGTTGCGGTACGGGATGTCGCCGCGCGAGCGCGCCCAGGCCCAATAGTCCGAATGCTGCACGTTGATGTCGATGGCGGCGGCGAAGGCATGCATGCTGAGGAGGCCGGTATCGGCAACCGCACGGCAGTTGAACGTGCCGGCTGAGGGGACGAGATAGGCCCTGAAACGATCCGGCAGGCTTTCCAGCCCCTCGATCACCCGATCCAGCCGGCCGGCAACGTCGTTCACGGTCGTCACCGGCAGATCCTGCGGCCGCGTCCGTGGCATCCAGGTCACGGACCTGTGCCTCCCGGCGGCGCCACCGCGCCGGCAATCGCCATACATCTTCACGAACAGGGCGGTGTGGCGCAGCCGGCCGGGGCTGTGATCGCGGGGCGGCCGCCCATCCGGCCGGCCGGGCGAATAATCCTGCCGGAGCTGGTCGGCGATCGTCGCATCCTTCAGCATCGCATCGAAGGGCCGGGCCGGGCGGTCCGCGCCGACCGGCATGCGCGTGCCGTCCGTCCAGACGAGCGCATCGCCGTCGATGCGGGCAAGGTGGTACGGATAGGCCGCGACGAGGCGGGCGAGCTTCGCGCGCATCGGCTCTTGCGCTCGCGCGACGCGCGGCGCTGCGAGGGCGGCCAGCGCGCAGAGGGCTGCCCGGCGGTTCACCCGAACCGTCCGCTCAGTCGGTGCAGCCCGTGAACCGTTCGATCCGCACGATTTCCGCGATGATGCGGCGCTGGTTCGCCGAGAGCGGCACGTCCGCCTGCCGGTCGTACATGCAGCCGGCATTGCCGAAATAGCGCACGGCCCGCTGCGTGTTGAAGCAGTAGCCGGCGTCCTTGAAGATCTGGTTCCGTTCGACCCACAGGTCGCGGCACGACCAGCCCCGATAGTCCTGCGCGACGGCGGAAGCCGCTGTCGAGGCGACGAGGGCGGCGGCGAGGGCTACGCGGGTCATTCGGCCGGGCATGTCGGGCTCCCGTTGATGAACAGGGTGGACGAACTGCCAGTCTAGTGCCCGCGCATCGTGGCTGCCATCGGGGAAGGTCCTGTCGCCGGACCGGGCCGCCACGAAAAATGGCCGGGCTTTCGCCCGGCCATCAGTTTCTCAGGAGGTCTTCATGCACTCGGGAGAGGGCGAACCTCAGCGGGCCGCATGGGTGGCGCGCGACAGATGGGCGGCGCCGGCCGTGCCGAGGACGGCGCGCGGCGGCATGCGCGTGCTGCCGTCCTGGGCGGTGATGAAGGTGGCGATGGCCTGGGTGCGGCGCTCGACGCCAAGTTTCCGCAGGATCGAGGAAACATGGGACTTCACCGTGCCCTCGGAAATTCCGAGGTCGTAGGCGATCTGCTTGTTCAGCCGGCCCCGGCTCATCAGGTCGAGGACCTTGAACTGCTGGCCCGAGAGCGCATCGAGGCGGCGCGACGAGGACATGGTGCCCTCCGGATCGGCAGCGGCGACGGCCGGCCACCAGCTGCGCCCGGCAAGAACTGCATCGAGCGCCGCGCGCAGATGATCGGCGGTCAGATCCAGCGGCAGCGCGGCGACGGCGCCGCGGGCGCGCGCCTCCTGGACGGGGCGGCGGTCGGCATGATCGATCAGCACCGCGACGCGGGCGTCGGGCGCCAGGTCGAGGCCGTCGATCTCGCCCAGCGTCGCGATGACGAGCGCCGCCTTGGACGGATCGGACGCGATCGCACCCGGCTGGATGGCGCGCACCAGCGCTTCCAGGGTCTCGGCAACGATCGGAAATGCGTGGTGGACGGCAAAGCGCAGCGGTTCGCGGTGGTTCGCGGACATATCGACCGGCATCATGACTTCCTCCTTGTCACTTGGTTCGTCCGCTGACCGCAGATCTTGCTTGGAACAAAGGCTAGCACCGCAGATGCGATCGTCAAATTGCGAAAGATCATGCAGCGAAATTGCGAAATTTTTGCATTTCTACCCTATGGATGATATAGTTCGACCTAGGCCGAACGCGCCTTCATCTGTCTTACGGAGGATGCAATGTCGCGGAAGGTGTTTATCGGGCCCGCCCTGCGCCGCCTGAGAGAAGATGCCCGCCTCACCCAGACGGCCTTTGCCCAGCGCCTTGGCCTGTCGGTCAGCTATCTCAACCAGATCGAGAACAACCAGCGCCCGGCCACGGCCGGCGTGCTGGTGGCGCTCGGCCAGACCTTCGGCGTCGATCTCGCGACCTTCGCGGCCGACGACACCGACCGGCTCGTGACGGACCTGCGCGAGGCGGCCGCCGACCCGATGCTGTCGGACAGCGCGCCGAGCCTTCAGGATCTCAAGCGCGTTGCCGTCGACAGCCCGGCCTTCGCGCGCGCCTTCCTGCGCATGCACCAGACCGCCCGGCGGCTGGGCGAGCGGCTGCAGGCGGCCGGCGACACGCCCTACCTGCCGCCTTCCGAGGAGGGCGAGGCGGCGCTGCTGCCCTACGAGGAAGTCCGCGACTACTTCCACTATGTCGACAACTACGTCGACGATCTCGACCGCGCCGGCGAGGACCTCGCCGAGCGGCTGGGGCTCGCCGCCGCCAGCGACCGGCTGCAGGTTCTGGCTGGCTATCTCGCGGCCCGCCACGGCCTCAACGTCGATGCCAATGCCAATCTCGGCGACGACGTGCTGGAGCGCTACGAGGCCGGCCCCAATGTCGTCGCGCTCGACGGCTCGCTGGATTCGGCCACGCGCGCCTTCCTGCTCGCAAACCGCATCGCCCGGCTGGAACAATCGGAGACCATGGCCCGGATCGTGTCGCAGGCGGGCTTCCGATCGCGGGCGGCCGGCGACATCGCGCGCGTGGCACTCGCCAACTATTTCGCCGGCGCCCTGCTGCTGCCCTATCGCCGCTTCCTCGCCGCGGCCAAGGAGACGCGCCACGACCTCGACTGGCTGGGGCGCATCTTCGGCGCGAGCCTGGAACAGGTCTGCCATCGGCTCTCGACGCTGCAGCGTCCGGGCCAGCGCGGCATTCCGTTCTATTTCGTCAAGGTCGACAGGGCCGGCAACGTTATCAAGCGGCACTCCGCGACGCGCTTCCAGTTCGCCCGCTTCGGCGGCGCCTGCCCGCTCTGGAACGTCCACGAATCCTTCGAGCAGGCCGGCCGCACCTTCGTGCAGGTGGCCGAAATGCCTGACGGCATCCGCTACCTGTCACTCGCGCGTGCGGTGACCAAGGGCGCCGCCCACTGGCGCGCGCCTGTCCGGCGCTATGCCTTCGGGCTCGGCTGCGAAATCTCCTATGCCGGCGACATCGTCTATTCGGAGGGCCTCGACCTCAAGGCCGAGGCCAATGTCGCCAAGATCGGCGTGTCCTGCCGCATCTGCGAGCGCACAAACTGCCACCAGCGGGCCGTGCCGCCGATCGACCGGGAAATCCGCGTGCCGACCGACCGGCGCAAGGTGGTGCCGTTCGACCTGATGTAGTCGGGTTCAGCGCCGCGTCAGCGTGCGCTCCACGGCATCCTTCCAGCGGGCGAGCTTTGTATCGCGCGTAGCCGCATCCATGGCGGGCGCGAAGCGCCGCTCCAGCTTCCAGCGCCTGGCGAAATCCTCCGGCGGCGGCAGCAGGCCGGCCGAGAGGCCGGCGAGATAGGCCGCGCCGAGAGCCGTCGTCTCCTTGACGTGCGGACGGTCCACCGGAGCATCGAGGATGTCGGCGAGACGCTGCATGGTCCAGTCGGAGGCGACCATGCCGCCGTCGACTCTGAGCACGGTTCCCGCACTTCCGGCGGCGGGCCAGTCGGCCTTCATCGCGGCGAGCAGGTCGGCGGTCTGGAAGCAGACGCTCTCCAGCGCCGCGCGCGCCATCTCCCTCGGCCCCGTGCCGCGGGTCAGACCGAAGATCGCGCCCCGGCAATCGGCATCCCAATAGGGCGCGCCGAGGCCAACGAAAGCCGGCACGAGGATCACCTCCTGTTCCGGGTCCGAAGCGGCGGCGAGCGCGCCGGTCTCGCCAGCCATCTTCACGATGCCGAGGCCGTCGCGCAGCCATTGCACCGCCGCGCCCGCCACGAAGATCGAGCCCTCAAGTGCGTAGGTGCGCCTGCCCGCCAGCTGATAGGCGATGGTCGTTAGCAGCTTTGCCTTGGACGCCACCGCCTCGCCGCCGGTGTTGAGCAGCGCGAAGCAGCCGGTGCCATAGGTCGACTTCATCATGCCCGGCTCGAAACAGGCCTGCCCAACGGTCGCGGCCTGCTGGTCGCCGGCCATGCCGCCAATCGCGATGGCCCCGCCGAACAGGTCCGGATCGGTCGCCCCGAAGTCCGCGGCGCAGTCCGTCACGTCGGGCAGCATGGCCATGGGAACGCGCAGCAGCCGGCAAAGCTCTTCGTCCCAGATGCCGCGATGGATGTCGAACAGCATGGTGCGCGCGGCATTGGTCGCATCGCTCGCATGGACCTTGCCACCGGTCAGCCGCCACAGCAGGAAGCAGTCGATGGTGCCGAAGGCCAGCTCGCCCCGCTCCGCGCGCGCCCGCGCGCCCGCGACGTTGTCCAGCAGCCAGGCGACCTTGGTGCCGGAGAAATAGGGATCGATGACGAGGCCCGAGCGCGCCTGAACCAGCGCCTCGTGACCCTCCGCCTTCAGCCGCGCGCACTCGGCCGAGGTACGGCGGTCCTGCCAGACGATGGCGCGATGGATCGGCCGCCCGGTCGCGCGATCCCAGACCACGACGGTCTCCCGCTGGTTGGTGATGCCGATGGCGGCGACATCCGGTGCCGACACGCCCGCTTTCACCATCGCCCCACGAACCGTCTGGACAACCGTGGTCCAGATTTCCTCCGGATCGTGCTCGACCCAGCCGGAGGACGGGAAATGCTGGGTAAACTCCCGGTGCTCGACCGCGCGCACCGCGAGGTCCTGCCCGAACACGATGGCACGCGACGAGGTCGTTCCCTGGTCGACCGCGACGATGACCGGCTCCATGCGCTGCTCCCCGAATGCGATTCCCGATGCTTGTTGGCCGGCATCCTGCCACCGCCGGCCCTTGCGGCGGAAGCCAAAAGGCGTCAGACCCATCGGACAAGGCACCTTTTCCGAGGAATCGCATGGCCGGCGAAGCGGTCGACCTTCTGGTGGTCGGCGGAGGCATCAACGGCGCGGGCATCGCCCGCGATGCCGCTGGACGGGGGCTTTCGGTCACCCTCGTCGAGCAGGACGACCTCGCCAGTGGCACCTCGTCCTGGTCGACGAAACTGATCCATGGCGGCCTGCGCTATCTCGAGCATTACGAGTTCCGGCTGGTGCGCGAGGCGCTGATCGAGCGCGAGGTGCTCTGGGCCGTCGCCCCGCACATCATCCGGCCGCTGCGCTTCGTGCTGCCGCATCATCAGGGTTTGCGCCCGGCCTGGCTGCTGCGGCTCGGCCTGTTCCTCTATGACCACCTCGGCGGCCGCAAGCGGCTCTGGCCCACGAAGACGCTGGATCTGCGCACGGACGCGGCGGGGCGGCCGCTGAAAGCCGGCTACGCGAAGGCCTTCGAATATTCCGACTGCCGCGTGGACGATGCCCGGCTGGTGGTGCTCAACGCCATGGACGCGCGGGCACGCGGCGCGGCCATCCTCACTCGCCACCGCGCCATCGCCGCGAAACGGGCGGAGGGGCTCTGGCACGTCACGGTCGAGGACCGCCGCACCGGCGAGGCGCAGGTTCTCACCGCGCGGGCGCTGGTCAATGCCGCCGGCCCCTGGGTGGAATCCTTCCTGACCGGCCCGGCGAAGAGCCGCGCGCCGGCGCAGGTGCGGCTTGTGCAGGGCTCGCACATCGTCGTGCCCCGGCTCTATGACCACGACCGCGCCTATATTTTCCAGAACGCCGACAACCGCATCATCTTCGCCATCCCCTACGAGAATGCCTTCACGCTGATCGGCACGACCGACCAGGACTATGAGGGCGATCCAGCCGCGGTTGCGGCGACCGAAGCGGAGATCCGCTACCTCTGCGCGGCGGCGAGCGAGTATTTCGCCAAGCCCATCGTTCCCTCGGACGTTGTATGGACCTATTCCGGCGTCCGGCCGCTCTATGACGACGGCGCCTCCGCCGCGCAGGAGGCGACGCGCGACTACGTGCTGCACAAGGACGATGCGCCCGGCCAGGCGCCGCTGCTCTCCATTTTCGGCGGCAAGATCACCACCTATCGCCGGCTCGCCATGAGTGCGCTCGACGAACTCGCGGACGATCTTCCGGCGCTGCGCGGCAAGGCGGGCTGGACGGCGAGTGCGGCGCTGCCGGGGGGCGACATTTCGCTCGACAGCCCGGTCTCTGCAGCGGAGAGCCTGTGGCGCAGCCATCCGTTCCTCGGCCAGGACCTCGCCTGCCGCCTCGCCCGCGCCTATGGCACGCGGGCCAAGGCGATCATCGGCAAGGCCGCCTCCATGGCCGATCTCGGCAGGAATTTCGGCGCTGGTCTCACCGAGGCGGAGATCGATTACCTGAGGCGCGAGGAATGGGCCGAGACCGCCGATGACGTGCTCTGGCGGCGCTCCAAGCTCGGCCTGCACCTCAGCGAAGCCGAACGCGACGCGGTGCGGGCGCATCTGGGCGCATGAACGCCGCGCGGCCCCGTGTGCTGATCGTCGGCGCCGGGCCTGCGGGGCTCCATGCCGCCGGCAGGCTCGCGGCAGGTGGCGCCGAGGTGACGGTCTACGACCGCATGCCCTCGCCCGCCCGCAAGCTCCTGCTCGCCGGCCGTGGCGGACTCAACCTGACCCATTCGGAGCCACGCCCCTCCTTTCTCGCCCGCTATGGCGAGGCAGCCGGCTGGCTGGCCCCGGCGCTGGACGGCTTTTCGCCGACGGCGCTGCGCGCCTTCGTGGCAGGTCTTGGCGAGGAGACCTTCGTCGGCTCATCCGGCCGGGTCTTTCCCCGATCGTTCAAGGCCTCGCCGCTGCTGCGCGTCTGGCTCGCCCAGCTTCGCGATCGTGGTGTTGCGTTCCACTTCCGCCGCCAGCTCACCGGCATCGCGCCCGACGGAACGCTGATCTTCGAGGGGCCGGAGGGAACTGAAGCGGCAGGCGGCGATGTCGTGCTGCTGGCGCTCGGCGGGGCGAGCTGGCCGCGCATGGGTTCGGACGGCGGCTGGGTACCCGTTCTCGAACGGAACGGCATCGACATCCGGCCGCTCGCGCCGGCCAATATGGGCGTTGAGATTGGCTGGTCAGATGACTTTGCCGCACGGTTCGCCGGGAGCCCGCTTAAGCGCATCGTCGCCCGTTGCGGATCCCGCTCGGCGGCGGGCGAGGCCGTCATCACGGCGGAGGGCCTCGAAGGAGGTGTCGTCTATGCGCTGTCGGCGGCCCTGCGCGACGAGGCGACGGCCCATGGCACGGCGCAGCTGACCATCGACCTCAAGCCGGACCTCACCGAGGCGGCGCTCGCGGCGCGGATCGCATCGGCCCGTCCCAAGGACTCCCTGTCGAGCGTGCTGAAGAAGAAGCTCGGCCTCGCGCCGCAGGCCGTCGGACTCCTGCGTGAAGCCAGTCTCGGACCGCCCCGCGATCCCGTCGCCCTCGCGGCGCTGATCAAGGGGGTTCCGCTGACCATCCGGGGCGTGCGGCCGCTGGACCGCGCCATTTCCAGTGCCGGCGGGATAAGGCGCGATCAGGTCACTGCTGAATTCGAGCTTGCGGCGCTGCCCGGCTTATTCGTTGCCGGCGAGATGCTGGACTGGGAGGCGCCAACGGGCGGCTATCTGCTTCAGGCGACCTTCGCCACCGCAGAGGCCGCGGCACAGGGCATGGCCAGGCGGATCGGGATCACGCTGCCGCCCGTTGCCGCGGAGCGCTGGTGATCAGATGCAGCCCGAGCCCTGGTTCGGCGTGCGGCTGACCGTCTCGCCGATGCGAGGACGGGTATAGAGCCGGTCGGACAGCGTGACCGTTCCCGAGATCAGATAGGCAATGGTCGGCGTGTAGGCGTATTTGACCTCGGCCAGCACCAGAAAGCCGGCCGTGCCGAGCAGCGGCTTCAGCTGCGCCGGCACCGCGATGGGCTGGCCGCAGGTGTAGCGCGTGCCGTTGCGCGTATCGCTCCAGACGACGCGCGAGACGCCGAGGATGTCGGTCTGGATGCCGGTGACGACCACCTGCGCATTGGCCATCGGGAATGGCGCGAGCACGTCGGCGGTGGCGTCAAGGATATTGGTCATGTCGGCATTGGCGATGATCGTCGCCTGCGAGGCGAGGTCCGACAGGGTGCGCGCGGCGATCGAGACCTTGCGGTCGGCCTGCAGACCTTGCGTCGTCTCGACGCTCGCCAGGAACAGCGTGCACATGACCGGCACGATCAGCGCGAACTCGACGGCGGAGATGCCGCTGTTGTCGCTGCCGGCGCGCGACAGGAATTGCCGGAAGCGGTCGCCGATGCGGCGCAGGGCGGCAGTCGGAATGGTGCCCATCGCACGCCCCTCAGAACGGCTCGTTGCGGAAGGCGGCGGTCGCCATCAGCAGCCGCTTGCCGTTGGGCAGGTCGCCGACGGTCAGGCCGAAGGACGGCATCAGAACCGGCCATTCATAGACGACACGGACGACGACGATGTCGCCACCGTCGCCCTGATTGTAGGTCATGCCACCGTAGTTGACGGCGCCGGTGCCGGTGGTCGGCTTGCCCGTCGCGGCCGCACCGAAGCTCGCATAGGTCCGGACGTCCACGGCGATGCCGGCGCAGGTCATCAGCACGTCGGTCCGCTGGCACACGGCGTTCTTGAAGGCGGTCTGGTCGAAGTTCTGGGTCTTGGCCTGGCCGGTCATGATCAGGCGCGAGGCATTGGCCGTCGCCGTTTCGAGAACCTGGCCGGCGAAGAAGACCATCGCCACCTCGATGATCGCGAAGAGCAGGAACAGGAACGGGCCGGCGACAAAGGCGAATTCCAGCGCTGCCGTGCCGTCCTTGTCGCGATTGAAGCGCGAGATGATCTTCGGGCGGACGAAACCACGGGCAACGAGACCGCTGCGCACCTTGCGCAGGGCCTCAACGGCCCGCCACCTGTTCAATGACGCTACAGACATGCCCCCGCCTCCCTGGCCCCGAGCATGGGCCATCGAGCTTTGCATCGGCCTGTCTTAGCGGAAACCCGTTGACGAACCGTTGCCCGGACCGCGCGGATTCCGGGGCAGTTTCAAGGGACTTGGCAGGCGCAATGTGGCGCTAGCGGGCAGCGGCGGCCCCGCGGGTGGACGCAGCCCCATCACGCGATCTCGAGTTGCCGAGAGCCGTTTCGAAGAAGGGCTTGGAATCGCCGATGGCGATGGTGCGCTCGCAGTTCGGCGTGCAGGAATAGGTCTCGCGTTCGACACCGCGATAAACCTGCACCACGGCATCGTTCTGCGGGCGGACGCGGACCTGCACCGACATGAGCTGCTCGCCGCGCTGGTCGAGGGCGATGAGATTGGTCGAGCCGATGCTCTTGCCGGTGAGCACCATCAGGCCGCCGCTCTGCACGGTGGCGTCGGCGATCAGGGGATTGCCGATGACGAGAGTCGTCACGCGCGCGGGCAGGCGCACGATGCGCGCCTGATCCATGGTCACCGTCAGCCCGTGGGCCAGCATGTCGGCGACGGCCGTCTGATGGGCCGAGGGCGGGGCAGCAGCAAGCTGCGGCTCGTTGGCGAGAGCGCCCGTGCCGGCGAGAAGGCCGACGGTCAGCAGGGAAACCCGGAAACCGGATAGCGTCGCCATCGTCTTGGCCGCCATGATCTTGCAAGCTCCGGACTGGGGAACTGGGACAAATCGTGCGGCAGCCTAACCAGAAATTGGTGAACGAATTGCCAATTTTCCCGCTGCGGCTTTTCCGATCCCTGCACGAGGCGCGATCTTCTTTCCGCCTACTCGTCATCCCGGCATCTTAACGCAGGGAAGATCAACTATCACTATTGTACTTCTTGAAGTTCAAGTGACCTATTAATGTCTATTCGAGCGCCATTTCCAAATCATAAACCAGCAATTACGCAACTCAAGACCGAATTAACCAAGTCCAAGACCTAGCGGTATTTAACGAAATCAGGAGGTCGATTTAACGAACCTGCAAGAGGTGACTGCTAGTGTCGCGACAGTTCGAACGGGCCAGCAACAAGCACCGGCGGACGACGCCGATGAGGCGCTAACGTGGACACTAGGAGTCAGTCATGAAGACCATTCTCGCTCGCTTCGCCAAGGACAACTCGGGCGCCACCGCCATCGAGTACGGCCTGATCGCCGCCGGCATCGCCGCCGTCGTCATCGTCGCGGTCAACACCATGGGCACCAACACGCTCAACGCCTTCAACAAGGTCAACACGAACTTCAAGCAGTGATCTGACGATCGCTCGCGAAGACGAACGCGGCCCGCCCGACGGCGGGCCGCCTCTTTTTCAGTTTCGACTCTCTGCAGTGACGGTGCCGGCATGACGAGGGGCGTACCACCTCGGATCGCACAGACGGACCGGCGCGCCGCGCCGGACGAGATGGCAGGCTTCGTCGCCCTCACGCTGGTCGCCGGTCTCGCGGCCGCACTGGCGGTGCTCTGGCGTTCACTGGTCTGAAACCGGTCCCCGCGATGATGGCGCCCGGGCCAAACGCCGAGACCAAGACGGATCGCGCCCACCTTCCCGGGAGGAAGCCATGTCCGACCTCGCCATCCTGCTGATCTTCCCCGCGATGATGGCCTTCGCGGCGGCGAGCGACCTGTTCACGATGACAATCTCGAACCGGGTGTCTTTCGTGCTGATCGGCGGCTTCTTCGTGCTCGCCCTGGTTTCGGGCATGGCCTGGACCACCATCGGCATGCATGTCGCGGCCGGCCTGCTGGTCCTGGTGATCTGCTTCGCCTGTTTCGCCTGTGGCTGGATCGGCGGCGGCGATGCCAAGCTGGCGGCGTCCACGGCGCTGTGGCTCGGCTGGTCGCAGCTCCTCGAATATGCGCTCTACTCGTCGCTCCTCGGCGGCCTGCTGACGCTTGGCCTCCTGTCGCTGCGCGGCGCGCCGTTCCATCCGCCGCTGCTGATGCGCGAGGGCTGGTACGCCCGAATCACCGATGCCAAGACCGGAATTCCCTACGGCATCGCGCTCGCGGCCGCGGGCCTGATCCTCTACCCCTCCAGCTTCTGGATGACAGGCGCGCTGCACTGAATTTCCGGCGCGCGCGAGGCCGGTGACTTTTCGTTAAGTCAAATTGCTCACCGGCGATTAACCATAAGTTGACCTTTCCCTGATCGAATCCGGCCTCATGACGAGGGCCTGTCCGCCCTCGCCGCGTGAGGGTCGGTCCAATGCGTCTGAAGCCTGCACAGATGGTGGTCATCGCAGTCGCTCTCGGCGCCGGCGGGTTCGCCGCTATCCTGATGGGTGGCCGCAGGCCGCCGCCGGCGGAGGTGCAGCAGGCTGCGCCTGCCCCAGAGGTGCCGTCCCTCGACGTGCTGGTCGCCAATGTCGACCTGCCGCTCGGCAAGATCATCCAGCCCGGTGACGTCGCGTGGCGGCGCTGGCCCGACGATGCCGGCACCGGCAATTTCATCGTTCGCCGCCGGGGTGACGCTGGCACTGCCTCCATGGACGAGACGGTCGGCTCGATCGTCCGCAGCGCCTTCATCGCCGGCGAGCCGATCCGCTCCGCGCGGCTGGTCAAGGGCAATCGCGGCTTCATGTCGGCGATCCTGACGCCGGGCATGCGCGCCATCGCCGCGCCGATCGACGACCCCTCGCGCGGCGCCGGCGCCTTCATCCTGCCGAACGACCGTGTCGACGTGATCCTCGCTCGCCGCAACGGCAGCGCCGCCGCGCAGGCGGATGGCATGACCCACACGACCTCCACCGTGCTGCGCAACGTGCGCGTCCTCGCCGTCGACCAGGTTGTCGAGGAGCGCGGCGGCGAGAAGACCATCGTCGGCCGCACCGCGACGCTCGAACTCACGCCGGCACAGTCCGAGACGCTGGCGCTCGCCCGCGAGCTCGGAACCCTGTCGCTGGCGCTTCGCAGCCTTGCCGATTCCGCCGTCGCCAACCTCGCCGGCGAAGGCGCCGGCGACGGTGAGGCTCTGTTCGGCAGCCAGGAAGGCCGCATGACCATCGTGCGCCACGGCGTGCGGTCCGTGACCACCCCGCAGGGGAATGAATGATGCGCTCGTCCCTCCAGACCCCTCCCGCCGCGCCGCGCCACGCCGCAAAGGCTCTCGCCCGGGTTGCCGGCGCCGCCATCTGCGCCCTCGTCTGCGCGGCCGGCCTCGGCGAGGCCGTCGCTCAGGGCAGCACCGCTGCGCGCCAGCAGCGCCCCGTCAGCGGCAACCAGATGGTTACGCTCGGCGTCGGCAAGTCCATTCCGGTCGAGCTTCCGCGCGATGCCCGCGACGTCATCGTCGCCAACCCGGCCATTGCCAACGCGGTCGTACGCTCGGCCCGCCGTGTCTTCCTGATCGGCGTCGCCGTCGGCCAGACCAACGTCTTCTTCATCGATGCCGAAGGCCGGCAGATCGCCGCCTATGACATCGAGGTCGGCCGCGACCTTGGCGGCCTGCGCCAGACGCTGCGCAGCGTGCTGCCGAACGCCAATATCGAGGTCCGTTCGGTCAACGACTCGGTCGTCGTCTCGGGCTCGGTCGCGACCCCGCTGGAAGCGCAGCAGGCGATGGACGTCGCCGCGCGGCTGGTCGGCGACGAAAAGAAGGTGGTCAACGCCATCTCGATCCGTGGTCGCGATCAGGTCCACCTGAAGGTGACCGTCGCCGAGATCCAGCGCACGCTGATCCGCCAGCTCGGCATCCGCATGGACGCCTTCGATCCCACGTCGGCGATCGCCGGCGCGACCGGAAACGGCCTCGGCAATGCCGGCGGCTTCGTCTATGGCCTGCTGACTTCGGGCCGGTTCAACGTCAACAATATCGACCCCTCGCCGAACACCATCCAGATCGGCTCGCGGGTCGGCAACAATGTCGTAACCAGCACGATCCGCGCCTTCGAGGAAAACGGCCTCGTGCGCACGCTGGCCGAACCGACGCTGACCGCCATTTCCGGCGAGCAGGCGAAGTTCGTTGCCGGCGGCGAATTCCCGGTGCCGACCGGCCGCGACATCACCGGCAACATCACGCTGGAATTCAAGCCTTTCGGCGTCATCCTCGCCTTCACCCCCGTGGTGATGTCGGAGGGCCGCATCAGCCTGCGCGTCGGCGTCGAGGTCAGCGAAATCAACAACGACGTCTCGGTCCGCCTCGCCAGCGGCTCGAACTCGCAGGGCATCGTCGTCCCTGGCCTGCGCACCCGTCGCGCCGACACCACGATCGAACTGCCGTCCGGCGGCTCGATGGTCCTCGCCGGCCTGCTGCAGGAGCAGACCCGCCAGGCGATCGGCGGCATGCCCGGCGCCATGAACATTCCGGTTCTCGGCGCCCTGTTCCGCTCGCGCGACTACCAGCGCGGCCAGACCGAGCTGATGGTCATGGTGACACCCTACATCGTGCGTCCCGTCTCCGCCAACCAGCTCGCCCGGCCCGACGACAACTACCAGGATCCGTCCGATCCGGCCGGCATGTTCATCGGCCGCCTCAACCGCATCTACGGAACCGCCGGCGCCCCCGCTCCCCGCGGACGCTTCAACGGCCCCGTCGGCTTCATCCGCGACTGATCAGGGCTCCAAGCCAGAGGTTTCCCATGTTCCGCGTGCCCAACCGCCTCCCCATCGCGAAGCTGGTCGTGATCGGCGCCGCGTTCGCTCTCGGCGGCTGTCAGTCGGTCGCCTCGATGCGCGATCCCTACCCGCACGACTACCGCCAGCGGCACCCGATCATGGTCGGCCCGCAGGGCGCCTACGTCGCTTCCCAGTGTGGGCTCTGGCCGAACGACCTTGGCGCCGCGCCCGGTTCGGACAGCCACCTGAATCGTCCGAGCTGGAACCATGGCTGCGCGTCGCAGCACAATCTGGCGGCGATCGTCGCCAACCCGAACGATCTGCTGGGACCGCGCCAGGAAACCGAGATCGACGCGGCGCGCCGCCAGACCATCATGGGCCGGCATCGCCAGGGCACGGCCCCCGGACCGCAGATCGACCATCAGCCGATCCGGTCGCTCACCGACATCAAGCGCGAAATCAAGGGGTAAGCCGTGGCGGACGAGGCAACGCTCCCGTCGGAGGCGCAGGGCGAGCAGATCGCGCCCGTTCCGCGCATCTCCCTGCAGGCCTTCTGCGAAACATCGGAACTGGCCGGCATCATCGCCGAGGCCGCCGAGGACCGGCGCATGGACAAGGCCCATGTGCGCGTCCAGATGGGCGGTGCGCCCGCGGCCGTCGAGTCCTACCGGACCTCGCCGACACCCAATGTCGTGATTCTCGAGACGACCGGCCGCAAGGGCGAGATCCTCGGCCACCTCGACGAGCTCGCCGAGGTCTGCGACGCCACCACCAAGGTGATCGTCATCGGCCAGGTCAACGACATCGTCCTCTATCGCGAGATGATGGCGCGCGGCGTCAGCGACTACATGATGGGGCCGACCGGCGTCCTCGACATCATCCGCACTGTCTCCCGCCTCTATGCCTCCGACGGCGCCAAGCCAGTTGGCCGGAGCATCGCGATCATCGGCGCCAAGGGCGGCGTCGGCGCCTCCACCATCGCGCACAATCTCGCCTGGGCGATCTCGAAGGACATCGGCACCGATACCTGCATCGCCGACATGGACCTCGCCTTCGGCACCGGCGGCCTCGACTTCAACCAGGACCCGCCGCAAGGCATGGCCGACGCCGTGTTCTCGCCGGACCGCGTCGACACGGCCTTCGTCGACCGCCTGCTGTCGCGCTGCTCGGACAATCTGTCGCTGCTGGCGGCCCCCGCCACGCTGGAGCGCGTCTACGACCTCGGCCCCGAAGCCTTCGACAGCGTCATCGACATCCTCAAGGCGACGGTTCCCTCGATCGTCCTCGACATGCCGCACGCCTGGACCGGCTGGACCAAGCGCGCGCTGGCGACCGCCGACGACATTCTCGTCGTCGCCGCGCCGGATCTCGCCAACCTGCGCAACGCCAAGAACATCATCGATCTCCTGCGCGCGTCGCGGCCGAACGATGCGGCGCCGCGCTACATGCTGAACCAGACCGGCGTCGCCAAGCGCCCGGAGATCAAGCCGGCAGATTTCGCCAAGGCGCTCGAATCCGAGCCCGTGGCGGTAATCCCGTTCGAGCCGCAGCTGTTCGGCACGGCCGCCAATAACGGCCAGATGCTGGCCGAGATGGAGCCGGGGCACCGGGTGTCCCAGCAATTCACCGATCTCGCCCTCGCGATGACCGGACGCCACGACACGCGGAAGGCGCGGGCCGGCCTGCTTGGGCCGCTGGCGCCGATCCTCGAGAAACTTCCATTCCGCAAGAAGGCCTGACGGCCCGGCCAACCTGTTCGAGGCAGCATGTTCGGTAAGCGCGGCACCACCGGATCGGGATCGGGGTTCCCCCCTCAGGGCGGAGCGGCGACGATCGAGCGCGCGGCCGCGGCCGCCGCGCCGCGCGCTGCGGAGCCGGCGAAGATGCCGAGCATCTCCTCGCCGCCCATGGCGCCGGCCCATGCTGCGCCGGCTCCGGAAGATCGCCAGCGGTCATCGAGCTTCTACGAGACGAAGAGCCAGGTTTTCGGCGCGCTGATCGAGGCCATCGACCTGTCGCAGCTCGCCAAGCTCGACGGCATCTCGGCGCGCGAGGAAATCCGCGACATCGTCAACGAGATCATCACGATCAAGAACATCGTGATGTCGATCGCCGAACAGGAAGACCTGCTCGAAGACATCTGCAACGACGTTCTCGGCTATGGCCCGCTCGAGCCGCTGCTCGCGCGCGACGACATCGCCGACATCATGGTGAACGGGCCCAACACCGTCTATATCGAAGTCGCCGGCAAGATCGCGAAGACCGGAATCCGGTTCCGCGACGCTTCGCAGCTGATGAACATCTGCCAGCGCATCGTCAGCCAGGTCGGCCGCCGGGTCGATGAATCCTCGCCGATCTGCGACGCGCGCCTGCCCGACGGCTCGCGCGTCAACGTCATCGCGCCGCCTCTCGCCATCGACGGCGCCGCCCTCACCATCCGCAAGTTCAAGAAGGACAAGCTGACGCTGGAGCAGCTCGTCAAGTTCGGCTCGATCTCGCCCGAGGGCGCGGAAATCCTCCGCATCATCGGCCGCGTCCGCTGCAACATCGTCGTCTCCGGCGGCACGGGCTCGGGCAAGACGACGCTGCTGAACTGCCTGACCCGCTACATCGATTCCGACGAGCGCATCATCACCTGCGAGGACGCCGCGGAACTGCAGCTGCAGCAGCCGCATGTGGTCCGCCTCGAAACCCGCCCGCCGAACCTCGAGGGCGAGGGCCGCGTCACCATGACCGATCTCGTCAAGAACTGCCTGCGTATGCGCCCCGAGCGGATCATCGTCGGCGAGGTCCGCGGACCCGAGGTCTTCGATCTTTTGCAGGCGATGAACACGGGCCATGACGGCTCGATGGGCACGATCCACGCCAACAGCCCCCGCGAGTGCCTGTCGCGCATGGAATCGATGATCGCCATGGGCGGCTATTCGCTGCCTGCCAAGACCGTGCGCGAGATCATCGTCGGCTCGGTCGACGTCATCGTCCAGGCCGCCCGTCTGCGCGACGGCTCGCGCCGCATCACCCATGTCACCGAGGTGCTCGGCCTCGAAGGCGACACGCCGATCACCCAGGACCTCTTCGTCTACGAGATGCTGGGCGAGGACGAGAACGGCAAGATCGCCGGTCGTCACCGCTCGACCGGCATCGGCCGGCCGAAATTCTGGGACCGCGCCCGCTATTACGGCGAGGACAAGCGACTGGCCGCCGCGCTCGACGCAGCCGATGTCGGCGAAGCCATGAGGTAAGCCGATGGAATTCGATGCCATCGCCATCATCGGCCTCGCCACGATCTGCGCGGGCGGCCTCGCCTATGCGCTGATCTATCCGTTCCTCTCTGGCGAGCTGAAAGCCGACCAGCGGCTCGATGCGGTCGCGCAGACCGCCGCACGCTCGGTGCGCGGCAAGCTCGACGAGCAGACCGTCAAGCGCCCGAGCGTCGAGGAGACGTTGAAGGAACTCGACCGCCGGCAGAAGAACGCCGCGCGCCCGCCGCTCCAGACCCGCATCACCCAGGCGGGCCTGACCTGGACCAAGAAGCAGTTCTACATCCTGTCGGCCGTGCTCGGCGTCGTTGGGTTCATCATGCCCCTGATGGCCGGCCTGTCGCTGATACCAGCGCTCGCCTCGGCTGGCGCCTTCGGGTTCGGCCTGCCGCAATGGATTCTCAACTTCATGAAGAAGCGGCGCATGGCCGCCTTCCTGAACGAGCTCGCCAATGCGGTCGATGTCATCGTCCGCGGCGTCAAGGCGGGCCTGCCGATCGGCGACTGCCTCAGGATCATCGCGACCGAAGCGCAGGAACCGGTTCGCTCGGAGTTCAAGTTCGTGGTCGAGCAGACCGCGCTCGGCATCCCGCTCCACGAGGCTGTGCTCAAGCTCTACGAGCGCATGCCGGTGGCCGAGGCAAACTTCTTCTGCATCGTGATCTCGATCCAGCAGAAGGCCGGCGGCAACCTCTCCGAGACGCTCGGCAACCTCGCCAAGGTGCTGCGCGACCGAAAGAAGATGAAGGCCAAGATCGTGGCCCTGTCGCAGGAGGCCAAGTCCTCAGCCGCCATCATCGCCTGCCTGCCGCCGGCAGTGATGATCTTCGTCTACATGTCGACCCCGCAATACATCTCGCTCCTGTGGACCACTGAACTCGGCCGGCTGATGCTCGCTGGGTGCCTCCTGTGGATGTTCACCGGCGTGATGGTCATGCGGAAGATGATCAACTTCGACTTCTAGAGGGGCTCGCCGACCATGCTGGGCCTCATCATCGAGAAGCTCCACGACCGCGACTTCATGATCCAGATGCTCATCGCCATCGCGGTGGGCGCGACCGTCATCACCTTCGCCATGCCGCTGTTCGCCGGCGACAATCTCGGGCGGCGCATGAAGGCGGTGTCGGTGGAGCGGTCGCGCATCCGCGAGCGCGAGCGCGCGCGCATGGCCAATGGCGAGCGGGTCACCGTCCGCCAGACGCCCAAGGCCTGGATGATGTCGATCGTCAACGGCCTGCAGCTGACCAAGCACCTCGCGCAGGACGAGGCGCGCGACAAGCTGATCCAGGCCGGTTATCGCGGCCAGGTGCCCTATATCGTGTTCCTGCTGTTCCGCATGGTGGTGCCGATCGTCACCTTCCTGCTGGCGCTGATCTATCTCTTCGTGATCAACGACATGCAGCAGCCGGCTATCGTCCGCGTGCTGATCGCGTGCTTTGCCGCCTATGTCGGCCTGCAGTTGCCGATGCTGTTCCTCAAGAACCAGATCGACCGCCGCAAGACCTCGATCCGGCGCGCCTTTCCGGATTCGCTCGACCTGATGCTGATCTGCGTCGAGGCGGGCATGTCCATCGAGGTGGCGTTCAAGCGCGTCAGCCAGGAGGTCGGCTCACAGTCGATCCCGCTGGCCGAGGAACTGACGCTGACGACCGCCGAACTCAGCTACCTGCAGGACCGCCGCCTCGCCTACGAGAACCTCGCCAAGCGCACCGATCTCGACGGCGTCAAGGCGGTGTCCATGGCGCTGATCCAGGCCGAGCGCTACGGCACGCCGCTCGCCAACACGCTGCGCGTGATGGCGCAGGAAAACCGCGACATGCGCATGTCGGAAGCTGAGAAGAAAGCAGCCTCGCTGCCGCCGAAGCTGACCGTGCCGATGATCGTGTTCTTCCTGCCCTGCCTGTTCATCGTCATCATGGGCCCGGCGGTGATCCGCCTCATGGCCGCGAACTGACGGAGCCGGTCGGACGTCAGGTCGGACCGGATTCGATCGGCATGGTATCGAGCGGCGCCACCTCGTCGGCATGGGCATCCTTGCGGGACAGCCTGCCCGGGACGACTTCGGCCTTGGCGAGGCGCCGGTAGAGATTGCGGTTCCGCCGAAGCGGCCACCAGTCGTAGAACAGGATCTGCGCCGGCCGCCAGTTCGCGACCCAGCCGAAGACCGAGATGCCATCGCGGATGCCTTCGCGCCAGCCGTCGGGCAACGGCGAATTGTCCACGAGCCGCGACAGCGCGGTGCAGAAGGCCAGCACGCACAGGCCGATGGCGAGCGAGATCAGGCCGGTGCGGATCAGCTTGCGGAGGTTCATCGCCTCGTTGACGGCAAGGCGCGTGAAGTGCTGACGCAGCACCGCCTCCACCTTGTCGGCATCCTTTCGCGTCGAAGACCGGCCACGCAGGATCAACTCGATCACGAAATGATTGGCGCGCGGTGCGTACCAGGCTTGCGAGACGATGTACTGCGCGGCCGTCGCATTGAGGCTGAACTCATGGAAGGGCGAGGGATCGAAGGTCGAGAACAGCTGGTCGATGTCGTGCACATCGATGGGAATGCGGGTCACACCCGTCATGCCTGAAGCCCTCCTGCCCGCCTTCGCGCGACAATGGCGCGAAGCCCGCACCGCGTCGAGCGGGCGTTCAGGCCCGCACCAGCTGCTCGCGGCGCATCAGAAGCCATCCAACGATGGCGAGGTTCACGAGGTTCCACACGATGCCGTTGACGAAGGCGGCCTGGTAGGAGCGCGTCACGTCAAAGATGACTCCGGAGATCCAGCCGCCGAAGGCCATGCCGATCAGCGTCGCCATCAGCGCGATGCCGACCCGCGTTCCCGCCTCGCCCGCCGAGAAATACTCCCGGACGATGATGGCGTAACTCGGCACGATGCCGCCCTGGAACAGGCCGAACAGGATCGAGAAGACATAGAGCGGCGTCAGCGCATCGGAGGTCAGGAACAGGATCAGCGCCAGCCCCTGCAGGACCGAGCCGAGAAGAAGCGTCGCGAGACCGCCGATCCGGTCGGCGATGAAGCCCGACGCGACGCGGCTGACGATGCCGAAGGCCAGCATCAGCGACAGCATTTCCGAACCGCGGGCGACGCCGTAGCCGAGGTCGGCGCAATAGGCGACGATATGGACCTGCGGCATGGACATGGCGACGCAGCAGGAAATGCCGGCAACGGCCAGCAGCGCCATCAAGGCATTGGGCGACAGGCCGAGCGCCGCCGGCGTGGCGCTGCGTGCCAGCCCGGGTCCGCTGGCCGCAGCCGGTGCCGGCTTCCGGAGCAGCAGCGCCAGCGGCACCATCAGCACCACGGCCACGGCTGCGATCATGATATGGGTGGTCCGCCAACCATACGATTCGAGGGCGAAACGAACGATCTGCGGCCAGATCGCGCCGGCGAGATAGTTGCCGGAGGCGGCAAGGGCCACCGCGATGCCGCGACGACGCTCGAACCACATCGAGACATGCGCGAGCAGCGGCCCAAAGACGGCGGCGGAACCGAGGCCGATCAGCAACCCATGCGCCAGGGCGAAGGCCCAGATGTTCGGCGCGAGCCCGGCCGCCACATAGCCGCAGGCGAGCAGGGCGGTGCCGGCCAGGACTGGAATCATGATGCCGAAGCGGTCGGTGAGCCGGCCCATGGCGACGCCGCCGAGTGCGAACCCCATCATGGCAAATGTGTATGGCAGCGAGGCCTCGCCGCGGCCGACGCCGAAATCGGCCTGCACGGCTGGGATCACCACCACGACCGACCACATGCCGACGCCGCCGATGGTGCCGAGCGCCAGGCAGATGGCGAGGCGCATCCAGGCGGCGGGCCCGTCAATGTCGGAGACGGATGCTTCTGCGGCGGCGGTCTGCTGGAGCACGATCGTCTCGTCCGGCTGCGGGGCGAGGACGCTAGCACCCTGACGCCGCCCAGGACAAAGGCAGCACAAGCCGGTCGGCTGTGCAGGAATGCCTTGCCGTCAGGCGCGCTCGCCACCGCCGATCAGACCCGCGATGGCGACGAAACCCCATGCCGCGATCAGCAGGGTGCCGCCGGCCGGCGCGGCCATCGGGAACAGCGGCACGCCGTTGAACGTGCGCATGGCGATGTCGCCGGAGAACAGCACGACGCCCGAGACCAACCCCCACGCTGCAGCCCGGCCGCCGAGGTCATGGATGATGCCGGCCTTGCGCGCGGCAGCGACGGCGATGATCGCAGGAGCGTGCAACGACAGCATTGTGGCGGCGACCGACAGGTTCGTCCGGGCATAGGCGTGGGTCGCCATGGCGGCGAGCGCTATGCCAGCCGCGCCGATCAGGCCGGCGGCGAAGACAAGAAGGCGGGTAGCGGTCATGGATCAGGCTCCGGGCGAAGCGCCGTCAAAGCACACGGCCCCGATCCGGGAAACCTCAAGGAGACAGGCCAGTCCTGTCAGCTGGTCGTGCGGGCAACCACCACGAGACGGCGAATCTCGCCGCGCAGATAGGCCTGCAGGAACCGGTCGTAATCCTTGATCGACAGGCAGCCGTTGGAATCGCCGCGCGGACCCAGCAGGTAGCTGTGCGCGAGGAGGCCGGTGCGGCCGTGAATCGACTGGCTGCCACCGGTTGGATTGAGCCGGATGGCGCGAACGCCATGGAACAGCGCCTCGCGCTCGACGAGGTCGTAGGTGTGCGGCGGGATCGGCCCTTCCATCCGCACATGGGCATAGCGCACGTCGTTCATCTTTGCGCCGAGGCCGGACTGGGCCTCCAGCCGCTCGCCGTTCGGCAGATACACGGTCCGCGCGGCGATATCGAAGACGGCGGTGCCCGGCGGCGGCTTCGGCACGACGTTGAAGCCGAAGCCAAGGCGGGTACCAAACGACGGCTGGCCGGCATCGGTCGCCGTTCCAGTCGGCGGCGCATAGGCGAGTTCGGGCCCGTTTGGCGAGCGCGGATTGCCGAAGAGGCGCTCGAGGAAGGTGCGGCCATCCGTTGCGGGGGCGGCAGGAGCGGCGGCGGTCTGGGCGCCGCGCGCGCCACGGCGGGTCGCGACCTGCGGCTGCTCGGCCGTGGACGCGGCGGGAATGTCGGCAGGGCGCCGAACCGGCAAAGGCGCGGTATCGATAGCCGCTGATGCCGGTTCGTCGGCTTCATCCGAAGCGATATCGGGGCGCGCCATCGGCAGCGGGGCGGTGACGAGCGGCGAGGGCCCGGTCATCTGCGGCGCAAGGGAGGGCGCCTCCACGGCGTCGCTCCGCAAGCTCGCCAGCGCGAGCATGGGACGGTGGGTGACAGGAGCGGCAGCGGCCACCGCGTCGCCGGCGGCCGGCTGCCATGCCGCCGAGAGCGGCTGACTTAAGGCAAAGGTCGCGGGGGCATGGCCGAGCGAGAATGCGGGGTCGAGGAGGGCAGCGACAGGGGTCAGGCCAACCTGCGCAGCGGAGACATTCGCCCGTGCGCGGTCGTCACGCAGGGCGTAAGTCGTCAGTCCGGCAAGGCCGGCCGACAGAGTGAGGACGGTGACCCACGGAAAGCGGAAGGATCGGGCCCGCGCGCGCGAAGGCGAGGCCAGTCCAGCGGCTTCGGCACCCCAATCACGCATCGGCCGTACTCTCGATACTTCCCGGCAACGAGCCCCTCCGTGCGATGCGCGCCGACCGACGAGCGCGCTGATTCCTCTTGGTGGGAACCAGCGCCATCCTGCCGGATCGGCCGCCGTGTTGAAAGGGGCAAATCCGGCTTCCATAAGGCGGCAGAAGGGTTAACGCCCCGTGAAGTCACCCGGCGAGCGGCGAAACGCCCCCGGGCCAACGCCGAACCGCTCCTTGAAGCGCCGCGAGAACGACGGCACCGAGGCGTAGCCGCAGCGCTCGGCGACTTCGGCCATGCCGAGCCCCGTATCGGCGAGCAGGCGCCGCGCCTTCGCCAGGCGCCAGCTGGTCAGGTAGTCCATCGGCGGCATGCCCACCTCCCCGGCAAAGCGGGCGGCGAAGCGCGTCCGCGACATGCCCGCGGCCCGAGCGAGATCGCCCACGCGCCACGGATGCGCTGGATCCTGATGAACGGTCCTCAACGCCGCCGACAGGCGGGGGTCACCAAGCGCTCGGAGGAAACCGTGGCCATTCGTCGCGGAAAGGCGGCGCGTCGCCTGAACGAGGATGATCTCGACCAACCGAGCCAGGATGGCATGTGCGCCCGGGCCCGAAAGATTGGCCTCCAGCTCGATCAGCCGCAGCGCAGCCGCGACCCACGGCTCGGCGCCGAGATCGGCGGCGCGCAGGTGGATGAGGGCCGGCAGGCTCGCCATGAGCGGATGCGGCATCGTCTCGTCGAGGGCAAGGAAGCCGCAGACAAGCACGGCTCGGGGCGGCATCTCGCCGCCGACCAGCACACCGCTGCGCAGCGCTCCCGCGGCGATCAGCTCCGCGAGGGCCATGGGCTGCGCGGACAGGTCGGTGGCGAGAATCTGTGCCGCGCCATTGGGAACCAGAGCCATTTCGCCCTGCGCAAGCTCAATGCGGGCGCTCTCGCCGACGGAGAGCCCGCAGGCTCCCGACAGCGCCAGATGGAAGCGGATGTGCCGGCGCTCCTCCGGAACATGGACCGCCGCGCGGCCGCCGAGTTCGGCCTGGAAATAGAACTGCGATCCGAGGCGCAGGGTCGAAAATACATCCGAAAGGATGTCCGTCTTGTCTGTTTGCATGTCGAATCGGGACGAACGAATAAGAAAGCGCACTTATCGGAGACTGCATTTCACGTGAATCAGGGTCAAGGTCTCCGGCACCACGACGAGGCGGGTGGCGCAGGCGCGAACCCACCATTGATGGGGCAGCGGCATGGGCTGGCGGAGACAATGATGACCCCTGACATGATCATCGCCCTGGTCGGCTTTGCTTTCGTCATGTCGATCTCGCCCGGACCCGGCAATTTCCTGCTGCTGGCCTCCGGCGCCAATTTCGGCTTCGCACGCTCGTTGCCGCTCCTGCTCGGCATTTCCGGCGGCTTCCTGTCGATGGTCTTTGCCGTGGGGATCGGGCTCGGCGCCGTATTGAAGACCTATCCGGCCATCGATATCGCCTTGCGCATCGCCTGCGGCCTCTATGTCGCCTGGCTGGCGGTCAGAATCGCGCGCAGCCGATCACTGGGGGAAGGAGCAGCGGTCGCCGAGCCTGTCGGCTTCGCCGAGGCCGCCGCCTTTCAGCTCCTCAACCCGAAAGCCTGGGCCGTCGCATTGATCGTGACGGTCTCCTATACCCAGCCGGACCGGCTGTTGCCGAGCCTTGCCGCGGTCATCGCCGTCTTCGCCGTGGTCAACCTGCCTTCCCTCGGCGTCTGGGTGCTGTCCGGAACGGCGCTGCGGCGGGTTCTGGCGGAAGGTCGGCGCATCGTGATCTTCAACATCGCCATGGCCGCGCTTCTGGTGGCCTCGATGATTCCTGCCCTCATGCGCTGACAGCCGCCAAGCGCGACACGCGCCTTCCCCTTGCGCGCGTTCTCGTTTAGTTCTTGCACATGCCCGCCCGCCGCGCCTCAGCGGAAGATGCAGCACTGCTGCCCGAACTGTTCCGCGCCTGGTTCGCCGCGCGCGGCTGGGCGCCGCGCGCGCATCAGCTCGACCTTCTGAGGCTTGCGCGCGAGGGGCGCTCCGGCCTGCTCGTTGCGCCGACCGGCGCCGGCAAGACGCTGGCCGGTTTCCTCCCCTCGCTGGTGGAACTGGCGGAGGGGCGATCCCGGCGCCAGCCTTCCGGCCCGGCCGGCGGGACGCCCCCGCCGCGCTCGCGCGGCCTGCATACGCTGTACATCTCGCCTCTCAAGGCGCTTGCCGTCGATGTCGCCCGCAACCTCTACAAGCCCGCTGACGAGATGGGCCTGCCCATTCGCATCGAGACGCGCACCGGCGATACGCCAGCCTCGAAGCGGCAGCGGCAGCGGGCCGATCCGCCGGACATCCTGCTCACGACGCCGGAGCAGCTCGCCCTCCTGATCGCAAGTGCCGACGCGCCCTACCTCTTCGGCTCATTGAAGCGCGTGGTGCTGGACGAGCTGCATGCGCTGGTCACGTCCAAGCGCGGCGACCTCCTGTCGCTCGGCCTCGCGCGGTTGTTCCGGCTGGCGCCGGAGCTTGCGACGGTCGGCCTTTCGGCCACGGTGAAGGAGCCGGCCGATCTCGCGCGTTTCCTCAGCCCCCAGGACGGGCGACAAGGCGCTGCGGTGGTGATCGCGGAGCCGGGCGCGAAGCCCGACGTCTCCATGATGGAGACGCGCGAGCGGCTGCCATGGGCCGGCCATTCCGCGCGCCATGCGGCCGGCGAGATCTACGAGGCGATCAAGACGCACCGGACGACGCTGATCTTCGTCAATACGCGCAGTCAGGCCGAATTGCTGTTCCAGCTGTTGTGGACCATCAACGACGACGGCCTGCCGATCGCGCTGCATCACGGCTCGCTCGACGTCGCCCAGCGCCGCCGCGTCGAGGATGCAATGGCCGCCGGACGGCTGAAGGCGGTGGTCTGCACGTCCTCGCTCGATCTCGGCATCGACTGGGGCGATGTCGATCTCGTGCTCAATATCGGCGCTCCGAAAGGTGCCAGCCGCCTGATGCAGCGCATTGGCCGCGCCAACCATCGGCTCGACGAACCTTCCCGCGCGGTCCTGGTGCCGGCCAACCGCTTCGAGGTGATGGAATGCCGCGCCGCGCTGGAGGCGGTGGAGCGCGGCCATCAGGACACCGAGTCTCTGCGCACCGGCGCGCGCGACGTGCTCGCCCAGCACGTGCTCGGCACCGCCTGCGCCGGCCCGTTCGACGAGGCGGCGCTGCTCGCGGAGGTCCGCTCGGCCGCCCCCTATGCGGCGCTCCCGGACAAGGATTTCGCCGATGTGGTCGCCTTCGTGGCCACCGGCGGCTATGCGCTGAAGACCTACGACCGTTTCGCCAAGATCCGGAAGGATGCGAAAGGCTTGTGGCGGATCACCCATCCGCGCGTCGCGACCCAGTACCGCATCAATGTCGGCACCATCGTCGAGGAGCCGATGCTGAAGGTCCGGCTCGTCCGCTCGGCGCGCCAACGGATCGGTGCCGCGCCGACGGGACCGATCGGCCGCGGCGGCCGTGTCCTCGGCGAGGTCGAGGAATATTTCATCGAGGGGCTCGTTTCGGGGGACACATTCGTGTTTTCCGGCGAAATCCTGCGGTTCGAGACCCTGGTCGAGAACGAGGTCTACGTCTCGCGCGCCGCATCCAGCGACCCGAAAGTGCCTGCCTATGCGGGCGGCAAGTTTCCCTTGTCCACGTTCCTGGCGGAGGGTGTCCGGCGCATGCTCTCGGAGCCGGAATCATGGGCGAACCTGCCGGCCCAGGTCGAGGAGTGGCTGCAACTCCAGCGGCTCAACTCCATCATTCCCCGGCGTGACGAACTGCTGGTGGAGACCTTTCCGCGGGCCGGTCGCCATTATCTCACCGCCTATCCGTTCGAGGGCCGTCTCGCCCATCAGACCCTCGGCATGCTGCTGACCCGCCGCCTCGAGCGATGGGGGCTTAATCCCCTCGGCTTCGTCGCCAACGACTATTCGATCTCGGTCTGGTGTCTCGACGATTTGGGTGCCGCGATCGGGCGTGGCAGGCTGTCGCTCGCAGCGCTGTTCGACGAGGACATGCTGGGCGACGACCTCGAGGCCTGGCTTGCCGAAAGCCAGTTGATGAAGCGCACGTTCCGGACCTGCGCGGTCATCGCCGGCCTGATCGAGCGACGGCATCCGGGCAAGGAGAAATCCGGCCGGCAGGTGACGATCTCGACCGATCTCGTCTACGACGTGTTGCGCCGTCACGAGCCAGACCATGTACTGCTGCGGGCCGCGCGGGCGGATGCGGCGACGGGATTGCTCGACATTGCCCGGCTTGGCCGCATGCTGACACGCGTCAAGGGTCGAATCGTGCATAAGGACCTCGACCACATCTCGCCGCTGGCTGTTCCGGTGATGCTGGAGATCGGCAAGGAGCCGATCTACGGCGAGGCAGGAGACCGCCTGCTGGCGGAAACGGAGGCCGCATTGCTCGCGGAAGCTGGCCTTGCGGGAACGGGAGCCGACTGACGGATGAACCTCGCCCGGAGGCTGGAAGAACAGGACGATGCCATCGTCACGCTTGGCGGCCGCGCCTTCGTCGCCGATCCGTCCGGCGCGCTCTGGTGCGAACAGACGTCGACGCTGGTCGTTTCCGATCTCCACCTCGAGAAGGGTTCGGCGGCGGCACGACGCGGCACGCTGATGCCCCCCTACGACACGGCCCAGACTCTCGATGCGCTGGCGAAGACCATCGCGCGCTTCGGCCCCCGGCGTGTCGTTTCCCTCGGTGACAGCTTCCACGATGACGGGGCGCTCGGCCGCATTGCCGAGCGGGATATGACCATGCTGGCAGGCCTCCAGCGCGGCCGCGACTGGCTGTGGATCTCGGGCAATCACGACGAAGGCCTTTCGGGCGTTCTGCCCGGCGACCATGCCGATGCGCTCGTGGAGGACGGAATATGCCTCGTTCACGTCCCGCGTGTAGGCCAGGGCGGCGCGGAGATCGCCGGCCACCTCCATCCCTGCGTCAAAATCCAGACCCGCGTCGGAAACCTGCGCAGGCGGGCTTTCGTCTTTGACGGCGCGCGCCTGATCATGCCGGCCTTCGGCGCCTATGCCGGCGGCCTCAATGCCCGCGATTCCGCCATCCTGTCGCTGTTTGCCAGGGGCTTCTCGGTGCTGGCGCTGGGGCGCGAGCGCGTCTTCGCCATTCCGCCGGGCCAGTGCCGGCCGGACTGATCACGACCCGCGGCGATAGACCCAGACGCGCGCTGGCGGGATATTGCGCCAGACCCGCTCAGAAGGCTCGGCCGAGAAATTGGCGCCCTTGAGCGGCACGGGCGAGACCACCGAATAGGTGAACTGGATGAAGGGGGCGCCCGGTCGCATCAGGCCGAGGGCATCATCGAGAAGCTGAAGTCTCACCGGCTCCGGACGCGTCATCAGCGGCAGGCCCGACACCACGGCATCTGCCGGCACGTTCAGTTTTCCAGCGAGCGTCTTCGGCAGCGAATAGGCATCGCCCTGCACGATGGTAGCGGTCGGGAAACGCTCGCGGAGCAGGCGGCAGAACTCGGCGGAATATTCGACCAGAACCAGCCGCGCGGGGTCGATGCCACGCGCCACGAGGGCTGTCGTCATCGGCCCGGTTCCGGGTCCGAGCTCGACGACGGGGCCGGTGCCGGCCGGATCGACATAGCTGGCCATCTTGCGCGCCAGCGCCGGCCCCGAGGGCGTCACAGCACCCATCCGGAGGGGGTTCTTCAGCCAGCTCTTGAGGAATCGGGCATCGTCGTCTTGGCGACGCTCCGTCCGATGGCGCTGGACGGCACGACCCATGGAGTTTCGATCGACCATTTAACGGTCCGACTGAAGGGGTCCGCCGCGGACCCGACACAGGGGCGCAATACCTATCGGCATGTCATGAAAGGGTCAAGAACCGCCGCCCGTTGCAGCGGAAGGGCCGGGCAGGATGTCGAGCCAGATCGCCTTGTCGCCCAGTTCAGCGACGAGGCGGCCATGCGCCTCGATGTCGGCTGCGGAAAGCCGGGAGGCGAGCGGCTGGGGCCGCGTCCGGGCCGGCGCATCGGCTCGCGTCGCGCGAACCGCTGCCGGCCGGGCTTCGGCCAGGCCCAGCGAAGTCTGCTTGCCGCCGATCAGCTCGATATAGACCTCGGCGAGCAGCTCGGCGTCGAGGAGCGCGCCGTGCTTGGTGCGCCGGGAATTGTCGATGCCGAAGCGGGAGCAGAGGGCGTCGAGGCTGTTGGCGCCGCCGGGAAAGCGCCTGCGGGCGAGACTGAGCGAATCGACGACGAGTTCTGACGGGAAGGCCGGGCGGCCGGTTCGCTTCAGTTCGGCATTGATGAAGCCCATGTCGAACGAGGCATTGTGAATGATGAGCTTCGCGCCCTCGATGAAAGCTGAGAACTCGGCGACGACCTCCGCGAATTTCGGCTTGTCGCCAAGGAACTCCGACGAGAGCCCGTGGACGCGGAACGCCTCCTCCGGCATGGACCGCTCGGGATTGATGTAGACGTGATAGGTGCGGCCGGTCGGGAAGTGATTGATCAGCTCGATGCCACCGATCTCGACCAGACGGTCGCCGCGAAGGGGGTCGAGCCCCGTCGTTTCGGTATCGAGGATGATCTCACGCATGGCGGGATTCTCCGTCTGCGGCAAAGGCTCTGATGAAGGCTGCGACCTGACGACGTGCCGAGGCGAAGTCGCGGCTGGTATCGAGCACGACATGGGCGCGGCGGCGCTTTTCGGCATCCGGCATCTGACGCGCCAGGATGGCATCGAGCTTCTCGGCGGTCATGCCCGGGCGGGCAAGGACGCGGCTGCGCTGCGCTGCAGCCCCTGCCGAAACGACCGCAACGACATCAACGCGGGAATCTCCGCCGGTCTCGAACAGAAGCGGGATGTCGAGCACGACCAATCGGTCGCCGCGCGCCCTGCAAGCTTGCCGGAAGCGCGCCTGCGTCTGGCCGACGAGCGGATGGATGATGGCTTCGAGCGTCTTCATCGCGGCTGCGTTGCCGAGCACCGCCGCGCCGAGTTTCGTGCGATCCACCGTTCCGTCAGCCGTCGTGCCGGGAAAGGCCGCCTCGATCAACGGCACCGCCTCGCCGGAATAGAGCCTGTGAACGGCCGCGTCGGCGTCGTAAACGGGAATGCCGGCCTCGCGGAAGAACGCCGACGTGGTCGACTTCCCCATTCCGATCGATCCGGTCAATCCGACGATGCGCATGTCAGTGCGCTCCGATATCGGCAGCGACCAGGTCGTACAGCGCACGCGTCACGGTCGGCCGGACGCCAAACCAGCGCTCGAAGCCTGGCACGGCCTGATGCAACAGCATGCCGAGACCCCCGACGGTCGGATGGCCTCGCTCGGCCGCCTGGCGCAGCAGATCAGTAACCAGCGGCGCATAGACGATATCCGAAACGATCGCGCCGGGCTTCATGTGATCGAGATCGACGGCTAGCGGCGGTTGGCCAGCCATCCCGAGCGAAGTGGTGTTGACCAGCAGATCACATGTGGCGAGGGCGGACGGCAGGTCGTCCAGCCCTGCGACCCTGACCCGGCCAGGATATTGCCGGGCGATCAGCTCAGCCTTGCCCGTCGATCGATTCGCCAGCGTGATGATCTCGACGCCGCGTTCGATCAGCCCATAAACGATGCCGCGAGCCGCTCCGCCGGCGCCGATCACGACCGCATGAGCGCTCGTCCTGTCCCAGCCGGGGGCCTCCTCGTCCAGATTGGCGATGAAGCCGGGAACGTCGGAATTCATGCCGACGAGCTTGCCGCCATCGAGCCACACCGTGTTCACCGCTCCGACAGCCATCGCCGCTGGATCGACCTCATCGAGCAGGGCGAAGGCGGTTTCCTTGTGCGGCAACGTCACGTTGCAGCCGGCAAAGCCCTGCTCGGCCAGGCCGCGGAAGAAGGTCGCGAAGTGCTCCGGCCGAACGCCCTCGCGCGTGTAAGCGCCGGCAATCCCCATCGTCTTCAGCCAGTGATTGTGGATGATCGGCGAGCGCACATGCTCGATCGGCCAGCCGATACAACAGGCTCGGGTCATGGCGTCGCAAGACCTTCCTTCCGCAGCATGGCGAGCAGCGGCAACAGCGGCATGCCGAGGATGGTGAAGTAGTCGCCCTCGACGCGATCGAAAAGCTGAATCCCGACCGATTCGAACTGGTAGCACCCGACTGATGTCAAAACGCGATCTCCCATCGCCGTCATGTAGCGATCGAGGAAGGCATCGGAAAAGGCCCGCACATGCATGGCGGCGGAGCTGACGGTGCTGGCCACGATCTGTCCGCCCCGTGCCAGCGCGACCCCGGAATGCAGATGATGGATTCGGCCGCGAAACGTCTCGAGATGCGCGCGCGCCTCGGCGAGCGAGGCGGGCTTGGAAAAGCGGTCCTGCCCCAGCGCCAAGGTCTGGTCCGCGCCTATCACGTGGGCATCCGGCCGCGCGCGGCTGACCGCCCGGGCCTTCTCCTCGGCCAGAAGGCGCGCGATCTGAGCTGGCGAACGGCCGTCCGCCGCCCATTGGGCGTCGAGGGAGCGCTCGTCGATCTCCGCCGGCACGAGGTCGACGGTGATGCCGGCCCCCTCCAGCATGGCGCGTCGGGCCTCCGACTTCGATGCGAGGACGAGCGTGGTCACTGGTCCGTCCTCGCCGACAGGGAGCGCCGGTGGTCTTTCAGGAGCGAGATGATGGAGGCGGCGGTTTCCTCGATGGAGCGCCGGGTCACGTCGATGATCGGCCAGTTTCGCGCGTTGAACAGCCTGCGTGATGCCGCAATCTCTTCGGCGACGGCGGTCCGGTCGACATAGCTCGACTTATCCTGGGTCGCATTGAGGCTGAGGATGCGGTTCTCGCGGATCTGCACGATCCGTTCGGGGCTGGCGAAAAGCCCGACGATCAGCGGCTTCTGGAGCAGGTCGAGCTGCGGCGGCAGCGCAATGCCCGGCACGAGCGGCATATTGGCGGTCTTCACGCCGCGATTGGCGAGATAGATCGACGTCGGCGTCTTGGAGGTTCGCGATACGCCCATCAGCAGGACATCGGCCTCTTCCCAGTTCTCGGGAAGCTGACCGTCATCGTGCATCATCGTGTAGTTCAGCGCGTCGATGCGCTGAAAGTACTCTGCGTTCAGCATGTGCTGGGCGCCGACCCGCGGAGTCGAGGCCGCACCGAGATAGTTCTGGAACATGGCCAGCACCGGTTCCAGCACCGACAGGCAGGGGCAGCCGAACTCCCGGCATTTGGTGGTCAGCCGGTCGGAAAGTTCGTGATCCACCAGCGTGTAGAGAACGATGCCGGGATTGGCCTCGATTTCGGTGAGCACCCGGTCGAGCTGCTTCTGCGAGCGGACCAGCGGATAGACATGCTCGATGGCGGACACGGTCGCGTATTGCACGGCCGCGGCGCGGCCAACGGTCATCAGCGTCTCGCCGGTCGCGTCCGAGACGAGGTGCAGATGAAAGTAGCTCTCATGGCGGTGCGTCACCGGCTTCGCCCGCTCGCAATGGGGGTATGGACTGTGGACAAGTTCGGACAAGGCCATGCCCGGCGGGCCCCCGCAAGCCCGGGCCGGGACAAGTCAGGCAGCCTGTCCCCAACTTGTTCCGCGACAGGGGCGTCAGGCGGCCTTTGGGAAGTTCGTGGGAAGGTACGTCGGCACATCACGTCAGTGGAGGCTTTCTTTCCGATTCATGAAGCATTTAACGAAAATGATCGCGACATCGGCAAGGCTTCGGTGAGTGGCCAGGGCTGGGGATGGGTTGTGGATGGAACTGCGTTCCCCTAATCCAGCGCCAAGGAATCAAAGCAGATTCCTTCAAGACTTGTCTTGAGGGATGACCAGTGATCGGACCTCGCGCGTGGAAAAGCCGCTTCTCGCCGTTCTGCAGGGCCAGAGCCTGGCCACCCCGCCGATCTGGATGATGCGCCAAGCCGGGCGCTACCTGCCGGAATACCGGAAGGTGCGCGAGACGGCGGGATCCTTCATGAAGCTCTGCTTCAACCCGGAACTCGCTGCCGAGGTGACCCTCCAGCCGCTTCGGCGCTTCGGCTTCGATGGGGCGATCCTGTTCTCCGATATCCTGGTCGTACCCCACGCCCTCGGGCAGACGGTGACGTTCGAGGCCGGCGAAGGCCCGCGTCTTGAGGGCCTGATCGATCGTTCTGGGCTCGGGCGCCTTGGCTCCCGGCTCGACGAGGCGGTCGTTCAGCCGGTCTACGAGACCGTTCGGCGGGTTCGGCGGGATCTCCCACCGGGTGTCACCTTCCTCGGTTTCTGTGGCGCTCCCTGGACCGTGGCGACCTATATGGTTGCGGGTCGGGGCGGCGACGATCAGGCCGCTGCGCGGATGTTCGCCTATCGCGATCCGGAGGGTTTTCAACTGCTGATCGATCGGCTGGTCGAGGCTTCCGTCGAATATCTTGCCGGACAGGTGGAAGCCGGCGTCGAGGTCGTTCAGATTTTCGATACTTGGGCTGGCATTCTTCCCGATGCTGAGTTCCGCCGCTGGAGCGTCGAGCCCATCGCGCGGATCGTCAGCGGACTGCGGCAGCGGGCGCCGGGCGTCCCGGTGATCGTTTTCCCGAAGGGCGCCGGCTCGCGGCTGGCGTGGATGCTCGAGACCGGGCCGGACGCGGTCGGGCTCGACTGGGCTGCTGACGCCGCGTTTGTTTCACGTGAAATCCAGCCCCGTGTCGCCGTCCAGGGTCATATCGATCCGCTGGCGCTAAAGGCTGGCGGCGCGGCGCTCGACGGCGCCGTCGATGCTGCGCTCGCCGCCTTCGGTAGCGGCCGCTACATCTTCAATCTCGGACATGGCATTCAGCCGGACACGCCGATCGCCCATGTCGAGCAGATGGTTGCGCGCGTCCGCGCGTGGCGGCGGGGCTGATCGGCCAGAAGGAGGCGTTCTCGCATGCGCGCCATTGTTTCCCTGCTCGTTGTCGCGGCTGCCTGTCTGGCGCTGGTTCTTGTGGCATCACCTGCCTGGGCGCCATGGCTGAAGGCGCTGCACGTCGTCGCGGTCATCTCCTGGATGGCCGGAATGCTCTATCTGCCGCGGCTCTTCGTCTATCATTGCGGCGTCGCTGCGGGATCCGAGGCGTCCGAGACCTTCAAGGTGATGGAGCGCCGACTGCTGCGCGCCATCATCAATCCGGCCATGGTGGTCGCCTGGATCGTCGGTTTGTGGCTGGCCTGGGTGGCGTTCCGGTTTCAAGGAGGGTGGCTGCATGCGAAGCTTGCGCTGGTCCTGGTGCTGTCCGGCCTGCATGGGCATTTTTCGGCGGCTGTCAGGGCCTTCGCCGAGGACCGCAATACGCGCTCGGCCCGCTACTGGCGGATCATGAACGAGGGCCCGACCGTCATCATGGTCCTCGTTGTGATCCTGGTGATCGTCAAACCGTTCTGACTAGGTTCGCTGTGCGGGCTGCTTCGGCAGGCGGGGCTTGCATTCGGCGCGCCTGACGCCTATTCAGAAGGCCCTCCCAACGCAGACAGGACCGAAGGCAACGGCGCCGGCAGCGCGCGGTTCGACGGTCCGGACAGGGACACCCAGATCCCGTCCTCACGATCTGCGAGATCAGTTTCCCGCACGTCCGCGCGTGGCTTCGCTCTCGCGAAAGCTTCGCGCGCCCGGCCGTTTCCAGAGCTTTGCGGTTCCGATGCAGCAGATCAAACTCCAGGACATCAAGTCGAAGTCGCCGACGGAACTCCTCGCTTTCGCCGAGGAGTTGCAGGTCGAGAACGCGTCCACCCTGCGCAAGCAGGAGCTTATGTTCGCCTGCCTGAAGCAGCTTGCGGCTCAGGATACGGACATCATCGGTGAAGGTGTCGTCGAAGTTCTTCAGGACGGGTTCGGATTTCTTCGCGCTCCCGACGCGAACTACCTTGCCGGGCCGGACGATATTTACGTATCGCCGTCGCAGATCAGGCGCTTCGGCCTTCGGACCGGCGATACGGTCGAGGGCCAGATTCGTTCTCCGAAGGAAGGCGAGCGGTATTTCGCGCTGCTGAAGGTCAACCGGATCAACTTCGAAGAGCCGGAAAAGGCCCGCCACAAGGTCAACTTCGACAATCTGACGCCGCTCTACCCGAATCAGCGGCTGCGGATGGAGGTCGAGGATCCGACCAAGAAGGACTATTCCGCCCGCATCATGGATGTCGTGGTGCCGCTCGGCAAAGGCCAGCGCGCGCTGATCGTTGCGCCGCCGCGCACCGGCAAGACCGTGCTGCTGCAGAACATCGCGCAGTCCATCACGCGCAATCACCCCGAGTGCTATCTGATCGTCCTGCTGATCGACGAGCGCCCGGAAGAAGTCACCGACATGCAGCGCTCGGTGAACGGCGAGGTCATTTCCTCGACCTTCGACGAGCCGGCCACGCGCCACGTTCAGGTGGCCGAAATGGTGATCGAGAAGGCGAAGCGCCTGGTCGAGCACGGTCGCGACGTGGTCATTCTGCTGGATTCGATCACTCGCCTCGGCCGCGCCTACAACACTGTCGTTCCCTCCTCGGGCAAGGTGCTGACCGGCGGCGTGGACGCCAATGCCCTCCAGCGGCCGAAGCGCTTCTTCGGCGCCGCCCGCAATATCGAGGAAGGCGGCTCGCTGACGATCATCGCGACGGCGCTGATCGATACCGGCAGCCGCATGGACGAGGTGATCTTCGAGGAGTTCAAGGGCACCGGCAATTCCGAGATCATTCTCGACCGCAAAGTGGCGGACAAGCGGACCTTCCCTGCGATCGACATCACCCGGTCCGGCACCCGCAAGGAGGAGCTGCTGGTGGCGCCGGACATCCTCAAGAAGATGTATGTGCTGCGCCGCATCCTCAATCCGATGGGCACGGTCGACGCGATCGAGTTCCTGCTCGACAAGCTGCGGCAGACCAAGGTCAATGGCGACTTCTTCGATTCGATGAACACCTGACCCGTTGACGGTCAGGCAGATCGATTCTGATCCGGAACGATAGATTCATGGTCGCTTTACCCGGCCATATCCGTGCTGGACGAACGATTGCAGCTGTCGCGACGCCGGCCGGCATGTCCGGTGTCGCGGTTATCCGGGTTTCGGGCCCGGATTCAATCAACGTCCTGAAATTGCTGGCGAACAAGCTTCCGCCTCCGCGGGAGGCATCGCTCGTGACCCTGGTCGATCCGGCATCCGGGCAGCCGCTCGATCGTGCCCTGGCCCTCTGGTTTCCTGCGCCCGCGAGCTTTACCGGCGAAGATGTCGCGGAACTCCAGGTCCACGGCGGGCGCGCCGTGGTCGCGGCAGTCCTTGGGGCGACATTGACCGTGTCGGGCGTCCGGCCGGCGGAACCCGGCGAGTTTACCCGACGCGCTTTTGAGAACGGCAAGCTGGATCTTGCGGCGGTCGAGGGCCTGGGGGACCTGCTGCAGGCGGAGACGGAGAGCCAGCGCCGCCAAGCCTATGCGCAGTATAGTGGGTCTCTCGCGGGTGCGATTGCGACGGTCCGCGATGGTCTTGTGGGGGCTCTGGCGCTTGTCGAGGCCAGCATCGACTTTCCCGACGAGGGCGATGTGGAGAGCGGTGCTCTCGATGAGGCCCGGCAACGGTTGCGCGACCTTGACCAACAGATCGGGAGGTTGATCGAGGACAGTCGGCGCGGCGAGCGGATTCGCGACGGCATCACGATTGCCATTGCCGGCCTGCCCAATGCCGGCAAGTCGACCCTTCTCAACGCGCTGGCGCGTCGTGACGTCGCGATCGTCTCGCCGGTGCCGGGAACGACCCGCGACGCCATCGAGGTTCATCTGGACCTTGGCGGCGTTGCGGTGACGCTCGTCGACACGGCCGGGCTTCGTGACAGTAGCGACCCCGTCGAGCAGGAGGGCGTTGCGCGGGCGCGCCGCCGCGTCGAGGCGGCCGACCTTGTGCTGTGGCTGGAGACTGATCCTGCGGCGGCGTCGCCGCAGGATCAGGAGAAGGCCTGGTTGATTCGGAGCCAGATCGATCAGGTTGCTTCTGTTGGCGGGGAGCGTCACGCGATTTCGGCCGTTACCGGGGAGGGCATGGATGCGCTCGTCGCCGACCTCACAGCGTTTGCGGGCGGCGCGGCTGGCGGGGAGCCGGCCATTCTCGTGCGCGAGCGGCATCGTTTGGCGATTGGCGAGGTTCGGGAGCATATTGCTGCCGGATTGGCCGCACCCGATTGGGAAGCGAATGCCGAACTCATTGCGGAGCAACTCAGGCTCGCGTTGGGCGCGCTCGGGCGGCTGACGGGTCGAGTCGGATCCGAAGCAATTCTTGACGAACTGTTCTCGGCCTTCTGCATTGGGAAGTAGGGCCGCCCGCCGAGGGTGTTTCACGTGAAACATGTCGATTCGGCACCGCAACGTCGGCGGCCCAGACCGCGGCTTTGACGTTCGCCCGCCGCTTCATTAGGACGGGGTTCGAGAGGCGCATATTCATGGACGATCGCGTGCGGGCCTATGATGTCGTTGTCATCGGTGGCGGCCATGCCGGCTGCGAGGCCGCGGCCGCGGCCGCGCGCATGGGCGCGCGCGTAGCACTGTTGACCCATCGCTTCGACACAGTCGGCGCCATGTCCTGCAATCCGGCGATAGGCGGTTTGGGGAAGGGCCATCTGGTGCGCGAGGTCGATGCCCTCGATGGCCTGATGGGGCGAGCGGCCGATGCGGCGGGAATCCAGTTCCGGCTGCTGAATCGCCGCAAGGGACCGGCTGTGCGCGGGCCCCGGACCCAGGCGGACCGTCGGCTTTACGCTGCCGCGATGCAGGGTCTCATACGCGGACAGGCGGGTCTTGACGTGATCGAGAGCGAGGCGGCCGGACTGCGCATCGAGGACGGGCGCATCGCCGCTGTGGATCTGGCCGAAGGCGGCGAGCTGCGCTGCGGCGCGACAGTGATCGCTACGGGGACATTTCTGCGCGGAATCATTCATGTCGGCGCCAAGAACTGGTCAGCCGGCCGAGTCGGCGACCGGGCGAGCGTCGCCCTGGCCGAAAGCCTGATGCGCCACGGCTTCACCCTCGGGCGGCTGAAGACCGGAACTCCGGCACGGTTGGACGGCCGGACGATCCGCTGGGACGAAGTCGAGATGCAACCGGCCGATTCGGAACCGGAACTTTTTTCGATGCTGTCAGACTCCGTCATGAACCGTCAGGTCGAGTGCGGCATCACGCGGACGACGACGGAGACGCACCGCATCATCGAGGCGAACCTGTCACGCTCCGCCATGTATGGCGGCCGGATCGAGGGAGTGGGGCCGCGCTATTGTCCGTCGATCGAGGACAAGGTCGTGCGCTTCGCCGACCGGGACAGTCACCAGATCTTCCTCGAGCCGGAGGGGCTCGATGATCCCACCGTCTATCCGAACGGATTGTCGACTTCGTTGCCCGAGGACGTCCAACTGGCGTTCATGCGGACGCTCCCGGGCCTCGGCAGCGTCAGCATCCTCCGCTATGGCTACGCCATCGAGTACGATCATATCGACCCGCGGGAGCTGACATCGGGCCTCGAGACCAGGCGGGTGCAGGGACTGTTCCTTGCGGGACAGATCAACGGCACGACGGGCTACGAGGAGGCGGCGGCCCAGGGACTTCTTGCAGGCATCAATGCAGCGCGCCGCGCTGGGGGCAGCAACTCCATCGGGTTTGGTCGGGATGAGGCTTATCTCGGCGTAATGGTGGATGATCTGACCACGCGCGGCGTCTCGGAGCCCTACCGCATGTTCACCTCGCGCGCGGAGTTCCGCCTCTCGCTGCGGGCGGACAATGCGGATCAACGGCTGACGGAGCGCGGTCTGGAACTCGGCTGCATCGGCGCGGAGCGGTCGATTCGGTTCCGGTCCAAGATGTCCGCCATTCAGTCGACGCGGCGTCGGTTGGAGGATCTGTCGATGACGCCCAATCAGGCACAAGCCAAGGGCATCGCTGTCAATCTCGACGGCATCAGGCGCTCGGCATTTGAGCTGTTGTCCAGGCCGGATGTCAGTTGGGCCGACCTGTGCCGGGCATGGCCTGATCTGGCCGACGTCGATCCGCGGGTCGGTAAGCAGATCGAGATCGATGCGCACTACTCTGTCTATCTCGATCGGCAGAAGGCGGAGGCGGAGGTCTATCGCCAGGACGAGGCGCTGGCACTGCCGCTGGACTGGAACTATGCGGCCATACCCGGCTTGTCGAACGAGATTCGTTCGCGACTGGAGCGGCAGCGTCCTGAGACGCTCGGTCAGGCAGCCCGCCTGGAAGGCATGACTCCCTCGGCGTTGACATTGCTTTCCATCTGGGCCCGGCGCAGCGCGGCATTGGCCGTCAATGGCTGAGGTTGGCAATCTGGATGCGGCCTTTGCGGCCGCTGATCTGGCTGGCGTCAACGTTTCACGTGAAACAGCCGGACGTCTCGCGCTCTATGTGGCGCTTCTGCGCAAGTGGAATCCGGTCAAGAACCTTGTTGCCGCATCGACGCTCGACGACATCTGGACACGCCACATAGCTGACAGTCTGCAGCTCCTGCGCCATGCGCCAGAGGCGCGGATCTGGGTCGATCTTGGCTCCGGCGGCGGCCTGCCGGCGCTGGTGATCGCCGCCGCGCTGGCCGATATGCCCGGAGCTTCCGTGCATTGCGTCGAAAGCAAGCTCGGCAAGGCGGCGTTCCTGCGCGAGGCGGCCCGCCAGATGCGCGTCCCGGTGACGGTACATGCCGATCGGATCGAGGCCGTGATCGGGCGCTGGCCAACGGCAATCAAGCCGGATGTGGTCACCGCCAGGGCGCTCGCGGCGCTTCCCAATCTCCTCTCGCTCGCAAGTCCCCTGTTGAAAACCGGAGCCATCGGTCTCTTTCCAAAGGGACAAGATGTTGGGTCTGAATTGACCGAAGCCGCTAAATATTGGAAGCTCGACTACATCACGGTGCCGAGCGCGACGGACAAATCCGGCCATATCGTCACCATCCGGTCAGCGGTTTCTCTCTCAACCTGATCCCACGAACGTCGGGCGGTTCGTCATGGCGATGCTATCCTCGTCTCATTCATCGGCCGGTCCTCGCGTGCTGGCGCTGGCCAATCAGAAGGGCGGCGTCGGCAAGACAACGACGGCCATCAATCTGGGAACGGCGCTGGCTGCCATCGGCGAGCGCGTGCTGATCCTCGACCTCGATCCGCAAGGCAATGCCTCGACCGGTCTTGGCATCGACCGGCGCTCACGCCAGAGCTCGACCTATAATGTTCTCGTCGGTGATCGGACCTTGTCCGAAACGATTCGCGAGACATCGGTGCCGCGCCTGTTCATTGCGCCCTCGACCATGGACCTGTCCGGCGTCGAGCTGGAAATTGCCGGCGAGCGTGACCGCGCCTTCCGCCTGCGAAAGGCGATCGACAGCCTGCGCGGCGATTACAGCTACGTGCTGATCGACTGCCCGCCTTCGCTGAACCTCCTGACGATCAATGCAATGTCGGCGGCGGACGCCATTCTCGTGCCGCTGCAATGCGAGTTCTTCGCCCTCGAGGGTCTGTCGCAGCTGATCAAGACGGTCGAGCAGGTGAAGGCCACGCTCAACCCGCGGCTGACGATCCATGGCATTGTGCTGACCATGTACGATGCCCGGAACAACCTGTCCGCGCAGGTCGTCGACGATGTCCGCCAGTTCATGGGCGACAAGGTCTACCAGACGATCATTCCGCGGAACGTGCGCGTGTCGGAGGCGCCGAGCTACGGCAAGCCGGTGCTGCTCTACGATCTGAAATGCGTGGGAAGCCAAGCTTATCTCCGGCTCGCCTCCGAAATCATCCAGCGCGAAAAGATGTTGCGGGCGGCGTGATGTCGGATTCGATTCGGACTCGAACCGAGCTCGGCTCGGAGATCATATCGCTTGCGTCGCGAAGGGATCAGTCAATGGCGGAAGAGGCGGGACGGTCGCGGCTCGGCCGTGGTTTGGCGGCCCTGATCGGGGATGTCGGCGAGGAGACGGCCTCGGTCGATCGCGTGCGGGCAAGCCGTCGCGTGCCGATTGAGTTCCTGCGCGCCAATCCGCGCAACCCGCGACGCGTGTTCAAGGACGAGGAGCTCCAGGAGCTGTCGGATTCGATCCGCGAGCGGGGGATCATCCAGCCGATCGTCGTTCGCACGGTTGCCGGTGCGGTCGATGCCTATGAGATCGTTGCCGGTGAGCGACGCTGGCGGGCCGCTCAGCGAGCCGGGCTGCACGAAGTGCCGATTCATCTGGTTGAGGTCGGCGATCGCGAGGCGCTGGAGCTTGCCATCATCGAGAACGTCCAGCGCGCGGACCTCAATCCGCTCGAAGAGGCGATGGGCTATCAGGAACTGATCGAGCAGTTCGGCTACGCCCAGGGCGATCTCGCCAGGATCATCGGCAAGAGCCGCAGCCACGTCGCCAATACGCTGCGCCTGATGAAGCTGCCGGATTCGGTGCAGGGCATGCTGCGTGAGGGACAGCTGACCGCCGGGCACGCGCGTGCTCTGCTGGCGCACGATCAGCCGGAGCGGCTGGCATCCGAGATCGTCGAAAAGGGCCTGAACGTCCGCCAGGTCGAGGCGCTGGCGCAGGAACAGGTTGAGAAAACCACCGGCCGCGTCGCCAAGTCCCGTGACCGGGCGGAGAAGGATGCCGATACCAAGGCGCTGGAAAAGGCGCTCGGCGATTCGCTGGGCATGATCGTCAGCATCGACCACCGCGGCACGGGCGGCGAGCTACGGATCCGCTACAAGACGTTGGAGCAGCTGGACGATCTCTGCCAGCGCCTGCGCGGATAAGGCAAATTCGCCGTCCAGGGCCAGATTTTTCCGAATATCTTTGCATAGGCGCATGCCCCAAACGGGGCATGCGCCTTACCGTTTGCGACCGGCGGCTGCCGCGAGGGCAATGGCCATCAGGGTGCGGCTGGTGATGGCCTGAGCCAGGTCAGCCTTGGCGCGCGTGTCGAACGTTGCTTCCGCGGTGCGCACGATGAAGCGCTCCAGCTTGTCGCTGGTCCAGAGCTGCAATTGGCGCTCGACGCCTGCTTTCCGGCTGAAATGCAGCGGCGGCTGGAAGCTTCCGAGCGCATTGGCCGCCGGCTGACCGGCCTCCACAGCCAGACACGCCTTGTGCAGCATGGAAAGATGCCGACTCATCGTCGTCATGACCTGCGCGACGGGAACGTCGGCGGTTGCCGCGCGCGCGAGCAGGCGCTCGAGCGCGGGCGCGAGGCCGCCAGCGGCTGCATCGACGATCTCGCTGACGCCGAGCTGCAGGGTTTCGCCCGCGACAGCCTCGACATCGGCGACGGTGATCCGTCCCGTTCCATGAGCGTAAAGGCAAAGCTTGCGGATCTCGCCACGCGAGGCCGCGCGATCGCCGCCGAGCAGCGAGACGAGAAGCGTTGCCGCCTCCGGCTCAACGGCAAGCCCGGCCGCGCGCGCCTCGTCCGCCACGAGGCGCTTCAGGTCGCCCTCGTTGTCGGCATAGCAGGCGATGACGGCAGCATGCGCCGAGCGTTCAGCCTCGGTCCGCAACGGTGCGGTGCGCTTCAGGTCGCCGGCCTCGATCAGCACGAGGCTGTCCGATGGCGGCGCGCGCAGCACCTCGGCGACTGCGGGTCCGATCGGCTTCTCGCCCGCGCGCACCCAGACGAGGCGCTTGCCGCCGAACATGCCGATTGTATGCGCTTCCTCGGCCAGCCGCCCCGGCGCCCCGGTCAGGCTGTCCCCGTCGATACGGATCACCGAGAAGGGGTCGTCCAGATCGGCCGCCGTCGCCTTGGCGACGGCCCGCGCGCGTTCGGATACGAGGCCGGAATCGGGTCCATAGATCAAGACCACGGGCCGCCTGGCGTCAGGGGCCGCGAGAAAGCGATCGATCTCCGCGCCCTTGAGGATCGCCACGGCCTATCTCGGCCGGGTCGCGTACCAGCCGGCGACCTGCGTGACGATCGTGTCCGCCAGCGACTTGGCGGCGCGCTCCTGCGCCTCGATGAGGGCGCGGTCGGAGGCAAGGCGCTGTGCCGTGCGGTCGAAGGAGGCGGTCGCGAAGGCCGAGCCGCGATGAATGGGCTGCGGCGCGCCCACCGGCGTGATCGTATAGTCGCCAATCAGCGTCACGGCCTGTGCCGAAGGCCGCCCGGCCGCCGTATTGAGCACCAGCGGCACCGTATCGACACGCAGATTGACGCGCAGGATATGGCTCGGCGCCGCGGCGCGACCGCCGCCGCCCTGCGTCAGGTAGATGAGCTCGTTGCGGAGCACGACGCCGTTGCGGCCGGCGATCTCGGGAATGTCGAGCTCCCGGAGCGATGCCTGGGCGTTGCGGCCGCCCGAGACGACCGTCGGGTCGCCGTAGAGCGGCGTGAAGCAGCCGCCGAGCAGCGCGGACAGTCCCGCGACGGACAGGCCGCGGACAACGGATCGACGTGACATCTCAGCCGACGACATTCACGATCCTCTGCGGAACGACAATGATCTTCCTGACCGGCCGGCCTTCGAGCGCCCTGGAAACGCTATCGAGGGCCAGCGCCGCCGCCTCGATATCCTTTTGGGCCGCGTCGCGCGCGATCGTCAAGTCCGCACGCTTCTTGCCGTTGACCTGCACCGGCAGGGTGATGGTGTCCTCGACGAGGATCGTCTGATCGACGGCCGGCCAGGGCTGCTCGGCGGCAAGGCCGCCATGGCCCAGCGCCGTCCAGCACTCTTCGGCGAGGTGCGGCATCATCGGTGCGACCAGGCGCACGAGGATGCTGCCCGCCTCCGACAGGGCGCTGACCATATCCGGCGCGGCCACCGTCTCGTTCCGCAGCCCGTCCAGCGCGCGGGCGAGCGCGTTGGACAGCGTGTAGATGTGCGCGACGCAGCGATTGAAGCCGAGCCGCTCGACATCCGCCTCGACGGCGGCGAGCGCCTGATGGGCGGCGCGGCGGACCGCAATCGCCTCCTCGCCAAAGGCGCCGTCAGCGGCAGCAGCCCCCTTGGCGATGCCGGCGATCTCGCCAACGATGCGCCACAGGCGCTGGACGAAGCGGCTGGCGCCTTCGACGCCGGCCTCGGTCCAGATGACGTCGCGTTCGGGGGGCGAGTCCGACAGCATGAACCAGCGAGCGGTGTCGGCGCCGTAGGTGTCGATGATGTCGTCGGGGTCGACGACATTCTTCTTGGACTTCGACATCTTCTCGATCGAGCCGATCTCGACAGCGGCATTCGATCCTTTGAGCACGGCACGGCGCTGGTCGCCCTCGCCGGTGATCGTGACCTCGGCCGGCGTCACATACTGGCCGTCGGGGCTGCGATAGGTCTCGTGAACGACCATGCCCTGGGTGAACAGCCCGCGGAACGGTTCCTCGATCGAGCCGTGGCCGGTCGCTTTCATGGCGCGCGAGAAGAAGCGCGAATAGAGCAGATGCAGGATCGCGTGCTCGATGCCGCCGATATACTGGTCGACAGGCAGCCAGGCATCCGAAACCGCCGCATCGACCGGCGTATCTGTGCGCCAGGGATCGGTGAAGCGGGCGAAGTACCAGGACGAATCGACGAAGGTATCCATCGTGTCCGTCTCGCGCCGCGCGGGCTTGCCGCAGGACGGGCAGGCGACGTGCTTCCAGGTCGGATGGCGGTCGAGCGGGTTGCCGGGCTTCGAGAAATCGGCGTCCTCCGGCAGCAGCACAGGCAGGTCCGTGTCCGGCACGGGTACGGAGCCGCAGGCCTCGCAATGGATCACCGGAATCGGACAGCCCCAGAAGCGCTGACGGGAAATGAGCCAGTCGCGCAGCCGGTAATTCACCTTGCGGGTCGCCACCGGTGCATTGCCGAGGCTGGTCGCCTCGAGACGCTTTGCAACCTCGGCAAAGGCAGCCTCGGTGGTCAAGCCGTTCAGGAAGCGCGAATTGATCATCACGCCGTCGCCGTCATGCGGCACGTCGGTGACGGTGAAATCGTCGCCGGCATCGGCCGGGCGGATGACGGTGGCGAAGGGCAGGTCGTACTTGCGGGCGAATTCGATGTCGCGCGCGTCGCCCGACGGGCAGCCGAAGATGGCGCCCGTGCCGTAGTCCATCAGGATGAAGTTCGCGACATAGACCGGCACCTCCCACGAGGGATCGAAGGGGTGCACGGCCTTGATGCCGGTGTCGAAGCCGAGCTTCTCGGCGGTTTCCAGCGTCGCGACCGAGGTGCCCATGCGCCGGCATTCGTCGGAGAAGGCGGCAAGCGCGGGATTGGTCTCGGCGGCAGCCTTCGCCAGCGGATGGCCGGGTGCAATCGCCATGAAGGCGGCGCCGAACAGCGTGTCCGGCCGCGTCGTGTAGATCTCCAGCTCGGAATGGCCGGCCGGTGCGGTGCCGGCCTTCAGCGCCCAGCGGACGAGAAGCCCCTCTGACCTGCCGATCCAGTTCTTCTGCATCAGCCGAACCTTGTCCGGCCAGCGGTCGAGCGAATCGAGCGCCGACAGCAGATCGTCCGAATAGTCGGTGATCTTCAGGAACCACTGGGTCAGGTCGCGCTGTTCGACCAGAGCGCCCGAGCGCCAGCCGCGGCCGTCAATGACCTGCTCGTTGGCGAGCACGGTCTGGTCGACCGGGTCCCAGTTGACCTTGGCCGAGCGGCGCTCGGCGAGGCCGGCGCGCATGAAGTCGGCGAACAGCTTCTGCTGGTGGCGATAATAGCTGGGGTCGCAGGTAGCGAGCTCTCGCGACCAGTCGAGCGACAGGCCCATGCTCTTCAGCTGCGCCTTCATCGTGGCGATATTCGCGTAGGTCCATTCCTTGGGGTGGACCTTGGAGGCCATGGCGGCGTTCTCGGCCGGCAGGCCGAAGGCGTCCCAGCCCATCGGATGCAGCACGTTGAAGCCCTTGGCGCGCTTGTAGCGGGCCACCACGTCGCCCATCGTGTAGTTGCGCACGTGGCCCATATGGATGCGCCCCGAAGGATAGGGGAACATCTCGAGCACGTAATATTTCGGCCGCGGATCGTCGTTCTTCGTCTCGAAGATCTTCTTCTCGTCCCAGACCGCGCGCCATTTTGGCTCGGCGGTACGGGCATTGTAGCGTTCAGTCGACATGATGGATGGTTCGGCGATCCGAAAAGGGGTGTGAAAAGCGAGCGCGGACAACACACGAAAGGTGTCGGCGGGTCAAGGATTTGCAGGACTTCGGTGGGCCGCCGCGCGTCAGCCGGCGGCGCAGAGGGTGGCTCGCGATGGAGGCGCGTGATAGCCGGGAGGTCTGTCCGGGAGCCTCCAGCATGTCAGACGCCGTTTCCCGCCTCGCCGAGGTGAAGGATGCCATCGCCAAAGCCGAATCGGGTGCGAAACGGCCCGCCGGCTCCGTGGCGCTTGTGGCCGTGTCGAAGACCTTTCCGGTCGAGGCCATCGAGCCGGTCCTGGCGGCAGGTCAGCGCGTCTTCGGCGAGAACTACGTGCAGGACGCCAAGGCCAAGTGGCCGGAGCTGCGCCAGCGTTATCCCGACGCCGTGGTCCACATGATCGGGCCGCTGCAGTCGAACAAGGCGAAGGAGGCGGTGGCGCTGTTCGACGTCATCGAGACGCTGGACCGGCCCTCGCTTGCCCGCGAGTTGCAGAAGGAGATCCAGAAGGCGGGCGGCACGCGCGCGCCGCGCTTCCTGGTGCAGGTCAACACCGGCGCGGAGCCGCAGAAGGGCGGCGTCCTGCCCGAGGAGGCCGACGCCTTCATCAAGGCCTGTCGCGAACAGTATGGGCTCGCTGTCGAGGGCGTCATGTGCATTCCGCCTGCCGACGAGCCGCCCGCGCCGCACTTCGCGCTGCTGACGACGATCGCGCGGCGCAACGGCCTGAAGGTCATCTCGATGGGCATGAGTGCCGACTATCCCGTGGCCATTGCCATGGGCGCGACCCATGTCAGAGTGGGCAGCGCGATCTTCGGTTCGCGCGGATAGGAGGTAACGATGGCGAGGCTGTCGAGGCGAACGGTTCTGGGCGCGGCCGCGGCATTCGCGGCCGGCACGGGCGCCGCTTCGGCGCAGACCGCCACGGCTTCGTTCGGCTCGGCGAAGCTCTCCATTTTGTCCGACGGGTCGATCACGCTGCCGGGCACGTTCCTCGCGCGCGCGGCCCCGCGCGCGGAAGTCGAGGGCCTCCTGACCGGCGCTGGCCTGCCGACCGATGTCGTTACCAGCAGCCTCAACGTGCCGGCGGTGACCAGGGGCGACGATGTCGTGATGTTCGACTGCGGCGCCGGCAAGAATTTTCTGCCGGGCGCCGGCCGTCTGCCGGATTCGATAAGCGCGGCGGGGATCGAGTTGGAGAAGGTCAACCACGTCCTTCTTACCCATGCCCATCCCGATCACATCTGGGGCGCGCTAGACGATTTCGATACGCCTGCCTGTCCCAATGCGACTTATCATCTGGCGCAGACCGAATGGGACTTCTGGATGGCGCCCGATGTTTTTTCAAAGCTCCCCGAGGACCGGCAGGCCTTCGCGGCCGGTGCACAGCGCGTGTTGAAGGCGCTGGAACCACAACTGAAGCGCTTCAAGTCCGGCGACGAGGTGATCCCGGGCGTCGCGGCCATCGACACGGCGGGCCATACGCCCGGCCATGTCTCGTTCGAGGTAAGAATCGGAGGCGAGCCCTTCGTCATTATCGGCGATGCCTTCACTCATCCGGTCGTGTCCTTTGCCCGGCCGGACTGGGCGACCGTTGCCGATCAGGACGGCGAGAGGGCTGCCGCGAGCCGCAGGCGGCTGATGGACAGGCTCGTCGCCGACAAGCTGCCGTTCACCGCCTATCACCTGCCGAAGGGCGGCATCGGCCGGGTCGAAGCCGCCGGCAACGCCTTCCGCTACGTGCCGGCCTGAAGCCTATTCGGCCGGCTCGCGCTCGCCACGGGGGCGGCTGAACACCGCGCGGAGCCAATCGGTCACCGAGCCCTCGACCAGAATGGCGATGCCAATGCGCGCGCCAAGGATCATGCCACCGACCGTGATCGGCCAGGAGATGGCGAGCAGCGAACCGGCGGTCAGGCCCTGACCAATCGTGCATCCGCCCGCCAGGACGCCGCCGAGGCCCATGAGGGCGGCGCCGAGCAGATGACGCCGCATCTCGCGCTGGTCGTCGAAGGCCTCCCAGCGGAATTCCCGTGCCCACAGGGCAGATGCGCCGGCACCGAGCGCGACGCCGAAGACAGTCATGACGCCGAAGTCGAGCAGGCTGCCGTCATTGGCGGCAAGGCCGTAGAGGGCGCGTGCGACAGGTGCGACGAAAGTCAGGCTCTGGACGCGGATCTGGTCCGCGAAGGGATCGGCAAGGAGGCCGGTCGCGGCCCAGCCCACCACGACGCCGAGCCCGAGAACGACGGCGGCGGTGAGGAGGCGCGGCGATTGGCGCAGGCGCTGGTCGCGGCTGGCCGCGATCAGAAGGAAGGCGGCAGCGGCCAGGCCTAGCGGCAGGGCGAGGCTCCAGCCCGTGCCGGCGCCTACGATGCTCGGAATGCTGCCCGGAACGCCCTGCGGCATGGGCAGGGCAAGGCGCTCGATCCCGTCAATGCGCAGGCCCGCAAGCGCGCCGCGGAGCGCCGCATAGGCCACCGCGCCGAAAACCATCAGCGTCACCAGCGCCCGCAGATCGCCGGTGCCGAGGCGCACGAGCGACCCGAAGGCGCAGGTGCCGACCAGCGCCATGCCGAGTCCGAAGATGATCGCGCCGGCGAGCGCGCCCGCCAGCGCGACGCGATTCGGGATGTAGGTGGTGGTCGTCGGGTCGAAGCCGGCGAGAACGAGCGCCTGCGTGCCGAGAATGGCGATGCCGAGCGCCAGCCCAAAGGCCTTCAGGCGACGCCAGTTGCCGCCGACCAGCGCATCCTCGACCGCGCCGAAGGTGCAGAGCCGGGCGCGCTGGACCGCGAAGCCCGCCGCAAGACCCACGGCAAGCCCGATCATGCCGACGGCGAGGGCCGGCAGACCTGTCATCATTCCTCCCATCGGGACTCGATTCGGCCCCGTTCCGGTCGTCGATTCAGGAGGCGGTCTTGGAGCCGCCCTTGCAGAAAATGTCGTAGATGACGCCGATCACCTGCCGGACATGCTCGTTGGCGAGGCTGTAATAGACGGTCTTGCCGTCACGGCGGGTGGTCACGAGATCGTCGAAACGCAGGCGCGCGAGCTGTTGCGAGACGGTCGGCTGGCGCAGCGAGAGGATATTCTCGAGTTCGCCGACAGAACGCTCCTTCTCGGCCAGCAGGCAGAGCAGGAGCAGGCGGCTCTCGTGGCTCAGAGCCTTCAGGAAGTCGCTGGCGTCGCGCGCATTGCGCATCAGCGTTTCGAGTTCCGGCGAATGTTCCTCGCCGGACCGCAGCGCTTCCTCGACGGCCTTCGGGACGATGGCGGTCATCAGCCGGACCTTCCTCCGATCGGGGCGTTGTGGGGCGCAGGCTCGCGCCCCTCGCGATGGTCGCGCACCATCTTGGCGAACAGGCCCCAGAATGTCGCCGCGTCGATGTAGCCGATCAGCCGCCCGATCTCGCGGCCCTGATCGACCAGCACGAAGGTCGGGGTGAACCGGACCGGCGTCTTGAAGGCGATGTCGCGGGGATGGCTCTCGCGGTCGAGATCGATCCGCCGCAGCGGGGCATATTCACCTTCCTCCGAGCGGACATAGCCGGGCGCGACCTCGCGGTTCCAGCGCGCACACCACGGGCAGCCGGCGCGCTCGAACATGAGCAGCTCGGCCGCGCGCGCGCCGCTGGACGGCACGAACGAGCCGATCAGAAGCAGGGCGAGAGCGAGGCGGCGGACATATTCCATGATCGATATATAACCTATCGACGGAGAATCGCCAGCCGCCGGAGACTGCTCACTGGTTCACGGGCGATTGCCGGTCGAACAGATAGGCGAGGACGTCCTTGATCTGGTCGATGGTGAGCACCTTCATTGCCCCGAAGCGCGGCATGTTGGAACAGGCGACGGCAGCCTGCGAATTGTAGATCTTGATATAGGCGTCGCGGATCAATTCGGGATCGTAGTTGCGGTCCCGGCCATAGGCCGCAAGGCTCGGGCCGAGCGTGCCGTAGCTGACCTCCTTCGGGTCCATCTGGTGGCAGGCGAAGCAATTGCCTCCCGCGATCGTGCCAGCGGGGTCGGAGAACTGGCCGCCGCGGCCGTTATTGGCGACCTGAAAGCCCTTGCGCCAATCACCGAGGAAATTGCCGTCGGGCGGCAGGACGACGGTGGCGCGCTCTCGTGCCTGGATGGCATCGGCCTCCGCGGCCGAAACCTGGTTGCGGCGCTCGGTGCAGGCCCGCTGCGTGTCGTCGAGCTGGGCACGCGCCTGCCATTCCGGCGAGACGCGCGAGAACATGGCGCGCATCGTCGCGTCGATGCGGGCGGCATCGACCTGTGGCCGGTCCTGCGCGATGGCGGAGGTGGCGGCAATGAGCAGGCCACCGGCGAGGGCGAAACGAACGAACTTCATGGCCGCCTCGCTCAGCGCTTGATGGAGGGGACGTTGATCTCGCCGCCCGCCGCCTGTTGGTTGAGATACATGGTGAGCGCGGTCAGCCCGTCGGCGCCGTAATTCGGCTCCGGCCAGCGCTGCTGGCGGAAGCAGTCCCAGAGACGATGCTGCATGGTGCGCAGCGCGCTCTGCGAGACGCGGTAGGTCGGCCAGGAGCCCATCGTCTCCTGCGCGGCCTTGCCGGGCGTCGAGAAATCGGGGAGGCCCTGCAGCCGGATCCGCTTGCCGGGCTCGGCATGGCAGGTGGCGCAGGAGAAATCCATGACGCCGGCGCGGCGGTAGAACATGGCCTCGCCCATGGCCAGCATCTCGCGCTCGCGGGGGTGCGTGGTCTGCGGCTGGATGGTCATGCCGTTCGACTTGTTGGCGATGAAGGCCACGAGGTCCTCCATGTCGGAGGCGCGTCCCGGGCCGGAGAAGCGGCGGCGAATCACATCCGCGGTGTCGAGGCCCTGGACCTTCTCCATGCACCAGAGCAGCCGCTGCTCGAGGTCCATGACCTTGTCGGCATCGGCGAAGAAGCGCGGCAGCCTGGCAAAGGCTCCCTCGAGCTTGCCGGGGCCTTCGCCGAGATCGCAGGTTTCCAGCGAGACATTCTTTGTGCCGCGCGCCTGCGCCCACAGAGCCTCGCCGCGATCGACCGCCAGATAGCCGGGATTAGCCATGGGATCGTTGATCATGGCGCGGTAGCGCTCGATCTCGCGCTCGCTGTCGTCCTGCGGCTGAGCGATTACCCCCGCGATCCCCGCGCATGTCACCGCCACAGCGGCCATGGCGGCGATCCACCTCATCCGGCGCATCGCATTCCTCCCTGTCATCCGTTCTGGTCGCCCTCTGCCGGGGCGATCCGCATGCGGCCGTCTTTCGCTCTTTACATTCACGAAAAACGATATATCGATATGTCTAAGCGTGCAGTCGCAGAACTGCGCCGTCAAGAACAACATTGAACGGTTCCAGCGAAACGCGTTCAATGAGGGAAACATCAAGGAGGTCCCGATGGCGGGTCCACATGCTCCGCGCACGAGGCGCGCGGTTCTGCGCCTTGCGGCGCTGGCAGCCGCGGCAGCGGTGATCGGGCCGGATCTGGCGAGGGCCGACGCCAAGGCGGTCGAAGCCGAGCTCAAGAAATTGTTCGACGGCAAGACCATGGCCGAGGGCCGGGTGAAGCTCGACGTGCCGCAGATCGCCGAGAACGGTCTCGTCGTGCCGATCACGGTCGAGGTCGAGAGCCCGATGACCGAGCAGGACTATGTGAAGGCCGTGCATGTGTTCGCCGACGGCAATCCGCTGCCGGGCGTGCTGAGCTTCAAGTTTTCGCCCGCCGCCGGCCGGGCCTCGGCCTCGACCCGCATGCGTCTTGCCCAGACGCAGAACATCATCGCGGTCGCCGAAATGTCCAACGGCGCGCTGTTCACCGCCAAGGCCGAGGTGAAAGTCACCATCGGCGGCTGCGGCGGTTGAGGGAGGTTTAGCGCCATGTCCACCAGACCGACCCCCCGCGTCCGCGTTCCCGGCAACATCAAGGCCGGCGATATCGTCGAGGTGAAGACGCTGATCGCCCACGAAATGGAGAGCGGCCAGCGCCGCGGTTCCGATGGCAAGCCGGTGCCGCGCCGGATCATCAACCGCTTCACCGCCACCTTCAACGGCAAGCCGGTTTTCGAGGCGGAATGGCATCCCGCCATCTCGGCCAATCCCTATCAGTCCTTCTTCTTCAAGCCGACCGAGAACGGCGAACTGAAGATGGTCTGGAAGGACGATGACGGCGCCGAATACACCGCGACCAATCGGATCACGGTGAGCTGAGGGCTTTCCGGGCGGCCCGACGGCGCGCCCGGACCGCATCCGCATCCAGAACAGGATATGACGATGATCTCGCGCAGGCATTTCCTGCAAGCGACGGCGGCTGCCCATGCCCTGAGCCTTGCCTCGGGTCTCGGGCCGCTTGGCCGCGCGGCGGCACAGCAGCGGCTCACCGAAGCCGACATCCTGCGCTTCGAGCCGGTGGGGCAGGTAACGATTCTCCACGTCACCGACATCCACGCCCAGCTTGTGCCGCTGCACTTCCGCGAGCCGTCGGTCAATCTCGGCGTCGGGGATGCCAAGGGCAAGCCGCCGCACCTGACCGATGCGGCCTTCCGCGAGTATTTCAGGATCGCCGCCGGTTCGGCGGATGCCTTCGCGCTGACCGCCGACGATTTCACCCAGCTGGCAAAATCCTACGGCCGGATGGGGGGCATGGACCGCGTCGCCCGGCTGGTGAAGGCGGTGCGCGCCGAGCGCGGCACCGACAAGGTGCTGCTGCTCGATGGAGGCGATACCTGGCAGGGCTCCTGGACCTCGCTGCAGTCGAAGGGGCAGGACATGGCCGGCGTCATGGAAGCGCTCGGCACCGACGCGATGGTCTCGCACTGGGAGTTCACCTACGGCGAGGAACGGGTCAAGGAACTCGCCGAGAAGTCGAAAGTCGCTTTCCTCGCCCAGAACATCCGGGACAACGAGTGGCAGGAGCCGGTCTTCGCGCCGCGCAAGATGTTCGAGAAGGGCGGCGCCAAGATCGCCGTCATCGGCCAGGCCTTTCCGCGCACTCCCATCGCCAATCCGCGCTGGATGATTCCGAAATGGGAATTCGGCCTGCGCGAGGACGATATCAGCAAGCAGGTCGAGGAGGCGCGCGCCGAGGGTGCCGACGTGGTCGTGCTGCTGTCGCACAACGGCTACGACGTCGATGCCAAGCTCGCGAGCCGCGTGAAGGGCATCGACGTCATTCTGACGGCTCATACGCATGACGCCATGCCGGGCGCGGAGCGGATCGGCGACACGTTGCTCATCGCCTCCGGTTCCCACGGCAAGTTCGTGTCGCGGCTCGACCTCGACATTCGCGCGAAGAAGATCGCCGGCTTCCGTTACAAGCTGATGCCTGTCTTCTCGGACGCCATCGCGCCGGATCCCGCGATGAAGACGTTGGTCGAGACGATCCGCGCGCCCTTCGCCGTGGAACTGTCGCGCGAGGTTGGCCGCACCGACAGCCTCCTGTACCGCCGCGGCAATTTCAACGGCACGTTCGACGATTTGATCGCACAGGCCATGCTGGCGGAGCGCGACGCCGAGATCGCGCTGTCGCCGGGTTTCCGCTGGGGCGGCACGCTGCTGCCGGGCGATCCGATCACCTTCGAGGCCATCTCCAACGCCACCGCCATCACCTATCCGGCCTGCTACCGGATGCAGATGACGGGCGCTCAGCTGAAGGACATCCTCGAGGACGTCGCCGACAACATCTTCCACCCGGATCCGTACTTCCAGGGCGGCGGCGACATGGTGCGCGTCGGCGGCGTCGGATACGCGATCGACGTCTCCGGATCGATGGGCAGCCGGATATCCGGCCTGACGCTGCTCAAGACCGGGCAGCCGCTCGAGGCTTCGAAGGCCTACACGGTGGCCGGCTGGGCCAGCGTCAACGAGGCGACGCAGGGGCCGCCGATCTGGGAGGTCGTGCAGGCCCATGTCGCGCGCCAGAAGACAATCCGCATCGAGCCGAACACCGCGGTGAAGGTGACGGGCGCATGAGCAAAGCTCTTGATCCCAGGGAGGTCGCCATGCCTCGCGAAACAGCGACGTTGAATCGGCGCGGCTTCCTCGCCGCAGCGGGATTGGGCGGTGCGGGCGTGGTCGCCGGCATCCCGCATGCCTCGGCCGCGCCGCCAGCCGCGCCCGATCCCCTGATCACCGACGTGCAGGACTGGGCGCGCACGCTCGGGGACGGCGTGCAGGCTCGGCCCTATGGCAGCCCCTCCCAGTTCGAGAAGCATGTCGTCCGGCGTGACGTGGAATGGCTGACCGCCAGCCGTGAATCCTCGGTCAATTTCACGCCGTTGCACGAGCTCGACGGCATCATCACGCCCTCGGGCCTCTGCTTCGAGCGTCATCACGGCGGCATTGCCGAGATCGACCCCGCCAAGCATCGCCTCATGATCAACGGCCTGGTCGACAAGCCGATGGTCTTCACCCTCGACGACCTCAAGCGCTTCCCCGGCCGGGTGAACCGCGCCTATTTCCTCGAATGCGCCGCCAATTCCGGCATGGAATGGCGCGGCGCGCAGCTCAACGGCTGCCAGTTCACCCACGGCATGGTCCACAATGTCTGGTATTCCGGCATCCCGCTGAAGAGCCTGCTGGACGAGGCCGGCCTGAAGACCAATGCGAAATGGCTGCTTGCCGAGGGGGCCGATTCCTCCGGCATGACGCGGTCGATCCCGCTGGAAAAGGCGCTGAAGGACTGTCTCGTCGTCTGGACCATGAACGGCGAGATGCTGCGGCCCGAGCAGGGCTATCCGCTGCGGCTCGTCGTGCCCGGCTGGGAAGGCAATATGTGGGTGAAGTGGCTGCGCCGGATCGAGGTCGGCGACCAGCCCTGGCACCACCGCGAGGAGACGTCGAAATATACCGACCTGCTCGCCGATGGCCGTTCGCGTCGCTTCACTTTCATCATGGACGCGAAATCCGTGGTGACGAACCCCTCGCCCCAGGCGCCCCTGAAGCACAAGGGGCCGAATGTGCTCACCGGCCTGGCCTGGTCGGGGCGCGGCGCCATCAAGCGTGTCGACGTGTCGCTGGACGGCGGCCGCAACTGGCGGACGGCGCGGATCGACGGGCCGGTCATGCCGCTGTCGCTGACCCGCTTCTACGTCGACTTCGACTGGAGCGGCCAGGAACTGATGATCCAGTCCCGCGCCATGGACGAGACCGGCTATGTGCAGCCGACCAAGGACGAGCTGCGCAAGGTGCGCGGGACCAACTCGATCTACCACAATAACGGCATTCAGACCTGGCTGGTGCGCCCGAACGGGGAGACCGAGAATGTCGAGGTCGGTTAAGGCTCTCGCCGTCGCTGCCGTCATCGCGATGGCCGGCGGCGCAACGATGGTTCTCGCCCAGCAGCGACCGGCGCAGTCGCAGCGCCCCGTCGTGCAGGCGCCCGCTCCGGCTCCCGCCAAGACCGGGCTCGGTCGCGAGGCGCATCCGGCCGAGGTCGCGGCCTGGGCCATCGCCGTGCGTCCGGACGGGCAGGGCCTGCCGGCGGGGCGCGGCACGGTGAAGCAGGGCGAGGAGGTCTATCAGACCCAGTGCGCAGCCTGTCACGGCGAATTCGGCGAGGGTGCGGGTCGCTGGCCGGTGCTTGCCGGTGGCCGTGGCTCGCTGACCGGCGAGAACCCGGAAAAGACCCTCGGCTCGTTCTGGCCCTACCTGTCGACGACCTTTGACTATGTCCGGCGCGCCATGCCCTATGGCAATGCGCAGTCGCTGTCGAACGACGAGGTCTACGCCCTGACCGCCTATCTCCTGTTCCTCAACGACGTCGTGCCGGAGACCTTTGAACTGACCCGCGAGAACTTCACCACGGTGCGGCTGCCGAATGTAGGCGGTTTCTACGACGATGACCGCGAGACGACCGAGCGCGCCTTCTGGCGGGCCAATCCCTGCATGACCAACTGCCGGCCCGAGCCGGCCCGCGTCACCGGTCGAGCCCGCGTCATCGACGTGACGCCGGGCGAGCGGCCTGCCGGACCGAGGGTCGAATGACGGTTCGCCGGCGTTCCCCCGCGCTGGCCCTTGCCATGTTCACCTGCGCGGCGCTGCCGGTGGCGGCGCAGCCGCGCGGAGACCGTGCGCTTGGCGAATATCTGTCGTCGGAATGCGTCACCTGCCACCAGATTTCAGGCCGGCAGGTCGGCGCGGTCCCGGCCATCGTCGGTTTGCCGGAAGACGCCTTCGTCGCCCTGATGGCAAGCTACAAGCGCCGCGAACGGGACAGCCAGATCATGCAGACTATTGCGGGACAGCTGTCGGAGGAGGAAGTTGCTGCGCTCGCAGCCTATTTTGGAAGTCTCATCCCGCAACGTTAGTCCATTGTCGCGGCCGGCTGAAACAAGGAGACGCCGCATGTCCGACATCGACCGAAGGCTCCATCTCGACAGACGATTGCTCCTGGGCGGGCTGACGCTCGCCGCATCGGCTTCGGCCGCCGCGGCGACGGGCGCGACCCCGGCGCTGACGCTTGCCGACCTGAAGAAGGAGGCGGATATCGCCTGCCTATATCACTGCGATTTCGGCGAGACGCCGCGATTCCAGCAGATGATCACCAATATCGGCAATCACTATTCCGCCCACGGCAACAATCCGCTGGAACTACAACTCGCCATCGTCGCCCACGGCGCCGGCGTGAAGTTTTTCCTCGAAACGCTCGAGGGCACGCCGTGGCAGAATGACGCCGCCGCGCTCGGCGTGTTCGACCGCGTCACGGCACAGGCCAGCAACGGCCTCAAGGTTCATCTCTGCGACATCACCTTCCAGCGGCTGAACCTCGATCGCGCGAAGGTCCGGAAGTCAGCGTTCATTTCCTTCGTCCCGTCGGGGGTCGCGACCGTCGCGGCCTTGCAAAGCAAGGGCTTCGCCTATCTGAAGGTGGGTTGAGGCGGAAAAACACAGGAGGGACATCATGACCTACAATCGCAGGCAGTTTCTGGCCACGTCGGTCGCTTTCGGCGCTACGGCGCTCCATGCTCCGGCCGTGCTCGGCCAGGCCAAGCCCCGCGTCGTCGTGGTCGGCGGCGGACCGGGCGGCGTGACGGCCGCCAAATACATCGCCAAGGACAGCGCTGGCGGCATCGATGTCGTTCTGGTCGAGCCGCAGCGGCAGTTCACCACCTGCTTCCACTCGAACCTCTATCTCGGCGGCTATCGTTCGTTCGAATCGATCACCCACGGTTACGACAAGGTTTCGTCCGCCAACGGCTTCCGGATGAACCATCAGGCGGCCACCCGGGTCGATCGCGAGAAGAAGGAAGTGGCGCTCGCCGACGGTTCGCGCCTCGGCTACGACCGCCTCGTTCTCTCGCCGGGCATCGACCTGAAATACGATTCCGTCCCCGGCTGGGGTCGCGAGCACGAGGAGACCATGCCGCATGCCTGGCGCGCCGGTCCCCAGACGCAGCTCCTGAAGGCGCGGCTCGACGCGGTGCCGAATGGCGGGGTGATCGTCATGATCGCGCCGCCCAATCCCTATCGCTGCCCGCCCGGGCCCTATGAGCGCGTGTCGATGATGGCGCATGCTCTGAAGGCGGCCGGCAAGACGCGGTCCAAGATCATCGTGCTGGACCCGAAGGAGAGCTTCTCCAAGCAGGGGCTGTTCCAGGAGGGCTGGGAGAAGCACTATCCCGGCCTCGTCGAGTGGATCGGCCCGAAGGTGCATGACGGCATCAAATCGGTGGACCCGAAGACCAACACGGTGGTCACGGGCTTCGAGACCTATTCCAACGCCGCGCTGGTCAACGTCATCCCGGCCCAGTGGGCGGGCGCCATCGCGCGCGATGCGGGCCTTGCCAATGCCTCCGGCTATTGCCCGATCGATCCGGCGAGCATGAAATCGGCGGTCGATGCGAACATCTACGTGCTGGGCGATGCCTCGATTGCCGGCGATATGCCGAAATCCGGCTTCTCGGCCAACAGCCAGGCCAAGGTCGCGGCGCTGATGGTGCGTGGCGAGCTCGTCAATGCCCGCACCTTCCCCGCGCGCTATACCAATACCTGCTGGAGTCTCATCGAGACCGACGACACCGTGAAGGTCGGCGGCCGCTACGAGGCCAAGGACGGCAAGATCGCGGCCGTGGAGACCTTCATCTCCAAGACCGGCGAGGATGCCGCGCTGCGCAAGCAGACCCAGGAGGAGAACATGGGGTGGTATGCCGGCATCATCGCCGACATGTTCACCTGACACCGGTGCCGGCCTTCGCGCGCCATGCTATAGCGCGGACGCCCCCGATCGTTGCGACCAATGCCGGGAGGCGATGCGCCTCCCGGGGAATAGCCCGAAGGACATCATCGATGCGCATCGCCGTTTTCGCCGCCGCCATTCTCGGCCTGACCGCAGCAACCCCTCTCGTCCTCGCACAATCGCCGGCTCCCGCGCCCGCGGCGCCTGCCGCTCCCGCAGCCGCGCCTGCGGCAGGCGACGCAGCCGCCGGCGAACGGGTCTTCGCCCAGTGCCGGGCATGCCACCAGGTCGGCGAAACCGCGCGCAACACAGTCGGACCGCAACTCAACGGCCTGTTCGGCCGTCAGGCCGGCTCGGTTCAGGGCTTCAACTACTCGCCGGCCTACAAGACGCCGGCGGTTGCGGAGAAGGTCTGGTCGGAAGAGAATTTCGCGACCTACATCCGCGACCCGCGCGCCGTCACGCCCGGCACCCGCATGGTGTTCGCGGGCCTTCGCAATGAGGGCCAGATCGCCAGCCTCGTCGCCTATCTCAAGCAGTTCGCGGCAGACGGCAAGCGCACCCAGTAACAGCCGCTAGCCGCGCGCCTTCAGGAGCTCGGCTAGCTGGGCTTCCTTATCCGCGATCATTTCCGCGATGCGCTCCTCTCCGGCCGGGCCGGAGGTGGCAGCGCCTCGGTCGGAGAGTTCGCGCAGTTCCTCACGGATGCGCGCGATCCGCTCGTCGAGTTCGGTCAGGCGGATGGTGGCTTCGTTGTCCATCAGTGCGGCTTCCGACGAGCGCTCTCCGCCTTGGCGGAGCGAGAGGACCGGGACTCATCGCGCTCGCGGCGCGGATGGCGGCCGAACTCCTCGTCGACATCGCGCGGGAAGGCCTGGCGCATGCCGAACGTGCGGTCTTCGATTCCGGCAGGCTGGCCGGGAATGTCGCGGCCCCAGCCGCCGGGTTCCTTCGGGTTGGTCATGGCCAATCTCCCTGGTTGTTCCCTGTTTCGAGAGGTGCTCCGGCTGCCTCAGATTACGGGCGCCGTCCGCGGCTGGCGCTCCTCGAGCCCGTCGCGCGGCCCAACGACATCCGGATCATTCGACGGGCGCGGACGTGGACGTTCAACGTCTTCGGTCGGCCCGCGCGGCGGCTCGCCCGCGGGGTCGTTGATCGGTTCGCGTCTGGTTTTCGGATCGCGGGGCGCCACGTGCGTCTCTCCCTGCGGCATTTCCGGTGTCACACATCAACGAGCGGGAGTCGCCGGGGTTCCGCAGGCGGAGAAATATCGGATCGAAAAGAGGCGTCGAGTGATCTCATCGGCGCCGCGTGGTCGCGGTTAATCCTGGCTCTCTTTCGCGCACATAATCGAGCGGAAGGCTTCAGGATCGAAAGCCATAAGGTAGTGATCCCGCTATGATCTGCCGCAGAAACGCGCGCCTTTTGCCGGCATCAGCTCGGCGACTTCTAGGGCGGCGTTGGCTTATCTCCTAAGATCGGACATGTGGTTTCAGTCTTCTTGCCGGTTCGATCCGATTTGGCGAGTCGGCACAGCTATTCCGGGAGCGGCTCCTTTTCTCCTGATGGTCGGAAGCCGGCCTTCTTGACTCTCTTGCAGGGTCGGTTTTTATAAGAACAAAATAGGAACATTCATGACTGAGCGACGCGACACCCTCGCGGCGCTGAAGGACACTCTTGCGCGCATGGAGCGAGGGGTGGCGCCTTCCGCGCTGCCGCATTTTTCCCTCGGGCTACCGGCCATGGACGAGGTGCTGGGCGGCGGCCTCGGGCAGGCCTCACTGCATGAGGTCTTTGCCGCTGGGCCGGTTCACGGGCCAGCGGCTACCGGCTTCAGCCTGGCGCTCGCGTCACGGGCGTGTCTCTTCCGCACGGACACGGGGCCGATCGTCTGGGTGCGTCAGCGCCTGCTCGACAGCGAGTTCGGCCTGCCACACGGTCACGGCATGGCGACATTCGGTCTCGATCCCGCCCGCGTGCTGCTGGTGAGGGTCCGCGACGCTGCCGATGGACTGAAAGCCGCCCATGATGCCGTGCAATGTGCTGCGGCCGGCGTTGTTGTCGCGGAGATATGGGGAGAGCCGAAGGCGCTCGACCTGACGGCGAGCCGCCGGCTCTCCATGGCCGCGGCCGATAGCGGCGTCACCATCCTGATGACCCGCATCGCGGCCGATCCCCAGCCCTCCGCCGGGGCCTCCCGCTGGCAGGTCGGATCAACCCCATCCATTCCGCTCGCCGCCGATGCGCCGGGCGCTCCCGCCTTTTCCGTCACCCTGTTGCGCCACCGTGCCGGGCTCGCGCCCCGCCGCTGGCGCGTGGAGTGGGACCATGACCAATGCCGCTTCCGCGATGGGTCGTCGCTACCTCGCCGTCTGGATGCCGTTCCTTCCGGCCGAACGATTGCTGTGCTCCGCAGGCTTGAACCGGCCGGAGAGGTCGTCGATTTCCGTCGCGCGGGATGACGAGGTTCTGGTGCTGACCGAGAAGACGCGCGGCGCGTTGCGGCTTGCCGCCGTCGGTCGCAAGGCGCTCGCCCTCGGCCTGTCGCCCGGTCTTGCGCTTGCCGACGCGCGCGCCCGCCTGCCGGATCTCGTGGCGGTGGAGCACGATCCCGCCGCCGACGCGGCCTTTCTCGGCCGGCTGGCGGATGCCTGTGACCGCTATACGCCGCTGGTGGCCTTCGACGAGCCCAACGGGCTGATCCTTGACGTCACTGGCTGCGCCCATCTCTTCGGCGGGGAAGCGCCCCTTGCCGGCGATATCGGGAAAAGGCTAGCCGCCATCGGCATCACTGCGCGCGCCGCGATTGCCGGTACACCGGAGGCGGCAAGAGCCGCCGCACGCTTCGGCAAAGGAGGTATCATCGCCCCTGGCAGCGATGGCAAGTCTGCCATGTCCTTGCCGGTCGCAGCGATTGAGGCGGAGCCTGCCACGGCGCTCGCTTTGACACGAGCCGGGCTGAAAACGATCGGCGATGTCATGGCGCGAGCGTCCACCGAACTGGCGGCGCGGTTCGGTCAATCCCTTGTGGTGCAACTCAACCGCCTCACCGGCCGCGAGGACCGCCGCCTTACCCCCCGCCGCGCGCCGCCGCCCTATCTGGTCGAGCGCCGCTTCGCCGAGCCCATCGGCCGCGAGGAGGATATGCTTGGCACTCTCGCGATGCTTATCGGCCGTGCCGCCACCCTTCTGGAAGAGCGCGGTGAGGGCGGCCGACTATTCGAGGCGAGCTTCTTCCGCACCGATGGCGCGGTGCGCCGTCTTGGCGTGGAGACCGGTCGCCCGCTTCGCGACAGCCTTGCCGTCATGCGGCTCTTCCGCGAACGGATCGACACTCTGGCCGACCCCGTCGATCCCGGCTTCGGCTTCGACCTCATCCGCCTCGCCGTTGCTCAGGCCGAGCCGCTGGGAACGCCGCAGACGACGCTCGACGGTCGCGAAAAGGACAAAGAGGCGATCGCCGCCCTCATCGACCGACTCGCTACCCGTTTCGGTCGCGATAACGTGTTGCGCTTCGCCCAGCGCAATTCCCATATCCCGGAACGCGCGGAGGCGTTGATGCCGGCTCTTGTTGCAGGCCCCGGCGGCAGTGTTTTCGCGGGCCCCCAGCCGCTTTCCCGGCCTTTGCAGCTCTTCGACCCGCCCCAGCAGGTGGAGACGCTGGCGGAAGTGCCGGACGGCCCGCCGATCACCTTCCGCTGGCGGCGCCAGACCCATGAGATCGCCCGCGCCGAGGGGCCGGAGCGCATCGCCGCCGAATGGTGGCTGGACGGCGTGGATGCCTTCACCCGCGACTATTACCGCGTCGAGGACATGCAGGGACGTCGCTTCTGGCTCTACCGAGACGGCCTTTACGGGCGCGAGGCCGGGCATCCCCGCTGGTTCATCCATGGCCTGTTCGCGTGAGCGCGCGATGACCGAAACCATGTCTCCAGCCGCTGCCAACGACCCGTCTCATGCCTATGCCGAGCTCGTGACGGCCAGCAATTTTTCCTTCCTGCGCGGGGCTTCCCATGCCCGCGACCTCGTGCTGACGGCATTGCTGCTCGGACATACCGGCATCGGCATTGCCGACCGCAATACGGTGGCCGGCGTCGTGCGCGCCTACAGCTTCCTGAAGGAAATCCGCGCCGAGGGTCTCATTCCCCCCGACAAGGTGCGGGAGGGCTCCGCGCCCGGCGAATTCGTCTTCATCGAGAGTGACGAGGCAGTCCGCCTCGGCCTCGCACAGACCGAGATCAGGGCCGCGGCCATGGCCTTTCATCTTGCGGTCGGCACGCGCTTCGTCTTCAGCGACGGCACGCCCGACATCGTCGCCTATCCCGCCAACCGGCAGGGCTGGGGGCGCATCTGCCGCCTGCTCACGGAAGGCAACATGCGCGGCCGGAAGGGCGAGTGCTTCCTTAACCTCGACGACCTCATCGCCGACGCGAGGCACCTTCTGTTGATCGTCATGCCCGGCGAGACGGCGGCGAACCTGCCGGCCGTGCTCGACCGGCTGAACGGCGTGGCCGAGGGCTCGCTCTGGCTCGGCGCGACCATGACGCGCCGAGGCGACGACCGCCGCCGGTTTGCCGGCCTGAAGCGCCTTGCGGAGGCCGCACGCGTCCCGCTCATCGCGGTCAACGACGTGCTCTACCATGCGCCGCACCAGCGCGACCTGCAGGACGTCGTCACCTGCATCCGCGAAGGCGTGACGGTCGAAACCGCCGGACGCCTGCTGGAAGCCAATGCCGAGCGGCATCTCAAGACTCCCGCCGAGATGGCGCGACTGTTCCGCGACTGCCCCGAGGTGCTGGAAGAGACGCAGCACCTCCTGCACCGCGTCGAGTTCGATCTCAGCGAACTGACCTACGAATATCCGGAGGAGCCCGTGCCGCCCGGCCGGACGCCACAGGACTATCTTGAGGAACAGACCTGGAAGGGCGCCGAGAAACGCTACCCCGACGGCGTTCCCGAGAAGGTGCGCGGACTCATCAAGGAGGAGTTCAGGCTCATCGCCCAGCGCGACTATGCCCGTTACTTCCTGACCATCGTCGACATCGTGCGCGTCGCCAACGACAAGGGCATCCTCTGCCAGGGACGCGGCTCCGCGGCCAATTCCGCCGTCTGCTATGCCCTTGGCATCACGGCGGTGGACCCGAACGAGCACGACGTGCTGTTCGCCCGTTTCATCTCGTCGGAGCGGCGTGAGCCGCCCGACATCGACGTCGATTTCGAACACGAGCGGCGCGAAGAGATCATCCAGCACATCTACGAGCGCTATGGCCGCGAGCGCGCGGGCATCGCCGCCACCGTCATCAGCTACCGCCCGCGCAGCGCCATCCGCGAGGTCGGCAAGGTGATGGGCCTGACCGAGGACGTGACCGCGCGTCTCGCTGGCATGGTCTGGGGCAGCTGGGGCACGGAGATCGGCGACAATTACATTCGCTCGGCCGGCCTCGACCCGCAGAACCCGGTGATCCGCCGCGCGGTCGACCTCGCCGGCCGCCTGCTCGGCTTTCCGCGCCACCTCTCGCAGCATGTCGGCGGCTTCGTGCTGGCGCGTCGCCGGCTCGACGAGATGGTGCCCATCGGCAATGCCGCGATGGAGGATCGCACCTTCATCGAATGGGACAAGGACGACATCGACGCGCTGGAACTGATGAAGGTCGATGTGCTGGCGCTCGGCATGCTCACCTGCATCCGCAAGGCCTTCGAGCTGATCAAGCTGCACGAGGGCAAGGAATACGACCTCGCCACGGTGCCGAAAGAGCGCCCGGAGGTCTACGACATGCTCTGTCTGGGAGACTCGCTCGGCGTCTTTCAGGTCGAGAGCCGCGCCCAGATCAACATGCTGCCGCGGCTGAGACCGAGGGAGTTCTACGACCTCGTCATTCAGGTGGCGATCGTCCGGCCCGGGCCCATCGAGGGCGACATGGTGCATCCATATCTGAGACGACGGAGCGGGCTGGAGGCGGTCAACTACCCCTCGCCCTCCCCCGAACATGGGCCGCCGGATGAACTGTATCAGGTGCTGCGGAGGACCTTCGGCGTCCCCCTGTTCCAGGAACAGGCCATGCGCCTCGCCATGGTGGCAGCGAAGTTCACCGCCGATGAAGCCAATGGCTTGCGGCGCGCCATGGCGACGTTCCGCAATGTCGGCACTATCGGCCGGTTCAAGACCATGATGATCGAGCGCATGGTCGCGCGCGGCTACGAGAAGGGCTTCGCCGAGCGCTGCTACCGGCAGATCGAGGGTTTCGGCAGCTATGGCTTCCCGGAGAGCCACGCGGCCTCCTTCGCCAAGCTCGTCTATGTCTCCTCGTGGATCAAATGCCTCTACCCCGCGATCTTCGCCTGCGCGCTCCTGAACGCGCAGCCCATGGGCTTCTATGCGCCGGCCCAGATCGTCCGCGACGCCCGCGAGCACGGCGTCGAGGCGCGCGCCGTCGACATCAATGCCAGCGCCCACGACAACACGCTGGAGCGCAACGACAAAGGCGAATTCGCCCTGCGCCTCGGTTTCCGGCAGGCGGACGGTTTCCACGAGGACTGGTCGCAGGAGATCGTCGCCCGCCGCGGTGCGGGCTTCCCGGACATCGAAACGCTGCGCATGCGTACGCGCCTGCCGGTGCGCGCGCTGCATATCCTCGCCGATGCCGATGCCTTCCGCTCCATCGGTCTCGACCGCCGCGAGGCGCTCTGGGCCGTGCGCCGTCTGCCGGACGACAAGCCGCTGCCGCTCTTCGCCGCCGCCGAGGCGCGCGAGCTGGCGGCGGAGGCCGATGCCCGCCTGCCGGCCATGCCGCTCTCGGAGCATGTCGCGGCCGACTACCAGACGGTCAGGCTGTCCCTGAAGGGGCATCCCATGCAGTTCCTGCGCGAGACCTTCCGCCGCGAGGGCGTTCTCACCTGCAAGGAAGCCTCCGACAGCCCAAGCGACCGGTGGGCAAGGGTCGCGGGCGTCGTGCTGGTGCGCCAGCGGCCGGGCAAGGGCAATGCCATCTTCATCACGCTGGAGGACGAGACCGGCATCACCAACGTGCTTCTCTGGTCGCGCAAATTCGAGGCGCTCAGGGCCCAGGTCATGGGCTCGCGGCTGATGATCGTTGATGGGCTCATCCAGAAGAGCCCGGAGGGAGTGGTCCATCTCATGGCCGAGGCCGTCATGGACCGCACGGCGGAACTGAAACGGTTGTCCGAGGATCACGAGGCGCGCGTCGATCTCTCGCGCGCCGACGAGGTCCTCCATCCGCAAAATCCGCGCATTGGCGGCCGACACCCGCGCAACGTACGAATCCTGCCGAAGTCACGGGATTTCCATTGAGATGGCGGCAAGAGTCGAAGTGTTCAAAGCAGTGCGTGGTGGTCGCCGGCCGCGACACGGATCGGGAAGCCCGGAATGACGTGGAACGGGTTGGCCTCAGGTTGCCAATGTCGTTCGAACTCAGCCGCGATGGCTTCGATCAAGCCGGCAGTGGAGCCCTTGTGCGGCGCGGCCCACTCCGCCTCGATCTGCGCGAGCGCTGCCGATGAAACCGCTCGCCTCGGCAGGATCGCGTGTGCCGAGCGATTCTCTGATCTCGGTCTTGCCGAGGCCGCCGCGGAGATCATCGGGGACGCGCCAGCGGAGCCAGAGAATGCCAGTGCAAGGACGTTTGAAAGGACGGGACATCGATAGGTATGCGGACCACCCCTGTGCACCAGTTGCGCAGCACAAGCCCTTGAAAGTCAAGGGACTATTGAAATCACTGGCGTTCTAAGAGCGATGGCGGAGAGGGAGGGATTGTGTTGCCCAACAACAGAAACGTCAGTATTTCAATAAGTTAAGCGCCGCGCTTGATCACCATGTGTACCACTGTTGTGTATCACAGCGCAACCGGCTCCATGCCATTCAGAAGCTTCGGGCAAGTAGCTCCGATGTTCGCCCGCTTTCCCGCGGGCCCTCTGATGCTGCCCAACGGCTTCGCTGTGGCCGAGTCGTGAGCAAATTGGTAGTGGCGCAGCGACATACGCGGCGCGCCGCTGAAGCCGAACTGCATATACAGGCAATCGTGGTTCTCGCTAACGCCCTGCTGCCAAATGCTCCGACAGAATCGGATATGCCTTTCTGCCGAAGGAGAGCAAGAAATGGCCAAGAACATCGTGATCTTTGCCGATGGCACCGGGCAGGATGGAGGCGTACGACCCGAACAGCGGTGGAGCAACATTTACAAAATGTACAGGAGCTGCCGTGTCGCGCCCGAATCGGCAATCGATCCGCGCGAGCAGGTGGTATTTTACGATCCCGGCCTGGGTACGGAAACCTCGGCAACCGGGTGGACTACCATCGGCAAGCGCGTGCGCAAACTGCTCGCAAGCATCGACGGAAGTGGTATTCCGGTCAATGTCGCCGACTGTTACGAGTTCATTCTCAACCACTACGAGCCCGACGATCGGATTTTCCTGTTTGGCTTTAGCCGCGGTGCCTATACCGCCCGAAGCATCGCCAATCTGATCATGCTTTGCGGCATCCCGACTCGAACAGGTGATCAGCCGTTTCAGCGCTTCCGCCGGTCGACCCGTCTGATTGCCGAGGAGGCGGTGTCGCAAGTTGCCGAGCATGGCGCTGGCCACCCGCGCAAAGACTTTGAGGACGAGCGCTACGAACTAGCGCGCCGGTTTCGCGAGAAGTACGGTTCGGAGCACCCCTCGGGCGAGAAGAACCGATCTAATGTCGCCCCCTACTTCGTCGGCGTCTTTGACTCGGTAGCGGCTCTGGGAGCCAAGGGGCCACTGCGCGTGGGTATCCAGGCGGGGCTCTATGCGGGTGCCACCACTCTCGGTGCAGTTGCGGGCACTGCGGTCGGTGGAGTGGTAGGGCTCGTCAGCTGGCTGTTCGGCGGGCCGTTTTGGGCGATGCTCGGAACTGCCGCGTTCGGAGGCGCCGGGCTGGGCATGCTCTTACTCAGTGGCAGTCAGAACAAGAGGGTGAAAAAGACGATCGAGGACTGGCCCACGCCTGGGGAAAGCCGGTCGCATTACGCGCAGTGGAAGGGCGAGCACTTCGACAGGCTCTTAAGCCGGTTCGTGACGTACGCTCGCGCAGCGAACGCAATCGACGAATCGCGTGCCGACTTCGACCGGGTTCCATGGGGAAATTCGGTGCCGACTGATGAACAGCGGAAAGGAATTGAACGGTTCGATCAGCGTTGGTTCCCGGGCAATCATTCCGACATCGGCGGTAGCTATCCTGAGACAGAATCGCGCCTATCTGACATCGCGCTCGAGTGGATGGTACGCGAGGCGCTATCGGTTCCCTCCCCACTCAAGATTGGGCCTGTCTTCGTCAATGGCGAACACGTGCAACACAGCGGAACAGAAGGCGTGCCGCTTTACATCCGACCGGATTCCGCAGGCCTCCAACATTGTGAAATCGCCGGAATGCAAGACACCCTTGAGGGCAGGTTGCCTGGATGGCTTAGACGCCTTTCTGGCGTCTCGGGTTGGAAAGTGAAGGACCGTGAAGTTCGTCCCGATCATAAACTTCACCCCTCAGTCGAAGCTCGCATGAGCTTGCCGGAGGTGACGCGTTGCTCTGGTCGCGGCCCATATCGGCCCGAGGCGCTTCGCAATTTCCCTGGTTTGGAAAAATACTACAACTGAAGCGGTCGGGAGGGGGCGATCCCTGCCGGCCCATTGAGTCGCCTTCCCACAAACGTGTTGGGCGTCGAACACCCCATGCTGGCGCGAAAGGTTGGTTTTGACCTGAGACCCTGAACCTCCTCCAGATTTGGGTAGAGTCCGTCGATCACGGAGACGGACGATGCGACCCTCGCGGTTCACGGAAGAGCAGATCATCGGGATGCTGAAGGAGCAGGAGGCCGGTGC
>JAIUOO010000017.1 GCA_020161695.1 Pseudomonadota bacterium | reverse complement strand
ACGAGGACTTCCGCCGCATCAACGCGCGTCAGGAGGAGAGGGGGCTGCCGCCCTTCGCCAATCCGCGAAACGCCGCGGCCGGCTCGCTGCGCCAGCTCGATTCGCGCATCACCGCCGAGCGGCCCCTGCGCTTCTTCGCCTATTCCTGGGGAGAGATCGCGCCGCAGCGTCCGCGCGACACCCAGTCCGGCATGGTCGACTGGTTCCGCGACCTCGGCTTCCCGACGAACCCGCTCACCGTCGTCTGCGACAGCGCCGAGGAGCTTCTCGCCCACTACCGGATGATCGGCGAGAAGCGCGCCACCCTCGGCTATGACATCGACGGCGTCGTCTACAAGGTCGACAGCCTCGACCTGCAGGCCCGCCTCGGCTTCGTCTCGCGCTCGCCACGCTGGGCCATCGCTCACAAGTTCGCTGCCGAGAAGGCGACGACCATCCTCGACAATATCGACATCCAGGTCGGCCGCACCGGCGCCCTGACGCCGGTCGCCAAGCTGCGCCCCGTCACCGTCGGCGGCGTGGTCGTCTCGAACGCCACGCTGCATAACGAGGACTACATCAAGGGCGTCGGCACGGATGGCGCGCGCTTTCGCGAACATGACATCCGCATCGGCGACACGGTGGTCGTCCAGCGCGCCGGCGATGTCATCCCGCAGGTTCTGGACGTCATGCCCGACAAGCGGCCGGCGGATTCCAAGCCCTATTCGTTCCCGACGACCTGCCCGGCCTGCGGCAGCCCGGCCGTGCGCGAGGAGGGGGAGGCCGTCAGGCGCTGCACCGGCGGCTTTGCCTGCCCGGCGCAGGCCGTGGAGCGACTTCGCCACGTCGTCTCGCGCCGGGTGCTCGACATCGAAGGGCTGGGCGCAGAGCGCCTGCCGTTCTTCTTCGCGGACGAGGACCTGCCGATCCGCGAGCCCGCCGACATCTTCACGCTGGCGAGGCGCGATGCGGAAAACCTCAAGAAGCTCAAGGACAAGGAGGGCTTCGGCGCGCTCTCCGTCAAGAACCTGTTCGAGGCCATCGAGAACAGCCGCACGGTGGCGCTCGACCGCGTCATCGCCGCACTGGGCATCCGCCATGTCGGCGAAACAACCGCGCGCGTGCTCGCGCGCGCCTATGGCACTTGGGCTGCGTTCCACGACGCGGCGGTGAAGCTTGCCGAAGGCGACGAGGAGGCTCGTCACGAGCTCGATTCGCTCGATCAGATCGGCGATGCCGTCATCGATGCCATCGCCAACTTCTTCCGCGAACCGCGGAACCGCGCCATGGTCGAGCGGCTCGTCGCCGAGCTCGACGTGCAGGAGGCCGAGAAGCCGAAAGCCGACACGCCGGTCGCCGGCAAGACCGTGGTCTTCACGGGATCGCTCGAGAAGATGACGCGCGACGAAGCCAAGGCCATGGCCGAGCGCCTTGGAGCCAAGGTCGCCGGCTCCGTGTCCAAGAAGACCGACTATGTCGTGGCGGGGCCCGGAGCCGGCTCCAAACTCGACAAGGCGCGCGACCTCGGCGTCATCGTGATGACCGAGGACGAATGGTTCGAGTTTGTGAAATAAACTTGCGGAAACAGTCGGTTAACGGACCGTTTCCGAAAGCCATGCATTGGCTGCAAGGCTGATTGTGCAGCGCACAATCTACTCATTTCGCTGCAGTGCAGCAATATTGGTCGTGTCGAAAGGGAGGAAGCCTCGAGGTCGCCCGCTCTTTCAGAGGAGACCACCATGGCTACCATTGCACTCGACAAGATCGACACTGTTTCGGCCACGGCCGGCAAGGCCGCTTCCGGCGCAACGGCGACGCCCGGCTTCTGGCGCACGTTCTGGAACACGATCGTGGATGCGCAGGAGCTGCGCGCCAATACCTACGTCAACGGCTATCTGGCCCACCTGACCGATGGCGAGCTGTCCAGGCTCGGCATGACGCGGGATCAGATGATCCGCCATACCCGGTCGATGATGACCAGCCTCTAACGACTTTCCGTCCGTCAGGACTGTCCGGGGCCCCGCCATCGCGCGGGGCTCTTTCGTCGGTGGCCGCGCCACCCAAGGAGTATCCGATGTTTCTGTCCGCTCTCGCCAAGGCCTGGCGCGAATATCGCCGCATCCGCGCCGAGCGCGCCGCCCGTGCCATGCTGAACGCCATCTCGGTCGACGAAGTCCGCCGCGCCGGCGTCCTGACCACGCTCGGCGGTTCCTTCACGCTGCCCTTCGCTCGCTGATCTCTCAGCCCTTGCGGCGGATGCCGATCGTCTGGCCGACGCCCTCGGGGCGCCCGCGCAGCGCTGTCATGACGTGCCATTCCTTGAGCGGCGCCATGATGTCGGGCGGGAAGGGCGCGCCGCGGCGCGTCGCCATGTCGATGTGCAGCGAGATGGATTCCATCGTCGCCGAGAGCCAGCGCCCCTCGGCGTGGACCAGTTCCATCCAGTAGTGGATGCGCTTCTCATCGAGATCGAGCACCTGAATCCGCACCTGCACGGGGTCTCCGAGATGCACCTCGCGCAGGTAGCGCACGTGAGCCTCCAGCGCGAAGAAGCTCATGTTGCGCGTCTTCACGTAGTTCCCGGACAAGCCGATCCGCTCGAACAGGATGTCCAGCCCCTCGTCGAACAGCTTGACGTAGAAGGCGACGTTCACGTGGCCGTTATAGTCGATCATCTCCGGGCGGACCGCCATGGGCGGGGTGATCGGCAGGCCGGTATCCGGGCATAGGTCGAAAGCGCTCATGGCTGTCGATTAGCGAAGCCTTGCGGCGACGTCCATCGACCCCGTGGCCGGCTGCACCGCGCGCCGGGCCATTCCCCAGCGGCTTCCGCCCTCCTAAAGTCCTGCCTGACAATGACAGGCCGGGTGAGCCGGCCGGCGATCGGAGATGATCCCATGCCCGCAACCCTTGCCCGCACCCGCCCGGAGCCTGCGGTGCTGTCCGCAGCGATCGCGGAGCTCCACGCGGCCTTCGGCAACCGCGCCGTGACGTCGCAGGCGGTCCGCGAGCAGCACGCGCATACGCTGACCTGGATCCCGAACCAGCCGCCGGACGTGGTGGTCTTTGTCGAATCGACCGAGGACTGCGTCGCCGTCATGCGCATCGCCTCGCGTCACGGCGTGCCGGTCATTCCCTTCGGCACCGGCTCTTCGCTGGAAGGTCATGTCAACGCGCCCTACGGCGGCATATCCGTCGACACCTCCGCCATGAAGGCGATCGTCGCGGTCCATGCCGAGGATCTCGACGTCGTGGTCGAGCCCGGCGTGACCCGCAAGCAGCTCAACGAGCACCTGCGCGACATGGGGCTGTTCTTCCCCATCGACCCGGGCGCGGACGCGTCCATCGGCGGCATGGCCGCGACCCGCGCATCCGGCACCAATGCCGTGCGCTACGGCACGATGAAGGACAATGTCATCGCGCTGGAGGTGGTGCTGCCGTCGGGCGAGGTGATCGAGACCGCCCGGCGGGCGAAGAAGACATCGGCCGGCTACGATCTCACGCGCCTCTTCGTCGGTTCGGAAGGCACGCTCGGCATCGTCACCAAGATCACGCTGAAGCTGCATGGCATCCCCGAGGCGATCTCGGCGGCGACCTGCTCGTTCCCCTCCGTGAAGGATGCGGCCGACGCCACCATCGTCGCGATCCAGACCGGCATTCCCGTCGCGCGCATCGAGCTTCTGGACGAGGTGCAGGTGCGGGCGGTCAACGCCTATTCCAAGCTGTCGCTGCCCGAGAAGCCGCTGCTGCTGCTCGAGTTCCACGGCACCGAGGCCGGCGTCGCCGAGCAGGTCGAGCGATTCCGCGCCATCGGCGACGATTATGGCGCCGACGATTTCCAGTGGGCGGCCCGCGCGGAGGACCGCAGCCGGCTCTGGCAGGCGCGGCACGATGCCTATTGGGCCGCGCTGGCAATCAGGCCCGGCTGGAAGGGCCAGTCCTCCGACGTCTGCGTGCCGCTGTCGCGCCTCGCCGAGTGCATCGATGCGACCAAGAAGGACATCGAGGAAAACGGGCTGATCGCGCCCATCGTGGGCCATGTCGGCGACGGCAATTTCCACGTGCTGCCGCTGATGGACGAGAACGATCCCGGGAGCGTCGAACGCTGCAAGGCCTTCATGGGTCGCATCGTCGAGCGGGCTCTTGCCATGGAGGGCACCTGCACCGGCGAGCATGGCGTCGGTCAGGGCAAGATGAAATATCTGGCCGCCGAGCATGGCGACGCGGCGCTGGCGCTGATGGCGTCGCTGAAGCGGGCCGTCGACCCCGCCGGCATCATGAATCCCGGCAAGATGGTGGGATAGGTCAGTACCGCCCGGTCAGGCGACCGGGCCGGCGTGCTCGCTATGGCGGCGGAGCCATCCGGCCGCATAGCCGCAGCGCGGCACGATCCTGCGGTTCTCGGCGCGCGCGAGCCTCACCACCTCGTCCATGAGGCGGCCAGCCGCACCGGTGCCACGCAGCGGCATCGCCGCCTCGACATGGTCGATGACCAGTAGGCCGTCCTGCCGGCGATAGTCGGCAAAGGCGAGATGACCGTTCTCCGTCAGCTCGAAACGGCTTTCGGCGGGGTTGTCGCGGAAGGCGGCGGGCATGGGTTGCTCCTGATGGCGGGCGGCGGCGAACATGGAAAGCGAACGCTTCGCCGATCTGGTCCGTTCCAATATGGGGCCAGGCACGGCTTCCACCTCCCCCCGCAATGCAACCGTGCCGCGCTCAAGGATGCAGCCTCAGCCCCTTCGTGACCTTGTCGACATCCTTGCGGTCGCCGTACACCGCCATGCCGACGAAATCGAGAGCCTCGGTCGTCACCGACGCCACTGCCGCGCGGTTGGCCGCATCGTGGCCCGTCGCGAACAGCGCCTGGGTGTAGATGGAGGGCAGCATCCCGCGTTCCTTGGCGCGGCGCACCGCGGTCGCGATCTCGGCGCCGCTGCCGGTCATGACGAGGATCGGTTGACGGACCAGCCGGCCATAGACCTTGTCGGAGGCGTCGCGGTAGGGCTCGCCGAGCAGCTGCGGCTCCGAACCGGTCACGCCGCCCGCGAGGAACGAGGCGACGTTGAGCTTCTGCCAGACGGCGAGGTCGTCTCGCACCACGACCACGAACTTGGTATCGAAGCGGATGGGCGCCTCTGCGGCGGCCAACGAGGGATCGGCTATCGGGGGATCGGCTATCGTCATGGACGACAGGCTGGCAGGTCTGGCGGGAGAGGGTCTTGAACGATCGTGCGGGCCGCGCGATGCGGTGCGCGTGCTGCCGGCGGGACCTGGTCTCGAACGGATCGAGGCCTTCTTCACAGGGCATGCCTTCGACCCGCACCGCCACGACACCTATGCCGTCGGACTGACGCTGTCGGGCGTCCAGTGCTTCACCTATCGCGGTGCGGCCCGCGACAGCCTCGCGGGGCAGGCCATCGTGCTCCACCCGGACGAGGTCCATGACGGCCGCTCCGGTGCCGCGACCGGCTTCACCTACCGGATGATCTATGTCGAGCCGCGCCTGATCCGCGATGCACTGGGCGGCGCCGTCCGCAGCCTGCCCTTCGTGCCGACGCCGGTGACCGGCGATCCGCGCATGGTGGCTGCCGCCGCCGGCGCGCTCGCTGCCGCCGACCGGGCGATGGAGCCGCTCGAAACCGACCAGACGGTGCTGGCGCTGGCCGAAGCCATGGCGGCGCTCTCGGGCGCCCCGTGCGGGCCCGCTGACGTGGTCGCCTCGCGCGCCGTCGACATTGCCCGCGATCTGCTCGATGCGCAGTGCGGCCGGGTGGTGGAATCCGAGGAGCTGGAGCACGCCACCGGCATGAACCGCTGGCAGCTGGCGCGGCACTTCCGCGCCCAGCTCGGCACCAGTCCCTACCGTTACCTGACCATGCGCCGGCTCGACCGGGTTCGCGCCGCGCTGCTCGCAGGCACGCCCTTGGCCGATGCCGCCGTCGCCTGCGGCTTCGCCGATCAGAGCCACATGGCCCGCCAGTTCAAACGGGCCTACGGCGTCTCGCCGGGGCAGTGGCGGGCGGTCAGGCGCGCGGCCGCCTGAGGGGCGTCAGAACTGGCAGCCGAAGGGTTCGAGGCCGCGGCGCATCTGCTCGCCCTGCGTGCGGCAGATCTGCTCAAGCTGGTCGCGGGTCTGCGGGTCCTGCGCCAGGGCCCGCCAGGTCGTGCGCAGCTGGCCAACCTGCTGGGTGAAGGTGCCGCGATAGGTCGCAGGGACCTTGGTGGTCACGCAGGTCTCATAGCTGGTGATGAAGCGGTCGCATTCGGGAATGCCGATCGGTTCCTGAGCCATCGCGATCCCTGCGAGGGCGACGGCAAGGCCGGCGCCGAGCGCAAGGGTCAGGGACGATTTCATGCGGCGCACTCCTGCACGACGAAAGAGGGCGGCCGCTTCCGCCGGCGACCACCCGTTGGCGCGACCATCGCGGCGCGGCGTTTCCGGCAAATGTCGTGGCCGTGGCCGTTGGCAGTATCGAAGCTGCCCGCGCGACACAGGAGTGAAACAATACCGTCTTCGGGTGCGCGCCCGGCCGGGCTGGCCTGCAACGCGGCATCGGTGCCCGGCCGTCCTTCCCCATGGCGAAGGACCCGATTCCTGTGGCAAAGTGGGTCCCTCGTGTCGGTTCGCATGCCACCGTCGAAGGCGGGAAACCATGGCCTTTCTGATCAGTAGCCGGCGATTGGGTCTGGCGCTGGCGGCTCTAGCCGGACTGCTGGGGGCGATCGCCGCCCCTGCGGCGGCGCGCGAGTTTCGGGTCACCGACACCCAGGCCGGCGACTATCCGACCGTCCAGGCGCTGGAACTGATGGGCCGGCTGGTGCGCGAGCGCACCGGGGGGCGCCACAGCCTGCGCATCTTCCATTCACGCCAGCTCGGCGAGGAGAAGGACACGATCGAGCAGACCCGCATCGGCGCCATCGATATCAACCGCACGAACGTTGCGCCGCTGGCGAGCTTCGTGCCGGAGGCCAACATCCTCGCTCTGCCCTTCCTGTTCCGCTCGGTGGAGCACCTGCACAGGGTGCTCGACGGCCCGGTCGGCGAGGACATTCTGGCGAGCTTCGAGCGCCACGGCCTGATTGGGCTCGCCTTCTACGATTCCGGCGCGCGCTCCATCTACAACACCGTCCGTCCCGTGCGGACGCCTGCCGACCTGAAGGGCCTGCGTATCCGCGTCCAGCAGTCCGACCTGATGGTGGAAATGATGCGCGCGCTCGGCGCGGAGCCGGTGGCGCTGCCCTACGGCCAGGTCGGCATCGGGCTATCGACCGGTCTCGTTCATGGCGCGGAGAACAACTGGCCGTCTTACGTGACCACCGACCATTTCCGTGCCGCGCGCCACCTGACGCTGACCGAGCACACGATGAGCCCGGAAGTCCTGGTCATGTCGAAACGCGCGTGGGAGAGCCTCACCGACGACGACAAGTCCATCTTCCGCGCCGCAGCCCGGGAATCGGCCGCCTGGATGCGCAAGCAGTGGCAGGAGCTTGAGGCGCGCTCGCGCACCGATGCCGAGCGCTCCGGCGTCACCGTCGTCGCGCTGACCGACCGCGCGCCCTTCGAGGCGGCCGTCCAGCCGCTGTTCGCCCGCTTTGCCGGCGAGCCTCATCTCGCCGCTCTCGTCGAGCGCATCCGTCAGGCCCGCTGATGGATGCGACGACGGCGAAGCGCGAAGTCGAGCGCCCGGCGGTCCGGTCGCTGCGCGGCCGGCTCGACGCGGCCTCCGAGATGCTGCGCCGCATCCCGGTGCGCTGGCGCATCGCCACCGTCGTCATCCTGAACCTCGCCTTCATCGCCCTGCTGATGCTGCTGATCGGTTCCGGTGCGCGGGCCATCCGCATCGCCTGGAGCGACCTTCAGGAAGCGCGGCGGGTCGACCGCCTGCTGGCCTCCATCGAGAACGATGCCGGCCGGCTGCAGACGCTGATCCATCGCTATTTCGCCCTGCCGAACGAGACGGTGCTGGGCGAGATCGAACAGCGGCGCAAGGCGCTGCTCGCCAAGCTGGCGCTGGAGAAGGAGATCGACCACGCACTCCAGAATCCGGCGCGCTCGGTCACCAGCGTCACAGAACGGTTCATGCTCGGCTTCGACGAGTTGCGCTCGGTGCGCGAGACCATCTCGTCGATCTATGAGAACGAGATCAGGAAGCCCGCCAGCGAGTTGTCGCAGCTCTATTCGGTGGTCGAGACCGCCATGGCCGATCGCTCCGCGCTGGTGGCGCCATCGCTGGGCAAGTCGCGCGAGGCTTTCTCGGTCTTCCTCGTCGCCATCAACGACTATTACCTGACACAGTCGGTGCAGGCGCAGCGCGAGGCGGCCCGCTCCATCGAGGTGATCCAGACTACCGCGCCGGTCATGGTCGATCTCGCCGAGACCGAATTCCAGCGCGCGGCGCTCAAGGCGCTGGCGGAGCGGACCATATCGCTCCGCGCCGGCTTCAGCCGCATGGTGCAGGTGCTGGGCATGCAGAACCGGCTTCTGCAGGTCGAGATCGACGGCAATCAGGCCGTCATGGCGACCGTCATCCAGGAGGTCGCCGAGCGCGTGCGCGGGCAGGAGGACGCCGCCCAGCAGCGGCTCGACCAGACGCTGCGCATCGTCTTCGTCCAGGCCGTCGGCGTCGCCGGCATCTTCCTCGCTTTCGTCGCGGTGATCTGGACGCTGATCGCCCGATCCATCCGCATCCCGCTCGATGATCTCGCAGGCTCGATGACGGCCATCGTCCGTGGCGACCTTGCCCGGCCGCCCTCCGGCCTCTCGGCGACCGACGATATCGGCCGCATGGCCCGCGCGGTGGAGGTGTTCCGCCAGAACGCCATCGAGAAGCAGCGCGCCGAACAGGACCTCGTCGCCGCCAAGGACCGCGCCGAGCAGGCGTTGACCGACCTGCGCGAGACCCAGCAGAGCCTCGTCGAGGCCGAGAAGCTCGCAGCCCTCGGCGGCCTCGTCGCGGGCGTCGCCCACGAGGTCAACAACCCCATCGGCATCAGCCTCACCGTCGCCTCCACGCTGTCGCGCCGGATCGACGACTTTGCCGGCGATGTCGATCGCGGCGAGTTGCGCCGCTCCAAGCTCACGGAGTTCGTTCAGGGCAGCCGCGAGGCGGCCAACCAGCTGTCGCTGAACCTTCAGCGCGCCGGCGAGATGATCCAGGCCTTCAAGCAGGTGGCGGTGGACCGCAGCCATGCCGAGCGGCGCTCCTTCGATCTGGCCGAAGCGACCGACCAGATCGTCCAGAGCCTTCGTCCGACGCTGCGGCGCGCGCCGGTCTCGCTGACCGTCTCGGTGCCGGCCGGCATCGTGCTCGATTCCTATCCCGGTCCCTACGGGCAGGTCGTGACCAACCTGTTCATCAATGCGATCACCCATGCCTTTCCGGAGGGCCGCAGGGGCGAGTTCCGCATCGAGGCGGTGCAGGACGGCGACAGCGTGGTCGTGGTCTTCCACGACGACGGCATCGGCATGACGCCGGAGGTGCAGCGGCAGGCGTTCGACCCGTTCTTCACCACCCGCCGCGGCGAGGGCGGCACTGGCCTCGGCCTCAACATTGTCTTCAACATCGTGACTCGCAGGCTCGGCGGGCGTATTGCCCTGTCATCGACGCCCGGCACGGGCTCGACGTTCCGCATGGTCCTGCCGCTGACGGCGCCGCAGGATCCGGCGGAGCGACCGGAAGCCGCATGATGTCCGAACCCGCGAACGAGCCGCTCAGAGGGCCGATGCAGGATCAAGACCGCGACGACGACCTGATCCAGGTGCTGGAGGACGAGGCCCCGGCGCTGCCGGAGGACCAGCACCGCTGGAAGGTCGCCATCATCGACGACGACGCGGCGGTCCATTCCGGCACCCGCTATGCGCTGTCGGACTATGTCCTCGGCGGCTCGCGGCTGGAGCTTCTGTCGGCCTATTCGGCGATGGAGGGACGCAACCTGCTGGCTGCCCACCCCGACATGGCCGTCGTCCTGCTCGACGTGGTCATGGAGAGCGACGGCGCCGGGCTCGAACTCGTCCAGTACATCCGCAACGAGCTGAAGAACGACACGGTCCGCATCATCCTGCGGACGGGCCAGCCGGGCCAGGCGCCCGAGCGGCAGGTGATCGTCGACTACGACATCAACGACTACAAGGCCAAGACCGAGCTCACCGCCGACAAGCTGTTCACCGCACTGACCGCGGCGATCCGCAGCTACCAGCAGCTGATGCGGCTCGTCGAGACGCGGCGCGGGCTGGAGCTGATCGTCGACGCCGCCTCCGAACTGTTCGACCTGAAGAGCATGCGCAAGCTCGCCGCCGGCGTGCTGACGCAGATCGCCGGCCTCGTTCAGGCCCAGTGCGAGGGCATTCTCGTGCTGCGCGACGACCGTCGCGACGGCTTCGCCATCCTCGCCGGCTCCGGCGTCTATTCCACCGTGGCGGAGGTGGGCGAGGCGGGTCTCGACGCCGCCATGGCCGGGCTCGTCCGCTCGGCTTTCGAGCGCCGACGGCACGCCTTCGACGGTCACCAGACCGTGCTCTACATCGAGACGGCGAGCGGCCGCGAGATCGTCGTGGCGCTCCGGTCCGACAAGCCGCTGAACGACACCGACCGCACGCTGGTCGCGGTGTTCTGCGGGCGGCTCTCCACCGCCTTTGACAACATCATCCTCTACGAGCAGTTGCAGGCCGCCAACGAGACGCTGGAGCAGCGCGTCGCCGAGCGCACCCGGCAGCTCACCGTCGCCAACGAGCGGCTGACGATGCAATGGGCGCGGCTGAAGCGCACCAACGACCACAAGGCCGAGGTGCTGGGCACGGTCGCCCACGACCTGAAGAACCCGCTCGGCGTCATTCTGGGTCGCTCCGAGATGATGGGCGAACTGCTCGGCCTCGATCCCCCGAACATTCCGCGCGCCCTGACGCAGATCGAACAGATCCGCTCCTCCGTCGCGCGCATGACCTCGATGGTGGACGAGCTGATTAACGACGCCATGCTCGATGCCGAGGACATCGTGCTGCGCCCGGCCGATATCGACGCCGTGGCTATCGTTGCCGCGGTCATCGACGCCAACGCGCCGCTCGCCGAACGCAAGCGCCAGATGCTGGTCTTCTCCGGACCGGACAGCATGCCCGGCCGGGCAGACCCGGACCGCCTGCGCGAGGCGATCGACAATCTCGTCTCCAACGCCATCAAATATTCGCCGGCCGGCGGGCGCATCCACGTCTCGCTGACCTCCTCGGAGGCGGGCCACCGGGTCGCCGTCGCCGATTCGGGCCCCGGCCTCTCGCCCGAGGACCAGCAGCGCCTGTTCGGCCGCTTCCAGCGCCTTTCCGCGAAGCCAACCGGCGGGGAGAGCTCAACCGGCCTCGGCCTGTTCATCTGCCGCCGCATCATCGAGCTGCATGGCGGTCGCATCACGGCGAGCAGCGACGGGCCGGGCAGGGGCTCGGTCTTCGCCATCACGCTGCCGCCGAGCATTGCAGGAGTGCCGTCTTGAGCCCCGGTCAGCACATCATGGTGGTGGACGACGAGCCGGCCGCCCGCGACATGGTCGGCGACTACCTGAAGATGCACGGCTTTCGGGTGACGCTCTGCGACGGCGCCGCCTCGCTCCGTCAGGCGATCCAGTCGGACCGGCCGGACCTCGTCGTCCTCGACCTCAACATGCCGGAGGAGGACGGTCTCTCCGTCATCCGCGACCTGAAGCGGCGCATGCCCGTGCCGGTGATCATGCTGACCGCGACCGCGAGCCCTGTCGACCGCATCGTCGGGCTGGAACTCGGCGCCGACGACTATCTCGCCAAGCCCTGCGAATTGCGCGAACTGCTCGCACGCATCCGTTCCGTGCTCCGCCGGGCCGTCGCGCCGACGCCGGCGCCCGGCCAGATCGGCCAGCGCGAGACCGTCCGTTTCGGCACCAAGACGCTGGACCTGACCGCCCATGTCCTGCGCGACGATGGCGGCGGCGAGCACGCGCTGACCTCGTCCGAGTTCAACCTGCTGAAGGCATTCGCCGAGAATCCGCGTCGCGTGCTGTCGCGCGACAAGCTGCTCGACCTCGCGGGCGCGCGCGATCCCGACGCTTTCGACCGCGCCATCGACGTGCGTATCACGCGCATCCGCAAGAAGATCGAGCCAGATCCGGACACGCCGGCCTACATCAAGACGGTGCGCGGCGCGGGTTACATGTTCATGCCGGATGGCGAGAAGCGCTGAACCGCGCGTCCGAGCCGTTGCCTCCACATCATGGCCGGCATGACCGGGGCAAAGCCTCCCTGTTCGGGCGTCTGGCCGGCGGCCTCAGGCCGTCTGCAGCCCGGCCGCAAAGGATCGTCCGCCGCGTGGACCCATCTCATCCGCGCCTGACGGTTCTGCGTCGCTCCTGAAACAATTGCGGCTCGCGCGAAACAGTGCCGATCAGCTGCCGACACCGCCTCGCAAGCCTTGAAACAGTGCATTTCCGATTGAAATGCGACGTTTCCATCCAAGACACTCCCGCGAAAATCCAGGCCTCTAGGTTTCGTTCATCCCGATGATGCGGGGCGACGAAAAACCGGTGAACTTTCTCGGACGTCGCTGCGACCCATCGGAGAGACCGGGCCCACGGGCCATGACTGGGGGATGCGCAAATGAACAAGATGTCGAAGCTTCTGGCATTGTCCGCGGTTGCGGGCCTTGGCATGGCGGCAGCTCTCGTTCTGGCTCCCGCCGGCCGCGCGGCCGTCAATGCCGCTCCCTCGCTGACGGTGGCCCACAGCGCCGCCGACATCGATCATGCGCTTGGCGCCTTCAACGGCTTCAAGAACCGCCTGGATGCCGCCCCTGCGCGCACCGAGGCGCCCCGGCAGGTCGCCGCCATCCAGGGTGACCGCACGCAGGCCGCCGAGCGCTCCGCCTGCGCGCAGCATGCCTGGCCGCACATTCCGCAGAACTGCCAGACGTCGGCCGCCGGCCAGCATCTGCGCCAGATCCGCACCGTCAATACCGACGCTGCGACGCGCTGAGCTGCCGGGAGTTTTCCGCCGGCCAAGCCGTTCTCGTCGCAATTCGCATCAAGAAGAACTTTCGGGACTCAGGAGATCCTCCATGCGCCGCCTCGCTCTCGCGGCAGCAATGTCGCTTGCTGCCCTCGCCTCGGCCGCTCCGGCCAACGCCTTCTTCCAGAACATCATGATCGACCCGAACACCCGCCAGCCGATGGTGTTCCAGCAGCCGACGCACCAGCCGGCAGCCCGGCCCGCCATTCCGCGCGAGGTGGTCGCTTTCGCCGGCGCCTACGAGCCCGGCACCGTCGTCGTGAACACCACCGAACGCCGCCTCTACTTCGTCATGGGCAACGGCCAGGCCATCCGCTACGGCATCGGCGTCGGCCGCCCGGGCTTCGACTGGCGCGGCACCCACACCATCTCCCGCAAGGCCGAGTGGCCGGATTGGCGCCCGCCCGTCCAGATGCTGCAGCGCCGCCCCGACCTGCCGCGCTTCATGGCCGGCGGCCCGGACAATCCGCTCGGCGCGCGCGCCATGTATCTGGGCTCCTCGCTCTATCGCATCCACGGCTCCAACGAGCCGCACACGATCGGTCAGGCGGTCTCCTCAGGCTGCTTCCGCATGCTCAACGACGATGTCGTGGACCTCTACAGCCGCGTTCGCGTCGGCACCCGCGTCGTCGTGCTCTGACGCCTTTCCCTCCTGCCGTGCATGCCCCGCATGACCTCTCGACTGCCCCGATGGCCTGGCCATCGGGGCATTTTCTTTTCGGCTCACCGCTTGCCGGCCTTGCGCTGGTGATAGGTGAGCGCGAGCGCCAGACAGTGCCTCAACTCCTCGGCGGGCAGCGGGTCCGCGGCGTTCAGGTGCAGCGCGCGATTGCCCTCGAAATGGAAGACATCGGGATAGAGTCCGCGAAACGTCTCCACGAGATTGGTCTGGCAGTGGAAATAGACCGCATAGCCGCCGGGGCGGCTCTTTGCGGCATCCATGCGAATGGTGCTGCCGCTGCCGGTCTCGGTTGTCAGGAAGCTCGGCTGGCCCCATTTCAACGCCTGCTCGATCGGTCCGACGCCGGGCGTCGCCGCTGCGGTGGCGAGAACGAGATCGCGGACTTCTCCGAGACGAACCGCAACCGCCCGGTCCATTCCGGCGAGCGCCGAATCGACGGCGTGTTGGCCAGCGTCGGCACGAAGCGAATCGGTGCTCCGCGATTCCGGCCGTGCCGTTCGGCGGGGCTGCGTCATCGGGTCCACTCCGGCCATGCTGGCGCTATTGAACGCCGCAACATCATGCTCGCCGCCCTTGCCGGCCCGTGGCAAGAGCGGCCGCCCGGGCATCGGCGCGCGGATGAAAATAATCCGTGCCCGGACAGGGTGGACAGCGCCCGGCGGAGCCTCTATAAGCCGCCGCGCACTGCAACGTGACGGCTGTCTGACGGCCCCGCGTGCACGGGTCGCCCAGGTAGCTCAGTTGGTAGAGCATGCGACTGAAAATCGCAGTGTCGGCGGTTCGACTCCGTCCCTGGGCACCATTACTCCCCTCTGTGCAATTGATTTCAAAGGCTTAGAGCCTTCTTTTGCCCCACCGCTCGCCGGGGGCGGCGGAAGTGGGACAATCTGCTTGCTCACGGCGCTTGCGGCGAGCAGCTTCTTACGGGCGGTTTTCGTGTAGCGATCAACCTCCTTCGATGTCGTGTGGCCTGTGATCGCCATAATTTCCTGATTGCTGGCGCCGCTCTCCGCGAGAGCCGCCGCGCCCAGCTTCCGAAGACCATGGGCAGAGCATGCGGGGAGGCCGGCGGCGTCGCACCAGTCGCGCATCTTGTTGCCAAAGGACGCTGCGCTCCTGAACGGCTCTCCATAGTCCGTGGTCAGAAATGCTGCGGTCGAGTGGGGCGTAGCCGCGATGACCGAGGCGAGCGCAGGATGCACCGGAATCTCATGATGCTTGGGCTTCCGCCGCGCGTTCTTCACTTCGGTGAATGAGATAACACCGTCGCGAACATTCTCCGGGCCGATGTGGATGACATCCGATCGCCGAACCGTAAGGTGCAGCATGAGCGCCAGAGCAAGGAACGGTTTCGTGCCGCGGGGGAACTTCTTGGCGAACGTTTCCACGTCGGCCTGCGTCCACGCTCGGATGCCGTTGGCGGAGCCGGCGAGATACTTCACGTCCCGGCCCGGATTGGTCTGCGCGAGATCGGCATCAATCGCCCAGGCGAAGATCTGCCGGATCACTTTGACAAAGGCATTGGCTGCCGCAGGCCGGTCGGCGTGCCGGTCCCTGATCTTGCGCACATGCCGGCCCTCGAGCCTTGCGTAGGGGTGCCCGCCAATCTCCCTCCCGCCACCATCCCTCATCTGGCACAGGCGATCGATAAGGCGGCGGCGGACGCGACGGGTGCTCGCGTCGAGCTGCTTGAACTCAGCGCTCTCCAGATAGGAGGCGGTCAGCCAGCGCAGGGAGCCTGAAGCAGGCTTTGGCAGACGCGGTGGCTCGGCTGGTTTCGGTAGCAGCGTGCCCACCAGCGCGTCGCGATAAGCATTCCAGAACGCCTCTGTCGCGTAGGTCGCGCGAATGCGAACCTTCCTCCGGCCGGGCATGCGAACATACCAGCGGCGATTGCCGTGGCGGTCCATATCCGAGCTGAGGTGAGGCGGGTTCCTGCGGGGCATTGCTCAGAGATCGTCGAAGGGGTTTTCGGCTGCAGAGTCGTCGGCGGTCGGGAGGTCCAGCGCGCGAGCGCGAATCTCGTCCACCACCCACACGCGCCGACCGTCGATGCGCCGCGCTGGCGGCATGCGGCCGTCGCGCACCATCTCATCGAACTTGTTCGGCGAGACATCGATCACGGCGGCTGCATACTCGCGGCGCACCGCGATCGGTGACAGCGAGGCGGGGAGGAGTTCGATGCGGCGCAGCTTGGACATTCAATCACCGGCTGGAGAGCTGTTGCGGCCTCGTCTTCCTTGACCCTTCTTCAAACCCCTGTGGGGCGGACGGCAGGGAGGAGGACTTTCCGTTGTGGGATGGGCCGCGGCACCCGTCACATGGGCCGCCCTGGCAGAATTAGGAGAAAGCCCCGTTCAGGCGAACGCGGATGATCGCAGCGCCGTTGCCGGCCGCCGCGACGGCCACGCCGATCAGCGTGTTGTCCGTCGCGGTCGACGTGCAGTTCTTGGCCGTGGCGTCCCAGTAGACCTTGGCGCCGAAGGCGAAGGTGTTGGCCGACACCTTCGGAAGGTCATAAACGCCCGTGGTCGCGAGTTCGACAGGGTCGCCTTCCGGCTGGCTGGTGGCCGCCACGCCGAAGAGCGAGCCGGCGAGGAGGCCTGCGCCGGAGAGAATGCCACCCACGGGGGCGGCGGCGGTGATCATCTCACCGGGCTGAACGAAGTTCTTCATAGTCAGAATCCCTTGGAGGAGGAGAGGCGGATGGTCGTGACCCGGCCGATCGACTGCGCCCGGATCTGGCGCTCCAGGTCGGCGATGGCGGCGGCGAGTTCCTGATCCGAGCGGAAGACGACCTTCTGGCCGTCCACCTCGGTCGAGAGAACGCCGCTCGCCCGGATTTCCCGGAGCTTGGCGAGGCGCGTGTTGAGATCGGCCGGCGTCGTCATCGTCACTGGCCCGGATTGCGGAACCAGCCGCGGTGGTCGACAAAGCCAGCGCCGAAATCGAGGCGGATCCTGATCTGCACGCCATCGACGGTGAAGCCGGCCTGCGTGGTGATCTGCGGACCCGGCTCGCCTTCCAGATAGGCGTATTCGAGGCCGTCGATCTCGCCGGGGTCGGCGGTGAGATACCAGGCGTTCCCTGTGAAGCGCGGCTCGACCACCACGACGAGCTTGGTGAAGACGTTGGCGTCGTCCACCTTGGTCGCCTGGATGGCGGAAACGGTCTTCTCGGCGATCGTCTCGTTCTCCGGGCTGACGACCAGATAGCGCGGCGTGACCGAGATCAGTTCGCCCTTCAGCCCGGTCTGCCGGCGCAGCGCCAGCCGAGCGGCGGAGAGCGTCGTCTCGGAGATGGCGGCCCCGGCCCCGGCGAGATTGCCGTGGTCCGCATGGAACAGGCGCTTGCCGTCCGACATGACCGGCCCGGCTCCGGCGCCCTCGCGGACGAGGTTGACGAGGAAGTCCGCTTCGAAGGCCGCTGCCGCCTGGCCCATGCGTCGGGACAGGTCGGTGAACGCGCCGAGATCGTCGTTCACCAGCGCCTGGCGGGTGATGCCGATGATCCGGCCGAACGTGTCGATCTTGTAGCTCTCCTTGCTCTCGCCCATCGAGCCCGACTTGAACTCGCCGGCCTCGTTCACCTTCTCCAGCGTCGGCGCGGCCGAGAGCTGGATGCGGTGCTTGGCGCGGAAGTCGCGTGCTGTCGTCTGGCGGCCGAGCTGGCGGACCCCGGACGGAGCTGCACCATAAGCCTCCCGCAGGGTGCGACCGACCGCGTCCCCGAGAATGATGGGGAAATCGGAGGTCGAGTGCAGGGCACGCTCGATGACGGCGGCCGGCGAGAGGCCGGTGGTCGAAATCGAGCGGGTGCGCAGAATGTCCCGTGCGATCTCGGGGATGGTGAGGCCGATATACGCGCGTGCCTGCTCCGACGGCTGATGGCCCGGATTGACACGCGTGTAGAGTGCCTCGCCGATGGAGCGGGAGCGGACCTCGGGGTCAGCGTGATCCGTGCCCACGGAGGCAGTGGTGCGGACCTGCCGGGTCGCATGCGATCGGGTGCGCATGGAGGCCAGCCGCGCGGCGCGGGTCTCATCGTCCGGCGGAGTTGCGCCGGCATCGCCTTCGTTGTCGTCGCCCGCATCGCCTTCGTCGGCGGATTTGGTGCGAATCTCGCCCTGGAACGTTCCCGAGACGATCGTCGCGGCGGGCTTTGCGTCCGGAGCGGCGTCCGGTTCGGTTCTGGTGGTCATTACGCTTCCTCGGATGGAGGCAGAGCGGTCGGCGGGGATGGGGACAATGGAAACCTCGACGGGCGTCCACCGGGACGCGACCTTTGCGCGCCGGCCGGTGGCGGGATCGGAGGTCTCTTTCCAGCCCTCGACGGTGTAGCCGACCGAAACGCCGAAAGTGGCGCCATCCGTCAGTTCGGCCGCGAGGCGGTCTGCAAGGGGGGAGTGGCGCGAGAGCCGAACGTCGGCGAGGGCTTCCCCGTCGACCACCCGGAGATGGGTTGCGACACCCAGCACGTTGTCCAGGCTCTCGCGCCTGTGGCCGTCGAGCAGGGGCACCTGCTCGGGCCAATCCTGATCCAGCGACAGGATCTCGACATAGGCGCCGCGTGCGTCGCGGCGCTCCACGCCTGCGCCAGTGGAGAAGACCACCTGAAAGGTCCGCGCCTCCGCGTTCCAGGTCGTGGCGGCGACCGGTGCCCGCCGAGTGATGACGGTCTGGGTGGTCATGCGGCCTCCTTGGGGCGAGCGGCAGCTGGGGATGAGAAGGTGAGGCCAAGTTTCGCGGCCAGCGCCCGGTCCTCGGCGATCTCGCGGTAGAGGGCCTCCAGGTCATAGCCACGCGAGGCGGCGGCCTCTCGCGGCGACATCAGCCCGGCGGCGAGGGAGGCGACTTCGGCCTCGGCATCCTTGGCCGGATCGACCCAGTCGAAGCGGGGCGTGATCCACTTCACGGCGAGGTATTCGGTGCGGTAGCGATCGAAATCGCGAAGCACGACTTCGCCTGACAGGGCGGCCGTCTCCACGAAGCGCTGCCACACCGGCCGACAGAACTGGTGGACGAGGCATGCATGCTGGATGGCCTCGACCTTGCGGCGAAACTCAACCAGTCCTGCCCGAAGGCTCGAATAGTTGGCGCCGCTGAGGTCGCCGGTGAGCACATGCTCTGGTAGGCCGAGACCTGCGGCGATCTCGCGCGCCGTCAGTTTCAGGAATTCCAGGCTCTCCATGCCGATCGTCGCCGGGTCGGAGAAACGCACGTCCTGGCCGGGGTCGAGCACTTTGAGCGTGCCGGGCTCGAGGCCGCCGTCGAGGATGCCGCCCTCGCGGCGCTCGCCGGTGAAGGCGCCAGCATCGCCATTGGGATCGACCACGAAGCCGGCCAGCAGGGCCGCCACCTTCTGGCGCATGAGCTGGGCGTCATGGGCCTGATCGAGATCGGCGAGGCGGAGGAGGGCCGGCGCGAACCACGAGATGCCGCGCACCTGGCCGGGCGCGGTTGCGCGAAACAGATGCACCACGTCCTCGGCGGGAATGCGGATCATGTCCAGTGCGGTCGCGAGCGGTGCGCCGGGAGGCTCGCGGAAAGCGTGGTAGGCGACGCGCCGGCCATCGGAATCGAACTCGATGCCGGACACGATACGTGCGCCACCCGGCAGTTCGCGGTGAAGGGCCGGGTCGACCTGTTCGGCCTCGACCAGCCGAAGGCGCAGCGGCACGCCGGCCTGGTCGTCTGTCACAACGATGAGGCCGAGCACGTCGCCGGTCACGATCATCTGGCGCGCGGCCATAGTCTGGAGGCCGTAGAAATCGGTGAGGCCGTCGGCATCAGCCTCCGCCGTCCACCTCTCCCATGCGAGGTTCAGCGCCGCGCGCACGTCGGGGTCCGGATGCAAGCTCTGCGGCTTGATGCCCGTACCGACCAGCGCGGATGCCCATGCCTCGGCCGCGGAGGCGGCGAGGGCATTGTTGGCGGCGAGGTAACGGGCGCGGGAGGCAAGTCGGTCGCGGCCAGCGATCATGGCGGTGCGCTGCACCGGCATCTCGCCAGCACCGCGCCAGCGCCTGCCGCCCGCCGCGCCGTCGTAGGAGCGCTTCAGAAGGCCAGCCTTGCGAAGGAGGTTAAGGATCATGGGGCACCCTTGGACGAGATGATCACGCCGGCCGGCGTCTTCAGCGCCGCAGCGAGGTAGCCAATGATCAGCGCATCGACCTCGATCTCGATTTTCACGCGACCGGTAATGGGGCGCTCGACGTGAGCGGGGCCGACTTTTGGTGCCAGCCGATATCGGGTCCCACTAAGCATATTGGGAAGATCAATAGCCTTCTCGTCCTCGACCTGAATGGTCTTCGCAGGTGTGAGAAGCCAAACTTCAAGATTTTCGTAGTCGTCTGCGGCAATTTCTAGCCGGTTCAGCTTGCCGGTTTCATTCAGTTCGTCCGCGCGCTGCGCGACCTTAAAGCCGATCTCGCGGGCATCGGCTGGGTCAATCCAGAGCTGACCCATCTCGTACATGGTGGCGATCACAAGGAAGCCATAGGCGTTCGCGAGGCGCTTTGCCTGCCTGCCAGGATTTTCGCTGTCGACCAGACCCGAACGGACTGCCTCCTCGTTGTTACGGAGGATTTTGCGCTGATACCAGTTTTGAAGCGACTTCTCCTTCAGGCCGGGAATGGCCTGAAGGATGTCTGCTTGCCGCAGAGCTGGGGTCGACAGGTCGAGCATCAGGAAACCTTGGCCTTCGGCTTGGTCGCGGCGAGAACTGACTTCTCGATGAGGCCGTCGATGAACGACGCGACGGCCAGATGCTCCGTCACGACATCCATATGCTTCTTGCGCTCCTTCCAGAGGTGCTGCGGATCGGCAAGAGCGAGGGAAGCGAGGTAGGTGGGACGATCGAAGCGCATGGGGCAGTCCGTTCTTGGTGACAAAACGATACTCATCCGAGTCTCGTTTGTCAAGAAAACGAACCTCAGATGAGTTTCATCAAATTTATCAGTTGGCTGGTATCGTCGCGACCTTCACCATCTTGGCGCCGGATCGCAAAATCGTTCACGCCTTCCTGCAAATGGCGGCGCACAAACACGAAGCCATCAGCCCGCATTGCTTTAATCCAAGCGACAGCGGCAGCGGTCTGAGGATTATCCGTGACCTTGGGTCGGGAGATCGGGCCGCGCTTTGGTGAGCGCGCCGCGTTAAGCGCGCGCCGAGGCGATGAAACAGTGGCTTGCGTGATCATGGTCATGAGTACCTCCATTGATGGGCCGCGCCCCTTCAGAAGGAGCGCTTTCCGTCGAGCGGATATTTTGATATCAAGATACGCATCCGTGCGTCAATATCATGGTATCAAGATATCAATGACTGAAGAGCCATCTGTCCCCGTAATGGTGCGCATCGCGCCGGACCTTCTGGAAAAGGTCGATGCCTGGAGACGCGAGCAGCCCGACCTTCCCTCCCGTCCGGAAGCGATTCGCCGGCTGACTGCTGCCAAGCTGTCTGAGGCTCCAAAGCCGAAATTCCGCGTCAGGAAGCTCATTGACTAGCCATCAAACCAAGCGGACCTGATTACGCGGGGCTTTTCGCTTATTGCCGGGGAAGGCCTTTCGCGAGGCGGAATGGCGGCGATCCTCCCTGCCTCTGCCTGCATTCGGAAGCCCGTCGCAACGAGCCCCTGAAGGGCGGCATAGGCATAGACCCGACAGTCGAGAGCCTCGTTTCGCACGCCGGGGTCCTTCCGCCATTCCCGGATGGCGACGCCGCGGCGCCAGGTGCGCACGATCCGCTCCGAGCCGAGCTGGCGGAAATAGTCCAGGTCACGGCCGACAGGGAAATGGCAGTAGCCGGCACCGGCATCCCTGAGCCTCAGACGGCTCGTGACGACCTCCTTGGCGGCATCGACGCCGACAATGTAGGGGCGGCCGACCTTGCCGGCGGCAGCGCCACGTGGCGGCCGTTTCGGCCAGACGGGCACTCCGGCGCCGCCAACGCCCTTGATGGCCCATACGCGCCGCCCGGCGCGGTCACGGGCATAGCGATAGACCGTCTGCGTGTGGTGGCCGCCCGAATCGATGGCGACGGCGCGCAGCGGGAGCTTGCCGCTCTGTGGGTGGTCGAAGGTCCGTGTCAGCTCGGCGTCGAGCGCCTCCCAAACCTCGGGCCTTGCCGGATCGCCGAACAGCACGGTGTATTCGATCGACCAGCTCTCCTCGCCGAGGCCCCAGCCGACAATCTCCAGCTCGAGGCGGTCACCCTGCACGTCGACCCCGGCGGTCAGCACCGCGACGGCTTCCGGGAGTGCGTCGCCCCAGTCCTCGAGGCGCGCCATGATGCCAGTGGGATCGACGGCCTCGCCCTCGCGATCCTCGAATGCTTCGCCGAGCTTCAGGTTGGTCCACGCCTTCAGGCGCACCGGGTCGCGATGTGCGGCGGCAAACTCCATCGCGATCTCCGACCAGGTCTCGAACGGCGAATAGAGCGCCGACAGGTGATATCCAGCCGTGCGTCCGTCGCCGGCGGCCGTTGCCCGCCACTCGCCGGCTGCCAGCAGTGCCGGCTTGTCGCGCTCCTCGATGACACCGCCGCAGTCGTGGCAGGCGTAGAACGCCGCTTCCGGTTCGCCCTCCGGCCAGCGGACGCCTGACCATGTCAGCGGCCGGAACGTGCCGCAGTGCGGGCACGGGACGTGATACCGGCGGCGGTCGCTTTCGGCGTAGGCCTTTTCGATGCGGGAGGTGCCTGCCTCGGTCGGCGTCGAGATCATGAACACCTTCCGCCGTCCCCGGAACGTCACCGTGCGCTGGATCGCCAGGGCGACTGGGTCGCCTTCGCCGCCGGCATCCGCCGGGAAGGCGTCGACCTCGTCCAGCACCAGGTAGCGGGCCGGCAGCGAGCGCAGGCCCGTGGCGGAGTTGGCGCCGGTCATGACCAGAGCGCCGCCGGGGAATTCCTTCAACGAGACCGTATTGCCCGGATCCTTGGCGCGAGCCGGGGCAAATTTTTCGCGAAGGATGGGCGTGCCGTCGATCAGCGGTTCGATGCGGGTGCGGCTGTTGCGGCGGACCATGTCAATGGATGGCCAGACGGCGAGGATCATGCCGGGGGCATGGGCGATCCAGTACCCGATGGCGTTGAGACCGGCTTCGGTCCCGCCCGTCTGCGCGCCTTTCATGAGCACGACCCGCTCGACGGGCGATGCGGTGGACAGGGCATCCATGACCTCGCGCAGGTAGGGCACGCGGTCGGTGCGCCAGCGGCCGGGCTCAGCGTTCGTCTGCGGCAGCATGCGGTGGCGGTCTGCCCATTCGGACACCGTGATCTGCGGCTCGGGCGCAAGGCCACGGCGCCAGGCGGCATCGACTAGTTCGAGCGTGGCGGCGGCGTCAGTCATGGGCGAAGTCCGTCAGTCGCATTTCGGCGAGGCTCGCCAGGTGATCGCGAACGGCCTTGTCGAGCGCGGTCGCGATGGAGGCGATGTCATTGCCGCCGGCAGCGATCTCGGGAGCAACACGGTTCACCCAGCCGATCCATGCATCGCGCTCGCCGCGAGCGCGGCCTTCGATCCAGCGTAGCGTCGCTTCGCGGTCGATTAGGCGGCCGGCGAGGCGATCGGCCTTCAGCCGCGCGAGTTCGGCATCGGCGATCTCGCGATCGGCGCGGGCGGAGCGCGGCAGGCTCGGGTCCTCGTCAGGGAGCGAACGGCGGCGATTGCGGTCGATGTTCGCTCTGACCCAGTCTTTGCCAGCACGGATATCGATGCGGCCGTTCGGGAGCACCGGCAGGCCCGCGGCGATGAGCTGCGAGACGCGCCCGGCCGAGACGCCGATGATTTCGGAGAAGCCCTTTTTCGAGGCGGTCAAATCGGGCGGGTCGGGAGGCAGGAGACCGAACAAGCTATGCGCTTCCTGCATGTCGCTCGCTTTCTCAAGTCCGGAATTTAGGTCCGTAAAGTGCTGCATCTAGCGATTTCCCGCGCCTTTGCCGCCCGCATATGTTTTGGGAGGGAGGACCCGTTCCAGAGCCCGCAAATCGGCCACGATTTCGGACCGCTCGATGAAAAACCGCTCGGGGTCGCGGTGATGAACCGTCAGGCGCGCTACCCTCCCGGCGATCTCCGCTATCGCCAGCCTACCCAGGGCATCCGGGCGAACAGGCGAACATTTGGGGGGCTCCCCTAAAGGGGAGGCCCCCCTTTTCATGTTCGACCTGTTCGGCCCGTTCGGGGTTTGCCCTGCCGCGAACAGAAAAGTCGGTTCCTTCGATGTTCGGCGCTGTTCGCTCATGCGATCCACACCCACTCGTCAAAGGAGCCAATCATCCGCTGCGCCTTCAGCTTCTCCATTGCTCGCTTGAACGCCATGCGGTGAGCGTCGGGCTCGGTAGAGCCCGAAATGTGTGAGCGGTAACAGATGTTTCGCCAGTCATCGACCCGAACACAGCGGACGTTGTTCGGTATGTTCGCGATGTTCGGATGAGGATGACTGCCGTCCGCCGCGAGGTCTTGAAGGCATCGCAGCGCGAGCGATACACTGTCGGACATCCGAACATTTTTCGATGTTCGCCCGCTGTTCGGCGCGTCCGCCGGCACAACGACAGGTGCCGTGGTTTCCCTGCCCGTCTTCTCGTCCACGGATAGGGTAACGCTGGCGAGCGTGAAGCCGACTGCGATGGTATCAGGGCCGTCGTTGGCCTTCTCGATCTTGGCCATGTGGCAAGGCTTCTCCGCATCGCTCTCCACTCGGATGGCTGTATCCGCAGCACCGAGCAGCGCGCCATGCCCGCGCATGCGTTGCTGTTCGGCATGCGGCACATGGTGGATGACTGTGACGTGCGCGCCCGTTTCCGTCTGGATACGGGCGAGGTTCGACACCAGGGCGCCCATGTCGCGCCCGCTGTTTTCATCGCCGCCGGCCAGAACCTGCGCGACCGTGTCGATGATCACCCAAACCACCGGCGCTGTAGTCGCATCCGCGAGGCTCTGGATGGTGCCCAACAGCTTGCGTGTGTCGGTTTCGGATGTGCAGAGATCGAAGAACCCGGTGACGATCGCGAGAGGAATGTCGTGGATGCCGTGGTGAGCGCGCCATGCGGCGAGGCGACGCTTGACGAGGCCGCCGCGCTCGGCGGCCACATAGAGAACAGCACCGGGCCTTACGGGCCTTCCGTGCCAGTCCCGGCCGGCAGCGACATGGCATGCGGCGTCACCCGCTAGCACGCTTTTCCCGCAACCGGGCGCGCCATAGAAAACTGACAGCTCTCCAGCGCCCAGCAGCTCATCGACGAGCCAGTCCTTTTTCGGGGCGGGATCGATATCGCGAAAGAGTGTGAATGGGACTGTCTCGCCGCGGATCGGCTTGGCCTTCGCGGATACGATCTGCTCCACTTTGCGGGAGAACTCTTTGTACGAGAGACCTCCCGCCTGCGCCTCGATCGCCTCATCATCGAGTGTGCCGTGCCATGCGTCGGGATCAATGATGGAAGCGTCCTGCGACATGGCGCGATCAAACGCATCTGCTGCCAGACCGGCGCCACGGCCCGGCTCAATGATGGCAGCTATCGATTTGAAGGCGGTGGTTCGGTTCCCGGTTTCGGAATCGAATTCAGATGCGTTTCGCGGTGGGACGTCGTTGCCGGAAATTCCTGATGTCATGGTAGAGGCCGCTTACGTCCCACGGGACGCAAGGGCTTGTCAGGACGTGGCTTTTCGCCTTCGTCCCTGGGCACCATTTCTTCTCTGACATCGACCGATGGCGATCCCCAGCGCTTCAGGCGCGGGCGTCGCGCGGAATCCGGCCCCCGCCAGGGCGCTGCGTTGGAACGTGCCCCATGCAGGCGCGTTGCCTCCTCGACCAACGGAGGAGACGGCAATGGCCGTCAATCGCAATCGCGACGAAACCGAGTCCGCCGAGAGCACCGTGGCGCAGTTCGCCACGACCGCCAACCGGCAGCTCAAGGCCGCCGGCGTCGATACCGAGGTGATGGCGAGCCGCGCGGGTGAGCTTCAGAAGATAATCACCGACGAGATCGCCGCGCGGTCGTTCCAGGCGCTGGCCGCCGCAGCGCTGGTCGGGTTCATTCTCGGCATGCGCCGATAGTCCCGGCCAGCCCGCCGCGCGGCGGAGGCGTCACATCCAGCGACGCCAGCCGCGGCCGGGAGGCGGACCGCGCCGGCGGCCGCGATGGCCGGGAGGCACACCGCCCCGGCGCCGATGGCCCGGGGGAACCCAGCCCTGGCGCCTCTGCCCGGGAGGGCCCATGCCGTCCGGCCCCCATCCGCGTCCCTGCGCCATGGCGCTGCCCCCTGCCACGGCCGTCAGCAGCATGGCTGCAAAGCCGGACAGGACCAGGCGGCGCGTCGTGCTTGTGCCGGGCATGATCGATCTCCTTGATGCGATGGTATCTCGACGCATCCCGCGGCCCGTCTCGCGAGACGGAGCATCGGGCGCTGGACGCGACCGGCAACGCTTATCATGGGAGGCTTGTTCCGTCCCTCGGCCGATGGATGCCGCTCAGTCGGCGTCCAGCAACCGGCAGACCGACTTGATCTTGCGCGCATGCGGCGCCAGCGCCGAGAGGTCGTAGGTCTGCTCGACGCCGGGGAACTGGATGAACACCTGCATCGCGCCGGCAATGTCGGCGAGGAAACTCTCGGCGAACCGTGCCGTGACGAAAGCCGAGTTGCCGGTGACGCGCCAGCGGATCGGCTTGGAAGGGCCGTTGTCGACGCTGTAGCTGCCGTCGAACACGCCTTCCGGCTGGGCCGGCAGACGGTAGCCGGGCGCGAAGGACACGAAGGCAGCGCCCGCGCTGCAGAGCAGCGTCAGCCGCTCCCCCGAACTGCGATAGGACATCTCGATGGCCGGGCCGGTTCCCGCCGGGCCCGGCAGTTCGCGCACGCTCCACTGCGCAGCGGCGGGAGCCCCGGTCATGACCAGGGCGCATAGCGCCACGACGCTGATCAGGAGGCTGCGAGCCATCGTTCCACAGGGCAACCGGTTGATACGGCGGTGCTGGAATGCCTGCCGCGAGATGAATGACGAAATCGGATCGCGCGAGGTCTGGACGAATTCGGGGCGCCGTCCGTCCGGACGAATTATTGCGCAATATTTCCGTAGCGTTCTGCCTTGTCTGAACGGCAAAGACAATAGTTGCCGCGAAGCATTGGCATGCGTCTGCACGCGGATTGTCGCGACGGGCGCGATTGTGACTATGCGCCGTACCAAGATACCAGGTCAGGATTGCCCGCCGAGCAACATGTTGGAAACGCGGCGGCCCCAGTCTGCATGCGTCCGATTCGCCCGAGCGGCGGGTCCGGCGCAACACTGCACCGAGCTTTCAAGGCTCCGAGGTTCCATGGCGAAGCCGACCCGTCGCACCATCGTCAAGCTTGCCGCGGCCGCCGCGGGCGCTGCGCTGATGCCGCGCTCCGCCGCCGCCCAGCAGCGCATCGTGCTCAACGATGCGAGCCGCCTGTCGCCGACGCCTGTGGCAAGGCACTGGGTGGTCGGCGCCGATCCCGAGGCTGCCTTCATCGAGCGCCTGCGCCGGGAGCTGAAGGAGGCACAGGCCGGCAACCGCGCCTTCGTGGTGGGCGGTGCGCGCCATTCGATGGGCGGCCAGAGCCTCTATCGCAACGCCACTGCCGCAACCTTCGAGACGAAGCTCTGCGAACTCGACGCCAACGCGAAGACCTATCGCACCCATGCCGGCTCGCGCTGGATCTATCTGCTGCAGGAACTGGACCGGGCCGGGTTCTCGCCGGCCGTCATGCAGTCCAATGCCGATTTCGCCACCGCAGGCACTCTGTCGGTCAATGCCCATGGCTGGCCGGTGCCCTTCGGCCCGTTCGGCGCGACCGTGCGTTCCTTCCGCCTGATGCTGGCGGGCGGCGCCATCGTCACCTGCTCGCCGGCCGAGAATGCCGAGCTCTACGGCCTCGTCCAGGGCGGCTATGGCCTGTTCGGCGTCATTCTCGACATGGTCTTGGACATGGTGCCGAACGCGCTGTTGCGGCCGACCAATGTGCTGATGCCGGCCGGAGAGTTCGGACCCCGTTTCGTTGCGGCCATCAACGGCGATCCCTCCGTCCAGATGGCCTATGGCCGGCTGTCGGTCGCGCGGCGCGACTTCCTGCGCCAGGCGCTGATGATCACCTACCGCCCCGTGCCGAACCAGCCGGCGCGCCTGCCGCCCGTTTCGGCCGGCGGCCTGATGTCCTCCGTGTCGCGCGAGATCTTCCGCGCGCAGATCGGCAGCGAGACGGGCAAGCGCGCCCGCTGGGCGGCCGAGACGGTCGGCAACCCCGCCATCTCCTCCGGCATCGCCACGCGCAGCACGCTGATGAACGAGCCGGTCGCGAACCTGGCCGGCCGCGATCCGCTGCGCACCGATATCCTGCACGAATATTTCGTTGCGCCCGACCGCTTCGACGAATTCCTCACCGCCTGTCGCGAGGTGATCCTGCGCTCGCGCCAGGACCTCCTGAACGTCACGCTGCGCTACGTGAAGGCCGATACCGTCAGCGCGCTCTCCTACGCGCCCGTGCCGCGCATCGCTGCCGTCATGCTGTTCTCGCAATCGGTGACGCCCGAGGCCGAGGCCGACATGCTCGCCATGACCGAGGCGCTGGTCGAGCGCGTCATCGCCATCGGCGGTTCGTTCTACCTGCCGTATCGGCTGCATGCGCGTCGCGATCAGGTGGAGCGCGCCTATCCCGGCGTCGCCCGGTTCGTCGCGAAGAAGCGCGAGATCGATCCCGGCCTGCTGTTCCGCAACACGATGTGGGACGTCTATTTCGCGTGACGATGCCAGCAACCGGCAGTGCAGAAGGACCCGCCCATGACGCTTCCCCGCAAGGTCGCCGCCGCCTATGCCGTGATCCTCGGCCTCGTGACGCTGCTGAACTACATTCCCGGCCTCACCGATGCGCAGGGCAGGGCCTTCGGCATCTTCGCCCTCGACATCTATGACGACGCGCTGCACTTCGCCTCCGCCGCCTGGGCGGCGGTCGCCGCATGGCTCTCCACCCGCGCGGCGGTGACGTTCCTGCGCGTCTTCGGCGTGCTCTACTGCCTCGACGGCCTGCTCGGTCTCGCCACCGGCTCCGGCTATCTCGATCTCGGCATCCTGATCTACGGCGTCCTCGATCTGCCGTTCGTCTTCAAGATCCTCGCCAACACGCCGCATATCGCGCTCGGCGGCGCCGCGGCCTTCGTCGGCTTCGCCCTCGCGCCGGCCGAGATGGAGGCGCGGGCGTGAGGATCGCACTGAAACTCGCTCTCCACGCCGTCGGACAGGTGGTTCTGCTGGCGGTCGGCCTGCTGGCGATCTCCGCCCTGCCGATCCTCTATGTCGAGACCCGCTGCCAGTCCCTGCCGCAGTCGACGGCCGACACGACGCCGCGCGTCGTCACCGAACTGCCGTGGCGGCGGCCGGAGGTGAACAGCTACCTGTCCTACCCCGAATGGTACATCGTTCACGCCTACGAGGATCTTGCGGGCGTGCTGAAGACCTCGGACGAGCACGCCTATTCCTACACCGCCTCGATCCTCGGCTTCTGGTCGAGCCTCTGCGATATCACCACGCGCACGACCCAGCAGCGGGCGACGCCCGGCGACATGAAGGCGATGCTCTACATCATCGGCGTTTCGTTCACGGCCGAGATGATCGTCAAGGGCGCGTGGGAGGGGACCATCGGGCGCGCTTCCGCGTGGTGGCGCGGCCCCGAGAAGAACGCCGAGGATCGCTTCGCCTCCGGGGTCGCCGACCGCTACGCCGCCTTCCTCACCCAGACGCCCTGGTATCAGTTTCCCTTCGCATCCACGGTGGCCCAGTTCTGGCGCGAGACGCCCTTCGGCAGCCGCAGCATCATCCGCTCGCTCGAGCGTCGCGTCGCGCTATCAGCCGAATGGGGCGTGAAGGCCGGCTATGCCGTGCTGATCGGGCAGGCGGCGGGACTGTCGCCCGCCGACCTCCGTATCCGCAGCGTCGTTGCCGGGCTCGCCGCCGCCGACCTCGCCGCCATGCCCGGCATCACGGTCGTCAGCGAGCCTGCCGGCGGCGTGCTGATCGAGACCGACCGCTACCGCGCCTTCACCGACATCGCCCGGCAGGTGGTGGCGAAGGGCGGTCGCTTCACCGAGATCGCCGGCAACCGGCGCGCGCTGGTAACGCTGGTCATCCCGATGAAGGATCAGCTTGCGGTGCCGGGCGCGCAGAGGTTGTTCGGCTTCATCGTTCAGGCGCGGCCCGGCTGGCAGCGCATCGGCCTTGACGTGCCGGTCGAGCGCCTCGGCGATGCCATGCAGGTCGCGAGCCGCGAGGGAGGCTCCTTTGAGCATTTCTACGACTATTGAGCCCCTGACCCGCCGCTGGCGCGCCGCAAGCGGCTTTGCCCTTGCTGCCGTTGTGGCGCTCGGCCTCTGGACGCTCGCCATGGCGGCCGTCGCGGTCGCGCGTCCCGGCGAGGCCATGGTGGTGGCCATCGGCGCGCCGTCGGCCCTGCTCAGCCAGATCGACCCGGACCGCATCCGCCTCGTCCGCGTCGGCGGCCTCTTCGTCCTCGCCGCAGTCTCCGGCCGCGAGGGCGTGCGCGCATTCTACGACAGCGGCGCGCTCATCGTTCTGCCAGGCAGCCGCGGCGGCTGCGGGCTGGCCGGCTCTCGTTGAGCGCGTCCCGGCTGTCCGATTTGGCTCGCGCGGCGCATTTCGTCACCTCTCCCGGCGGGGAGAGGCGAGCAGCGTCGCAGTGGTGTCAGTCCTTCAAGCGCCCGCCGCGTCCAGCGCCTTCACTTCCGCGTCCGACAGTTTCAGCGACGCCGCCTTGATCAGGCTCTCCATCTGGTCGAGCCGCGTGGCGCTGGCGATCGGCGCCGTGACGGTCTTCTTCGCCATCAGCCAGGCGAGCGCCACCTCGGCCTGCTTCGCGCCATGCGCCGCCGAGACCTCGTCCAGCGCCCTGAGCACGCGGAAGCCCTTGTCGTTGAGATAGGGCCTGACGCCCCGCTCGCCGCGCGGGCTCTGGCCGAGATCGGCTTCCGAACGGTACTTGCCCGACAGGAAGCCCTTGGCGAGCGAGAAATAGGTGATGACGCCGATCTCTTCCCGCAGGCAGAGGTCCGCCAGCGGCCCCTCGAATTTCTCGCGGTCGTAGAGATTGTATTCCGGCTGCAGCACGTCGTAGCGCGGCAGGCCCTTCGCCTTGGCCGCGTCGAGCGAGGCCTTCAGCTGCATGGCGTCGAGGTTGGAGCAGCCGACCGCCCGGATCTTGCCGGCCCGCTTCAGCTTCTCGTAAGCGGCGAGAGACTCCTCGTGCGGCGTGTCCGGATCCGGCCAGTGCGACAGGTAGAGGTCGATCACGTCGGTCTGGAGCCGCTTCAGCGAGGCCTCCACCGCCTCGGCGATGTAGCGGGCCGAGAGCCCCTTCTTGCCCTCGCCCATGGGCGAGCCGACCTTGGTGATCACGACCACCTTGTCGCGGCTGCCGCGCGCTTTCATCCACTGGCCGATGATCGCCTCGCTCTCGCCGCCGGAATTGCCGGGCGCCCAGGCGGAATAGACGTCGGCCGTATCGACGGCGTTCAGCCCGGCATCGACGAACCGGTCGAGCAGATCGAAGGAGGTCTTCTGGTCCGCGGTCCAGCCGAAGACATTGCCGCCGAAGACCAGCGGGGCGATGGAAAGGCCGGTACGGCCGAGGGGACGCTGCTGCATGGACTGCTCCTGTTCGTGGCGCGGAGACTAGCCCAGCTTTGACCCATGGGGACAAGATGGGTGCATTGCATCGGCGACGAGCTCGGCCAATGCCTGCTCCGGCCGGGGTTTTCGCCTCCTGACAGGTTTCGGGTGGCGCCGGATTTATCCCCGCTGACAGGCTTCCGCCCGACCTGTAACGATTGCCAGCGCAGCCATGCCCCGCCGTTCCGACAGCCTCTCCCTGAAACAGGCCCGCCGCATCGCCATTGCGGCGCAGGGCTTCGACCTTGCCGGCCACGGCGAGGGTCGCGGGTCCGTGGCCGCCGAGAAGCGGCACCTCCGGCGCATGATCGAGCGCCTCGGCGTCGTGCAGATCGACTCGGTCAATGTCGTCGCGCGCGCCCACACGCTGCCCGGCTTCTCGCGCCTCGGCCCCTATGCGACCGCCGATATCGACGCGCTGGCCTATTCGGGGCGTAGGCGCGTCCTGTTCGAATACTGGGGGCATGAAGCCTCCTACCTGCCCGTGGCGCTCCAGCCGCTGTTCCGCTTCCGCATGGCGCGCGCGGCCGCGGGCGCGGGCATCTATACCGGTCTCGCCAGGTTCGGCCGCGAGCGGCGCCAGTTGATCGACGAGGTCCATCGCGAGATCGAGCGGCACGGGCCGATGTCTGCGTCCGAACTTTCCCACGACCACAAGGGCGAGGGTGGCTGGTGGGGCTGGTCCGAGGGCAAGATGGCGGTCGAGTGGCTGTTCTGGGCCGGAATGGTCACGACGGCCACGCGCCGCGGCGCCTTCGAGCGCATCTACGACGTCACCGAGCGCGTGCTGCCGCAGGCTGTGCTCGACGTGCCGACGCCATCGGACGCGGACGCCAATCGCGAACTCGTCCGCCTGTCGTCGAGCGCGCTCGGCATCGCCACCGAACGCTGCCTGCGCGACTATTACCGGCTGGAGGTGGCCGACACGAAGGCGGCGGTGGCCGACCTCGTCGAGAGCGGCGATCTGATCCCGGTATCCGTTGAGGGCTTCCGCAATCCGGCCTACCTCGCAAAAGACGCGCGCATGCCCCGCAAGGTCGAGGCGCGCGCCCTGCTTGCGCCCTTCGACCCGCTGGTCTGGCAGCGCGAGCGCACAGAGGGGCTGTTCGGCGCCCGTATCCGACTCGAAATCTATACGCCGGCCGAGAAGCGCGTCCACGGCTACTACGTGCTGCCCTTCCTGCTGGGCGACACGCTCGCGGGCCGGGTCGACCTCAAGGCGGACCGGGCAGGCTCCGTGCTGGTGGTACAGGCATCGCACCTCGAGGACGGGGCGAAGGCAGCGGATGTTGCCGGCCCTCTGGCGGCAGAGCTGCGGCTGATGGCGCGCTGGCTCGGCCTGTCTGACGTGCGCGCCGAGCCCCGCGGCGACCTCGCGAAGGCATTGGGTGAAGCGCTGGCCGCCTAAACCGCCTCCCGAACGGCCGGCTTCATTCCCCCTCGCGCGCCTTCCACAATGGCCGCAGGGAGACAACGCCATGACCGCCACGCGCATCCGCGACCGTATCGCCGTCACCATCGCGGACGGCGTCGCCGATATCCGCCTCGACCGCGCCGACAAGATGAACGCGCTCGATCCCGCCATGTTCGACGCGCTGATCGAGGCCGCCGACCTCGTCGGCAGGACGAAGGGCGTCCGCGCGGCGGTGCTCTCCGGCGAGGGGCGCGCCTTCTGCGCCGGTCTCGATTTCGAGAGCTTCCAGGCCATGCAGGCCGGCGGCGACGCCTCGTTGCGCGATCTCGTCGCGCGCACCCACGGCATCGCCAACCGGCCGCAGATGGCCGCCTGGTGCTGGCGCGAGCTTGCGGTGCCGGTCATCTGCGCCGTTCACGGTGTCGCTTTCGGCGGCGGGCTTCAGGTGGCGCTCGGCGCCGACATGCGCTTCGCCACGGCGGATGCGAAGCTCTCGGTCATGGAGATCAAATGGGGCCTCGTGCCGGATGTCGCGGGAACCCAGCTCCTGCGCCATCTCTGCCGCGACGATGTCGTGCGCGACCTGACCTATACCGGTCGCATCGTCGCGGGCGCGGAGGCGCAGGCGCTCGGCCTCGTCTCCCGCATCGAGGCCGATCCGCGCGCCGCAGCGCTGGCCGCCGCCCGCGACATCGCCGCCAAGAACCCCGACGCCGTCCGCGCCGCCAAGCGGCTCCTGAACGCGGCGACCGTGTCGAGCCCGGCCGATGGTTTGCAGATGGAATCGGCGGAGCAGCAGAAGCTGCTCGGCAGCGCCAATCAGGTCGAGGCGGTGAAGGCCAATATGGAGAAGCGCGCTCCGCGGTTCGCGGATTGATTCCGCATCAACGGCCGGCGTCACCCATCCATGCACATCCCGCGCTGGACTTTGCCCCCGTCGCGGCGCTGATATGCCGCCTTCGCGTGACGACGAGGGCATCATGGACAATCGCAACGATCTCTGGCGGCAGGTGGACGCGGCGAAGGATCGCCTGATCGAGCTCTCCGACCGTGTCTGGGGCATGCCGGAGGTCTGCTACACCGAGGTGCGTTCCTGCGCCGAGCACACGGCCCAGCTCCGCACCGAGGGCTTCCGCGTCACCGAGAACGTCGCTGGCATCCCGACTGCGGTCGTCGGCGAAGCGGGCGAGGGCGGTCCGGTCATCGCCTTCCTCGGCGAATATGACGCGCTGCCCGGCCTAAGCCAGGAGGCGGGCGTCGCCGAGCATCGGCCGGTGGAGGCGAGCGGCCACGGTCATGGCTGCGGCCACAACCTGCTCGGCTCGGCCGCCCTTCTTGCCGCCACCGCGATGAAGAACTGGCTGGCGGAGAACAACCTTCCCGGCCGCGTGCGCTATTACGGCTGCCCGGCGGAAGAGGGCGGCGCGGCCAAGGCCTTCATGGTGCGCTCGGGTGCCTTCAAGGATGCCGATGTCGCCATCACCTGGCACCCGTCCTCGTGGTGGGAGGTCGCTCCGCCGCTGTCGCTTGCCAATACCCGCGCCGATTTCATCTTCACCGGCAAGGCATCGCACGCCGCCGCCTCGCCCCACCTCGGTCGTTCGGCGCTCGATGCCGTCGAACTGATGAATGTCGGCGTCAACTACATGCGCGAGCACATGCCTTCCGACGCGCGCGTGCATTACGCCCTGCTCGACACCGGCGGCATCGCGCCCAACGTCGTGCAGGCCCATGCGCGCGTGCGCTACTCGATCCGCGCGCGTGACTTGCCCGGCATGCTCGAACTGGTCGGTCGCGTCAGGAAGATCGCCGAGGGAGCGGCGCTGATGACCGAGACGAAGATGGAGATGAAGATCGTCAGCGCCGTCTCCAACATCGTCGGCAACACGCCGCTGGAGACGACGCTTCAGGGCATTCTGGAAGAGCTCGGCCCGCCGCATTTCGACGCCGCCGACCAGACCTTCGCCCGCGAGATCCAGGGTACGCTGACGCCGCAGGACATTGCCAGCGTCTATCACACGATCGGGCTGGAGCCGGGGGATCGCCCGCTGGCCGACTTCACCGTTCCGCTCGACGCCAAACGCAATCCGCTGATCGGCTCGACCGATGTCGGCGACGTCAGCTGGGTCGTGCCGACCGTGCAGGCCCATGCGCCGACCGTCGCCGTCGGCACGCCGTTCCACACCTGGCAGATCGTGGCGCAGGGCAAGATGCCGGCCGCCCACAAGGCGATGGTGCAGGTAGCGAAGGCCATGGCCGCCACCGGCGCCGCCGTGCTCTCCGACCCCTCGCTCATGGCTGCCGCCAAGGCAGACCTTGCCGCCCGCACCCGCGCCAATCCCTACATCTGCCCCATCCCCGACGATGTCGGCCCGCCGCTGACCATGTCGGCCGCCTGATCGAACCGCCCCCGAGGAAACCTCCATGCTGAAGTTCTATTTCAACGGCTCGCCCAATCCGACCAAGGTCGCGCTGTTCCTCGAAGAGGCGGGCCTTGCCTACGAGCCCGTCGCGATCGACACGCGCAGGGGCGACCAGTTCTCGCCCGAGTTCCTGAAGATCAACCCGAACGGCAAGGTGCCGGCGCTCGTCGACGGCGATGCGGTGGTTTTCGATTCCAACGCCATCCTGCTCTATCTCGCCGAGAAGACCGGCAAGTTCATTCCGGCGAACAATCCGAAGGCGCGCGGCGAACTGCTGTCCTGGCTGATGTTCGTCGCCACCGGCGTCGGCCCCTATTCGGGGCAAGCAGTCCACTTCAAGCACTTCGCGCCGGAGCCCGTGCCCTACGCGCATACGCGCTACCAGTTCGAGACCGACCGGCACTATGCGGTGGTCGAGCAGCACCTGTCGCAGAACGCCTACATGGTCGGCGGGGCCTATTCGATCGTCGACATGGCGCTGTGGGGCTGGGCCCGCATGGTGCCTTTCATTCTCGGCGACGATGCCTGGCGCAACTATCCCAACCTCAAGCGCCTCCTCGACGAGATCAGCGCCCGGCCGGCCGCGGAGCGCGCCATCGCGCTGAAGGACCGTTTCACCTTCAAGGCGCAGATGGACGACGAGGCCCGGGCGGTCATGTTCAAGCATCTCGCGAAGAAATCCGGCTGATCCGGGGCCGCAGCCGGGTGCGTTCCCTGCCGCGAGGCAGGGCAGCGATCCGCCGTCCGTTCGGCCTATTGCGGCCGTCCGGCGGCGGATGAATGCTTGCCGTTAACGTCAAGACTCCGGGACGATCCGATGGCAGCCGAACCGAAACCAGCGCCGCTGGTGCCCTTCAAGGGTGAAAAACCACCAGCGCCGGCATGGTTCGACGAAGCCATCGCCATCCAGCCGGAACGTTCGTCGCATCAGGGCGCGGGCGTCACCATCGAGACACTGGCCTGGGGCGAGCGCGGCAAGCCGGGCCTGCTCATGCTGCACGGTGGCTCGGCCCATGCCGACTGGTGGAGCTATCTCGCGCCCTTCTTCGCCAGGACCCACCGCGTGGTAGCGTCGTCGTGGTCGGGCATGGGCGGCTCCGACTGGCGCGACGCCTATTCGATGGACCTGCTCTGCGCCGAGATGCTGTCGACCCTCGACGCGACGGGGCTCGACGAAGGCCCGGTCAGGCCGATCGTCGTCTCGCATTCCTTCGGCAGCTTTCCGGCCATGGCCTTCGCCGCGCGGTTCGGCGAGCGCATCGGCGGGCTGATCACGGTGGACTCGCCGTTCCTCTCCAACGAGATGCGCTCGAAGCGCGAGATCGCCCGGCCGCCGTCGCGCCCGCCGCGGGACACGGTCCTCTACGACAGCTTCGTCGATGCGCTGGCCCGCTTCCGCCTGATGCCGGCGCAGGAGGCGGAGAACCTCTACATCGTCGACTACATCGCCCGTCACTCGCTGCGCGAAGTGCAGAAGCCGGACGGCTCCAGCGGCTGGACCTGGCGCTTCGACCCCTTCATGTGGTCGCGGCTGAAGCGCAACGATTCCGCCGTCGATCTCGCCGGCGCCAAATGTCGCCTGGCTGTCACCTGGGGCTCGGATTCGGTGCTGTTCCCCGACGAGATCAAGGCCTTCGTGCGCGCGACCGCGCCCAAGGGCTCGATGTTCGTCGAGATCCCGAAGGCGCGGCACCACGTGCTGATCGACCAGCCGCTGGCGCTGGTGACGCTGATCCGCACAGTCATCGCCGCCTGGAACGCCGCAGACGGCGCCTGAACAAGAACAATCGGAGGGACCCATGGCAAGGCTCGAAGGCAAGCGCACCATCGTCACGGGCGCGGCGAGCGGCATCGGACGCGCCAGCGCGCGCCTGTTCGCAAAGGAGGGCGCGGCCGTACTCTGCGTCGATCGCGAGAAAGACAAGGTCGAGGCCGTCGCCGAGGAGATCCGCAAGGCCGGCGGCACGGCCGTGGCGGTCGCGGGCGATGCCGGCAGCGAGACCGATGTGAAGACCTATGTCGCCCGCGCCGTCTCCGAATTCGGCGGCATCGACGCCATCTACGCCAATGCCGGCATTTCCGGCGGCCTCACGCCCTTCTTCGAGCAGACCGTCGAGCAGTGGCAGGAGATTCTGCGGGTCAATCTGATCGGCCCCTTCCTCGCCATCCGCCATGTCGCGCCGCTGATGATCAAGCAGGGCCGGGGCTCCATCGTCTGCACCGCCTCCGTCGCGGCGCTGCGCGCCAATGCCGGCGGATCGCCCTACTCGGCCTCGAAAGCCGGCGTCATCAGCCTCGTTCAGACGACCGCCAATGCCTTCTACGGCTCGGGCGTGCGCGTCAACGCGGTCTGCCCCGGCCTGATCGAGACCGGCATGACCACGCCGATCTTCAGCCATGCGCGCGAGCGCGGCACGGAAGGCAAGCTCGGCCAGCTCAATCCGCTGACCCGTCCCGGCCAGCCCGAGGAGATCGCCGCCATGGCGCTGTTCCTCGCCAGCGACGAGGCAAGCTACGTCAACGGCCAGGCCTTCCCGGTCGATGGCGGCCTGTCATCGACGCTTCCCTTCGCCGGCCAGCGCCCGCGCTGATCCTCACATCCACCGATCCGTCCGATCCGTTTTCAGGGAGCCGCTCCATGGCCGCCATCAACGAAGTCGTCGACCTCGCCACCGAGGGCAATGTCGCCGTCGTCACCGTCAATTCGCCGCCCGTGAATGCGCTCTCCGCCAATGTCCGCACCGGCATCGCCGAGGCGGTGCAGAAGGCCGGCGCGGATGCCTCGGTGAAGGCCATCGTCATCCACTGCGCCGGCCGCACCTTCATCGCGGGCGCGGACATCACCGAGTTCGGCAAGCCGCCGAAGGGCGTGCCGCTCGGCGAGGTCAACGCCATCCTCGAAGCCTCGCCGAAGCCGATCGTCGCGGCGATCCACGGCACCGCCCTGGGCGGCGGCCTGGAACTGGCGCTGTCGTGTCACTACCGCGTCGCGGTGCCTTCCGCGAAGCTCGGCCTGCCCGAGGTGAAGCTCGGCCTCGTGCCGGGCGCGGGCGGCACCCAGCGCCTGCCGCGCCTCGTCGGCGTCGAGCGCGCGCTGGAGGCCATCGCCTTCGGCGAGCCGATGAAGGCGAGCGAGGCCGCGAGCCACGGGCTGGTCGATGCCGTCGTCGGCGAGCAGAGCCTGAAGGCCGATGCCGTGGCCTTCGCGCAGAAACTGATCGCCGACAACGCGCCGCTCAAGAAGGTCCGCGACCGCTCCGAGAAGCTCGGCGCCGGCAAGGAGGTGTTCGCCGCGTTCCGCAAGGCCAATGCCCGCAAGTTCCGCGGCTTCGAGGCGCCGGAAGCCTGCATCCAGTGCGTCGAGGCGGCGGTTAACATGCCCTTCGACGAGGGGCTCGTCTTCGAGCGCGACACGATCATGCGCCTGATGCCCGGCGTGCAGTCGCGCGCGCAGCGCTACGCCTTCTTCGCCGAGCGGCAGGCCAACAAGATCCCGGACGTGCCGGACACCACCCCGACGCGCAAGATCGCCAAGGTCGGCATGATCGGCGCCGGCACGATGGGTGGCGGCATCGCCATGAACTTCGTCAGCGCCGGCATTCCCGTGACCATCGTGGAGACGAAGCAGGAGGCGCTCGACCGCGGTCTCGGCGTCATCCGCAAGAACTATGAGAACACGGCGAAGCGCGGCCGCCTGACCATGGCCGATGTCGAGACGCGCATGGAGCGCTTCACGCCGACGCTGGACCTCTCGGCGCTCGCCGATTGCGACCTGATCATCGAGGCCGTGTTCGAGAACATGGAGATCAAGAAGGAGGTCTTCGCCAAGCTCGACGGCATCGCCAAGAAGGGTGCCATCCTCGCCACCAACACCTCCTATCTGAACGTCGACGAGATCGCCTCGGTCACCAAGCGGCCAGAGGATGTCATCGGCATGCACTTCTTCTCGCCGGCCAATGTCATGCGCCTGCTCGAAGTGGTGCGCGGCGAGAAGACCGCGAAGGACGTCATCGCCACCGCCATGGGCCTCGGCAAGACCATCGGCAAGGTCGCGGTGCTGGTCGGCGTCTGCCATGGCTTCGTCGGCAACCGCATGCTGGCCCAGCGCCAGCGCGAGGCGAACAAGCTGATCCTCGAGGGCGCGATGCCCTGGGACGTCGACCGCGTGCTCTACGATTTCGGCCTGCCCATGGGTCCCTTCGCCATGAGCGATCTTGCCGGCCTCGACATCGGCTGGTCGCGCGAGACGTCGAAGGGCGAGACGCCGCGCGAACTGCTCTGCGAGATGGACCGGCGCGGCCAGAAGACCGGCGCTGGCTTCTACGACTACGACGAGAACCGGGTGGCGAAGCCCTCGCCCGTCACCGAGAAGATCATCCTCGATCTCGCCGCGAAGAAGGGCATCAACCGCCGCCAGATTTCGGACGAGGAGATCCTTCAGCGCTGCATCTACCCGATGATCAACGAGGGCGCGAAGATCCTGGAGGAAGGCAAGGCGATCCGCGCCTCCGACATCGACACCGTCTGGATCAACGGCTACGGCTGGCCGGTCTATCGCGGCGGCCCGATGTTCTACGGCGACACGGTGGGGCTGCCGGAGGTGCTGAAGGTCATGCAGGAGTTCGAGGGCCGCCACGGCGCGGACTTCAAACCGTCGGCGCTTCTGGAAAAGCTCGCCGCCGAGGGCAAGGGCTTCAAGGATTTGTAAGGGCGCGGGCGGCCGCTCCCAACTCACCGTCATGCCCGCCCTTGTGGCGGGCATCCACGACTGATCTTTTGAGATCGGTGTTCAAGACGTGGATGGTCGGCATAGCCGAGGCAACGCCTCGGCGTTCAAGCTACAGAACGGCGGCTGAAAGCCGCCTGGGCCCGGCCATGACGAGGGGCCACGTTCGGGCGAACCTCAGCTCGCGGCCCGCCACCCTGCCTTGCCCAATATCTCCCCGATCAGTTCCTGGCTTTTCAGCGCTTCCTCGCCCGAGACGATGGGATCGCGCCCGTCGCGGATCGCGTCGAGGAAATCGGTGATCAGGTTCAGGTGCCAGTCGTGGGGGAAGTCCATGACATTGGCGCCGCCGCCGGTCGGGCCCTCCTGCCGCACGACCTCTTCATTGCCATCGAGATAAGCGACCTTCAGGTTGCCGCCGGCAAGCCAGGCGGTGCCCCTCGTTCCCATGATCTCGATGCGCTCCTCGCCGCCGGGATAGGCCGCGGTCGTGGCCTGAATGACGCCGGGCGCGCCGTTGGCGAGCCTGATCAGCGCCGCGGCGAAATCCTCCGTCTCCATCCGGTGAACCGTCGTCGTCGCCGCCGTTGCGGCCGTGATGGTTATGTCGCCAACCAGCGAGCGGAACAGGTCGAGCGTATGGATCGCCTGCGTCATCAGCACGCCGCCGCCGTCGCGCTCCATGGTGCAGCGGCCCGGCTGGTCGTAGTAGCTCTGCGGCCGCCACCACGGCACGGTGCAGGAGGCGGCGCCGATATCGCCGAGCGCTCCGGACCGGACGATCTCCTTCAGTCTGAGCGTCGCGGGCCGGAACCGGTGCTGCAGCGTCACGCCGAGCGTGCGGCCGGCGGTCCGCATGGCGGCGACGATGGCGCGGGCGCGCTCCAGCGTGATGTCGAGCGGCTTTTCCATCAGCACATGCTTGCCGGCAGCGGCCGCCCGGCCCGCCAGCTCGAAATGCGAGTTGGGTGGCGTGAGAATCCACAGCGCGTCGATCGACGGGTCGGCGATAACCGCGTCGATGTCCGACGTCGTCGGGAACGGAAACCGCGCGGCGAAAGCCAGCGCGCGTTCTGCACTGCGCGCAGCGGCGGCAACCACTTCCACGCGTTCCTTCAGGTCGAGAAGGCTTTTCGCATGCGGCTCCACCGCATTGCCGAGCCCGATAATGCCGACGCGCAGGCGTGCCATGGTCATCTCCCTCATGCCCGCGTCTTCGCGCGGCTTCCCATTCCTTGTGCCGCAAACATGGCCGTCGCGGCAGCCGCGCATCGGCATGCGGGAGTTTCGCAGGTGGATTGGCTCTTGCGCGCGCTCCGCCGCCCATGCACTTGTCGGGGGCGATTTCCGGAGACCTCCATGAACATCAAGATCACCGCCGGCGAGCACGTGTTCCGCGCCAAGTTCGAGATCGACGCGGCCCCCGCCACCTGCGCGGCCTTCATGAAGGCGATGCCCTTCGTCAGCGAGATCGTCCATGTACGCTGGAGCGGCGAGGGCGTCTGGATGCCGCTCGGCGACCTCGACTTCGGCGTCGGCTACGAGAATGCCACGAGCTACCCGGCCCCCGGCCAGCTGATCCTCTATCCGGGCGGCGTCAGCGAAACCGAGATCCTGCTCGCCTACGGGCCGGTCTGCTTCGCGTCCAAGGCGGGCCAGCTCGCCGGCAACCACTTCATGACGATCACCGAGGGCCTCGAGAACGTCCATCCGCTCGGCCGTCAGGTGCTCTACAAGGGCGCGCACCCCATCCGCTTCGAGCAGGCCTGATCCTCAGGCGGACTTGCGTGGCGGCGCGGTCGAGGCGCGCACGATCAACTCGGGCTGGAGCGCGACGCGCCTGACGGCGCCGGTCGCGCCGCCCATCCGCTCCAGCAGCAGCTTCGCCGCCTCGCAGCCCATGTCGCGCGGGCCGATCCTCACCGTGGTCAGCGGCGGGTGCACCATGTCCACCAGCGGCATGTCGTTATGCCCGACGATGGAGACGTGCTGCGGGCATTCCTTGCCGAGGCTCCTCAGCGCCGAATAGGCGCCGAGCGCCAGCAGGTCGTTGGAGGCCGCGATGGCGGTGATCTGCGGCACGGCCTTGATGAGCGCCAGCGTCGCCCGCTCGCCCTCGTCGCGGTCATAGGCGCGCGCCTCGACGATGGCGCCGGGGAGCACCGGAAGCCGGTTCGCCACCATGGCGACCTCGAAGCCGAGCCGTCTCAGATGGCCGGTCGAGAGCAAAGCGGGTCCGGCGAGATGACCGATGGCGCGGTGGCCGAGGCCGGCGAGATGCGCGACGGCGAGCTGCATTCCCGTCATGTCGTCGGAGACGACGGCCGAGGCGCGGTCGTGATCGTCGGCGCGGTTGACCAGCACCACCGGCACACCCTGCGCGAGACAATGTTCGAGGCTCGGATCGTCGCGGCTGACCGTCGCCATGACGAGGCCGTCCACCTGCCGGGCGATCAGGTCGTCGATCAGCGTCAGCCGGCGCTCCGGCTCCTGTCCCGCATCGGCGACGATGGTCGAGTAGCCCTCGGCGCCGAGCACTGCGGCGATCCCGGAAATGATCGGCGAGAAGACCGGGTTGGTGATGTCGGGCACCAGCACGCCAACCAGCCGCGACCGGCGGGTCCTGAGGCTCGCCGCAAGGGGGTTCGGCCGGTAGCCGAGCTCGCGGGCGGCCTGGACGATGCGCTCGGCGACGTCCTCGGCGACGAGATGGCGCTTGGCCGGGTCGAGCGCGCGCGAAACGGTCGAGGGATGCACGCCCACGGCATCGGCGAGACGCTTGAGATTCACCCGCGAGGCGGGGGCAGCGATGGGACTGCGCATGAATGAGGCTATGCCTCGCTGGCTGGCCGGTTTCAAGGGATCAGGCCGCCAAACACGCCAGATTAGGCCGGTTCTCCCGTTTTCGTTGATGCCCGATCGCGCGGGTGCTGGCGGGCGATCACTCCGGCTCTGTGAAAACCCGTATTGACCGTTGCCTCGCAATGTTATTTGTTTGTCAGCAAGCAAATAACATTGCGAGGACGACAGGGATGAGCGCTGCCCGCGCTTCACGCAGCGAGACGCCGCCGCCCGAGGGGCCGGTGGAGATTCGCCGCCGGCGGACGCAGGCCGAACGCCGTGCCGAGGCCGAAGCGCGCGTGCTCGCGGCGGCAGCCGAGCTCGTCGCGGAAAAGGGCATCGACGGCCTGACTCTGGCGGAGGCCGGCGAGCGCGCCGGCTACAGCCGCGGCCTCGCCGGCCACTATTTCGGCTCCAAGGACGAACTGCTCGCCGCCATGGCCGAAGCCATCCACGACGAGTTCAACGTCCTGCGGCGCGAGCGCCAGCGCGGCACGTCCGGCTTCGCCATGCTCATGGCGACCATCGATGCCTCGTTCGACCGCCCGGCGGTTGGCCTCGTGAAGATGCGCGCCTATCTCGCGGTGCTGATGGGGGCGGCCCACAAACCGGTCCTGGCCGAGGCGGTTGCCACCTTCAACCGCGAATCCGCCACCGATTTCGGCCGCCTGATCCGCAATTCCATCGAGGCCGGCGACATCCGGCCGGATATCGACGCGCGCACCCAGGCGCTGATCCTGTCGGCGGCGCTGCGCGGCATCATGGCCCAGTGGGTGCTCGACCCCGAGGGCGTCGACCTTGCCGGCATACGCACCGAGTTCATCGCGCTGGTCCGCCGCGCCCTGATCAATCCCGCACAAACCTGACGATCAAGAGGAGAGGAAACATGGATTTCTCGATGTCCGAGCGCCAGCGCTACTGGCGCGACCGCGTGATGGCCTTCATGGACGCGCACGTCTATCCGGCCATCCCCACCTACGACCAGCAGATGGACGGCGACGGCGACCGCTGGAAGGTCGTGCCGGTGCTGGAGGAGCTGAAGGCCAAGGCGAAGAAGGAAGGTCTCTGGAACCTGTTCCTGCCGCCCTCCGACGAGCATGACGAGGGCGAGTTCCACGGCGCCGGCCTGACCAATCTCGAATATGCCATGTGCTCCGAGCAGATGGGCCGCGTCGGCTTCGGCTCCGAAGTGTTCAACTGCTCGGCTCCCGACACCGGCAACATGGAAGTGCTGCATCGCTACGGCACCAAGGCCCAGAAGGAACAGTGGCTGCGTCCGCTTCTGGCCGGCCAGATCCGCTCGGCCTTCCTGATGACCGAGCCGGCAGTGGCCTCTTCGGACGCCACCAATATCGAGACCTCGATCCGCCGCGAGGGCAATGAATATGTCGTCAACGGCCGCAAGTGGTGGTCGTCGGGCATCGGCGACCCGCGCTGCAAGGTCGCCATCGTCATGGGCAAGACCGATACCGGCGCGGCCAAGCACATCCAGCAGTCGCAGATTCTCGTGCCGACCGACGCGCCCGGCTTCAAGGTTGTCCGCATGCTGCCGGTCTTCGGCTTCGACGACGCGCCGCACGGTCATGCCGAGGTCATCCTCGACAATGTCCGCGTTCCCGCGGAGAACCTGCTTCTCGGCGAAGGCCGTGGCTTCGAGATCGCTCAGGGGCGTCTCGGGCCGGGCCGCATCCATCACTGCATGCGCACCATCGGCGTCGCGGAACTCGCACTCGAAAAGCTGATCAAGCGCATCCAGTCGCGCACCGCCTTCGGCAAGCGCGTCTCCGAGCAGTCGGTGTGGGAACAGCGCATCGCCGAGGCCCGCATCGACATCGAGATGACGCGCCTGCTCTGCCTCAAGGCGGCCGACATGATGGACAAGGTCGGCAACAAGGTCGCCAAGCTCGAGATCGCCATGATCAAGGTGGCGGCCCCGCGCATGGCGCTGAAGATCATCGACGATGCGATCCAGGCCCATGGCGGCGGCGGCGTCACCACCGATTTCGGCCTCGCCAAGTCCTATGCCCACATCCGCACGCTGCGGCTCGCGGACGGGCCGGACGAGGTCCACAACCGCTCCATCGCCCGCATCGAGATGGGCAAGTACACCAACCACTGAGACGAAGCGGGGGCGCTCCATCGGAGCGCCCTTTCGCTGGCTGCCAACGAACATTCCAGGGAGGCCTCGCATGAATCTCTTCGACATGACCGGCAAGGTCGCGATCATCACCGGCTCGTCCCGCGGCATCGGCCGCGCCATCGCCGAGCGGATGGCCGAGCACGGCGCCAAGGTGGTCATCTCCTCGCGCAAGGCGGCGCCCTGCCAGGAGGTCGCCGACGCTATCAACGCCAGGCACGGCGCCGGCAGCGCCATTGTCGTGCCCGCCAATATCTCCTCCAAGGAGGAGCTTCAGCGCCTCGTCGATGAGACGCGCAAGCAACTCGGCCGCATCGACGTGCTGGTCTGCAACGCCGCGTCCAATCCCTATTACGGGCCGATGGCGGGCATCACGGACGATGCCTTCGGCAAGATCCTCACCAACAACATCGTCGCCAACAACTGGCTCATCTCAATGGTCGTGCCGGAGATGATCGCCCGCCGCGACGGCTCGATCATCATCGTCTCGTCCATCGGCGGCCTGCGCGGCTCGGAGGTGATCGGCGCCTACTGCATCTCGAAGGCGGCGGACATGCAGCTCGCCCGCAACCTCGCCCATGAATACGGACCTCACAACATCAGGGTGAACTGCATCGCGCCGGGCCTCATCAAGACCGATTTCGCCAAGGCCCTGTGGGAGGACAAGGACGCCCGCGAGGCACGCGAGCGCGAGACGCCGCTGCGCCGCATCGGCGATCCCGACGAGATCGCCGGCGCGGCCGTCTATCTCGGCTCCAGGGCGGGCAGCTACATGACCGGCCAGAGTCTGGTCGTGGACGGCGGCGTCACCATCTGAGACCAACGGACCAGCCGGCGGCCGTCACGCGCCGCCGCCGGTTCCGATCGCTTCAGTACATGCCGCGGCCGCCGTTGATCTGCACCGTCTCGCCGGTGATGAACGAGGCCTTGTCGGAGGCGAGGAACAGGACGAGGTTGGCGACGTCCTCGGCGGTGCCCTCGCGCCGCAGCGGCGTCGTGTCCACCGTCTGCCGGCGACCCTCGGGCGTGTTGAACTGCACGTGGAAGCGCGTCGCGATCAGGCCCGGCGCAACGCCGTTGACGCGGATGCCGAGCGGCCCGAGTTCGTTCGCCAGTCCCCGCGTATAGGTCAGGATCGCGCCCTTGGACGCCGCATAGTGCATGGCGCCCGGCCCGCCGCCGCTCATCGCGGCCTGCGACGACATGGTGACGATGGCGCCGGACCGCTTCTCCGCCATGATCTTCGCCGCCGCGCGGCAGGCGAGGTAGGTGGTCATGACGTTGACGTCGAACGTGCGGTTCCACAGGTCGGGGTCGGATTCCGCCGTCGACTTCCGGTCGAGGATGCCGCCGGCATTGGCGAACAGCACGTCGAGCGTCCCGTAGGCGCGCACGGCGGCGGCAAAGGCCGCCTCCACCTCGTCTTCCCGAGTCAGGTCCGCCTTGATGGCCAGCGCCTGTCCGCCCGCCGCCTTGATGTCCTTCTCCAGCGCATTGGCTTCGGCTCCGCTGGATATGTAGGTGAAGGCAACCTTCGCGCCGGCTGCTGCGAAGGCCCGCGTTGCCGCTTCGCCGATGCCCGATGCGCCGCCGGTGACCAGCGCCACCTTGCCCGTGAAATCCATCATGCACACCTCGATGTTGTCCGCCCGCCCGCGTCCGGTCAGTTCAGCATGTCCGGCGAGATCAGGCTCGGCAGGAACAGCGTCACCTTCGGCCAGACGATGACCAGCGCCAGCACCATCAGGAGCGGGATCAGCATGATCACCGTGTCCTTGATGGCCGCGCGCATCCGTATCCCCGCCACCGCGCAGGCGATCATGAGGCAGAGCCCGTAGGGCGGCGTCACCAGCCCGAAGGCGAGCGAGACGATGCCGATCATGGCGAAATGAACCGGGTCCATCTCGACCGCGCGCGCCAGCGGCTGAAGGATTGGTCCGCAGATGATGATGGCGGGAATGGCGTCGAGGAAACAACCGACGACGAGGAACACGCCGGCGACGAAGAAGCCGGTGGCGATGAAGCCCATGTTCCAGGCCGAGACGCCGGCGAGGATCGCCTCGGGGATCTTGTAATAGGCGAGGAGCCAGCCGAAGCAGCTCGCCGTGCCGACGCAGAACAGGATGATGCCCGTCAGCTTGCCGGTATCGAGCAGCGCCGCATAGAGCCCTTTCGCGTCCATCTCGCGGTAGACGATGAACGACAGGACGCCCGCATAGAGCACGGCGATGGCGGCCGATTCCGTCGCCGTGAACCAGCCGAAGATCTTGCCGCCGATGATGATGCCCGGCGTCATCAGCGCCAGGAACGAATGGGCGCAGGCGCAGATGAAGGCCCGCCACGTCTCTCGCGGATAGGTCGGATAGCCGCGGCGGGTCGCATAGATATGCACGGTCGCCATCTGGGCGCCGGCAATGAGGATGCCGGGGATGATGCCTGCGAGAAACAGCGCTCCGATCGAGGTCGTCAGGATGCCGCCCCACACGATCATCAGGATGGAGGGCGGGATGATGACGGCGAGCACTGCGGAGACGGCGGTGATCGCGACCGAGAAACTGTCGTCGTAGCCCTCGCGCCGCTGGGCCTCGATGAAGATCTTCGACTGGCTCGCCGCGTCCGCCGTCGACGATCCCGAAATACCCGCGAAGAACAGCGACAGGACCACGTTGATCTGCGCGAGGCCGCCGGGCCAATGGCCGACCATCGTGCGCGAGAGTTTCAGCAGGCGCTCGGTGATGCCGCCGATATTCATCAGGTTGGCGGTGAGCAGGAAGAAAGGCACTGCCAGCAGGATGAAGGAATTGAAGGCGTTGAAGCTCTCCGACATCAGCGTCATCGTGTCGAGCCGCGGCTCGATGGCGAGGATCGGCAGGCAGGCAAGGCCGAGCGCGAAGGCCACCGGCACGCGCAGCGCGATCAGCGTGAAGAAGGCACCGAAAAGGACGAATGCCGCTTGTCCCGCGGTGAGGGCTGCGCCGGTCATATGTTGAGTGTCCCTGCGTCGATCTCGCTGAGATCCTGCTTCTTGGGCGGCGCCTTGCGGCCGAGAATGATCAGGACGTCGTCGAGCATCTGCTCGCCGAGGAAGATGATCCAGGTGACGCCCATCAGCGGCCAGGGCAGGTGGATCAGCCAGAGCGGCAATTCCGCGAGTTCGGAGATGCGCCACCAGGCGAACTCGACGAACTTGATGCCCGCGAAGACGAAGACGCAGGCGAGCACGAGGATGCCGATGCGCCCGGTCAGCCGCGCCACCGCCTCGAGCCGCGGCGACAGTTCGGGCATGACGTCGACCTCGAAATGGGTCGATTCCCGGACGCCGATCATGGCGCCGATCGAGATGGTCCAGACGAACAGGAAGCGGGCCATCTCCTCGGTCCAGATGTAGCTGGGGATGAGGGCCGTGTGCCGCGAGAAAATCTGCAGGCTCACCGGAACGAGCAGCACCGCGATGGATGCGACCACGAGATGGTTGAGGAGGGCGGCATAGGCCGCGGTGAAGCGCCGCCAGAGGCTGGGCGCCGGCTCGGGCGGCATGGGATCGCTCGATGTCATGATATGCCTTCAGGCCAGCAGACGCCACGAACCGCCGGTCGCGTCGCGCCTCTCAGAAAGAACACCCCGCCGCTGAGGTCCGGGCGGGGTGGGGGCTGCTGATCGGGATCAGGCGCTGTTGACTTGTCCGAAGACGCCTTCCGCGCCGATCTCCTTGGCGTAGGCCGCCATGACCGGATCGGTGAGCTTCTTCATCTGGTCGCGCTCGTCGAATGCGATGCGCTTCAGACGGCCGGCCTTTTCGAGGGCTTCGAGCTTCTGCCCGTCCTCGCTGGACTCCACCTGCCGGCCGTACTCGCCGCCCTCGACGCCCGCCTGGATGATCGCGTCCTGAAGGTCCTTCGGCAGCGTTCCGAAGGTCTTCATCGAGAAGCACAGCGGCCGGATCGATACGGCGTGCTGGGTGAGGACGAGATTGGGCGCGACCTCGTAGAACTTCATGGCCTCGACGCCGGCCGCCTCGTTCTCGCCGGCCTGGATGACGCCGTTCTGAATGGCGTTGTAGACCTCGTTATAGGCGATGACGGTCGGCGACATGCCGACGGCCGAGAAGGTTCGCGACCAGATCGGCGCGCCCTGGACACGCACCTTCAAGCCGCGCATTTCCGCGATGTTCTTGAACGGCTTGTTGGCGAAGATGTTGCGCGTGCCGCCGCCGGCATGGCCGATCAGGCGCACGCCCGCTCGCTTCTCCACCTCTTCCTCGATCGGCTTGAGCATGCCGGCCTTGACCACCTTGCCCATATGCTCGACGTCGCGGAACACAAAGGGGGCGTCGATGAACGGCGCCGAGCGGGCGAAGGTCGACATGTGCGCCGGCGAGACGATGGCATAATCCACCGCGCGGCCCTGGGCCATGTACTCGAAATACTGCTTCTCGAGCCCCAGCGAGGAGTTCTTGTGCAGGTTGAAGTTGATCGGCTTGCCGTAGAGCGCCTTCACGCGCTCCTCGAACCGCACCATGGCCTTGGTGAAGGCATGGTCGTCGTTGAACTGCGACGCGCCGTTCAGGGTGATCGGCGCCTGTGCCCGAAGAATGGACGGGCTTGCCACAAGGGCGGTCGCCGAGACCGCTCCGAGCCCGAAGAGAACTTGCCTGCGTTCCATGTGATTTCCTCCCTTGGCGATCGTTCCAATGCCCGTTCTGGCGCGGGTCGTTGCGGGAGTATGCAGAAATGCTTGGATCGATCCAACAGCAAAAGGGCATGCCGCGACGCAAAATTAAATGGATTAATGTTGCGATGCATGATGGCTGCTTGCCGCCATCGGTCGGCGCGTGAGAACGCATTGCGCCAATACTGCAGGAGCGGGAAGGCGCCCTTGCGGCACCGCGCCTTCCGTTGATCCCCAAGCGCTCGACTGCCGATGGCCGCCTCGTCACCCGGTCCGTCATTGCTCCGACACTATGACGCAGCCGCGCGATCTGGCCTGACCGGGCCGTCTGACCTAGCGTCCGGCGGTGCGGGTCTCGCGCAGGGCGCCCGCGCGGGCCGGCGCGGGCGTTCTCTCGGCTGGCTTCACTGTTCCTGCCGACCGGCGCGGCAAAGCAGCTCGCCGCTATTGACTGACCAATGTCTGGTAAAGAGATGAATGAAGTTGTGCGATTAAATATATTCAACAATTGCGCGCGACATTCGGATTCCGCTCGTTAGATTGCCGCCATGTTGAAGCCCATAGAGGATAGGGACGTTGACGCGGCCGCCGCTATTCTGTCGCGCGGCTTTCCTTCGCGTTCGGCCACGTTCTGGCAGTCGGGCCTGGAACGTCTGTCCAGATACCACAATACCATTTCGGCAACCCCGCTTGGTTATGTCATGTCGGTCAAGGGCACGCCCGCGGGCGTGATCCTGACCATGCGCAGCCAGAGGGCCGGCGAGGGTGGTCGGCCACGCACGGTCCTCAATCTGTCGAGCTGGTATGTCGACGAGCCGCACCGCTGGCTTGCGCCGCGCATGCTCCAGAAGGTTCTCGCGGAACCGGTGGATGTCTTCACCGATCTGACGCCGAGCGAACCGGTGCGCGAGATGATCGGCCGGCTCGGCTTCGTCCGGCGGCACGAGGGCGTGCTGATGGCCGCGCTCGCGCTGTCCGCGATGCAGTTCGGTGCTGCTGCGTCGGTTGGCGCGGCGGACGAGGCGGGCATGCGGGAGCTCGATCCGGGCGCCGCGCGGCTCCTTGCCGACCATCTGGAACTCGGCTGCATCGCGGCGTTGCTGCGGGTTGGCGGCAGCGTCCATCCGCTGGTCTTTTCCCCCACCCGCCGCAAGGGTCTGCCGTCCGCGCGGCTCGTCTATGCGCCCAGCCAGGCCGCGGTGCGCGATCATATTGGCGCGGTCGCCCGCTACCTTTTGGCGCAGGGGTTGTTGTTCGTCGAAATCCCCGCAAAGGCAGGAGAATCGGCCTTCGGCGCCTGGTTCACCGCCAGTCCGCCGCCGACTTTCACCCGCGGAGACCTGCCGCCGGACATGGTCGACCACGCCTATTCGGAATTTGTTTTCCTTCAGATCTGACAATGGTCCGAAGGGTCGAGGACTTTCGAGGGGATTCATGTTGGCCAGCGAGGCAGAGACGACGACGGGGGCGATTGCCGGCTTTCTGCGGGAGCGGTTTCCCGCTCTGGCGAACCGTGAACTGACCGCCGAGACGCCGCTGCTCGGCTCCGGCGCCATCGACTCGCTCGGCATTCTGGAGCTGATGACCTTCCTCGCCGACCGTTTCGGCATCGAGCTCACCGACGACGACTTCGATCCCGCCAATTTCGACACGATCGGGCATCTCGCGCGCTTCGTGGAGCGCGCCCGCGCGTGACCGGCGAGCTCTACCTCGTTCATCACCTCGTCGAACGCGCGGCTCCCGCCGGCGAGCGGATCGCCGTGGTCGATCGCGACCGGCAACTGACCTATGCCGGCCTCGGAGAGGCCGTACGGCAGGCAGCGGCGCGCATCCGCGCCGGCGGCATCGGGCGCGGCGACCGCGTCGCCATCTTCCTGCCGAAGAGCATCGAGGAATGTGTCGCCATCTTTGCGGCGAGCGCAGCGGGCGCGGTCTTCGTGCCGGTGAACGCGCTGCTCAAGCCCCAGCAGGTGCGCCACATCGTCGAGGATTGCGGCGCACGGCTGCTTCTCACCAATGCCGCGATGGCGGAGGGGCTGGGCGATGCGCTCGCCGGCCTCGCCGACCTTTCGGTCGTCGCCATGGACGGGGCTGAATGGCAGCGGCCCGCCGAGGAGCCGGCACCGGCCTCCACCGCCATCGGCGAGGACCTCGCCGCCATCCTCTACACTTCCGGCTCCACCGGCCGGCCCAAGGGCGTGATGCTGAGCCATCGCAACCTGATCGCCGGCACGCGCATCGTGCGCACCTATCTCGGCATCACCGCCGAGGACCGCATCCTCTCGCTCCTGCCGTTCAGCTTCGACTACGGCCTCAACCAGCTTTTGACCGCGGTCGAGCAGCGGGCGCGCATCGTCCTGCTGACGTTCCAGTTCGGCGATGAGATCGCGCGCGCGATAGCGCGCGAGGGCATCACCGGCATCGCCGGCGTTCCGACGATCTGGGCGATCCTGACGCGCGCGACGCCGTCGCTGTCGAAAACCGACCTGTCGACCTTGCGCTACATCACCAATTCCGGCGGCGCGGTGCCGTCCGAGACGGTGAAGCGCCTGCGCGAGAAGCTCCCCGCGACGCGCATCTTCCTGATGTACGGCCTGACCGAGGCGTTCCGCTCGACCTTCCTGCCGCCGGAGGAGATCGACCGCCGGCCGACCTCCATCGGCAAGGCGATCCCCGAATGCGAGATGCTGGTCGTGACCGCTGACGGTCGCCGCGCCGCGCCGCACGAGCCGGGCATCCTCGTCCATCGCGGACCGACCGTCTCGCTCGGCTACTGGAACCGGCCGGACGCCACCGCCGAGGTGTTGCGGCCCCACCCCTTCGTGCCGGCAACCGAGGGCGGCGAAACCGTCTGCTATTCCGGCGACCTCGTGACCATGGACGAGGACGGCTTCCTCTATTTCGTCGCCCGCAACGACGCGATGATCAAATCCTCCGGCCATCGCATCAGCCCGACCGAGGTCGAGGAATGCCTGATGGCGGTCGGCGGCTTCGCGCAGGTCGCGGTGATCGGCCTGCCCGACGCCTTCGCGGGACAGAAGGTCCATGCGGTCGGCGTCGCCAATGCGCCGGTCGATGCGCCGGCTGTTCTGCAGGCCGTCGCCGAGCGGCTGCCGCCCTACATGGTGCCGCGCGCCATCGAACTGGTGGAGCGCATGCCGGTCACTCCCAACGGCAAGGTCGACTATATCGGCCTGGTGCGCGAGCGGGCGGGCGATGGCCGCTGAACCCTCCCTGACCGACGGCATCATCGCCGCCCAGTTCGGCCGCGACGGCGACGACCTCCTGATCGGCGGCGTTCGCGCCGGCGATCTCGCCCGCGAGTTCGGCACGCCGCTCTACGCCTACGATGCCGGCCTGATCCGCCGCGCCTATCGCGGCCTTGCCGATGCGCTTTCCGGCTTCGCGCGCATCCACTATTCGATCAAGGCCAATCCGAACGTCGAGATTGTCCGCCTGCTGCTGGCGGAAGGCGCCGGCGTCGAGATCGCCTCGCTCGGCGAATACCGGGCGGCCCGTCAGGCCGGCGCCGATCCCGGAGACATCCTGTTCGCCGGCCCCGGCAAGCGCCGCCACGAGCTCGAGGAAGTCGTCCGTGACGGCATCGGCGAAATCCACCTGGAGTCCCTCGAGGAGATCGCCGCGCTGGATGCGGTCGCCGGGGCGGCGGCCAGGCGCGTCGCGGTCGCCATCCGCATCAATCCGGTGGCCGAGGTGCAGGGCGGCGCGATGCGGATGGGCGGCAAGCCCGCGCCCTTCGGTTTCGACGAGGAGGAGGCCGATGCGGTGGTCGATCGCATCTCCGCCTCGGCCCGTCTCGACCTGACCGGCGTCCATCTCTTTGCGGGAACCCAGATCCTCGACGCCGAGGTGCTGGCGACCCAGTGGCGCCACGGCCTCGATGTCGCCGGCCGCATTGCGCGCCGGCTCGGACGGCCGCTTCACACGGTCGACCTCGGCGGCGGCCTCGGCATTCCCTATTTCCAGGGCGACGGCGCGCTGGACCTCGCCGCCCTCAAGGCGGCCGTGCCCGCGCTGATCGCGGCCAAGGGTGCCGATCCGTTCCTGCGCGACGCCGCGGTGGTGGTCGAGCCGGGGCGCTACCTCGTCGGCCCGTCGGGCATCTACCTGTCCTCGGTCATCGCCGCGAAGGTCTCGCGCGGCCAGCGCTTCCTCGTGGTCGATGGCGGCATGCATCATCACCTCGCCGCCTCCGGCAATCTCGGGATGATCGTCAAGCGGGACTATCCTGTCGTCGCGGCCAACCGGATGGACGTCGCGGAAAGGCAGCCGGCCTCCGTCGTCGGGCCGCTCTGCACGCCCCTCGACACGCTGGCGCGAAAGGCCAGCCTGCCGCTGCTCTCGGCGGGCGACCTCGTCGCGATCCTGCAGTCGGGGGCCTATGGCGTCTCCGCCAGCCCGGTCGGCTTCCTCAGCCACGACCGGCCGGCGGAAGTGCTGGTGGACGGCGGCATCGCGCGCCGCATCGGCTGAAACGAATTGGGAATTTTATCCTTGACAGCGTAACGCTGGTCCGGTAGCTTTCAGGCATGTTCGATTGCTGCGCCCCGAGCGAAGCGCGGCATCGAAGCCCAGCCGAAAAGCCTCACACAGCGACGCCCTTGGCGCGCAGCGTCGCATCCACCCACGACCGGTCGATGGTGCCGTCGGCGATCTGCCGCATGGTCGCGTCCTCACGCGCCATCTGCTCGCGCGCCAGGCGGCAGATCGCGGCGACGTCCGCGCGGGGCAGGGCCAGCACTCCGTCGGCATCGCCGACGATGACATCGCCCGGCATCACCGTCTGGCCGCCGATCACGGCCGCCACGTTGATCTCGCCCGGCCCGTCCTTGTAGGGGCCGCGATGGTTGGCGCCGCGCGCGAAGACCGGCAGCGACGAGCGCGCTATGGCGTCGGAATCGCGGATGGCGCCGTCGATGACGAAGCCGGCGATGCCGCGCTTCAGCGCCAGCGTCAGCATGATCTCGCCGATGATGGCGTTGGACAGGTCGCCGCCGGCATCGACCACGATGACGTCGCCCGGACCCGACAGGTCGATGGCCTTGTGGACCATCAGATTGTCGCCGGGCCGGGTCTTGACCGTCACCGCGAAGCCGAGAAGCGGCGCGCCGTCGTGCATCGGCCGCAAGGCCGCGCCCGCGCCATAGACGCGGGCCATGTTGTCGCTCAGCAGCGGCGTCGGGATGCCACGGGCCGCGTCCAGCAGGGCCGGATCGTTGGCGTGGAGCTTGGGGCGAACCTGAAAGCCGAGCGACATGATGAAAGTCCGGCTAGCCGTTGAAGGACTCGATGGCGGGCAGATCGAGCGCGTCGAGCAGCGCCCGCTTGTCCTGCTCGTTGCCAGATCCCTCGATGATGATCAATGTGCGGCCGAGCAGCACCTGGATGTTGCCGTCGCGCGACAGGACCGCGGTCTTGCCCTTGACGCGGAAGACCCGGCCCATGGCGCCGAGCAGCTGGGCATTGGCGAAGAGCGGCGCCATCTGGGTGATCATCGGGGAGTTGGCCAGAACCTGCACGGTGACGTCGCGGTCGCCGTTCGTGTACCGGCGCTTGGCGATCAGCCCGCCGCCGAACATGGCCGCGGCGCTGGCGTCGGCCTCTGCCTCGTCGGCCGTCCAGCCGGTCGGCGGAGCGGGCAGGAAGCGCGACAGGCCGGATGCGCTGCGCTGCGCGATCAGCTGCGACGCCACGTCGAGGGCGGCCTTGGCGGCCGCCATGTCGTTGGCCTGGTAGGCGCGGCGCGCCTCCTCGATGGCATCCCTGATGTCGTCGGCGGCGGCGGGAGTAACGGCGAACACAGTGACCAGCGCGACGGCGCGCAACAGACGGGCAAGCATCATGGCGAAGAAATTCCTCATCGGCATGTTCCGGCCTGGGCCGGAATCGTCAATCGTCCCCGCCAAAGCCTATAGCCGCTTGCCGGCACGAAGGCACGCCCGGCGATCGATGCCGGCGGCGGTGCCGCTCGGGGCTATTCGCTGGCGAGGATCACGTTCCTGACGATGGGATAGACCTGGCCCTCCCACTTCTTGCCGGAGAACACGCCGTAATGGCCGACGCCCGCCTGCATGTGGTGGCGCTTGCGGAACGGCTTCAGCCGCGAGGCGAGGTCGTGAGCGACGACCGTCTGGCCGAGCGAGCAGATGTCGTCGCGCTCGCCTTCGACGGTCAGCAGGGCCGTGCGGGTGATGGCGGAGGGATCGACCGGCCGGCCCTTGTAGGTCAGCTCGCCCCTGGCCAGCAGCGCGCGCTGGAACACCTTGTCGATGGTCTCGAGATAGAACTCGGCGGTCAGGTCCAGAACCGCGAAATACTCGTCGTAGAAGGTCTTGATCGCCTCGGCCTTCTCGGTCTCGCCGCGGGCGATGTGGCCGTGCAGGTCGAGATGCGCCTTCACGTGCCGCTGCTGGTTCATCGACATGAAGGCGATGAGCTGGAGGAAGCCGGGATAGACGCGGCGGCCAGCGCCGGCATTGGGCAGCGGCACGGTCGAGATCAGGTTGGTCTCGAACCACTCGTAGGAATGGTTGAACGCGAGTTCGTTGACCTTGGTCGGGTTGACCCGGACATCCACCGGCCCGGCCATCAGGGTGAGGCTGCGCGGTGCGTGGTCGTCGCCGGCCTGCGCCATGACGGAAGCGGCGGCGAGAGCCTGCACGCAGGGCTGGCAGACCGCGACGACATGCGCCCCGGGGCCGAGTACGTGGAGGAAGTCGATGAGGTGCTCGACATATTCGTCGAAGCCGAAGCGCCCGGCGGTCCACGGAATGTCGCGGGCATTGTGCCAGTCGGTGATGTAGACGTCGTGGTCCTGCAGCAGCGTGCGGACGGTGTTGCGCAGGAGCGTGGCGAAATGGCCGGAGAGCGGCGCGACCAGCAGCACGCGCGGCTGCGTTGCCGCGATGTCCTTCCTGAAGTTGAGCAGCGTGCCGAAGGCGGTCGAGTGAACCGGGACTTCGGTGACCGCCACCTCGCGGTTGCCGACGACGACGCTGTCGATGCCATAGGCGGGCCGCGTATGGGTGAAGCCCATGCGCGAGACCAGTTCCCAGGTCGCGAGCGTCTCGCGGCCGAGCCGCCCGCCGGAAGCGGACAGCATGGGGCCATAGGCGGCCATCGCCATGCGTGCTGCATCGCGGAATGGCTCGAACAGCCGCATCTGCATGTCGAATGCGCCGTAGATCATGGGCCAGCCGGTTTGCAGGACGCCACATTGGCATCGATCAAAAAAAGCTAGTGCACTTTTTGCTGCGCTGCGAGAGTATTCTTTCCACAGAGTTGCCGCATCGATGTGGTTCGCTCTCCCGGGAGGTCGCTCATGGCCAAGGCAACGCTCACTTTGTCGAGCAAGAACTACTCGTCCTGGTCCCTGCGCGGCTGGCTGCTGTGCAAGATGAGCGGCATCGCCTTCGACGAAGTGCCGGTTTCTCTCGACGATCCCGGCCAGCGCGCCGAACTGCTGCTGCTGTCGCCGTCCTTCCTCGTGCCGGCGCTCACCGACGAGGGCGCCAAGATCTGGGACACCTGGGCGCTGGCGGAATATCTCAACGAGAAGTTCCCCAAGGCCGGCCTGTTTCCCGACGACCGCGCCGTGCGCGCGCATTGCCGCTCGGTCTCGGGCGAGATGCATTCCGGCTTCCACAACCTGCGCTCGGCCCTGCCGATGAACCTGAAGGCCCGCTATTCCGGGTTCAAGGTCTGGGCGGGCGCGCAGCCGGACATCGAGCGCATTCTGGCGATCTGGAGCGAATGCCTGAAGACCTATGGCGGGCCGTTCCTGTTCGGCGCGAAGCCGACGGTGGCCGACGCCATGTATGCGCCGGTCTGCATGCGCTTCTACACCTACGACGTGCCGATCGACGCCGCCGCCGCCGGCTATTGCCGCACGATCATGGACTGGGCGCCGATGAAGGAGTGGATCGGCGCGGCCAGGCACGAGCCCGAAGAGATCGATGAGCTCGACGTCGAGTTCTGAGCCGGGACCGGCGCGCGCCGCCCGCAGCTGGCCGCGCCGGCTGGCGCTGGCGTTCCTCGCCCTGTTCGTCCTGCCGATCGCCGTTGCATCGGCGGCCTACTGGATCGAGGGGCGCGCGCCCGACTGGTCGGCGACGGGCCGTGCCAGCGCGGGCCTCCTGCCGCCGCCCGAACTGCATCCGGCAGCATCCATCCACGTCTTCGCGGCGCGCACGGTGCGCTGGCGTGGCATCTTCGCGACCCACACATGGATCGTCGTGAAGGAGGCGGGAGCCGCCCGCTACGACCGTTTCGACTACACGGCCTGGGGCCGGCCGATCCGGGTCAACGGCTTTGCCGCCGATGCCCGCTGGTTCGGCGATGTGCCGGAGGTCGTGCTGTCGGTGACGGGCGAGGCGGCGGCCGAGGCCATTCCGCGCATCAGGGAGGCGATATCAGCCTATGCCTGGCGCAATGTCGGGGATTATCGCGCCTGGCCGGGGCCCAACTCCAACACCTTCGTCGCGGCGGCGCTGGCCGCCGCGCCCGAATTGCAGGCGCACCTGCCGGCAACGGCCATCGGCAAGGATTATCCGCATGACGGCCGCTGGCTGCGCGCGGCCATCGGCGGCCTCGGCTTCCACGCGACGCTCGGCGGCTATGCCGGCCTGACCGTCGGCTGGCACGAAGGCGTCGAGATCAACGTGCTCGGCGCCGTCCTCGGCATCGATGTCAGGCGGCCCGCGGTCAAGCTGCCGGCCATCGGCCGGCTCGGCATGGCGGACTGATCAAGGTTAGCGCGGCGGGCCCTTGCCGGGCTTGCGCTTGTGCTTGAAGCCGCCACGCTCGGCCTTGCCGCGCGGCGGGCCTTTCGGGCCGCGCCGGTAGTCGTCGTCCCGCGGCGGGCGGGCAGGGCCGTCGCCCCGGGGCTTGTGCGACTTGTGCGGCCCGCGCGGCTCCGGCCGCTCGTCGGCCGCGGCGATGAAGACATCGTCGGCATTGCCCTTGCGGGCGTTGACGAGGAAGTCCACGGCCTTGTTGGCGGCGATCTGGACCTCGGTGACGGTATCCTGAATGCGGATCTGGCCGATGTCCTGGCGGGTGATCCCGCCACGCCGGCAGAGCATGGGCAGGATCCACTTCGGATCGGCGCGGTTCTGCCGCCCGACATCGAGCCGGAACCAGGCCATGTCGCCGGCGATCTGCATGTCGCGGTCGGCGCGGGGGCCGCGCTCCTTGCCGACCGGGCGGATGCCGGGATCGGAGACCTCCTCCGGCTCGGGCAGGCGCGAGCGCAGCACGCGCGCGAGCGCGAAGGCGATGTCCTCGGGCGACTTGCGCTGCATCAGCGTTTCGGCGAGCACCCGGTCGTCGTCGGACGGCGCCTCGGTCAGCAGCGGATCGGCGAGGACCCGCTCGCGATCCAGCGCGCGGATGTCCTCGGCCGTTGGCGGAGCGGACCATTCGGCGACGATGCGAGCCTCGGCAAGCAGGCTCTCGGCGCGGCGGCGGCGCGAGGTCGGCACGATCAGGACGCTGACGCCCTTGCGGCCTGCGCGGCCGGTGCGGCCGCTGCGGTGTTGCATCACCTCGGCGTCGTGCGGCAGCTCGGCATGGATGACGAGGCCGAGGTTCGGCAGGTCGATGCCGCGCGCCGCGACATCGGTCGCGACGCAGATGCGCGCGCGCCCGTCGCGAAGGGATTGCAGCGCGAGATTGCGCTCGTGCTGGCCGAGTTCGCCCGACAGGAACACGGCGGAAAAGCCGCGTTCGACCAGCGTCGCCTGCAGGTGGCGGACGGAATTGCGCGTGTTGGCGAAGATGATCGCGCCCGGCGCGTCGATCAGCCTGAGCACGTTGACGACGGCGTGCTCGACCTCGTTCGGGAAGCAGCGGATGGCGCGGTATTCGATGTCGGCATGGCCTTCGCGGCCGCCCGTGACCGCGATCCTCAGCGCGTCGTGCTGGTAGCGCTTGGCGAGCGTGGCGATGCCCGCCGGCAGGGTGGCGGAGAACAGCAGCGTGCGCCGCGTCTCGGGCGTGGCGTTCAGGATGAACTCGAGATCCTCGCGGAAGCCGAGATCGAGCATCTCGTCGGCTTCGTCCAGCACCACCGCCCGCGCGTCGAAGGGATTGAGCACGTTGCGCTCGATATGGTCGCGCAGGCGGCCCGGCGTGCCGACGACGATATGCGCGCCTTCCTCCAGCATGCGCTTCTCGCGCCGCGGGTCCATGCCGCCGACGCAGGCGACGATGCGCGCGCCGGCCTCGGCATAGAGCCAGGCGAGTTCGCGCTGAACCTGCAGGGCGAGTTCGCGCGTCGGCGCCACGATGATCGCCAGCGGATCGGCGGCCGCTCCCAGCCCTCCGTCCTCGTCCAGCAGGGTCGCGCCCAGGCCGAGGCCATAAGCGACGGTCTTGCCCGAGCCGGTCTGCGCGGAGACCAGGAGATCGCGGTCGCCGGCATCGGCGTCCAGCACGGCGCGCTGCACCGGCGTCAGTTCGACATAGTTGCGGGCGGCGAGCGCCGCCGCGAGCAGGGGAGGGATCACGGGTTCGGCCAAGGTCGGCACATCCTGACGGGCGCTCGCACGGCGGCGCCAAAGGGGCTGGCAAAGAGCTGTGAATGCGTGGGAGCACGCCTCCTACAGCTTTCCGGCCGCCAAAGCCAATACGGATTGGCAGGTCAGGCCGTTTCCTAGCCGAGTTCCGTGATGATCCGCCGGAGCAGCGTCAGGAGTTCGGCCTTCTTGTCCGGGCCGACGATCCGGTCGAGCTCGCGGTCGTGCTCGATCGCGCGGCTCATCAGCTTGCGCTGCAGGGTGCTGCCCTTCTCGGTCAGATGGAGCGTATAGCTGCGCCGGTCGTTCACGGCCCGCTCCCGCAGCACGAGGCCGCGCTTGACGAGATCGTCGAGCGTTGAGGTCAAAGTCGACTTGTCGCGGCCGCTGGCCTTGCCGAGCGCCGTCTGGGTGAGGCCGGGGTTTTCCGCGATCAGCGTCATCACCGCGAAGCGCCGGGGCTTCAGGCCGGGATCGCCGACCCGCTGCGAGAAGGCGCGGAACGAGGCTTCCTGCGCCATGCGCAGGTGGAAGCCGATGAAATCGCTGAGCGGGCCGAGCCTTGCCGCGTCTTCCGAACGTTCGCGTCCCTCTGTGGCGGCGGCTGTCGAGGGACCGGGAAGTGAGGGCGTGTGGGTCATGGGCTCCTGGACCTGATCGGTCCGCATCGGGTCGGAATGTCGCATGGGGGGCGGTGGCCCGCAAGTTAGTCTTGACTCGAACAGTTGGATATCCAACTAATTGCCCGCGCAGTTCCTCAGGTGCCGTCCCCCGGTGTCCATGTACACAGCCTCGACCGCGTTTCTCGAAGCCCTGACCGCCTCCGGCGTCGAGTATCTGTTTTCCAATTTCGGCAGCGACCATCCCGGCCTCGTCGAGGCGCTGGCCGAGGCGAAGGTCTCCGGCCGCAAGGTGCCGAAGGTCATCACCTGCCCGAACGAGATGGTCGCGCTGACCGCCGCGCAGGGCTACGCGCAGGTGACGGGACGCGCGCAGGCTGTCGTTGTCCATGTCGAATGCGGCACGCAGTCTCTGGCCGGCGCGGTCCACAACGTGTCCAAGGGCCGCGTGCCCGTGCTGATCTTCGCGGGTTCCTCGCCCTACACGCAGTTCGGCGAACTGAAGGGCAGCCGCAACGAGTTCATCCAGTGGATTCAGGACGTCCACGACCAGCGCGGCCTGGTGCGCGGCTACATGCGCTACGACGCCGAGCTGCGCACCGGCCGCAACATCAAGCAGATGACCTGGCGGGCCATGCAGTTCGCCCATTCGGACCCCAAGGGTCCCGTCTATCTGATGGGCGCGCGCGAGGTCATGGAAGAGGAGGTCCCGCGCGTCGAGCAGGATGTCGCGGACTGGGCGCCGATCGCGCCGGCCGCCCTGCCGCCGGAGGCCGTCCACGCGCTGCTTTCCGATCTCGCCGGCGCGCATCGCCCGCTGATCGTCACGTCCTATCTCGGGCGCAACACCCGCGCGGTGGCGGAGCTGCAGCGCCTTACCGGGCCGCTCGGCATCGGCGTGCTGGAAAGCGTGCCGAACGCCGTGAACCTGCCGCACGACGACCCGATGTATCAGGGCTGCCAGTGGAACGAGCCGCGCCAGAACCCGCGCCTCGCCGAGGCGGATGTGGTCGTGGTCATCGATTCCGACGTGCCGTGGATACCCTCGATCTCACGTCCGCGCTCCGACGCGAAGATCTGGCACATCGACGTCGATCCCCTGAAGCAGGACATGCCGCTCTGGTCTATTCCCGCGCGCCGCGTATTCCGCGCCCATGCCGAGACGGCGCTGGCCCAGCTCAATGCCGGGCTCGACCGCGTGCCGCTGGACCGGGCCCGGATCGAGGAGCGCCGCGCCCATTTCGCCGCCCGCCATGCCGAGCGGAAGGCGGCTGTCGCCGCGGCCGAGGCGAAACCCTCCGGCGACGTGCTGACGGCCGAATATGTCACGGCCTGCGTGCGCGCCCATGTCGACAGCGACACCATCGTCCTCAACGAGGGCATCACCAACTATCCCGTGGTGGTCAACCACATCGCGCCGACGCGCGCAGGCCAGATGCTGAATTCCGGCGGCGGCAATCTCGGCTGGACCGGCGGCGCCGCCATCGGCGCCAAGCTCGCCGAGCCGGGAAAGACGGTGATCGCGCTCACCGGTGACGGCTCCTACATGTTCTCCCAGCCCTCGACCGTTCACTGGATGGCGCGGCAGTACCGCACGCCGTTCCTGCAGGTCGTGTTCAACAACCGGGGCTGGCGCGCCCCGCGCTATTCGACGCTCGCCGTGCACCCGTCCGGCCATGCCAGCCGCTCCGACGATATCGGCGTCGCCTTCGATCCGCCTCCCGATTATTCCGAAATCGCCCATGCCGCTGGCGGGGCCTATGCTCGCAAGGTCCGGCACCCGGACGAGGTCGAGGAGGCCGTCGCCGCCGCCATGCACGCGGTGAAGATTGAAGGCCGGGCGGCTGTTCTCGACGTCTGGCTGCCCCATTTGATGGACGGATAGGCGCAGCGCGCAAGGCATGATCCCCCCGATCGGCGGCACCGAACGACCGCTGACGGAAAAGACGAGGAGGAAACGATGGACGAGACGAAGCGCCTTGACAGGCGTCGCGTGATGGCCGGAGCCGCGGGTGCCGCGGCGCTTCTGGCGAGCCCCGGACTGGTGCGGGCGCAGGCGTGGCCGAACCGCAATATCCGCATCGTCGTGGCCTTCCCGCCGGGCGGGGCCGCCGACATCGTGACGCGCCACCTGACCGAGCGCCTGACCAGGGAATGGGGACAGGCCGTCATCGTCGAGAACCGCGGCGGGGCCGGCGGCAATCTCGCCTCCGCCGAGGTCGCCCGCACCGATCCGGACGGCCATACGCTGCTGATCACCTCCAGCGCGGTGGCGGTGAACCACCTGCTCTATGCGCGCATGCCGCTCGACACCTACAAGGATCTGGCGCCGGTCGGCATGGGCATCACCGTGCCGAACGTCATGGTGGTGCCGGCGAACTCGCCCGACAAATCCGCAGCCGATCTGCTGGCGCGCGCCAAGGCCAATCCCGGCAAGCTCACCTTCGGTTCGGCCGGCATCGGCTCGTCGATCCACATGGCGGGCGAACTGTTCAAATATCTCGCCAAGGTCGACATGGTCCACGCGCCCTATCGCGGCGCGGGCCCGGCCATGAACGACCTGATCGGCGGCCGCCTCGACGTGATGTTCGACACGCTGACGGTGTCGGCCTCGCAGATCCGCGGCGGCACCATCCGCCCGCTCGGCGTCTCGACCAAGGACCCGCTGCCGGCGCTGCCGGGCGTGCCGACCATCTCGTCCATCGTTCCCGGCTACGAGATGCAGTCGTGGTTCGCCTTCTTCACGGCGGCCAAGACGCCGCCGGAGATCGTCGACCGCCTGTCGGCAGGGCTCAAGGCGGCGCTGCACGATCCCGCCGTGGTCGCGCGCCTCGCCGAGATCGGCACCAATCCGGTCGGCTCGACGCCGCAGGAACTCGCCGAGGCCATGCAGGCGGAACTGCGCCTGTGGGAGCCGGTGATCAAGGCGGCGGATATCCGCATCAGTCAGTAGCAGCGCGTGCCGAGGGCAAGGAAGCCGCAGAAGCCTCCGCCTCAACGAATGAAAACGGGAAATCAGAGGGACCTGAGGAGGCAGACATGACGACACGACTGACACCCAGCCGCCGCGCCGTGGTCGGCGGCATCGCCGCGACGACGCTGGCCGCACCCTATGTCCGCGCGCAGGCGGGCGCGGTGAAGATCGGCTTCTCGATCTCCAAGACCGGCCCGAATGCCGGCGGCGCCAACGTGACCACGCTGCCGAACTACCAGCTCTGGCTGAAGGAGACCAACGATGCCGGCGGCCTCAAGCTGCCCGGCGGCCAGCGCCGCATGGTCGAGTTCGTCGAATATGACGACCGCTCGCAGTCGGAAGAGGCGGTCCGCAACATCGAGCGCCTCGTCAACCAGGACAAGGTGGACCTGCTGTTCCCGCCATGGGGCACGGCGATGAACCTCGCGGTCGCGCCCTCGTTCAACCGCGGCGGCTTCCCGCATCTCGCCTCGACCTTCTTCGTCGAGCGGCAGCCGGAGCTGGTCCAGCGGTGGAACAACATGTTCCTGTTCCTCGACCGCCCCTCGACCGCGATCACGGCGCTGACCGACCTGCTCGCGACGCTCAAGGACAAGGGCCTCGGCAACACGGTGGCGCTCGCCTCGGTGCAGGACCAGTTCGGCCTCGAACTCGTCAGCGCCGCGCGGGCCGGCATCGCCAAGGCCGGCTTCCAGGTGGTCATGGACCGGCAGTACCCGCCGGGCACGCAGGACCTCGCCCCGATCATCTCGGAGGCGGTGCGCCTGAAGCCCGACATGTTCCTCGCCTTCTCCTATCCGCCGGACACGCTGGCGCTGACCGAGCAGGCGCGTATCGGCGGGCTCAACCCGAAAGTGTTCTACACCGCCGTCGGCACGGCCTTCCCGCTCTACAAGCAGCGCTTCGGCGCCAATGCCGAGGGCGTCATGGGGATCGGCGGCGTCGACGTGACCAACCCGAAGATCCGCGACTACATCGCGCGCCACAACCGCATCGTCGGCCGCGAGCCGGACCGCTGGGCCTCGACCACGACCTATTCGACGCTGGAAGTGCTCTCGCAGGCGATCGAGCGGGTCGGCCTCGACAAGGCGGCGATCATCAAGGACATCGGCGCGAATTCGTTCGAGACCATCCTCGGCACGATCAAGTTCGACAAGAACCAGCGCGTCGACCAGTGGTGGGTGGGACAGTGGCAGCAGGGTGAGTTCGTGGCGCTGGCGCCGACCAAGGTCGGCGGCACCAAGGCCCCGGTCTTCCCGAAGCCGGCCTGGCCGACGGCCTGAGCCTTCCTGTGAAAAGAAGCCCGCCGCCCACGGGCGGCGGGCCCCCGGAGACGGTTCTGAATGTTCCTCGTCGACGTCATCCTGTCGGGCCTGATCCTCGGAGGCATCTACGCGCTGGTCGCCATGGGGCTGTCGCTCCAGTACGGCGTCGCGCGGATCATGAACCTTGCCTATGGCGAGTTCACCATTGCCGGCTCCTTCGCCGCCTACCTGCTGTTCTCCGCCAGCGGGCTGAGCCCGATCCTCGCGCTGGCGGTCGCCATGCCGCTGTCCTTCGCGCTCAACTGGTTCATCTACCGCCTTCTGATGACGCCGCTGGTGCGCCGGGCCAAATCGCCGGGCGCGCTGGAGGTCGATTCCATCCTCGCGACCTTCGGCCTGCTCTTCGTGGTGCAGGGCATCATGCTGGTGGTCTTCGGCGGCTCCTACGTTTCCTATTCCTACCTCGCCGTGCCCGTTGACATCATCGGCTCGACGGTGGCGCTGAACCGGCTGCTCGCCGCCGGCATCGCGGTCGCCATCGCGCTCGGCCTGACGCTGTTCCTGATGCGCACGCGCATCGGCACGGCGGTGCGCGCCGTCTCGGTCAATCCCGCCGCCGCGCCGCTGGTCGGCATCGACACGACCACCTATGCGGCCTTCGCCTTCGCGCTCGGCGGAGCGCTGGTGGCGGGCTCCGGCGTGCTGGTCTCGATGTTCCTGACCTTCAACGCCGCCATGGGCGTGGTCTTCACCATGAAGGCGCTGATCGTGGTGATCATGGGCGGCGTCGGCAACATTTTCGGCGCGCTGGTGGCGGGTCTCATCCTCGGGCTCGCCGAGGCGCTCACCGCCGCCTTCCTCGACAGCGGCCTGACGCTCGCCGTCAATTTCGCCCTGTTCCTCGGCATCCTGCTGGTCAAGCCCACCGGCCTGTTCGGAAAGGCCGCCAGATGATCGCAAGGAACTGGACCCTCAAGGACTGGGCATTTCCGCTCGTCGTGCTTGGCGGAGCCGCGCTGCTCGCGCCGCTGCCGGCCGTTGCCGGCTCCTACTGGATGGCGCTGCTCGTCAACATCCTGATGTATTCCGTGCTGGCCACGGCCTGGGCGCTGTTCTCCGGGCCGACGCATTATGTGTCGCTGGCGACCGCCGCCTTTTTCGGGCTTGGCGCCTACACCATGGCCTTCCTCGGCGAGAAGTTGCCGCTACCGCTGGTCTATCCCGCCGCGGCGCTGATCGGCGCGGTGGTCGCGACCGTCGTCGGCCTGTCGACGTTGAGGCTCTCCGGCGTCTATTTCGTCATCTTCACGTTCGGCCTCGCCGAACTCGTCCGCCAGCTCGTCACCTGGGGCGAGGCGAAGTTCGGCGGCACGGTCGGCCGCTTCGTCTTCATCGACGTGAACCAGCAGGGCATTTTCTGGATGCTGCTGGGCCTGCTCGCCCTCGTCTTGCTCGTCGGCTACGCCATCCAGCGTTCGCGGCTCGGCTGGGCGCTGCGGGCCATCGGCGAGGACGAGACGGTGGCGCGCCATTCCGGCATCGACACCACCGTCTCCAAGGTCGCGGTCTTCGTGGTGTCGGCGACCTTCATGACCGTCGTCGGCGCGGTCATGGCGCCGCGCTGGACCTATATCGACCCCTCCATCGCCTTCAACCCGATCATCTCCTTCCAGGTGCTGATCATGGCGCTGCTCGGCGGCGCGGCGCGGCTCTACGGGCCGATCCTCGGCGTGGTGCCGCTGGCCATCCTGTTCGAGATCCTGCAGGCGAACTTCCCCAATTCCTTCTCGATCCTCTTGGGGCTGACCTTCCTCGTCATCGTCTATTTCGTGCCGAACGGCGTGGTCGGGCTGATCGACCAGGGCCGCGACAAGATTGCCCGGGCGGTCGGCCGCCGCCCGCATCCGGCGGAGTGAGGCGATGCAGCCGCTCATCGAACTCCACGGCGTCTCCAAGAGCTTCGGCGGCCTGAAGGCCGTCGCCGGCCTGACCGCCTCCATCCCGCGCGGCGAGGTGGTCGGCCTCGTCGGCCCGAACGGCTCGGGCAAGACCACCGCGCTCAACCTGATCACCGGCAACCTGACCGCCGATTCCGGCGCCATCGTCTTCGACGGCCGCAACATCGAGCGGCAGGGTGCGCACCGCATCGCCCGCGCCGGCATCGCCCGCACCTTCCAACTCGTCCGCGTCATGCCGACCATGACGCTCGCCGAGAACGTCGCCATCGGCGCGATGTTCGGGGCGCAGCCCTGCTCGCCCGCCGAGGCGCAGGAGCGGGCGCTGCCGCTGCTCGCCCGCGTCGGCCTGGCCGCGCGTGCCGACCAGCGCGCCGCCAGCCTCACCTATATCGACCAGAAGCGGCTGGAACTGGCCCGCGCGCTCGCCGCTCATCCGCAGCTCCTGCTGCTCGACGAATGGCTCGCCGGCCTCAATCCGACCGAGCTCAAGGACGGCATCGCGCTGATCGCCTCGCTCGCCCGCGACGGACTGACCATCGTCATGGTCGAGCATGTGATGGACGCCATCCGCGCGCTCTGCTCCCGTTGCATCGTGATGAATGCCGGGACCAAGATCGCCGAGGGGACGCCGGCCGAGGCGCTGGCCGACCCTGATGTCGTCAAGGCCTATCTCGGAGACGACGATGCTTGAGGTCGCCCGCCTCTCCGTATCCTACGGCCCGCACCGCGCGGTGGACGACGTGGCGCTCTCCGTCGCGGCCGGCGAGACCGTCGCCATTCTCGGCGCCAACGGCGCGGGCAAGACCACGCTCCTCAAGGCCATTGCCGGGCTGATGCCGGCGGGCCAAGGCGCTTCGATCACCTTCGAGGGCGTGGCCGTCCGCGCCGCCGACCCGCACCGCATCGTCGAGCAGGGCATCGCGCTGGTGCCGGAAGGCCGCGGCATATTCGGCGACCTGACGGTGCACGAAAACCTGATGCTCGGAGCCTTCCCGAAGCGCGCCCGCGCCCACGAGGCGGCGACGCTGGACGACGTGCTCCACCTCTTCCCGCGCCTTGCCGAGCGCATGTCGCAGGCGGTGCGCACCATGTCCGGCGGCGAGCAGCAGATGGTCGCCATCGGCCGGGCGCTGATGTCGCGGCCGAACCTCCTGATGCTGGACGAGCCCTCGCTCGGCCTCTCGCCCGTCATGACCGGCGAATTGTTCCGTGGCCTTGCCGAGATCAAGGCGCGCGGCATGGCGATCCTGATCGTCGAGCAGAATGCCAGGAAGTGCCTGAAGCTGGCCGACCGGGCCTATCTGATCGCCAACGGCCGCATCGTCGGGGAGGGCAGGGCCGCCGACCTTGCCGACGATCCGCAGGTCGCAGCGGCCTATCTCGGCGGCGCGCCGCCGGCCAATGACGACGCGGCGCCGGCCGTCGCCCCGCCGCCGATCTTCTCGCCGCCGCTCGTTTCGTCTTCCCCTTGGCCCGCGACCGGCGATGCGCCGCCGCCCGTTTCCGTTTCCAGCTCGGCCGTTCCTTCAGGCTCAACCCCTGCGGCCGCTCCCCTCACCGCGTATCCGGAGAGTTCCATGAAACACGTCAACCTGATGATCGATGCCCGCGAGACGGGCGCCGCCGACGGCCGCACCTTCGACCGCATCGACCCCATGACCGGCCAGGTCGCGACCCGCGCCGCCGCCGCGACCGTCGCCGATGCCGTCGCCGCCGTCGATGCGGCGGCGAGCGCCTTCCCGGCATGGTCGGCCCTCGGGCCGAGCGAGCGCCGCGCGAAGCTGAACGCCGCCGCCGACCTGATGCAGCAGCGCGCCGAGGATTTCGTCGCGGCGATGATGACCGAGACCGGCGCGACCAGGGGCTGGGCGATGTTCAACATCGGTATCGCCACCGGCATGCTGCGCGAGGCCGGCGCCATGACCACGCAGATCACCGGCGACGTCATCCCGACCGACAAGCCGAACAATCTCGCGCTCGCCGTGCGCCAGCCGGTCGGCGTCATTCTCGGCATCGCGCCGTGGAACGCGCCGGTCATTCTCGGCGTGCGCGCCATCGCCATGCCGCTCGCCTGCGGCAATACGGTGGTGTTCAAGGCCTCCGAACAGTGCCCGGCGACGCACCAGCTCATCGGCCAGGTGATGCGCGATGCGGGCTTGCCCGCAGGCGTCGTCAACGTCGTGACCAATGCGCCGGCCGACGCCGCCAAGGTGGTCGAGACGCTGATCGCCCACAAGGCGGTGAAGCGCGTCAATTTCACCGGCTCCACCCATGTCGGCCGCATCATCGCGGAGACGGCCGCGCGCTACCTCAAACCCGCGCTGCTGGAGCTCGGCGGCAAGGCGCCGCTGGTCATCCTCGACGATGCCGATCTCGACGAGGCCGTGAAGGCGGCGGCCTTCGGTGCCTTCATGAACCAGGGCCAGATCTGCATGTCGACCGAGCGCATCGTGGTCGATGCCAAGGTGGCCGACGCCTTCGTGGAGAAATTCGCGGCCAAGGCAAAATCGCTGCCTTTCGGCGATCCGCGTTCCGGCAATGTCGTGCTGGGGTCGATGGTCTCGGCCGAGGCGGCGAAGCGCGTGAAGACGCTGATCGACGATGCGAAGGACAGGGGCGCGTCGCTCGCCTCCGGCGGCTCGCTGGAGGGTACGGTCATGCCCGCGACCATCCTCGACAAGGTGACGCCGGCCATGCGCATCTACGGCGAGGAGAGCTTCGGGCCGGTGGTGACGGTGGTGCGCGTGAATGGCGACGAGGAGGCCATCCGTGTCGCCAACGACACTGAATACGGCCTGTCGGCGGCGGTCTTCTCGCGCGATATCGGCCGCGCGCTGGGCGTCGCCAAGCGCATCGAGAGCGGCATCTGCCACATCAATGCGCCGACCGTGCACGACGAGCCGCAGATGCCCTTCGGCGGCGTCAAGGCGTCGGGCTATGGCCGGTTCGGCGGCAAGGCCGGCATCGACGCCTTCACCGAGCTGCGCTGGATCACCATCCAGACCGGCCCGCGCCCCTATCCGTTCTGATTTCGTCTCTGATCCCCCAAACGTCATGCCCGGTCTCGTGCCGGGCATCCACGCCTTGAACGCGACGCCTGAAGGAAATCGTGGATGGCCGGGACAAGCCCGGCCATGACGAACAGGGCAGAGGCCTTGCCGATTTCGACAGTCGCCATTACCGGCATCCTCCGGAGACCCGCATGACCGAAGACATCATCGAACGCCTCGCCATCCGCGATCTCGTGGAGAACTGGGCGCTCTGGCGCGACGCCGGCGACTGGGATCGCTTCCTCACCTGCTGGCACCCGGACGGACGGATGAACGCCACCTGGTACCAGGGTCCGGCGGCGGATTTCATCCGCGCCAGCAAGGAAGGGTGGGCGAAGGGCGTGTCGATCCTGCATTTCCTCGGCGGCACGACGATCGACCGCGCGGGCAACCGCGCCATCGCCCAGACCAAGATGACCATCTCGCAGCGCGGGCCGGTCGACGGGGTGATCTGCGACGTCGTCTGCACCGGCCGCTTCTACGACTTCATCGAGAAGCGCGACGGACGCTGGGGCGTCTTCATGCGCCAGCCGATCTACGAGAAGGACCGGCTGGACCCGGTCCTGCCCGATGCGAAGCTGTCGCTGGACCCGGACCTGCTCGCGCAGTTCCCGGAGGGCTACCGGCACCTCGCCTATATCCAGACCAAGATCGGCTACACCGTGAAGCGCGACATGCCCGGCCTGCGCGGACCCGAGGTCGAGGCGCTCTATCGCCGTGGCAAGGTCTGGCTGGACGGCGGCCCGGCGGAGTGAGAGGGAGCCCGGTCGGCCGCCTTGCACGACCCAAGTGCGTCCTTCGAGGCTCGGGCTTTGCCCTCGCACCTCAGGATGAGGGGGTTGTGGATTGCACTGCGGTTGAATGAAGCTCAACCGTCGCGCATCGTTGCCCCTGCTGCCAAACTCCACCTCCTCATCCTGAAGTGCGAGCCCGTAGCGAGATGCGAACGCATCTCGTGTTCGCGAGATGCTATGGCGAGCCTCGAAAGACGCACTCGGCCGATGCAGGGCCATGCGGCGGTCGCGCCTTGCATCGCATCTCAGCCTCGCCTCACATCACCGTGAGGCCGTTTCCTGTAACCTCTTGCGGTCGCCGCGCGTATGGCATGACATCAGGCCACCGAGGGGCGTTGCATGCTGCCGTGGAACGACCGGGCGGGGAAACTCTCCGCCCTCAAGCTTATCGTCTTTCTGGGCGTGCTCGCGCCCGGGCTGTGGATCGCCGTGCAGGCGGCGACCGGCACGCTCGGCTCCAAGCCCATCACATCGGCCATCCACCAGTCCGGCGACTGGGCGGTGCGCTTCCTGCTGCTGTCGCTTCTGGTGACGCCGCTGCGTCATGTCGCGGACTGGCCGAAGCTGATCGCCGTGCGCCGCATGGTGGGCGTCGCGGCCGCCGCCTATGCCGCGTTCCATCTCGCCTTCTACGTGGTCGAACAGGCCTTCAACCTGCAGAAGGTCGCGAGCGAGATTGTCCTGCGCTTCTACCTGACCATCGGCTTCGTCGGCCTTCTCGGCCTGATCGCGCTCGCCGCGACATCGACCGACGCGATGATCCGGCGCCTCGGCAGCGCAAGGTGGAACCGGCTGCACCTCCTGACCTATCCCATCGCGTTCATCGCCATCTGGCACTTCTTCCTGCAGACCAAGCTCGACGTGTCGGAGCCGGTGCTGATGCTCGGCTTCTTCGTCTGGCTCATGGGGTTCAGGCTGATGCGCCGGTACGGATTCGCGGTCGGTCCGTTGCAACTGACGGCGCTCGCCATCATATCCGCCGTCGCCACGGCGCTTCTCGAAGCGCTGTGGTACGCGACCATGACCGGCGTCATGGCCTCGCGCATCCTCTACGCCAATCTCGATGTCGCCTTCGGCATCAGGCCGGCCCTGTGGGTCGGACTTGCTGGCCTCGCTCTCGTCGCGGTCAATCTCGTCCGCATGTGGGGACGGAGCCGCGAGCGCTCCGGGGCGCCGCGCGGCCGCCGCGCGGCCGTTGCGGCGGCTGAGTGAGGGCGCGATGACGACGCTGTCGAGACTGGCCGCCCTGCTTGGATTGAAGGGAGACGATACGATGACCGCTGCCGCCGAGAAGACCTTCCCGGTCACGAAGACGGACGAGGAATGGCGCCGCATCCTGAGTCCCGAGCAGTACCAGGTGCTGCGCGGCCACGGCACCGAGCGGCCGGGAAGCTGCGCGCTCAACTACGAGAAGCGCGCCGGCACGTTTTCCTGCGCGGGCTGCGGGCAGGAGCTGTTCATCTCGGGCAAGAAGTTCGAGAGCGGCACGGGCTGGCCGAGCTTCGACCAGCCGGTGCCGGGTTCGGTCGAGGAGACCGTCGACCGGTCCTGGGGCATGGTGCGCACCGAGGTCCACTGCGCCAATTGCGGCGGCCATCTCGGCCACGTCTTCCCGGACGGACCGCCGCCGACGGGCCTGCGCTACTGCATCAACGGCGTGGCGCTGGACTTCAAGCCGGCCTGATCCGGCCCCGGCCTGATCCGGCCCCGCCCGATCGAAAAGCGCCGTTAACATGCCGCCCCCATACTGGTTCCGACCGGGACCAGTTGAGGAAGCCCACGATGACCGTCCAGCCGCAGGCGATGGAATTGGGGCGGGAGCAATTGCTCGTCGACGTCGCCAAGGTGGTGACGACGGCGGGCCTGACCCTCGGCTCGGTCATGCTGACGGCCTTCGGCTTCATCGAGCGCGCCGTCGGCATCGAGCGGCTGGCGACAGACCGGCGCTTTGCGCTCGCGGCGCTCCTGCCCGGCGCGGCGGCGCTCGCCTTCCTTGCCAGCGCGCGGGCGCTCGGTTCCGCCTACGACGCCAGCGTGCCGCCGCGGCCTGTCTCGATGCTGAGACGGGCGGCGCTGCGCTTCACCGATCTCAACGGCGCCTTCGGCCTGATCGCCATCGTCATGTCGACGCTCGTGGCCGTCGGCACGATCCTGGCGGTCGGGCTGTTCTTCGACCTGAAACTGCCCGGCACCAGCGCGCTGGTTGGCGCCGCCGCCTTCACCGTGGCGCTGACCGGCATGCTGACCCGCTCGACACCGGCCCGCCGCAGCGTCGATCTCCTGCTTGCCGGCACCATCATCGCGGTCATGCTCGGCGACCTCGCGATGGGCTACTGGCACGGGGGAACGGCGATCTGAGGCGCCGCGACGACCAGCCTAGAGAACCTCGCCCTTCGCATCGATGAGATGCATGTGGTTGAGGTTGGCGGCGAGCTTCAGCGGCTCGCCATCGGCCGCTCCCGCCTCCGGGCTCACGCGCCCGCACATGGTCTCGCCGGACAGGGTGAAATAGACCAGCGTCTCGTTGCCCATCGGCTCGATCACGTCGAGCCTGATGTCGAAGGGCACGATGTTGGCGCCCGATGCGGACTGCGCGTCCGTGATGTGCTCGGGGCGCACCCCCAGCACCAGCCCGGACTGGCCGACATGCGCCTTGTAGCGCTCGGTGCGCGCCGCCGGCACCGGCATGGCGATCGTGTCGGACAGCCGCATGGTCAGTCCGCCGGATGCCTGTTCCAGCTGCACGGGAATGAAGTTCATCGCCGGCGAGCCGATGAAGCCGGCGACGAAGCGCGTCCTCGGATGGTGGTAGAGCTCGTTCGGCGGGCCGATCTGCTCGATGCGGCCATGGTTCATCACCACCACGCGGTCCGCCAGCGTCATGGCCTCCACCTGGTCGTGGGTGACATAGACCGTGGTGGTCCGCACCTTCAGGTGCACCTTCTTGATCTCGGTGCGCATCTGCACGCGCAGCTTGGCGTCGAGGTTCGACAGCGGCTCGTCGAACAGGAAGACCTTGGGGTTGCGGACGATGGCGCGGCCCATGGCGACGCGCTGGCGCTGGCCGCCGGAGAGCGCCTTGGGCTTGCGGTCGAGCAGTTCCCTGATGTCGAGGATGCGCGCGGCCTCATCGACCCGCGCCTTGATCTCGGCCTTGGGGTAGCGCTTCAGGCGCAGGCCGAAGCTCATATTCTCTGCCACCGTCATATGCGGATAGAGCGCGTAGTTCTGGAACACCATGGCGATGTCCCGGTCCTTCGGCGGCACGTCGTTGACGACGTCGCCGTCGATGGCGATGTCGCCGTCGGAAATGTCCTCGAGCCCCGCGATCATGCGCAGCGTCGTCGACTTGCCGCAGCCGGACGGGCCGACCAGCACCACGAATTCCTCGTCGGCAATGTCGAGATTGATGCCGCGAACGGCTTCCACATCGCCGTAGCGCTTGACGATGTTCCTCAGAGTGACGCCTGCCATTGTCGAATGTCTCCCGTCAGCCCTTGGTCGCGCCGGCTGTCAGGCCTGCGATGTAGTAGTCCATGAGGAAGGCGTAGATGATCAGGGGGGGGAGCGCGCCGAGCAGCGCCCCGGTCATGATCTGGCCCCAGGCGAAGACGTCGCCGCGGATCAGCGTGGTGATGATCCCCACCGGCAGCACCAGCTGGTCCACGGACGTGGTGAAGGCCAGCGGATAGAGGAACTGCGCCCAGCTCACCGTGAAGGCGAAGATGGTGGCGGCGATGATCCCCGGCAGCGCCACGGGCACGAAGATGCGGGTCAGGGTCTGGAACCAGCTGGCCCCGTCGATGATCGCTGCTTCGTCCAGTTCCTTCGGGATGGAGGCGAAATAGCCGATCATGATCCAGGTGCAGAAGGGCACGGTCAGCGTCGGATAGACGACGAGCAGCACCCACCAGCGATTGAGCAGCTGGATGCCGGTGATCTCGTGGAACACCGCGAACATCTTGAACATCGGGATGAACAGCAGCGTGTCGGGCACGAGATAGGTCAGGAACACGCCGGTCGCGAGCGTCGCCGAGCCCCAGAACCGCATCCGCGACAGCGCGAAGGCGGCGGGGATCGAGATCAGCATGGTGATGGTCACCACGAAGACCGAGACGATGACCGAGTTCTTGAAGAAGGTCAGGTATTCCGGCTTGGTCAGCAGCTCGGCATAGTTCGACAGCGTCGGGTTGTAGACCCACCATGGATTGGTCGCTGCCGAAATCTCCGCGCTGGTCTTCAGCGAGGTGATGAACATGTAGATCGGCGGCAGCAGGAAGAACGCCGCGAAGATGACCAGGAAGAAGTAGGACCAGCGCAGTGCCCAGGCGCGGTCGCGGCTCATCGAGCCATACTGGACCTTGCGGGTCGGGGCGCTCTTGTCGGATGCCATGGCGGCCGCGGTCATGCCTCGTTCCCCCGCTGATTGATGTCGCGCAGGATGAACACGGCGGCGACCGCCAGGATCGGCACCATGAACAGCGACACCGAGGCGCCGAGCGGAATGTCGCCCCCCTCGATGCCGAGCCGGAACGCCCAGGTCGCGAACAGATGCGTCTGGTCGAGCGGTCCGCCGGCCGTCAGCACGCGGACAATGTCGAAATTGGCGAAGGTGACGATGGTCGAGAACAGCGCGGTGATGGCGATGATGTTCCGCATCATCGGCAGCGTCACGTACCAGATGCGCTGCCACCAGTTGGCGCCGTCGATCTCCGCCGCCTCGTAGAGCTGGTCGGGCACCGATTTCAGCGCCGCCAGATACATGATCATGAAGAACGGCGCGCCGACCCAGATGTTGACCAGGATGACCGAGAACCGCGCCCAGCTGGCATCGCCTGTCCAGGGAATACGGCCGAAGCCCATGCCGGAGAGAATGTAGTTGAAGGCGCTGTAGGAGGGGTCGAACAGCCAGAGCCAGGCAAGCGTCGACATGGCCGGCGGGATGACCCACGGGATCAGCAGCATGCCGCGCCATTTGCGCTGGCCCTTCGCCGGGATGTTGTGGACGAAGTGGGCGATGATGAAGCCGAAGATCGCCTTGAAGATCACCGCCGTGATCGCGAACAGGCACGACTGGTAGACGACCATCCAGAAGGTTTCGCGGGTGAACAGGAACTGCATGTTGCCGAAGGGGATGCGCGTGCAGATCGCATCCGGAAGCCACGAGCAATTGCGCATCCAGGCGATGCTGGTCATCGATTTCCGCAGCATCGACAGATAGATGGCGTAGAACGCCGGGTAGATGACGAGGCCGAAGATCAGCAGGATCAGCGGCAGCGCCATCAGGAAGGCGATGGTCGACTTGCGCTGGAAGAAGCGTCGGATCGCGCCTGGCCTGGCGGTGGCCCGCCGCACGGGGGAACTGGACGTCAGGACTGCATCTGCCATCGGTTTGCGTCGCCTCGAATGCTGGTCGTCCCGGTGGATCGGCTGACGTTTCGACGCGGCGGCGCATGAGGGCGCGCCGCCGGGCGATGATGGAGGGGCGCCTTGTCGCGCCCCTCGCCGGATATCGGATGCCGGCGCGGATCAGCCGCGCAGGAAGCCTTCGACCTCGCTCTCGGCCCAGGCGAGCGTCCGCTCCATGGGCTCGCCCCGGAGGTGGCGGACGATCATCTTGGTGAGCGTCGCCTGGGTATAGATCTGCTGGGCGATCTTGGGCGGGGCCGGGGCGGCCGCGATCGACAGCGTCTGGTGGTTGTGCGGGTTGGGATAGTGGTAGAGCGTGCCCTTCGGCGGCCCTTCCTCGGCCCAGGTCGGAAGCGTGGTCAGCTTCTCGAACGAGGGAATGTCGTAGCCCGCCGAGGCGGCCACGAACTTCGCCACCGCATCCGGCTGCGACATGGCGACCAGCAGGCTCTTGGCGGCCGACTTGTTGGTCGAGAACGACCAGATGTTCCAGAAATAGGGCAGGAACGGCGCGTAGCGGCCGCGCGGGCCGATCGGCATGCCGTGCGTCCAGCACTGGGCCGCGATCTGCGGCGCGTCGCGCTTGGCGACCGCCCAGGCGCTCGGCGGGTTCATGATCAGCGCGCCACGGCCGGACACGAGCCAGCGGTTGTTCGAGCCGTCGTCCCAGGCCGGCGCGTCGGCCGGGTAGAACCTGGCGACCTTGACGCAGTAGTCCAGCGCCTGGCGAACGGCGTCGGTCTTCACCGTCAGTTCGCCCTTGGCATCCACCAGGGCTGCACCGAAGGACTGGAAGAAGGCGCCGGCGGTGTCCACCGAGTCGGTGGTCTCGCCGAGGCCCACGCCAAAGGCGACATTGGCCTTGCTGCAGGCCTCCGCGGCCTTCAGATAGGCTTCCATGTTCCAGCCATCCGCCTTGGGGGCGGCGCCGGCCGGATACATCGCCTGCACGTCGATGCCGGCATGCTGCTTCATCAGGTCGATGCGCGAGCAGGGGCCCTTGATCTGCGAGCCGATGGTGGCGGGAACGCCGAGCCACTTGTCGCCGGCCTTGTTGAGATATTCCACCGTGCCGTTCACCGCGCCGTTCTGGGCGATGAGCTGGGTCATCACGTCATTGCACGGCTCGAGCAGGTCGGCCTGCGCGTGGGGCCACCAGGTCGGCATCGCCAGCATGTCGTGGCCGGATTTCGCCTGAGCCTCGGCGGCGATCGTCAGCAGGTTCTTGTTTCCCTGCGAGGGGATGTAATCGATCGTCAGTTCGACCCGTTCCTTGGCGGCCCAGGCCTGCGCGACATCGGTGGACGCCTTGTTGGCGCCGGGCACCCAGTGGTCCCAGAGGCCGATCGACAGTTTGCCGGCGGCATGGGCGCCGCGGACGAAGGGGGCAGACAAGGCCGTCGACGCCAGGGCCGAGGCCGCAATGAAGCGCCGACGAGTCAGATGATGCTTAGGCATTCCCAAATCCTCCCGCGTGGCATGAGCGGCCGTTTTGCCGCGCACGATGACGCCGTGCCGCTTCTTCTGCGAAATTCGCAAACCTCGTCCGCGCTGGCGTCGGAGGTGGGTGCCGGCTGGGGCGCTCGGGTCAGTAAACGACAAAAATCGATTTAGTCCTAGATGCGGATACTCACGAAGTCAGAGAAATCGTTGTGCTGCGCACAATGTTGGCGTGTCTGTCTGATACAAACATCTTTTGCGGCGCAATATTCGGGAACGTTCCCTATGGGAACGGGAATTGGCGGCCATTTCACGGAAAATGGCCCGGGCCGGAGTCCCGGCCCGCGCGCCATGGTGCGGAGCAGCGAAAATAATCTCGCGCCGGGCAGGTCCGCCGCGTCGCGCCGCCAGCCGCGCGGCCGCTTCGTCATCACGGAAATATTCCAGTCAGGTCATCGACATGATGTCCATTTTCTGTTCAGACTTGTTCAAGGGTTGATGTCCGGCGCGAGCCGGCTTGCCCTGTCGACTGGCAATTGCAGCGCATGCGCGCAACAGGTCCTTGTCGCGCATGTTCGACCGTGACGCCCGCCGACGGGATGTTCGGCACGGGAGGACGTGAGTGCAGGCTACAGACATTTCCGACCCGAATTACTTCCACAAGGTCGTCGACTGCCAGTGGGCCTGCCCGGCCCATACTCCGGTCCCCGAATACATTCGACGGATCGCCGCGGGCGACTACACCGGCGCCTACCTGATCAACTGGAAGTCCAACGTCTTCCCCGGGATCCTCGGGCGCACCTGCGATCGCCCCTGCGAACCGGCCTGCCGGCGCGGCCGCGTGGAGGAGGAGCCGGTCGCGATCTGCCGCCTCAAGCGGGTGGCGGCCGACTACAAGAACGGCGTCGCGGCCTACATGCCGAAGCCGCCGGAGACGAAGAACGGCAAGCGCATCGCCTGCATCGGCGCGGGACCGGCATCGCTCACCGTCGCGCGCGACCTCTCGCCGCTCGGCTACGACGTCGTGGTCTTCGACGGCGAGGCCAAGGCGGGCGGCTTCATGCGCTCGCAGATTCCGAAATTCCGCCTGCCCGACAGCGTCATCGACGAGGAGGTCGGCTTCGCGCTCTCGGCCGGGGCGGTGTTCCACGCCAGCCGCCGCATCGACAGCATGAAGGCGCTGCTGGACGAGGGCTACGATGCCGTCTTCGTCGGCACCGGCGCGCCGCGCGGCCGCGACCTCGACCTGCCCGGCCGGAAGGAGGCCGCCGCCAACATCCATATCGGCATCGACTGGCTTTCGTCGGTCGCTTTCGGCCATGTCGAGGCCATCGGCCGGCGCGTCATCGTGCTCGGCGGCGGCAACACCGCCATGGACTGCTGCCGCTCCTCGCGCCGGCTCGGCGGCGAAGAGGTGAAGGTCATCGTCCGCTCCGGCTTCGACGAGATGAAGGCATCGCCCTGGGAGAAGGAGGACGCGATGCACGAGGGCATCCCGATCCTCAACTTCATGGTGCCGAAGACCTTCGAGCACGAGAACGGCCGCCTCACCGGCATGACCTTCGAGAAGGTCCGGGCCGAATACGACGACAAGGGCCGCCGCAGGCTGGTGCCGACCGGCGAGGCCGACGAGTTCGTCGCCTGCGACGACGTGCTGGTCGCGGTCGGCCAGGAGAACGCCTTCCCCTGGATCGAGGCCGATGCCGGCATCGCCTTCGACAAGTGGGGCATGCCGGTGGTCGACGAGAAGACCTTCCAGTCCAGCCGTTCCAACGTCTTCTTCGGCGGCGATGCCGCCTTCGGGCCGAAGAACATCATCTGGGCCGTCGCCCACGGCCATGACGCCGCCGTCTCCATCGACGCCTTCTGCCGCGGCGCCGATGTCGCGGACCGCCCGCCGCCGCTGATGAACCTGATCAGCCAGAAGATGGGCATCCACGAATGGTCCTACGACAATGCCATTGCCGTGGACGAGCGGTTCAAGGTGCCGACCCTCGCCAACGACGTCGCGCTGAAGGACATCCGCAAGGAGGTCGAACTCGGCTTCGACCTGAAGCTCGGCTATGCCGAGGCGCAGCGCTGCCTGAACTGCGACGCCCAGACCGTGTTCGAGGCCAAGCTCTGCATCGAGTGCGACGCCTGCGTCGACATCTGCCCGATGGACTGCATCACCTTCACCGAGGACGGCGATGAGGCGGACCTGCGCCAGCGCCTGAGCGCGCCGGCGGAGAACCTCGAGCAGGCCATCTATATCGGCAACGGCCTCAAGACCGGCCGGATCATGGCCAAGGACGAGGATGTCTGCCTGCATTGCGGGCTGTGCGCCGAGCGCTGTCCGACGGGTGCCTGGGACATGCAGAAATCACTGATCGAAATGACACATGCGGGGCATGCATGCCGATCGAGAGCGTGAATGATTTCGTGATCCGCTTCGCCAATGTGAACGGATCGGGTTCCGCCAGCGCCAACCTCCTGTTCGCCCGCTCGGTGATGCGGATGGGCGTGCCCATCGCGCCGCGCAACATCTTCCCCTCGAACATCCAGGGATTGCCGACCTGGTACGAGGTGCGCGTCACCGAGGCCGGCCATCTCGGCGCGCGCGGCGGCCTCGACATGATGGTCGCGATGAACCCGCAGACCTGGGACAAGGACATCGCCTCCATCGATCCCGGCGGCTATCTGTTCTACGATTCCTCGCGGCCGATCCCGCCGTCGAAGTTCCGGGACGACATCGTCGTGCTCGGCATGCCGCTGACCGACATCGTCAACCGCACCTACACCGATCCGCGCCAGCGGCAATTGTTCAAGAACATCATCTATGTGGGCGCGCTCGCCGCCCTGCTCGACATCGCCATCGAGGAGGTCGAGAAGCTGATCGGCGAGCAGTTCAAGGGCAAGGACAAGCTGATCGCGCCGAACCTCAAGGCGCTGCATATCGGCTACGACTATGCCCGCGACCATTTCGCCTGCCCGATCGGGCTGCGCGTCAGGCGCGCCGACAAGATCGGCGACCGCATCTTCGTCGAGGGCAATGCGGCGGCCGGGCTCGGCGCGGTCTATGGCGGGGCCACCGTCTGCGCCTGGTATCCGATCACGCCGTCGACCTCGCTCGCCGAGGCCTTCGAGACCTACTGCAAGCGCCTGCGCGTCGATCCCGAAACGGCCGAGAAGCGCTACGCCATCGTGCAGGCCGAGGACGAACTCGCCTCCATCGGCATGGTGGTCGGCGCCGCCTGGAACGGCGCCCGCGCCTTCACGGCCACGTCCGGCCCCGGCATCTCGCTGATGCAGGAGTTTCTTGGTCTCGCCTATTTCGCGGAGATCCCGGCGGTGCTCTTCGACGTCCAGCGCGGCGGGCCTTCCACGGGCATGCCGACGCGCACGCAGCAATCGGACCTGCTGATCGCAGCCTATGCAGCGCACGGCGACACCAAGCACGTCCTGCTGTTCCCGCGCGATCCCGGCGAGGCCTTCGAGTTCGGCGCGCTGTCCTTCGACCTCGCCGACCGGTTGCAGACGCCGATCTTCGTCATGCTCGATCTCGACATCGGCATGAACCAGCACCTCTGCCCGCCCTTCCAATGGGACGATGCCCGCGCGCTCGACCGCGGCAAGGTGATGACCTACGAGGAACTGGAATCCGGCCGCGATTTCGGCCGCTACCTCGATGTCGACGGCGACGGCATCCCGTTCCGCACTTATCCCGGCACCCACCCGACGCGCGGCTCCTTCTTCACGCGCGGCTCCACGCGCGACCGCTATGCCCGCTACACCGAGGAGGGCGCGCCTTACGTCGACAACATGGAGCGGCTGCTGCGCAAGTTCGACACGGCGAAGACGCTCGTGCCGCCGGCGATCCTCGCCAGGGCCGCCAAGCCGACGCGGCTCGGCGTCATCCACTACGGCTCGACCGGACCGTCCATGGACGAGGCGCTGCAGATTCTCTCGGCGCGCGGTGTCCATGTCGACGCGCTGCGCGTCCGCGGCTTCCCCTTCGGCCCGGAAGTGACCGACTTCATCGCCGGCCACGACCTCGTCTTCGTCGTCGAGCAGAACCGCGACGCGCAGATGCGGACGCTGCTCATGGTCGAATGCGGCATCGACCCGGCCCAGCTGGTGCCGGTGCTGCATTTCGACGGCACGCCGATCACCGCCCGCTTCATCGCCAAGGCCATCGCCGAGAAGGCGACCAGCATCCGTCCGCCCCAGCAGCGCGAGGTTCTCTCGTGACCTATCTTGCCAAGCCGAAGTTCCGCCACCCCGACATCGAGATCAACGAGCTCGGCTTCTCGCACCGCGACTACGAGGGCTCGATCTCGACGCTCTGCGCCGGCTGCGGCCACGACTCGATCTCGTCCGCCATCATGCGGGCCTGTTTCGAGCTGTCGCTGCCGCCGCACCGCATCGCCAAGCTGTCCGGCATCGGCTGCTCGTCCAAGACGCCGACCTATTTCCTCGGCCAGAGCCACGGCTTCAACTCGGTCCATGGCCGCATGCCCTCGGTGCTGACCGGTGCGAACCTCGCCAACCGCGAGCTGATCTATCTCGGCGTGTCCGGCGACGGCGACAGCGCCTCCATCGGCTTCGGCCAGTTCGCCCATGCCATCCGGCGCGCGGTGAACATGCTCTACATCGTCGAGAACAATGGCGTTTACGGCCTGACCAAGGGCCAGTTTTCGGCGACCTCCGACAAGGGCTCCAAGAGCAAGAAGGGCATCGACAACCCGGATTCGCCCATCGACCTCGTGTCCATCGCGATGCAGCTCGGCGCGACCTTCGTCGCCCGCTCGTTCTCGGGCGACAAGGACCAGCTTGTGCCGCTGATCAAGGCCGGCCTCGAACATCAGGGCGCGGCCTTCATCGACGTCATCTCGCCCTGCATCGCCTTCAACAACCACCAGGGCTCGACCAAGAGCTTCGACTATGTGCGCGCCCACAATGCCGAGCTGAACACGCTCGACTTCATCACCTCGCAGGCGCCCATCGGCGTCGACTACCCGGAAGGCGCCGCGCAGGACGTGCGCCTGCACGATGGCTCGACCATCCGCCTGCGCAAGCTCTCCGCCGACTACGACGTCCATGATCGCGGCGCGGCCATGGATCACATCTACCGGCTCGGCCGGAGCGGCGAGATCGCGACCGGCCTGATCTTCATCGACGACGAGCCGAGCGACATGCATGCGCGGCTCGGCACGGCGAAGAAGCCGCTCAACGCGCTCGCCGACCGGGACATCGTGCCGGGCTCGGCGGCGCTGGCGAAGATCAATGCGGGCCTGCGCTGAATGGACGTATCGGCGGTCCTCAAGACCTTCTGCGACGCGGTGGCGCGCCGCGACGGCAAGACGCTGGCGAGCCTGTTCGCCGAGGACGGCGTCTATCACGACATCTTCTACGGCGCTTTCGAGGGCCGCGCCCGGATCGCCGAGCTGATTGACGACTGGTTCTACCGGACCGCCGAGGATTTCCGCTGGGACATGCACGAGCCGGTCACCGACGGCCGCATCCTCTATGTCCGCTACACCTTCTCCTACCGGTCGAAACTGCCGGAGGCGAAGGGCGGCCGCGCCATGTTCGAGGGCGTCGCCATCATGCGCCTGAAGGGCGGGCTGATCGCCGAGTACCACGAGGTCGCGAACACCGCGCCGGCCTTCGTCGATCTCGGCTTCGTGCCGGAGCGCATCGCCAAGATCGTCGGGCGGCAGGGCGCTGAACTGAAGGCGCGGCCGGAGATGAAGCGCCATCTGGCCTAGGGTGTTTCAGACGGAGTGGGTGGCATGGCTGCCCGTGCTATCCATCGGCCATGGCCGATGACGTTCCGCCCGGCAATTACCTGCTCTATGACGGCGAGTGTCCCTTCTGCACGCGCTATGTCGCCCATGCGCGCCTCACCGAGGCGGCAGGCCCGGTCGCGCTGATCGATGCCCGCACGCGCCCCGACCTCGTCCGGCAACATGCGGCCGAGGGCAGGGACATCAACGAGGGCATGATCCTGCGCCTCGCTGGCCACATCTGGTTCGGCGGCGATGTGCTGAACCGTCTCGCCCTGCTGTCGACCCGCAGCGACGCCTTCAACAGGCTCAACGCGGCGGTGTTTCGTCATCGGCGCCTGTCGCGCCTGCTCTATCCGCTGCTGCGCGGCGGGCGGAATGCGGCGCTGCGGCTCCTCGGGCGCGACAGGATCGCCTGCTGATCGCCCCGCAATCCAGCCATTCGCACGCGCCGCGCGCCTTTCCGCGGCCGATCCGATCGTCCAGACTGCCGCCCGAAGCGGTCCGCGAATGGCGGCCGGGGAGGGGCGCATGGGCGAATTTCTGTGGCGGTCGGTGGTGCTGGGCGTTGCCGCGACCGCGCTCCTCGACATCTGGGCGCTGTTTCTCCAGCGCGCCTTCGGCATCGCGCCGCCGAACTGGGCGATGGTCGGCCGCTGGGTCGGCCATCTGCCGCAGGGCACCTTCGTCCACGCGGATATCGGCAAGGCCGCGCCGGTCACGAGCGAACTCGCCATCGGCTGGGTGTTCCACTACGCCGTCGGCATCATCTTCGCCGCGGCCCTGCTCGCCATCTGGGGGCTCGGCTGGGCGCATGCGCCGACCTTCATCCCGGCGCTGATCGTCGGCTATGTCACCATCGGCTGCGGCTGGTTCATCCTCCAGCCCGGCATGGGGGCCGGCATCGCGGCGGTGAAGCGCCCGAACGCCATGCAGATCCGGGCGCTGAACATTCTCGGCCACACCGTCTTCGCGCTCGGCCTCTACGGCGCCGCGCTGCTCGTCCGCCCCTGACGGCGTCGCGGCGGGAATCCGTCGTCGCGCCTGATGCGCGGCGCGTCCGGGCAGGCTAAACAACCGCCGTCCAATCGCGCGACGAGGGTCTTCATGAGCGGAAAAGTCGTCCTGGTGACGGGGGCCTCGTCCGGCATCGGCAGGGCCATCGCCGATCTCCTTCACGCGCGCGGGCACAGCGTCTACGGCACCAGCCGCCGGCCGGAGGCTCACACCGCGCCCTGGCGGCTCGTCGCCATGGACGTCATGGACGACGCCTCCGTTCTCGCCGCGGTGACCATGGTCCTCGCGGAGGCCGGACGCATCGACGTACTCGTCAACAATGCCGGCCTCGTCGTCTCCGGCGCGGTGGAGGACACCTCCATCGCCGAGGCGCGCCGCAGCTTCGAGACCAATGTGCTCGGCCCGATGCGCGTCGCGAAGGCCGTGCTGCCCGGCATGCGCGAGCGCCGTGCCGGCCTCGTCGTCAATGTCGGCTCGCTCGCCGGCCGCATCGGCATGCCGTTCCAGGGCATCTATTCGGCGACGAAGTTCGCCGTCGAGGGCCTGACCGAGGCCCTGCGGCAAGAGGTGGCCGGCTTTGGCATCGCCGTGACGCTGGTCGCGCCGGGCGATACCGCGACGCCGGTGGTCGAGAACCGGGTGCGCGCCACGGCGGCGACCGACCCCGCCTCGCCCTATGCCGCCGACTTTGCCCGCGTCATCGCCATGTACGAGAAGGACGAGAAGGCCGGCGCGCCGCCCAGCGCCGTCGCCGGGCTCGTCGCCGGGCTCGTCGAGGGAAGCCGCTCCGGAGCGCGCCGGGTGGTCGGCCCGGCGCCGCAGCGCGTCCTCGTGGCGGCGCGCAACCTCGTGCCCGGCCCGATCTTCCGATGGGGCATGTCACTTTATTTCGGTCTTAAGAGATGATCTGTTAAGGAACGTGATGGGCAGGGCTGTCGCCGAAGGCGGGATTCGGAACAGGCCATTGACCTCGTTGAATATTTTGGCGCCGCCCCGGAATTTTCGGGCGGATCGTGTTGGTCGTGTGCGAATTGGCCCGAGGCTTGCTCGTTCCCGACAAGCAACTTATAGCGACTGAATCCGTCATTTGACGGTTCGGTGACGAACGAAGGCGAAGCTGTTTCATGTCCGATAGTAACGCGCATCCCGACAGCGGAGCGCCCACCGTCGCCGCCACTGCTCAGCTTTCCGGAATCCTGCGCCGCGTGGCGACGCTGGGCGACATCATCAATCGCTCCGTCGGCGAGGGCAGCCATCCGCTGCGCGTTCAGGTCGACCAGTTCGACAGCCCCGTCAGCGCCGTGATCGAGGGCCGCCGGACCACGATGTTCGGCACGAACTCCTATCTCGGCCTGAACTTCGACCCCCGCTGCATCGCCTCCGCCGAAACCGCCCTGCGCCAGTGGGGCACCGGCTCGACCGCCTCGCGCGTCGCCAGCGGCAACCAGATCGGCCATGCGCAGCTCGAGCGCGAGATCGCCGAGTTCTACGGCCGCCCGGACGCCGTGATCTTCTCCACCGGCTTCATGGCCAATATGGGCGCCATCTGCGGCCTCGCGGCCGAGGGCGACCTGATCCTCTACGATGCCTTCTGCCACGCCAGCATCATCGATGCCTGCCGCGCCAGCGGCGCGACCTTCAAGCCGTTCCGCCACAACGACCCGGAAGATCTCGGCCGCATGCTGGACGAGGCGACGGTTCCGGCCTCGCGCATCGTTGTCGTCCTCGAGGGCCTCTATTCGGTCTGGGGCGATCTCGGCGCGGTCAAGGATCTCGCCGAAGTCGCCAAGGCGCGCGGCGCGCTGGTGGTGGTCGACGAGGCTCACGGCCTCGGCCTCTATGGCAAGCACGGCCGCGGCGTGACCGAGTTGCAGGGCGCCGAGCATCTGGTCGATGCCGTCGTCGGCACCTTCTCCAAAGCTGTCGGCGTCATCGGCGGCTATTGCGTCACCTCGCACCCCGCGCTGAAGGCGCTGCGGTTCATGGCGCGCGCCTATCTCTACACGGCCTCCCTGCCGCCGGCCGTGGTCGCCTCGGCGCGCACGGCCATCGGCATTATCGGCAGCGAGCCGGAACTGCGTGCCGACCTCTGGCGCAAGGCCGAGAAGTTCTGCGCCGGCGTGAAGGGCCTCGGCTACTCGCTGTGCGCCGAGCCCGGCCCGGTCGGCGCCATCAAGATGCGCGGCCTGGTGCAGGGCATCGGCTTCTGGCGCGGCCTGCTGGAGCGCGGCATCTACGTCAACCTGCTGGTGCCGCCGGCGACCCCGGGCGGCGAGGTGCTGCTGCGCTTCTCCGTGTCGGCCGCCCATACCGACGCGGATATCGAGCGCTTCCTCGGCATCCTCAGCGATCTGACGGTCGAAGCACGCACCGCCTGACCGGCGGTTTCCCCGATCAGTTCTCGATCACGGCCTCGGCCATGGCGAGGACGGCGCCCTTGCCGTCCCTGACCATGATCCTGAGCGTGGCGAGTTCCGCGCCAGCGACTGCCTCGGTCTTCACCACCCGGCCGCCGATCACGACCTCGCTGCCGGTCGGCGCCGGCCGCGCGAAGCGGGCCGTCAGCCGCCGGCAGACGGAATCCGGACGCCATGCGGCCAGCGCCTCGTCGGCGAGCGCCATCAGCAGCATGCCCTGGATGATCGTGCCATCGAGGCCGATGCTTCGCGCCGTTGCCTCGTCGGTATGGATCGGATTGTCGTCGCCGGAGGAGGTTGCATAGGCCGAGACGCGCGCCGCACCGACCACGCCGCAGCGATGGTCCGGAAAGGCGTGGCCGAGGGCCAGCGTCTCGCCAGTCGTCTGCTTCTCCGCTTCGCCGCTGGTCGGTTTTCCCGCTTCGCCGCTGGTCGGTTTTCCCGCTTCGCTCATGGCACCAGCCTGAGGATGGCGTGGAGACGTGCGAGCGACGTGCCACCGGCCTCGGCCAGAACCGCCTGAAGAGTGATCCGGTCGGCATCCGTGCGGGTCGCGGTCGCGGTCAGCACCAGCGGCCGGTCCAGCGGCGCCTCCGCCAGCGTCTCGATGGTCTGCAATTCGTGGACCGGCAGCGAGGATGGCCGGTCGGTCGCCATCTGCCGCACGGCGTCGACGACGGCCGGCTGCGTCAACCAGGCGATGGGAAAGGTGGTCGGCCGGCGCTTGCCCGATCCGGAAGCGCCGATGCCCCCCGCGAATGCGGCGAGCGCTTCGGCCGTGACGGTGACGGTCAGGGACGCCGAGGCCGATTGCCCGACCAGGCTCAAGCGGCGCGTCCGAACACCAGCGCGGCGTTGATGCCGCCGAAGGCGAAGGAATTGCTCATCGCCAGCCCGATGGACTGGGAGCGTCCCTCGTTCGGCACGCAGTCCACCGGGCAGTTCGGGTCCGGCGCGAGGAAGTTGATGGTCGGCGGCACGCGACCCTCCTCCATCGCGCGGATCGTGACGATCGCCTCGATCGCGCCGGCGGCGCCGAGCGTGTGGCCGTGGATCGGCTTGGTCGAGGTCACCGGCACCGAACCGAGGCGGTTGCCGAAGATCCGGCCGAGCGCCTCGCTCTCGGTGGCGTCGTTGAGCAGCGTCGCGGTGCCATGGGCATTCACGTAGTCGATGTCGCCGGCCGCGATGCCGGCATCCTCGAGCGCCAGCGCCATGGCTTCGGACGCGCCGTCGACGTCCGGGCGCAGCATGTCCTTGGCATCGCTGGTGGTGCCGTAGCCGAGCAGCTTCGCCCGCACGCGCGCGCCGCGGGCGCGCGCCAGCTCCGCCGTCTCCAGCACCAGCACCGCGCTGCCCTCGCCGAGCAGCAGGCCGTTGCGGCCCTTCGAGAAGGGGCGGCACAGGTCGGGGCTGAGCACGCGCATCGCCTCCCAGCCCTTCATGCCGCCGGTGGTGATGATCGCCTCGGCCCCGGTGACGATGGCGCGGTCGCACATGCCGGCGCGCAGCATCTGGAAGGCGATGCCCAGCGCCTGGGCCGAGGAGGCGCAGGCGCTCGAAATGACGAAGCTCGGGCCGGTGCAGCCATAGGCCATGCCGATATGCGAGGCGGCGGCGCTGGTCATCGCGCGCGGCACGCTCAAGGGATCGGGGCGCCGGCCCTGGATCAGGTTGTATGCGGCTTCCTCGATGGTCCCGAGGCTGCCGATGCCGGTGCCGACCACGACGGCGGTGCGCTTGCCGAGCGGGCCGGCATCGGCGAGGCCGGCATCCTTGACCGCTTCCATGGCGGCGACCAGCGCGAGCGCGGTGACGCGGTCGAAATAGGCCGGCTTGGTGTCCGGCAGATAGTCGGCGATATCGACGTCCGGCGCCTGTGCGGCATGTTTGATCACATTGCCGAGGTCGCGCGGCAGCACCATCGGGTTGGCGCCGGAAACGCCGCCCGAGGCCGCCTTCCAGAGTGCGTCCACGCCCAGACCAGCAACCGTCACCGCACCAATGCCGGTGACCACGACCTCACGAGGCGACACGTCAGGCCTTCTTTTCCGCAAGAATGCGCTGCTTCAGCACGCCCAGCAGGCCGCCGACATCCTTCACCTCCGCCAGACTCTCGTCCATGGGGATGTAGACCGAGAACTTCTCCTCGATGGCGGCGAGGATCATCATGTAGTCGACGCTGGCGATGTTGAGCGAGGCGAGAGTGGTGTCCGGGCCGACCCCGGCCATATCGACCATGCCTTCCTTCGCGATCACCTCGATGAGGTCGCGCGTCAACTGGTCACCCTCGAACGCGGCAGCAGATTCAGTCATTCTTGGACCTTTGTGAACCGTTACGGTTGCGTCGCACGCTTGGGCACGGTTGTCCAGTGCCGCGCCCGACCCGGGCCGGACGCCTTCCTAAACCGTTCCTTCCGTCCTATCTAGGGGCCTTGTGGCGCCACGGGGCGCGGTCCGGGCGCCGGCACGGCTGCCCGGCCTCCGGGGGCATGAACGGAGAATTTGCGAGCATGACCGGAATCGGCCGCCGCAGCCTCATCCTTTCGGCACTGGGCGGGGCGGTCGCCGCGCCCGCCCTTGCGCAGGACAGCCTGCCGCCGATTTCCGTCCGGCGCTCCGAGATCAGCGTCTCGCGCAGCCTGCCGGTGGCGCGTGCCGATCTGCCCGTGCCGACCGATCCGGGCCTGCTGGTCTATATCCAGCAGGCCATCGACAAGAACGTCCTCGTCTATCTCGCGAAACAGGGGCCGGACGGCCGGCTCGATCCGCGCAATCCGGTCGAGGTGTACTGGCGCCGCTACAACGACGCCGACGGCGCGCGGCGGCCGCTGTCCTTCTTCGAGCGGGTCTTCGCCTTCGGCGTCAGCACGCAGCGCGTTGCCGATGGCCGCTACTCGGCACGCCTTGCGAGCTATCGCGACCGCGATGCCGTCGTCGAGATCGGCGAAGACGGCAAGCCGCGGGCCGTGATGAAGATCGGCCAGCGCAACGTCCGCATCGTCTATGCCTATGCCATGGCCGAGCGCGGGCGCTTCATCCCCAAGGTCCACTACGTCGATATCCATGGCTTCGACCTGGCCTCCGGCGAAGCGGTGCGCGAGCGGATCCGCCTGGACATGTGACCGGCATCAAGGCTGGCTTCACCAGCCGAAATCGTGCCAGAGCCCGGCCGGGAAGGGATTGGGCGGCTTGTTGCGCTCGATCAGCTTCCGCCGGAGAGACGGGCGCGCGTCGCCAGCCTTCCAGGTGCCGAGGTTGCGGTGCCTGCAGTGGATCCTGGAGCGCAGGATCGGCAAATCCGCGTAGATGTCCGGTGGTCCCCAGAAAATCTGGTGCAGGACGGCGACGTCCCTGGGTCTCGCCGCATAGAAGAAGCGCGTGATCTCGCGTGGACCCGTCGCATCCTCGACCTGATCGCGCCGCGTGACCGGGCACTGCCGCAGCCGGTCCATGAAGCGGTCGAGAAGCGCGCCGATGAACGGGTGCCTCGGCGGCGCGCCGAACATGAAATTGCCGATCTGGATGGGCTGATCGTAGCGCAGTTCGCCCTGACGCTGGCGCGTCAGATGCGCCTCGAGCGGAAACACTGCCTTGTCGGTGGCAGCGAAGACATCGATCGGCCGATAGCACTCGACGTCGAGATCGGCGTAGAAGCCGCCCTCCTCGTAGACGATCAGGAGCCGGAACACGTCCGCGGCGACGACGGGCAGCGCGATGGCGTCGAAGCAATCGGCGAAATCCGGCCGGTATTGCCGCACGAGGCGACGGCGCGTCGCGGCGTCGTGGAGCCGCATGTCGAGCCCCGGGCTGTTGGCAGCGAATGTCGCGCGAAAACGGTCGAGTGGCGCCGGTGGCGCGGTCGTCTCCCAGGTCTGGTGCAGGACGAGCGGGATCATGCGGAAATTCTCGCGCGGGCTTGGCTCATGAGGCCCGGCCGCGCCGTTCGAGCCATGTCATCAGGGCGAGCCCCGATGCGACCATGGCGAGCGGCATCGACCAGGCGGCGAAGATCGGGGGCAGCTGCCCGTATTCGCCGATCCAGACGACGACATTGTTGGAGACATAGAGGAAATAGCCGGCGAGGCCGATCAGGATCATCGGCTTGAAGGCGGTCCGCTGGGCGATCAGCGCCGTCGCGAGGCAGGATGCGAGCAGCAGCATGCCGAAGGGCAGGAAGAACTGCGCGATGCGCGCCTGCCGCCAGGTCCGGTATCCCGAGGCGTCCGGTATGTCCGCACGCGTCGTGAGAGAGGCGAGAACGCCGTTGGTCAGATAGCGCGCGTCGATGCCGAAACTGGCGAGCCAGAGCGGATCGACCGGCAGGTCGTCCTCCTCGACATCGAAGCGCCGGGTGGCCCCCGTATCGGTCGGCTGGCTGGCGGGACCTGCATCGGGCGCGTCCCAGCGGCTGCCCGAATGGAAGCGCCAGCGACCATGCGTCGAGGTCGGCTCGGCGGAGGCGGCCTCGATGCGCCCGTTGAGCCTGCCGGTATCGGAGAACTCGAAGACCTGGACATCGATCAGCCGGCTGGCGCGGTAGTCGATCCGCGCCTGAATGAGGTGGTTGGGCAGGGTGATCCAGTGCCGCGTTTGCGGGTGCAGGCGGCGGTCGAAGCGCCGGCCATATTCGCCGAGATTCTGCTCGATCTGGATCGCCACGGCGCCGGGGCGCAGCACCGACAGTGCCGTGACCTGCAGCGTCCCGAAGGCGGCCCCGAGAATGGCGAGCGGTATGAGCGTCTGCAGCGGCGAGCGGCCGCCGTTCCAGATGACGACGCGCTCGCGCGACTGGGTGAGGGTGATCTCGGACCAGAACAGGCCCATGAAACAGGCGAGCGGCAGCAGGTTGCCGATCAGGTCGGCCATGCGCAGCGCCAGGTACCAGAGGAAATGCAGCACCAGCGCCGGTGCGCCGCGGCTCGGCGCCTGCGAGGCGATCCACTCCGCGCGCGGGGCAAGGTCGAGCGTCATCGCGACGATCAGCAGCGCGGCGGTGACGGTGCCGATGTGCCGGGCATGGGCGAGCACCAGCGTGCGCGTATAGGTGCCGAACGGCACGAGCGCGAAGCGCCTCGCCAGCCGCTGCGGCCGCGCGGTGTCGAAGGCGGTCATGACCGGCCCAGAGCCGGCCGCGCGACGGCCGAGGACCGGATCGCGATCACCGTCACCAGAAACGCGCCGATCGCCATCGCACCGGCGAGGATGATCGCCATCATCCCCCATGGGCCCACGGCGAGGATCCGGGAGAGGGCGGTGGTGCCGAGAATCTCCGTCGCCATCAGTCCGGCGCAGGCGAGCGGCAGGACGAAGGCCTGGTTGCCCCGGCTGGTGATGGACAGGGCGAGCAGCGCGATGAGCGGCGCGAGCAGGCAGAGGAAGCTGCGGCCGAGACGCTTGCCGAGTTCCAGCCTGTGGGCGGGATCGCTGCCGGCGGTCGAGATCAGTTCGGGAAGCGTCAGCTCGGCGGTGTTGCGGCCGCGCGGATCGAAGGGAACCACGTCGTCGATGATCATGCTCTGCTGGGTGGAGATGCCGCGCAGCGACGAGACGGGCGCGATCCGCGGGCGCGGCGAATCGGGATTGGGCGCGGCGAAGTCGTCGATGACGAAATCGTAGAGATGCAGGGCGACGCGGCCGCTGACATCCGGTCCGGTCAGGCGCGAGCCGTTGGCGACGACGACGCGCTCGGTGCCGTCCGGATTGGTCTGGCGGACGAACAGGCGCGGGCGCGGCTCGCCGTCCGGGCGGGGCGTGACCGCGACGGTGCCGATGCGCGTCTCGATCAGGCGGCTCGCGGTGATCGTGCCACCCATCAGGGCATTGTACTGCGCCGCGAACATCACCAGCCGGAAGCCGTAGCGCGACAGGGGGTCGATGAAGCCGCCGACCGCGATGGCGGTGATCTGGGCGACGATGCCGATCCGGATGACGAGCCGGATGAGCCCGTGCGGCGGGATCCCAAGGCTCGACAGCATGAGGAATTCGCGGTCCTCGCGCAGGCTGAGCGACACCCGGTAGACCGCGATGAGGATGGCGGTCGGCAGCGCCAGCTCGAACACCTGCGGCAGCATGGCGGTCATCAGGACCAGCGTGCTGCCGAGCGAGGCACGAATCTTCAGCACCTCCTCCAGCAGGCCGGAAATGAGCTGCTCGGCGACGAAGATGCTCTCGATCAGCAGCAGGACGAGCGCCACCTGAACGACCACTTCGCGCTTGATGCGGTTGCCCTGCTGGCGCGGGAACGGGCGCGAGCGGCCCGTCAGGTCGAGGCGCGAGCGCAGGCGCCGGACAAGCACGGCATAGGCGCTCACGCAGCCGGCTCCATGCTGGCGCGGCGCGGCATAAGCGTGTAGAGACCGAGCCCGTCGCGCGGGCCGATTGGCGGATCGCCCAGGCGCCGATCGGGGATACAGCCGCTTGCAGATCGTCGAAGCAAAGTCACCCCGCGACCTTAGCCGCTTCATCCGCATACCGCGAGAGCTCTATTCCGGGATGGCGGGTTATCAGCCGCCCGTCGATCTCGAACGCAAGCTGCTGCTTCATCCGAAATGGGCGCCGTTCGCCACCCATGGCGAGGTCGCCCTGTTCATCGCCGAGGACGGCAATGGCCGCCCGCTCGGCCGCATCTCCGCGCAGTTCGACCGGCTGACCCCGCCGGAACGCGCGGGAACCGGGCATTTCGGCTGCCTCGACGCCGTCGATGATCCGCAGGTGGTCGCCGCCCTTATCGCCACCGCCCGCCGCTGGCACGCGGAGCGCGGCCGCCACCGCCTCGAGGGGCCCTTCACCTATTCGATCAACGAGGAGGCCGGCGTCCAGATCGAGGGCCAGCAGCACGGCGACATGGTGCTGATGCCCTGGCACCCGCCCTATCTCGGCGCGCTGGTGGAGCAGGCGGGGCTCGCCCCGGTCAAGGACCTTCTGGCCTATTCGATCTCGTCGACCGTGGCCCAGCGCTGGACCGGCGCGCGCGTCGCCCGCCTGTCGCAGCAGAGCCGCGTGACCGTCCGCCAGCTGAACCTCTGGAAGCTCGGTGCCGAGGCCGCGATCATGACCGAGCTCTTCAATGCGTCCTGGAAGGACAATTGGGGCTTCATTCCGCTGGCGACCGCGGAACTCGCCACCCTGCTCCAGATCGCCCGTCCGGTGATGAAGGCGAGCTACGGCATCATCCTCGAAATGGACGGCAAGCCAGTCGCCTTCGCCTTCGCGCTGCCCAATGCCTACGAGCTCATTCGCGGCTTCGGCGGCCGGCTGCTGCCGTTCAACTGGGTGCGGCTGATCTGGCGGCTGATGACCCACACCTACCGCACCGGCCGCGTCACGCTGCTCGGCGTGCACGCCGACCTGCGCGACACGCTGCTGGGCGCGAGCCTGCCGATCGTCGCCATCGCCAACCTGATCAGCGCCAACCCCGTGGATGGCGAGATTGAGATGGGCTGGATTCTCGACGACAATGTCCGCATGAGCCGGATCATCGAGAATGCCGGCGGCACGATCAGCAAGCGCTATCGCCTCTATGGCGATGCACCGGCGGAGGGGATCGCCGAATGACGACAGCGCAGGACGAGGGCGGCGGCGCGCTGGCGCCGGTCGATATCGCCTTCGTGGCGGCCCATCCCGCTCACATGCTGGCGATCGTCGGCGGCGCCGGGCTGTTCCCCTACGGCCCGGGAACGGTCGGCACGCTGGTCGGCATTCCCGTGGGCCTGCTGCTTGCGACGCTGCCCGCCATCGTCTCGGGGCTCATCCTGGCCGCAACCTTCCTGATCGGCGTCTGGGCCTGCCGGACGGCTGCCGCCAATGCCGGCGTTCACGACCACCCCGCCATCGTCTTCGACGAGACCTGGGCCATGGCGGCTGTCATCGCCTTCGCGCCCGCTGGCGGATGGGCTGTTCTGGCGGGTTTTCTGGCGTTCCGGCTGTTCGATATCGCCAAGCCCTGGCCGATCGGCCTGATCGACCGTCAGGTCGACCATGGCCTCGGCATCATGCTGGACGATGCCGTGGCCGCGATCTTCGCGCTGGCCGTGGTTGCCGGTCTGTGGCGGCTGGGCGTCGTCTAGGCGTCGTCTAGGCGTCAGACGCCGGCCATCACGCGGACGGCGAGCAGTCCGCAGGCAAGGGCGATAGCGAGGCCAACTCCGTCGAAGAGCTGCATGGTTGCGGCCTTTCGGTTACTGCCGAGATCATGAACGAGCATGATTAACGGACGGTGTCGCCGCGAAGGCGCGGAGGTTGCCGGATTGTGGCGGTCTGGCGGCTTATGCCTGTTGCAGGCGCCCTGTTGCGCGGCGGCAACAGCGGCTCAGAGCTCGAAATCGACGCCGAGATAGGCCGCGCGCACCCGCGGGTCGGCGACGATCCGCTCGACCGCGCCGGAGGCGAGGATCAGCCCGTCGGCGAGGATATAGGCGCGGTCGACGAGGCTGAGCGTCTCGCGCACGTTGTGGTCGGTGATCAGGACGCCGATGCCCCGGCCCGCGAGCTTGCGCACCAGCAGGCGCACTTCCGTCACCGCGATGGGATCGACGCCGGCGAAGGGCTCGTCGAGCAGGATGAAGGAAGGCTCGCTCGCCAGCGTGCGGGCAATTTCGAGCCGCCGCCGCTCGCCGCCGGACAGACCGCCCGCCTTGGCGTGCCGGACATGGTCGAGGCCGAACTCGCCGATCAGTTCGTCCAGCCGGCCTTTTCGCGCCGCCCGCCCTTCGACGATCGATTCCAGCGTGATGAGGATGTTGTCCTCGACCGACGAGCCCCGGAAGATCGAGGGCTCCTGCGGCAGGTAGCCGAGCCCCATCCGCGCCCGCATGAACAGCGGCAGCCGCGTGATGTTGGCGTCGTCCAGCATGACGACGCCGCTGTCCGGCACCTGGATGCCGGCGATCATCGAGAACGTGGTGGTCTTACCCGCGCCGTTCGGTCCGAGCAGGCCGACGACCTCGCCGCGCCTGAGCGCCAGATCGACACCCCTGACCACCGGTCGCCCGTCATGCGCCTTGGCGATCCGGCGGGCGATGATCATGGGGCGAAACCGTCCAGTCCTTGGAGCGGGGGAGCGGCGACAGCGCCGCTCAGTCGGTGCCTTCGATGAAGGACAGCGTGCGCGTGCGCGCTTCCTTGTCGGTGAACTGCTTCGGCGGCGACTTCATGAAATAGCTGGACGGGCCGCCGATCGGACCGCCGATCTTGCGGTCGAGGGCGATCCGGGCGCAGCGCACCGCGTCGATGACGACGCCGGCGGAATTCGGCGAATCCCAGACCTCGAGCTTCAGCTCCATGTTCAGCGGCACGCCGCCGAAACCGGTGCCCTCGAGGCGGATATAGGCCATCTTGCGGTCGTCGAGGAACGGCACGAAGTCGCTCGGGCCGATATGGATGTTGTCGGCGGCCAGCGGCACGTCGATCTGGCTGGAAACGGCCTGCGTCTTCGACTTCTTCTTGGACGTCAGGCGCTCGCGCTCCAGCATGTTGAGGAAGTCGGTATTGCCGCCGAAATTGAGCTGGTAGGTGCGGTCGATCTTGACGCCGCGCTCCTCGTAGAGGCGGGCGAGCACGCGGTGGACGATGGTCGCGCCGACCTGGCTCTTGATGTCGTCGCCGACGATCGGCAGGCCCTTGTCGGTGAAGCGCTTGGCCCAGTCCGGGTTCGAGGCGATGAACACCGGCACGCAGTTGATGAAGCCGCAGCCCGCCGCCAGTGCCTGCTCGGCGTAGTACTCGCTCGCCTTCTGCGAGCCGACCGGCAGGTAGGAGATGATCACCTCGGCCTTCGCGGCCTTGAGGGCGGCGGCGACATCGACCGGCTCGGATTTCGATTCGGTCACGACGCCGACGAGGTGTTTGCCGATGCCGTCCAGCGTCGGGCCGCGCTGCACGGTCACGCCGGTCTCGGGGACGCGGGCGAACTGGATCGTGTTGTTCGGCTTGGCGACGATGGCCTCGGCGACATCCTGGCCGACCTTGCGGCTGTCGATGTCGAAAGCCGCCACGATCTCGATGTCGCGGATATGATAGGGGCCGACTTCGACGTTCATCAGGCCCGGAATGGATTCACCCGACTTGGCGTCCTTGTAGTAGTGGAGGCCCTGGACGAAGGAAGCGGCGCAATTGCCGACGCCGACGATGGCAACACGAATAGCAGACCGTGACACGAATGATCTCCAGGCGCTTGGGCCGAAAATCACCGGCTGCGCGGCGCCCCTTATACTTCATTGCTTTGTCATTTGAAGGGGTCCCGTGCTGATCGTCACCGGAGCCACCGGACTTCTCGGCAATACCCTGCTGCGGCAGGCCCTCGCGCGGGGGTTCGAGGCCACGGCGCTGGTCCGGAAAACCAGCCCGTATCAGCCGCTCGAAGGCCTCGAATGCCGGCGGATCGCGGTCGATCTTGTCGAATCCGATCTGATTCCGCTGGTCGTGGGCGCTTCCGCGGTCATCCACTGCGCTGCGCGGGTCGGTATCGGCCGATCGGACATGGCTGCCTTCCGCAGGGACAACGCGCTGGCGACGGCCCGACTCGCGGCCGCCTGCCGGGCTTCCGGCGTGCGTCTCGTCCATGTTTCGACGGTGGATACGCTCGTCTGGGGCACGCGCGAGGCGCCCGGCGCGGGCGATCCGGCGCCGCCTCACGCGCTCGACACGGCCTATGCCGCCAGCAAGCGCGAGGCGGAGGCGGCGGTGCTGGCCGAAGTCGGCCGGGGCCTCGACGCGGTGATCGTCCATCCCGGCTTTCTTCTCGGCCCATGGGACTGGAAGCCCTCGTCCGGCCGGCTGATGCTGGCGGCCTGCCGGGGACCGACGAGCCTAGCCCCGCCCGGCGGCAATGACTTCTGTCATGCCGGCGATGTGGCGGCGGCGATCCTGACCGCCGCCGGGAGCGCGCCGTCCGGCAGCCGCCATGTCCTGTCCGGCGAGGCCCTGACCTATGCGGAGGCCTTCTGGCAGATGCGGCGAGTGGCCGGCCGGGGCGGCCCGGTCCCGACCGCCCCTGCGGCGCTGGTCATGGCGGCGGGCCGCGCCGGCGACCTGCTAGGACGGCTGACCGGCCGGGAGCCGGAGCTGAATTCCGCTTCGGCGGCGATTTCCTGCCTGCCGCACCATTTTTCCAGCGCGAAGGCCATGCAAGAACTCGGCTATGCCCCGCGCCCGGCCGTCGAGGCCTTCCGCGATGCGTGGACATGGTTCCGCGAACGCGGCTATGCGTGAGGCCCCGCCGGCATTCGTGAGACACATCCCTTGAAGATCGCCCTGGTCAGCGACTGGTTCGTGCCGCGCGTCGGCGGCATCGAGATGCAGATGCGCGACCTTGCGCTGGCGCTGATGGCGCGCGGCCACGACGTCCGGGTCATTTGCGGCGTGCCGGGCGAGCCGGAGGTGGACGGCATTCCCGTCGAGCGCCTGCCCGGCCCGCGCCTTCCCGGCTTCGGCATCGCCGTGACGCCCGGCGTCTTCGGGGCGCTGCGGCGGGCCATGGCCGAGGGCGGCTACGACGTCATCCACATCCAGGTCGGCAATGTCGCCCCCATTGCCCATCACGCCATTCAGTATTGCGCGCGCCATCGGCTGCCGGCGGTGGCGAGCTTCCATTCGGTGCTGAAATATTACGATGTGCCGCTGTGGGTCCTCGACGCCCTGCACGGCTATTCGACCTCCACCGTGCGCTTCACCACGGTTTCGACGGTGGCCGCCGAATCGATGCGCCCGCTGGTGAAGGACCGGGATATCGGCATCCTGCCCAACGGCATCGACCTCGCATGGTGGAAGCGGCCCTCCCCGCCGGGGGGAGGTGGAGGACATCCGGTTACCGAAGCAGGCCCCGTCGAATTCGTCTCCGTCACGCGCCTGCAGAAGCGCAAGCGGGCGCGCTGGCTCATCAGGGCCTTCGCAGCGGCCGTCGCGGGCCTGCCGCCGGGTGCCGCCCGTCTGACCATCGTCGGCGACGGCGACGAGCGCCCGGCGCTGGAGCGCATCATTCGCGGGGCGGGTCTCGATCAATCGGTGATCCTCGCCGGCCGTCAGCCGCGCGAGGCGATTCGGGACGTCCTGCACCGGTCCGATGTCTTCGTGCTGGCCTCGAAGCTCGAATCCTTCGGCATCGCGGCGCTGGAAGCCCGGGCGGCGGGCCTAGCCGTCCTGACCATGGCGCAGTCGGGCGCGCGGGATTTCCTCAATCACGGCGTCGATGCGCTGCTTGCCGCGGACGACGCGGCGCTGGCGGCGGACATCCGCGCCATGATCGCCGATCCCGCGAAGCGCCTCGCATTGACCGAGGCCGCAGGGACGCCGCCGCCCGGCGTCGACTGGACCGAACTCGCGCCGCGCTACGAGGCGGAATACGGCGCGGCTATCGCGGCGGTCGCTTAGAACGGTTTGGACGGTCTCTGACCTCAAAACGTCATGCCCGGCCTTGTGCCGGGCATCCACGACTTCCTTCTCCGTCGTGTTCAAGGCGTGGATGGCCGGCATTGCCGAGGCAAGGCCTCGGCGTTCGATCGGAAGAACGGCGACCACAGGTCGCCTATGGCCCGGCCATGACGAAGAGGCTGCAGTTTCTCGAAAGAGCTTCCTAAAGCGCCCGCGCGCCCCGTTCGTCGCGCGGCAGCGCCCAGCTCAGATAACCGATGCCGGCAAACGAGGCGACGAAGCCCGCGCCGTGCTGCAGGAAGGCCGCGGCGGTGGCGAGCGGCAGCGGCACGCCCATGAACTGGTAGCAGAAGATGACGGTCGCCTCGTAGACGCCGAGATGGCCGGGCGAGATCGGCGCCATGGTCGCAAGGCTGAGCGCGGCGGTGACCAGCACGGCCGACGCGATGGACGGCTCGATGCCGACGGCGACCTGGATGATCAGCACCGACAGCACCTCCACGGCCTTCTTGGCGAAGGCGAGCATGGTCGTGGAGAAGCCGAGCAGCGGGCTGCGCATCGGCTCCAGATGCGCGACGAAATCCGCGAAATGGTGCACGAACTGCGCGGGACGGCCGGTCAGCCTCGTCGCCAGGCGGTGGATCAGTTCGCCGCCATGGGCAGCGGCGAGCATCGCCACCGTGAACAGCGCCATGACGCCGGCGAGGGTCAGCAGGCCCGCGCGCAGCCAGTCCGGCACCGGCACCAGCCAGGCCGCCAGCACCAGCACGCCGAGCTTGGCGAAGCCGGTGAGGAGCTGGTCCACGGCATAGAGCGAGGCGGCGGCGCTCGCCGGCAGCCGGCCCCGGGCGATGAGGAAGCCGACAGCGGCGACGACGCCGGCAATGGGCAGGGAGGTGTTGGCGGTGCCGGTGAGGGCGGTGACCTGCGCCATCCGCGCGAAGCTCGGCCGGTGGGCGGCGGGGGCCAGCAGCCACCATTGCAGGATCCATAAGGGCCAGCCCGCGACGATGACCACGACGGCGAGCGCCACCCACTGCCATTTCGCGCCCGCGAGCGCCGCCATGACGTCTTTCCACGGCAGGGCGAAGGCGGCGACGGCGAAGAACACGGCCAGCACGCACCAGCCGAGCACCCACCAGATGCGCCGGGAGGGGGCCGGCGCGACGATGTCGGGAGAGGCGGGCGTCGTCATGCGGCAGCCTTCTGCGCCTGCGGCGTCCGGCGCGCATGCGCCTCCTCGCCGAGGGCGCGCATGGTGGTGAAGGTCGCGCCGCGCCCCTTGAAGAAGTCGATCACCGACGACAGCGCGTCGAGCGCCGGCTGTCCGGTGCGGAAGCGGCAGTCGAGGCGCAGGTTCGACTGGCGGAAGTCGACGAACTCCCACGGATGCACGAACAGCACGACCGGATCGGGCTTGCGGCTCAGGAAGAACTCGCGGAGCAGCTTCGGGATACGCAGGGCGCTCGACGTGATGGAGGCGGGAATGCGGACCAGCGAGGGGCCGTTCTCCACACCCGGCACGTCCTTCTTGTAGAGCGCCTGCGAGGAATCGAGGCGGAAGCCCTCGGCCTCCAGAAGGTCGAGATAATGGCCGGGAAAGCGCAGATAGGGCGCGCGGAACGAGGTGATCTCGGCGAAATCGCGCAGCCGCTTCGTCGATTCCTGGATCTCCCAGCGGGCGCTGTCCTTCGGCATCCAGTCGAAGCGCTGGTGCGTGACGCCGTGGCAGGCGAGCTCGTGGCCGGCGTCGACCACGGCCTTCACCGCCCCGGGATAGAGCCGGGCAGTATCGCCGGTCGTGAACCACGTCGTCTCGATGCCCTGACGGGCGAAGAGGTCGAGAAGCCTCGGCGCGCCCTCGGTCACGCCCCGCCACGTCCACAGGTAGGGCGGGCAGTCGGGCTCCATGTCGACCGTCAGGGCGACGCGGGTCGGGGAGGGGCTGGCGGCAGACATCGCCGCGCTCTTAGAGCATTTCGCTTGAAAGGGGGAGGGGGCCTGCCCGCGCGCTATTTCCGGTAATGCGCGATGATCGCGCCGATGACGTTGGAATAGTCGTCGGTCCAGGGGCGCACGCCCGCCGCCTCGACACTGCGCCAGCCCTGCGCCTCGCCGAGGCCGGCAAGGTCGGCGGGCCGCTCCGCCACCACGGCGGCGGTGATGGCGAGGCGCATGTCGGCGACCCGGTCCGGGCTGGAGACGTAATTGTTGATCCGCGCCACGAGGCCGTGCTCCGCCGCGATCGCCGTGACGATCGGGGCCAGATGCATGTGCCGGTTGGAGATGTGCAGGGCGATGACGCCGCCGAGCGCGATCTTGCGCCGGTAGATCGCCATGGCCTCGCGCGTCAAAAGGTGGACGGGGATCGAATCGGACGAGAAGGCGTCGATGACCAGCACGTCGTAGATGCCCTGCTCGCCCTCTGTCAGGGTCAGGCGGGCATCGCCCAGCACCACCGGCGCGTTCGGCGTGCAGCGGCGCAGGAACGAGAATTCCTCGCGGGCGATGCGGACGACTTCCGAGTCGATCTCGTAGTAGCGCCACTCGTCGCCGGGACGGGCGTGGCAGGCGAGCGAGCCGCTGCCGAGGCCGACCACCCCGATGCGCAGCGGCCGGGCGAGGCGCTCGCGCACGGCGAAGAGCGTGCCGGCCAGCGGCCCCTCGCGATGGTAGTAGGTCAGGGGCTCCGGCGGACCCTGCACCGGCTGGCCGCCCGCATCCACCAGCCGCTCGGCGCCGTGGAAGGTGGTGCCGTGCTGGAGCAGGCGGAAACGGCCGTCATCGGTGACGACGACGCGGTGAACGCCGAAGAAGCTGCGCGTCGTGCGGCTCTCGCCGGTGTCGAGGTGATAGACGCGGATCACCCCCAGCGCGAGGACGAGCAGCAGGGCGAAGCGGATGGGCTGGTCGCGCCAGGCGAGCGCTCCCACCAGCGACAGGCCCGTGGCGAGCGTCGCGCCGACGGCGAGCGCGGCCAGCGGCGGGACGCCGATCAGGCCGGCCGGCACGAGCAGGATGAGGCAGAGGGCGGCGAGCAGTTTTGCGATGCCGTCGTGCCGGAAGGCGTCGAGGCTCGCCCCCGGCCGGCACAGCACCGCGAGCACGAGCACCAGCGGATATTCCACCACCCAGCTGAAGATGCGCGGCGCGAGGAGGCCGGCGAAAATGCCGCCCAGCACGCCGCCGAACGACATCCAGAGATAGAAGGCGGTGAGGTGGCGCGGCGCCGGGCGGCGGGCGGCGAGTTCGCCGTGGCAGACCATGGCCGTGACGAAGAACGCGGCGAGATGCACGGCCGCCACCAGCGCGATGGAGCCGAACAGGGTCGGCCGCGCGATGGAAACCGCCACGGCGGCGATCAGGAACGGCTGGATCGCCAGCATGGTGCGCTGGCTGAGGGCGGGCGGGTCGCGGAACACCAGAACGAAGGTGAGCAGGAACAGGCCGAGCGGCATCACCCACAGGAACGGCGCGGCGGCGACGTCGGTGGACAGGTGCGCCGTCACCGCCACCAGCAGCGCCGAGGGGATGAAGGACAGGCCGATCCAGCCAAGGATGGTGCGCGGGGCCGGGGCCGGCTCTGCGCCGCTGGCGGCCTCGACCGATGCGCCTGCATCGCCCGCCGTGCGGATGGCGACGAGGCCGCAGCCGGCGATCAGCACGATCAGGATGTTGAACCCCTGCGTCCACCAGCCCGTCTGCCATCCCAGCGTCGAGAGCGGCTCGATCAGGAACGGATAGGCGAACAGCGCGATGAACGAGCCGACATTGGACGCCGCGTAGAGCACGTAGGGGTTGGCCGCCTGCGTGTGGCCGGTGCGGGCGAACCAGGCCTGCAGCAGCGGCCCGTTGGCCGACAGCGCGAAGAACGGCAGGCCGATGGAGGCGGTGAACAGGCCGAGCAGCCAGAGCGCCTCGCCATCGGCCGGCGGGCGGCCCCAGCCGGGCGCCACCGCCAGCGGCAGGGCGAGCGAGGCGACCGCCATCACGCAGAGGTGGATGACGATGGCGCCCTTCAGCGGCAGGAGGCGGGTCAGCGCATGGGCATAGGCATAGCCGGCGAGCAGCACCGCCTGGAAGAACACCATGGCGACCGACCAGACGCCCGGCGAGCCGCCGAGCACCGGCAACACCATCTTGGCGAAGAGCGGCTGAACCGCGAACAGCAGGGCCGCGCTGGTGAACACCGCGCCGGTGAAGACGGCCATGCCCCAGCGGCCGGCGCTGTGGCTGAGCGATGCAGGCGTCTCGGCGAGGCTCATGAACGGTTTCCGGCAAAATCGCAGCCGGAAACCTAGCAGCGAGGCTTTAAGGAGCGGTTGCATGCACCAGCCGGGATGGCCGCACTCCCTCGTCAACGCCAGAACGCAACAAAATTGCCGTAACGGCAGGTGCCGCCGCCGCGAAAGCCGGATCGTGCCATCCAGAGGAGCGCGAGCACCGATGACCCACCCGACACGATCCCCCGTCGCCACCGCCCTGCTGATCGCCGGAGCGCTGGCATCGCCCGGCCTCGCCACCGCGCAGACCGCGCCGGCTGCTCCGATGCCCGGTGCTCCGATGTCCGCCTCCCCGATGCCTGCCTCCCCGATGCCGGCTGCCCCGATGCATGCGGCTCCCATGCAGGCTGCTCCCATGCAGGCTGCTCCGATGTCTGCGGCTCCGATGTCGTCCGAGCCGCTTTCCGCCCAGCTCGTCGATGGCCTTCAGGGCGTCTTCGGCACCCATGCCGGCCGCCGCCGCAGCGGCGCGAAGGGCTTCTGCGCCGTCGGCGAGTTCGTCGCGAGCGGCAATGCCGAGCGCCTGACGACCGCCGAAACGCTCCAGCGCAACAAGCGCTCGCCCGTCGTCGCGCGCTTTTCCATCGGCGGCGGCAGCCCGATGGCGCCCGACAATGCGCCCAGCGTGCGCGGCCTGTCGCTGTCGCTGGACAATGGCGCCCACGAATTCGTGCTGATCAACACGCCGGTCTTCACCGCGCGCACGCCGGAGGGCTTCCTTGCCTTCCTCAAGGTGCGCGCGCCCGACCCGCAGACGCGCCAGATGAACGCCCCGGCGATTGCGGCCGCCAATGCCGCCAATCCCGACTGGATGCCGCAGATCGCCTATCTCCGGGACAATCCGCCGCCGGCGAGTTACGCGACCTCGGCCTATTTCGGCGTCAACAGCTTCGTCTTCACCAACCGGCAGGGCCAGAAGCAGCATGCCCGCTGGACCTTCGAGCCGGTGGCCGGCCGCGTCGGGCTGACGCCGGAGGAGCGGACGGCGCGGGGGCCGACCTTTCTCGAGGCCGAACTGCGCGAGCGCGTCGCCCGCGCGCCGGCCGAATGGCGGGTGCTGCTCCAGATCCCGCAGTCCGGCGATCCGCTGAACGACGCCGTTGCCGCATGGCCGGCCGACCGGCCGACCGTCGAGGTCGGACGTCTGCGCATCTCTGGCGTGCAGGCGGCCGGTCAGCCCGGCGCCTGCGATGCGCAGATGTTCAATCCGGTCCTGCTGCCGGCTGGCATCGACCCCTCGGAGGACCCGATTCTGGCGATCCGGGCCGAGGCCTATGCGGTGTCGCTGTCGCGGCGCTCGCAGTGAGCGGAAGGGGCGGGTCGCCTGCGGCCCGCCTCACCACCATTCCCGGAACGCCGCGATGGCCGCGAGATCGTTGGTGCCGGAACTGTTCGGGCCGAAGGTGAGCGCCGCGAGATCGGACGCCTCGGTCTCGATCGGCAGGCCCCGGCCGGGGATCACCAGCCGCTCGACGCCGCGGCGGGCGAGATGGCCGGAGAACCAGACGTCGTCGACGAAGCGCACGCCGTCCGGATAGCCCGAAAAGTCGTGGACCGACGCGTCGAAGGCGCCGGGCGGGATCAGGTAGCCCCAGGTTCCCAGCAGGATGTCGACCGGCTCGGGCGCCGTGAGCGCGGTGGCGAAGACATGCGGGAAGCGCTTGGGGTGGCGGCCCGGAACGATCCGCCAGCCGCGCCAGCCGATGGCGGCCTTCGGCAGCCTGCGGTGTCAGTCGAGCATCTGCGCGATGAAATCCTGCGGATAGATCACGTCGTCGTCGACGACGAGGATGGCGGCACCCGGCTCCGCCTTCAGCGCCGGCAGGAGCTTGGTCGCCGGGCCCTCGTCGGTGCAATCGAGCACGTCGACCCCCGGAAAGGGCGGATCGAGCGGCGGATAGGGCTGGCCTGACCGCCTCGACACGGCCGGCCGGGCGAGGACGATGCGGTCGGCGGCCACCGTCTGGTCCATCAGGCTGCGGAACACCGGCTGGAGCCGGTCCATGCGTTCCGGGACGGTCGTCAGCGTCACCACCAGCCGTTCCGGCCGCGCCGGCGAGGGTGCGCGCGCCGGCGGCGCCTCGCGCAGCAATTTGCGCGCGCGGGCATGATCCTGATAGAGCCTTGCCGGCGTCATCCGCCGGAAGCGCATCAGAGCATTGCGGATCACCGGCACGTCGCGGCCGCCATGATCCCGACGGGATCGCGCATTGTCACCTCGGCTCGCTTTCGGGCAGGGGAGAGGGTAGATAGCACCGCAGGCGGCAAACGGGGAGCCGGATTAATGTCGGAAAGCTGGGTCTCGCGCCTCCTCGCGAGCCTCGAAAGGGGCGCCTCGCTTCAGGACGTCGCCCGCAGCGCCTCGTTCGTCTCGGTTCTCGGCAAGGCCGCCGCGATTCTGGCCCGGACCGGCATCACCCCCAACATGATGACGCTGATGTCGCTGGTGCCGGCGCTGCTGTCCGGCGTCTTCGCGGCCTATGGCGCGCTCGGCTGGGCGACGGTCTTCCTGCTGCTCTCGGGCGTCTTCGATATGCTCGACGGCCCGCTGGCACGCTCCACCGGCACGGTCAGCCGCTATGGCGCGCTGCTCGATTCGACCGTCGACCGCATCACCGATGCCGCGCCGCTGCTCGGGCTGATCGTCCTCTACGCCACCTCCGGCTGGATGGCGGTGGTGCCCGCCTTCACCCTGCTCGCCGCCTATACGGTGTCCTACGTGCGCGCCCGCTGCGAGGGGCTGAAGGTCCAGCTTCCCCCGCTCTGGATGCGCCGTGGCGACCGCATGGCGCTGATCGCCGTCGCCATGCTGCTGAGCTTCCTGTCGCCGGCCCTGACGCTCGTCGGCATCGCGCTGACCGGCATCCTCAGCGTGCTCGCCGCCGCCGATGCCCTGCGCGTCGCCCGCAACGTCATCGACGCCAGGGGGCCGGATACGCGCCCCGATCCCGCTCCCTGATCATCCCATGACCCTGACCGACAATCGGCTCACCGCCCTCTGGGGCCGCTGGTGGTTCGCGCCGCTGGCGCCGGCCCTCTATGCCCTCGCCATGATCCCGGCGGGCCAGTTGCGCCCCGAACATGTTCTCATCGCCGGGGCCGTGCTGGTCATCGGCCTGATCAACCGCACCGGGCAGCAGATCACCGCGGCGCTTTATCCCGGCGTGCTGGTGGCGCTCGCCTCGGACGCCATCCGCTTCGTCATTCCGATCTTCGTCACGCCCGCGCGCGTCCATGGCTGCGACCTGCGCGAGCTCGAGCTGAAGCTCTTCGCGGTCGCGCCGAACGTGACGCCCGGCGACTGGCTCCAGCAGCACACCTCGCCGTTCTGGGACCTGTTCTTCGCGGTTCCCTACGCGGCCTTCCTCTATGTCGTGCCGCTCTACGCGCTCTACCTCTATGCCCGCGACCGCGAGCGCATGGCCTTCTATCTCTGGGCCTTCGCCATCGCGCATCTGATCGGCTTCGCCATGTGGCTGATCGTGCCGGCGGCGCCGCCCTGGTACATCCGCCTCAACGGCTGCGCCATCGACGTCAAGGCGGCGGCCAACGCGGCGGGCCTGCTGCGCGTCGACGACCTGCTCGGCATCACCTATTTCAAGCAGTTCTACGGCCGCGCCGCCAACGCCTTCGGCGCCATGCCCTCGCTGCACGTGGTCTTCCCGCTGATCGGCCTCCTGACCGCGATCCGCAAGGCGACGTGGCGCACCTGGCCGGTCCATGTCGTCTATGCCGGGTCGATGATGGTCGCGAGCGTCTATCTCGACCACCACTGGATCCTCGATGGCCTCGCCGGCGTGTTCGTGGCGGTCGCGGCGGTGTTCATCGCGGCGAAGATGCTCGGGCGGCGCTGGCCCTAGACGCCGCGTCTTCCGCGCAAACGAAAACGGCCCGGATTGCTCCGGGCCGTTCGCGTTTCACGGGCTTCGTGAAGCCGCTTACTCCAGGCAGTCGAGCGGCAGCACCGCGTCGTCGGCGTTCTGGAGGATGTCCGCGGCCGCCAGCGCGGCGCCCGGCTCGCCGTCCGACGCCGTCACGCTGTTGGCGTTCAGGAAGGTGCGGACCAGATCGAGCTTGATGCCGAAATTGATGTTCTGGGCGGTGCGCTCGCCGGAGATCTTGTCGATCTGCGAGACCACCACGCCGACCACCAGGCCGGAGGCGTCGAGCACCGGGCCGCCGGAATTGCCCGGCTGGGTCGGCGCCGTGTACTGGAATCGGCTCTGGTCGCCGAGCGCGCCGCGCAGGCCCGAGACGATGCCCTCGGTGACATTGACGCCGCCGAGCTGCGAGCGAGCGGGATAGCCGACCAGAACGACGCGCTCGCCGGCCCGGATGGGCTTGCCCGCGCCGCCGCCGCGCAGGTTCAGGAACGGCGTGGCCGTGGCGCCCTCCTGCACCAGCACCGCGAGATCCGCGCCCTCGTCCGCGCCGATCAGGCGCAGCGGCACGCGCTGGCCGCCCGGCCGCGAGATGGCGACCGTCGAGCAGCCATCGACGACATGGTGGTTGGTCAGCACGTGGCCGGTATTCGAAATGTAGAAGCCGGTGCCGGTGGAGGCGACGGTGCCGGGCCGGCCGGCGCGGCCGACGGCCTGTTCCGGCTGGGCGCACAGGTCCTGGTCGCGCTTCTCGACCGACTGGCCGCCCTCATAGACGAGGCGCAGGTCCCAGCGGCAGCCGCCCTCTTCCGGCAGGCGCAGTTCGAGCCGGAACCGGCGCGGCAGCAGCTCCGAGCCTAGCCGGTCGTCGCCCCAGTGGGTGTCCGTGACCGGGGTCAGGTACAGCTCGCGGATGTCGCCGCGGCCGGTATTGGTCAGCACGACCTTGCGGCCGTTCTCCGGACCGCCGCCGTCGATGCGGAAGGCATTGGCGCCGCCGAACGCGATCTCCCGGCGCGAGCAGATGTTCTGCCGCATCCGCCGCTCCTCGCGCCCGCCCTGATAGACGATGCGGAAGTCGTAGTTGCACTGGTCGTCGCGCTCGACGCGCGCGGTGTAGCGCTCGCCCGGCGCGATGCGGCTGGCGCCGAGCATGTCGTCGCCCCAGGTCGAGACGCGCGAGGACGAGATGAACAGCGATTCGACCGGGCGTTCGCCCTCGTTCAGCACCACGATCTGGGAGACCTGCGGCTGGGCCGCGCGGGCATTGGGGCGCTGCTTCTGCTGGCCGCGTCCGGCGACGATCGCCGGGCCGTTCACGGCATATTCGGTGGTCTCGCAGAGATTGACGCCGTTGCGGACGTCCTGGCGATTGCCGTCGAAGACGACGCGCACGTCGTATTCGCAGGAATTGCCGCGCGGCATGGTGAGGTTGAACGCGCCGCGTGCCGTGATCACCTCGTTGCCGAGGCGGTCGGGCCCCCAGCCGCCGGCGCCACGCTGGCGGATGTAGAGGTTCTGGATCGGCACCGAGCTGCGATTCTGCACGACGAAGGACAGCGGCTCGCCTGCCGGCGCCCGCGCGGCCGGCGGGGCATCGCCGCCGCGCGGCTGGCGGCGTTCGGCGGCCGGCGGCGCCTCCTCGGTGAAGGTCACTTCGCGTGCGGTGCAGAGGTTGCGGCGGGATATCGTCTGGTCGCCGGCGCCGTCGAAGGTCGCGACGACGTCGAAGGTGCAGCCGGCCGAGCGCAGCAGGCGGCCGGTGAAGGTGTGGCCATCCTCGAGCACCGCCGACCCGAGCAGATCCTCGCTCTCATCGCCGTTGGGCGAAACCAGCTTGAGCGTCTGGAGCGAGCTGCCGGAGCGGTTGCGGACGAGATAGAGCGCGACGGGACCCGGCCGGCCGAGATCCGCCGCCGTCGTCTGCGTGCGGCCGTTGAGCGTGATCTCGGGGCGCTGGCAGAGGTCCATGCCGAAGCGGCTTTCCTCGGAGCCGTTCTCATAGACCGCGCGGACGTCGTGACGGCATTCGGAGCCGTCGAGATTGAAGCGGTGACGGCGATTGCGCGCCACCGTCTCGCTGCCGAGGCGATCCTCGCCCCAGGCCGCTTCGGTGATGGGCGTGACATAGAGATACTGAAGCGTCGCGTTCGCCCGGTTGATGACGGTCACTTCGCCGGCGCTCGCGGCCGGTGCCTGACGGCGGCGCTGCTGGGCGTCGGCGGCCGGCATCTGGATGAAGGAGGCGCAGCAGGCGATCAGCGCGAGGCGCACGGGCAGGCGGGGCAGCAGCGGCATCGGCGAAACATCTCCAATTCAGCGCGCCCCGGCACCTACCGTGCGGCAGGGTCGCACCGACGGTATAGGCAAGGGCGATTTCTGCAAGATTTCGCCGGTCCGTGGCTTTGTCGTGACCTCGGACCGGCGTCTGCAACGCGACTGAAATGTTGCGGCAGCTTTCCGCCGCGCGTCAGGCCATCAGGGCCCGCGCCACCGCCATGAAACAGGGCAGGGTGATCGGGTCGTTCGCGACATTGCCGGCGATCGGGAAGGACGCGAAGCGGGCGATGACCATCTCGGCCTTCGGATCGACATAGATCGACTGGCCGTGGACGCCGCGGGCCATGTAGGCGCCGTGCTCGTTATGGCTCACCCACCACTGCGACCGGTAGGACCAGCCCGGCAGCGTCGCATAGCCGGCGGGCGCGAACCTGGCGGGGTCGCCGCCGCCCGCGACGCTCGCCACCGCCCGCTCCGCCACGATCTGCCGGCCGTTGAAGGCGCCGCCCTGCCGCATGCACTCGCCGAAGCGGGCGAGATCGCGCAGCGTGACGTTGAGGCCGCCGCCGGCACCCTCGGTGCCGACGCTGTCGACGAGGAAGTGGCCGTCCTGCTCGGCGCCGAGCTTCGACCAGACCCGTTCGGACAGCAGGTCGGAGAGCGAGGCGCCGCTGGCCCGCCGCAGGATCCAGCCGAGAACCTCGGTGTTGACGGTCTTGTAGGTGAACTGGACGTCGTGCTCGCCCTGTTTCGGCAGGGTCGGCAGGTAGTCGTAGAAGCTCTGCGGGCCGTCATAGTTCGAATCGCGCATGGCCGCGCCCGCCAGCCGGTAGGCGACGATGTCCGAATTGGGGTCGGTATAGACCTCGGTATATTTGATCCCCGTGGTCATATCCATGACCTGCCGTACCGTGGCGTCGCCGAAGGCGCTCGCCTTCAGTTCCGGCACGTAGCGCGTCACCGGCGAGGCCGGGTCGATCGCGCCCTCGTCGGCGAGCATCTCGGCGAGCGTGCCGATGAAGGACTTGGTCACCGACATGCAGATGTGCTGCTTCTCGGGGCTGAGCGCGCCGTAATAGCGCTCGAACACGACCCGGCCGCGATGAAGCACGCAGATGCCGTCCGCATAGGTCTCCGCGATCATGGCGCCGAACGTCGTCGGCTTGCCGTCCATAGTCGTCGCCTTGACGCCGGTGAGGTCCTGCTCGGCGCGCGGCAGTTCAAAAGCCGGCCCCGGGCCGCGCGACACCGCCTTGGTCGGCGCGAGCTGGCGCATGTTGCTGTAGGCCCAACGCATCTTGGGGAAGGTGCGGGCCGAGCCGTCGGCGACCCTCACGATCTTGTCGGCCGGCGGCGGGCAGCCCTCCATGATGCCGAGCTTCGCCGGTTCGCTGTCGGCGGCGCTGAGGGAATTGTGCTGGGGAACTGCGGGGCCGGTCGGCGAGGTCATGGGAGCATCCGGTCTGTGGGCTGACGGCCGGCAGCATCCCCGCTCCCGCCGCGCGCCGGTAGGGCGCGCGACGCAGGCTAGCCCGCCGCTATCCCCACACCTCGCGGGAAATCTCGACGATCATCTCCAGCTTCCGCCACTGCTCGTCCTCGGCGAGCGTGTTGCCCTCCTCGGTCGAGGCGAAGCCGCATTGCGGCGACAGGCAGAGCTGCTCCAGCGGCGCATATTTCGCGGCCTCGTCGATCCGCCTGATGATGTCGTCCTTCTTCTCCAGCGTTCCGGTCTTGGAGGTGACGAGGCCGAGCACCACCGCCTTGCCCTTGGGCAGGAACCGCAACGGCTCGAAGCCGCCGGCCCGCTCGGTGTCCCATTCCATGAAATAGGCGTCCACCGGCATGGTGTTGAACAGGAGATCGGCGATCGGCTCGTAGCCGCCGGAAGCGACGAAGGTGGAGCGGAAATTGCCGCGGCACAGATGCATGGTGATCAGCAGGTCCTTCGGCCGTCCGCCGATCGCCGCCGAGACCATGCCGGCATAGATCTCGCCCTGCCTGTCGGGATCGTCGCCGCGCTCGGCCAGCATCTTCTTCTGCTCGGGGTCGCAGAGATAGGCGAACGACACGTCGTCGAGCTGCAGGTAGCGGCAGCCGGCGTCGTAGAAGGCATGGACGGCGTTGCGATAGGCCTGCCCGAGGTCCTGGTAGTAGTCGTTCATGTCGGGGTAGAGGCCCATATTGATGAGCTTCCGGCCGCCCCGGTAGTGCAGCATGGACGGCGAGGGGATCGTCATCTTCGGCGTGCGCGAGGTGTTCGCCTGCACGAACTTGAAGTGGTCGATGAACGGATGGGTGGTGAAGCCGATGCGGCCGGTCACCCGCGGCGCCTCGGCCTTGGTCTGCACGCCCGCGAACTGGATGCCCTGGTCGAGCTCCACGCGCGTCACGCCGTCGAGCTGCCAGAGGAAGTCGTAGTGCCACCAGGAGCGGCGATACTCGCCGTCGGTGATCGCCTGGAGGCCGATGGCCTCCTGCCGGGCGATCAGCTTCTTGATCTCGCTGTCCTCGACGGTGCGCAGGCCGAGATCGTCCAGCGTGCCGGCCGCGCGCGCGGCGCGGGCGGCCTTCAGCGGTTGCGAGCGCAGGAGCGAGCCTACCTGATCGGCGCGGAACGGGCCGCTCTTGCCGGCAATGGCCGGCTGGGCGCTGGCGAGGGTGGTCATGGCCTGTATCTCCCGGTGTCGTCCCACATGCGGCTCTGTCTTGGCGCTTGGGCGCCCGCGGCCTTGGCCGGGACCTTACTGCGGCCCTCCATCGTGAGAAAGGGCCGGAGCCGGGCGGTGGTTCCGAAGGCAGCGCGCGATGGCACCGCTGCAAGCTCGGCTTGCGCCGATGGAGCGACCCGGCGCCTTGCCGCGCGGCGGGCGGCGACCGATCTCTTGTCCACCTGAGGAGGAGAGCTCCATGACCACGACAACGACTTCGAACCTGAATGCGGCATCTGCCCCGGCCGGCATCCGCCTGACCGGCATCCATCACCTCACCGCCGTCTCCGCCGACGCGCCGGCCAACCACGCCTTCTATACCGGCGTTCTCGGCATGCGCCTCGTCAAGCGCACGGTGAACCAGGACGACACCTCGGCCTATCACCTGTTCTACGGCGACGGCGTCGCCAGCCCCGGCTCCGACGTCACCTTCTTCGAGTGGCCGGTCGATCGCGAGCGGCGCGGCACCAATTCCATCGTCCGCACCGCGCTCCGAGTCTCCGGCGAGGCGACCATCCGCTGGTGGGCCGAGCGCTTCGACGCCAAGGGCGTGAAGCACGACGCGCCGGTGGTTCGCGACGGCCGCCTGACCCTCGATTTCGAGGACCCGGAAGGCCAGCGCCTCGCCCTCATCGACGATGGCGGCGCGGGCGACGCCCATCCGTGGGACGCCAGCGGCGTGCCGGCCGAGCACCAGATCCGCGGTCTCGGGCCGATCACCGCCAGCGTGCCCGTCCTGGAGACGACCGACCTCGTGCTGACCCATGTCCTCGGCATGACCAAGGTGCGCGAATACACGCTGCCGAGCGCCTCGCCCGTCCATGTCTATGCCATGGGCGATGGCGGGCCGGCCGCCGAGTATCACGTCGCCGTGGAGCCGCATCTGCCGCAGGCGCGGCAGGGCGCGGGCTCGGTGCACCACGTCGCGTTCCGCACGCCCGACGAGGCGGAATATCGCGGCTGGGTCGAGCGGCTTCAGGGCATGCGCATCCCGAATTCGGGGCCTGTGGACCGCTACTACTTCCGCAGCCTCTATTTCCGGGAGCCGAACGGCATCCTGTTCGAGATCGCCACCGACGGTCCGGGCTTCGATGTCGACGAGCCTCTCGCCACCATCGGCGAGAAGCTGGCGCTGCCGCCGTTCCTCGAGGCCAAGCGGGCGCAGATCGAGCGGGGGCTGAAGCCGCTCGGCTGAAGCCCTGACAAAGGGGGCGTCCGTCCCGCATCCGCATCTGTTTCGCCATGCGCGGCCTTGTGCCGGGCATGGCGAACTGCGTGCGGCCGTCGCGGTCGGTTTTCGGCCACCGCCTTGCGCGACCTGCACTGGCGCCTAGATTGGCGCGTGCCGATTCTCCGCCTCCGGGACCCATCATGATCCGCGCCACCCTTCTCGTCCTTGCCGGTGCCTTGGCGCTCGCCGCCTGCCAGTCGACCTCCGAGGCGCCCGCGCCGCAGCCGGTCGCGCAGGGTTCGTCGCCGCAATATGTGACGCGTCCGGACTTCCGCCTGCCGGAAGGCGCCGGCTGTTCCGGCGAGATCGCGCGCTTCCGCGCGGTCATGGACAACGACCTCGCCACCGGTCACGTCACCCGCGAGGTCCACGGCCGGGTGATCGCCGACCTGCGCGGACCCGAGGCCACCTGCGCCGCCGGCCGCTCGGGCGAGGCGAGCTCGGCGCTCACCGCCGTCAAGCGCCGCTACGGCTATCCCGCCTGAGCCGCCTCGTCGGCCCCGCCGGCGAGCCACCATTCGCAGAAGGCGAGCTGGAAGGCCGGCATCCGCTCGGGCAGCAGGTCCGCGCCCGAACGGACCAGATGGATGTCCGCGAGTTCCGGCTGTGCCTCCCCGGCAAGCCGCTGCAGGATCAACCGGCGCAGCGCCTCGCCCGCCAGTCCCGTGCGGACGATCTTGATGAAGGCGAGGCGCTTGTCGTCCTCGTAGAGCCAGAAGCCGTCGTCGAACGCCACCTCGTCGGGGCGCAGGCCGGTCTCCTCGCCAAGCTCGCGGCTGACGCTGCCCGTCAGATCGACGCGGCCGTCGACGAGGTCGTCGAGGTCGGGCGTGCCGCCGGGAAAGTAGATCTTGCCGGCATTGGCGGTATGGGCGCCCATCACCCCCATGGCGAGCGCGCCGTCCGACGCGACGAGGCCGGCAAGCGCGAAGCCGTTCTTCGTGCGGCCATCGGCCTCGCCATGGCGCATGTAGTGGAGGAATTCGGCGAACAGGACGGGCCGGTAGCGGCCGGTCATCCGGTCGTCCGTCACCTCGCCGCCGCTCATCAGCAGCACGCGGCCGTTGAACAGCGCCGGGTTGGCGGCGGTGGCGGCGGCCCAGGCGGCGTCGATCGCCTGCCGCTCCCGTTCGGCATAGGCCCAGGGGCTCGTGTCGAGCGTGGCGTCGATGTGGCGGATGCGGCGGAACCGGGGAACGGCCAGGGCGTTGTCCTCGCGCGATGAAAGGCGTCGCGCGGCTTCCGAACGGCCCTCTGGCCCGGCGAAGCACGGCGTTACCGTCTGTTAAAGCTGAACCGACGGCGGCTTGGCAAATGGCCCGGTGGTCACCTATGGTCCTCACCCGGGAAGGGGCTTAGCAGGAGGGATTCTCTATGTTGAAGAAATTGGCTCTGGTCGGCGCCGCGGCCCTGATGATCGGCGCGTGCACGCCGCGCGAGGAGCGGGCTGCTGCGGGCGGCGCGATCGGCGCCGGCGCCGGTGCGATCATCGGCGGTCTGGCGACCGGAACGGGCGGTGGCGCTCTCGCGGGCGCGGCGATCGGCGGCGTTGCCGGCGCGATCATCGGTGCCGAAACCACGCCGCGTCGTCGCTGCTGGGTCAACCGCTACGGCGAGCGCGTCTGCCGCTATCGTCGCTGATCGGCGATCGATCGAATTGCGAAACCCGCCGGGCTCCGTCCGGCGGGTTTTTCATTGGCGGGCTCAGAGATGGAGCCGCCCCTCGGCGACCATCACGGCGCCGCCGCCGATCGTCACGCGGGTCACCGCCCGGCCCGCGACGGTCAGGCCGAGCGCGATTCGGCTCGGCCGGCCCATGGCGAAGCCCTGCTCGATGACGGCGGCATGCACGCCGTCCGCCGGCCTGTCGAACTCCGCGAGCACGCCGGCGAAGGCCGCCGCGGCCGATCCCGTCGCCGGGTCTTCGGCAACACCGAGGCCGGGCGCGAACATCCGCGCGTGGAATCGCGCGGCCGGGTCCACGGTCTGGCGGGTATAGGCGAAGATCGCGGGGTGGTTCTCGCCGATGGCCGCGAAGGTCTCAGCGCACCAGCGGGTATCGACGCGGATGGCGTCCATGGCCGCGCGGGTCTTCACCGGCACGTAGCAGAACGACACCGGCGCGCCGTAGCGGCTCGGCCGATGCCCGTCGAAGCCGATATCCTCGGGGGTCAGGCCGAGAATGCCGGCAAGCTGCGCGGGATCGGGCGCCGGCCCGATCACGGCCGGCCGGCGCGGCGCCTCGAAGGTCGCATCAAAGCGGCCGTCGGCATGGCGGACGACGTGGCAGGGCACGGGACCGGCCTTCTCGCCGAGCACGAAGCGGGTCTCGGCGCCGGGAGCAAGACCGTCCAGCCGGGCGAGCAGGACCGCCGTGCCGACCGTCGGGTGGCCGGCGAAGGGCAGTTCGGCGCCCGGCGTGAAGATGCGGATGTCGGCGCGGTGGCCCGTCGCAGTCTCCGGCAGGATGAAGACCGTCTCCGACAGGTTGAACTCGCCGGCGATCTTCTGCATCGCCGCGGTGTCGAGGCCGGCGGCGTCGTGGACCACGGCGAGCGGGTTGCCGGCGAGCGGCGTGTCGGTGAAGACGTCGAGCGTGTGAAAGCAGCGGGTCATGGTCGTCATACCGCCTCGGGCGTGAACAGGCGGCTCGGCGCGACGAACTCGTCCTGCGCCGCGACGGTCAGGATCTCGCGCGACCCCGCCTCGGCCGTGCGCGTCAGCAGCCCGAAGGTCGAGGAGGCCGCGAGCGACAGCGCCGTCGCGACATCGCCGGTTCCGGCGGCGTGGACGAAGAACAGCGCCGCGATGGCATCGCCCGCGCCGTTGACCGAGACGCCGAGCTTCGGCGTGCGGACGCGGAACGTGCCCGCCGGCCCGGACGCCAGCAGGTCGATCGAATCCTCCGGCGTGTCCTCGGTCAGGAGGCTGGTGACGAGCACCGTCTTCGGCCCGCGCGCCTGCAGCGCCGCCACGGCGGCCTTGGCGTCGGCGAGCGTCGTCACGGTGCGGCCGGCCAGATATTCCAGCTCGAACTGGTTGGGGGTGATGATGTCGGCCGCCGGCACCGCCGCATCGCGCATGAATTCGGGAATGCCGGGCCGCACGAAGACGCCCCGCCCGACATCGCCGATCACCGGGTCGCAGCAATAGAGCGCCTTCGGATTGGCGGCGCGCACGCGCGCCACCGCGTCGAGGATGGCGGTGCCGATATCGGCGGAGCCCATATAGCCGGAGAGTACGCCGTCGCAGCGGCCGAGCACGCCGCGGTCCTCGATGCCGTCCACCAGCTCCTCGATCATCGGGCCGTCATAGACCCGGCCCTTCCAGGCGCCATAGCCGGTATGGTTCGAGAACTGCACGGTGTGGATCGCCCAGACCTCGTGGCCGAGGCGCTGCATGGGGAAGACCGCCGAAGCGTTGCCGACATGGCCGTAGGCGACCCAGGACTGGATGGACAGGATGTTCATGGCGGCGTTCCGCGAGGGGCGAGTATGAAGCGCCGTCACGCTAGCGGGCCTTGCAGGGCCGCGCCAATTCCCATCGGTGAACCCTGCCATCACGTCAGGTACTTCGTTCAACGGCCGTTCACCCGAAGGCCACAAGAAAGCAGCGAAGGCATCAAATGCCCGTCATGGTCGGGGTGCGTGATCATCGGGCCGGAGCGATCAGCTCCGGCAGTCTTCCGCGGAGGCCTGCCCGGCCGTCGCCGCGGATCTCGGGAGGAATTCTGGCCGGGCTGCGGATGGAACATCCCATGACTTTCTCGCGCATCCTCACCGCCGCCGCGGTTTCCGCCCTGCTCGCCGGTTCGGCGCTCGCCCAGACGGCGACCCAGCCTCCGGCGACGCAGCCGTCCCGTCCCGCCGCCACGACGCCGGCCACGCCCGCGGCGCCGGCCCGTCCGGCCGCCGCCGCTCCCGCCGCCCAGAACCAGGCGGCGCGGGTCAACCTCAACAGCGCCACCGCCGCCGAGCTCGACACCCTGCCGCAGATCGGCGCGGCGCGTGCGCAGGCCATCGTCACCGAGCGTGGCAAGGGCCGCTTCCGCGACTGGGCTGATTTCGAGCGCCGCATGGCCGGCACGACGGTCAACCAGCAGGCGCTGAACGCCATCAAGGATCGCGTGCGGTTCTGATCCGGTCGCGTTCATGCCGGGAAGGGCGGCTTCGGCCGCCCTTTTCGTTTCGCCCTCAGGCGATCCGGATGCGCCCCTTGAGCAGGGCCATGGTGCCGGTGTCGTAGAACTGCGTCACCTCGACGATCCGGTTGTCGCGGATGCGCAGATAGTCGAGCGCGTCGAACCGAGCCTCCCGGCCATTCTGGGCGAGGCGCAGGTCCATGTGCCACCTGACCACGACGTGGTCGCCCTCGGCGATGATATGGTCGATGCCGTGGCCGAGATAGAAGTTCTCGTCATGCACCTGCCGGATGTAGCGGTCGATGCTTTCGCGGCCGACCCTGAGCCCGGATTGCGGATTGAGCACCGGGTTTCCGATCACCGTCATCCGTGCGTCGGGCGCGAAATAGCTGAGATACTCGTCGAAATCGCCCGCCTGACGCGCATCGTAGAGCGCATGGACGGCCTCGAGCAGCGCCTTGCGGCGGGTCGTCTCGCTGGCGAAGGCGGTGGGTTTCGCCATGGCTAGACCCTGCCGGACATGATGGCGAGGGAGGCGGTGTCCATGAACTGCGTCAGTTCGACGATCTCGCCGTCGCGCAGCCGGATGAAATCCATCACGTCGAACTCGCCGACGGCGCCAGTGTCGCGGCTGCGCAGGGTGAGCTGCCGGCGCACGGCTGCGAGATTGATATCGACGATCACGTCGACGAGCAGCGCATCGACATATTCGTATTGCTGGTAGCAGCGTTTGATGACGCGGGCGATGTCGCGGCGGCCCTGCCGGGGCCCGGTCTCCGGGAGCAGGCGGGTGTCGCCGAGGATGTGAAAGATGCCGTCCTCCGCGAAGCCCAATGCGAACCCGTCGCCGTCGCCACGCCGGCGGGCTTCGTAGAGGTCGATCAGCCTTTCCCTGACGGCGACTGTGCCGGATAGGACGCGGAAACTGGGGTAGGTCATGAGCGCGGCAGAATCTCCTGAACTGTTCCCCACGGTAAGGTGGTAACGCGATCTGTGACAACCCGCCAAGGGACAGGGGTCAAGAATGCAGATGTCCGGATGAGTGTAGCATGAATGGTACCGCCGGCCGGCATCTGGCCACCGTCAGGCAGCATCCGGCCACCGTTGATCGACACCTGAATACCGTTCAGCCGCAGCCGGCGGCCTGAGGCTCCCGCCGCGCATCGTGTGGTCGAGGCAGGGAGAAAATCACCCGGGCAAAAAAAAGGGCGGCCGAAGCCGCCCTTGTCGTGGTGCCGGTCGGGCTCGCGCGTGCTCGCCGCGCATCCCGCTTCCGGCTCAGTTCTTGGTCTTGTCGACCAGGGCCTTGGCCTTGATCCCAGAAGGACGGGTGCTTTCGTCACCCGTCCGCCGGGAATTCTTCGGCCAGGCTGCGGGCGCAATGGCCGTTCTCAGCGCCATCGCTTCCCAACGCGCCTCTGGTGCAGTTGGCCCGACCAAGAATCCCTTTGCCTACGACGTCTCGCATCTCCAGACGACCGACCCGAAGCTGATCACGTACGCGGAGAAATCCCGCTGGAAAGCTACGCAACCGGACGCTAAACGAATTGCCATCGGCGCGGATGACACTCTCTACGTCTGCGCTGGGAACTATCTCACCGCGCATCAGCCGAGCGGTGAAGCCAAATTCGAGATCGCCGCGAGCGAACCGACCCGCTGTTGTGCCGTTGCCGCGGACGGCACGATCTATCTGGGGTTACGCGATCACATCGAGGTCTTCAATGCGAAAGGACAACGCCAAGCCACTTGGGAATCTGCTGGCAAGAAAGCGTGGCTGACGGGAATCGCCGCCGGCGAGAACGAAGTATTTGTCACCGATGCGGGCGGGCGCGTCATCCTGCGTTACGACAAATCCGGAAAAATCACCCGCCGCATTGGCGAGAAGAACAAGGAGCGTAACGTCCCCGGCTTCATCATCCCGAGCCCGTTCTTCGACGTGAAACTTTCCCGTGATGGCCTGCTCCGCGTCAACAATCCCGGTCGCCATCGCATGGAACTCTACACCGTGGATGGCGACTTCGAAGGTTCGTGGGGCGTGACCGGCATGGGAATCACCAAGTTCTGCGGCTGTTGCAACCCGATCAATTTTGCTCTGCTGCCCGATGGCAAACACGTCACCTGCGAGAAAGGTTTGCCGCGTGTGAAGATTTACAGCGCCACCGGTGAATTTGAATCCGTCGTCGCGGGCGTCGAAACATTCTCAGAAAACGCGCGCGCCTGCGGCCCGTCTGACTGCACCGCTGGTGGACTCGATGTTGCCGTGGATTCCCAGGGGCGTATTTACATTCTCGACATCGTCACCGGCATCGTCCGCGTGATGCAGAGGAAGACTTGAAGAATCACAACACTTGAACGCCTCTTCATGAAGCTCCAAATCCCAAGCACCAAGCTCCAGAGAAACTTCAAGCCCAAAGCTCCAAACACGACTGCAGCGTGCGATGGGTGTTTGAGATTTGGAGCTTCTCTGGAGCTTGGATGTTGGTGCTTGGAGCTTTTTCCAGCTACTTTCCCATGAACCCAAAACCCACCAGCGAGCCGACGAGCCGACGCGATTTTCTGCGTAGCGGCGCCCGGCTCGCCGCGATGACCGGCCTTGGCGCGTTTGGCGGGGTGCTGGCGAATCGCACGCAGGCCGAGGAATGGGTCTGGCAGATTGATCCGCAGAAATGCGTCCGTTGCGGCAACTGCGCGACGAAGTGCGTGCTCGAACAATCCGCCGTGAAATGCGTTCACGCCTACGCCATGTGCGGCTACTGCAATCTCTGCACCGGTTACTTCGAGCCCGAGCCCAACGCCCTCACGACCGCCGCGGAAAACCAACTTTGCCCGACCGCTGCCATAAAACGCACGTTCGTCGAAGATCCCTACTACGAATACTCGATTGACGAGAATCTCTGCATCGGCTGCGCGAAATGTGTCGAAGGCTGCAATCGCTTCGGCAACGGTTCGCTGTTCCTGCAGATCCGCCATGACCGTTGCGTGCATTGCAACGAATGCGCCATCGCCCGCACCTGCCCGACCGAAGCCTTCCGGCGCGTGCCCGCCAAGCAACCGTATCTGCTCAAGACCACCCACGCGCACTGAGCCAACCAAGTCTTATGTCTTTTCATATTGAAAGGGAGAAAAGGAGAAAGGGAGAAAAGGAGAACCCGCCGTCGCGCGGCAATTCCCCCTTTCCCCCTTTCTCCACTGCTCCCTTTCGCGCGGGTCTAGTTGTATTCCTGCTGGTTTGGATGACGGTCACCTCGCTCGCCGAACCTCGTTTCCCGCCGCCGGACTTCACCGAGACCAATCATCTGATTCCGACCACTACCACGCCCGCCGCTCGTGAGATGTGGTTGCAATACCTCGATGTTGCCGTGCTGTTCGCAAGTTTGAGCGTCGCTGTCTGGCTCATTCACAAACAACGCTCGCGCCGCGGGCTGTTCTGGTTGGGCGTCTTCTCGCTCGGGTATTTCGGCCTCTGGCGAAAGGGCTGTGTCTGCGCCATCGGCGCCCCACAGAATATCATTCTTGGCCTGTTTGATTCGAATTACGCCGTGCCGCTGACGGTCATCGCGTTCTTTGCTGCGCCGCTGATCGTTTCGCTGTTTGCGGGGCGGGCGTTTTGTGCCGGTGTCTGTCCGCATGGCGCCTTGCAGGATCTGTTACTCATCAAACCCGTCAAAGTTCCCGCGTGGCTCGAACACGCGCTCGGCATGCTGCCCTTCATCTTTCTTGGCTTCGGCCTCACCTTCGCCACGACCGGCACAGGATTTCCGATCTGTCGCTACGACCCCATCGTTCCCATCTTTCGCTTGAGCGGGCCGACCCTGCTCATCGGGCTCGCAGTGCTGACACTGGTGCTCGGCATTTTTGTGGGCCGACCCTACTGTCGCTTTCTCTGTCCGTACGGCGCACTGCTGAAACTGACGGCGCTCACCTCGAAGTGGAAGGTGCGCGTGACGCCGGATGTCTGCACCAAATGCCAGCTCTGCGCGAATTCCTGTCCGTTTGGCGCGATGCGCGAACCCTCCAGCGGTGCGCCTGAACCGAAGTTCCTCAATCAGGATCGTCGTCGGCTTGGTTGGATGCTCGTATTGCTGCCGGTGTTGATCGCTGGCGGTGCGTGGATCGGCGGTCAACTCG
>JAIUOO010000032.1 GCA_020161695.1 Pseudomonadota bacterium | reverse complement strand
CATCCTGCTCGATCGAGCCGGATTCGCGCAGGTCCGAGAGCTGCGGGCGCTTGTCGTCGCGGCTTTCCACCTGACGCGAGAGCTGGGACAGCGCCATGACCGGCACCTGGAGCTCCTTGGCGAGCGCCTTCAGGCCGGTGGTGATCTCGGTCAGCTCCTGCACGCGGTTTTCGCCCTTCTTCGACGAGCCGGAGAGCAGCTGGAGATAGTCGACGACCATGAAGTCGAGGCCACGCTGGCGCTTCAGCCGCCGCGCGCGCGCCGCCAGCTGGACGATGGACAGGCCGCCGGTATCGTCGATGTAGAGCGGCAGCGACTGGATCTCGCGCGCGGCTTCGGTGAGCTTGTAGAACTCGTCCTCGCGCATGTCGCCGCGGCGGATCTTGTAGGAGGGGATGGCCGCCTGTTCCGCCACGATACGGGTGGCGAGCTGGTCCGAGCTCATTTCGAGCGAGAAGAAGCCGACAATGCCGCCATTGGTGGTCTTGTGGGTGCCGTCCGGCTCCACCTCGAAGCGGTAGGCCTTGGCGATGTTGAAGGCGATGTTGGTGGCGAGCGCCGTCTTGCCCATGCCGGGGCGTCCCGCGAGGATCACGAGGTCGGAGTGTTGCAGGCCGCCGAGGCGCTGGTCGAGATCGTTCAGGCCGGTCGAGATGCCCGACAGCTTGCCGTCGCGCTGATAGGCGGCGGCCGCCATGTCGATGGCCTTCGCCATGGCGTCGGTGAAGCGCTGGAAGCCGCCATCGTAGCGGCCGGTCTCGGCGAGTTCGAACAGGCTCTTTTCGGCATCCTCGATCTGCGTGCGCGGCGGCATGTCGACCGGCGCGTCATAGGCGACGTTGACCATGCCCTCGCCGATCTGGATCAGGTTGCGGCGGATCGACAGGTCGTAGATGGCGCGCCCGTAATCCTCGGCATTGATGATGGTGGTCGCTTCCGCCGCGAGGCGCGCCAGATATTGCGGCACGGTCATGCCGCCAACCTCGATGGAGGCGTCGGCGAGGAAGGTCTTCAGCGTCACCGGCGTCGCGATCTTGCCGGCGCGGACGAGCTGGCTGGAGATTTCGTAGATCTTCTGGTGCAGCGGGTCGAAGAAGTGCTTCGGCTCCAGAAAGTCGGCGACGCGGTAGAAGGCCTCGTTATTGACCAGGACAGCGCCCAGCAGGGCCTGCTCCGCCTCGATATTGTGCGGGGCCTGGCGGAACGGCAGGTCGGCTGGACCGACGGGTCGCAGGGCTGGCAGGGCGGACATGGCTCGGTCTTCTGCAGGAGGCTTCTCGACGCCTGTGTAGCAGCGACGTTCGAATCAATCCGCCGCCATGTGAGCAATCTCCCACTGTCCACACCAATCCCAAGGCAGCAGTGGGGCACTTCCATCATGCACCTTGACTCCTGTGCATCTGTGGAATCGCGCCGCAATCGCTCCCGCTGTTGCGTCAGAGTCACAGTCCCGGCCAAGCATTCGCTGGCGCCCGCGCGGACCTCGCCGCGGCTTTACTTGGGTGCCCGCTGGAAACGCAACGTTAAGATTAACATGCGATGCCTCGTGCGATCCGCAAACGCGGTGAATCGTTTCTCGAAGGGGCGCTCCCATGTTCAAGCGTGTCGCATTACCCGTTGCCGCAGCCGCGGTCCTGTTGACCTCGGGCGTGGCCGGGGCGGCCGACATCGGCGGACCGCCCATCCTGCGTGGCTCCGAGGTCGTCGCCCCCTATGAGGATGTCGACAAGTGGAGCGGCGTCTATGTCGGCGGTCATGTCGGCATGCAGATCATCCGCAACACCGGCCATCACAGCAACGGCACGAACGGGCCGATCCCGGATGGCGGCGCTCCGCCCAACCTCGTCTACAATTTCAGCTACGACTACGCCCAGGCCAAGATGAATTACGGCCTGCACATCGGCATCCAGCGCCTGTTCGGCCACTTCCTGATCGGTGCCGAGTTCGACTTCGACGGCCCGTCCGGCAAGGCGACCTCGCCCTGGTACAACGGTCATGTCGCGTTCTCGGGAGGCGTCGCCGGCAACTCCTACCAGCAGCGCGTCGGCTTCAACTGGCAGGGCTCGCTGCGTGCCCGCGTCGGCTTCGTGCACCACAAGTCGCTGTTCTACCTGACCGGTGGTCTCGCCTTCGCCAACATGACGGTCTGCACGGTTCTCGACGACTGCGTCACCGGCGCCAACCACGTCGTGCGCTACACCCGCACGCGGCTCGGCTGGACCATCGGTGCCGGCATCGAGCACAAGTTCAGCTACAACTGGTCGATGCGCGCCGAGTACCGCTACACCAATTTCGGTTCGCGCAACTGCTTCTCCACCGATGCCTGCTCGATCAACGTCGATGCCTCCGACATCAACAACCGGGTCGAGAGCCACATGGTCCGCGTGGGCGTGAGCTACCTGTTCGGTGCGCCGGCCATGCCGATGGCGCCGATCATGGCCCGCTACTGATCGCAAGCGACATTCCGAAACGCGAAACGCCCGGCCGCAAGGCCGGGCGTTTTGCTGTGTGGTGGCCGCTGAAAGGAACGTCGCCGGCCGTCTGAGCGGCCGGCAAACGTCCTCAAGGCGTTCAGCCCTGGCGGTCGTCGCCTTCGCCGTCGGTGAAGTCTTCCGGATTGAAGGTCTCGAAGGTCGGCTCGTCGGCGCGCTGGGTGAGGTCCTCACCGTGGCTCTGGCGCTCGGCCTCGCCGGTGGAGCGGGCGACGTTGACCGTCACGTTGGCCGAGACTTCCGGATGCAGCGACACGGCGACCGTGTGGAGGCCGATCGTCTTGATCGGCGTGTTGAGCTCGATCATGGCGCGCGCGACCGAGATGCCGGCGGCGGTGATGGCGTCCGAGAGGTCGCGGGCCGAAACCGAACCGTAGAGCTGACCGGTCTCGCCGGCCTGACGGATCAGGATGTAGCTGGTGCCGTCGAGCCTGGCGGCAACCGCCTCGGCGTCCTTCTTCAGCTCGAGATTGCGGGCCTCGAGCTGGGCCTTCATCGTTTCGAACTTGCCGCGGTTGGCGTCGGTGGCGCGCAGCGCCTTGCCCTTGGCGAGCAGGAAGTTGCGGGCATAGCCCGGCTTCACCTTCACCACTTCGCCCATCTGGCCGAGCTTGGCGACTCGTTCGAGCAGGATCACGTCCATGGTTTGTCTCCTTTGATGCGTTGGAATGTCAGGACTGCTGAGGGGGTTCAGGGCGGCGCGCCCTGAGGTTGAAGAGCGTGTCGGCGAGGCCCGCCATCGCGACGAAGACCATCAGCCAGGAGATGATCAGGGTCAGCGCATAGAGCAGGCCGAGCGCGAAGCCGCGCATCGACCAGCCGCGCGTGAGGTCATGCGCTAGCGCATAGCCCTGCAGGGAAAAGGCGGTGAGCGAGGCAGCGAGGACGATGGCGGAGAGGTGGCCGGGAAAGCCGCCCATGAACGAGCCGACCGAGCCGGCGAGCAGGGCGCCCGCCATCCATTTCGGCAGGCGCAGGGCGGAAAGGTCGGGCCAGGGCCGCGCCAGCCGCCCGGATGCCTTCACGATCCGGCCGGCGGCATAGAGATTGATGGTGGTGACGAGGATCCAGATCACAGCCGCGGCGATCGGCACGGCGGCGGTCATCAGCGCCACCAGCGTCTCGCGGTCGCCGGCGCGGATCGGCACCTGCTGGAGAGTGCGCTCGACGGCCGTGCGCAGCGTCGCCTGATAGGCCGCGAAGTCGAAGCCGTAGAGCACCGCGATGCCGACGAGGGTCAGTAGCACGGCGCCCGTCGCGATCAGCGACAGGATGAGGCCGGCATCGGCCCAGCGCGGCTCCTGCGTCTCGTCGTCGGCGGCGGGAAGGCGGGCGGAAAGCGCCACGAAGGAGAGGATCCAGGCCGGCAGGCCGACCGAGCAGAAGAAGAAGACGCCGAGCTGCGAGCGGATGGTGAGCGAGAGGGCGAGCGCGCCGATGGTGGCGGCGAAGGCGCCGGCATAATGCCCCCAGCCGAGACCGGCGATGAGAACGGGCAGGGCGGCGAAATAGAACAGGACGAGCGCCAGCGGGCTCCCCGACGCGAGCGTCGCGAAGAGCAGGGCGGAGGCAAGGCCTGCGCCGAATGCAATGGCGAGGGTCGGTCCCATCGTCAGCTGTCCCGCTCGGTATCGAGGGTTAGGGGGATCATCCCCAGCTCCAGCCGCGACGGGTTCATTCCCGCGACGGCCGACGATCAATCATGCACGGCAGGCAAGATGCGGCGGAACGCGAACGTCCCGCCGCGGATGCGGTCTTACTTGATCACGTAGGGCAGGAGGCCCAGGAAGCGGGCGCGCTTGATCGCCTGGGCGAGCTCGCGCTGCTTCTTGGCCGAGACGGCCGTGATGCGGGACGGAACGATCTTGCCGCGCTCGGAAATGTAGCGCTGCAGGAGACGGACGTCCTTGTAGTCGATCTTCGGCGCGTTCGGGCCGGAGAACGGGCAGGTCTTGCGACGGCGGAAGAAGGGGCGGCGCGCGCCACCGGCTGCTGCGGCTGACATGCTCACTCCTCCGTCGTCGCGGCTTCGCCGCCGCCTTCGATATCGCCGCCTTCACGGTCACGGAAACGACGGCCACCGCCACCGCCGCCACCACCGCCGAAGCCGCGATCGCCACCGCCGCCGCCGAAGCCGCGGTCACGGCCACCGCCGCCACCGAAGCCGCGGTCGCCGAAGCCGCGCTCGCCGCGGTCATCGCGGTCGCGCTTCTGCAGCATCGCGGACGGGCCTTCCTCGAGTTCCTCGACCTTGACGGTCATGAAACGCAGGATGTCCTCGTTGATCGACATCTGGCGCTCCATCTCGGCGATGGCGGCCGGCGGGGCGTCGATGTTCATGAGGGTGTAGTGGGCTTTCCGGTTCTTGCGGACGCGGAAAGCGATCGACTTCAGACCCCAGGGCTCGACCTTGGGCACCGAGCCGCCGAGCGACTCGACGACGCCCTTGTACTGCTCGGCAAGCGCCTCGGCCTGCTGGGAGGTCACGTCCTGGCGCGCCAGGAACACGTGTTCATAGAGAGGCATATGGCCTGTCTCCGGTTCGAGTGACGCTTTGTCCGGCGCGAAGCCCCTCGAGCCCTGGACAGGCCCGACAGTATTCTCGAAGGCGGAGACACCGGACGACGGATGTTTCAGAAACACCCTGCAGGCGAACCTGCCGTCCGTTCAGCCACCGGCCGACCGAAGCGAAGGCGGCCTTATACGCGAAACGGTGCCGGTTTCAAGCGGAAAGCCCCCGCGCGGGCGGAACCGTCGATCTCCCCTCCGTTGATCTGGCGTTTGCGGGAGTGACGTCACCATGGCCAACAGCCCCCATCCCGGCGGACCGAAGGACCAGGTCGGCCGCGACCAGCCGAACCGCCGGGATGGCCTCGCCGCCGGCAATCGCGGCGCGGACCGCAGCAAGGGCGATGCCGTCGCCCCCGCGGACACCGGGCGCAGCATCGACGACGAGGCGCTGACCCGCGGCGGCGCCCGAAGAAGCGCAAGCGCTACGGTCATGCAGATTGGTAGCGCCGGACGTTTTTCTGCCGTGATGCCGTGAAAGATAGTGCAACAGTTCGCGAGGCGGACCCGTCCGGGAGCGACGCCATGACCGAAATCCACCGTTCCGTTCCAACCTGTGTGCTGAGCGCGCAGGACATCGCCCTGATGAAGCGACGCTTCGACCGCACATGCGAGGAGCTCGGCGTCTTCGCCGAGGACGACGAGGCGCGCCGCAAGCTCGGCCGTGCGCTGGTCGCGGCCGTGGCGCGTGGCGAGATAGAGCTTGCCGAAGAGGGCACGGGAGAAATTACCGCCCTCGAGACCCTGCATTTCGAGGGCGAAGAACTGGTCGTCGCCGTCAGGAGCCGGCCGGCGCACTGAAGCTCAGGCGGCGTCGGCCTCGTTCCGCCAGATTGGGAAGGGGTCCGGCAGGCCGGCATGCTCCTGTGCATCGAAACGCGTCGCCGAAGCGCGCCCGACAAGGCAGCCATCGAGAGCGGCTGTCATCGCAGCCTCGTCCATGCCAACGCCGATAAAGACGAGTTCCTGCCGCCGGTCGCCATAGACCGGGTGCCAGTTGCGCTTGAGCATCTCGCGCCACTCCTCTGATTGCGGCCAGCGCGCTTTCTGGACAGCGGTCCACCAGAAGCCAAGCGCCGATGTCCGGCAGATTGCGCCGGCAATCGACAGTTCGCCGCACCAGTCCGGGCGTGTCGCCAGCCAGAAGTGACCCTTGGCGCGAACGAGCCCCGACCAGGTGCGCTTCAGGAAGGCGTCGAACGTGGCCGGATGAAACGGCCGCGCGGCGCGATAGACGAAGGAGGAGATGCCGTATTCCTCCGTTTCCGGTACGTGATCCCTGAATCCGTATAGCTCCTTGGCCCAAAGCGGGTGCATCTGGGCCCTCTCATGATCGAAGCGGCCGGTATCCAGCACCTCGACGAGGTCGACCCGAGCGAAGTCGGATTCGATGAGGCGGGCGTCGGCGTTCAGGCCACGGACGACCTTCAGGACGAGGTCGCGCTGGTCGACGCTGACTTCCGAAACCTTGTTGACGATGACGACGTCGGCCAGTTCGATCTGGTCGGTGAGCAGGTCTGCTAGGGTCCGCTCGTCTTCGGCGCCCGCCGTCTCGCCTCTGTCCTTCAAGAGGTCCCGGCTGCCGAAATCCTTCAGCAGATTGATGGCATCGACCACGGTCACCATCGTGTCGAGCCTCGCCACGTCCTCGAGCGCGTGGCCGTCCTCGTCCCGGAACGAGAACGTCGCTGCGATCGGCAGGGGCTCGGCGATGCCGGTACCTTCGACCAGCAGGTAGTCATAGCGGCCGCTGGCGGCGAGCCGGCGGACCTCGGCCAGGAGGTCATCCCGCAAGGTGCAGCAGATGCACCCATTGGTCATCTCCACCAGCTTCTCGTGGGTCCGCGACAGGTTCGCGCCTCCCTTGCGGACAAGCTCCGCATCGATGTTCACCTCGGACATGTCGTTGACGATGACCGCAACGCGTCGGCCCTCGCGATTGTTGAGGATATGATTGAGGAGCGTCGTCTTTCCGGCCCCGAGGAAGCCGGACAGGACGGTGACGGGCAGGCGGCCGTCGGCGTGTCGATCGGAAAGGGGCATTGCTTACTCTCAATGTAATATTATTACATAAATCATAGGCCTGCCCGCCTCGGCAAGGGGGCTGTGCCCATCCTCCATCCGGACTTGGCATGCCGGATCGCTTGACTCCTGCGCAGCCCGATGCCAGTCCCGCGCACCTTCACGAAGGGCGCGAGGTCCACGCATGACGGCCGCATTCACCTTTCCCGGACAGGGCAGCCAGGCCGTCGGCATGGGCAAGGCGCTCGCCGATGCCTTTCCGCAGGCGAAGGCGGTGTTCGACGAGGTGGACGCGGCGCTGGGCGAAAAGCTCTCCGCCCTGATGTGGGACGGCCCGATCGAGACGCTGACGCTGACCGAGAACGCCCAGCCGGCGCTGATGGCCGCCTCGCTCGCCGGCATCCGCGCGCTGCAGGCCGAGGCCGGGCTCGATCTCGCCAGGGACGCGACTTTCGTCGCCGGCCACTCGCTCGGTGAATATTCGGCGCTCGCTGCTGCCGGCGCCTTCTCCATCGGCGACGCGGCGCGGCTCCTGCGCATCCGTGGCAAGGCGATGCAGGCGGCGACCCCCGTGGGCGTCGGCGCCATGGCGGCGATTCTCGGCCTCGACTTCGATGCGGTCGTGGCGGTCGCAGCCGAGGCGGCGCAGGGCGAGGTCTGCCAGGCCGCCAATGACAATGGCGGCGGTCAGGTGGTCATTTCGGGCCACAAGGCGGCGGTCGAGCGCGCCTGCGAGATCGCCAAGGCCAAGGGCGCCAAGCGCGCGATCCCACTTCCGGTCTCCGCACCGTTCCATTGCGCGCTGATGCAGCCCGCGGCCGACGCCATGGCCGAGGCGCTGGCGAAGGTCACCATCTCCCGCCCCATGGTTCCGGTGGTCGCGAATGTCCGCGCCGCGCCGGTCTCCGAGCCGGCCGAGATCGTCCGATGCCTCGTCGAGCAGGTCACCGGCACGGTGCGCTGGCGCGAATGCGTCGCGGCCATGGCGGCGGCCGGTGTCACGACGTTCTATGAAGTCGGCTCCGGCAAGGTGCTGACCGGCTTGGTCAAGCGCATTGCCGACGGTGCCGCCGGCGTCGCCATCGGCACGCCCGATGATATCGCCGCCTTCAAGGCCTCGCGCGGCTGAGCGGATAAGGAACGGGACCCATGTTCGACCTGACCGGCAAGACCGCCCTCGTCACTGGCGCCACCGGCGGAATCGGCGGCGCCATCGCCGCCGCCCTGCACCGGCAGGGCGCGACCGTCGCGCTCTCCGGCACGCGCCGCGAGAAGCTCGAGGAACTGGCCGCGAGCCTCGGCGAGCGTACGCATGTCGTGCCGACCAACCTGTCGTCCCTGGACGAGGTCGAGGCGCTCGTCCCCGCCGCCGAAAAGGCGATGGGCGGGCTCGACATCCTCGTCAACAATGCCGGCATCACCCGCGATAACCTCTTCATCCGCATGAAGGACGAGGAGTGGGACCAGGTCATCGCCGTGAACCTCACGGCGACGTTCCGCCTGACCCGTGCCGCCGCCAAGCTGATGATGCGCAAGCGCTGGGGCCGCATCGTCTCGATCACCTCCGTCGTCGGCGTCACCGGTAATCCCGGACAGGGCAACTATGCGGCGTCCAAGGCCGGCATGATCGGCATGACCAAGTCGCTGGCCGCCGAGGTCGCGAGCCGCAACGTGACCGTCAACTGCCTCGCGCCGGGCTTCATCGAGACCCCGATGACCGATGCGCTGAACGACAAGCAGAAGGAGACGATCCTGACTCGCGTTCCGGCCGGCCGTCTCGGCAAGGCGGATGAAATCGCCGCCGCTGCTATCTATCTCGCTTCTGAGGAAGCCGCCTACGTGACCGGCCAGACGCTGCACGTGAATGGCGGTATGGCTATGATTTAATTCGGAAAAACGGCAGAAGGGGTGGCCGCTGGCAAATCCCATGGCCCTGTGATAGAGAGCCTTCAGGTTCGGGCAGGGGGCATCCCGACACGATCCAGAAATTACGGCGGCGCGGCTCGCCACCTGCAAGTCTAGAACGCCGCACACCGCATCCGATCGAGGGCGGTGCCTAATCATCGGATGGAACGAGGATAATCTAATGAGCGATACCGCTGAGCGCGTGAAGAAGATCGTCGTGGAGCAGCTTGGCGTCGACGCCGAGAAGGTCGTCCCGACCGCGAGCTTCATCGATGATCTCGGGGCGGACAGCCTCGACACCGTCGAGCTCGTCATGGCTTTCGAGGAAGAATTCGGCGTCGAGATTCCGGACGATGCCGCCGAGACGATTCTCACGGTCGGCGACGCCGTGAAGTTCCTCGAGAAGGCGACCAGCGCCTGATCGCGCTTCAAAAACTCGACTATCGACTTCGGAAGGGCCGGGGAGCGCGTAGCGTCTCCGGCTTTTCGTTCACCGGGCGGGAGTGGTGAGACGATGATGCGCCGTGTTGTTGTCACCGGGATGGGCCTGCTCACGCCGCTGGGCTGCGGCGTCGAGGAGACATGGTCGCGCCTGGTTCGCGGCGACAGCGGCGCATCGAAGGTCGAGCATTTCGACGTTTCCGACGTCGCGGCCAAGATCGCCTGCCAGATTCCGCGCGGCGACGGCACCGGCGGCACCTTCAATCCCGACATGTGGATGGAGCCGAAGGAGCAGCGCAAGGTCGACCAGTTCATCGTCTTCGCCATGGCCGCGGCCAAGCAGGCGCTCGACGATGCCGGCTGGCACCCCAGGACCCCCGACGAGCAGAACGAGACCGGCGTGCTCATCGGCTCCGGCATCGGCGGCATCGACGGCATCGCGGAGGCGGCCCTGCTGCTGCGCGAGAAGGGCCCGCGCCGCATCTCGCCGTTCTTCATTCCCGGCCGGCTGATCAATCTCGCCGGCGGCTACGTTTCCATCGCCCATGGTCTGAAGGGGCCGAACCACGCCGTGGTGACGGCCTGCTCGACCGGCGCGCACGCCATCGGCGACGCGGCCCGCCTCGTCGCGTTCGGCGATGCCGAGGTGATGGTTGCCGGCGGTACCGAATCACCGATCAGCCGCCTGTCGCTGGCCGGCTTCTCGGCCTGCCGCGCGCTCTGCACCGCCTTCAACGACGATCCGACCCGCGCCTCGCGCCCCTACGACCGTGACCGCGACGGCTTCGTCATGGGCGAGGGCGCCGGCATGGTCGTCGTCGAATCCTACGAGCACGCCAAGGCGCGCGGCGCGAAGATCTATGCCGAGGTCATCGGCTACGGCCTGTCGGGCGACGCCCATCACATCACCGCCCCGGCCGAGGATGGCGACGGCGCCTTCCGCTGCATGCAGGCGGCGGTGAAGCGCGCCGGCATTACGCCGGGCGACATCGACTACATCAACGCCCACGGCACCTCGACCATGGCCGACGGCATCGAGCTGAAGGCTGTCGAGCGGCTGGTCGGCAACGCCGCCTCGACCGTCTCGATGTCCTCGACCAAGTCGTCCATTGGCCATCTGCTCGGCGCGGCCGGCGCGGTGGAAGCGATCTTCTCGATCCTCGCCATCCTCAGCGATATCCTCCTGCATCTCTTGATCAGATTTATCAGACCCAGAGGATCCAAAGATCTCCTTCTCCAGCTCGGTCTTCTCCTCCGGCCCAGAGTGCTTCTCCGAGTGATCCGAGTGTCCCTGCTCCTCCTCCTGGTCCATCTTGGCGGCCGCCCCTTGTCAAAATCCACGGTCCATATTATGCGCATTACAGATCGATGCCGAATCCCTTATGTTGTTATTCTAGGTAGAGTGGCAGGATATCCTGCTTGTCGAGAGGCCCGTTGGTAGCGGGGCACCTGCCCGGATTGAGGAGCATGAACTCGTCGATGCACCGGCGGCAGTAAACTAAGCCGGAGGGCACGGAAACCGGGTCCATCAGCCCATCGAGGCATAAGCCGCACCTGCCCCTCATCGACCCAGTGACTTTCCCAGGCTTTGGTGGTGGTGGGATCGTCAATGACGACGCACTGGGTTCATCAGGGCCTGATCGGGTCCTCCACCAATCCACAAAACGGATCAAGAAAAGCCCGGTCCCGAAGCAGCTCTCAAAGGGCATCAGGCTCTGCGTCGGACTAGCCGAACGGATGTATCCCATCCGCCCCAAGATCATCCATAGGGAATACCGGTCGTTCCTGCCCCAAAGGTAGAGGAACTTGGAGCCGAAGTTGATCAGGTCCTGCAGAAGCAAGAATCGCTTTACGGTCTCCTTCTTCTTCTCCGGGAGCCTCTCTAGGTTCGCCCTGATCCACGGCACTCCCACCTTCAGAATGAGTGTATGCGGAGATAATCTCGTAGTTTACGAGCTCAAAGAGGGAGAGTAGGGTCTGGGGGAGGGATAGTTTGGCACCTTCGGGGCCGCACCGGTTGAAGCCATAGAGGCACTCAGTGATGCTCCCATTGTACCTGAACAAGTAGTAAGCCTCGATTATCCCCAGGATGACTGTCGGTGCTACATGCTTGACAGCCTCGAACCTCGGGAAGAACTAGAATGGATCATAGAGTTTACACGGCAATACATTGCACAGTACTTCCAAGAGGTAAGTGATAAAGGGGCCGAGGAGGCTGTTGGTGGACTCATGGGCGATGACTTCCAGGAAGGAGGGCCGGCCCCTCTTCTGCTGGCTGGGCCTGCCGAACTGAGTGCCAGCGTACTCCATTAAATCTCCGCGGGCGGTGCAGGGGGCCCCTTCGAGGAT
>JAIUOO010000016.1 GCA_020161695.1 Pseudomonadota bacterium | reverse complement strand
CTCGCGGCGCAGCGTCTTCGCCACCCGCACGAGCTGCTCCATCGTGTGATCGGGATTGCGGATGATGCCCGACGAGAGGAACAGGCCCTCGATGTAGTTGCGCTTGTAGAAGTTGAGAGTCAGCGAGACCACCTCGTCGACCGTGAAGCGCGCGCGTTCGACGTTGGAGGACCGCCGGTTGATGCAATAGGCGCAGTCGAACAGGCAGTAGTTCGTGAGCAGGATCTTGAGCAGCGAGACGCAGCGCCCATCCGACGTGTAGGCGTGGCAGATGCCGTTGCTGGTCGAGCCGATGCCCTCGGGCCCGGCCGCCCGCTTCGGCGCGCCGGAGGAGGCACAGGACGCGTCGTACTTCGCCGCGTCCGACAGAATGCGCAGCTTGGCGGTGAGCTTTTCGTCCAACAACGTCTCCTGAGATGCGAGAGCGTTGTTCTCTATATGTTCCCATTGGTGGCAAACGCAAGAGGTGCCGGTTCATTCCTCCAGATCAGGAGGTCAGGAGGCCTCCGCTCGGGTGGATGCCGAACGCAACTTGTAGCGCAGCCACATCGTTCCGCCCTCGAGGACGTCGTGACTGACCAGCGTCATGCTCTCGACCGGAGCCGGGCCGAGATCGGTGTCGCCCGAGTTGAAGACGATCGGGCCGCCGGTGCTGCCGTCGATCACGGGACAGATCACGAGGCTCAATTCGTCGATCAGGCCGGCGCGCAGGAAGGCGCCGTTCGCGCCGCCCCCGCCCTCCAGCATGATCCGCTCGATGCCTAGTTCGCGGTTGAGCGTCTCGAGCGCCGCCGCCAGATCGATCTCGGTCTTGCCGGCGAAGATATAGGAGACGCCGTCGGCCCGCAGGCCCGCCAGGTGCCGGTCCGGCACGGCCTCGGTCAGGATCACGAGGATCGGATCGCCGCCGATGTCGCGGCGCGCCCAGACCGCCTTGCCGTGGGCATCGAGGAAGATCCCCCAGGCCTTGGCCTCGCGCTGCGCGAACCAGTTTTCGCGCGCGAAGACTTCGTCGGTCGGTGGGTAGTGCGGCTCCGTGCCCTTGGCAAACTCCTGCGCCGTCACCCGTCCGCAAAGCCACGAGCCGCCGCCCATCTGGTCGTGCAGCCGCTCGAACAGGTTGGGCACGACATTGGCCTTGGGCCGCCAGCGGCTTCCCCAGATGCGCCCGTCGACGCTGCAGACCATGTGGCAGAGAACATAGGGCGTCCGACGCGTCGTCACCGGCACTCTCCTGCGGTGTTACTTCCTCGCGACGACCGCCTGCCCCCCAATATCGGGAGCTGCGTCGCGACCTACGCCTGACGCAGCCCCGCGCGCAGCTGGTCCACGTTCGTCTGCGCCGCCACGATGCGGCTCATCAAGCTGACCCGCCGGAAGACCAGGTGGGGGTTCTTCGGCTCCGCATTCACCTTCGACGAGAGATCGTTGAGGTCGTTGCGCAGGTCGTTGAGAGCCTTTTCAAGCTCGGCGAGTTTCCTGTCGTCTCTGATCATGGGGCGGAACGATAACATGACGGCCGCCGGGCGGGAGATGCCTTTGGCCGGCGCGAAGCCATTGATACAAAAACATCTGCGCGGGGTATCCTGCACGCATGCAGACCGCTTCCCTAGTTTCCTGCCGGAAGTGCGGAGAGAAGTTCGGCATCGCGACGTCGACCGGGCAGCCTGTCGAGAAGCTGCCCGATCCGTTCGAGGCCGCGTGCCTGTTCTGCGGCCATCGCGACCGCTACGAGAAGGCGTCCGTCGAGACTGTTCCGGTTCGCTAGGCCGCGACCGTGAGGCCGGCGTCCGCGCCGCCCAGCGACCACTTGCGCCGGTAGTTATGGATCGTCTTGCCCTGCTGGCTCTTGATCAGCACGAACTCGTCGACGCGCCACGAGACCGGCGGCACCGGCTGGTCGACGAGAATGTTCTCGCGGTAGCGCAGCGTCACATGCGGATCGAACGTCCAGCCCCTCACCGTCGGCACGCCGGCAAGACGCAGCGCGATGTGCAACGTCTGCTGGAACGCCAGCAGCGCGTCGCAGGGCTTGTCGGCCGTCAACGCGATGTGCGTGCCGTGCCGGTTGATCGCACGATCGAACGACACGTCGAACGGCGAAAAGCCGATCGAGTCAGCGGCCGCGCAGGCATCGGCGACGTCGCCCTGCGCCGGATGGGTGCAGGGCCCGAGGGGAAACAGCGTGACGTGCAGGCGGTGGGCAATGGGAGCGGGTTGGGCTTCGAGCAGCCAATCCTCACACAGGCGGTCGAACAGTGTGACGGTACGCTGCTGCGCCTCTGCAGACAGACAGAGGCCAAAGAACCATAGGGGCATGTGCGCATTACGCATACGCTCTCTCCTTGTTCCGGAAAGACGGACAATATTTTCGGCGGGAAGTTTTTGCGGGGGTCGATACCCGCTTACGTCAGGCGAGCGGGAGATGCGCCAGATGACGGTGCGTCGTGCGGCCGATCAGACTGTGCACGAGCACGAACTTGCGCGCCGTCCACACGATCTCGTTGATCGGCTGCAACGGCACATGCTTCTCGTCGCGCAACAACGTCATGTGCGGCGTGAAGCCTTTGACGCCGACCGGACGGCGCAGGCCGGGAATCGTCAGCACCGCCCGCAGGCGCGCGTGCAGCATCTCGAGGCCGGCAATGCCCTCCTCGCCGCCCAGCACGAACGCGCCGTTGCGGAAGCTGACGGCGTGATCGAAGGCGATGCGGAACGACGGCATCTCGACATAGGCAGCGCGGCGTATGAGCTTGGCGATCAACTCGTTCGCCGGCGGCCAGAAGGCATCGCCGACATGCCACAGGGTGATGTGCAGATGTTGCGGCAGAATCGGCTTGCCGCCGAGCCCGTGCTCCTTGCGCAAGGTCTCGCCCAGGGTCGCGATGCGCACCGCCGTCGCGGGATCGGGCAGCACGGCAAAGAACAGGCGATCGGTCGGCCGTACAGCAGTCATCTGATCCCCCTACTTTGGCTTGATCCGCGGCATCTCAGACGGTGTCTGCGAGCGATGATTTGTTCATGCTATGTTCTCACATAGGGACGAATCAAGCAGATTCGAAAAAGGCCAATCAACAAGGACTAACGACTTTATCTTGTATCCACACGCTAGTTGCGGCCTAGCCTTTGTGTCTGGGGGTGAATTCGGCATCCTCTGCGTGACCTTTGGAGTCGGACTAAATGAAATTCACGCTCACCTATGATGGCGAATTGCGCTCGAACGCTGGCGTGAAGCAGAAATGGGAAATCCGCAAACAGTTCCATCCTCAACTCGCCGAGCTATGGCAGATTGATCGGTCACTCCAAAAAGTTTGGGCTGAACGAAACTGGCCTCAAGGTGGCGTTCTCTATACGGAGATGCATCATAGCGAGGAGATACCGCAGCAAGATCTTCTCAGTGACCACAAGTATATCGATTTGTGCGCCCCAATTGAAAAAGGTGGGCGCAAATTCATCCCGATTGTGCGGGAAAGTTTTCTTCTGAATTGCGGATTGAAAATTCTCTTTCTACGCAAAGAACCGCCGGGCCGCGTATACCAGGGCGGCGACATGGATAATCGCCTTAAAACACTCTTCGATTCATTGGCGGTGCCAGCTCATGCGGAGCATGTACTGCCTGATCAGGATGCTCCCGATCCGATGTACACCCTTCTCGAAGATGACGCGGCGATTACAAGGGTTGAGATCGAGACGCATCGGCTCTTGTCTCGTCCCGGGGGTAATGCTCACGACGTCCGACTTATCATCGAAGTTGATGTGCGAGTGGCCCAGCCTCGCTACTACAATCAGGCGTTCCTAGGCGGTTGACCTTCTCGACTAACTACTCGCTGCGCTTTGATTTCAGATGTCGCAGAAACGGAGCATTCGCAACGTTGCATTGGCGACTCTGATTGCGGACTGCCCCTCGGCATCAGCAACTTCATAAGAACCTCAATTTGACATCCAGCTTCCGCGGATTCTGGTTTGAGGAAGTGGGCCTTGTGTGCCGTAGGCTAATTTCTTGTCGCACTCCATACATATACGGACCTGGCGTCTTGAGTGTGTTTCGTGAGTGCCCTGAAGTATGCGCACCTTGCGATTCGCGTAACAATTAGGACAGGCATGATGAAGTGGCTCGCCTGCCGCCATTTCTGGTTTCAAGACGTAAACAATAACGCCGGGATCAAATTGCTGAGGAAGATAACGTTTTTTCTCGGCCTCCCAATCTTCAAAGGCCATCACATTCTTTTCTAGTTCGCTTATTCGCTGCAAGGCAGCCAATTGGGCCTCGCGCGCACCGAGTATTTTTTCTTTCAGTTCCACAACTGCTCTATCGAGAGCAGCTCCCGCACCGATGCTTTTCAAAGCCTCCAGTTCACTTTGCAGTCCACTGAAAGTGCTCGCGATACTCTCAACCGAAAGTATGGCCATCTTTTCCCCTCGATATCCGATGCTACCTAGGATAGCGAAAAGGACAGCAGAGAGTCCTCAGTCAGTGACTGTCTATTTCAAGTCATCCACAAGAAGTCGAAGAAAGTACTTCGACTTCATCACGCTAAGGCTGTTCGACGCCTCATTTAGGCAAAGCGTCACGCCAACTTTGCGTAAAGGTAGGTCTCCTGTTGCGCCGGATCGGCGGCCGGCGCGCCGTAGATCTCCCAGTTGAGGCCGGCGAGCGCCAACTTTTCCGCAGCACACCAGTCGAAGAGCGTCTGCCAGGCGCCGCCCAGCCCCTCGAAGCCGCCCTTCAGCACGAAGTGCGCGGCGCGACCGGCCGGCAGCTCCGACGCCACGACGTCGCCGTGCGCGGCGAAGCTCCTGGCCACGATGGTGCCCGGCTCCATCGGCAGCACGCCGTCGACCGGCGGCCGCCAGCGCGTGCAGGTGAGCCCGAGCGGACCGACATCGAGCTTGGGCAGGGCCTCGTCGATCTTGGCGCGCGCCGACTGATGCGCCTGCATCAGCCCGGTCATCGGCGCCTCGACCTTCACCACGGCCGTGAGCTGCCGCTCGACCGTCACGATGCTGCACCCGGCTGCCATGCGACCCCCGTATGTAACCGATCGGTTAACTATCGGACGGCACGCCGCCCCCTGTCAACCGCTCGGGACGATGGCAGGCCTGACCGCCGGACCTCTATCCGGCAGCGGAGTCGTATTCGCTCTGTCGTGAAACTTAGGCGCCAATAACGGCGCGGGCCTTAGCTCGAACCTCGGCAAGTTCGGCATCGGCGGCACGCCCTTTGCGGATCGCTCCCCGGGCACGCCAGTCCAGGTTCTTGACCTGATCGGCCAGGGCGACAGCTGGTGGGCGGCCCGAAATCGCCACTTCGAACGGATACCCCTTGATCCTGGTCGTCAAGGGACAACAGACCATGAGACCAGTCTTCCCATTATACGACGCCGGACTCAACACCAAGGCCGGCCTGTGACCTGCTTGTTCGTGACCTGCTTGCGGATCGAACTGCAACCAGACGATATCCCCGGCATCGGGTACATACCGCCGTGTCGGCTTCAAAGGAGTTCTTTCCCAACGGGCTCGCCGAAGTCCGTCTCGTCGTGGAGGTTATCCGGTGTGACGCCCGCAAGCAGCTGATCGAGATCGTAACGATCCGGGCGGACGGCTTGAATGATCAGGCGCCCCTCCTCCTCGCGTACCTCGACCTGATCGTCGACGCTGATGTCGGCAGCTTTCATCAGCGCCGCCGGGATACGAAGGGAGGCGCTGTTGCCCCACTTCCTCACTGTAATGCGCATCGGACGCCCCGTATCTACATTGTAGATACATCTGGCCATCCAATGCGATCCTGTCAAGGACCCGAGATAGGCTCTTACTTGACGGTGATCTCGGCGCTGCCAAGGCCCTTGAATTCGGACTTGGCTTTTCCGGGGCCCGGCAGGAACTGCGGCGGGTGGACCGAGCCGGTGAGGACCGTTTCGCCGGCCTTCAGCATCTTGCCGTTGGCGATCAGGCGGTTGGCCAGCCAGGCGAGCGAGATCAGCGCGCCACCCATCACGTTGGCGCCGGGGCCGGCGCCCAGCTCCTTGCCCTCGTGCTCCGAGCGGCCCTGCACGGTGGCGAAGTCGAGGCCCTGCCAGTCCTTGATCTCGGTGCCGACGATGCAGGCAGCCTGCAGCACGTCGTCGGCGATGCGGCCCGGGCCGCCCAGCTTGCCGACGTCGCCGTAGCGGTTCTCGACCACTTCCATGCCGCAGTAGAGGTTGGCGACGTGCGCCTTGATCGTCTCGGCCGTGTACGGCGCGCTGCCCGCGGGCGCGTCCTTGGCGATGCGCGCCACCATCTCGCATTCGATGCCGGCCTTCAGCGGCCAGCCCTTCTCGAACACTTCGCCGCTCGGGCGGATGCCGGCTTCGTAGATGCCGGCGAAGGCCGGGCCGGAGAGCTTCAGCGGCTCGTACTGCGCGGGCACGGCGAAGGCGACCTTCCAGCCGGCGCGCTTGCCCCAGCCGATCGCTTCCAGCCGGTCCTGCACGGCGAACTGCACCTTGTAGGCGTCCTGCTCCGACAGACCTGCGGTCGCGTCGGCGAGCCAATCCATCGTCGACTTGGAGCGCCGGCCTTCGGCAATACGGTCGGCGAGTGCGGCGATTTCCTTGGCGTCCACGGCGTCGTCTCCTCTATCGGCGTTATCGGACTTCGCGCCCTTGTACTTCGCCGGGGAGGAAGATCAAAGCGGTAGCCGTTCGCGGGGCGAACGGGAGAGAGCGGCCGTGGCATTCTCCAAGCCCGCGTGCAAATATATCAGCATGGCGACTTGGCAAGAATGTGCGGAAATCGCTATCGGGACTCTCTTGATTGCCAGCGGCGCGCTCGCCGTTGTTTGGGCGTTGGTTGCGATCATAAAAGCCTATCGCGCGGCTGCGCCGCTACGCGAAGCTTCTCGGCCCACAAAGCGCATCGATCATTCTCAGCATACTGACGAATACCGCGCGCAAGTAGAAGCCCATTGGGAGAAAGTGCGGAAACAAGCTCGCGGATACGCAGAGGACGTCAATCTGCTAATCAATCCGCTGCGCAGAGACACTATTGAGTATGTAAAGGAATCTGCAAACTGGGGCCGGCTTGGTGTCCAGTATGCGCTCATCGGCAATGGTGCAGCGTTGACTGCATTGCCCTATCTCCTCGGCCTCGCCAAAACTTCCCCAGCGACTGTGCTAACGATTCTCGATGCGAGATGGTCAGCTTGGTGGTTTACCGGCGGACTAATGGCCGCTGCATTGACTTGTGCCATCGCCTATATCGACTTTCAGATCCATGCAGGCGTCAATTGGTCGTCCATAGATTTGGACTACAAGCTCGCAATGCAACGTCATCATGACATCGAAGTTGACAGTGGCGAGTATGCGCTTCGGCAAGAGATTCAGAATCAGTTGAGAGCAACAAACGTTGTTACAAGTTTGGCAGGCATTTGGCTTGCAATCCTAGCATGGGTAGCTCTATCGCGAGGCGCCATCCGACTAATAAATTCACTTCAGGTATAACGCTCGCCGAGTGAGACCAAGACGCAAAGCTACCGATTGAAGTCCGATGGTCGACTAAAGCAACAGCAACGTCTCGTGAAAACGCTTCTCCAGCGCGAGTTTCTTCGATCGTCTCAAGAGCGAGGCGAAGCTGATTTAGCTCTCATGTAATGGACTACCTGTCTACCCAATAGGCCAGCAAGCATAGAGGCCAACGAACAAGGGCCCCGCGGAAGCGGGGCCCTTTGCCGTGATACCGGAGGCGAAGGCTACTTACGCCGCTTTCGCAGCGTGGTAGTTGGCGTAGAAGCTCTGGCCCTTGGCGGCCATGTCGCGCAGCAGCTTCGGCACCTCGAACTGCGGGCCGTACTTCTTGGCGAGCGCGTCGCACTCGGCCACGAAGGTCTTGATGCCCACCTGGTCGATCAGGCTGATCGCCCCGCCGGTCTGCGGCGCAAAGCCCAGGCCCATGATCGAGCCGACATCGCCGTCCTGCGGGTTGGTCAGCACGTTCTGTTCGAGGCAGCGCGCCGTGTCGACCGCCTGCACGTAGAGCAGGCGCTTCTTGATCTCGTCCTCCTTGGCGCGCTTGTCCTCGCCCTCGCCGTAGAGCAGCTTCGGGTCGGCCGGGAAATGCTTCGCCAGCTCCGGCCACAGGCGCTTCTTGCCGTCGGCCGGATAGTCGTAGAAGCCCTTGCCGTTCTTGCGGCCGAAGCGCTCCAGCTTCTTCACCATCAGCTCGAGAATGTCCTCGGTGCCGCTGCCCTCGTACTTCTGGCCGGCCGCCTCGGCATCGCGCCGCGTCTGGTCCATGATCTTCCATGAGAGATCGATGGCCACCTCGTCGTTCAGCGACAGCGGGCCCACCGGCATGCCGGCGTAGCGCGCGCAGTTCTCGATCATCGCCGCCGGCACGCCTTCCTTCAGGAGGCGATGGCCTTCGCTGATGAAGGCGCCGCAGACGCGGGAGGTGAAGAAGCCGCGGCTGTCGTTCACCACGATCGGCGTCTTGCGGATCTTCTGTACGAAGTCCATCGACCGCGCCAAGGTCTCGGGCGAGGTCTTCTTGCCGACGATGATCTCGACCAGCGGCATCTTCTCGACCGGCGAGAAGAAGTGCAGCCCGATGAAGTGGTCCGGCCGCGACGAGGCTTCGGCGAGGCCGGTGATCGGCAAGGTCGAGGTGTTCGACGCGAACACTGCGGTCGCCGGCAACGCGGCCTCCGCCTTCTTGGTCGCCTCGGCCTTGACCTCGCGGTTCTCGAACACCGCTTCGACCACGAGCTGGCAGTCCTTCAGCGCGCCGAAGTCCGGCGTCGCCGTGACCTTGGCCAGCATCGCGTCGCGCCTGGCCTGGTCGAGACGGCCGCGCTTCACCAGCTTGTCGAGTTCGCCGGCGATGTGCGCCTTGCCCTTGTCGGCGCTCTCCTGGTCGCGATCGATGAGCACGACGTCCATGCCGGCCTGCGCGGTGACATAGGCGATGCTGGCGCCCATGAAGCCGGCGCCGATGACGCCGACCTTATTGAGGCTGGTCGGCGGCACGCCGGCCGGACGGCGCAGGCCCTTGCCGAGCGCGCCGAGCGACAGGAACAGCGAGCGGATCATCGCATGGGCCTGCGGCTGGCGCAGGACATGGGCGAAGTAGCGCGACTCGATCTTCAGCGCCGTGTCGAAGGGCACGAGCAGGCCCTCATAGACGCAGCTCATGATCGCCCGCGCGCCGGGGAAGTTGTCGTAGGTCTCGCGGCGATAGATGGCATTGGCCGGCGGCCAGACCATCATGCCGGCGGCCGAGTAGATCGGGCCGGAGGGCTGCTTGAACTTCGGCTTGTCCCAGGGCTTCACCGGGTCGACGCCGGCCTTGAGGCGAGCCTTCGCGGCTTCGATCAGCTTGTCCGCGGGAACGATCTCGTCGATCAGGTTCATCGCTTTGGCGCGGTCGGCCTTGAGCTGGTCGCCCTTGAGCAGCATCTGCAGCGAGGACTGGATGTCGGCCATGCGCGGCACGCGCTGGGTGCCGCCAGCGCCGGGGAACAGGCCGACCTTCACCTCGGGCAGGCCGACGCGCAGCTTCGGATTGTCGGACGCGATGCGGGCGTGGCAGCCGAGCGTGATCTCGAAGCCGCCGCCGAGGCACATGCCGGTGATGGCCGCGACGAAGGGCTTGCCGCAGGTCTCCAGCTTGCGGATCACCAGCGAGAACTGGCGGGTCTGCTCGAAGAAGTCGGCAATCGCGGCGTCGGGGCCCTTGGCCTTGAGATTGGCCTTCAGCGTCGCGCCCATGCGCTCCAGCATGGTGAGGTCGGCGCCGCCGGAGAAGGTGTCCTTGGCGGAGGTCAGCACCACGCCCTTGACGGCGGGGTCGGCGACGATGGCGTCGATGGCGGCGTTGAGGTCCTGGCCCACGGACTCGTCGATGACGTTCATCGACTTGTCCTTCATGTCCCAGGTGAGGACGCCAAGGCCGTCGGAATCGAGATCCCAGGTAAAGTTCTTGAGGTTCATGATGTCAGCTCCCCTCAGACGCGCTCGATGATGGTGGCGGTGCCCATGCCGGCGCCGATGCACAGCGTCACGAGGGCCGTGGACTTGCCGGTGCGCTCGAGTTCGTCGAGCACCGTGCCGAGGATCATCGCGCCGGTGGCGCCGAGCGGATGGCCGAGCGCGATGGCGCCGCCGCAGACGTTGATGCGGTCGTGCGGGATGTCGAGCGCCTGCATGTAGCGCAGCACGACCGAGGCGAAGGCCTCGTTCAGCTCGAACAGGTCGATGTCGGAGATCGACATGCCGGCCTTCTTCAGGAGCTTCTTGGTCACGTCGATCGGGCCGGTCAGCATGATCGCCGGCTCGGAGCCGATATTGGCGAAGGCGCGGATGCGGGCGCGGGGCTTGAGGCCAGCGGCCTTGCCGGCCTCGGCATTGCCCATGAGCACGGCGGCGGCGCCGTCGACGATGCCGGAGGAATTGCCGGCATGGTGGACGTGGGTGACGCCCTCGATGTCGGGGTGCGCCTGCACCGCGACCGCGTCGAAGCCACCGGCCTCGCCCATCATGACGAAGGACGGATTGAGGCTCGCCAGCGACTGCATCGTGGTCGAGGGGCGCATGTGCTCGTCATGGTCGAGGATGGTGATGCCGTTGATGTCCTTCACCGGCACGACCGACTTCCTGAAGCGGCCCTCTTCCCAGGACTTCGCGGCGCGCTTCTGGCTCTCGACGGCGTAGGCGTCGACGTCGTCGCGGGAGAAGCCGTATTTCGTCGCGATCAGGTCGGCCGAGACGCCCTGCGGCATGAAGTAGGTCGGGACGGCCACGGAGGGATCGACCGGCCAGGCACCGCCGGCCGCGCCCATGCCGATGCGCGACATGCTCTCGACGCCGCCGCCGACGACCATGTCGTGCTGGCCGGCCATGACCTGCGCCGCCGCGAAGTTCACGGCGTCGAGGCCCGAGGCGCAGAAGCGGTTGATCTGGATGCCCGGAACCTCGTTGCCGTACCCCGCCTTCAGCGCGGCGATGCGGGGAATGTCGCCGCCCGCCTCGCCGACCGGATCGACGCAGCCGAACACGACGTCATCGACGAGGCGCGCGGTGTCGAGCCCCGAACGCGCCTTGATCGCCCGCAGCGCGGTGGCGGCGAGCTCGACGGCGGTCACCTCGTGGAGGGAGCCGTCGGACTTGCCCTTGCCGCGCGGCGTGCGGACATGGTCGTAGACGAAGACGTCGGTCATGGCGGGTTCCTTTCCCGTTCGAACCAGTGGCGCAGGCGCTAGAGCGTGCGCGCGATGAGCAGTTTCATGATCTCGTTGGTGCCGCCGTAGATGCGCTGGATGCGCGCGTCCCGGTACATCCGCGAGATCGGGTATTCGTCCATGAAGCCGTAGCCGCCGAAGAGCTGGAGGCAGCGGTCGACGACGGTGTTCTGGAGGTCGGAGAGCTTGTACTTGGCCATGGACGCCATGGCGGTGTCGCACTTGCCCTGAATGTGCAGGCCGACGCAGTACTCGTAGAAGACCTTGGCCATGGTGGCCTGCGTCTTGATGTCGGCCAGCTCGAACTGGGTGTTCTGGAAGTCCATGACCGACTTGCCGAAGGCCTTGCGCTCCTTGACGTAGTCAATGGTCAGGGTCAGCGCGCGCTCGATCATGCCGACGGCGCCGCCGGCAATGGTCAGGCGCTCCTGCGGCAGCGACCGCATCATCTGGTAGAAGCCCTGGTTCGGCTCGGAGCCAAGCAGCGCCTCGGCCGGCAGCTTCATGTCGTCGAAGAACAGTTCGGACGTGTCGGCCCAGTCGAGGCCGAGCTTCTTGAGCTTGCGGCCGCGGCGGAAGCCCGGAGCGTTCTCGGTCTCGACCACGAAGAGCGAGGTGCCCTTGGCGCCGGCGGACGGGTCGGTCTTGGCGGCGACCACCACCATATTGGCGTGCTGGCCGTTGGTGATGAAGGTCTTGGAGCCGTTCAGCACCCAGCCATTGCCGGAACGCTCGGCCTTGGTGCGGATGCCCTGGACGTCGGAGCCCGCGCCCGGCTCGGTCATGGCCAGCGCCGCGATCAGCTCGCCGGAGGCCATCTTGGGCAGCCAGTTCCGCTTCTGCTCTTCCGTGCCGAAATGAAGGATGTAGGGCGCGACGATGGGGCCGTGGATGGCCCAGCCCCAGGAATCCGCGCCGGCCAGGGCGATCTCGTGGGCGATGATCGCCTCGTGGCTGTAGTCGCCGCCGGCCCCGCCATATTCCTCGGGGATCGAGGCGGAGAGCAGCCCGGCTTCCGCCGCCTTCAGCCAGGCGTCGCGGTCCATGACGCCCTCTTCCGACCAGCGGTCGAGATTGGGCGTGAACTCCTTGGCGAGGAAGGCGCGCGCGCTCTCGGCGAGCATGTCGTGCTCTTCGGTGTGCCAGGCCGGCTTCGGCAGGTTCAGCGCGCTCATGTCAGTCTCCCGGGTCGTCTTTTGTCCATCGAAGGGGCGTGCCGTTACACCATCGCGGCTGTCGCCGCCGCCAGACGGACTTATGGGGGAGACGGCCCGCCGGGGGCCGCCTCCCGAGTCTTGTCATGCCGCATTCCCGTCACGCGAACCGATATCCGCTTCGCCTGAGAATGCCTGCCTGCGTCAGAACGCCTCCGCCGGCAGCGCCATCATCGAATCCGCGCCAGCCGTGACGCGGGCGAGATGGGCGCCGCTCTCGGGCATCAGCTGCTCGAAGAAGAAGCGCGCGGTCGCCAGCTTGGCGGTCATGCGCTCGTCGGCGCCCTCGGCGAGCTTCTCCTGCGCGGTCCTGGCCATGCGGGCCCACATGTAGCCCATGGCGACGAGGCCGAAGAGATGCATGTAGGGCGTCGAGCCGGCGCCGGCATTGTCGGGCTTCGCCATGGCGTTCTGCATGAACCACATGGTCGCGGCCTGCAGGTCCTTCAGGCCCTTCGACAGCGCGCCGATCATCGGCCCGAGCGCCGCGTCGTCCTTGTTCTGCGCGCAGAACGTGCCGACCTCGTTGAAGAAGGTCATGATGGCGCGGCCGCCATTGGCGCCGAGCTTGCGGCCGACGAGGTCGAGCGCCTGGATGCCGTTGGCGCCCTCGTAGATCATGGTGATGCGGGCGTCGCGGACGAACTGGCCCATGCCCCATTCGTTGATGTAGCCGTGGCCGCCATACATCTGCTGGGCCTTCACGGCGTTGTCGAAGCCGAGATCGGTCAGCACGCCTTTGACGATCGGCGTCATCAGGCCCATGTGATCCTCGGCCTTCTGCTTCTCGGCGGCATCCTCGGAGCGGTGCGAGATGTCGGCCTGCAGCGCGGTCCAGAGCATCAGGGCGCGGCCGGCCTCGTTGATGGCGCGGATGGTCATCAGCGTGCGGCGCACGTCCGGATGGACGATGATCGGGTCGGCCGGCTTGTCGGGCGCCTTGGGGCCAGAGAGCGAGCGGCCCTGAAGGCGGTCCTTCGCATAGGCTACGGCGTTCTGGTAGGCGGCCTCCGACTGCGACAGGCCCTGGATGCCGACCGACATGCGGGCCTCGTTCATCATCACGAACATGGCGTTGAGGCCCTTGTTGGCCTCGCCGACCAGCCAGCCCTTCGCCCCGTCATAGTTCATGACGCAGGTCGAATTGCCGTGGATGCCCATCTTCTCCTCGATCTTGCCGCAGGAGAGCGGGTTGCGCTCGCCGGCGGTGCCGTCGGCCTTCGGCAGGAACTTCGGCACGACGAAGAGCGAGATGCCCTTGGTGCCGGCCGGCGCGCCCTCGATGCGGGCGAGGACGAGGTGGACGATGTTGTCGGACATGTCGTGCTCGCCGGCCGAGATGAAGATCTTCTGGCCGGTGATCGAGTAGGAACCGTCGCCGTTCGGCACGGCCTTGGAGCGCAGCAGGCCGAGATCCGTGCCGCAATGCGGCTCGGTCAGGTTCATGGTGCCGGTCCATTCGCCGGTCGCCATCTTCGGCAGATAGGTCTGCTTGATCTCGTCGTTGGCGTGGACATAGAGCGCGGCCATCGCGCCCTGCGTCAGGCCGGGATACATGCCCCAGGCGAGGTTGGACGAGGACAGGTACTCGCCGATCGCCGCGTTCAGCGTCAGCGGCAGACCCTGGCCGCCATAGGCGGGGTCGAAGGACAGCGCCATCCAGCCGCCCTCGCGATACTGCTTGTAGGCCTCCTTGAAGCCCGGCGGAGTGGTGACGGAGCCGTCGTCGTTGCGCTTGCAGCCGACCGTGTCGCCGACGACGTTGAGGGGCTGGATCACCTCCTCGCAGATCCTGGCGCCCTCGCCGAGCACCGCCTCGACGAGATCGCGCGGCGCATCGGCGAAGCCCGGCAGGTTGCCGTAGCCGTCCATCTTGAGCACGTCGTAGAGGACGAAAAGGGTGTCTTCGACCGGAGCCTTGTAGATCGGCATTCTGGTTCTCCTCCGCAGGGCCCGCGCGCGTCGGTGCGGGGCTCGATGTGAAATCCGCCGTCCGGCGTGGGTGGCTGTCAGTCCCCGGAAGCCGGGATGTTCCTGTCGGTGAGACGCGCGTCGATGACCGCGATCGCCCGCTCGAGTTCGGTGATCGCCGTGTCGATGTCGCGCTTCTGGGCGTGAAGGCGGCCGACCTGCTCGCGATACTTGCTGCGCGCGACCTTCATCTGTGTGACGCCGCCGTCGCCGAGGTCGTAGAGGTCCAGCATGGCCTTCACGTCTTCCAGCGAGAAGCCGACGCACTTGCCCATGAGGACGAGCCGGAGCCTGCCCCGGTCGCGGCGCGAATAGAGGCGGTCCTGGCCCTGGCGCACCGGCGCGATCAGGCCTTTCTCCTCGTAGAAGCGCAAGGCGCGGGCGGTGACGCCGAACGTGCGGGTCATCTCGCGGATGGTCAGGAGGTCCTTGCCGCCGGGCGGCGATCCCGCGCCGGCCAGAAGCTCCGCCAGCGTCGCCGTGGAGCGCACTTCCGCCATGTCATGAGCCGCTGCACTGGTCATGTGCCCGTCGGTTCCCCGGCTTCCTCGCGGCGATCATCGTCGCCCTGACGATCTGGTATCCTACGTTTACGTAAACGTCAACATCGAAGGCTTGAGGCGCCTCGCCGCGGAAAGCTGTCGCGGGATGCGCGACTTGCCTGTAACGGTTGCGTGAGCCGATCCGTATGACAACGTAACAGGAGCGACGTGAGAGACCGCGACGAGGAATGGAGCGCGTGGATGCGGGCCGGCCTCGCGGGCGACGGGGCAGCCTATGCGCGGCTGCTTCACGAGCTGACGCCGTTCCTGCGGGGCCTTGCCCGTTCAGGGCTGTCGCGCGCCGGCCGGTCGGTCGCGGAAGCAGAGGACATCGTGCAGGACGTGCTGATCGCCATCCACACCAAGCGGACGAGCTGGATTCCGAGCCAGCCGCTGGTGCCGTGGCTGAGGGCCATCCTGAAACACAAGCTGATCGATGCGCTGCGCCGGCGCGGCTCGTCGGGCCATGTCGATATCGACGAATTCGCCGAGGCGATTCCCGCCCCGTCGAACGAGCCGGAGATTGCGACGCGCGACGTGGTCAAGCTCGCCGACAGCCTGCCGGCCGGGCAGAAGGCGGTGATCCGCTCGATGTTCGTGGACGGCAACGATACCAGAGAGACGGCGGCCGCCCTGTCGATGAGCGAGGGCGCGGTGCGCGTCGCGCTGCACAGGGGCCTTGCCGGCCTCGCCAAGATGCTCCGCGGGAGCGTGTGAGATGAAGACCGAAGACCTCATTGCCGGACTGGCGCGCGACGCGAAAGCGGCGGGGCCCTCCCTGCACGGCCGGCTCATGATCGCGGCGGCGGCGGCCGCGACGGTCGCCTTCGCCCTGATGATGCTCTCGATCGGCACGCGGCCCGATCTCGCCTCGGCGATGGGCACGGTGCTGTTCGGCCAGAAGCTGCTGCTGGTGGCGACGCTCGCCGTCGCGGCCCTCGCCCTGCTGCGCGCCGCCGCCCGCCCGGAGGCCGACCTGCCGAAATCGGTGCTGGTGCTGCCGGCGCTGATCTTCCTGTTCGGCGTGGGGCACGAGGTGGCGACGCAGCCGGCCGCCGTCTTCGGCGCCCGGCTGGTCGGCAACAATTCCGCCCTCTGCCTCGTCGCGATCCCGCTGCTGGCAACGGCGCCGCTGGCCATCTTCCTCGCCGCACTGCGCCGTGGCGCGCCGCAGAGCGCCATGCAGGCCGGAGCGCTGGCGGGCTTCGCGGCCGGCACCATCGCGGCCTTCTTCTACGGGCTGCACTGCGCCGACGATTCGCCGTTCTTCGTGGTCACCTGGTACACGATCGGCGTCGCCCTCATGAGCGCCGCCGGCGCGCTGCTCGGCCGGCGCATGCTCGCCTGGTGAGGTTGCCCGCTCGCGTGCTGACATGACGCGGCGCGCGCCAGCGTCCATAATGGGGCGACCTCAGCGCGAGACCGCATATCCATGGCTTCCGATCACCACCGCCCCGTCGGCAAGGGCGACCGCGTTTTCCTGATCGACGGGTCGTCCTTCGTCTTCCGCGCCTATTTCCAGTCGATGAACCAGGACCGGAAATACAATTCGCGGTCGGACGGGTTGCCGACGGGCGCCGTCAGGCTGTTCTCGACCAAGGTGCTGCAATTCGTCGAGGAAGGCGCGCTCGGCGTGAAGCCGACCCATATCGCCATGATCCTCGACAAGAGCGAGCAGTCGTTCCGCAAGGAGATCTATCCGGACTACAAGGCGCACCGGCCGCCGCCGCCGGAGGACATGGTGCCGCAGTTCCCGCTGTTCCGGGCGGCGATCCGCGCCTTCGGCCTGCATGCCATCGAGCAGGACCGCTACGAGGCCGACGACCTGATCGCGACCTATGCCGAACAGGCCTGCGGGCGCGGCGCCGACGTGCTGATCATCTCCGCCGACAAGGACCTGATGCAGCTGGTGCGGCCCTGCGTCGCCTTCTACGACCCCGAGAGCGGCATCAAGGGCAAGCCCGGCTACCGGCCGGAGCGGCTCTTGACCCACGGCGACCGGTTCGAGCGCTGGAACGTGCCGGCCGAAAAGGTCGGCGACGTCACCGAGTACTGGGAAGGCATGCCGCCCGAAAAGATCGTCGACATCCAGTCGCTGGAAGGCGACACGTCCGACAACGTGCCCGGCGCGCCCGGCATCGGCCGCAAGACCGCCGCGCAGCTCATCGCCGAATATGGCGACCTCGATACGCTGCTGGCGCGGGCCGGCGAGATCAAGCAGCCGAAGCGCCGCGAGACGCTGACCAATCCGGACGTGATCAGCAAGGTGCTGATCTCGCGCCAGCTGGTGCAGCTGGTCCGCGACGTCGAGCTCGAAGTGCCGCTGGACGAAACCGGGCTCGCCAAACCCGACGGCAAGACGCTGGTCGCTTTCCTGAAGGCGATGGAGTTCACCACGATCACCAAGAAGGTCGGCGAGCTCTACGGCGTCGACCCCGCCAAGATCGATCCCGATCCGGCGCTGGCGGCCGATCCCAATGCGCCGAAACCGGCGGCGGCACCCGTCGCCGCGCCTGCGGCGACCAGGGCGGCGGAGCCTGTCGCCGAGGGCGCGCCGACGCCCGCGACCCGCGCGGCCAAGGCGCTCGCGGAGGCCAGGGTGCCCGTCGACCATTCCGGCTATCAGTGCATCACCTCGCTCGCCGCCCTCGATGCATTCATCGGGCAAGCGGTCGAGGCGGGCGTCGTCGCGCTCGACACCGAGACGACGTCGCTGGACGCGATGAGCGCCGATCTCGTCGGCTTCTCGCTCGCCTATGCTGCGAATAAGGCCTGCTACGTGCCGCTCGCCCACAAGGCGGGAGAGGCCGGCCTGTTCGATTCCGGACTGGTTGAAGGGCAGATCCCGACCGTCGAGGCGCTGGAGCGGCTGAAGGCGCTCGCCGAGAACCCCGGCGTGCTCAAGGTCGGGCAGAACCTCAAATACGACCTCCTGATCCTCCGCCGCCACGGCGTGGATGTCCGCCCCTACGACGACACGATGCTGGTCTCCTACGCGCTCGATGCCGGCCTCGGCTCGCATGGCATGGACGCGCTCTCGGAGCGCCATCTCGGCCATCAGCCGATCAGCTTCGACAGTGTCACCGGCACGGGGCGGAACCGCATCACCTTCGACCGCGTGCCGCTCGACCGGGCGACCGCCTATGCCGCCGAGGACGCGGATGTGACGCTGCGCCTCTGGCAGGCGCTGAAGCCCCGGCTGCCCGCGGAATCGAAGACGGTGGTCTACGAGATGCTGGAGCGGCCGCTGGTCGACGTGCTGGCGCGCATGGAGCGGCGCGGCATCCTCGTCGACCGGCAGGTGCTCTCGCGGCTGTCGGGCGACTTCGCGCAGACGGCGGCGCGCGTCGAGGCGGAGATCCAGGACCTCGCCGGCGAGCCGCTGAACCCCGGTTCGCCCAAGCAGCTCGGCGACATCCTGTTCGGCAAGATGGGCCTGCCGGGCGGCTCGAAGACCAAGACCGGCGCCTGGTCCACGGCGGCCGGCGTGCTGGAGGACCTTGCCGACGAGGGCCACGAACTGCCGCGCAAGATCATCGACTGGCGCACGGTGACCAAGCTGAAGTCGACCTATACCGACGCGCTGCCGACCTACATCAATGCCGAGACGGGGCGCGTCCACACCTCCTTCGCGCTGGCCGCGACGACGACGGGGCGGCTGTCCTCGTCCGAACCGAACCTGCAGAACATCCCGGTCAGGACCGAGGAAGGCCGCAAGATCCGCACCGCCTTCATCGCCGCGCCCGGCCGCAAGCTGGTCTCGGCCGATTATTCGCAGATCGAGCTGCGCGTGCTCGCCCACATCGCCGACATCCCGCAACTGCGGCAGGCCTTCGCCGACGGCGTCGACATCCACGCCATGACCGCCTCGGAAATGTTCGGCGTGCCGGTCAAGGGCATGGATCCGCTGGTGCGCCGCCGCGCCAAGGCGATCAATTTCGGCATCATCTACGGCATCTCGGCCTTCGGCCTCGCCAATCAGCTCGGCATCCCCCGTGACGAGGCCGGCGCCTATATCAAGAAGTATTTCGAGCGGTTCCCGGGCATCCGCGACTACATGGACGCCACCAAGGCCTTCGTGCGCGAGAACGGCTATGTCGAGACGATCTTCGGCCGGAAGTGCCATTTCCCGGCGATCAGGTCGGGCAATCCGTCCGAACGGGCCTTCGTCGAGCGCCAGTCCATCAACGCGCCGATCCAGGGCTCGGCCGCCGACATCATCCGCCGCGCCATGGTCCGGATGGACGCCGCGCTGGCAGAGGCGAAGCTCGACGCGCTGATGCTGCTGCAGGTCCACGACGAACTGGTGTTCGAGGTGCCGGAGGACCAGATCGACGTGACCCTGCCGGTCATCAAGCGGGTCATGGAGAAAGCGCCCGAACCGGCGCTGGAGCTGAGAGTACCGCTCAGCGTCGATGCCCGCGCCGCCGGCAACTGGGAAGAGGCTCATTGAGCGAGGCGGACGACACGCCGGGGCCGGCGGACGTTCCCGATGTGTGGGGCGTGCTCTGGCTGATCGGCGTCGTCCTGCTGGGGCTATTCCTCCTGATCGCGGGTTTCGCGCAGCGCCCGCCGGAGCGCGGCGCGCTGACGGTCGCCGATCATGTCGGGCCGATCAGCTACACGGCGCCGCTGGTGCGGGTCAGCCGTGGGCGGCGCGGCACCGCCACCTATCGCACGCAGAAGATTCCGCTGGCCGTGTCGGGTTTCGGCCTGATCGAGGTGTCGCCGCCGCCAACGCTGTGGGTCGATGGCATCGACCGGCTGCGCTACGGCCAGCAGGTGCGGTTCCTGATCGACCCGCACGCGAGGCTGGTGTTCGAGGCGACCAGCGAAGGGCGCACGTTCCTGTCGTTCGCGGAGAGCGAGGGCAATCGCCGCAGCCGCAGCAACGGCCTGATCGTCGCCGGGCTGTTCTGCCTCGGCGTCGCCGCGCTGCACGGTTTCAACCTGCGCAGGGCATGAGGGGCAATCGCGGTTCGGTTTGAACGTCATGCCCGGCCTTATGCCGGGCATCCACGACTTCCTTCTTACGCCGTGGTCAAGGCGTGGATGGCCGGGACAAGCCCGGCCATGACGGCGAGACCGTACCGGGGTCCACTCTCACGTCACGATGGTCGCGGCCTTCTGCGCGAACCGCCCGTCGAAGGACTTGGCGATGATGTCGGCGGAGACGTTCGCCATCTCGGCGTCCAGCGCCTTCAGCATGTCGAACACCGACTTCATGCCGTCCTGCGCCATGATGCCGGTCTTGGAATAGGCGTCCTTCGAGGCCTGCACCGCCTTGATGTAGAGCGCCTTGTCGCCGAGGTGATACTGCTCCGGCACGGCGTCCGCGACCTCGGCGGGCGAGGCCTTGTCGATCCAGCGCAGCGCCTTGTAGAGGCCGTTGACGGCGGCCTGCGTGGTGTTCGGGTTCTTCTCGATGAAGTCCTGACGCAGGTAGAGGCAGGCGGCCGGGTTGGACGCGCCGAACAGGGCGCGGGTGCCGGCCTCGGTGCGGGTGTCGATCAGGGTCACGACGTCGCCGTCGGCCTCCAGCTTGGCGATGACCGGATCGAGATGGGAGATCACGTCGATCTCGCCGCGCTTCATGGCCGCAACCGCGCTGGCGCCGCCGCCGATGCCGATGAAGCTGGCATCGCTCGCCTTGAGGCCGGCCTTGGCCATGGCGTGAACCGCGGTGATGAAGGTGGAGGAACCCGGCGCGGTGACGCCGATCTTCAGGCCCTTGAAGTCCGCCGGCGACTTGACCTTGTCGGCAATCGCCTTGCGCACGGCGATAACGATGGTGGGGAAGCGCAGGATCTCGATGGTGGAGCGGATGTCCTGCCCCTTGGCCTGCATGCGCAGCGTATGCTCATAGGCGCCCGCGACCAGATCGACGGAACCGCCGACCAGCGCCTGCAGCGAGCGCGCGCCGCCGGCGAAGTCGTTGATCTCCATGTCGAGGCCGAAATCCTTGAAGAAGCCGCGACGCTCCGCGATGGTCAGCGGCAGGTAGTAGAGGAGCTGCTTGCCGCCGACGCCGAGCGTCACCTTCGGCTTTTCCAAAGCGCCCTGGGCGAAGGCGGGGCCGGGCAGGCTCGCGAGCCCGGCGCCCGCACCGATGAGCGAAAGTACCTGCCTGCGGTCCATGTCGTCCTCCACGTGTTTCCCGGCGCGCTGTCGGCGCCCCTTGATCGAACAGTCCTCGTCTCAGACCGTTTTAGTCTCGCCCGGCTTCCAGACAAGCAGCGGCTTCTCGACCAGCGTCACGATGCCGTCGATCAGCATGACGAAGCCCATGAGGATGACCATGCCCGCAAAGACGCCGGTGACGTCGAAGACGCCTTCCGCCTGATGGATGAGATAGCCTAGACCCGCGGCCGAGCCGAGGTATTCGCCGACCACCGCGCCGACCACGGCGAAGCCGACGGACGTGTGGAGGGAGGAGAAGACCCAGGCGAGCGCCGCCGGCCAGTAGACGTGGCGCAGCAGCTGCCGCTCGTTCATGCCGAGCATCCGGGCATTGGCGAGCACCACCTGCGGCACCTCGCGCACGCCCTGATAGACGTTGAAGAAGACGATGAAGAAGACCAGCGTGACGCCGAGCCAGACCTTGGACCAGATACCGAGGCCGAACCACAGGGCGAAGATCGGCGCGAGCACGACGCGCGGCAGCGCGTTCATCATCTTCACGTAGGGGTCGAAGACAGCGGCAACGAGCGGCTTCCGCGCGAACCAGAAGCCGATGACGATGCCGAGGCTGGCGCCGATGACGAAGGCGAGGATGGTCTCGACCAGCGTGATCCAGAGATGCCGGTAGACCGAGCCTTCCATGAACATGGAGAAGACGCGCACGATGACGTCGTAGGGCGTCGAGAAGAAGAACCGCATGGTCTTCACGTCGCCGACGACCGACCAGTTGGTGACGACGTGCCAGAAGGCGAAGACGCCGACCGCGACGAGGATCTGGAGGCCGAGAAGCTTGCCGCGGGAGATGGGCATCAGACGGCTCCCTGTTCCGCGCCGGCCTTGCCGGGAAGGCCATAGGTCTTGCGGACTTCGTCGCGCAGGCACGACCAGATCTCGGCATGGAGACGGTGGAAGGCGGGCTCGGCACGCACTTCCGCAATGTCGCGCGGGCGCGGCAGGTGGACGGTGAACTCGCCGATGAAGCGGGAGGCGGGGCCGGCCGACATCACCACCACGCGGTCGGACAGCGCGATGGCCTCGTCGAGGTCGTGGGTGACGAACATCACGGCCTTGCGGTCCTGCTGCCAGAGGTCGAGCAGCAACTCGCTCATGATCAGCCGGGTCTGGGCGTCGAGCGGACCGAAGGGTTCGTCCATCAGCAGGATCTTCGGCTCGCGGACGAGCACCTGCGCCAGCGCCACGCGCTTCTTCTGGCCGCCGGAGAGCTGGTGCGGATAGCGGTCGCCGAAAGCCGAGAGCCCGACCTTCGCCAGCATGGCGCGCGCCTTCTCGTGGGCTTCCCTGCGCGAGGCGCCGGCGACTTCCAGGCCGATGGCGACATTGTCCTCGGCCGTCTTCCACGGCATCAGCGCATCCTGCTGGAAGAGGTAGCCGGCCTTGGCGTTGAGGCCGGAGAGGCGCTCGCCGAAGATGTCGCAGGTGCCGGACGACGGCGCCATGAGGCCGGCGGCGATGTTGAGCAGGGTCGACTTGCCGCAGCCGGTCGGGCCGAGCAGGGCCACGAATTCGCCGTCGCGAACCGACAGGTCGACGGGCTGAACCGCTTCGTATTTCCCGCCGCCCGCCAAAGCGTATGCGACCGAAACACCCTTGAGGTGTACGGCAGTGCTCACATTGCCTCCCGGCTTTCTCGTCGGGAGCCTGGCGGCAAGGCTACGCGCTCCCTGTTGCGGGGAGACTATCGGCCGGAGCGCGGCTTGAGAAGTGAGCCGGCGTCGCAGCAGGGTCAGGCGCGCTCGGCCGCGACCTTGACGATGGCGGCGCGCAGGTCCGGGATGCCCTCGCCCTTGCGGCTGGAGGTCGCGATGATCTCGGGGAAGGCGGCCGCGCGCTTCTTCAGCGCCTCGAGCGTCGCGGCGACGAGCGCCTTGAGCTCGGCACCGGAGATCTGGTCGGCCTTGGTCAGCACGACCTGATAGGACACGGCCGCGCTGCCGAGCGCGTCCAGCACCTCGACATCCACCGGCTTGATGCCGTGGCGGGCATCGATCAGCACATAGACGCGGGCGAGGTTCTGCCGGCCGCGCAGATAGTCGTGAATGACGCGCGTCCACGCCTTCACCTTGGCCTCAGGGGCGGCGGCAAAGCCGTAGCCCGGCATGTCGACCAGCACGATGCCGGGATTGGCCGGACCCTCGACGTGGAAGAAGTTCAGTTCCTGCGTGCGTCCGGGCGTGTTCGAGGTGCGGGCGAGGCTGTTCTGGCCAACCAGCGCGTTGATCAGGCTCGACTTGCCGACATTGGAGCGGCCGGCGAAAGCGACCTCGACGCCGGCCATCGGCGGCAGGTGCTTCATGTCCGGCGTGCCGCGCCAGAATGTCCAGGGCCGGGCGAAGATGAGCCGGCCCGCCTCGATCGGGTCGGCGGTCATCGTTCGGTCCTTTCGCTCGGCGGTCAGGCCGCGGGCTTGGCGGGTCCGGCGCCGAACATCGAACGGAGATTATCCCACAATTCGATCTTCACGCCGTACTTGCGCATGATGATGCCCTGCTGGAGCACCGAGAGCAGGTTGTTCCACGCCCAGTAGATGACGAGGCCCGCCGGGAACGAGGCCAGCATGAAGGTGAACAGGATCGGCATCCACTTGAAGAACACCGCCTGGATCGGGTCGGTGGGAGCCGGGTTCATCTGCATCTGCACCCACATCGTGATGCCCATGATGATCGGCCAGACGCCGATCAGGAGGAAGGCAGGCACGGCGAAGGGCAGCAGGCCGAAAAGGTTGAAGATCGAGGTCGGATCGGGGGCCGAGAGGTCCTGGATCCAGCCGAAGAACGGCGCCTGCCGCATCTCGATGGTGATGAACAACACCTTGTAGAGCGCGAAGAACACCGGAATCTGGATCAGGATCGGCCAGCAGCCCGCGAGCGGATTGATCTTCTCGCGCTTGTAGAGCGCCATCAGCTCCTGCTGCTGCTTCATCTTGTCTTCCGCGAAACGGTCGCGGATCGCCATCATTTCCGGCTGCACCTTCTTCATCATGGTGATGGAGGCGTAGCTCTTGTTGGCGAGCGGGAAGAACAGGCCCTTGATCAGCAGCGTGACCAGCAGGATGGCGATGCCGAAATTGCCGGTCTGGACGAAGATCCAGTCCATCACGACGAAGAGCGGCTTGGTGATGAAATAGAACCAGCCCCAGTCGATCAGGCGGTCGAACCGGTCGACCTTGAAGGCCTCGGCATAGCCATCGACGATACGGACTTCCTTGGCGCCGGCGAACAGGCGCGTCGTGGTCTCGTGGGTGGCGCCGGGCGCAACGGTCGTGGCGGGCGCGAGGAAATCGGTCTGGAAGCTCTTGGTCGTGCCCGACTGGAAGAACTTGAAGGCCGCATCGGTTTCCAGCGACTGATCCGGGATCAGCGCGGCGGCCCAGTACTTGTCGGTGATGCCGAGCCAGGCGCCGCGCGCCTTGAAGGCCTGGGTCTTGGCGCTCTCGATGGCGGAATAGCCGACTTCCTGCAGGCCCTTGTCGCCGAAGACGCCGATCAGGCCCTCGTGCAGGATGTAGTAGCCGGAGGTCTGCGGCACGCCGTGGCGGGAGATGAGGCCGTAGGCATGCAGCGTCACCGGTGCGCCGCCGGCATTGATGACCGCGTCCTTCACCGTCACCATGTAGTTGGCATCGATCTCGAAGGTGCGGCGGAAGGTCAGGCCCTGGCCATTGTCCCAGGTGATCACGACCGGCGTACCGGGAGCGAGCTTGCCGGCTCCCTGCTGCGTCCAGACGGTCTGGGCGTTGGGCACGGCGGTGCCGGCATTGGCGACGCCGACATAGCCGAACTCGGCATAGAACGGGTGCTGGTGGTGGACCGGATCGATCGGCGAGCCGGCCGGCGCGAAGAGCACGACGTGCGGGCTGTTGCGCGCGGTCGTCTCGCGGTAGCTGGTCAGGACGATGTCGTCGAGACGGCCGCCGACGAGGTTGATCGAGCCGGTGATCCGCGGCGTCTCGATGCCGACGCGAGGGGTCGCGGCGAGGATCGCCTCGCGGGTCTGGCCGCCGGCGGGAGCCGGAGCCACGGCGCCGGGGGCGGCAGGCGCGGTCGAGGTGGCGCCGGGGGCCGGCGTACCCGGAGCCGCCGGCGTCGTCGACGGAGCCTGGCCGGGCTGGGCCGGAGCCGGCTGTGCCTGACGCTGCTGCTGCGCCTGCTGCTGGCGCTGGCGCTCCATCTGGGGCATGCCGACGAAATACTGCCAGCCGACGAGAACGAGGATCGAAAGGACGATCGCGAGAATGTAGTTGCGGTTGTCAGCCATCGGTCTGTCGGCAGGAGGTCAGGACGGGGCGCCGGCCGGGTGGCGCGGCGGGCGGGGAACCGAAGCCCGGCGCAGGGCATCGGCGAGATCGGTCATGAGGGTCTCGAACGGACGGTCGAGCGCGTTGCGGTTCAGGACCAGCACATAATCCGAGCCCGGAGCGGCGCAAGGCGCGGCACCGAGCCGCACGGCCTCCTTGAGGCGGCGGCGCATGCGGTTGCGCTCGACGGCGCCGCCGGTCTTCTTGGTGACGGTGAAACCGAAGCGCGGTGGCAGGTCGTCGCCGCGGCGGCGCTCCTGCAACACGAAAGCCGCCGTTGCGACACGGCGGCCCTTGGAACAGGCAACGAAGTCGGCGCGGCGAACGAGGCGGCGGGGTGTCGTCGAACTTGTCATCCGCACCTCCCGCCGCATCCGGGCCAGACTCACGATCGACGGATCGCGAACCGGCCCAGGCTCTGCCTTATCGCGCTGTCTTCACGCAGACAGGCGCTTGCGGCCCCGCGCGCGGCGGGCGGCGAGAACCCGCTGGCCGCCCTTGGTTGCCATGCGGGTGCGGAAGCCGTGGCGGCGCTTGCGGACGAGCTTGGACGGCTGGTAGGTGCGTTTCACGGGACGTCTCCGCGCGTATCTGGATCAATCGATCAATGGGGTTTCAGGAACGGTCTGCAGGCGGCGAACCCTCAAAAGGCTCACGCGCTCGGGCGCGGACCGCTCCCAAGTCGGCGCGGGTTATGGCCGCGCTTCCACCAAAAGTCAACGCGGAATGGCCGGGAGCGACAAAGCGCCCGGCCGATCGCTGCTTCAGGTCAGCGGAATGTCGGAGACATGGGCGCGGAAAGCCGGGCGTTCGCCGATGGCGGCATACCAGCGGTCGAGATTGGCATAGGCCGGGCTTTCCGGGACCAGCGCCTTGTAGCGGAAGGCCATGACCCCCATGGGGATATCGGCCACCGAGAAGGTATTGCCGACGACGTAGAGATGATCGGCAAGGTGGGCGTCGAGGACCTTCATGGCGGCGATGGAGGACATCTTGGCCGCATCGATCGCCGCCATGTTGCGCTTGTCCGGGTCCGTGCGCACGAGGCCGATGAAGACCGGCCCGACCGCCGCGCCGAGTTCGGTCTGTTGCCAGTCCATCCACATGTCGACCCGCGCCTGATCCGCCAGCGCGGGGGGCATCAGGCGTCCATGCTTGCGGGCGAGGTGGCGGCAGATGGCATTCGATTCCCACAGGATGGCGCCATCGTCCTCGATGGTGGGTATCTTGCCGTTCGGGTTCATCGCCCGGTAGCGCGGCTCGTCGACGACCCCGAACTGCCGGCCGGCCTCGACGCGCTCATGGGCGATCCCGAGTTCGCCGACGCACCACATGACCTTCTGCACGTTGGACGAATTGTTCCGGCCCCAGACCTTCAGCATGGATCGTTCCTATCGCTGGCATGTCGGGCAATAGAACGTCGATCTGTTCGACTGCACGATGCGGCGAACAATGGTCCCGCAACCCGGCGTCGCGCAAGCCTCGCCTTCGCGGTCATAGACGCGGAAACGGTGCTGGAAATAGCCGAGCTCGCCCGAGGGCTGGGCATGGTCGCGCAGCGACGAGCCGCCGGCCTCGATGGCCTCTGCAATCACCTCGCGGATGACCGGCACCAGCCGTTCGAGCCGCGCTGTCGGTTGGCCACCCTTGGTGACGAGGGTGCCGGCGGCACGCTGCGGCGACAGGCCGGATCGATAAAGCGCCTCGCAGACATAGATATTGCCGAGGCCGGCAATGATCGACTGGTCGAGCAGCGCCGCCTTCAGCGGTGCCGCCTTGCCGCGGAAGGCGTGCGCCAGATGCTCGGCCGAGAGCGCGTTGCCGACCGGCTCGACGCCGAGATGGGCGAACAGCGCGTGTTCGGCCAGTTCCGTGCGCGGGATCATCAGCATGAAGCCGAAGCGGCGCGGGTCGTTGTAGGTGACGGTCGCCCCCGACGACAGACGCAGCACGACATGGTCGTGGGCGGAATCGCGCGAGCGTTCGTGGTGGAACTCGCCGACCACGCCCTGTTCAATGCGAAACGATCCGGACATGCCGAGATGCATGACCAGCACGTCGCCCTGGTCGAGATCGGCCAGCAGATATTTGGACCGGCGGCCGAGCGCCTCGACGCGCCGGCCGGTCAGCCGCTCGCCGAAGCGCTCGGGGAAGGGGAAGCGCAGGTCGGGGCGGCGGATGTCGGCGCCAAGGATGGTCGCGCCCTCCATGACCGGGGCAAGACCCCGGCGCACCGTTTCGACCTCGGGAAGTTCGGGCATCGGTCAACCATCCGGTGAGGCCGCGGGAAACCGGCGGCGATCCCCACATAGCGCCGGGGGGCCGGTTCCGCTATGGTCCGGCCGAATTGCAGGGTCGGACCATGTCAGCAGCCTCTTCCACCACCGATTTCGGCTTCCGCCGCGTCGATCTCGACGCCAAGCAGGGGCTGGTGGACGACGTGTTCCACAAGGTGGCCGGCCGCTACGACCTGATGAACGACCTGATGTCGGCGGGCCTGCACCGGGTCTGGAAGGACGTCATGGTGACGCGGCTCGGCGTGCCGAAGACGCGGGCCTTCCACCATCTCGACGTCGCCGGCGGCACGGGCGATGTCGCCTTCAAGGTGGTCGGCGCGGGGGCCAATGCCGATGCGACCGTCTGCGACATCAATGTCGAGATGCTGAAGGTCGGCCGCGACCGTGCCGGGAAGCGCGGCCTGTCGGAGCGCGTCGAGTTCGTGCGGGGCAATGCCGAGGAACTGCCGTTCCCCTCGCGCTCGTTCGACGGCTACACGATCGCTTTCGGCATCCGCAACGTGCCGCGCATCCAGAAGGCGCTCGACGAGGCCTACCGCGTGCTCCGGCCCGGCGGCCGCCTGCTGGTGCTGGAATTCTCGCCGGATGTCGTGCCGGGCCTCGACCGTGTCTACGACGCCTATTCGTTCAGCGTCATCCCGCCGATGGGGCGGATGGTGACGGGCGATGCCGAGCCCTATCAGTATCTGGTGGAGTCGATCCGCAAGTTTCCGCGCAACGAGGCCTTCGCCGGCATGATCGAGACGGCGGGCTTTTCGCGCGTGGCGGTGACGCCGATGACCGGGGGCATCGCCTGCCTCTCCGGCGGCTGGAAGATCTGACCCCGTGATCCCGACACTCGTCCATGCCGCGCGCCTCGCCCGTGCGGGCTTCGTCTTCGCCCGCGAGGGCGTGTTCGGCCTCGTCGATCCGCAGGTGCTGCCGCCCGCCGCCCGTCTCGGCCTCAAGCTGGCGCGGCTCGTCGAGCGGCGCGGCACGGGCACGCGCGCCGACCGGCTGACCGCCGCCCTCACCCGCCTCGGGCCGACCTATGTGAAGCTCGGCCAGTTCCTATCGACCCGGCCCGACGTGGTGGGCGCTGCCATCGCCACCGATCTCGAGGCGCTGCAGGACAAGGTGCCGCCCTTCGACGCGAAGGAGGCCGAGCGGATCGTCGCGGAGACGCTGGGCGCACCGCTCGACACGCTGTTCGTCACCTTCGGCCCGCCGATCGCGGCCGCCTCCATCGCGCAGGTCCACCGCGCGACGGTGAAGGACGGCGACACCTTGCGCGATGTCGCGGTGAAGGTGCTGCGCCCCCGCGTCGCCGACCGTTTCCGGGCCGACCTCTCCGACTACTATTTCGCGGCGCGCCTCGCCGAGCGGTTCGCGCCGGACAGCCGCCGGCTGATGCCGGTCGGCATCGTCGATACGCTCGCCCGCTCCATGGCGATCGAGCTCGATCTCCGGCTGGAGGCCGCCGCCGCCTCCGAAATGGCCGAGCGGACCAGGGACGATCCGGGCTTCCGCGTTCCGGTCGTCGACTGGAACCGCACGGGCAAGAGCGTGCTGACCACCGAATGGATCGACGGCATCCGGCTCGGCGACCGCGCGGGGCTGGCCGCCGCCGGCATCGACCCGCGCGCGCTCGGCCAGACCGTCATCCAGAGCTTCCTGCGCCACGCGCTGCGCGACGGCTTCTTCCACGCCGACATGCATCAGGGAAACCTGTTCGCTGACGCGGCCGGCAATCTCGTCGCGGTCGATTTCGGCATTATGGGCCGGATCGGCCCGAAGGAGCGGCGCTTCCTCGCGGAGATCCTGCTCGGCTTCATCACCAAGCAGTACCGCCGCGTGGCCGAGGTGCATTTCGAGGCCGGCTATGTGCCGGCGCACCATTCCATCGACGAGTTCGCGCAGGCGATCCGCGCCATCGGCGAGCCGATCCATTCGCGCACGGCCGACCAGATCTCGATGGCGCACCTCCTGTCGCTGCTGTTCGAGGTGACCGGCATCTTCGAGATGAAGACGCGCACGGAGCTGATCCTCCTCCAGAAGACCATGGTGGTGGTCGAGGGCGTCGCCCGCTCGCTCGATCCCCGGCTCGACATCTGGACAAGTTCGGAGCCGGTGGTGCGGGAATGGATCACGCGCAATCTCGGCCCGGTCGGGCGGATCGAGGAGGTCGGCGAAGGCGCGCGCGCCGTCGGCAAGGTGCTGGGCGAAGCCCCGGCGCTGCTCGGCCGCGCCGCCATGCTGTCGGAGCGGATCGACGCCCTGACCCGCGAAGGCTTCGTGCTGGCGCCGGAATCGCTCAAGGGCATCGGCGAGGCGGAGGCCCGGCGGAACCGCTGGTCGACGGTGGCGCTGTGGGTCATCGCGGCTCTGCTGGCGGCGAACCTGATCTGGGGGTGAGGACGACTTCCCCGCCGGGGAGAGGTGGGAAGCACCGAGGTCGTGCCTAGTCATCCGACCCTGTATAGTACCGCCATGGCCCAGACCCTGACGCCCGATTCCGCCGTCGACCGCCTCGAACAGCTCTATGACGAGGCGACCGCCGCGCTCCGCGCCGCGCTGGAGCGTTTTCTGTCAGGCGGTCAGCCGCCCTCCGCGGAAGAGCGCGCCCGCTTCGTCTATCCCGAGCTCGCCGTCACCCATGCGCCGGACCGGGCCGCGCCGCGCAACCGGCGGGCCTACGCCAAATTCTCCCAGCCCGGCCTCTATACGACGACGGTGACGCAGCCCGGCTTCTTCCGGCGCTACCTGCTCGACCAGCTCCGCCCGCTCGTCTCCGAATATGGCGCGACGCTGGACGTGCGCCCCAGCACGCAGGAAATCCCCTACCCCTATGTGCTCGACGGCGTCGACGAACTGGCAGCCGGCGGCCGAAGCCCGTCGGAACTCGCGCGGCACTTCCCCTCGCCGCTTCTGTCGCTGGTCGGCGACGAGGTGGCCGACGGCATATTCGACGGATTGCCCAACGGCGCGCGGCCGCTGTCGCTGTTCGACGCCGTGCGCGCCGACTACTCGCTGCGGCGGCTGGTCCATTACACCGGCACGGACTGGCGGGCGGTGCAGCCGTGGATCCTGCTGACCAACTATCACCGCTATGTCGACCAGTTCGTCGCCTGGGCCGCCGAGGAGATCGCGGCCGGCCGGGCCGTGCGGCTCACCGCGCCGGGCGGCCAGACCATCGATGCGGCCAGCCTCGAGGGCGGCGTGGCGCGCGTCGCGGCCTCCGCCTGGCACCGATACCAGATGCCGGCCTATCACCTGGAGCGGCAGGGCACGGCCGGCGTGACGCTGGTCAATATCGGCGTCGGCCCGTCCAACGCCAAGAACATCACCGACCATCTGGCGGTGCTCCGGCCCCATTGCTGGCTGATGATCGGCCATTGCGGGGGCCTGAGGCAGGCGCAGGAGATCGGCGACTATGTGCTCGCCCACGCCTATCTGAGGCGCGATCACATCCTCGACGCGCTGGTGCCGCCGCAGATCCCGATCCCCGCCCTCGCCGAAATCCAGACCGCCCTGCAGGAGGCCTGCGCCGCCGTCACCGGCGCGTCGGGCGATGCGCTGAAGCACCGCCTCAGGACCGGGACCGTCGTGACCAACGACGACCGCAACTGGGAGTTGCGCTACACGCAGGAAGCACGCCTGTTCAATCTGTCGCGCGCCATCGCGGTGGACATGGAGAGCGGCACCATCGCCGCGCAGGGCTACCGGCTGCGTGTGCCCTACGGGACGCTGCTCTGCGTCTCCGACAAGCCGCTGCATGGCGAGATCAAGCTGCCGGGCGCTGCCAGCGCCTTCTATGCCAATGCCGTCGCCCAGCACCTGCTGGTCGGGCTCGACGCGGTCGAGCGGCTGAAGCGCACCGGCGGGGCGATCCACTCGCGCAAGCTGCGCAGTTTCGACGAACCGCCGTTCCGGTGAGGCAGGCAGGCCTGCCGCTCGGCGGCCTTGAAAGGCCGCCGCAAACCCTTACCTTCGCGCCACCCTCCACCCCGGGGCATCGCATCATGCTCGTCGGCAAGCGCATTCTTCTCGTCATCGGCGGCGGCATCGCGGCCTACAAGTCGCTGGAACTGATCCGGCGGCTGCAGGACCGCGGCGCGACGGTGCGGGCGATCCTGACCAAAGCCGGCACCGAATTCGTCACGCCGCTCTCGGTCGGCTCGCTGACCGGCGACAAGGTGTTCCAGGAACTGTTCTCGCTCACCGACGAGAATGACATGGGCCATATCGAACTGTCGCGCGACGCCGACCTGATGGTGGTCGCGCCGGCAACCGCCGACCTGATGGCCAAGATGGCCAACGGCCATTCCAACGACCTCGCCTCGACCGCCCTGCTCGCCACCGACAAGCGGGTGCTGATCGCGCCCGCCATGAACGTGCGGATGTGGCTGCACCCGGCAACGCAGCGCAATCTCGCGACCCTGCGCGGCGATGGCGTCAGCGTCGTCGGGCCGAATGACGGCTCCATGGCCTGCGGCGAATTCGGGCCCGGCCGCATGGCCGAGGTGCCGGAGATCATCGCCGCCATCGAGGCGATGATGGCGAACCCGGCGGTGAGCCATCCGCTCAAGGGCCGCAAGGTCGTGGTGACCTCCGGGCCGACCCGCGAGGCGATCGACCCCGTGCGCTACATTTCCAACCATTCCTCCGGCAAGCAGGGCCACGCCATCGCCAGGGCGGCCGCCGAGGCCGGCGCCGAGGTGACGCTGGTGACCGGCCCGGTCGCGATCCCCGATCCGGTCGGGGTCAACGTCGTGCATGTCGAGAGCGCGCGCGACATGCTGGCGGCGGTCGAGAAGGCGCTGCCCGCCGCCATAGCCGTGTTCGCGGCGGCGGTCGCCGACTGGCGCGTCGCCGATGTCGCCGGCGGCAAGATCAAGAAGGGCGCCGGCGGCCCACCGAGCCTCGCCTTCGTCGAGAACCCCGACATCCTCGCGACCGTCGCCGGCCTGAAGGCCGGACGGCCGGATCTTGTCGTGGGATTTGCCGCCGAAACCGACAATGTCATCGACAACGCCCGTGCCAAGCTGGCGCGCAAGGGCTGCGACCTGATCGTCGCCAACGACGTCGCGACCGGCACCGGCACGTTCGGCGGCGATGCCAACACGGTCCATCTGGTGACGCCTGACGGCGTCGAGACCTGGGCGCGCCAGTCGAAGGACGAGGTGGCGCGCGCGCTGGTGGCGCGGCTCGCCGACAGGCTCGGCAAGACATGATCGGACTGACGGCATGACCACACGGCTCGCGATCCCGGTCCAGCGGCTGCCGCATGGCGAGGGGCTGCCGCTGCCCGCCGCGCAGACGGAACATGCCGCCGGCATGGACCTCGTCGCGGCGCTGCCGGCGGACGAACCGCTGGTGCTGAAGCCGCTCGCCCGCGCGGCGGTCCCGACCGGCCTCGCCATGGCGATACCGCCCGGCTACGAGGGGCAGGTGCGGCCGCGCTCCGGGCTCGCGCTGAAGCACGGCATCACCGTGGCCAACGCGCCCGGCACCATCGACGCCGACTATCGCGGCGAGGTGAAGGTCATCCTGATCAATCTCGGCGAGGCGGCGGTGACCATCGCCCGCGGCGAGCGGATCGCCCAATTGGTCATCGCCCCCGTCACCGCCGCGGAACTGGCTACCTCCCTCGACCTGCCGGAGACCCAGCGTGGTACTGGCGGATTCGGCTCAACCGGCCGTTGAGAAAATTCTTCCCTGCGTTGTAGACACGGGGCGCATGCACGAAATGGTCCTTCTAACCACCATCAAGCTGTGATCTGCTGCGCCCGGGTGAGCGACGTCGCCCATCAGGTCGAGGACATCATGCCGATCCTGTCGCGTCGTGGCCGGCTGGCGATTGCCGCCGTTGTCGATATTGCGCTGCACGCGGTCTCGGGACCGGTCGCAGCCAAGGCTCTGGCTGCCCGCCAGAACCTGCCTCCGCGCCATCTGGAGCCGCTGCTGCAGGCGCTGGTCCGCAACGGCATCCTCAAGGGCATGAGAGGGCCGCGCGGCGGCTATGACCTCGCGCGCGAGCGCAGGTCCATCACCTGTGGCGAGATCGTCCGTGCCACGGTGGAGATCGCGGACGACGAGTTCGACGCGATCTCGCCGCTCGTGTCGGCAGTGGTGGTGCCCGCGGTCGAGGCCGCCGAGCGCACCTATTTCGCCCAGCTCGACCGGATAACGATCGCAGAACTCTGCGCGGCGGCGTCGGAGAACCTCGCGGACTCTCCCAACCTGCAGTTCGAGACCGCCTGACGGCTCAACCCGCTCCGACGCGGGCGAGGCGATCCAGCGCGCCGTCGAGCGTCTCGTCGCGCTTGGCGAAGCAGAAGCGCACGACCGAGGTCACCGGCGTCTCGGCATAGAAGGCGGAGACGGGAATGGCCGCGACGCCGTGCTGCTGCACGAGGCTCTTGCAGAAGGCGACATCGTCCGAGATGCCGGCCGGCGCCAGGTCGATATTGATGAAATAGGTCGCCGCGCTCGGCAGCACGTCGAAGCCGCAGCGGACGAGGCCGGCCTGGAAACGGTCGCGGGCGCGCTGCAGGTCGGCACGCATGCCGTCGAAATAGCCGGTGTCCTTGCCGAGGCCATAGGCGACGGCGGCCTGAAGGTTCGGCGGCGTCGTGAAGGTCAGGAACTGATGGGCCTTGGCCAGCACGCGCATGATGGCGGGCGCCGCGACGACGAAGCCGACCTTCCAGCCGGTCAGCGAGAAGATCTTGCCGGCCGATCCGATCTTGACCGAGCGCTCGCGCAGGCCGGGGACGTTGAGCACCGAAACGTGCCTGTGGCCGTCGAACACGACATGTTCCCAGACCTCGTCGGAAATGACGGTGGCGCCGAAGCGCTCGCAGAAGCGGCCGAGCAGCGCGAGGTCTTCGGTCGGGGTGACGGACGCCGCCGGATTGAGCGGGTTGTTCAACAGGACCACGCGCGTCTTCGGCGAGAAGACGGCGGCCAGGTCTTCCTCCGTGAAGCGCCAGTGCGGCGGGCGCAGCGTCACGAAGCGCGGCACGCCGCCGGCACGGCGGACCAGCGGCAGATAGGCGTCGTACATGGGCTGGAACAGCACCACCTCGTCGCCCGGCTCGATCAGCGCGAACAGCGCGCCGGCAATCGCCTCGGTCGCGCCCGAGGTGATCATCACCTCCTGCGCCGGATCGATCGCCAGGTTCTGGTGCAGGCCGTAGTGAGTCGCAACCGCCTGCCGGAGCTCGGGCAGGCCCATCATCGGCGGATACTGGTTCCAGCCGGAAATGACGGCCTCGGCCGCCTTTTCGCGCACGTCGGCCGGGCCGGGGTCGTCGGGAAAACCCTGACCGAGATTGATCGCCCCAGTCTCGCGCGCAAGCTGCGACATGACCTCGAAGACGGTGGTGGGCAGGTCGGCGAAAATCGGATTCATCGCGCACCGCAATGTCACGCGTTCGCTTCAACGAACGATATGATCGATATGCCGAAACACCCTGCCGGTGTCAAACCGTCACGGCCGCGTGGGGCGGGCGACAAAGGTCATGCGGTGCGGCGTCAGGCCGAGATTCGGCAGATGGCGCTCGGCCGCGAAGCCGTGACGGGCAAGGAGCGCGATCATGTCCGCCGGCGCATAGGTCGACAGCCCCAGTTCGCCGCGCAGTTTGCGATAGGGCGAGACGGCGGTGGCCGCGAGGCCGGCGACGGCGGAGAGGAAGAAGCCGCCGCTCCAGGCATTGCGGAGCAGCGAGGCGACATCCGCAACGATCCCGGCGTCCGGCGGGATCACGTCGGCGATGACCAGCCGGCCGCTCGGCTTCAGCTTGGCGCGGAAGCGGTCGAGCAGAGTCTCCAGATCGGCGGGGGACAGGTACTGGATCAGCGAGGAGACGACGATCAGGTCGGCGCCGCCATCCGCCAGCACGCCGTCGAGGTCTTCCGGCAGGGCGCTGGCGATCTTCGGCTCCGAGGCGAAGCGCTCGCGCAGCTTGGCGACGACGGTCGGCGCGCCGTCGCAGAGGATGAGGCGCCCGATGGCGCCCGCGACACGGCCCGCTTCCAGCGCTTCGCCGCAGGCATAATCGAGCAGGACCGCCTGCCGGTCCGCGCCCGCCAGCCGGAGGTGGTCGAGGATACCGTCCGCGATGGCGCGGTAATGCAGGTCCTTGTGCCGGTCGCTGACATAGATGGCGTGCTCGCCATCCCAGAAGGAGCGCCAGTCGGCCATCAGTGCGAGTGACCCGTCAGGCGGTCCTGCAACGCCAGCAGGACGCCGGAGGTCACGAAGACGACGTGGATGCCGACCAGCCACATCATCTCGCGGTCCGACATGGCCCCGACATTCATGAAGGCCTTGAGCAGATGGATCGCCGAAATGGCGACGATGGAGGCGAGCAGTTTCAGCTTCAAGGCGGAGAAATCGATCGTGCCCATCCATTCCGGCCGGTCGCGCGCGGTGATGTGCTCCATTTTCGACACGAAGTTCTCCCAGCCCGAGAACACCACCATGATGACGAGGTTCGCGGCCAGCGACAGGTCGATCAGCGTCAGCACGCCGAGGATCACGTCGGCTTCCTTGGCGGTCGGCACCTTGATGATGAATGCGACGAGATCACGGACGAAGACGACCATCAGCGCCGCGAGCCCGAGCATCAGGCCGATATAGAACGGCGCCATCAGCCACCGGCCGGCGAAGATCGCCCGTTCGATACCGGCCTCGAAGCGTTCGGGCCGGGTTTCGGGGATTTGGGGCTCGGTCATCGGAAATCCTTGCGAAGCGCTGCGCCTGTCGTCGCGCGCCGGCCTATTCTCCCTCGCCGAAACGGTCGGCGAGCAATGCCGCGAGCGCGTCGACAGCCTCGGTGGCCTCGGCGCCGCTGGCGCGGACGGTGACGGATGTGCCAATGGCCGCCGCGAGCATCATCAGGCCCATGATCGAGGAACCGTCCACCGTCTCGCCGCAGCGCGACACCTTCACCGAGGCGTTGAACCGGTCGACGCAGGCGACGAACTTGGCCGAGGCGCGCGCATGCAGCCCCCGCTTGTTGATGATCGGCAGTTCGCGCAGCACCTCTCCGGGCGTCGCGGGCGCATCGGGGGAGAACGCAGCGCTATCGTCCGCCATTGCGGTCGTTTCCTCTGCCTGATGGCGTTACTGCAGCAGCTTCTGGCGGCCCGCTCGGCGCAGCGCGCCAGTCTAACCGTGATTTCCGCACGATCTCAATGGCCTGCCAGCACGCGGCTCGCAATATTGATGTATTTGCGGCCGGCTTCCTGCGCGTGCAGCACCGCTTCCTGAAGCGGCTTTTCGGTGCGCACCGTCGCGAGCTTGACCAGCATCGGCAGATTGATGCCGGCAATGACCTCCACCGGGCGTCCGCTCATCACCGATATGGCGAGATTGGAGGGCGTGCCGCCGAACATGTCGGTGAGGACGGCCACGCCGTCGCCGCTATCGACCTGATCGACGGCCGCGATGATATCGCGGCGGCGCTGATCCATGTCGTCGCTCGGGCCGATGGCGATGGTCTCGACCTGCTTCTGCGGTCCGACCACATGCTCCATCGCATGGCGAAACTCGACGGCCAACTGGCCATGCGTGACGATGACGAGACCGATCATCCGGCACTCCGCGCGCCGAACCATGCGCGCCTGACCACGAAAGAGAGCGGAATGTTCACCATGTAGCGGGCCGGCGCAAGGGCATGATCACAGACGATAGGCCGGTTAGTGCGACGCAGCAACAGGAAGCGGAAATCCAGCCAGCCACTGGCATCGCGCAAGGATCGCCGGGACTACCGTGGCACCGGCGGCGACCGGATGACGCGGCAAAGTGACGCCTGCGAGCACTGTGGAAAGCGCATCGGGCTCGGGCATCCGGTCGGCGTCGGACGCATCGAGATCGACGACCAGCCCGGCGACGGCGAGCGGTTCATGGGCCAGCTTCCGGATGCCGAGGCCACGGACCTCCAGCAATCCGGCAAGGGGCGCTGGAGAGTGCACGAGCAGCCGGCCATGGGCGGCGTCGAGCTCCACGCGGTCGTCGGCGATGAGCCGGGCGAATGGCGGCAAGGCTCCGCCGAAACGGTCGAGGAGATCGAGAACGAGACGCGACTTGCCCGAGCCCGACGGCCCGCGCACGAGAATGGCCCGGGCACCGACCAGCACGGCGCTGGCATGGATGGTGGCCATGGCTCAGCCCGCCGGCAGGCTGACGACGAAACGCGCGCCGAGCGACGTCGCCTCGCCGTCCGGCCCGACGGGCCCCGGCCGGTTCTCCGCGCGGATGCGGCCGCCATGGGCCTCGACGATCTGCTTGGAGATCGACAGGCCGAGCCCGGAATTCTGCCCGTAATCCTGATGGGGACGGTCGGTGTAGAAGCGCTCGAAGATCCTCTCCAGCGCGTCGTCGCGGATGCCGGGACCGTCGTCGTCCACGACGATCTCGATCGAGCCCTTCAGCTTGCGCGCCTTGACGCGCACCTCGCCGTCCGCCGGCGAGAACGAGCGGGCGTTGTCGATCAGGTTGGTGATCACCTGGCTGATGCGGCTGTCGTGACCGGGCAGGAAGAAGTCCTGGTGCTTGCCACCCTCGAAGGACAGCCTGACGCTGGCCTCGCCCGGCTTGCGGGTCTCCTCGGCCATGACGACAAGGGTTTCGAGCAGCTGGCCGAGGTCGATCCGCGTCGCCTCCTGGCGCTGCAGCTCGGCATCGAGGCGGCTGGCGTCGGAAATGTCGGTGATGAGGCGGTCAAGCCGCTTCACGTCGTGCTGGATGACCTCCAGCAGGCGCTTGCGGGAGGAGTCCGACTTGGCGAGCGGCAGGGTCTCCACCGCCGAGCGCAGCGAGGTCAGCGGGTTCTTGAGCTCGTGCGCGACATCGGCGGCGAACCGTTCGATCGCCTCGATGCGGGCATAGAGCGCATCGGTCATGTCGCGCAGCGAGCGCGACAGGAGGCCGATCTCGTCGCGGCGGTGGCCGAAATCCGGAATCTGCTCGCGCGAGCGGTGGCGGCGGCGCACCTGTTCGGCGCCCTCCGCGAGCTTGCGGACGGGGCCGGCTATGGTGCGGGCCATGAGGATCGACAGGACGACCATGACGAGGGCCGCGACGAGGAAGACGCGCAGCACCTGGAAGCGCTCGGCATCGAGATGCTGGTCGATCTCGCCGCCCTGCGTGTTCATGAGCAGCACGCCGAGCACGCCGCGGAACCGCTGGATCGGGATGGCGACGGAGACGATCAGCTCGCCGCGGTCGTTGACCCGGACCATGCTGATCTTCTGGCCGTTCAGCGCCTGCGCCACTTCGGGATAGCTCTTGCCGTTCCTGAAGCCGAAATCGCGGTAGATCGGGAAATCGCCGCCGCCGCGCAGGAAGCGGCGGACCTCGTTCCACCATTTCTCGTAGAAGGGCGGTTTCGCGCCGATGGGCGGCAGGTCCAGCGTCTGGATGTCGCCGCGGCCGTAGAGCGTGCGGCTGTCGAGGATCAGGTTGCCCTCGCGGTCGTAGATGCGCGCCTGCGTCTCGGTGGGGCCGGTCAGGCGGCGCAGGACCGGGGCCACCCGCTCCGGATTGATCGGAAACTCCAGCAGCGCGGCGGGATCGTCGACCGATGCGCCGGTGCCGCCCAGCTGCATCTCGAACAGCTTGTCCGGGTCGATCGGGATCACCGACCCGTCGACGGCTGCCGAGGCGGCGATGGCGCCGGCAATGATCTCGCCCTGGACGATGAGGCTCTGCGCCCGCGATTCGATCAGGCCGGCGCGGAACTGCGACAGCCACAGGATGCCCGAGACCAGCGCAACGAGGCCGGCAAGGTTCAGCGCGACGATGCGGCGGGTGAGGCTGGAGAAGGAGCGGTTGAGAACAACGCGCACGGAGCGCGCCACGACATGGACGAAGCGCGGCCAGGCCCGGCGGGCGCGGGCCGTCGCGGGCGCCGCCTGCGCGTCGGCATTGTCGCTGGGTCGTGTGCGGTCGAGCATGTCGTCTCGCCGGTTCGCGGCCGCCTCACTCCTTGAAGCGGTAGCCGACACCGTAGAGCGTTTCGATCATCTCGAAATCGTCGTCGACCACCTTGAACTTCTTGCGCAGGCGCTTGATGTGGCTGTCGATGGTGCGGTCATCGACATAGACCTGATCGTCATAGGCCGCATCCATCAGGGCGTTGCGGCTCTTCACCACGCCGGGGCGCGTCGCCAGCGCCTGAAGGATGAGGAACTCGGTCACGGTGAGCGTCACCGGCTGGTTGTCCCAGGTGCAGGTGTGCCGCTCCGGGTCCATGCGCAGCTTGCCCCGCTCCAGCACCTTGGCGTCGGTCTTGGCTTCGGCGCCCGGCTCCTTGGCGGCGGCGCGGCGCAGCACGGCCTTGACCCGCTCGACCAGCAGGCGCTGCGAAAACGGCTTCCGGATGAAGTCGTCGGCGCCCATCTTCAGGCCGAACAGCTCGTCGATCTCCTCATCCTTGGAGGTGAGGAAGATCACGGGCATGTCGGTCTTCTGCCGCAGCCGGCGCAGAAGCTCCATGCCGTCCATGCGCGGCATCTTGATGTCGAGGATCGCCAGGTCCGGCGGCGACTGCTTGAAACCGTCCAGCGCGGCGGCGCCGTCATTGTAGGTGACGATGCGGTAGCCTTCGGCTTCGAGCGCGATGGAGACCGAGGTCAGGATGTTCCGGTCGTCGTCGACGAGGGCGATGGTCGGCATGAGGAACCTTGTGCGGAGGGGCGGGCGGGACAGTCCCGCCGTTCCAATGCGTCAAGCGTGGCAAAAATGGGACTCGGAAAGGATAAACCGATGTCCCGCCGCTGTCATGAGCGAGTTTTTGCGGTCCAGACCGCGAAAAACGAGTGTGGGCGGCTCAAGCCGCAGGTTCCGGACATGCCGAGGGCCGGGAATGACCCGGCCCTCCAAGCAAATGCGATTCCCCGTGCGGGCGGTTATTTCGGCACTTCGACCGGGCTGTCCGACTGCTCGCGCAGATAGGCCATCAGGTCGGCGCGCTGCTGCTCGGACCGGATGCCCGCGAAGGACATCGAGGTGCCCGGCACCGAGCCGCGCGGATTGGTGATGAAGGCGTAGAGGGCCTCCAGCGTCCAGGGCTCGGCGGCCTTGCCCTTCATCGCGGCGGAATAGTTGAAGCCCGGAGCGGCGCCATGGTTGCGGCCGACGATGCCGTAGAGATTCGGGCCCGCGCCGTTGGCGCCGCCCTTGTTCACCGTGTGGCAGGTGGCGCACTGGCGGAACACGGCAGGGCCGTTGGCGGCATTGGCCGAGGCGAAGACTTCCGACATCGGCTTCGGCGCGGCGGCCTGCGCGGGCGCGGCCTGCTGGCCACCGGCCGGCGCGACGGCGACCTCGTAGCCGGGCTTGGCGGGCTTCTTCGGCTTGTAGATCAGCTCGTTGGCCAGGATGGAGCCGCCCAGCGTCGAGGCGCCGACAAGCAGCAGCGCCATCATGGCCTTGTTGAATTCAAATCCGTCCATCGGGACCAGCTCCACGGGATCGGCGGCCTCCGAAAGGGTCGATGCGCGCTGGGCGCGCGAATGGGCCGGCCGATTTGGCGCGGACACTATCCAATTTGCGCCGCAACAGGCAACCCGTATATCCACGTGTCCCGCATGCTCCTTTCGACGGTTCCAAACTGGAGCCGTTCGCAGCCTCCCAGGCCCCGCGCCCATGATCTCGCGCCCATGACCCAGTCCATTGTCCTGATTCCGGCCCGCATGAGCGCCTCGCGCCTGCCGGGCAAGCCGCTCGCCGATATCGGCGGCGAGCCGATGATCGTCCATGTCATGCGCCGGGCGGAGGCGGCGGGCGTCGGTCCGGTGGTGGTCGCCACCGACTCGGAGGCGATCAAGACGGCGGTCGAGAAGGCCGGCGGCCGCGCGGTGCTGACCAGCGCCGACCATCCGACCGGCTCGGACCGCATCCACGAGGCCGCACGGATCGTCGATCCGGAGGGCCGCTGCGGGCGCATCGTCAACGTCCAGGGCGACCTGCCGACGCTGGAGCCCGGCATCGTGCGCGCGGCATCCGACCTGCTCGACGACCCGTCGGTCGATATCGGCACGCTCTCCGCCGTCATCACGCGGCACGAGGAGATCACCAACCCGAACGTGGTGAAGGTGGTGGGAACGCCGCTGTCGGAGCGGCGGCTGAGGGCGCTCTACTTCACGCGCGCGACCGCGCCCTCCGGCGACGGGCCGCTCTATCACCATATCGGCCTCTACGCCTATCGCCGCGCGGCGCTCGACCGCTTCGTGGCGCTGCCTCCCGCTCCGCTGGAGACGCGCGAGCGCCTCGAACAGCTCCGGGCGCTGGAAAACGGCATGCGGATCGACGTTGCCGTGGTCGATGCCGTGCCGCTCGGCGTCGACACCCCGGCCGACCTCGAGCGCGCGCGCGGCCTCATCGCCAAAAGCGCGCCGTTGCGATAAGAACACCGCCCCGCATCGGAGTGACGCGCCCCATGATCCTCGCGCCCAAGCGCATCGCCTTCCAGGGCGAGCTCAGCGCCTTCTCGCATCAGGCTGCCAATGCGGTCTTCCCGAATGCCGAGGTCCTGCCCTGCCCGAGCTTCGAGGACGCTTTCGCCGCGATCCAGAACGGCGAGGCCGATCTCGGCATGATCCCGATCGAGAACTCGATCGCCGGCCGCGTCGGTGACGTGCATCACCTCTTGCCGACCGCGGGCCTCAACATCATCGGCGAGTTCTTCCTGCCGATCCGATTCCAGCTGATGGGCGTGAAGGGCTCCTCGCTCGCGACCGTCAAGACGGCGCGTAGCCACATCATGGGCCTCGGCCAGTGCCGGCAGATCATCCGCAAACTCGGCCTGAAACCCATCGTCGCGGCCGATACCGCCGGCTCCGCCCGCGAGGTCGCCGAAATGGGCGATCCGGCGCAGGCCGCCATCGCCCCCCGGCTCGCGGCCGAGGTCTACGGGCTCGAAATCCTCGCCGAGGATATCGAGGATGCCGCCAACAACACGACGCGTTTCGTCATCCTGTCGCGCCAGAAGATCTGGGCCGCGCCCGGCCAGGACTGCCTGACGAGCTTCGTCTTCCAGGTCCGCAACGTGCCGGCAGCGCTCTACAAGGCGATGGGCGGCTTCGCCACCAACGGCGTCAACATGACGAAGCTGGAGAGCCACATGATCGGCGGCCGCTTCGTGGCGACGCGATTCTATGCCGAGATCGAGGGCCACCCCGACGACCGGCCGGTGAAACTGGCGCTGGAGGAACTCGCCTTCTTCGCCAAGGAACTGACGATTCTCGGCGTCTACCAGCAGAACCCCTGGCGGGCCGAGGTCGAGAAGCTGGTGGTCGAGTAAGGCCGGCTCGCGGGAGACCCGCGAATCGCATCATTCTCCGCCGATGGCAGGAGACATTCCCGACCTCGGCATGATGCGGCTGGCGCTGGCGCTGGTCGATACCGGCGATCTCGGCGTCGCGGGCAGGCTCGCCGGGGTCGGACGGCGGACCGCCGCCGCGCGTATCGCGCAGCTGGAGCGCCAGACCGGCGCGGTGCTGTTCGACCATTCCGGCAGCCGCGTGCGCCTGACGGCAGCGGGCGAGGCCTTCATCGGCGAGGCGCGGCTGGCGCTCGCGGCGCTCGACCGGGCACAGCGCCTTGCCCGCGAGAGCGCCGAACCCTCCGACATCATCGGCATCGGCGCCGCGCCCGACGCGCTGGTGTCGGTTTGCCGCGACCTGCTGGATGATCCCGTCTGGCGCGACGAGGGCTTCGCGGTGCGGCTCCATCCCCTTTCGCGCGAGGATCAGGCGCAGGCCCTCGCCGAAGGCCGGATCGCGCTCGGCTTCGTCGCGGCCCCGCTGCCGGTTCTGCCGCGCCTGTCGTCCAGGCTGGTCGCGACCTCGAAATGGTCAGCGGTCGTGCCCGATGCCGAGGCGCGGCTGCGCAAGACGGCGAGCCTCTCCAATCTCGCGCGCAAGCCGCTGGTGATGCTGGATCGCGCGGCCGCACCGCTCGCGGTGGACGGCGTGGTCGCTGCGCTCGGCGCGACCGGGGCCCGGCCTGTCATCGCACATGAGGCGCCCGACTGGGCCGGCGTCATGGCGCTGGTGGCGCTCGGCCTCGGCTCGGCGCTGGTGCCCTCGGTCGTCGCCAGGCGCATCGCGGTTCAGGGTGCCACCGTCATGCCGCTGGTCGAGGCGGAGGACCTGCCGCCCTGGACCATTTCGGCCATCTGGCTGCCGCAGCCGACCGGCTCGCGGGCGGCGCGGGCGATCCGGATCGTCAGAACCCGTCAGGACTGAGGCGCAGACCGCCGTTCACGAAGGACCGGATCAGATGGTGCGCGATCGCCAGCGGCGGCGGGCATGACAGGCGCTCGGGATGCTGCCGGGTCAGGATCTGCCAGCATTCCTCGCGGGTGAACCAGCGGGCGTCCTCCAGTTCCTCCGTGTCGATCTCGATGTCGCGGGACAGCGCCTCGGCGTGGCAGCCGATCATCAGCGAGGCCGGATAGGGCCAGGGCTGGTCGAACAGGTAGCCGACCCGGCCGACCTTGATGCCGGCTTCCTCCATGATCTCGCGGCGCACGGCATCGGCCACCGTCTCGCCCGGCTCGAGGAAGCCGGCGAGCGCCGAATACATGCCCGGCGGGAAGCGGCGCTGGCGGCCCATCAGGCAGCGGTCTCCGTCGACGGGCAGCATGATCACCACCGGGTCGGTGCGCGGGAAGTTCTGCGCGCCGCAGGAGGGGCAGTCGCGCCGCCACCCCGCCTGCTTCGCCTCGGTGACGCCGCCGCAGCGGCCGCAATGGCGATGGGAGGCGTGCCAGTGCATCAGCGCCTTGCCCTCGGCCATGGGGCCGAGATGATGGGGCTCGACCACGCCCTGCATGGCGATGGTCCGCATGTCGGTGATCAGGAGCGTCGGGTCGTCGACGGTGATCTCGGCGATCCGGTAGGCGTTCGGATCGGGCTTCACCAGTTCCTTGACGAGGCGGGCATAGCGCGGCGCGCCATTGGCAAGGCCCAGGAAGGCGGTCTCGATGGGCTCGCCGAAGGCGGCCGCCTCGGCGGCGGTGAACAGCGGGTCGCCGCGGTCGCCGTTGCGCCTGAGGATCGGCGTCTCGCCGGCGAAGACATAGAGCCGCGCGCGGGGGTCGGCGAAAGTCGCGGTCAGCCAGATGTCGTCGCCGCGCTTGGCGCTCATGCGGTCGAGGTCGTTGTCGGTATAGCCGAGCTTGACGGGCGGCAGCGGCGGCAGGTCTGACATGGGGGCGCTTCAGCTGGGATGGTGGGCCGGCGACGCTCGCATGGCGCGAAGCGCCGAGCAACGCGCTATCCGGCGGGGGGCCTTGCAGGCGAGAGCCTTGCGGCGAGCGCCGAGACGAGACCGTCGCGGGAGGCTTCCGCATAGGGCTGTGCGGGCGCCTTGCCCCAGACCGGACCCGGCCAGGCGGGATCGCCGGCGAAGCGCGCGATCACATGCACATGGAGCTGAGGCACCATGTTGCCGAGCGCCGCGACGTTCAGCTTGTCGCAGCGGGTCATGTCGCGCAGGGCGCCGGAGACGAGGGCGATCTCGTCCATGAGCTGCATCCGCTCGGCGGCCGGGAGGTCGATGATCTCGACCGCACCCTCGCGCCGCGGGATGAGCAGCAGCCAGGGATAGGTCGCATCGTTCATCAGCCGCACCTGGCAGAGGGCGAGGTCCGTCACGGCAACGGAATCGGCGGCAAGGCGGGGGTCGAGAGCGGCGAAGGGCGCGGTCATGAGGCTACCGTGATCGACGGGGGAGGTTCCTTGAACACCCGCGCGGGCCGCCCGGCCAGTGAGAATACGGATGGCCGGGAAAGAAATTGACGACGAAGTAGAACTTCATCTCAATGCAACCATAACGAGAGCATCGGGGAGGTGATCATGACTGCCGTGACCGTGCATTTCGCCACCAATCGCAACCGGACCAGGGACGGCGAGCTGTTCGGCACCGATTTCGCCAGCAACTCCTCCCCCGGCCGCTACGTGCCCGGCCGTATCACGCTCTACAAGATCAATTCGGGCGCGGATTTCGGATGGGCCTGGGACGAGGCATCGCTTCAGCTCGACAGTCCCATCGATCCGAAATCGGGGGCGGCCGCCATCGCGGCGCTGAAGCGGATCGCGCCTGCCGGCGCAGCAGAATCCGCCGGCGCGGCCCGGTTCGCCAGCGAGAACATCCAGCGCTCTCACCTCCTCAAGGGGCGCGCCGGCTTCTCGCTGTTTCACCTGCACGGCTTCGCGTCGACCTTCCGTGATTCGATGAACCGCGCGGCCCAGATCGCCGACAATTACGGCGCGAACAGCATCTTCACCTTCTCATGGCCGGCCAATGGACGAGCCAATCCGAACGATTATCGCGACGATCGTGTCGCCGCCGAGAAATCGGCCCGCGGGGTCGCGGACGCACTGACCCGCTTTCTCACGACATTCCGCGCGGAGAAACGCAGCAAGGCGGCAACCTTCGAGCTGGTGGCCCACTCCATGGGAAACTATGCCCTGCGCCACGCCATGCAGGCGATCCACAAGGCGCAACCCGACCTGCTGCAGCAGAAGGTCTTTCGCAACGCCTTCCTGATGGCGGCGGACGAGGACGACAATGCCCTCGGCCTTCCGGGCAAGCTGCGCGGGCTATACGACATTGCCGGCATGGTGCAGGTTTATCGTTCCGGCGGCGATCTCGCGCTGTTCGCAAGCCGGGAAATCCTGAACAGGGTCGAGCGACTCGGCCTCGTCGGCCCGCTCGACTGGAGCAGGCTGCCGCCGGGGCGCACGATCTGCATCGATTGCAGCGATGTCGGCTCGACGAGCAATGAGCTCGGAAAGACCCATTTCGGCCACCAGTACTACCGGATCAGACCGGAGGTCCTGCGGGATGTGCGGGCCGTCCTCGCGGGTGTCGCGCCCGGCCGCATTCCCGGCCGATACCCGGCCATGGTGCCGCGGCCGGGCTCGACCGAATATTATATCGGCTACGGGCCATGAGGCACGCCGACGCCCCCCGCTTGCTTCGCAGGGCCCTTAAGGCCATATAGCGGGCGGGAGGCTGGCGGTGGACGAGACACTCGCCAACCCGGTCAGGTCCGGAAGGAAGCAGCCGTAACGAGCCCGTTTCGGGTCGCGTGTCCAGCCTCCCACCTGAAATCTTCGGCTCCCTGCTTGCCCCGCGACCGCGGGCGCGCGAAGCTCGGAACCGTCGATTGTCGCCGAACCCTGTCGAGCAGCTGGCCATGGATTCACCGCCCGAGAACGAACCCGGGTTCGATCTCGGGACGCCTGAACCGGCCGGGCCCCAAGCGAGCTATCGCGTCCTCGCCCGCAAATACCGTCCCCAGCGCTTCGAGGACCTGATCGGCCAGGAGGCCATGGTCCGGACCCTGTCGAACGCCTTCGACACCGGGCGGATCGCGCAGGCCTACATGTTCACCGGCGTGCGCGGCGTCGGCAAGACGACCACCGCCCGCATCCTCGCCCGCGCGCTCAACTACGAGATCCCCGGCGAGATCGACCGCCCGACCATCCATCTCGACCGGCTCGGCCGGCACTGCCAGTCGATCATGGAGGGCCGGCATGTCGACGTGATGGAGATCGACGCCGCCTCGCATACTGGCATCGACGACGTTCGCCAGATCACCGATGGCGCGCATTACGCTCCGGTCTCGGCCCGCTACAAGGTCTATATCGTCGACGAGGTCCACATGCTCTCGGAGAAGGCGTGGAACGCCTTCCTGAAGACGCTGGAGGAGCCGCCGGCGCATGTGAAATTCATGTTCGCCACCACCGAGATCCGCAAGGTGCCGGTGACGGTGCTGTCCCGCTGCCAGCGCTTCGATCTCCGGCGCGTCGATGCCGACGTGCTGGTGCGCCACCTCGCCGGCATCTGCGACAAGGAGCGGGTCGAGATCGAGCCGGACGCGCTGAGCCTCATCGCGCGCGCGGGCGAGGGATCGGTACGCGACTCGCTGTCGATGCTCGACCAGGCCATCGCCCATGGCGCCGGCAAGGTGGAGGCGGCGGAAGTCAGGCGCATGCTCGGCCTTGCCGACCGCGCCCGCGTCATCGACCTTTTCGAGCATCTGATGAGGGGCGATCTCGCCGCCGCCATGGGCGAGCTCAAGAGCCAGTATCACGACGGCGCGGACCCCGAGATCATCCTGACCGAGCTCGCCGAGTTCGTGCATTTCGTCACCCGCGTGAAGGTAGTGCCGGCGGCGGCCGACGACATCTCGCTCAGCGAGACCGAACGGAGCCGGGGCCGCGAGTTCGCCGAGAAGCTGTCGCACCGCGTGCTGGCGCGCGCCTGGCAGATGCTGGTCAAGGGCATCGAGGAGGTCGGCCGCTCGCCGCGCCCCTTCGCCTCGGCCGACATGGCGCTGGTGCGCATCGCCCATGCTGCGGACCTGCCGACGCCGGACGAGGCCCTGCGCATGCTGGCCGACGGCTCGGGCGCAGTCGGCGGCAGCGCCGCTCCCCGCGCCGCGACCGGCGGCAATGGCGGCGGTGCGGTCGGTCAGGCGGTGGCCGCGTCCGGCGGTGGTCCTCGTCTCGCCCCGGTTGCGCGGCCGGAGGGCGCGCCCGTCGCCATGCGCGCGCCCGAAGTGGCGCCGACCCAGCATCTGGTGGTTGCCGGCTTCACCGAACTGCTCAAGCTCTGCGCCGAGAGGCGCGACGTACGCCTCAAGCAGCAGCTCGAGAGCGACGTGCACCTCGTCCATTGCGAGGATGGCCGCCTCGACATCCGCCCGACCCGCAACGCCGCCCCGACGCTGGCGGGCGACCTCCAGAAGAAGCTGTCCGAATGGACCGGCCGGCGCTGGATCGTCACCATCTCCTCCGCCGAGGGCGAGCCGACGGTGCGCCAGCGCCTTGCCGACGAGCAGGAGGCTCGCGAACGCGGCGTGCTCGCCCATCCTGCCGTGCAGGCGGTGCTGGCCAAGTTCCCCGGCGCCGAGGTCGTCGCCGTGCGCCCGCTCGCGGGCGAGGGGCTCGACGCTCCGGCGCCAGCGGCAGCCGGCACCTCCGACGACCCCGGAGCCGACGACGACGGCAACTGGGAGCCCGTCGATCCGTGGGACGACGATTTCTGATCCCTTTCGAGGACTGACGCCATGAAAGACATCATGGGCCTGATGAAACAGGCACAGGCCATGCAGGCCAAGCTCCAGGAGGCGCAGGCCGACATGGAGCGCACCGAGGTCGAAGGCTCGGCCGGCGGCGGCCTCGTCACGGTGCGGCTGACCGTCAAGGGCGACCTGCGCGGCCTGTCGGTCGATGCCTCGCTGCTGAAGGCCGACGAGAAGGAAATCGTCGAGGACCTGATCGTCGCCGCCCATGCCGATGCCCGCAAGAAGGCGGAAGTCGTCGCGCAGGAGAAGATGAAGGGCGTGACCGGCGGCCTGCCGCTGCCGCCGGGCATGAAGCTGCCGTTCTGAGGTTGCCATGCCGCTCAGGCGTCTCGCCATTTCGGAGGTGAAGCCGTTTCCCTATGCCTTCGAGGCGGGGATCGGCGGCACGATGACCGATGTCGGGCGCACGCTCGGCAGCGAGACGATCGGCCTGATCATCCAGACCGTGCCGCCCGGCAACCGCGCCTCGCGCCGGCACCGCCACCTGTTCCAGGAGGAGATCCTGGTCGTGATGGGCGGCAGCGGCCTGCTGCTGCACGGCGACGAACGGATCGCGGTGAAGCCAGGCGACGCGTTCTGCTATCTGGCGAACGATCCGGAACTCCACACGTTCGAGAACACGGGAAGTAGCGACCTCGTCATCTGGGCGTTCGGCAACCGCTTTCCGCACGAGGTCTGCCTCTACCCCGACGAGGGCGTCGCCTTCGTCGAGGGGCTCGGCGCGGAAGTGCCGCTCGACAGTATCGCGGCAAGCCAGTGGACCGAGGATCGCCGCAAGACATGAGAGCATTGCAATGAGCCGCCGCGTCGCAGGGCCCGAGATCGAGCGCCTGATCCAGCTCCTGGCCAAGCTGCCGGGGCTCGGGCCGCGCTCGGCCCGCCGCGCCGCGCTGCATCTCGTCAAGAAGCGCGAGAGCCTGATGCAGCCGCTGACCGCGGCGCTGGGCGAGGCGCTGGACAAGATCGTCATCTGCTCGACCTGCGGCAACGTCGACACGTCCGACCCCTGCACGGTCTGCACGGACCCGCGCCGCGACGGTTCGGTGATCGTGGTGGTGGAGGATGTCTCCGACCTCTGGGCGCTGGAGCGCGCCGGCGCGATCAACGCGAAATACCACGTGCTCGGCGGCACGCTGTCGCCGCTGGACGGCGTCGGGCCGCAGGACCTCAATATCGAGAGCCTCGTCAACCGCGTCAGGGCCGGCGGCGTGCGCGAGGTGATCCTCGCCGTGAACGCCACCGTCGACGGCCAGACGACCGCCCATTACGTGACGGACCTCCTTGCCGGCACGGGTGTCACCGTGACGCGGCTCGCCCACGGCGTGCCGGTCGGCGGCGAGCTCGACTATCTCGACGAGGGCACGATCTCGGCGGCGATCAGGTCGCGCACGGCGTTCTAGGCCTCAGAGCACCAGTTGCCCCACCGCATAGCGCCGCGCGGTCTCCTTCGCGCCAGCCCCATAGAGCGCGGCAAGGGCGGCGGTCACCGGACCGCCAAGACGCGGATCGCCCGAAAGGTCGTCGCCGAACACCTCGCGCACCGCCAGCAGCGCGGGCGTCAGTCGCTCGGCGACCGGCCCGGCATCGCGGGCAATCTCCGCCAGCCTCGCCGCCAGGGGATCGCGCACGTCGATGACAGCGCCCTTCTCGTCGATGCCGGTGACGTAGCGCATCCACGCCGCGATCCCGAGCGCCGGCGCGCCGGCATCCAGCCCCTTCGCCAGCCGCTCACGCACCGTGGCGACGAGCCGCTGCGGCAGCTTCTGGGTGCCGTCCATGGCGATCTGCCAGGTGCGATGGCGCAGCGCCGGATTGGCGAAGCGCTGGATGAGGCTCGCCTTGTAGGCTTCGACATCGAAGCCCGGCAGCGGCCTGAGCGTCGGCGTCGCATCGTCCATGAGCCGGCGAACCGTTCCGGCTATGCCGGCATCGGCAATGGCGTCGGCGACCGTCTCGTAGCCGCAGAGATAGCCGAGATAGGCGAGCGTCGAATGCGAGCCGTTGAGCAGGCGCAGCTTCATCAGCTCGTAAGGCGCGACATCCCTGACCATCTCGACGCCTGATGCGGCAAGGTCCGGCCGGCCGGCCGGGAAATGATCCTCCACCACCCATTGCCAGAAGGGTTCGGCGACGACCGGCCAGGCGTCCTCGACGCCGAGGGCGCGGGCGACCTCATCGCGATCCGCGTCGGTGGTGGCCGGCACGATGCGGTCGACCATGGTCGAGGGGCAGGCGAGATGGTCCTCCACCCATTTGCCGAGATCGACGCTGCGCAGGGCGGCGAAGCGCGTGAGCACGCGCTTCACCGTCTCGCCATTGGCCGGCAGGTTGTCGCAGGACAGCACGGTGAAGGGGGCGACACCCGCCGCCCGCCGCCGCGCCAGAGCCTCGACGATGATGCCGACCGCCGAGCGCGGCAGGTTCGAGGTCAGGTCATGGCGAATGTCCGGATGGTCTTCGGCCAGCGTGCCGGTGGCGGGATCGTGGCAGTAGCCCTTCTCGGTGACGGTCAGCGAGACGATGCGGATGGCGGGGTCGGCGAGACGCTGCAGCAGCTTCAGAGGCGCTTCGGGGGCGACCAGCACCTCGCAGACCGATCCGATGATGCGGTAGCGCGTTGGTGCGGCCGAGCGCACCGCCAGCGTGTAGAGCCCGTCCTGCGGGGTCAGCGCGTCATAGGTGTCGGGCGCGCGCAGCGAGGCGCCGACAAGGCCCCATTCCGCCTCGCCGGCCGCGAGGCGATCATCGATGACGACGGCCTGATGAGCCCGGTGAAAGGCGCCGATGCCGAGATGAACGATGCCCGGCCTGATCGCGGCGCGATCAAAGGCGGGACGCTTGATCCCGGCCGGCAGCCGCGACAGCGTCTTGTCGGAAAGCCGCGTCATAGCCGGTACGCCTTCTTGGCGAGCCCGTAGGCAAGATCCTGCGCCAGATCGAAGGCCTCATCCTCGTCCAGCCGGTGATCGGCGACGAGCTCGGCGAGATGGGCGCAGTCGATGCGGCGGGCGACATCATGCCGGGCGGGAATGGACGGGAAGGCGCGGGTGTCGTCGTTGAAGCCGGCCGTGTTGTAGAAGCCCGCCGTCTCGATGGCCTGTGCCTTGAACCGCTTCATGCCCTCGACCGAATCGAAGAACCACCAGGGCGGCCCGAGCTTCAGCGCCGGATAATGCCCGGCGAGCGGCGCGAGTTCGCGCGAATAGGCCGTCTCGTCCAGCGTGAACAGGATGATGGTGAGAGCCGTTTCGTTGCCAACCGCGTCGAGCAGGGGTTTGAGCGCCGCGACATAATCGGTGCGGCCGGGAATGTCGGCGCCCATGTCGCGGCCGAAGCGGGCGAAAACCCGGGCATTGTGGTTGCGCCGGGAGCCCGGATGGATCTGCAGGACAAGACCATCGTCCAGGCTCATCCGCGCCATCTCGGTGAGCATCTGGCCGCGGAACAGATCCGCCTCGTCGGCGGTCGGCGCGCCCGTCGTCACCGTCAGGAACAGGCGCTCCGCATCGGCCGGCGACAGGTTCGCGGTGCGCGCGGAAGGCAGGCCGTGGTCGGAGGCGGTCGCGCCATAGCGCTTGAAGAAGGCGCGGCGCTTGCGGTGCGCCTCCAGATAACCCGCCCACGTCGCGGTATCCTCGGCCGTGATCTCGCCGAGCCGCGCGACATTGGCGCGGAAGCCCTCGAAGTCGGGATCGGTCACAGCATCGGGCCGATAGGTGGTGACGACCCGCCCCTTCCAGCCGGAAGCGGCGAGCTGGGCGTGCCACCTGAGGTCGTCGAGCGCACCTTCCGTGGTCGCGATCACCTCGATGCCGAAAGCATCGAACAGGGCGCGGGGACGATAGGCCGGCAGCTTCAGCGCCACATCGATCCGCTCGTAGGCGGCATCGGCATTGGCGGCGTTCAGGCGCTCATCCAGCCCGAACAGGGCGGCGAAGGCGTGGTCCAGCCAGAGCCGGGTCGGCGTGCCGCGGAACAGGTGGTAGTGCGCCGCGAACAGCCGCCAGACCGCGCGCGGGTCGGCCTCCACCGGCGTGCCGTCCTTGGCGGGGATGCCGAGCGCCTCCATCGACACGCCCTGCGAATGGAGCATGCGGAAGACGTAATGATCCGGCGTCACGAAGAGCGAGGACGGGTCGGCGAAGGCTTCGTTTTCGGCATACCAGCGCGGATCGGTATGGCCATGCGGCGACACGATCGGCAGGCCCGCCACGCCGTCATAGAGCCGCCGCGCGATGGCACGGGCGGTCGGGTCGACGGGAAGCAGGCGGTCGGGCGGCGCAATGCGGCTCGTCGGCGCCGGAAGCCTCTGCGGGGTCATCGTTCCTCCCATGCGCCCTCCGCTGTGCCGCGGACGTGGCGTCGCACATGCGCGGAAACTAGTATGGTAGCTTCGCAAGTCAATCGAAACGGCGCGAACGCCGCGGCCGGCTTGCCCACCGCTCCCGGCTGTCGCAGAGGTTGGCCGCAACACGACGCAAGCGAGACGGCGAGGAGACGGGGTTGAGGACGATCACGGTCATCGGCATCGGCATGGGCAGCCCCGAGCACCTGACGCTGGAAGCCATAGCGGCGATCCGCGCCGCCGACGCCTTCCTGATGATCGAGAAGGGCACGGCGGCCGACGAACTCGTGGCGATCCGCGAGACCGTCCTCGACCGGGTGCTGGATGGCCGCTCGCCCGCTGTCGTCCGCATCGCCAATCCGAAACGCGACGCGGCCGATCCGGACTATCGCGCCGGGGTCGACCGCTGGCATGCCGCGCGCGTCGCGCTCTATTCGGACGCCATCGCCGGACTGCCCGATCACGCTCATGGGGCGTTTCTGGTCTGGGGCGATCCGGCCTTCTACGATTCGACCATCCGCATCCTCGACCAGGCAGCGACCGGCGGCATGGCCTTCACCCTCAAGGTCATTCCGGGAATCAGCGCGCCGCAGGCGCTGGCCGCCGCCCACGGCATTCCGCTCAACCGCATCGGCGAGGCGATCCACGTCACGACGGGACGCCGGCTCGCCGCCGGACTGCCGCACGACCTCGATTCGACGGTCGTCATGCTGGACGACGGTTCGGCGCTGGAGGCCCTGAATCCCGACGGCCTCGCGATCTGGTGGGGCGCCTATCTCGGCACGCCGGACGAGGTGCTGGTCGCCGGACCGCTCGACGAGGTCAAGGCGGATATCCTGCGCCTGCGGCGTGAGAAGCGGGCAGCCAAGGGCTGGATCATGGACACCTATCTGCTGCGGCGGACCGCCGGGTAGACGTCACGCCCGCGCAATGGCGTGAAAGAACGATCCCGACACCCGGCCGCGCACATGGCCGACCGGGCCGAGGCTCGTGCCCTCGGCATCGACCGCCTCGCCCAGCATGCCTTCCGGCGCCGATGCGGTGATCGTCGCGTAATGGAACTCGTGCCCCGTGAGCCGGCTGCCGACAGGCCCGAGAACGCTCGGCGAAGCGGTCGTCACCACCCGATAGCCGAGAGACATCTTCCGCTTCGCGAAACTGGTCGAGACCGGCAGCAGGCCGAGCATGGGATGGCGGGCGCCCTCGGCGTCCTCCAGCATGTCGCCAAGCACCATGTAGCCGCCGCACTCGCCGTGGACGGACCTCGTCTCGGCGAAGCGGCGCACGCCGTCGCGGAAGTGGGCCGCGCCCGAAAGCGCCGCCGCGTGGAGCTCGGGATAGCCGCCCGGCAGCCAGCAGGCATCGCAATCGTCCGGCGGCGGCTGATCGGCGAGCGGAGAGAAAGGCACGATCTCCGCTCCGGCCGCGCTCCAGCCGGCCTCGACATGCGGATAGACGAAGGAGAAGGCCGCATCGCGCGCCACCGCGATGCGGCGACCCGGCGGCGGCAGCGGCGGCCCGGCCGAATGCGCAATCGCCGGAATGGCGGCATCAGCGGCGGCGACGAGCGCCTCGAGGTTCACCGCAGCGGCCACGGCATCCGCCAGCCGGTCGAGCCGCCCCGCGAGATCGGCCGTCTCGCCGGCCTGGACGAGGCCGAGATGGCGTTCGGGAAGGATCAGACTCGCCTCGCGCGGCAGCGAGCCGAAGACCGTCAAGCCGATCCGCTCCATGCCATCGACGACGAGGCGGCGGTGCCGCTCGCTCGCCACCTTGTTGAGGATGACGCCGGCCACCTTGATGCGGGGATCGTAGGTCGCGCAGCCGAGCGCGACGGCGGCGGCCGACTGCGCCTGCCCCGACACGTCGACCACCAGTACCACAGGCCAGCGCAGGCGCGCGGCGATGTCGGCGCTCGCGCCGGTGTGGCCTTTCGCGGCGCGCACGCCATCGAACAGGCCCATCGAGCCCTCGCCGATGACGATATCGGCGGCGGCCGAGGCTTCCGCCGCGAGCCGGTCGATCAGCGCGTCAGGCATGGCGAAACTGTCGAGATTGCAGCTTGGCGCGCCCGTCGCGGCGGCGTGAAAGGCAGGGTCGATATAGTCCGGCCCGCATTTGACGCCGCGCACGGCCAGACCCCGGCGGCTGAGCGCGCGCTGCAGGCCGAGCGTCACGGTCGTCTTGCCGGAGCCGGAGCGTGGCGCTCCGATCAGGAGTCCCTTTGCCGGCTTCATGCCTGTTGATCCATGGCCGGAGACAGAACATGGGCTGCGATGGCGCGGCGGAGTTCCGCGATGGCGCCGATGGCGACGACGGCCGGCGAGCGGATCGCGCCGGTCTCCGCGAGCGCCGCGAGGTCTCCGAGCCGGCTCTCGACCACCTGTTCGCGCTCGGTCGAGACGCGATAGACCGCGATGGCCGGCGTGTCCGGGCCGAGCCCGCCCGCCATCAGCGCCGCCGTGATCGGCGCCAGGTTGGACACCGCCATGTAGAGCACGATCGGCTGGCCGGTGCGGGCGAGCGCCACCCAGTCCAGCGCCTTGTCCTCGGCGAGGTGGCCGGTGGCGAGGATGACTGCGTGGTTGGTGGCGCGCGAGGTGGCGGGAATGCCGTGGACGGCGAGGCTGGCGAGGCCCGACGAAACGCCCGGCACGATGCGGAAGGCAATGCCGGCCGCCGCCAGCGCCTCGGCCTCCTCGTGGCCGCGACCGAAGATGAAGGGGTCGCCGCCCTTCAGCCGCAGGACCCGCCGGCCGGCACGGGCATGGGCGACCAGCATGGCGCTGATCTCGGCCTGTTTCGGCGAGGGCTGATGGCCGCGTTTGCCGGCATTCTCCAGAAGCGCGCCCGCGCGCGCCAGCGTCAGCACGCGCGGATCGATCAGCGCGTCGTGGACGACGACGTCGGCCTCGGCGAGGGCATGGAGAGCCGTCAGCGTCATCAGGCCGGGATCGCCGGGACCGGCGCCAACCAGCCAGACGGTGCCCGGCACGAAGGCCGGCAGGAGATGGCTCGGGAGGGCCGGACTCATGGCGCGGCTCCACCGCCGCGCGGGCGGAACCGCCGGTCGTAGCCCGTCGAATAGAGCGCACTCTCCCGGAAATCCGTGTTGCCCAGCGCCGGGCCGACCAGGATCAGCGCCGTGCGCTCCAGCTTCGCCGCCGCGACCTCAGCCGCAATGGTGGCGAGCGTGCCGGCGATGACCGTCTCGTCCGGCCAGGAGGCGCGGAAGACCACGGCCACCGGGCAATCCGCGCCGTAAAGCGGGGTAAGTTCGGCGACGACCTTGTCGACGACATGGATCGACAGGTGGATGGCGAGGGTCGCGCCGGTCGCGCCGAAGGCGGCCAGCGTCTCGCGCTCGGGCATGGAGGAGGCGCGGCCGGAGGTGCGGGTCAGCACTACGGACTGCGCGATCTCGGGGAGCGTCAGTTCGCGGGCGAGGGTCGCGGCGGCGGCGGAGAAGGCCGGCACGCCGGGCGTCACCGTGTAGGGAATGCCGAGGGCGTCGAGCCGGCGAAGCTGCTCGCCCATGGCGCTCCAGATCGAGAGGTCGCCGGAATGGAGCCGCGCAACGTCGTGGCCGGCGCGGTGAGCCGCCTCGATCTCGGCCATGATGGCGTCGAGGTCGAGCGGCGCGGTGTCGACGATCCGCGCGCCGGACGGGCACCAGCCAAGGATCTCGCGCGGCACCAGCGACCCCGCATAGAGGCAGACCGGCGACGCGGCGACGAGGTCGCGCCCGCGCACGGTGATGAGATCGGGTGCGCCGGGGCCGGCGCCGATGAAATGGACCGTCATGAAGAGGCTCCGCGCGCCAGCGCGCATGTGACTCGGCCGAGGGAAATGCGGGGGAGGACGAGGCTCGCCTGCGGGCCGGCCGCGGCAAGCGCGGCGGCCTCGGCCACGGAGCCGACGCCGTAGAGCGCGACGACGCGGGTGGAACGGGTGGCGCAGCCGGCATCCTCGCCGCGCAGGGCCTCGTCGGGGATCGCGACCACGGGCACGCCGAGCGCCATGGCGAGACGGGTCAGGCCCGACTCGGCCGCGCGCGCGGCAGCCGTCGCCAGACAACCGATGGAATCCGCGCCAAGGTCGAGGCGCGCGAGCGCGAGATCGAGGCAGGCGCGGATGTCCTTCTCGTCCGTGCCGGGACGCAGGCCGATGCCCGCCGCGACCATGCCCAGCTCGCGGCTCATGGCTTCACCATGCGCCATTGCGTGACCGCCATGGCCGCCCGCCAGCCGTGCTTGCCGCCGACCGCATCCAGCCGCTCGATGCCGATCCGGCGCATCGTGCCGCCATGCTCCGCGAACAGCGCGGCGAGGCGCGCCTCGCCTTCGAGCGTCACCACATTGGCGACGAGCCGCCCGCCGGGCCGGAGCGCCTGCCAGCAGGCCGCGAAGGTCGCGGGATCGGAAATGCCGCCGCCGATGAAGACCGCGTGGGGCGGTTCCAGTCCGGCGAGAGCCTCCGGCGCCCGGCCCTCAACCACCGTCACGGCCAGCGCGCCCAGCGCCAGGGCGTTGCGGCTGATGCGAACGGCGCGCTCGGCGTGGGACTCGATGGCAAGCGCACGGTTCGCCGGGTGGCGCAGGCACCATTCGATTCCGACAGAGCCCGATCCCGCCCCGACATCCCAGAGCGTTTGCCCGGCGCGGGGCGCGAGCGCCGCAAGCGTCACCGCCCTGATCTCGGCCTTGGTAATCTGGCCGTCATTCGCGAACCAGTCGTCGTCCAGCCCGGCCGCGAGCGGCATGACCCGCGCATCCCGATCCGCCTCGACTTCGACGGCGACGAGATTGAGCGGGTCGATGCCGGACAGATCGAAAGCGTCCGCGCGCGCGGCGCGCAGGCGCTCGCGCGGCCCGCCCATGGCTTCGAGTACCGTCAGCCTCGAGTGGCCCATGCCACGCGCGGCGAGCAGCGCGGCGAGCCTTTCCGGCGTCGCGCCGTCCCACGACAGGGCGAGGATGCGCGCGCCAGGCTGGAGGTGCGGCACGATGCGCTCCAGCGCGCGGCCATGCAGCGAGACGAGCGCGCAATCCTGCTGCGCCCAGCCGAGCCGCGCGCAGGCGAGCGCGAAGGCGGAAGGCTGCGGAATGACGCGCATCTCGGCCGGCGACACGAGAGCGGCAAGCTGGACGCCGACGCCGTAGTGGAAGGGATCGCCGCTCGCGAGCACCACGACCCTGCCGCCGCGCCGGGCGAGTATGGCCGGAAAGGCGTCGTGGATCGGGCTCGGCCAGGCGAGCGTCTCGCCGGCAAGGGGGGCTGCGAGGTCGAGATGGCGCTTGCCGCCGACGACCAGCTCGGCATCGGCGAGCGCGTGCAGAGCCGCCGCCGAGAGGCCGGCGCGGCCGTCCTCGCCAATGCCGATGACGGTGAGCCAGGGCGCGATCGTCGCGCTCGACAGGGCGGCCTGGTTCCGCGACAAGTCAGCCATGGCGAGCCCCCCGACCGACCGCGGCGGACATGAGATTGCGCTGCTGATCCTCGGCGGTACGAGCGAGGCTGCCGCGCTCGCCGCACACGTTGCCTCCATGCCGGACGTGGCCGCGCTGGTTTCGCTCGCCGGGCGGACCTCCGCGCCGCGCCCGCTCGCCCTGCCCATGCGCATTGGCGGTTTCGGCGGCGCTGCCGGGCTCGCCGCATTCCTGCGCGACAACGGCGTGAAGGCTGTGGTCGATGCGACCCATCCGTTCGCCGCGATCATGCCGTTCAACGCCGAGGCCGCCTGCCGCGCCGCCGGCGTGAAGCTGATCGCGCTGCGCCGGCCGGAATGGACGCCCGTTGCCGGCGACCGCTGGCGCGACGTGCCGGACATGGCGGCCGCCGCGCGCGCGCTGGGGCACGAGCCCAAGCGGGTGCTGCTGACCATCGGCCGGCAGGAGCTTGCCGCCTTCGCCATCGCCCCGCAGCATCGCTACCTCGCGCGGATGATCGACGAGCCGGAGGCCGGCCACGGTCTGCCTGATCTGACGGTGATCCGCGCGCGCGGCCCCTTCGCGCTGGCCGACGAGATCGACCTGATGCGCGGCGAGGCCGTCGACACCGTGGTCGCAAAGAATGCCGGCGGTTCGGCGACCGAGGCGAAGCTTGCCGCCGCGCGCGCGCTCGGGCTTCCCGTCGTGATGGTCGCCCGGCCCGCCAAGCCCGACGTGCCCGTGGTCGAAACGGTGGAGGCCGCTATCGGCTGGCTGAAGGATCACGGCAGCCTCCCCACCGAGCGCGGCGTGTAGAGGAAGCGCCTGCCGTCGGCACCGCCGACGGTCCGGGTGGCGGAAGCGCCGATCAGCACCAGCGTCGCCATGTCGGCCGTGCTCGCCGCCTGTTCCGCCTCGCCAAGCGGAAGGACGCGGACCGCCTCGTCCGGGCGCCCTATGGCGCGGGCGAAGGCGACGGGCGCATCGGCCGCGCGGTGACGGCCCGCCAGCTTCAGCGCCTCGCCGAGCTGCCACGGCCGGGCCTTCGAGATCGGATTGTAGAGCGCCACGACGAAATCGGCCGCCAGCGCTGCCTCCAGCCGGCGCGTCACCACATCCCAGGGCTTCAGATTGTCGGAGAGCGACATCACCGCGAAATCGCCGCCAAGCGGCGCGCCGAGCGCCGCGGCCGCGGCCAGTACGGCGGTGATGCCCGGCTCGACGCGGATGTCGATGGCGGCCCATTCCGGCCGTGCATCCTCCAGCGCCTCGAAGACCGCTGCCGCCATGGCGAAGACACCGGGGTCGCCACCCGAGACGACGGCGACGGCGCGGCCGGCGGCTGCGAGATCCAGTGCATGGCGGGCGCGGTCGAGCTCGACGCGGTTGTCGGATGCATGGCGCACGAGGCCGTCGCGCGCGGGAACGCGGCCGACATAGGGACCATAGCCGACAAGGTCGGTCGCGGCATCGAGCGCGGCGGAAGCGGCGGGCGTCAGCCAGCGCGGGTCGCCGGGGCCAAGGCCGATGACGGTGAGGGAGCCGGTCACAGCCGTCGTCCCTCGCCCGGCACGAGGATCATCGAGAAATAGGGCGCCTCGTCGTCGGTCTTCTCGGCCAGCGGCAGGATCTTCTGCGCGGCCATGGTGGCGCGCTCGACATAGATGGCGCGGCCGACAAGGCCGGCGGCCTCCAGCGCGCGGCGCACCTTGGGCAGGTTGCGGCCGAGCTTCATCACCACGGCGGCGTCGGTATCCTTCAGGCGGCGGGCGAGATCCTGCTCGGGCAGCGTGCCGGGCAGGACGGTCAGCACGTCGTCGCCCCAGGTGATCGGCGCTTCGGCGAGCGTCCAGGCGCCAGACATGCCGGAGACGCCGGGAATGACCTCGAAGGCGAAGCGCGGCGCCAGCCGACGCCACAGATGCATGAGCGAGCCGTAGAAGAAGGGATCGCCCTCGCAGAGGATGGCGACGATGCGGCCAGCCTCGGCCTCCGCCGCCAGCAGTGCGGCGGATTCCGCGTAGAAGGCGGCGATGGTTTCGGCATAGGCGGCATCGGCCACCGGCGCCTCGGTCGTCACCGGATAGACCAGCGCGATCTCGCGGGCGGGGTCGGCGCCGATGATGCGGTCGGCGATGGTGCGGGCATTGCCGCGCTGGCCCTTCCGGCAGAAATGGACGAGGCGGTCGGCCGTCGCCAGCACCTCGCGGGCGCGAACGGTCACGTAGCCCGGATCGCCCGGGCCGAGGCCGACACCGTAGAAGCTGGGACCAAGAGTCACCGTACTCACTCCTTCGCGCTGGCGAGCGCATTGACGGCCGCCGCGGCCATGGCCGAGCCACCGCGCCGGCCGTGGACGACGAGGAAGGGCACGCGGCCGTCCTGCGCCAGCGCCTCCTTCGATTCCGCCGCGCCGACGAAGCCGACGGGAATGCCGATGATGGCCGCCGGCTTCGGTGCGCCCTCGTCGAGCATGTCGAGCAGGCGGAACAGCGAGGTCGGCGCATTGCCGACGACGACGAGGCTGCCCGCGAGTCGCTCGCGCCAGAGCTCCATGGCTGCCGCCGAGCGGGTGGTGCCCATCGCCTCCGCAAGGCCCGGCACACGCGGATCGTCGAGCGTGCAGAGAACCTCGTTCGCGGCCGGAAGGCGCGCGCGGGTGATGCCGTAGGCGACCATCCTGGCATCGCACAGGATCGGCGCGCCGGCGGCGAGCGCCGCCTCGGCCATCGCGGCGAAATCCGCCGACATGTCGACATCCGCAGGCAGGTCGGTCATGCCGCAGGCATGGATCATGCGCACCACGACGCGCTCGGCGGTGCCACCAAAGCGCGACAGGTCCGCTTCGGCGCGGATCATCGCGAAGGAGCGCGCATAGATCGCCGCGCCGTCGCGCAGATAGTCGGTGCGGGTGGCGGCGTCGGCGGTCATGGCGAGACGGTGTCCGGAACGGATGTGAAGGCAAGATCGCCGGGCGCGGCAAGCAGACGGGCGAGGCTGTCCGCGACAAAGCGGCCATGGGCGGGATCGGAGGCTGTTCCGTCAAGCACCAATCCATAGCCGCCGCCCTGCCCGACCAGCGTCGCGCCGGCCCGGCCGGGATGGGCGCAGCCCTTGGCGCAGCCGGAGACGTGAAGGGTCAGGCCGCCCGCAATGCGGCTGGCCGCAGCCATGGCCAGATGCGCGGCGTCGGCCTGTGCAGGTGCTTCGCCGCGCAGGCAGGCGGGCGATCCGGGACAGGCATGGACGGCGAGGCGCGGATCCACAGGATCGGTGATCAGCCCGATGCCGGCGAGCGCGGCGAGCGTCGCGGCGGGATCGGCAAGGCCGGTCAGCGCCACGCCCCGCCACGGTGTCGTGCGGATGCCATGGGCGGCGTCGCCCTGCGCCACGGCCGCGACGGCATCCAGTTGAGCGGTATCGAGGCGGCCGAATGGTGCTGCGGCCATCACCGCGAAGGTTCCGCCGTGCTCGGGCACACTGCCGGCCCGCGGCGCGGCGGGACGCCCGACCGGGGCACCAATGGGGCGAAGGCCGAGCGCCGCGACCGCCGGCTCCAGCGCTTCGCCGGGCAGGTCGCGCAGGCGCCGGACGCGATCCGGCTCGCGGCGATGCGCCTCGGCCAGCGGCACCAGCAACGCCCGCACTGCGGCGGGCACTTCGGCAGGGGTCACGCTGCCCATCCAGCGTCCATCCGGCAGGGCGATCACCAGCGCGCCATCAGCATCGGCGCAAAGGCGCAGATCGGCCGCGATATCATCGAGCGGAAGGCCGCCAGCATCGACCACGACCAGCGTCTTGGCCGGCAGGCCGGTCAGACCCGCGCAGGCCGCCCCGATTTCCTCCGCAAGCCGCGCGGCATCGACGGCCTCGCCCAGTTCGCGGCCGGCGAGAGGCGAGGCCAGCACCAGCCGCTGCGGCCCGTCGCCCTCGTCCGCATCCGCAAGGCCCGTGGCCAGAAGCTCCGCGACCAGCGGTCCATGCGTCTCCGGCCGGACGCCCCGAAGCTGGAGATTGCCGCGCGCGGTGATGTCGATCAGGCCGCTGCCATGGCGGCGCGCGAGATCGGCGATGCGGCGGAGGTCGTCCACGGAGAGCCTGCCGCCACGCGGATGCAGGCGCACAAGCCAGCCGTCTCCGGTCTCCATCGGCCGGAGCGCGCCGGGGCACCAGCCGCGTCGCAGAGAGGCGTTCGTCCGGGTCATTCGGCCGCCTCGCGCGGCGAGATGGCCAATAGCGCATCGACCGAGTTGAGCCGGCTGACCCAGAGTCCGCGCCGCCGCGCCTCGGCGAAGCGCGCACGGATGGCATCCAGCGCCGGCCGGTTGGCGCGCTCGAGACGATCCACGACAGCGGCATCGCCCAGCCATGCCGCGAACAGCGTGTCGAAATGGCCGGACGGCACGGAGTCGGATGTCGCCGCGAAGACGAACAGGCTGTCGAGCGCCTCGGCGAGCTCCGCCGCGCCGCGCCAGCCATGCCGCAGCTGACCGTCGATCCAGCCGGGATTGGCGAGGCGGCCATGGACGATGCGCGAGATATCCTCGGCAAGCGTCCGGCTGCGCGGCGTCTCGGGATCGGAGGTATCGAGGCTCCAGGCGCGCGGCGCAACGCCGAGGCTCGCCGCGGCCGCCGCGAAACCGCCGATCAGGTCGGCGCCCGACGACGCTTCGAGAATGTCGCGACCGGCGGTGTCCGAGACATGGACGAAGGCCTCCGCATTGCGGACCCGCGCGACGAAGGTGTCGCTGCGGGTGCCCTCGCCGCCCGCGCCGCCATAGGCATGGCTCGCGGAAGCAAGGTAGGTTGCTCCGAGCCCGGCGCGATCACGCCAGTCCGTATCCAGCGCGGTCTTGGCCACTCCCGCGCCGAAGCGGCCGGGCGCCGCGCCGAACATGCGGGCGCCATCCTCGCCACGGCGGCGGGCGGCGGCGGGCTCGTTGACGGCATCGTCCTCGTCGAGAGCCGCTATCGCACGCGCGCAGGAATCGAGCAGCGCGATCAGGTCGGGGAACGTGTCGCGAAACGCCCCGGATATGCGCAGCGTCACGTCGATGCGGGGATGGTCGAGCCGGGCCTGCGGCAGGATGGTGAAGCCGGTGACGCGGGTCGAGGCCGCGTCCCAGGCCGGCACCGCTCCCATCAGCGCCATGGCGTGGGCGACATCCTCGCCGCCGGAACGCAGCGTCGGCGACGCCCAGAGGTCCATGACGACACGGCGCGGCCAGTCGCCCTGATCTTGCAGATGGCGATCAAGCACCGCACGCGCGGCGCGGGCACCAAGCTCGGCGGCTGCGCGGGTCGGAATGGCGCGCGGATCGAGGGTTGCGAGATTGCGGCCGGTGGGCAGCACGTCGGCCCGGCCGCGATGGGGCGAACCCGAGGGACCCGGGCGCACGAAACGGCCGTCGAGAGCGGCGAGCAGGCCGGCGCGCTCGCTCGCCGACGAGACCGCGTCGTGCGCGGCCGCGCCGAAGACATGCAGGCCGTCGCGGAACGGCAATTCCGCGAGGTCGCAGAGATGGGCATCGAGCGCGGTCAGCGCATCGGCCATCGGCATGTCGCGGGTGACGCCGCAGGCCGTTGCGAGGCCGGTCGCCTCGGCGCGGTCGCGGATGTCGCGGGCGACGAGATCGGCGCGACGGGGATCGAGTACCTGCGCCGCGGAATATTCCTCGACGAGGTCGCGCAGCAGCCCGGCCGCCGGCCCCGGCATAGCTGCCGACAGCGGCGGCGGCAGGTGGCCCAGCGTGACGGCAGACAATCGCCGCTTGGCGGGCGCGGCCTCGCCGGGATCGTCGACGATATAAGGGTAGATCACCGGCACGCTGCCAAGCACGAGGCGCGGCCAGCAGGACGCCGACAGCGCCACGGCCTTGCCCGGCAGCCATTCAGTGGTGCCGTGCGTGCCGAGATGGATCAGCGCGTCGATACCCTCGCCCCCCCGCAACGCGGCATAGAAGGCGAGATAGCCATGGCCGGGCGCCACGTCTGGATCGTGATAGGCGGCCTTGCGATCGAGAGAAGGATCACGCGCAGGCTGGAGCGCGACCGTGAGGTTGCCGAGCCGCAAAGCGCTGAAGCGGAACAGCCCGTCACGAAAGGCTGGATCGGCCTCGGGCGCGCCGTGCGCCTCCGCCAAGGCGCTGCGCGCTTCAAACGGCAGCGCGTCGAGAAAGGCGTGATAACCGGCGAGCGGCAGTTCGAGCGCCTCGCCGCCGCCCGCGAGCTTGCACATGACTGCATCCGGCGGGATCGGCTCGCCAACTGCATAGCCGGCTTCATTCAGCGCCGACCGGATGGACGAGACGCTCGCCGGCGTGTCGAGCCCGACCGCGAATCCGGCCCGGCCGCCGCGCGCGGGATAGTCGGTCAGCACCATGGCGATGCGCCGCCTGTCGCGCGGCTTCGCAGCGAGCGCCACCCAGTGCACGGCCAGCGCGGCGAGGTGATCGATGCCCTCGCGATCAGGCACGAAGGAGCGCCCGACGAAGCCGCCGGGATGCGTCTCGTCAGCCTTGAAGGCGACGGGGATGCCGCCGATGCGGCCGTCGAATTCCGGCAGCGCCATCTGCATGGCGAGATCCGCCGCCGAGAGCCCGCGCGGCGAGGCTTCCCACGCATCGCGCGGGCTGCCCACCGGCACGGCCTGCAGGATCGGGCAGTCCGCCGCATCCAGTACGAAGCCATCGCCATCGCGCGCCGAGAAGGCGGTCGTCGCGACGATGACCGCCGGACGGCGCGCCGCGATGAGTTCGGCGAGCGGCGCGGTGGCGGCCGGGTCCTTGAGGCTGGTCAGCGCCACGACCAGCGGCGCGAGACCGCGCGAGGCGAGCGCCGATTCCATCGCCGCAGCCAGAGCCGTGTCGCCCGCCGCGACGGCGGAGCGATAGACGAGAACGAGGGCCAGCGGCCTCTCTTGCGGCAGCGCGCCGAGGGCCTCCGATGCATCCATCGGCGCGCCATCGCGAACCGCCAGCAAGGCCGGCATCGGTTCGGGCGCCGGAGCCCTGTCGCCAAGACCCAGAGCCTGCGCGACCCGGGCGAGAAGGCCGCGCATATTGCCGAGGCCGCCGCCGGCGCGGAAATAGCCGAGAAGATCGTCCGCCAGTTCGGGGGCAACAGTGCCGTAGCCGGCCAGCCTGATATCGCCACGGTCGTCGCCCGGCAGCACCGCGAGCGGGATGCCGGCCGCGCGGCAGGCAGCGGACAGCTGCTCGATGCCATAGCGCCAGTAGTCCAGCCCGCCGAGGCAGCGGACCACGACGACGCGCGATCGCGCGACCGTCTTTTCGATCAGCAGGTCGACCGAGAGCGGGTGCCGCAGGCGGCGCAGGCTCGCAAGCCTGACATCGAGGCCGCAATCGCCCGAGGCCGCGGCCAGCGCCGACAGTTCGCTGTCCGAGAAGGACAGCACCACCACGTCGCCGGGCGGCAGGGCGAGGTCGACAGCAGAGTCGGCCTCGTCCAGCGTGACGGTCGTGGCGGGCAGGAGGTGCATCGGGCGACGCGTCTCCCTCAGCCGGCGAGAGCGGCGGCGACCGCGTCGCGGTCGAAGCCCTTGAGGCCGATGACGACCAGCCTGCCGGCGCGATCTTCGCCCGTGTTCCAGGCGCGGTCGTAATGGTGCGAGACACGCCGGCCGACGCCCTGCACGACCAGGCGCATCGGCTTGTCGCCGACCGCCGAGAAGCCTTTCAGGCGCAGCACGCCGGCCGCTTCGGCCGCTTTCGCCACGCGCGCGGCGAGCTCCTCGGGAGCGGCCACCCTCGGCAAGGGAAAGGCCTCGCTGTCGAAATCGTCGTGGTCGTGATCCGCCTCGCTCTCGTGATGCGAGGGCCGCGCGGCGAGATCGGCCTCCGCCGCCGCGCCGAGGCCGATGACGAGGGCGGGCTCGACCGCGCCGTGCGCGGTCTCGACGATCTTGATCGCCTTGGGCAGGTGCTGGTTGATCTCGTGCTTCACCCGGTTGCGGGTGTCGAGGTCGATGGCGTCGGACTTGTTGAGGAGGATCAGGTCGGCGCAGAGGATCTGGTCCTCGAACACCTCCTCCAGCGGGTTATCGTGGTCGACGGATGCGTCGTCGGCGCGCTGGGCGGCGAGCGCTTCGGGATCGTCGGCGAAGGTGCCGTCGGCGACCGCCGGGCCATCGACCACGGCGATGACGCCATCGACCGTGACGCGCGCGCGGATCGCCGGCCAGTTGAAGGCGCTGACCAGCGGCTTCGGCAGGGCGAGGCCGGAGGTTTCGATCAGGATGTGCTCGGGCGGGTTCGGCCGGTTCAGCAGCTTTTCCAGCGCGGGCACGAAATCGTCGGCCACGGTGCAGCAGATGCAGCCGTTCGGCAGTTCGACGATGTCCTCAGCCGTGCAGCCCTCGATGCCGCAGCCGGCGATGAACGAGCCGTCGAAGCCGAGATCGCCGAACTCGTTGACGAGCACGGCGATGCGGCGACCGCCGGCATTCTGGAGCAGGTGGCGGACGAGCGTCGTCTTCCCCGCGCCGAGGAAGCCGGTGACGATGGTGCAGGGAACCTTCGAAAGAGAGGCGTTTGCGGCGGTCATGGCGGTCTCGATCAGCGAAGCGGGGGAATGCGGGCGACGACGCCCTTGCGGATGATGTCGGGGCGCTCGCGCCAGGTGACGATGCCGTCGCCGGTGGCGCGGTACTGGCCGGCGAAACCGATCAGGGTTTCCGCGGCCGTGTCGGGGTCGAGGTCGCCATAGACATAGGTCCAGCGATCCGGCCCCGCGATGGCGACCGTGCAGGGTCGCTTGCAGACGGACAGGCATTCGACCGGCTCGACCGTGATGTGGGCGAGCGCCGGATCGGCGGCGATGACGGCTTCGAGTGTCGCGTGGAGGCGCGCGCCCGGACGCGGCGCGTCGGGATCGCCGCCCGGCGCGCGGCAGGTGGTGCAGACCATCAGGCGGATGGTGCCTGCGCCCATCCCGGCGGGGGGCATGGCCTGTGTGACGAAGGTCATTGCGAATGATCCTCAGGCGAGGCCGCGGACAGCGACCACCAGGAAGACGAGGCCGACCGCGCCCATGGCGCCCGCGACCGCGCGGAAGGCCGGCGGCGCGTCGCCTCCGGCCGCGAAGAACCGGCGGGCGGCGAAGGCGACGACCGTCGTGATGGCGGCCTGCACGACGACGAGACCGATCAGGTAGGCGCCGATCGGCATGGGTTCGGCGCCCGCAACGGTCTCGGCCAGCGCGTGGCCATGGGCGAAGCCGCCGACGAGAAACAGCAGACCGGTAACCGCGAGCGGCATGGCGGGGCGCAGCACGGCAACGAGCGCAATGACCACAAGGCTGCCGGCGACCAGGAATTCGGCGCCCGGCAGATCGGTGCGCACCAGATGGGCGACGACGCCGATGCCCATGGCGGCGATCCAGGCCGCGGGCAGCAGGAACCAGCCCGTGCCGACGCGCGAGGCAAGAAGACCGACCACGATGAGCGCGGCGAGGTGGTCCAGGCCGAGGACCGGATGGCCGAAGCCGGACAGCAGGCCTTGCCAGAACGTGGTCGGCGTTGCGCCGCCCATCGGGTGGTGCGCGAGCGCCGGATCGGCGGCAGCCGCCAGAACCAGGGCAAGACCCGCCAACAGGACGTGGCGGCAGGGAAAAATGGCGTGACTCATGACAGACCCGTCCTTTGCGGCCGGCGAGTTGCCGGCGAAGCTCCCAAGGACGGAGCCGGGAATCACCCGGACACAGCCGCCAGCGGAACACCCCGTCCGATGGGCCCATGAGAAGCACTGTTGACGGCAGGTCTCCTGGCTCGCGGGTCTTCTCCGTGCGCCGCCTTCCCGGGTCTTGTTGCCCAGTGGCGTGTGGCGCGCGGATCACCGCTTACAGTTGCGGGGGCAGCCATGGCATCTCACCATGTTCCCTTTTCACCGCCCTTGAAGGCGGCACCGTCGCCCGTAGGACTATCGGCCCGCGCCGGCATTTGCAATGGATGCCCTTCGACCGAAGCCGGACCAGACCCCTTGCCCCTTCCCCGCATGACCCTCGTCCTCGGCGGCGCGCGCTCCGGCAAGAGCCGCCACGCCGAAGCCCTGATCGAGGCCGAAACCGGCCCGTGGACCTATATCGCCACCGCGCAGGCGTTCGACGACGAGATGCACGAGCGGATCGCGCAGCACCGGGCCAGACGCGGCGGCGGCTGGCGCACGGTGGACGCGCCGCTGGAGCTTGGCCGCGCCATCGCAGCCGGCGACGGTTCACCGGTGCTGGTCGACTGCCTGACGCTGTGGCTGACCAATGTCGTTCTGGCGGAGCGCGACGTGGCCGCCGAACGGGCCGCCCTGGTGGAGGCCTGCCGGAACGCGGCCGGGCCGCTGGTGCTGGTCTCCAACGAGGTCGGCTTCGGCATCGTGCCGGAGAACGCGCTGGCGCGCCGGTTCCGCGACGAGGCCGGGCGGCTCCACCAGGAGCTTGCGGCTATCGCGGACCGCGTGGTTCTGGTGGTCGCGGGAATTCCGATGCAGGTGAAGTGAGGCGGCGATGACGACGGACACGGACGAGGCCGCGCGCCATAAGGCCAAGATGGAGAAGCGCAAGGCGGTGCAGGACGCGGAGGTCGCGTCCAAGACCGTCGAGAAGGGCCTGCTGATCGTCAATACCGGGCCGGGCAAGGGCAAGTCGACGGCGGCCTTCGGCCTGATCCTCCGGGCGCTCGGCCATGGCTGGCGGGTGGGCGTGGTGCAGTTCATCAAGGGCGCCTGGGACACCGGCGAGAAGCGCGCGCTGGAGGCTTTCGGCGATCGCATCGCCTGGCATTCCATGGGCGAGGGCTTCACCTGGGAAACGCAGGACAAGGCGCGCGACATCGCCGCCGCGACGCGTGCCTTCGAGAAGGCGAAGGAGCTGATGGCAGACCCCACCATCGGCCTCGTCGTGCTCGACGAGATGAACATCGCGCTGCGCTACGATTATCTGCCGCTCGCCGAGGTGGTGGAGGCGCTCCAGAGCCGTCGCGCCGGGCTGCATGTCGTCGTGACCGGGCGCAACGCCAAGCCGGAACTGATCGAGGCGGCCGACCTCGTCACCGAGATGGGGCAGGTGAAGCACCATTTCGCCGCCGGGGTGAAGGCGCAAAAGGGCATCGAGTTCTAAGGTATGACCCGCGCGCTGATGATCCAGGGCACCGGCTCCGATGTCGGCAAGTCGCTGCTGGTGGCGGGGCTGGCGCGCCTGTTCGCGCGGCGCGGCCTGAAGGTTCGGCCGTTCAAGCCGCAGAACATGTCCAACAACGCGGCGGTCACCGCCGATGGCGGCGAGATCGGCCGGGCGCAGGCGCTGCAGGCGCGCGCGGCGGGCGTCGCGCCCAGCGTCCACATGAACCCGGTGCTCCTGAAGCCGCAGAGCGAGGTCGGTTCGCAGGTCATCGTGCAGGGCAGGCGCGTCGGCGCGGCGAAGGCGCGCGAGTTCCAGGACTGGAAGCCGCGCCTCATGGAGGCGGTGCTCGATTCCTATGCGCGCCTTTCGGCGGAAGCCGACCTGATGCTGGTCGAGGGCGCTGGCTCGGCCTCGGAAATCAACCTGCGCGCGCGCGACATCGCCAATATGGGCTTTGCCGAAGCCGCGCGCGTGCCGGTCGTCCTTGTCGGCGACATCGACCGCGGCGGCGTCATCGCCAGCCTCGTCGGCACGCAGGCGGTGATCGCGCCGGGGGATGCCGCGCTGGTCCGCGGCTTCATCGTCAACCGCTTCCGCGGTGACCCCGCGCTGTTCGCCGACGGCATGGCGATGATCGCGGAGCGTACCGGCTGGGACGCCATCGGCCTCGTGCCGCATTTCGCCGATGCCGGCCGTCTGCCGGCGGAGGACATTCTCGGGCTCAAGGCCGGGTTCGGCGGCGCACGTTCTGGCAGCCCCGTAATCGCGGTGCCGGTCATGCCGCGGATCGCCAATTTCGACGATCTCGACCCGCTCAAGGCCGAGGCCGGCGTCGAGGTGCGTCTCATCGAGCCGGGGCAGCCGCTTCCGGCGGAGGCGGCGCTGGTTCTGCTGCCGGGCTCGAAAACCACCATCGACGACCTCCTGTTCCTGCGCGCGCAGGGATGGGACATCGACATCGCCGCGCACGTCAGGCGCGGCGGGCGGGTGCTCGGCATATGCGGCGGCTACCAGATGCTCGGGCGGACCATCGGCGATCCCGACGGCATCGAGGGAGCGGCGCGCACGGTGCCGGGCCTCGGGCTCCTCGCCGTCGATACGGTGCTGACCGGCAACAAGAGCCTCGTCGCGGTGACGGGCACGGCCGGCGGCGCGGCCTTTTCGGGCTACGAGATGCATCTCGGCATGACGACGGGCGCGGATTGCGCGCGGCCCTTCGCGACGCTGTCGGACGGGCGAGGCGATGGCGCGGTTTCGCCGGACGGGCGGATCTGCGGCACCTACGTCCACGGCCTCTTCGCCAATGACGGGATGCGCCGGGCGTTCCTCTCGGCACTGGGGGCCGAGACCAGCAACCTCGCCTACGAGGCCATGGTGGACGACGTGCTGGACCGCTTCGCGGACCATCTCGCCGCCCATCTCGACATCGACAGGCTGTGGGCCATCGCGGGCAAGGCGGCCTGACGCCGCCCGAGGCGCCGGAAAGGCAGAACCGCCTCGTCATGGCCGGGCTTGGCCCGGCCATCCACGACTTGAACACCTCGGCGAAGAAGGAAGTCGTGGATGCCCGGCGCAAGGCCGGGCATGACGTTCCAACTGCGTAGACCTTCAAGCAGACATCGAACTCCCAAAACGAAACCGGGCGGCACGAGGCCGCCCGGAAACACGCATTGTCGGGACGATCGGATCAGGCGGCGCCGTAGCCGACCGTGCCCTTGATCTCGAGGAATTCCTCGAGACCGAAATCGGCATATTCGCGGCCGTTGCCGGACTGCTTGTAGCCGCCGAAGGGGGCGCCGCCATCCCAGGCGGGATAGTTGATGTAGACATTGCCCGAACGCATCTTCGAGGCGAGCTTGCGCGCCTTGTCGATGGAGCCGGACTGCACGTAGGAGGCAAGCCCGTAGGGCGTGTCGTTGGCGCGGTCGACGATCTCGTCCTCGCTCTTGTAGGGCAGGATCGACAGGACCGGCCCGAAGATTTCCTCGCGCGCGATGGTCATGTCGTCGGTGACGCCGGCGAAGACGGTCGGGCGGACGTAGTAGCCGCGGTTCAGCTCCTCCGGACGGCCGGGGCCGCCGGTGACCAGTTCCGCGCCTTCCTTGATGCCGGCCTCGATCAGCTTCTGGATCTTGTTGTACTGGATCTCGCTGACCACCGGGCCCATCCAGGTGTCGTCGAGCGTCGGCGAGCCGACCTTCAGCTTCTCGGCCGTTTCCTTGGCGACCTGCTTCGCCTCGTCGTGCCTGTCCGCCGGCACGAACATGCGCGTCGGCGCGTTACAGGACTGGCCGGAATTGCGCATCATGCCCTCGACGCCGAGCTTCACCGCCTTGGCGAGGTCGGCATCGGGCAGGATGATGTTGGCCGACTTGCCGCCGAGCTCCTGATGGACGCGCTTGACGGTGTCGGCCGCCGCCTTGGCGACGAGGATGCCGGCGCGGGTCGAGCCGGTGAACGAGACCATGTCGACGCCGGGATGACGGGCGATCGCCTCGCCCACGGTCGGGCCGTCGCCGTTGACGAGGTTGAACACGCCCTTCGGCACGCCGGCGGCATGCATGACCTCGGCGAAGATGATGGCGTTGATCGGCGCGACCTCGCTCGGCTTCAGCACCATGGTGCAGCCGGCGGCGAGCGCCGGGGCGACCTTGCACATGATCTGGTTAATCGGCCAGTTCCACGGCGTGATCATGCCGACGACGCCGATGGCCTCCTTGGCGATCAGGGTCGAGCCGCGCAGTTCCTCGAACTCGAAGTTCTCCAGCGTCTCGATCATCTTGGCGAGGTGGGCGGTGCCCATGCCTGCCTGCGCGGTGTGGGCGAGCTTCTTCGGCGCGCCCATCTCGCGGGACAGCGCGTCGGCGATGTCGGCGTAGCGGGCCTTGTAGGCCTCGGCGACCTTGCGCATCAGCGCGAGGCGCTCTTCCTTGGTGGTCTGCGAGAAGGTCTTGAAGGCCTCGCGGGCGGCCTTCACCGCCTTGTCCACGTCCGCCTCGGTGCCGAGCGCGATGGTGGCGAAAGCCTCCTCGGTCGAGGGATCGATCACGTCGATGGTCGCGCTGCCAGTCGGGGCAACCCACTCGCCGTTGATGTAGAATTTCAGGTTGTTCGACATCGCCTTCGTCCTCCAAACGCGCTTTATGGCCCCGATCGTGCCGAATTCGGAGATGGGGCGCAGAACCTGCCACCATTCGGCAGCAAAAAGCCAGAGCCGAGCCCCGTTTTTCCGGCAGGGCTCCCTTCCGCTGCCGCGCCCTTGCGGACGCGCCAAAAGCAAAGGGCCACGCTCGTCGCGCGGCCCTTCACCTGTGGAACCGATGATCCGATCAGCGCGTCGCGCGGGCGCGGGCGCGGATCATGAAGGCGTCGTAGGTGAACTCGGCGACCTGCCACCAGAGATACTGCTCGTTGCGGCTCGCCTGCATCGAGTCGATGATCTTCTTGAAGTCGGCGTTCTTCGCGGAGATCTCGGCATAGAGCTCGTTGGTCGCGTTGAACGCGGCTTCCATCACCTCCTGCGGGAAGGGGCGGAGCTGCGTGCCGGCAGCCACCAGGCGGCGCAGGGCGGCCGGGTTCTGCAGGTCGTACTTGGCCGGCATGACCTGGTTGGCGCTGGCGCAGGCGTTGGTCAGGGCCGCCTGATAGGTCTTCGGCAGGGCGTTCCACTTGTCCGAGTTGATGAAGGCGTGGACGGTCGGGCCACCCTCCCACCAGCCGGGATAGTAGTAGAACGGCGCCACCTTGTTGAAGCCGAGCTTCTCGTCGTCGTAGGGGCCGACCCACTCCGCCGCGTCGATGGTGCCCTTCTCGAGCGCCGGATAGATGTCGCCGCCGGCGACCTGCTGCGGCACGACGCCGAGCTTGGCCAGCACTTGGCCGGTGATGCCGGCGATGCGCATCTTCAGGCCGTTGAGATCGGCGACGGTCTTGATCTCCTTGCGGAACCAGCCGCCCATCTGGGCGCCCGTGTTGCCGGCCGGGATCGCGTGGATGTTGAACTTCTTGTAGAACTCGTTGAACAGCTCGTTGCCGCCGCCCTGGATCAGCCAGGCGTTCATCTGGCGGGCATTGAGGCCGAAGGGCACCGCCGTGCCGATGGCGAAGGTCGGGTCCTTGCCGACATAATAGTACGAGCAGGTGTGGCACATCTCGACGGTGGCGTTGGACACCGCATCGAGGGCCTGCAGGCCGGGAACGATCTCGCCGGCGGCGAAGACCTGGATCTGGAACTTGTTGTCAGTCATCTCCGCGACCTGCTTGGAGATGGTGTCGGCGGCGCCGAAGATGGTGTCGAGCGATTTCGGGAAGGACGAAGTCAGGCGCCACTTCACCTCGGGCGCGGACTGGGCGACGGCCGGCGCGGCAACGGCGGCAGCAGCGAGGCCGGCGGTGGAAGCGGCCAGGAAATTGCGGCGTTTCATCGGGGCTCCTCCTCAGAAGCGAAAGGCCGGATTCCCGGCACAGTTCAGCGGAGGGGCCATAAGCCTGATGTGGGGGCAAATCCGCAATGCCCCACCCGCATGGCTGCCACCCGCGTCGACTTTCGTCTAGATCGGGATCCGCTCGGCCCGACGCTCCCCATGCGTGCCGCCCGTAGCCGTTCGGCACGCTGGCGCGCGCGTCGCCAACGCCTATAGTGACGTGAAACGACAAGAAAAACGGCCGTCGAATGCGGCCAGGGGAGAACGCGATGGATGGGGCAGACGCCTGTTCCGAACGGTTCATGCTGGTTGGCCCTGACCGCGTCTTCTACGCCGGGTTGCTTGGCCGGCCACGACGCCGCACCCTCGGCTCCTTCATCCTCTTCGCCTCGATGGAAGGCCGCCTGTGCCTGACCGTGTCGGGCCAGCCGAGCCGCTGGGTCGAGGCGGCGGTGCTCCCCGCCTATGCCGAGCACACGATCGAGAGCGAGCATCCCCACGCCATCGGCATCCTGATCGAGCCCGAAACGGTGGATGCGGCAGCGCTCGCGCAATTGCAGGCCGAGACCCTTGCGACCGACGAGGCTCGCCTTGCCAGCCGCATCCGCGACGCCTACGCCACGCTCCGCGCGACGCCGCTGAAGCACGAGATGACCACGGAGGCTTTCGACCGGGTCGCGCTCGGCGCCCCCCTCGCGCGCCGCCGCATCGACCCGCGCATCGCCCGCGTCGTCGCCATGCTGCATGCCCGCCCCGGCGACGCGCTGACCGCCTCGGACTGCGCGGAGGCGGTGAACCTGTCGGTTTCGCGTTTCCTGCATCTGTTCAAGCAGGAGACGGGGTTCGCCTTCCGCGCCGTGCGGGCCTGGAAGCGGGCGCGGCACCTGCTCAACTACGCCAATGCGACCATCAACATGGCGCATCTCGCCCTCGACATCGGCTATCCGGATTCGACCCATTTCTCCCATTCGATCCGGCGCTTCTACGGGCTCCAGCCGAGGGCGATCTTCTCCGGCTCCCGGCGGCTCGAAATCTTCCGCAACGGCCCCGCCGAGGCATGACCAGTTCACGCAAGAAGGCGGGACGGCGTCGGCCCTAGCCTTGCCGGCAGTCCCCCATCACCAGACGGAATCCGCCATGCTGTTCACCGCCGAGCACGAGGAGGTCCGCCGGACGCTCCAGAAGTTCATCGCCAGCGAGGTGAACCCGAACGTCGATGCCTGGGAGGAGGCCGGACGCTTTCCCGCGCACGACCTGTTCAAGAAGATGGGCGATCTCGGGCTTCTGGGCCTCAACAAGCCAATCGAATATGGCGGCATGGGGCTCGACTATTCATACGCCATCCTGATGGCGGAAGAACTCGGCGGCATCACCTGCGGCGGCGTGCCCATGGGCATCGGCGTGCAGACCGACATGGCGACGCCGGCGCTGGCGCGGTTCGGCTCGGACGAATTGAGGCGCGAGTTCCTCGCCCCCGCGATCAGCGGCGACTACGTCGCCTGCATCGGCGTGTCCGAGCCGGGCGCGGGCTCCGACGTCGCCTCGGTCAAGACCACCGCCCGCTCGGACGGCGACGACTACGTCATCTCCGGCGGCAAGATGTGGATCACCAATGGCGCGCAGGCCGACTGGATCTGTCTTCTGGCCAATACCGGCGAGGGGCCGGTCCACCGCAACAAGTCGCTGATCTGCGTGCCGATGAAGGAGAAGGGCGTCACCGTCGCACGCACGCTCGACAAGCTCGGCATGCGCTCGTCCGACACCGCGCAGATCTTCTTCGACGAGGTGCGGGTGCCGAAGCGCAACCGCGTCGGCGAGGAGGGCAAGGGCTTCACCTACCAGATGATGCAGTTCCAGGAGGAACGGCTGTGGGGCGCGGCGGCCAAGCTGAAGCCGGCCGAGCGGATCATCGACCAGACCATCGAATATACCAGCGGGCGCAAGGCCTTCGGCCGCTCTATCCTCGACAATCAGGTGGTGCATTTCCGCCTGGCCGAGCTCAAGACCGAGGTGGAGCTGCTGCGCTCGCTCGTCTACCGCGCCGCCGAGCAGCTCGTCGCCGGCGAGGACATGACGACGCTCGCCTCCATGGCGAAGCTGAAGGCCGGACGCCTCGGCCGCGAGGTCGGCGACAGCTGCATGCAGTACTGGGGCGGCATGGGCTACATGAACGAGACGCCCGTCACCCGCTATTATCGCGACTCGCGCCTGACCTCGATCGCCGGCGGCGCCGACGAGGTCATGCTGTCCATCATCTCCAAGGCCATGGGCACCCTGCCCGGCATGAGCAACCGATGAAATTGCCGCGGAAATCGAACCGCCGTTCGTTATGGCTGGGCTTGTCCCGGCCATCCACGACTTGATCCCGAGTTCGAAGGAATTCGTGGATGCCCGGCACAAGGCCGGGCATGACGCGGGAGAGTCTCCTGCGCGACATCCCTTCCGAGGTATCGCATGATCACGCTCTATCACTGCCTTTCAGCACGCTCCTTCCGGCCGCTCTGGCTCTTGGAGGAGATGCAGATTCCCTATGAGCTGAAGCTGCTGCCCTTCCCGCCGCGCGCCGCGGCGAAGGAGTATTTCGAGATCAACGTGCTCGGCACGGTGCCCTTCCTGATCGACGGCGAGACGCGCATGAGCGAGTCCGCCGCAATCTGCGAATATCTCGCGGTGAAGCACGGCCCGACGCCGCTTGCCGTCCTCCCCGAGGAGAAGGATTTCGGTCTCTGGCTCAACTGGCTGCACCAGAGCGACGCGACGCTGACCTTCCCGCAGACGCTGGTGCTGCGCTACGCGCGGTTCGAGCCGCCGGAGCGCCGCCAGCCGCAGGTGGCGGAAGACTATGCCAAATGGTTCCTCGGCCGCATGCGGATGCTGGATGCCCATCTCCTGAACCATGAATGGCTCGCCGCTGGCCGCTTCACCGCCGCCGACGTCACCGTCGGCTATGCGCTGATGCTGGCCGAGGTGCTGGGCCTGACGAAGGAGTTCCAGCCGCAGACGACCGCCTACTGGACGCGGCTGAAGGAGCGCGACGGCTTCAAGCGGGCGCTGGCGGTGCAGGAGAAGGCGGCCGAGGCGCAGGGCATCCCGCCGATCTTCCCGAAGGCGAAGGCGGGGTAGCGGCAGAAGCGGCGGCGCTCACCACGGCACGATCCGTCATCCCCGGCCGAGGCGTAAGCCGAGGGGAAGGGGATCCAGGGGTTGCTGGAACGCAACCGCGCCGCTTCTGCCCTTCAACTCCTGGCCCCCCTTCCCTCACCCTCCGGGCTCGCCGGGGGTGACGTGTGCTTGCATCAGCCACTGCGCGCAAGACGGCGCGGCGGCCCGCCGACAGTCTTGAGGCCAGCCCCGGCGCACCATCGCCGCGAGAGTTCTGTTGCCCATGGCCGTCATCGATACCCGCATCTCTCCCGCGAGCGAGACCTTCCAGGCAAACCGCGCGCATATGCTCGGCCTGCTGGAGAAGCTGCGCGGCCTCGAGGATCGCGCCCGCGCCGCTTCCGCCGCCGCCGGTCCACGCTTCCACGAGCGTGGACAGTTGCTGCCGCGCGAGCGCATCGCGCTGCTGCTCGATCCCGGCGCGCCGTTCATCGAGCTCGCCACCCTGTCCGGCTACCAGATGGACACCAGGGACCCCGCCAAGAGCGTGCCGGGCAGCGGCGTCATTTCCGGCATCGGCTTCGTCTCGGGCGTGCGCTGCTACGTCTCGGCCTCGGATGCCGGCATCGACGCGGGCGCGCTTCAGTCCATGGGGCTGGAGAAGAAGCTGCGCGGCCAGGAGATCGCGCTGGAGAACCGCCTGCCCTATATCCAGCTGGTCGAGAGCGCCGGCGCGAACCTGCTGCGCTACCGCGTCGAGCACTTCATCCACGGCGGCACGACCTTCCGCAACCTCGCGCGCCTCTCGGCCGCAGGCTTGCCGGTGATCACCGTGACGCACGGCTCGTCGACCGCCGGCGGCGCCTACCAGACCGGCCTTTCCGACTACATCGTCATGGTGCGCGGCCGTACGCGCGCCTTCCTCGCCGGCCCGCCGCTTTTGAAAGCCGCGACCGGCGAGATCGCAACCGAGGAAGAGCTCGGCGGCGCGGAGATGCACACGACGATCTCGGGCCTCGGCGACTACATGGCCGAGGACGACCGCGACGCGCTCCGCATCGCCCGCGAGATCGTCGCGGGGCTCGGCTGGGACAGGGACGTGCCGTCTTACGCCGCGCCTGAATTCGAAGAGCCGAAATACGACGCCGAAGACCTCACCGGCATCATGCCCGCCGACCTCAAGCGCCCCGTCGACATGCGCGAGGTGATCGCCCGCATCGTCGACGGCTCGAACTTCCTCGCCTTCGGGGAAAATTACGGGCCGGCGACCGTCTGCGGCCACGCGACCATCGAGGGACACCCGGTCGGCATCATCACCAATAACGGCCCGCTGGACCCGGCCGGCGCCAACAAGGCGACCCACTTCATCCAGGCCTGTTGCCAGTCGAAGACGCCGATCATCTACCTCAACAACACGACCGGCTTCATGGTCGGCCGCGCCTACGAGGAGGCCGGCATGATCAAGCACGGCTCCAAGATGATCCAGGCGGTGACGAATGCCACCGTGCCGCAGATCACGCTCTATTGCGGGGCGTCCTACGGCGCCGGCAATTACGGCATGTGCGGGCGCGGCTTCAACCCGCGCTTCTGCTTCTCTTGGCCGAATGCGCGCACCGCCGTGATGGGGGCGGAACAGGCCTCCGAGACCATGGCGATCGTTGCACGCGCGGGCGCGGCCCGGCGCGGCAAGGAAGCGGACGAAGCGCAGATCGGCGCGATGAAGGCACAGATCACCGAATTGTTCGAGAGCCAGATGGACGTGTTCACGACCTCCGCGCGGCTGCTCGACGACGGCGTCATCGACCCGCGCGATACCCGCGCGGTGCTCGCCGAAACACTTGCCACCTGCCGTGAGGCCGAACGGCGGAACCCCAAGCCCATGCAGTTCTCGGTGGCGAGGCCGTGACCATGACCGTCGTTCCCTTGAAGCCGCCGAAGATCGCCGAAACGCCGTTCCGCACGGTGCTGGTCGCCAATCGCGGCGAGATTGCCTTGCGCATCATGGCGACCGCCAAAGCCATGGGCTACGGCACGGTCGCGGTCTATTCGAGCGCCGACGCAAAGGGCCGGCATGTCAGCTTTGCCGACCGTGCGGTCCTGATCGGCGGACCGCTGCCGGCTGAATCCTATCTGAACATTCCGGCGATCATCGAAGCGGCGAAGGCCTCGGGCGCGGATGCGGTCCATCCAGGCTACGGCTTCCTCGCGGAGAACGCAGCCTTTGCCCGCGCCTGCCGCGAGGCCGGCCTCGTCTTCATCGGCCCCTCCGCCGAATCCATCGAGGCGATGGGCGACAAGGCCCGCGCAAAAGCCTTCATGGCTGCCGCAGGCGTTCCCGTCGTGCCCGGCTACCAGGGTGACGACCAGAGCGAGGCGCGCTTCGCAGCCGAAGCCGAGAAGATTGGCTTTCCCGTGATGATCAAGGCGGTGGCCGGCGGCGGCGGGCGCGGCATGCGCCTCGTGCCCGATGCTGCAAGCCTGCCGGCGCTGCTGGCCAGCGCGCAGTCGGAGGCAAGAAACGCCTTCGGCGATGCGACCGTGCTGATCGAGAAGGCCATCGTCGCGCCGCGCCACATCGAGATCCAGGTGTTCGGCGACCGGCACGGCAACGCCATCCATGTCGGCGAGCGCGATTGCTCGATCCAGCGCCGCCACCAGAAGCTGATCGAGGAAGCCCCCTCGACCGCCGTCTCGCCGGACCTGCGCGAGCGCATGGGCGAGGTCTCGGTCAAGGCCGTTCAGGCGCTCGGCTACGAGGGCGCCGGCACGCTTGAATTTCTGCTCGACCGCAACGGCCATTTCTACTTCATGGAGATGAACACCCGTCTGCAGGTAGAGCACCGCGTCAGCGAGCGGCTCATCGGTCGCGACTTCGTCGAATGGCAGCTGAAGATCGCTGCGGGCGAAAGGCTGCCGGAGGCGCAGCACCAGTTTCATCCGCATGGCCACGCCATCGAGATCAGGCTTTGCGCCGAAGACCCGGCCCTCGACTTCCTGCCGCAGTCCGGGCGCTTTCATACCTGGCGCGAGTATTGCGGCGGCTATGGCGTGACGGTCGACACCGCCATGACGGCTGGCGCGGATGTCTCGCCCTACTACGACTCGATGGTCGCCAAGGTCTTCGCCCATGGCCCGACGCGAGAGGACGCGCGCAAGACCCTGCTCCTCTGGCTGGACGAGTTTGCCAGCCTCGGGGTCAAGACCAATCAGGGCTTCCTGCAACGCGCCCTGAGCCATCCCGATTTCGTCGCGGGCAATGTCACGACGGCCTTCATCGCGGAGCACGGGGCCGCGCTGATGGACCGCCCGACACCAGAGGGATTGCCGGATGCGGCGCTCGCCGCGGCGATCCTCTACGACGACCTCACCCCCGAGCGTTATCGCGCCCGGCCACGGCACCTCGGGCCGCCTTTGCCGATCCCGATGACCCTTGATGTCGACGGCACGCGCCACGAGGTCATGGTCCACCGCGAGAGGGATGGAAGCCATCGGATCGGTGCCGCAGCGTCCGAGTTCAGCGTGGCGTTCGAAACAGCCGTGCCTGATCTCGGGGCGGACGCCCCGCAATTCCGCTATGTGCTCGACGGCGTCGCGAGGGACGTTCCGTATCTGCAGGTCGGCAACGAGCTCTTCATCCAGCGCGGCGCCGACCAGGTCCATGTTCGCGACCTCACCCGCGCGGCGACGCGGCCGGCGGGGAGCGACGGCAGCGATGGCCGGCTCACCGCCGCCATGAACGGCCGCATCGTCGCCGTCCATGCGGCTCCTGGCGATGACGTGGCGGCGGGCCAGCCGCTGGTGACGCTGGAGGCCATGAAGATGGAGCATGTCCATGCCGCCCCCATCGCTGGCAGGCTGGTCGAGATCGGCGTCGCCGCCGGCGAGCAGGTGACGACCGGCCGGCTGCTCGCCGCCATCGAGAAGACCGCCTGAGCGGAGACGACCCATGACCGATGCCGTCCTGACCGCCAAATCCGGCCACGTGCTGACCATCACCATCAACCGGCCCGACAAGCGCAATGCCATGAACGCCGAGGTCATCGCCGGCATCGCCGCGGGCTGGCGGACGGCACACGAGGACAGCGACATCCGCGTCATCGTGCTGACCGGCGCCGGCGACAAGGCCTTCTGCGCCGGCGCGGATCTCGCGCGCGGACAGGGCGCGTTCCAGGATTTCTCGAAGCCCAACAGCGACTATGCCGATCTGCTGCGCCTCACCCAGAACGCCACCAAGCCGTCCATCGCGCGGGTCAACGGCACCTGCATGGCCGGCGGCATGGGGCTCCTGTGCATGACCGACATGGCGATTGCGGCTGACAATGCCGTGTTCGGCCTGCCGGAGGTGAAGGTCGGCGTCTTCCCGATGCAGGTGCTGAGCCTGCTGCAACTCACCGTGCCGCGCCGTCTCGTCGCAGAGTGGTGCCTCACCGGCGAGCCCTTCACGGCCGAGGAGGCGAAGGCCGCCGGCCTTATCAACCACGTCGCGCCGGCAGACGGGCTCGACGCCAGGGTCGACTGGCTGATCGGCCGGATCACCGACAAGTCGCCGGCCGCCATCCGGCGCGGCAAATATGCCATGCGCGCGATTCACGCCATGAGCTTCGACGAGGCCATCGCCTATACGGAAGGCCAGATCGCCCTGACCGCCGCGACCGAGGACGCCAAGGAGGGCATCGCGGCCTTCCAGGAGAAGCGCAAGCCGGTCTGGACGGGACGCTGACTCTCAGTTGCGATCCCTCGTCGCCATGGCCGGGTTCAGCCCGGCCATCCACGACTTGAACACGGCCGGCGACAAGGAAGTCGTGGATGCCCGGCATAGCCGAGGCGGAGCCTCGGCGTTCAAGCGGAAGAATAGCGACCGCAGGTCCGTTGGCCGGGCATGACGAGATTGGCGGCGCCAGCACGCTCCCATAGCGGCTGAACGCAAGACGGCCCGGCGCAGTGCTGGAACTCTCGGCCCCATGAGCGACAAGGTCATCATCACCTGCGCCCTCAACGGCGTTCTGACCGATCCGAAGCAGCACGCCGTGCCGGTGACCCCGGCCGAGATGGCGGCCGAGGCCCGGCGCGCCTTCGAGGCGGGCGCGGCGATGATGCACATCCACCTGCGCAACCAAGGCGAGGGCAAGGGTCATCTGCCGTCCTGGGACCCGGCGCTCTCGGCGGAGGTGCAGGCGGCGATCCGCGCGGCCTGCCCGGGGGTGATCATCAACCACACGTCCGGCGTGGTCGGGCCGAACTATCAGGGCGCGCTCGACTGCATCGCAGCGACGAAGCCGGAGGTCGCGGCCTGCAATGCCGGCTCGCTCAACTATCTCAAGGTGAAGTCGGACGGCAGCTGGGCCTGGCCGCCGCACCTGTTCGACAATCCGGTCGAGAAGGTGAAGGCCTATCTCGACGTGATGATCGCGTCCCGGTCGCTCCCCGAATTCGAGTGCTTCGACACCGGCATCGTGCGCTGCGTCGAGATGTTCCGACGCGCCGGGCTCTATGGCGGACCGCTGCAATACAATTTCGTCATGGGGGTTGAATCCGGCATGCCGGCGGACCCTGACCTGCTGCCGATCCTGCTGAAGCTGAAGGCCCCGGATTCGAACTGGCAGGTGACCGCCATCGGCCGCGCCAGCATCTGGCCTCTGCACCGCCGTTGTGCTGAACTCGGCGGGCATCTGAGGACCGGCCTCGAAGACACGTTCTACAAGTCCGACGGAGAGAAGGTAACCTCCAACGGGCAGTTGATCGCCGAGATCGCCGCGACGGCGCGAGCCGCCGGGCGCACCATCGCCAGCCCTGCGGAGGCGCGCGCGATCCTGAAGATCGCCTGACGCCTTTCTGAATTGCCTGCCTTTCGAAGTGCATGCCGAGCCGGAACACCGGCCGACAACAAAAGTGCCTTGAGGGAATGCCGACAAGGGGAGACCCGGCTTGCAATTCATCCAGCTCGTCATCAGCGGGCTTGCGCAGGGCTGCATCTACGGCCTGATCGCGCTCGGATTCGTGCTGATCTACAAGGCGACCGAAACGGTCAATTTCGCGCAGGGCGAACTGTTGATGATCGGCGCCTTCGCCGGTCTCTTCGCCTCGACGGTGCTCGGCCTGCCCTACTGGCTGGCGCTGGTCGCCGCGATGATCGCCACCGCCATTGTCGGCTTCGGGCTGGAGCGCGTGGTGCTGCGCCCGATCCTCGGCCAGTCGGCGGTGTCCATCGTCATGGTCACCATCGGCATCGGCTACATGTCGCGCGGCCTCATCACCATGCTGCCGGTGGTCGGTACCGACACGCACACCCTGCCCGTGCCGTTCCGCGGCGAGGTGTTCCGCGTCGGTGGCCTCGTCATCTCGGCCGAGCACATCGTCATCATCGTCACGACCATCGTGCTCTGCGCGCTGCTGGCCGCGCTGTTCCGCTACACCAAGGTCGGCGTCGCGATGCAGGCCATGAGCCAGAACCAGCTCGCGGCCTATTACATGGGCATCCCGGTGAAGCGGCTCTCCAGCCTCGTCTGGGCCATCGCCGCCGCGGTCGCGGCCATTGCCGGCATCCTGCTCGCGCCGCTCACATTCATCCACGCCAATATGGGCCTGATCGGCATCAAGGCCTTCCCGGCGGCGGTGATCGGCGGCTTCACCTCGCTGCCCGGCGCCATCGTCGGCGGGCTGATCATCGGGGTCGTCGAGCAGCTCGCGGGCTTCTACCTGATCGAGGGCTTCAAGGACGCGGCGCCCTTCATCGTCGTGCTGGCCATGCTGATCTTCAAGCCGAACGGCCTGTTCGGCGAACGTCTCGCCAAAAAAGTCTAGAGCGAGGTGTGACGCCATGCGCTTCATCTTCAAGACCCGCTACGAGCAGGACATCAACCTCTTCCAGCATGGCGGCCAGATGTTCTGGTACGCCGTCCTCGGCCTCGTCCTCATGGCCGCGCCCTTCGTCGTCTCGTCCTATGTGCTGACGCAGCTCAGCCAGATCTTCATCTACTCCATCGTCGCCTTCGGCCTGATGCTGCTCGCAGGCTTCACCGGGCAGCTGTCCCTCGGCCATGCCGCCTTCCTCGCGGTCGGCGCCTATACCGAGGCGGTGCTGGCGATAGCCGGCGTGCCGTTCCTCGTCTCGGTGCCGCTGTCGGGCCTGTTCGCGGCCGTCGTCGGCATCATCGTCGGCCTGCCGGCGCTGCGGGTGAAGGGCCTCTATCTCGGCATCGCGACACTCGCCTTCGGCACGATCATCGAGGAGATCATCGCCCGCGCCGAGCCGATCACCGGCGGCAATGCCGGCCTGATGGTGCCGCCGATCAACCTGTTCGGCCTGCGCTTCGCCGACGGTCCGGCCTTCTACTATCTCGCCTTCGCCTTCGCGCTGGCGGCGGGGCTGATCCTCATCAACATCCTGCGCTCGCCGACGGGCCGCGCTTTCGTAGCGATCCGCGACTCCGAGATTTCCGCCCAGTCGATGGGCGTCAATCTCGCCGTCTACAAGACCATGTCCTTCGCCATCTCGGCGGCCTTCGCCGGAGTGGCGGGCGCGCTCTACGCCCACAACATCCGCTTCCTGTCGCCGGACCAGTTCACCGTCGTCCAGTCCATCGAACTGATCATGATGGTGGTGATCGGCGGACTCGGCTCGATCCACGGCGCGGTCTATGGCGCGATCTTCCTGATCGCCCTGCCGCAGGCGATCAATGCGGTGAAGCCTTTCCTGCCGCTGTTCCTGTCGGAGGCGACCGGCCTGCAGCCGACCATATTCGGCCTCGTCCTCGTGCTGGTCGTGCTGTTCGAGCCGCTCGGCATCTACGGCGCCTGGCTGAAGACGCGGACCTATTTCGACCTCTTCCCGTTCTACCGGCAGGGCATGTTCCGCCGGCAGAAGGCGTTCCAGAAATCGGACCGGCTGAAATGAGCGCGCCCTTCTTCGAGGCTCACGGCATCTCCGTCCAGTTCGGCGGTCTGAAGGCCGTCGACGGCGTCAGTTTCACCGTCGACAAGGGCGAGGTCTTCACCATCATCGGGCCGAACGGCGCCGGCAAGACCACGGTCTTCAACATCGTCAGCCGCATCTACGATCCGAGCGCCGGCAAGGTGGTGCTGGAGGGCGAGGACATCACCGAGGTTCCCGCGCACCGCATCGCCAAACTCGGCATCGCGCGCACCTTCCAGAACATCGAGCTGTTCGAGCATGCGACCGTGCTGCAGAACCTCCTGATCGGCGCGCATGTCCACCGCACCACCAACCCCGTCGCGGAGGCGCTGTTCCTGCCCTCGGTGAAGCGCGCCGAGGTGGCGCTGCGCGAAAAGGTGGAGGAGGTGATCGACCTTCTCGATCTCGCCGTCCATCGCGACTCCATGGTCGCCGGCCTGCCCTACGGCGCGCGCAAGGTGGTCGAGCTGGGGCGGGCGCTGTGCACGCGGCCGAAGCTCCTGCTGCTCGACGAACCCTCCTCCGGCCTCAACGTCGAGGAGACCGAGGACATGGCCTTCTGGATCGAGGACATCACCAAGGACCTCGGCATCACCGTCATCATGGTCGAGCACGACATGACGCTGGTGTCGCGCGTCTCCGACCGGGTGCTGGCGATGAACCAGGGCCGCGTCCTCGCCATGGGCTCGCCCGCCGAGGTGCAGCGCCACCCGGCCGTGGTCGAAGCCTATATCGGCGCGCCGGCCGGTCCCGGCATGGCGCCGCTGGAGAAGGCGTCATGAGCGAGCCGATGCCGAACGAGCCGATCCTGACGCTCGCCAATGTCGAGGCCGCCTACGGCGCGGTGAAGGCGATCCGCGGCGTGTCGCTCAAGGTTCCGAAGGGTGCCATCGTCACGGTTCTGGGCGCGAACGGCGCAGGCAAGACGACGATCCTCAAGACCATTTCGGGCATCCTCGATCCGCAGAAGGGCTCGATCGCCTTCAAGGGCGAGGCCATCGAGCGGCGCGACCCCGCCGACATCGTCCGGCGCGGCATCAGCCAGGCACCCGAGGGCCGCGAGGTCTTCCCGCTGCTCTCGGTGCGCAACAACCTGATGATGGGCGCCTATACCCGCTCGGACCGCGATCAGGTGGCGCGCGACATCGAGCTGGTCGAGAGCTATTTCCCGATCCTGAAGGAGCGCGCCGATCAGGATGCCGGGCTTCTCTCCGGCGGCCAGCAGCAGATGCTGTCGATCTCGCGCGCGCTGATGGCGAACCCCGATCTCCTGCTGCTCGACGAGCCGTCGCTCGGCCTGTCGCCGAAGCTGACGCAGGAGATCTTCGCCATCGTCAAGCGGATCAACCGCGAGCGCGGCGTGACCATCCTCCTCGTCGAGCAGAACGCCGCGCTGGCGCTGGCGACGGCCGATATCGGCTACATTCTGGAGCTCGGCCGCATCGTCATGGAAGGCCCTGCCGCAGAACTCGCCGAGAAGGACGACGTCAAGGAGTTCTATCTCGGCCAGAAGGATGTCGGCGTGCGCGGCCAGCGACGCTGGAAGAAAAAGAAGATGTGGAGGTGACAATGGGCCTTCTCGACATCTGGCCGAACCAGGACATCCGCCTTCCCGCCATCCCCAAGGGCGACACCATCGCACGTGCCTTCGATGCTGCCGTCGCGATGCGGACGGACCGGGTTGCCGTGCGGCAGAAGGAATTCGGCATCTGGCAGGAGACGACGTGGGCGGAGATGGGCCGCGCCGTGCGCGAGATCGGCATGGGTCTCGTCGCGCTCGGCCTCAAGCCCGGCAATGTCGCCTCCATCCTCGCCAATACCCGCCGGGAATGGACCTATGCCGACTATGCCGTGATCGGCGCGGGCGGCGTCTCGAACGGCATCTACCCGACCGACGCGCCGGGCCAGTGCGAATATCTGATGGCCGATTCCGGCTCGCGCTTCGTCTTCGTGGAGGACGAGGAACAGCTCGACAAGATCCTCGAGGTGCGCGAGCGCCTGCCGCTTCTCGAAAAGATCATCGTCATGGAGACGGAGGGGCTCACCCGCTTCTCCGATGCACAGGTGATGACCATCGACGAGCTGCGCGCCCTCGGCCGCGAGGCGGACATGCGCGACCCCGGCGAGTGGGAGCGCCGGCGGGATTCGCGGGCCGGCGACGATCTCGCCATCCTCGTCTACACCTCCGGCACCACGGGCAAGCCGAAAGGGGCGATGATCACCCATCGCAACATCCTCGCGGCCATCGAGGTGATCGCCTCGGAATCGATCCGGCAGAACGAGGACGACCAGCGCATGGCCTTCCTGCCGCTCTGCCACGTGGCAGAGCGCGTCGGCGGCCAGTTCCTCGCGCTCTATTCCGGCGCGACGCTGAACTTCGTCGAGAATCCCGAGACGGTGCCGGACAATGTCCGCGAGATCGCGCCGACCATCTTCTTCGCGGTGCCGCGCATCTGGGAGAAGTTCTATTCGGGCGTCACCATCCGCCTCGCCGAGGCGACGTCGCTGCAGCGCGCGATCTATGGCTGGGCGATCGCGCAGGGCAAACAGGCCGCCGACCTCGCCATCGACGGCAAGCCGGTGCCGGCCTCGCTCCGCCTGAAGGTGAAGCTCGGCCGCTGGCTCGCCCTCGACAATATCCGCAAGGCCATCGGCATCCACCGCTGCCGGTTCCTGGCGACCGGCGCGGCGCCGATCTCGCCCGATCTCATCCGCTGGTATTTCGCCCTCGGCGTGCCGATGCTGGAAATCTGGGGCATGACCGAAACCTCCGGCGCCGGCTCCGTCGTGCCCATCGACAAGGTCAAGCCGGGCACGATCGGCAAGCCGACCAGCGCCATCGAGATGAGGATCGGCGAGCACGGCGAAATCCTCGCGCGCGGCCCCACCATCATCAAGGGCTACCTCAACCAGCCCGAAAAGACCGCCGAGACGATCCGCGACGGCTGGCTGCACACCGGCGATGTCGGCTCGGTCGACAACGAGGGCTTCTTCCGCATCACCGACCGGATGAAGGACATCATCATCACCGCGGGCGGCAAGAACATCACCCCGAGCGAGTTGGAAAACGAGCTGAAGTTCTCGCCCTATGTCACCGACGCGGTGATCATCGGCGACAAGCTGCCCTATCTCACCGCCCTGATCATGATCGACCAGGAGAATGTCGAGAAGTTCGCGCAGGACCACGACATCCCCTTCTCCAACTATGCGAGCCTGTGCCGCGCCAAGGCCGTGCTCGACCTGATCCAGGGCGAGATGGACCGCGTGAACAGGAAGTTCGCCCGCGTCGAGCAGGTGAAGGCCTTCCGCCTGATCGAGCAGCGCCTCACCGCCGAGGATGAGGAACTGACGCCGACCATGAAGCTGAAGCGCAACCTCGTGCAGAAGAAATATGCCGACCTGATCGCCGGCATGTACCGCAGTTCCGCTGCGTAAGGGCCCCTATAGGCCCGGCATCGGACCCGTATTAGCATCGACCTCAAGGACCGGCATGACCCGGCCAGCAACAAGGCCCCGGACATACCGGGCCAATCCAGATGGAGGACACCATGACTCTCAGATTGAGCGCATGTTTCGCCCTTGCCGCCGGCCTCGTTGCAGGCCCGGCCATGGCGCAGACCCAGGGGATCACCGACACCCAGATCACCATCGGGACGATCCAGGACCTGTCGGGTCCGATTGCCGCTTTCGGCAAGCAGACCCGCAACGGCATGCAGATGTTCTTCGACGAGCTCAACGCCCGCGGCGGCATTCACGGCCGCCAGGTGCGCCTCCTCGTCGAGGACAATGCCTATGACCCGCGCAAGGCGCTGCTCGCCACCCAGAAGCTGGTCAATTCCGACCGCATCTTCATGATGCTCGGCCATATCGGCACGGCGCAGAACATGGCGGCCATGCCGGTGCAGTTCGAGCGCAACGTGCCGAACTTCATGCCGGTCACCGCGGCACGCGAAATGTACCTGCCGCCGACCCGCCTGAAGATGGCCTTTGCCACCGCCTATTACGACCAGCTCCTGACCATGCTGCCGAGCATCGTCCAGGAGAAGAAGGCCACCCGCGTCTGCACCGTCTACCAGGACGACGAGTTCGGCCTCGAGGTGATGCGCGGCGGCGAGGCGGCGCTGAGGACCATGAACATGGCCTTTGTCGAGCGCGCCACCTACAAGCGCGGCGCGACCGAGTTCTCCTCGCAGGTGGCCCGCCTGAAGGCCGCCAACTGCGACCTCGTGGTGATGGGCACGATCATCCGCGAGACCGTCGGCGTGCTGGCCGAGGCCCGCAAGATCGGCCTCACCGCCACTTTCGTCGGGACGAGCGCGGCCTATACCCATCTGATCCCGGCGCTCGGCGGACCGGTCGCCGAGGGCTTCTATGCGGTGACCACCACCGCCCATCCCTATCCGGATGATCCGAACCCGCAGATCCGCGACTGGGCCGCCCGCTACAAGGCGAAGTTCGGCGAGGATGCGACGGTGTTCTCGGCCTATGGCTGGATCATCGGCGACCTGTTCGCGCAGGTCGCCGAAAAGGCCGGCCGCGACCTGACGGTGGACAGCTTCCTGCGCACCATCGAGACGACGCAGTTCGGCGCCGACATGTTCGACAGCCAGGGCTGCAACATCACGCCGCAGAACCGGCTCTGCAACAATGCGGCGCGCCTGTCGCAGGTGCGGAACGGCCGCTGGGTGGTCACCCAGGGCTGGGTGCGCGGCGCCACGCCGACGCACTGACGCCATGATCGGGAGACGCCGCCGGCCGGCCCGGCGGCGTCTTCTTTTTTGCGCAGCATGAGCGCAGCAATTCCGCAGGAGCGCGCCGTGACGCACCCCTTCTACACGGCCGATCACGAGGCCTTCCGCGATCAGGTGCGCCGTTTCGTCGCCCGCGAGATCGAGCCCTTCGCGAGCCAGTGGGACGAGGCGGAGGAGTTCCCGCGCGAGCTCTACGCCAAGGCAGCCGCCATCGGCCTGATCGGCCTCGGCTTCCCGGAGGAATATGGCGGTTTCGCCGCCGACCGGTTCATGTGGATCATCGCGACGCAGGAACTGGCGCGGCCGGGCGCCGGCGGCATCAGCGCCAGCCTGATGAGCCACGCCATCGGCACGCCGCCGATCGCCAATGCCGGCTCTCACGAGCTGAAGAGCCGGGTTCTGCCGGGCATCTTCGCCGGGAGCAAGATCTCCGCGCTCGCCATCACCGAGCCGGGCGGCGGATCCGATGTCGCGAACCTGAGGACCACCGCGCGGCGCGACGGCGACGCCTACATCGTCAACGGCGAGAAGACCTTCATCACCTCCGGCATGCGCGCCGACTACTACACGGTCGCCGTGCGCACCGGCGGCGATGGCGTCGATGCCCATGGCGCCGGGGGCGTCAGCCTCCTCGTCATCGAGCGCGAGCGCGACGGCTTCACGCGCACGCCGCTGAAGAAGATGGGCTGGTGGGCCTCCGACACCGCGACGCTGCATTTCGACAATGTCCGCGTGCCCGCCGGCAACCTGCTCGGGAAGGAGGGGCAGGGCTTCAAGATCATCATGCGCAACTTCAACCATGAGCGCCTGACCATGGCGGCTGGCTGCATCGCCGCGAGCCGCGTCTGCCTCGACGAGGCGACCGCCTATGCCAGGGAGCGCGTCACCTTCGGCAAGCCGCTGACCCAGCATCAGGTGATCCGGCACAAGCTCGTCGACATGGCGCAGAAAGTCGCTGCCGGTCAGGCGTGGCTCGAAATGCTGACCTGGCAGCTGGAGCAGGGTCAGAACCCCGTCGCCGAAATCTGCATGCTGAAGAACCAGGCGACGCAGACCATGGCCTTCTGCGCCTCCGAGGCCGTGCAGATCTTCGGCGGCGCCGGCTTCATGCGCGGCGCCAAGGTGGAGCGCATCTATCGCGAGGTGAAGGTCAATGCCATCGGCGGCGGCACCGAGGAGATCATGAAAGACCTCGCCAGCCGCCAGATGGGGCTTTGAGTTAGGGAGGCATCGGCCCGGCCGTTGAGCCCTGCCTCACCTCTCCCCGCCGGGGAGAGGTCGATCCGAGAGTAGCGAGGATCGGGAGAGGGGGAGAGTGCTTGTCGAATTGGGGCTTGCCCCCTCTTCCGGCGCTGGCGCGCCGACCTCTCCCCACCGGGGAGAGGTGTTGAAGCCCAGCCGCCGCGGCTCATCGGATTGCACGGAATGAGTTTCCCGTCACGTCCGCTCGATGCGCGCGGCCTTCGCCGGATCGATCCACCAGGTCCCCGGAACGCCACGGGCATATTTCGGCTTGGTCTCGGGAAAGCCGAACTGGTCCCAGTAGGCCAGCCAGTGGCTCGCCTTGTACCAGTTGGGCACCCAGTAGCGCCCGGCGCGCAGCACCCGGTCGAGCGCCCGGCAGATGGTGACCAGCTCTGCCCTCGTATTCGCCGCCAGCGCCTTGTCGATCAGCGCATCGATCACCGGATCATTGATGCCCGCGAGGTTCTGCGAGCCGGGCTGCCGGCCGCTCGCCGAGCCGAAGAAGGTCCGCATGCTCTCGCCCGGCGTCATCGACAGCGAGTAGCGGCGGATGGTCAGGTCGAAGTCGTAATCCTTCAGGCGGCTCTGGTACTGCGCCGAATCCACCCGCCGGATTCCGGCCTCGATGCCGAGCCGGCGAAGGTTCGCGACGAAAGGCTGGGTATGCCGCTCGAGCGACGGTTCGAAATCGAGAAACTCCACCGTCATCGGCCGCCCCTGCGCGTCGAGCAGCCGGTTGTCGCGCAGCGTGAACCCGGCCTCGCGCAGCAGGCCCGTCGCCTGCCGCAGCAGGTTGCGGTCCTGCCCCGAGCCGTTGGAGACGGGCGGCGAATAGGGCTCGCCGAACACCTCGTCCGCCACCTTGCCGCGGAACGCTTCCAGCAGCGCCAGTTCCTCTGCCTCCGGCTTGCCGGTCGCCATCATCGGGGAGTTCTGGAAGAACGAGTGCGTCCGCTTGTAGCTGTCGAACATCACGTTCTTGTTGGTCCACTCGAAGTCGAAGGCGAGGCCCAGCGCCTCGCGCAGCTTCGGATGGGCGAACTTCTCGCGCCGCGTGTTGATGAACCAGCCTTGCGCGCCCGACGGCGTCTCGTCCGATACCTCGCGGCGCACCACGCGGCCGTCGCGCGCGGCCGGGAAGTCGTACTGCGTCGCCCAGGTCCGCGAGGTGAACTCCTCGCGGAAGGCATAGGTGCGGCTCTTGAACCCCTCGAAGGCGACATCGCGGTCACGGAAGAACTCGAGCCGCACGATGTCGAAATTGTCCTGTCCCACAGAAACCGGCAGATTCTCGCCCCACCAGTCCTTCACCCGCTCATATTCGATGAAGCGTCCGGCCTCGAACCGCCCGACCTTGTAGGCGGAGGAACCAAGCGGCACGTCCATGGTGGAGGCCTCGAAATCGCGGCCCGCATACCAGGCCCTCGAGAGGATCGGCAGGCCCGCGGCGGTCAGCGGCAGCGAGCGCGAGCGGCCCGGAGCAAAGCGGATCGCGACGACACGGCCATCCTCGGCCTCGGCGCCCGCGACATCGCGCAGCACGACGCGCAGCAGCGGGTGGCCCTTCTCCTTCAGCGTCATCACCGACCAGGCGACATCCTCGGGCGTGATCTTCGCGCCGTCGTGGAAGGTAGCGCTGTCGCGCAGGGTGAAGCGATAGGTCAGGCCGTCGGCCGAAATCCGCACCTTCTCGGCGACAAGGCCGTACATGCTGTCCGGCTCGTCGCCGGCGCCGACCATCAGCCGCGCGAAAATGCCGTCGAGCGCGGGCGGCGCATCGCCGCGCAGCACCAGCGTGTTCATCGTGTTGAAGGTGGTCGGGTTCTGGTTGTAGCCCCAGCTCGACGCGGTGTGCACGAAGGCGCCGCCCTTCGGCGCATTGGGGTTCACATAGTCGAAATGGCGGAAGCCGGCGGGATATTTCAGGTCGCCGAAGGACGAGATGCCGTGCGCCTCCGTCTCGCCCTGCGCCAGCGCGCGCGGCACGATCAGGCTCGCGCCTGCCCCGGCAGCGGCGAGGGTCAGCACGGAGCGGCGGGACAATCTCGGCATGGCGATCCTCGTTGGTCGCGGCAAGGGTAGGCGATGGCGCTACTGCCGCCAAGCAGCCGTCGTCAGCCGATGGGCAGCACGTTGGTGTGCTTCACCTGCGTCAGCGCGAAGCTCGACTCGATGGAGGCGAGCCCGTCGTGCTTGGTCAGCTTGTCCTTCAGGAAGCGCTCGTAGGCGGGCAGGTCGGCGCAGACGACGCGCAGGAGGTAGTCGCGCTGGCCGGTCATCAGGTAGCACTCCATCACCTCGGGCCAGCGGGCGACCGCCGCGGCGAAGCGGTCGAGATCCTCCTCGCGCTGGCGTTCCAGCTTGATCGAGATGAACACGCTCACCGGCAGGTCCACCGCCTTCTGGTCGACCACCGCGACATAGGAGCGGATGACGCCGGCCCCTTCCAGAATGCGGACGCGCCGGAGGCATGGCGTCGGCGACAGGCCGACCCGCTCCGCCAGCGCCTGATTGGTCATCCGGCCGTCCTGCTGAAGCTCGGTGAGGATGCGGCGGTCGATGGCGTCGAGGCGCATGGATTGGAATCTCCTGCCAAATGCTGCGCAGCAGCCTGCACATTCATGCCAATTTCGCCATTGCAACATACGGCTTTTGGCATGCGGCTGACCGCTGGCTCTGGCATGATCGGCATCTCCCTGGCCCGCCCCGCACGGAACGCCGCGATGACCGACCGCCTGTCCATGCTCGCCGCCCTTGAACGCAAGGTGCTCTGGCTCGCCTCCTGGACCATCCACCACGCCAACCACGTCCGCGACAACCGCGACGGGCTGAAGGTCGGCGGCCATCAGGCCTCGTCGGCCTCGCTCGCCACCATCATGACCGCCCTCTATTTCGCCGTGCTGAAGCCGGAGGACCGGGTGGCGGTGAAGCCTCACGCGAGCCCGAACTTCCATGCGATCCAGTACCTTCTCGGCAACCAGACGCGCGAGAAGCTGGAGAATTTCCGCGGCTTCAAGGGCGCGCAGAGCTATCCCTCGCGCACCAAGGACGTGGACGATGTCGACTTCTCCACCGGCTCGGTCGGACTCGGCGTTGCGCAGACGCTGTTCTCGTCGCTGGCGCAGGACTATGTGCGCGCCCACGGCTGGGGCACCGGGCGGCCCGAGGGCCGCATGGTCGCGCTCATCGGCGATGCCGAGATGGACGAAGGCAATATCTACGAGGCGCTGATCGAGGGCTGGAAGCACGGCCTGCGCAACACCTGGTGGGTGGTCGACTACAACCGGCAGAGCCTCGACGCGGTGGTGCGCGAAGGCCTGTGGGAGCGCTTCGAGGCCATGTTCCGCAATTTCGGCTGGGACGTGGTGATCCTGAAGTACGGCAAGCTGCTGGAAGCCGCCTTTGCCGAGCCAGGTGGCGACAGGCTGCGCCACTGGATCGACACCTGCCCGAACCAGCTCTATTCGGCGCTCTGCTATCAGGGCGGCGCCGCCTGGCGGAAGCGGCTCACCGACGATATCGGCGACCAGGGCCGGGTCTCGAAACTCCTCGACCGGCGTACCGACGAGGAACTCGCCCGGCTGATGACCAATCTCGCCGGCCACGACATGCCGACGCTGCTGGAGGCCTTCGAGGCCGTCGACCACGACCGCCCGGTCTGTTTCATCGCCTATACGATCAAGGGCTTCGGCCTGCCGTTCCAGGGCCACAAGGACAACCATGCCGGCCTGATGACGCCCGCGCAGATGGAGACGTGGCGGCAGGCCATGGGCGTTCGGCCGGGCCACGAATGGGACCGCTTCGAGGGCCTGCGGCTGCCGGCGGCAGAGATCGAGCGGTTCCTGAAGGCGGCGCCCTTCTTCGCGCGCGGCCGCCGCCGCTACGAGGCAGCCAAGCTGCCGATCCCGGCCGTCCTCGCGGTGCCGTCGCAGCCGGCCATGTCGACGCAGCAGGGCTTCGGCCTGATCCTCAACGAGATCGCGAGAACCAGGGAGCCCTTCGCCGACCGCATCGTGACGACCTCGCCGGACGTGACGGTCTCGACCAATCTCGGCGGCTTCGTCAACCGGCGCGGCCTGTTCGCGCGCCAGTCCATGGCCGACACGTTCAAGCAGGAGCGCATTCCCTCGACCTTCGCGTGGGAATTCTCCCCCGAGGGCCAGCATATCGAACTCGGCATCGCCGAGATGAACCTGTTCATCCTGCTCTCGGCGCTGGGGCTGACCCATTCGATCCACGGCGAGCGGCTGCTGCCGGTCGGCACGCTCTACGACCCGTTCATCCAGCGCGGCCTCGATGCCCTGAACTATGCCTGCTACCAGGACGCGCGCTTCATGCTGGTGGCGACGCCGGCCGGCGTGACGCTTGCCCCCGAGGGCGGCGCGCACCAGTCGATCGCGACGCCGCTGATCGGCATGGCGCAGGACGGCCTCGCCGCCTTCGAGCCGGCCTTCGTCGACGAAACCGCCGCGATCATGCGCTTCGGCTTCGACTACATGCAGCGCGACGGCGAGGGCGACCCGGACGAGCGGACCTGGCTGCGCGACGAGACCGGTGGCTCGGTCTATCTGCGCCTGTCGACGCGCACCATCGACCAGCCGCAACGGACGATGACGCCGGAGCTCGCCGACGACATCATCAACGGCGCCTACTGGATGCGGCCGCCCGGCGCCAATGCGCAGGTGATCATCGCCTATATGGGCGCGGTGGCCCCGGAGGCGATCGCCGCCGCGGGCCTGCTGGCGGAAAGCCATCGCGATGTCGGCGTGCTCGCGATCACCTCGGCCGACCGGCTCAATGCCGGCTGGACGGCGGCCGAGCGGGCGCGCCAGCGCGGCCATCACGGCGCGATGAGCCATGTCGAGCGGCTGCTCGCGCCGCTCTCGCGCGACTGCGGCATCGTCACGGTGATCGACGGCCACCCGGCGACGCTCGCCTGGCTCGGCGCCGTCGACGGCCACCGGGTCAAGGCGCTCGGCGTCGAGCATTTCGGCCAGACCGGTACGGTCGACGACCTCTACCGGCACCACGGCATCGACACCAACGCCATCCTTCACGCGGCGCAGGCGCTGACCGTCGGGCGGCCGGTCCGCTATCTCAAGGCCCTGCCCTGACGCCGGGCCGGCGTGCCGGATCGGGACGAATGGTTGACGGCGGCATGCGGGTCCGGCCGTCGCGCTCGGACAGGCGGTGCGTCGGGGCGGCGCTGCGGCCTGGCGGGCCATGGCGGTTTCCGGCCGGAAGAAGTACGAATTCGCACGCCCAGCTGCGGCGGGCGGCTGCCGGGTTGCCTGCGCGAGCGATGCCGACGGCCAGGCCATAGCGCGAACATCCGGCGATCAGCGATTCGGACATGGTTCGTTCCCGGATCGATCCGATCGTTAACGGCGGCATGATCTGGCCGGCGAAACGGCCGGTGCGATGGCCCGCCGCGCGGCGACGGTGACAATCCGGGTGCAGCGCGCGGAACAATGCCGACACTCGCGACGGCGAAGGGCCGCCTCCGGCCGCCATCAGCTCGGAAAGCAGACTGCCTCGAGGGGACGGGCGCGCGGCACGATCAGTCGTGCGATGGCACGCGGCCGGCGGGAACGGCATCAATCGCTCGGAGGGGTGGGTGGCGCTTCGGCGCCGGCAGCTCAGGCTACGGCGAAGCGGCGCATGACGAGGCGCACGCCGCGCGCGACCATGGCCATGACCGAGCCGAGGCCGACGAGATGCGAGCCGAAGGCGACCGCAGCCAGCGGGATCGCGTCCGGCCGGACGAAGGCGGCGGCGACAAGCGCGGGCGCCCAGACGACGGTCAGCAGCGCCGAATTGACCAGGGCCCCGGCAAGCGTCGAGCCGAGACCCTCGCCGCAGGTCCAGAGCGGCAGCGGCGCCTCCGTGTCGGCCGCGCAGCCGGCCAGCGCCTGCAGCGGCGCTTCCAGATGCAGCGCCACGAGCGCGACCGACCACAGCGCCGCATAGGCGAGCGCCCAGGCTGGAACGGCTGCGCGCAGACGGGCGACGAGGAAGCTCACGGCTTGGGGCTCATGGCGACGCGGGAACGCTCCTGTGACGATCCGCGCGAGCCTAGCCCGGAACTCCTAAGAAGCCGTTCCGAGACGTGCAGAAAGACGAGGCTTTGCCTTCAGGAGCGGCCGCTGCGGGCCGGCGGCATGACCAGCCGGTCGCGCCGGCAGGCCCGGCGATCGATCTCCTGGCAGGCCGTGAAGTTCATGTCGCGGCCGATGCAGATGCGCACCTCGCGCAGCCGGCGCTCGTCGCACTGGACCGCGATCATCTCGCGCGTGAGGCCCGGATTGGCGCGCACGAAGGCATCCTCCACCTCGTCGGGCGACACGGTCCGGTAGTCGGAGGCGGATTCGAACTCGGCGGGGATGCGCACCTTGGCGCGCGCCTGCCTGACACGCTCGAAGAAGGCCGAGGCCGAGCGCTCGCCCGAACAGGTGCCGTGCTTCGCCCATTGATGGCGGACGAGGCCCGGCGCCGGCATGATGTCGAGCATGGCGTTGACCGTGCGGCGCTCGAGCTCCGGCGCCGGCACCTGGCAATATTCCGGGAAGCCGCGGGTGAATTGCGGCCAGAGCCCGTGCACGACGAAGTGGTACGGCCGATCCCCCGCGCACTGCATGGAGCGCGCGCTGCGCTCGCCCGACGCCTCGCAGAAGGACGGCGACCAGGACAGCGCCAGAACGTAGAAATCGAACTCGCCCGGCGTCACGCCATGGCGGGCCTGCGCCGCAGCCGGAGCCTGGCCGGCCGCCAGCAGCAGGGCCGCGCCGACCACGACAGAACGCAACAGGGCTGCAAACCGCTTCGCCATGATCTCCTCCAGCACCGTGCCGCGAAGGCTATCGGCGCGATGAGAACAAAAAAAGAACGTATGTTACCGGATGCCGCCTGCGACCCGAGCCTGCCGGCCCGTCCGCCGCGACGGGACCGGGCGGCCGCTCAGTCGCCGGGAAGGCGCGCTCAGGGCCGCGCCATGCGGCAGGCGGGGTCGAAGCTGCGGCCGCGATCGAGGCCATGGACGCACCACTCGACGCCCCATGTGAAACCGGCAAAACCCTGGTCTTCCATGATTGCGTAACTGACGGTGCGCACGCGGCCGTCCGAGAGGTGGGCGCGGCCGGTGCAGTAGCGGCGTGGAATGTTGTTCTGGCCCCAGGGATTGCTCGCCACCACGCGCACGCGGTCGAACCCGGCAATGGTCAGCGGCGAGTTCCAGAACTTCGCCTCCTTCTCGGCGAACCGCGCGCGGATGCGGTCCAGCGCGGCGGCATCGTCGCAGGGCAGCAGCGCGTTCTGGAAGCGCGGATCGCGGAAGAACACCGCGCCGACCGGCCCGAGACGGCCGAGCTGGTCCGTGTGCGCGCCGGGATAGTCGCCGCGGGGCACGCGCCCGGTCGTATAGGTCGAGCCGTTCAGCCCGCGCGGGCCGTCGCCCTGCCAGAGGCCCTGGGCCGAGGCGTCGGAGGCGATCAGGACGAGGCCGAACAGGCCGGCGAAAAGGGCGCGAATCCGCATGGCAGGATGCTCCGGGCAGGTTGCGCGACGATCCACGTCCCGGCGGCCGGGGTCAAGAGCGGCCAGGACACAGTCCGGCGGCGATCACGGCCGCCGGATACGCACGTAGAGCGCGCCCGCCCCGCCATGGGCGATGCCGGCCTCCTCGAAGCCGATGACCAGGGAACGCATGTCCGGAAGCGTCAGCCATTCCGGCACGACGCGACGCAGCACCCCACGCTCGGCATAGGCGTCGGGCCGCCAGGGGTCGTCGTCGAGGCCGCGCAGCCGTTTCGGCGCGCCCTTGCCGGTGATGACGACGACGAGGCGGCAGCCCCCGGCCTGCGACCGCCGCAGGAAGGCGATGAGGCGGCGGTGCGCGGCCTCCTGGGTGAGGCCATGCAGGTCGATGCGTGCATCGACCTCGGCCATGCCGCGCGAGAGCTTGCGCCGCAGGCCCTTCTCCAGCGCCGCGAGTGGCGGCGGCGCGGGCACGGCTGGAGCCGCAGGGGCCCTGGTCCCGACCGGCGTCTTGCGCGCCGCCACGGGCGCGGCCTCCGGCTCCGGCGCTGGCTCCTCGGCCGGCGGCATGCGCGCGGGATCAAGCGGCTTCACGCTGCGCGCCACATGCGACCAGAGCTTGCGGTCCTCGGCCGAAAGGCCCCTCGGGCGGCGGCTCATCGGCGCAAGCGCGGTTCGGGCACCGGCACCTCGGCCGCCTCGGGCGAAATCGCCTTCGGCAGCAGCACGTACCAGTCGGCGCGGTGGCGGATGCGGCCGGCGATCGAGCCCGCCTCCAGCCCGGTGCCGATATAAAGGTCGCCGCGCGCCGGGCCTACAATGGCCGAGCCGGTGTCCTGCATCACCATCAGCCGGCGGAAGGGCTCGCCCGTCTCGGTCGGGCCGGTCGGCAGGTGCGCGTCGATGAAGACCGGCGTGCCATAGGCATGAACGTTGCGGTCCACCGCGATGGAGCGCCAGTCGGAGACGGGCACGCCCTGCGCGCCGACAGGGCCGTCCTCGGCGGAGAGCTCGGTCTTCACCCGGAAGAAGACGTAGGAACGGTTCTGCCAGCGGATGTCGCGGGCAGGCTCCGGGTTCTGCGCCATCCAGTTGCGGATGAAGTCCATCGACATCTCGGCGCGGGTGGCGATGCCGCGCTCGATCATGACCCGGCCGACCGGCACGTAGCGGTGGCCGTTATGGGCGGCATAGCCGATGCGCAGCGTCGAGCCGTCGGCGAAGCGCAGCCGCGCCGAGCCCTGGATCTGCGTGAACATGACGTCGACGGGGTCGCGCGCCCAGGCGATCTCCAGCCCGCGCCCGTCCAGCGCGCCCTGTTCGATCTCGCCCCGGTCGAAATAGGGCAGGAAGCGCCCGCCGACCCAGCGGCCCGCGCCGGAGCGGGCATCGAAACCGGCCGTGCGGCCGCGCGCGGAAGTGAGGTCATCCGGCCGCAGCATGAAGGGCGCGGTGAAATCGGCGGTGCGCTCGCGCGAGGCGAGAACCTCGGGCTCGTAATAGCCGGTGAGGAAGCCGTCGGCCTCGGTCTGGTCGCCGAACCGGGCGAAGCGCACGGCGCGGAACTCCGCCTCGAAGAAGGCGCGCGCGGCCTCGCGGCCGACCGGCTGGGGCAGCGCCAGCGCGCGCGGGCAGACCTCGCGCAGCGCCTGCCAGACGACGGGCGCGGAGCGCGGGGGGCTGCGCGCGGCCATCACCTGCCGGCAGGAGATCAGGAACGCCCGGAAGGCCAGGTCCTGCCGGTCCTCGGCCCAGCCGGGCACGGCGGCGAAGGGCACCGCCTCGCTCCAGGTCTCGGGATAGACGAAGGGAAAGCCGGACGGGTGGACCGCGACCTCCGACGGCGCGGCGGGCGCCTCGGCCGCTGGCGATGCAGGCGACGGGCCGGGCGGCGCGGGCGTCTCCGGCGGCGGCAGCGATGCCTGAGCCCCGGGCGCGGCGGGCTCCGGGGACGGCGCTGCCGCCTGACCGTCAGGCGTCCCGGCAGGAGGCTGAGGCTGGGCTTCCGCCGATTGCGGCGGCTGCGGCGCGGGGGACGGCGCTTCAGGTGCGGGAAGGGCCTGCGCAGCCTCGGGGGGCGGGCTCGTCGGCCGCAGGAGGATCAGGAGGTCATTGGAGCCGGCGGAGGCCGGTCCGGCCACCCCGCACAGGGCCACCGCCGCCGCGAGGACCGCGGCGCTCGCGACGCTGGTCCTGCGGCCGGCCATGGGGGTTCCGCTCCGGCGCTGGATCAGGCGCCGGCTTCGGTGGCGATCAGGCGCCAGTTCGGGTCGCGATCCGTCACATTGCGCGCGAAGGTCCAGACATCGGTCACGTCGGTGACGCGATCGGGCGAGCCGTCGACGACATTGCCGCCACGGTCGCGGGTCGCGGTGACCAGCTGCGAGACGAATTTCAGCGTCACCTGCGCCTGGTCGCCGCGCAGCTGCGCGTCGGTGATCCCGGCCTTCTCGATGCCGACGAAGCGGGTCTCGACGCTCTCGCCACGGCTCTCGCGGTCGCGGATCGCTGCCTCGAAACCGTCGAACACGTCCTTGGCGAGCAGGTCGCGCAGGGTCTTGCGGTCGCCGGAGGCGAAGGCGAGCACGATCATCTCATAGGCCGCCTTGGCGCCGCCGACGAAGCCGGCAGGCTCGAACGAGGCGTCGCGCGAGGCGATGGCGTCGAAACCGCGCGCCAGCGGCGAGCCGGGCGGCGCGATGTCGCCCCAGCGCGGCTCGGACGGATCGGCCACGGGGAAGGGCGGCGGCGCGGCGCCGTTGCGGGCCGGCATCGGGATGACCTCGCCCGGGGGCTGCGCGCCCGGGCCGCCGTCCCGGCCGCCCATCTCGCGATTGTTGTTGTCGCGCGGCCGGAACGGATCGCGCTCGGAGCCGGTTTTCGTCCCCAGCACGCTGCGCAGCCGGAAGAAGATGAACACCGCAAGGGCGAGGAAGATGATCGTATAGATGTCGAATGCGTTGTTCATGGCGGCCGTCTTTCGGGAGCGGAGCTCGACCCACGCGATAATCCGCGAACGGGTCCATAGTCTATCCGCACTCGGACGCACAAATAAGGCATTTTTTTCGGATCGCCAGCGGGCCGCGCGGTCGTGTCGCGGCCGGGCGAGCCGGTCCGGGCGCCCCTGCCGCGTCGTCGATGTGCCCCGGTTTGCCTCAAAACTGCTTCGCCAGGCGCGGATCGAGCGCGTCGCGCAGACCGTCGCCGAGCAGGTTCACCGCAAGCACCGTGACGGAAAGGAACAGGGCGGGGAACAGGACGATGTAGAACTTGACCTGCCAGAGCGCGCGGCCCTCGGCCATGATGTTGCCCCAGGACGGGATGATCGGCGGCGTGCCGGCGCCGATGAACGACAGGATCGCCTCGGTGATCATGGCGGCGGCGCAGATATAGGTCGCCTGGACGATGATCGGCGCCAGCGTGTTCGGCAGGATGTGCTTGACGATGATCACCGGCGTCGAGGTGCCGGACGCGATGGCGGCATCGACATAGGGCTGCTCGCGCAGGGACAGCACGACGCCGCGCACGAGGCGCGAGACACGCGGAATCTCCGCGATGGTGATGGCGAGGATGACGTTGCCGACCGAGCCTCGGGTCAGCGCCATCAGCGCCACCGCGAGCAGGATCGAAGGGATCGACATGATGCCGTCCATCACGCGCATCAGGATCGCGTCCACCTTGCGCAGATAGCCCGAGATCAGGCCGATGATCAGCCCGCCGACGGAGGCAAGGATCGCGACCGAGAAGCCGACGATCAGCGAGACGCGGGTGCCGTAGAGCACGCGCGAATAGATGTCGCGGCCGAGCATGTCGGTGCCGAACCAGAACTGGGCCGAGGGTTCGCGCGTCCGCAGCCGCGTCGAGATCGCCGTCGGATCGGTCGTGCCGAGGAAGGGCGCGAAGACGGCGATGAACACCACCGCGAACAGGATCACCGTTCCGATCGTGATGGTCGGGTAGCGGCGGACGAAGCGGAGGGGGGTCATGCGCCGGCGGACGACGGCCGGTTCGGCGACGTCGATGGAAGCGGAGGTGTCGGGGCTATGCGCGGTCAATAGCGGATCCTCGGATCGACGAGGGTATAGACGAGGTCGACCATCAGGTTGACCAGCACGTAGACGAAGGAGAACAGCAGGACGAGGCCCTGGATCACCGGATAGTCGCGGCGCAGGATCGCATCCACCGTCAGCCGCCCGAGGCCGGGAATGGCGAAGACGCTCTCGGTGACCACCGCCCCGCCGATCAGCAGCGCCACGCCGATGCCGATCACCGTGACGATCGGCACCGCCGCATTCTTCAGGGCGTGGAGGAACAGTACGTCGCGCTGGCTGACGCCCTTGGCGCGCGCGGTGCGGATATAGTCCTGCTGCAGCACTTCGAGCATGGTCGCGCGAGTGATGCGGGCGATCAGCGCGACATAGACACAGCCGAGCGCCACCGCCGGCAGGATGAGGTTCTCGAGCCAGGGCTTCACCCCTTGCGCGATCGGCGTGTAGCCCTGCACGGGCAGCCAGTCGAGTTCGAGGGCGAAGATGTAGGCGAGGATGTAGCCGACGACGAAGACCGGCACCGAGAAGCCGAACACGGCGAAGGCCATGATGGTCCGGTCGACCCAGGTTCCCGCCTGCCACGCCGCCAGCACGCCCATCGGCACGGCGACCACGATGGCGAGGATCAGCGTCACCACCATCAGCGACAGGGTCGGCTCGACCCGCTGCGCGATCAGCTGCGTCACCGGCAGTCCCGTGAAGATCGAGGTGCCGAGGTCGAACCTGGCGATCTGCCACACCCATTCGCCGAACCGCACCAGGAACGGCCGGTCGAGCCCGAGGCTCTGGCGGATCTTCTCGACATCCTCGGGCGTCGCCTGATCGCCCGCGATGACCGCCGCGGGATCGCCGGGCGCGATGTACAACAGCGAGAACACGAACAGCGCGACGACCGCCATGACCGGGATCGTCGCGAGTATCCGCCGCAGAATATAGGTCAGCATCGGGCCTGCCTTTCAGGGAGCGGGACGGCAGGCGCGAAGCCCGCCGTCCCGCCGATCAGCGTCAGGCCTTGGCGACGTTCCAGAAGAACGGCAGCGGTCCCTTGGTGATGCCGCTGACATTGCTGCGCCAGGCCGTGTAGGTCAGGAAGAAGCCGGGCGGCACATAGACGACATTGTCAAGCGCCGCCTTGTTGAGCGCGCGCATGGCCGCCTTCTCCTCGTCGAGGTTCTTGGCCTCGAACCAGTTGGCGACCTGCTGCTCGACCGCCGGGATGTTCGGCCAGCCGAACCAGGCGCCGTCGCCGTTTGCCCGGATCGCCGTGTAGGCGGCGGGGTTGATGCAGTCGGCGCCAGCATGCCACGAGAAGAAGATGTTCCAGCCGCCCTGCGCCGGCGGGGACTTCAGCGCGCGACGCTGGCCGGTGGTGCCCCAGTCGGTGGCGACGAAATCGACGTTCATGCCGATTCGCTTCAGCAACTGGTGCGCGACGTCGCCCTGCGCCTTGGTCACCGGCTGGTCCTGCGCCACGACCATGGTCACCGGCTCGCCCTTGTAGCCGCTCTCGGCGAGCAGGCGCTTCGCGCCCTCGATGTCGCGGCGGCCCTTGAGGATTTCGCCGCCCTCCTCGTTGTAGAGGGGCGTGCCGGGCGTGAAATAGCCGGGCAGCGGCTTCCAGAGGTTGTCGTCCGAGCCGACGATGGCCCGCATGAACTCCTCCTGGTCGAGCGCCATGAGGATCGCCCGCCGCGCGCGCACGTCGTTGAACGGCGGATGCAGGTGGTTGAGGCGGAAGGCGCCGATATTGCCGAGCGGGTCGCCGATATCGACGCGGATGTTGCGGTTGCGCTTCAGCACCGGCACGAGGTCGGCGATCGGGTTCTCCCACCAGTCGATCTCGCCGTTCTGCAGCGCCGCCGAGGCGGTGGCCGGGTCGGGCATGATCACCCATTCGATCCGGTCGACCAGCATCCGCTTGCCGCCGGCGAGCCAGGACGCCGGCTCCGCGCGCGGCACGTAGTCGGCGAATTTCTCGAACACGGCCTTGGCGCCGGGCACCCAGTCGCCGCGGACGAACTTCATCGGGCCGGAGCCGACATATTCGGTGATCTGCTGGAACGGGTCGGTCTTGGCGATGCGCTCCGGCATGATGAAGGAGCAGGGCGAGTTGTTCTTGCCGAGCGCCAGCAGCATCTTCGGATAGGGCCTCTTCAGGCGCCAGCGGAAGGTGGTGTCATCGACCGCGACGATCTCCTCCTGGATCGCCTTGATCATCAGGCCCATGGGATCGCGGAACGACCAGCGGACGAGGCTGGCGACGCAGTCCTTGGCCAGGACCGGCGTGCCGTCGTGGAACTTGAGGCCCGAGCGGAGCTTGAACGTCCAGGTCAGGCCATCGGAGGAGACCTCCTCGGAATCGACCATCTGGCGCTGCGGCACGAGATTGGCGTCGACGCCGTAGAGCGTATCCCAGACCAGAGCGGCCGCGTTGCGGACGACATATTGCGTCCCCCAGATCGGGTCGAAATTGGCGAGATTGGCCTGCGGCACGAAGCGCAGCGTCTTCGCCGCCGCGCCCTGCCCGATGGCCGGGGCGGACAGGCCGCCCGAGGCCGCTACGAGACCGGCGCCAGCGCCGGCCCTGATGAAAGTCCTGCGGTCCATAGTGTCATTCTCCCCTGGAACCCCTGCAGCTCCGGACTTCGTCCCGTGAGCCGGGGGTTTGGATTCGCCGTTGGAATCGGCTGACCTGCCGACGCCGCTCCGGTCGCTCACGGTAACGCGTGGCAAGCGCCGTGCCATAAGGGCTTTTCCGGGGAATGTCGTATCGATGGGACAGAATGGTGCCGCCGGCCCGGGCGGCAGGCGCCTCATTCGGCAGCAGGCCCGGTCTTTGGGCACAGGGCCGCCCATCGCCTCGGCCGAAGCCGGCCCGGCGGCCGCGCGAGCAGCCAATTTGCAGGTCTCCCATTCTGCCCCGCGCCAAGCCGCAGAATCAGGCCCTACGTCCGCAACGTTCGCTAAGCGCACACCGATCCGAATATCGCACTTGACAGAACCAACCTCCGGCGCGAGGACGGAAGCGGAAACGCGACAACAGGTAAGGGCAGGTCATGGCCGAGTTCATGTCCCTCAGCGCGGCGATCGCCGGCGCGGTCCGCGACGGTGACACCGTCGCGATGGAGGGCTTCACGCATCTGATCCCCTATGCCGCCGGCCACGAGGTGATCCGCCAGGGCAAGAAGGATCTGACGCTGATCCGCATGACCCCCGACATCCTCTACGACCAGATCGTCGGCATGGGCCTCGCCAGGAAGCTCGTCTTCTCCTGGGCCGGCAATCCCGGCGTCGGCTCGCTGCACCGGGTGCGCGAGGAGATCGAGGCCGGCCGTCTCGCCATCGAGGAACATTCCCACGCCGCCATGGCCAATGCCTTCGAGGCGGGCGCGGCTAACCTGCCCTTCGCGGTGTTCCGCGGCTACAAGGGCGTCGATCTGCCGAAGGTCAATCCGAACATCCGCTCGGTCACCTGCCCCTATACTGGCGAGGTGCTGGCGACCGTGCCGGCAGTGCGGCCGGACGTGTCGATCATCCATGCGCTGAAGGCCGACCGCGAGGGCAATGTGATGCTGGAGGGCATTGTCGGCGTGCAGAAGGAAGCCGTTCTGGCGGCGAAGCGCTCGGTGGTCACGGTCGAGGAGATCGTCGAGGATTTCGGCCCGCGCAACGCCAATGCGGTGATCCTGCCGTCCTGGACGGTCGGCGCCATCGCCAAGGTGCCGGGCGGCGCCCATCCCTCCTACGCGCAGGGCTATTACAAGCGCGACAACGCCTTCTACATCGCCTGGGACAAGATCGCTCGCGACAAGGAGACGTTCCTGAAGTGGATGGACGAGAACGTCATGAACAAGGGGCCGGAATCGTTCGAGGCCCATGCCCGCCGCTTCGCGGTCGCGGCCGAGTGAGGGGACGACAGAGATGACCGACCACACCCCCAACGAGATCATGACCATCGCCGCGGCGCGGCTGCTGACCAACGAGGATGTCTGCTTCGTCGGGATCGGCGCACCCTCCGCCGCCTGCAACCTCGCGCGCCTCACTCACGCGCCGAAGATCACGCTGATCTACGAGAGCGGCACGCTGTCCACCCGTCCCTCCGTCCTGCCGCTCTCCATCGGCGACGGCGAGCTCTGCGACACCGCGCTGACCACTGTCTCGGTGCCCGAGATGTTCCGCTACTGGCTGCAGGGCGGGCGCATCACCATCGGCTTCCTCGGCGGCGCGCAGATCGACCGTTTCGCCAATCTCAACACCACCGTCGTCGGTCCCTACGACGCGCCCAAGGTGCGCCTGCCCGGCGGCGGCGGCGCGCCGGAGATCGCCATCAATTGCGGCCAGATCTTCATCATCATGGCCATGGGCCAGCGCGCCTTCATGGAGAAGCTGCCCTTCATCACCTCGCTCGGTCACGGCACCGGCAAGGGCTCGCGCGAGGCGCTGGGCGTGAAAACGCGCGGGCCGACGCAGCTCATCACCGATCTCTGCATCTTCGAGCCGGATGCCGAGACGAGCGAGCTCACCGTCACCTCGATCCATCCGGGCGTCACCCGCGAACAGATCCAGGCCAATTGCGGCTGGCCGGTGAAGTTCGCCTCCACGGTGAAGGAAACCCGCGCGCCCGACACCACCGAACTCACCGTGCTGCGCGACCTGCACGCGCGCACCAAGGCCGCCCACGCGGCCTGACCTATCCGAGGAGACGACCATGGCCGATGTCTTCATCTGCGACGCGGTTCGCACCCCGATCGGCCGCTACGGCGGCGCGCTCGCCAAGGTGCGAGCGGACGACCTTGCGGCCGTGCCGCTGAAGGCGCTGCTCGCCCGTCATCCGCAGATTCGCGATGCCATCGACGAGATCGTCTTCGGCTGCGCCAACCAGGCCGGCGAGGACAATCGCAACGTCGCCCGCATGGCCTCGCTGCTCGCCGGCCTGCCCGATGCCGTCCCCGCCATGACCGTCAACCGGCTCTGCGCCTCCGGGCTCGACGCGGTCGGCGCCGCCGCCCGCGCCGTGAAGGCCGGCGAGATCGACCTCGCCATTGCCGGCGGCGTCGAGAGCATGACCCGCGCGCCCTTCGTCATGGGCAAGTCGCAGGAGGCTTTCGGTCGCTCGGCGGACATTTTCGACACGACCATCGGCTGGCGCTTCATCAATCCGCTGATGAAGCAGCAATACGGCGTCGATTCCATGCCGGAGACCGGCGAGAACGTCGCCGAAGAGTTCCAGGTCTCGCGCGAGGCGCAGGACGCCTTCGCGCTGGCCTCTCAAACGAAAGCGGGCAAGGCGATCGCCTCCGGCTATTTCGCCGAGGAGATCGTCCCCGTCGAGGTGCCGGGCGGCAAGGGCGGCCCGATCATCGTCGCCAAGGACGAGCATCCGCGCCCCGAGACCACCGCAGAAGGGCTCGCCAAGCTGAAGGCCTTCGTGCGCCAGCCGGGCACGGTCACCGCCGGCAACGCCTCCGGCGTCAATGACGGCGCGGCCGCGATGATCATCGCCTCGGCTGAAGCCGTGAAGAAATACGGCCTCACCCCCCGCGCCCGCGTGCTCGGCCTCGCCTCGGCCGGCGTGCCGCCCCGGATCATGGGCATCGGCCCGATCCCGGCGGTGAAGAAGCTGATGGAGCGGCTGAACCTCAAGATCTCCGCCTTCGACGTGGTCGAGCTGAACGAGGCCTTCGCCAGCCAGGGCATCGCCGTGCTGCGCGGCCTCGGCATTGCCGAGGATGCGGATCACGTGAACCCCAATGGCGGCGCCATCGCCCTCGGCCATCCCCTGGGCATGTCGGGCGCGCGCATCGCCGCGACCGCCGTCCACCAGTTGGAAAAGACCGGCGGTCGCTACGGCCTCGCCACCATGTGCGTCGGCGTCGGCCAGGGCGTGGCGCTGGCGGTCGAGCGGGTGAACTGACGCGGATCAATGCAACCGCGGGCGGGGCGCAACATCGTCCGCGGCAACGAGAACAAACCAGAGGAAACGACGGCAATGACGCTGATCCTGCCGCGGGAATCGACCAGGGCCCATCCGCCGAGCCTGCATCCGGCCTATACGAGCACGGTGCTGCGCGCGCCGTCGAAGCCGCTGATCCTCGTGCCGCACACGCTCTCCGAGCTGACCGGCCCGGTCTATGGTCACGACAAGGTGCGCGAGAGCGATTCCGACCTCACCCGCCAGCATGACGGCGAGCCGCTCGGCGAGCGGATCATCGTCACTGGCCGCGTGCTGGACGAGGACGGTCGCCCGGTGCCGAGCGCGCTCGTCGAGCTCTGGCAGTGCAATGCCGCCGGCCGCTACGTCCACACCCGCGACCAGCACCCCGCCCCGCTCGATCCGAACTTCACCGGCGCCGGCCGCTATCTCACCGGCGAGGACGGCCGCTACCGCTTCACCACCGTCAAGCCCGGCGCCTATCCCTGGCGCAACCACCACAATGCCTGGCGGCCCGCCCATATCCATTTCTCGGTCTTCGGTCCGTCCTTCCTGTCGCGGCTGGTGACCCAGATGTATTTCCCGGGCGATCCGCTGTTCCCGTTCGACCCGATCTTCAACGGCATCCCGGACGAGCGCGCGCGCAACCGCCTCATCGCCCGTTTCGACCTCGAGACGACCCAGCCGGAATGGGCGCTCGGCTACCAGTTCGACATCGTGCTTCGCGGCCGCGACGCGACCCCCACGGAAGAGCCGCATGACCACTGAGACCCGCAAGGACATCACGCGCCCGGACGGCATCTCGCCGTCGCAGACGGTCGGCCCGTTCTTCCATTACGGCCTGACGCCGGGCGAGGCCTATCCGCACGTGCCGGTCTCCGCCGACGGCCATGTCGCCGCGCGCGGCACGCCGGGCGAGCACATCGTGGTCACCGGCCGCGTGCTCGACGGCGAGGGCCAGCCGGTGCCCGACGCGATGATCGAGATCTGGCAGGCCGATGCCGAGGGCCGCTATGCCCATCCGAACGACAAGCGCCCGCGCGCCAGCAACACGTTCATGGGCTTCGGCCGCTCCGACACCAAGGCGGACGGCACCTATCGGTTCGAGACCATCAAGCCGGGCCGCGTGCCGGGCCCGGGCGGCAGGGACCAGGCGCCGCACCTCGTCGTGGCGGTGTTCGGGCGCGGCATGCTGAAACAGCTCCACACGCGGCTCTATTTCAGCGACGAGGCCGCGAATGACGGGGACGCCATCCTCGCGCTGGTTCCCGCCGACCGCCGCCAGACGCTGATCGCGACGCGCGACGGCCAGACCTACAGCCTCGACATCCGCCTGCAGGGCGAGGACGAGACGGTGTTCTTCGACGTGTGAAGGGCGCAACCGCCTTCACCTCTCCCCGGCGGGGAGAGGTGGGGCAACCGCGCCTTCCCGCTACCCTCGCGCCGCGACGGCCACCGCCGCTCCCGCCATCACCGCGCCGGTCCCGCGATTGACCAGCCGCATGGCACGCGGGCTCGAGATGAGCCGGCGCGCGCGGGACGCCGCCAGCGCATAGGTCCACATGGCCGCCGAGAGGATCAGCATCATCGTCACCGCCAGTTCCATCGCGAAGAGCGGCGTCAGCGCGGCGAGATCGACCACCAGCGGCAGGATCGAGACGAAGAAGACCATGACCTTGGCATTGCCCATGGTCAGGGCGAGGCCGCCGAGGAACAGCTTCCAGCCCTCGCCGCGCGCCTGCGGGGCTTCCTTCGGCGCGTCGGCCGGGGCGGTCCAGAGCTTGAACGCGAGGTAGAGCAGGTAGGCGACGCCGGCATATTTGATGACGAGGAACAGCGTCTGGAAGTTCTGCGCCAGCGCCGCGAGGCCGAGCGCGACCAGCGCGAACCAGACGAGGTCGCCGGCGATCACCCCGAAGATGAACGGCGCGGTGCGGCCGAGGCCTACCGCCAGGGTGCGCGCGACGATGGCGGCCACAGCCGGTCCCGGCGAGAAGGTCGCCATGGCATAGACGCCGCAGAAGACGAGAAAGCCTGACAGGTCCATCGGGGCCGCTCTTGTTGGTCGCCCGGCCGGCGGCTCAGATCGAGAGCGCGACGCCGTTCAGCACGGCCACATACTGGCACGCCGCGGCGACGAGCACGAATCCGTGCCAGATGGCGTTCTGGAAGCGCAGCGACTGCCACAGGTGGAAGATCACCCCGGCCGAATAGATCAGGCCGCCCACCACCAGCATGACGATGGCCGGCATCGGCAGCGTCGCGAAGACCTGATGGGCGATGGCGACTCCACTCCAGGCGATGGCGAGATAGAGCAGCACGGCGACGCGGTCGTAGCGGCCGGGCGCCGCCAGCTTCAGCGCCGCTCCCGCAAGGCCGGCGGCCCAGACGCCTGCCAGCATCGCATAGGCCTCGCCCGTGCCGGCATGGATCATGAACGGCGTGTAGGTGCCGGCGATCAGCAGGTAGATGGCGGCATGGTCGAAACGGCGCAAAATCCACTTGGTCCGCGACACCGGCCACATGTTGTAGGCGGCCGACATGGCCATGACCGTGATCAGCGTCGCGGCATAGACGACCAGCGACGAGACGGTGGCAAGCTCCGCGCGATAGAGCCCGATGCCGACCAGAGCGCCGGCCGCGAAGACCGCCGCGACCACGCCGAGGCCATGGACGACGCCGTCGGCGATCATCTCGGCCCGGTCGTAGCGCCAGGTCAGGCCCAGTGGGCGGCCGTCTTCGGCACTCATCGGCGAACCATTGCTGAAATGCCACGCGGCATCTGTGAAACCCGTCTCAGGATGCCTGCCGGCGCTTCGCCGTCAAGCTTCGATCGCCGCGCCATTCTGTCTCGCCTCGTGGCGGGCTGATGACCAGGGCGAGGCGGCCGCGCGTCATCAGGGTATGGCGTGGGCGATGACCTTGCGCATCAGCGTCGGGAAGGCCTCGCCCGGCACCTCCGCCAGCGCGATCCAGCGGCTGCCCGCGGGTGCCGCGAAGCCGGCCGGCGCCTCGGCGCGGAACACGGTCAGCTCCAGCGGAAAATGCGTGAAGACGTGGGCCACCGTCCCCGCCAGCCGCATGAACGACAGCGCGAGCGGCGCGGCGTCGAGCGCCCGCGACGCGTCGAAACTCGCCGACCATTCGGTGCCCGGCACTTCCGCCATGCCGCCCAGCAGGCCCCGCGCGGGCCTCGTCCGGACCAGCAGATGCCCGTCCTCGCGCACCACGACGAAGGCCGCGCCGCGCCGAAGCGCGCCGGCCTTCTTCGGCGCCTTGCGCGGATAGGTTTCCTGCGTGCCCTCGGCGCAGGCCCGGCACCAGGCATTGAGCGGGCAGAGGGCGCCCGCCGGCCGCTTCGGCGTGCAGATGGTCGCGCCGAGATCCATCATACCTTGAGCGAAATCGCCGGGCCGCGCGGGATCGAGCAGTTCCGCCACCCGCGCCTTGATCAGGGGCTTTGCCGCCGGCAATTCGGTCTCGATGGCATCGAGCCGCGTCACCACGCGCTCGACATTGCCGTCGACCACCGCAGCGGGCCTGTCGAAGGCGATCGCCGCGATGGCGGCGGCGGTATAGTCGCCGATGCCGGGAAGCGCGCGCAGGCCCTCGACCGTGTCGGGAAAGCGCCCGCCATGGTCCTGCGTCACCGCGATGGCGCAGGCGTGCAGGTTGCGCGCCCGCGAATAGTAGCCGAGGCCGGCCCAGGCGCGCATGACCTCCTCGATGGGCGCCGCCGCAAGGCTCGCCACATCCGGCCAGCGCGCGAGGAAGGCCGCGAAATAGGGCCCGACCGCTGCGACCGTCGTCTGCTGCAGCATGATCTCCGACAGCCAGACGCGGTAGGGATCGACGGCCTCGCCCGGCAGGGCGCGCCAGGGCAGCCGCCGGCGGTGCCGGTCGTACCAGCCGAGCAGGGCGGCGGCCTGCGGCGAGGTTTCCCGCGCCGCCGGAGAGCGTGCTAGTCTGGGTTTCACGAGGCTGGGACTCATCGAGGCCGACACTGGCCCCATCGACCGTCCCGTTCAACCGGCGCGACAATGAACTCACAGACGTTCCGCCCAAGGGGCCCGCGACCGCTGGCCGACATCGCCGCCGCGCCCATCGCCGGGGCGCTGCGCCAGGCCGGCTTCGCCGCCACGGAAGTCGTCACCCGCTGGGACGAGATCGTCGGCGAGGACCTCGCCCGCCGCTCCGCTCCCGTGAAGATCGCCTGGCCGCGCCGGCCGCAGGGTCGCGAGGCCGGCGAGCAGGAGCCGGGCACGCTGCATGTCCGCGTCGAGACGCCTTTCGCGCTCGACATCCAGCATCTCAGCGCCACCATCGTCGAGCGGGTCAACGCCTTCTTCGGCTGGCGCTGCGTCGCGAGCGTCCGGCTGTCGCAGGCGCCGCTCGCGCCGCGCAAGCCCAGGCCCGTCCCCCCGGCGCCGCCGGACGAGGCCCGCCTCGCAAAAGCCATCGAGACCGTCGAGGACGAGGCGCTGCGCCGCTCGCTCGCCCGTCTCGGCCGTGCGATCGGCAGGGGCCCGGCGGGAACGCGGTGACGCCATCCGCCGTTTCTGGTAATCGGAAGTCCTCAGATCCCAGTGCAGGAGCCGTCATGACCCGTGCGATTCCCACCGCCCTCGCCGCTCTGCTGATCGCCGCTTCCGCTGGCGCCGCCAGCGCGCAGGTGATGCAGGACGAGACCCGCGACCGCGTACTCCTCGTCCACCAGAGCCGCGGCACGCTCGCCCCCGGCACGGCGCCGAAGTGCTTCCCGTCGAATGTCGACGACACCGTCGCGGGCTCGCAGTTCCAGTGCCCGACCGCGCGTCGCAACGGCCAGCCGCGCTATCCGACCGCGCGCAGCTTCTGGGGCGTTTTCGGCGGCTACTGAGAGTTCGTCCGCTGGCGCATGCACTGCACGGCAGAAGCAGGACGCGAATCACGCACCGGTCCCGCCAACCAGGAGCAGGCTTCGAGCGCCTACGGCGTCTCGACCGTGAAGCGCGGCCCATCGAAGACATAGACCACGCCCTGCCGCACGAAGACCTCGGCCGCCTTCTCGCGGCTCATGCTCGCCGTCAGCGCCATCAGCGCCCGGCCGACCCCGCCATGGGCGACCACCACGCTCGGCCGTTCCAGCAGGGTCATGAAGGCGCCGAGCCGTTCGGCCACCGCCTCGTAGTTCTCCCCACCGGGAGGCGAGACATGCCACTTGTCGGCGATCCGCGCTTCGGCGACCCGCGGCGAGCGGGCCTCGACCTGGGGCCAGGTCAGGCCCTCCCAGTCGCCGAACGAGACCTCCATCAGCCGGTCGTCGGTGCGGTAGGCCGGCGGATGGAGGCCGAGCCGGGCGCGCAGGATCTCCATGGTTTCGCGGGTGCGCGACAGTGGACTCGCCCAGTAGGCGAGGTCCTCGTAGCGCGCGTCCAGCCGGGCGAGGATCGCGCCGGTCTCCTCGGCCTGCACCCTCCCGACATCGTTCAGCGGAATGTCGCGCTGGCCCTGCAGGCGGCCCTCGGCGTTCCAGTCGGTCTCGCCGTGGCGGATGAAATAGAGCTTCGGCAGGGTCTGGGGCATGGCATCGATCTGAATCTGTCCAGGCGGATATGTCCCCGGCCGGCGCGGATGTCGAGACATTCCCGCGCGGAACGGGCTTGACCTTGGCGCGCCGGCGAGCCACCTCCGGCATCGACCAGCGAGGGAAGCCCCGTGACGCCATCGCCCTATTTCCGTGCCGGCCTCATCGCCCTGATCGCGGCGCTCGCCATCGATCAGGGGTTCAAGCTCGCCATGCTGCACGGCGTCGGCATGGTCACGGGCCAGGTCATCACGCTGGCGCCGGTGCTCGACCTGGTCATGGCCTGGAACTACGGCGTCTCGTTCGGCCTGTTCCAGCAGGACAGCGAACTGGGCCAATGGGCGCTGGTGGCGTTCAAGATCGGCGCGGTCGCGCTGATCGCGTGGTGGCTGTGGAAGGCCGAGAGCCGCTTCACCGCCATCGCGCTCGGCCTGATCGCCGGCGGCGCGCTCGGCAACGGCATAGACCGCGTTCTCTATGGCGCGGTCGCCGACTTCTTCGCCTTCCATATCACGACGTCGACGTGGCAGTTCCGCTGGTATGTGTTCAACCTCGCCGATGTCGCCATCGTTGCCGGGGTCGGCCTGCTTCTGTATGAGTCCCTTTTCGGCGGTTCCTCGACCGCCTCGAAATCGGCATGATCCTGATGGATAGAGCCGCATTCGCAAGGGGCTAAAGGCCCTCCCCGTCCTGAAGGGTGACCAACATGACGCGCATCCGCACCGCCGTTCTGGCGACCGCGATCTGCCTTTCCGCCGGCGCTGCGAGCGCCCAGTCCCAGGATTCGAGCGGCATCGAGCGCTCGCTGTTCCAGGGGCTTCTCAGCGGCCTCGGCGTAACCGGCGATGAGCGTCCGCCGATCGACTACCGCGAGCGCGCGCCCCTCGTCCTGCCGCGCGGCAACAACCTGCCGCCGCCGCAGGAATCAGGCGCGGCCCGCAATCCCAACTGGCCGAACGATCCGGATGTCGCCCGCGCCCGCGCCGCAGGCCTCGCCGCCAACGCGCCCATCGTCCGCGACGATGACGGTCGCACCCTGACCAATGCCGAGATGCGCGCCCGCCAGGGCGGCGGCGGCTGGTTCGGCGGCGGACGCGTCGATGCGACGCGCCAGCAGTCCGAGGCGCAGATCGCAGGGCCCGCCACCGCAGCCCAGATGGGCGTGCAGCCGATCTGGTCGCAGGTCGGCTCGCTGTTCGGCTCGTCGCGCGACAACGAGGTCGTCGCCTTCCCGGGCGAAGCGCCGCGCCGCCGTCTGGTCGAGCCGCCGCCGGGCTACCGCACCGCTTCGCCGGATGCGCCCTACGGGCCGGTCGGCCGGCGTCCGGAAGATCCGCACGCGGCCTATAACCGCCAGTCCCCGGGGCAGGATCCCGCCTCCGGCACCGGTCGCTGAGGCAGGGCAAGCCATCATGCTGAACCGCCTGTCAGGCCGGCCGACCGACGGCGAAGCCGAAATCCGCTATCTGGACGGCGACTACCGCGTCATCCGGCCCGGCGCCTATGTGCGCTGCGCCGTGACCGGCCAGCACATCCTGCTCGACGACCTGAAATACTGGAGCGTCGCGCATCAGGAGGCCTATGCCACCCCGGAAGCGGTGATGGCGCGGCTCCACCCCGAGCGGGTCAGGCGCCCGGCGGGAGCCTGACGCCGGCCAGCAGCCTGTCGAGCGCCGCTTCGTCGTCGATCACCGCACGGACCGGCACCACCGTCGCTGCCGCAGCCAGCGCATCGAGTGCCGGCGAGCCCTTCAGCTTCACCGCATCCTTCTCGGTCGTGACCAGCGGCAGGCCGGTGCGCCCGGCTTCCGCCAGCAGCCTGCCCGCATCGGCATCCGTATAGGCGTGGTGATCGGCGAAGGGGCGCAGCACGGCATTGCGCGCGCCCGCCTGCCCGAGCGTCTCGGCGAATTTCGCGGGGCGGCCGATGCCGCAGAAGGCCAGCACATCGCGGCCGTCCAGCCAGTGCGCGACCGCCTCGTCGACCCGGAGCGACGCCCGCAGCACGGCACGGCCGGCAGCGGTCGCTTCGGCCGCGAGATCGTTGCCCGCGGACCCCGCCCCGACCACGACCAGCGCCTCGGCGCGGGCGAGCTGCGGCGCGAATGGCGCCCGCAAAGGCCCTGCCGGCAGGACCTGGCCATTGCCGAGCCCGTGCGCCCCATCAACGACGAGCAGCGAGATATCCTTGGTCACAGCCGGGTTCTGGAACCCGTCGTCCATCACCACGACATCCGCACCCGATGCCGCCGCCAGCCGCGCGCCCGCCAGCCGGTCGCGGGCGACCACCGTCGGCCCGTCGCGGCGGTGAAGCAGGGCCTCGTCGCCGACTTCCGCAGCCATCGCATCCGGACCCACCAGCACCGGACCCGCCAGCGAGCCGCCATAGCCGCGCAGCAGCACGGCCGGCTTGCGGCCGCCCGCCCTGAGGCGGCCAGCCACCAGTCGCGCGATGGGCGTCTTGCCGGAGCCGCCGACCGTCGGATTGCCGATGCAGATGACGGGAATGCCGGCATCGGCTCCCGGCTTCTCCATGCGCGCCAGCGTCGCCGCGCCGACCATCCATCCCAGCGGCGCGAGCAGCCGGCCCGCAAGGCCGTCTTGATCGGACCAGAAGGCCGGGGCCCTCATGGCGACCTCACCCCTGCCGCATGGCGAGGGAGAGGAAATAGGGCTCGATGGCGGCCAGCGTCCGATCCAGCGCGCCCCCAAGGGCGGCGACCGCCTCGGCCGCCGCGTCGCGCTGGCGCTGGCGCTCGGCCTTGTCGGTGAGCAGCGACAGCGTCACCTCGGCGAGAGACTGGCTGTCCCTGACAGCGACGGCGCCGCCGGCTTCGCTCAGCGCCGCATAGACCGCCGCGAAATTGGCGACGTTCGGGCCATGGACGATGGCCGCGCCGAGCTTCGCCGGTTCGATGGGGTTCTGGCCGCCATGGCGGATCAGCGAGCCGCCGAGGAAGGCGACCGGCGCCGCGCGGTAGAACAGGCCCATCTCGCCGAGCGTGTCGGCGACATAGACGGCGTGGCGGATCGCCGGCAGCGCGCCTTCCGAACGACGCACCGCCTGCAGGCCGTCCTGCTCGGCGAGCGCCGCTATGGCCTCGCCGCGCTCGGGATGGCGCGGCGCGATGATGGTCAGGAGGTTGGTCAGCCGGGGCGCCATCATCCGGTGGGCCTCGAGGACGATCTCGTCCTCGCCCTCGTGCGTCGAGGCGGCAAGGAAGACCGGCCGGTAGCTGATCGCCTTGGCCAGCGCCATGGCGGCATTGGGCTCGGCCTCGGGGGCCGGCACGTCGAATTTGAGGTTGCCGGTGGTCGAGACGCGCGGCGCGCCGAGGGCCTCGACGCGGCGGGCATCGTCGACCGTCTGCATCAGGCACAGTTCGAAGCGCGACAGCAGCGCGCCGATGGAGCGCGGCACGCGCTGCCAGCCCCGGAACGAGCGCTCCGACATCCGGCCATTGACCTGGATGAGCGGCGTGCCGCGCGCGGTCGTCCGCATGATCATGTTCGGCCAGAGCTCGGATTCCGCGAAGATCGCGAGGTCCGGCTCCCAGTGGTTCAGGAAGCGGTCGACATAGGCCGGCACGTCCCAGGGCATGAACTGGTGGATGGCGCCCGGCGGCAGCCGCTTGGCGGCGAGCCGCGCGGCGGACAGCGTAACCGTGGTGACGAGCACGGTGACACCGCGCGCCTGCAGCCGCTCGACCAGCGGCACGATCGACAGGAACTCGCCGACGCTCGCGCCGTGCAGCCAGACCAGCCGGCCGTGCGGCCGCTCCTCGGTCGGCTCGCCGCGGCGCTCGCGGACGCGTTCCGGGTCTTCCTTGCCGCGCTGCAGCCGCCGCTTGGCGACGATGCCGGCGACGAAGGGGGAGAGCACCGCCGTGGCGCGCGCATAGGCGCGCAGCGGCGCGGGCGTGCGGGTGGCTCGGGCGTCACGCATGGGCCCGCCCCCGCGTTCCGGCGCCCGCCCGCAGCGCCGCCGTCGCCTCACGCGATGCGGCGAGCTCGGCAATGGTCGCCTCCGACCACATGGCCGGCGTGGCACGGCCTTCGGCAATGTCATAGGCGCGGGCGGTGGCGTCGTTCATCGCCTGCTCGACCTTCTCGCGATAGTCCTCCAGCGCCGCCGCATCGGCGTCGCACGGCACCCAGGTCGGCGGGCCGGCGACGACCGCGCCCTTCGAGAACGGCAGGTTGACGCTCGCCTTGTCCCAGGACTTCAGGTCGATGCGCCGCTTCGTCGCGATAGCGATGGGCAGGATCGGGCGTCCCGACTGCTTCGCCAGCATGACGATGCCGAGGCCCGCCTTGCGGGCGACCTTGGGCACGTCGGCGGTGAGCGCCACGGTGGTGCCCGCCTCCAGCGCCTCGACCATCTGGAAATAGGCGCCGACGCCGCCCTTGCGCGCGAACTGGCCGCTGTGGTCGCCGGAACCCCGGATGGCCCTGATCCCGAGCTTCTCGGCGGCGATGGCGTTCATCTCGCCATCGGCGGAGCGGGAGATCAGCACGACCGCGTCATATTCCGGGCGCTTCACGAAAGGCGTCAGGAAATGCTGGCCGTGCCACATGGCGAAGATCACCGGCAGGTTGGCAGCCGCATAGTCGTGGAGGTTCGGCGGATCGAGCGCGAACCGGCCCGTCCGCCAGACGAGCCTGAGGTAGCCGGCAAGGAACGACCCGGCCGCCGATCGCACGGCGGGCGAGCGCCCCAGCTTTTTCAGGAAGGACACCGGGCCCGGACCCGCCCTCAGGCCGCGTCCGGATCGAGCAGGCGGTGCAGGTGAACGATGAAGTAGCGCATATGCGCATTGTCCACGGTCTGCTGCGCCTTGCCCTTCCAGGCGGCGTGAGCGGCGGCGTAATTCGGATAGATGCCGACGACATCGACCTTCGACAGGTCGCGGAATTCGGTGCCGGCGAGATGGGTCAGCTCTCCGCCGAACACCAGATGAAGAAGCTGCTTGGATTCCCCAGTGCCCGCCATGGCAGCGATGTCCCCGTCTCGATTAGTCGTCGCGATGATCGTCCGGCGACGGTCAGCTGCCGCGCCGCACAATGTCGTATAGCGGCGATCCGGCGCAAACCAGCGGAAAATGAACCGGAACCGGCCTGTTATAGACAGGAACAGCCCCGTCGAACCCGGTCAGCGATGCCCCCGCTTCCTGCACCAAAAGATCGGCAGCCGCAAGGTCCCAGTCATGGCTCTGGCCGCCGGCGAAGGCCGCGTCGATCTCGCCCGCCGCGACCTTGGCGAAACGCAGCGCCAGCGAATGGACCTTCGGCAGCAGGATGGCGCCGCCGCGCTGCGCCTTGTCCAGCATGGGCTTCGGTCCCGCGACGCGCGCGCCGGCAAGGCTCTCGCGGCCGCTCGCCGCAAGCCGGCGGTTGCCGAGATAGGCGCCATGGCCGCGCGCGGCGGTGAAGACGCGGCCGGCCTCGGGCTCCGCGAGGGCGGCGGCCACCGGACGGCCGTCGCGCACCACGGCGACCGATATCGTCCAGTCGGGAAGGCCGCCGGCAAAGGCGCGGGTGCCGTCGATCGGGTCGACGATGAAGACCTCGCGCCGGTCGAGCCGCGCGGGGTCGTCGGCGGTCTCCTCGGACAGCCAGCCGAAGCCCGGACGCGCCGCCCGCAGCTCCGTCTTCAGGAAGGTGTCGATGGCGATGTCCGCTTCCGTCACCGGCGAGGAATGGCCCTTGGTCCAGGTGCGCATGCTGGACCGCACGTAGCCCATCGCGATCTCGCCGGCGCGGACGGCGAGATCGGACATGAGGTCGCGGAGCTGGAGGTCGTCAGCGTCCGGCAACGGTCAGCCCTTCCACCATGACGGTGGGCGCGTCGGTGCCATAGCGGAACGTCAGGTCGTTCGCCGGCGTCAGGTTGAGGAAGATGTCGGCGAGATTGCCGGCAATGGTGATCTCCGCGACGGGAAAAGCCAGTTCGCCGTTCTCGATCCAGTAGCCCGAGCAGCCGCGCGAATAGTCGCCGGTCACCATGTTGACGCCATGGCCGATCATGTCGGTGACATAGAGCCCGTCCTTCACCGATGCGATCATCGACCGAGGCGTCGCGGCGCCGGCGGCGAGATAGAGATTGGTCGCGCCGGGGGCAGGCGGCCCGCCGACGCCGCGCGAGGCGTGGCCGGTCGTCTTCATGCCAAGCTCGCGGGCCGTCGCCGTGTCGAGCAGCCAGCCGGTCAGCACGCCGTCGTCGACGAGGGTCATCGGCCGCGTGGCGACGCCGTCGCCGTCGAAGGGCCGCGAGCCGAGGCCGCGGCGGCGATGCGGGTCGTCGACGATGGCGACGCCCTGCCGGAAGACGCGCTGGCCGAGCTTCTCGCGCAGGAAGGACGTGCCGCGCGCCACCGACTGGCCGTTGGCGGCGGCGGCGAGATAGCCGGGGAAGCTGCCCGCCGTGCGCGGATCGAAGATCACCGGCACCTTGCGCGTGTCGACCTTGCGGGGATTGAGGCGGCGGACGGCGCGCTCGCCGGCGCTCCGGCCGATCGTCTCCGGCGCTTCGAGATCGGCGCGATGGCGCACCGAGGCATAGTCGTAATCGCGTTCCATGCCGGTGCCCTCGCCGGCGATGGCCGTGGTCGAGAACGACGTGGACGAGCCGAGCGAGACGCCCTCGAAGCCGGTGGAGGTGACGAGCGCGAAGCCGCCGAGGCCCGCGCCGGCGCCCGCCCCGCCCGACTTCGTGACGCCCGGCACGGCGAGCGCCGCGGCCTCGGCGCGGCGCGCGAGGTCCTCCAGCTCCGCGACGCCGGTCAGCACCGGATCCAGAAGGTCGAGATCCGCCCAGTTGCGGGCGAGGTCGGCGGGATCGGCGAGCCCGGCATAGGGGTCCTCGGGCGCGACCTTGGCGATGGCGACCGCGCGCTCGGCCAGCGCCGCGAAATCCTCGCGCGGATCGTTGGACGAGACCGAGGCGTTGCGGCGGCCGACGAAGACCCGCAGGCCGAGATCGTCGCCCTCCGAGCGCTCGGAGCCCTCCACCTTGCCCTCGCGCATCTGGACGCTGACGGACATGCCGCGCACGGCCATGACGTCGGCGGCGTCCGCGCCGGCCTTGCGCGCCGCATCGACGAGGCGGCGGGCCCGCTCGACGAGAGCGCCGGTATCGAGAAGATCGGTCATGAAGGGCCTTGGTGAGGAACCGGGGCGGGAAGGAGTGTCCTCCCTCGTGTAGGCATCGCGGCAGGCCGTTTCAAGGCACGGCCTCGGCGCGGGCACCGAACGGGCGGCACGCCACGAACAGATTCCGTTCATCCTGTCGGTGAAGCTCCCGGAAAGCACGCCGGCCAAGTGTTCGGAAAGCAAGCTCCCCAAGGCTTTCTCAAGCATAGGGAATGATGGCGACTTTCCGCGGTCGGATTGAGGTCCGTTTAACCGTCCGCCTTAAGCTCCCCGACAAGGAATGCTGCGACAGTCCTCCCAACGAAGGGGCGAGAGCCTGAGCACAGGCCATAGACCCCAGGGAGCATACCAGTGTCGCGTCAGACAGAGCCCGGCGGTGCCGCCGCCGGGATCGGGGCCGCCTTGCGCCTCGATCCCACCCATCTTCCCGCCCGCTACTCGGCGCCCGACAAGGGCGCGGATGGCGGCCAGCGGTCCATCGACCTCTCCGCCAGCCGGGTGGTGATCCGGCGGACCGCCTCGGGCGCCCGGATGAAGCTGCAGCTGCCGGTCAGCGCCTATCGCGGCGTCGCGGTGCGGCTCGCGGAGCCCGCGCAGGCGCAGGCCGATGCCGTCGAGGTGGTTCTCGTCCATGCCGACCCCGGTCTCAGCGTGCCGCTGTTCTCGGCCGGCGACACCGCCGACGTGGTCGCCGAATGGCAGCGCTGGGGCAGTGCCCTCGCCATGCCGCTGCTGATCTCGCAGCCCGACGGCTCGCTGAGCGAGGCCTTCGCCCGGATGGGCGGCGTCGCCCTCGGCAAGCCCGGTCCGCGTCGTCGCCGCCGCTCGGCGCTGCGCGCCCGCCGGCCGCAGGCCCTGATGCGCCGCCGGCCCGGCCGTGCCGTCGCCGGCCAGCCGGTGCATCGCGAACGGGAGATCATCGCCCGCAACTGACGATCCTCGCGCAAGCGTGACTTTCTGCGGCCTTCATGTGACGGCCCTGATGTTGCCACGCCTTCGGGGGAGGGTTATGCCCTGTCGATCCGGCCTCCCCGGCCGCCCGAGGACATGATCCATGCTGTCGCGCCGCCATCTTCTGGAAGGTTCCGCCGCCCTCGGGCTGGCGTCCACGCTCGGGGCCCTGCCGCTCGCCGGCCCGGCGCTGGCGCAGGCCCGCCGCCCCGCGGCCGAGCGCGTCAATGTCGAGGAACTGATGCAGCCGGGTCCGCTCGGCGACGTCGTGCTCGGCAAGGCCGACGCGCCGGTGACCATCGTTGAATATGCCTCGCTGACCTGCGGACATTGCGCGACGTTCCACACCACGATCCTGCCCGAGCTCAAGAAGAAGTATATCGAGACGGGCAAGGCGAAGCTGGTGTTCCGCGAATTCGCCCTGAACCAGCTCGACGCCGCCGTCTACATGCTGACGCGCTGCGCGCTGAACGCCGACGGCAAGGCCGATGGCGGCGACCAGACCCGCTATTTCGCGCTGATCGACGTGTTCTTCCAGCAGCAGCGCACCTGGGCCTTCGGCGGCAATCCGCTGGAAGCCGTCACCGCCATCACCCGGCAGGCCGGCATCACGCAGGCGCAGTTCGAGGCCTGCCTCAACAACCAGCCGATCCTCGATGCGCTGAACTCCACCCGCGAGCGCGCCGCCAACGCCTTCGGCGTCGATTCGACCCCGACCTTCTTCATCAATGGCCGCCGCATGCTGGGCGCCCAGCCGGTCGCCGAGTTCGAGAAGGTCATCGATCCGCTGCTGCCGGCCTGAGCGGTGCTCTCGGGGCGTTGCGAGCCCACCACGTCATGCCCGGGCTTGGCCCGGGCATCCACGACTTGAACACGACGCCATGAAGGAATTCGTGGATGGCCGGGACAAGCCCGGCCATGACGGGAAGCGGTTCCAAGCGAAGCCTTGCAATCGATTCTTGGCCCATCGAACCAAACAAAAGGCCGCCGAGGGACAAGCCCCGGCGGCCTTTTTGTTTGTCCTTTGCCAAACCCGCGAGCGGGCCGGCGGAACCTGTTCAGTTGAGCTTCGACTTCACTTCGTCGATGCCGGCCTTGATGAAGGCCTCGCCGCCCGCGCCCTTGGCGAGGTCGGCAAGCACGGCGCCGGCAGCGGAGGTCGCGACATCGGCTGCGGCGGCGCGCACGTCGGCGATCGCCTGCGCCTCGGCCTGGGCGATCTTCGTCTCGGCCATCTTGGTCCGGCGCGCGACGAAATCTTCCATCTTCGCCTTGGCCTCGGCGGCGAGACGCTCGGCGTCGGCCTTGGCGGCGACGACGATGTCCTTGGCCTCCTGCTCGGCAGCGATCTGGCGCTTCCGGTAGTCGGCGACGATGGCCTCGGCTTCCTCACGCAGGCGCTTGGCCTCGGAGAGGTCGGACGCGATGCGGACCGAGCGCGCGTCGAGCGCGTTCAGCAGCGTGGTGTGCGCGCCCATCTTCCAGGCGATGGCCAGGAAGATGATGAGTCCGATCCAGATCGGCAGATATTCGCTCATCCGGACCTCCTCAGTGCTTCAGAGCAGCGTCGACGGCAGCCTCGACGCGCGCGGCCTCGGCCTTCGCGCCGGCGAGGCGCTCGACGATGGCGTGGGTCGCGTCAACGGCGATGGACCGCACATTGCCCATGGCGGCGGTGCGGGCCTCGGCGATCTTGGCCTCCGAGGAGGACAGATCGGCCGCGAGCTTCGCCTCGAGAGACTTGCGCTCCGAGTCGGACGCGCCGTTGATCTTGGCGCGGGTCTCGGCGGCGATCGCCTGGGCGTTGGCGCGAGCCTCGGCCAGCGACTTCTCGTAGGACGCGGTGGCGGCGTCGGCCTCCGCCTTCATCGACTGGGCGGCGGCGAGGTCTGCGGCGATACGGCCGGAGCGCTCCTCGAGGATGCCGCCGATGCGCGGCGCGATGTGCCGCGACATCAGGTAGTAGAGCAGGCCGAAGGCGATCGCGAGCCAGAGCAGCTGCGAGCCAAAGGTTTCCACCTTGAAGGCCGGGAAACCGCCCTTGGACGGGACTTGCGTCCCAGTAGTGGTGTTCGTCGCCATTGCGGGACCCTATCGGCGTGGCCGGGCTTGCCGCCCGTCACGCGAAACCGATGGCCGGCCGCGAGGCCGGGCGGAGAACGCCGGAGCGGCCGCGACGGCGGAGCTCAGAAAGCTCCGCCACGCAGCCGGGACGTCCGCCGCGGATCAGACCACGAAGAGCAGGACGAGCGCGACGACGAGCGCGAAGATGCCGAGGCCTTCCGCGAGCGCCGCGCCGACGATGGCGTTGGTGAACTGGCCGGCCGCGGCCGACGGGTTGCGCAGGGCGCCGGCAACGAAGTTGCCGAAGATGTTGCCCACGCCCATGGCGGCGAGGCCCATGCCGAGGCAAGCGAGACCAGCGCCGAGGAACTTGGCTGCAACCGGATCCATTTTGAACTCCTGTGAGGTGTTGGGAGCGAAGGGAGGATTATCGACCTGCCGTCACCGAAATCAGTGATGGCCAGGATGGAGGGCGTCGTTGAGGTAGATGCAGGTCAGGATCGTGAAGACGTAGGCCTGCAGGACAGCAACGAGGAATTCAAAGGCGGTGAGCGCCGTGATCATGAAGATCGGCAGCGTCGCGCCGGCAATGCCGACGGCACCGGCGCCGACCATGGCGACCGCGAAGCCGGCGAAGACCTTCAGCGCGATATGGCCGGCGGTCATGTTGCCGAACAGACGCAGCGACAGCGAGATCGGGCGCGAAAGGAACGAGATCACCTCGATGACCACGATCACCGGCAGGATCGCCTTGGGCAGGCCCGCCGGCGCGAACAGCGCGAACCAGTGGGTGCCGTGCTTCATGATGCCGTAGATGATGACGGTGGTGATCACCAGCAGCGCCAGCGCGGCGGTGACGATGATGTGGCTGGTCACCGTGAAGGCGCCCGGGATCATGCCGATCAGGTTGCCGAACAGCACGAACATGAAGATCGAGAAGACCAGCGGGAAGAACTTCATGCCTTCGGTTCCGGCCGCTTGTCGGACCGTTCCGGCAATGAACTCGTAGGACAGCTCGGCCATCGACTGCAGGCGGCCCGGCACCAGGTTTCGACCGGTGGTGGTCAGCAGCAGGAAGGCCGCGGTCACGCCGACCGCGATGAACATGTGCAGCGCGGAATTGGTGAAGCCGAAATCAGCGCCGCCGATCTTCAGCGGAACGAGATGGACGAGCTCGAACTGTTTGATCGGATCGGCCATCGCCGGTCTGCTCCCGCATGCGATCTTAAGTCGGCCGGGCCGGCTTCTCAGCCGCCCCGATTGGCCCGCTGCGCCGATTTGACGAGGTTGTAGATACCCGTCGCGAAGCCCAGCAGAAGAAACACGATGAGACCCCAGGGCCGCGTTCCGGCGAACCGATCCACCAGCCAGCCGATCAGCGCGCCGGCGATAACGCCGGACACGAAATCGGCGGAGAAGCGGAAGAGCTTCACCAGGCCAGACGGCTCAACCGCCGCTTGGCCAACCGGCGCCGTGCCCGAGGTCCGCTGCTGCTCGTAGGCTGCAAGCTTGGACTCGAGGGCGCGGCGACGCGCGTCGAGGTCGGCTTCTGTCGGTGGGCCCTGATCCGATCCCTGTCTTTTTCCGTCTTCCACCATGCCAACCTCGTCGGCCGGGCGGTCGTCGGAGCAAAAACACCGGAAAGAAGCCGGTTTGCCACCCCCGAAAGCCGGGCACACCTATAGTGATGCGGCGAAAAGGTGTCAAGGATCGCCGATCCATATGTAAGATGCTGATATTACGTCATTTTCCTTCAATCGGACCGATTGTCGCCCCTGCTCTGCGACAACACGCGCGCACTGCAGCATGCGGCGCGCAATGCTAGGCTTTGCCGCGAGATCGGAGGCAAACTCCGGCACGGCAGAGACACGCTCCGAGCGAAGGCGGGCCGCGACCGGGGCCGCGAAGCCGGCGGCGACTTTCGACGATGGGGAACGCGCATGACTTCGGCACTATCGGCGACCTCCGCCCTCGGTCCACTTTTTCTACCATCCTCACGAGGCTCCGTTTTAGTATTTTTAAAGAACCCACTCTAAAGTCCACGTGGAGCAATGTTCAATCCAGACTCAATTTTTCATCCACATCTCGCTCTCAGAAGCTCAAAGCGGCCTCAATGCCAGCACTGGTGTGACGGCCAGCGTTAAGCCAGCTCAAATTATTGCAACAGCGGCATCCTCACCTGTTCCAAGTTTTCTTAGAAGCTCTATTATCAACAACCAAGGACTTCAACGAGGGTTTCCAGTCGAGGCTGGTGAAACAGAAGAAGTGCACTTGGAAAGACGCCAAGAACGAGTCCCCATTTTCTATGTACCGACTGCAGCCCAAAGAATAGCGAACCATCAAATTGGAAAAGCGTAGATTTTTTGGAGGGTGAGTTTGAGAATAAAAGTAAAAATGATGAGGTGATTCATTAGAAAGGCATGTACAAGTTTACAATCATTAAAGAGGCGAAGAGCCCTGGGAATGTGTCTCATGGGCTGAGTTGGGGGTATTTGTATCAGAAGATGAGTCAGAATGCTGAGGTTGAGATAGAGAAGGGAAGAAGGAGTGAAGAACTGTTTTGCGATATTGCATAGCAGATTTTTGACCAAGAATGTCATTTAGGAAAGCTTTGGACCTGACAAATGGGAGATTGGAAAGGGATGGTGCAGAAGGAAAGGCGCTTGAGAGAGGTGGAGATTTGTCATTTTCGGAACTTCCTCTCCCGTGTGCTGGAGGGACATCAAGGTGCTTTCCAGAGGTGAATGGCTCATTCGAAGATGGCGAGAGGTGATAGGAACGAGAATAGAGGAGCCTGGCGAGCTGATTCTCGCGATCTCTTTGAAGCTCGTGTATTTCCTCTTCAGGCAGCGCAACGATGGCTTCACAATCAGATGAACAGGTGCCATGCTGTTTGGTGTAGCAAGAGTCACATAGGACGACGAGGATGTTGCACATGGGATTGCGGCAATTTCTCATGTGATCACACGCCTTTCCGCATCCCTCACACTTGGCAATCACATCCTCCGTCACTCTTTCCTTCTCCAATCCAAATTTATTCCTCGAATCGAACTGATAATTAATTCCTTTAAAATAACTCACAATTCCCTTCTTTCCTTCTTCAATCTCCTTCAACACACCTTTCAACGTGGGATCTAATTTTGACGATAATGTTGCAGATTCCCGTACTAGCCTTGTCGCATATCCTTCTTTTCCGGCTTTTTCACTCAGTCTCACTTCTGTTCCTTCCTCAATACCTTCTGCTCGTTCATCCTTCG
>JAIUOO010000015.1 GCA_020161695.1 Pseudomonadota bacterium | reverse complement strand
CGGCGCTCGGCAACATGCCGCCGGCCGAGTTCGCAATGAAAGCTACGCTGGAAAGACAGGCCGCCTAAGGCCAGAAGCGAAACTCAGGACTCTCCCTCAAACCGGAGGAGAAGAGGGTCTCAGGTCACTTGCGACGAACTCACCGCGTCGATCCTAAGCGCTCATATTGGTTCAGCCAAACCTAACGTTATTCCCTCCTGCGAGGCTGGACCCCATCAATTTGACTTCAGGTTTGCCCTCAAGGTGCGTCCGGCTAATGCAGCCAAAGTCATGATCGACAAGAGTTTTCCACAAGGCGCCGTGGGCAACTATGATAGGTTTTTGGTGCACAAGAAACCGTTCCACAAGCGCCTCATGACGCGTCAAGAGACTTTGTTTTATATAGGATTTTTGAGGTTGGTTGGTCTTCCCCCTAGCTCCACCGTCCCGCCGGACGGGCCCTCAATCGAGCGTGAATGCATCACAATCTAGAAGGCCTACAACGGCGCGGCAGCATTTAGTGGCTAGCGGCCCACCAGCCTTTCGTCGTCGAGTGCGACGATGACGGCGGAACGGGCGGGCGTTTTCGGCGGCTGTCGTCAGGGGCAAGAGGAGATGCGGAAGGACAATAGCTGCCGATTTGACGGCGGCGCGGCAGAGTAGGTGTAGACGAAGCTCGCGCCGCTCTCCACGGCCGATTTCATGCTCGACGCGCAAACCTTCGCGCGGACACCCCGCTCAAAGGCCGCAAAATTTTGCAGCTCATACCCTGCGCCAATGAGGTAGCGATATTCTGCTGTCGTCCCATCCACGTGGATCTCCGTGAACGTTGTCGCATCGTCGAGCTTCTGCGGAAGTAAGCGCCGCTGCTGTGCCGCACCTTCCATCAACCCTCGATTGATCATCGCCGCCCGGTCCGCCGGTCCAGGTGTCATGACGCCTCGCACGACAGTCTTCGCGATCAATCCAGCGATGATCGCCGCCACAACGGCTACCGCTATCGAAACCGCCTTCTTGATCTTCGACTGCGACGCTTGAAGCTGCGCTTGTTCGGTCATTCGTCCCCCCGAGGTCGTCGCTCGTAATCAAGCGGCAGGTTCCCCTCTGACGCAAGCGCCGCTGGCTCAGCTCTCCCGACATCACGACGACCTGCAACGGATGATCTGGGCGCGCGCAGGTTCAACGGCTAGACCGCGTGGCACCGCCGTTGTCTCTGGTCCATGTCTCCGCCACCATCCAGCTTCGGCCCAGCCCATTGCGCGCACAAAAATACTCCACAACGCTACACGTTATTCAATGTAAATCATTGAAATATATAATAGTAATTAGTTGTGGTGGGTTTCCTGCCGGGCCCACCATTCATCCCACCATCCGCTGAGCGTGGCGGCCTTTTGTCCGGCGGCTGTCAGCCCATCATGTCCGCGAGTGCGCGCAAACGCGGTAGTGCTGCCGCGGAAACGCTTGCGTGCAGTTGCTCGGGAAAGCCCGAGGGGAGCATCGCCTCGACGCGCTCGAAGGCGTGTGCGCCGCGCTCCACCACATGAGCAATGGCGGCGCGCGCGGTGCTGTCGGGGACTTTCGCCGCAGCGGCTGTCTGAAGGAAGTGGCGGGGATGAATCCCGTCGATGCGGTAGTGGCGTTCGTTGCCAACCGACATGGCGAGCTTCATCTGTTTCCGGGTGATCTCGTGGCGGTCGAGGCTCGGCTGCGCCGTGAGCACGTCGTAGAGCGGGGTCATGCGATAGCTGCCGCCGGGGGTCAGGAACACGCTGAAATTCTTGGCGTGCCCGTCGGTCGCGCCGATGATCCAGAACAGGATCTGCGCGGCGAGGAAGGTCTGCTGGTCGCTCGCGGGGGTGTCGCTGCCTTTCAGGAGGTCAAGGATCTTCGTCATGCCGGGCCCGCCATCGGCCTGATATTTGAGGGTCGGCGGAAAGGACAGGGCCTGGCAGCAGTCCTCCTGCGGCAGGCGGATCAACCGGCCGCTCTCCGTCCAGCGGCGGTCGAACCGCTCGATGACAAGGGCCCTGGTCCTGCCGAAGGTCAGCATTTCCACCTTGTTGACGGGCAGGCCGAATGCCTCTGCCAGAGCCAGGCAGTAGAATTCGTTCTCGACGCTGTCCTTCAGGTCGATGCCGTTCGGCAGCGTGCCGATCTGCGTTTTGAGGATATGTGTGGTCGGCGTCGTGCCGTGCGGCTTGAGCCATCGCCCTTCGTGGCGGAGCAGCGCCGTTTTCTCCTGCGCGCCGGCCACCGAGATGCGGAAGTCGTCGTCGCGGTTGAGGCCCAGCGGGGCCTGCGCCAGATTCCTGAGCAGCGCCTCGATCTGTTCGTCGTCGACGGGTTCGCCGCTGATGCCCTCGTCCGGTGCGATATCGTCATCGCCCGCGATGAATTGCAGGGCGCCGACGCAATCGCGCCCGATCTTCGCCAGCAGGCTGTAGGCGTCGGTGCCGCGTGCGCCGACCTTTTCCGCCACGCGGCTGCGCAGGGCAGGAGAATCGGGCAGCAGATTCTCGAAGACGGCACTGACCGGCTCGCCCCGGTAGGCATCCTCGCGCAAGGGCAGGGAGAGGGAGACCGGTATGGCGCTTGATCGGCCCAGCCAGCCTGCATCGTATCGGAAGGTGGTCGCGCCGCTTGGTTCCCGGGTCAGGTGCCCGACGAGGCGGTTGTTGAGATAGACCCGCAAGGGGACATGCCGGGGCCGGCGTCCCATCAGTCGAGCCAGTCACCGATATCGGACGAGGATTGCTTCGTCCGTGGCGCAACCTGGAATTCGAGATCCAGCGCCGCCAGCAATGCCAGCACCGTGTCGATGCGCGCGGCCGGATTGCCCGTCTCGATCAGCGACACGGTCGCTTGCCGAAGTCCGGAACGCTGGCCCAATTCGGCTTGATTGAGGCCAAGCTGCTTCCGGGCACGACGGATGGCATTGCCGATCTGCTGCGGTGTGCGGGCAAGCGTGGTCATGCGCATTTTATGCGCTGAATCTGGTATTTTGTCAATATACGCTGATCAAGATACGGTATCTTTATGCGTCAACTTGAATATCTATTCCTTATCTCAATGGGCGTATAGGAACATCCAGGCCGTCACTGCAGCGTCGGGTCGAGACGGTCGCGCAGCCAGTCGCCGAGCAGCGAGACCGAAAGGGTCGTCAGGACGATGACGCTGGCGGGCGCCAGCATGATCCACGGAGCGCGGGTGATGTACTCGCGACCGAAGCCGACCATGTTGCCGAGGCTTGTCATTGGCGGCTGCACGCCGAGGCCGAGAAAGGACAGGCCGCTTTCGAGCAGGATGACCTCAGGAAAGACCAGCGTCATCGAGACGATCAGGGTGGAGGCGATGTTCGGCAGGATGTGGCGCAGATAGACCTGCGTCGGCGGGGCGCCGAGCTGGGTGACGGCCGAGGCATAGCCCTGCGCGCCGGCGGAGATGGCGAGACCCCGCGCGATGCGGGCATAGCGCTCCCAGCCGAACAGGCCCATCAGGCCGACCAGCAGCACCAGCGAGCTGCCGAAGAAGGCGAGCACCGCAAGGGCGAGGATCAGGAAGGGCATGCTGGCCTGGAAGTCGGCGAGCATCAGCACGGCCTGCTCGACCAGCCCGCGGAAATAGGCCGCGAGGAAGCCGAGCGCGGTTCCGAAGCAGGCCGAGATGACGGTCGCGCCGAAGGCGATCAATAGCGAGATGCGGATGGAGACGATGAGGCGCGAGAGCACGTCGCGGCCGAGCTCGTCTGTACCGAGCCAGTGCAAGGCATGGCCGGGCGCGACCAGCCGGTTGCGCAGGTTCGGCGCGGTGTAGGAATAGGGCGCCACCAGATCGGCGAAGATCGCGACGAACAGCACCGCTGCAAGCCAGAGGATCGCCACCCAGACGAGCGGCGGTATCGCCTTGAGCGCGGCGAGATGGCCTGGACGCGCTGGGGCGTTGTCGAGGGCGCGGTCGGTCATGGCTTGCCCTTCAGACGCCGGCTTTGCCGCCGGCATGGCGCAGCCGCGGATCGAGGAAGCCGTAGAGGAAATCGACGATCAGGTTGGAGGCGACCATGGTGGCCGCCACCAGCAGCAGGATGCACTGGACGACCGCGAGATCGCGGTTGGAGACGGCGACGACCAGCAGTCGGCCGACGCCCGGCCACGAGAACACGCTCTCGACCACTACCGCGCCGGCGATCAGCGATCCGACCATGAACCCGACAATGGTCACGGTCGGGATCGCGGCATTGGGCAGGGCGTGACCCGTGACCACCAGCCGCCACGGCACGCCCTTGGCGCTGGCGGTGCGGATATAGGGCTGGCCCAGCACTTCCAGCATGGCGCTGCGGGTGAAGCGGGCGAGCACGGCCGCGCCGCCGATGCCGAGCGTCAGGATCGGCAGGATCGCGTGCCGCCAGCTGTCCTGGCCGCCGGAGGGCAGCCAGCCGAGTTGCACCGCGAAGACGAGGACAAGGACGAGACCGAGCACGAAGCTTGGAACCGTGAAGCCGGCGACCGAGAGCAGCATGATGGCGCGGTCGGCGAAGCGGCCGCGATTCAGCGCGGCGAAGATGCCGGCGGGAATGCCGATGGCGAGCTTCAGGAACAGCGCGGGAAGCGTCAGCGCCAGCGTCGCCGGAATGCGCTCGGCGACGAGTTCGATGGCCGCGCGCCCGTCGCGCATGGAGCGGCCGAGCTCGCCCTGCGCGATGGCGCCGAAATACTGGAAGTATTGCTGCCACAGCGGCGCATCGAGGCCCCAGGACTTGCGGAAGGCCCGGATCGCCTCGGGGTCCGCCTCCGGACCGAGGATGATCTGGGCGGGGTCGCCGGACATGCGCAGCACGATGAAGGCGAAGGTGACCACCAGCGCGATGGTCAGGGCCGCCCGGAGCAGCCGCAGCGTGACGAAGCGGGCCATCAGGCGGCCTTCCTTGCGAGATGGGCCGGGTCTTCCGCGAGATGGCAGGCGACGCGGCGCCCGCCCTCGACCGTGCGCATGGCGGGCGCTTCCGCGCGGCAGCGTGATGTCGCGAGCGGACAGCGCGGATGGAAGGCACAGCCGGACGGGCGCTCCGCCGGGTTCGGCGGCTCGCCGGTCAGCGTGATGCGCTTCTGCCGCGCGCCCGGGGTCGGGGCGGCGGAAACCAGTGCCTGCGTATAGGGGTGCCTCGGATCGGCGAAGAGGTCGTCGGCGTCGCCCTCCTCGACGAAACGGCCGAGATACATCACCGCGACGCGCCGGCTGACCTGCCGGACGACCCTGAGATCGTGGCTGATGAACAGCATGGCGAGCCGCATTTCCTCCTGCAGATCGACGAGCAGGTTTACCACCTGTGCCTGGATCGAGACGTCGAGCGCGGAGACGGGTTCGTCGCAGACGAGCAGCGCCGGCTCGGTCATCAGGGCGCGTGCGAGGACGACGCGCTGGCGCTGGCCGCCGGAAAGCTCGTGCGGATAGCGGGCGGCGAGATGGCGCGAGAGGCCGACGCGCGCGAGCATGGCAAGCGCCTTGTCGGTGCGCTCGGCGGGTTCATGGCGGCGATGGATGTCGAGCGGCTCGCGGACCTGGTCGAGGATCGCGAGACGGCGGTCCAGCGCGCCGAGCGGGTCCTGGAAGATCATCTGCATGCGCGCGCGGGCGCGCCGCCATTCCACCGTCCCGAACTTCGGCATGTCGGCGCCGTCGAAGCGGACAGCGCCTTCGTCCGGGGCTTCGAGGCCGAGCACCATGCGGCCGAGCGTCGACTTGCCCGAACCGGATTCACCGACGATGCCCAGCGTCTCGCCGGCCGAGACCCGCAGGCTGACGCCGTCGACCGCGCGCACGGCGACCGATCGGCCGAACAGGCCGCGGCGCTGCGCATAGCTACGCGCGAGGCCTTTGGCCTCCACCAGCGAGGGAATCATGCGCCGAGGGCCTCGGTTTGCAGGGCAGGGGCGGCCGCAGCGGGAATGCCGGCTTCTGCCAAAGGTTCGTCGGCGGCGTCCTGTTCGTCCGCCCGGAAACAGGCCGCAAGCCGCTCTCCGGCAAGGGAAGCCAGAGCTGGGATAGAACTGGTGCAGCGCGCCTCGGCCATGGCGCAGCGGGGCGCGAAGGCGCAGCCCGCCGGCATGGCGCGCGGGTCGGGGACGATGCCCGGAATGGAGGTCAGCCGGCGGCGCGGCCCCGCCAGCGGTGGCAGCGAGCCGACGAGGCCGCGCGCATAGGGGTGGCGTGCGCCGTCGAACAGGGCAGCGGCGGACGCCTGCTCGACGATGCGGCCGGCATACATGACGACGACGCGGTCGCAGGTTTCCGCGATGACGCCGAGGTCGTGGCTGATCAGCACAAGCGCCATGCCGAACTCGCGGCGAACCGCATTCAGCAGGTCGAGAATCTGCGCCTGGATCGTCACGTCCAGCGCCGTCGTAGGCTCGTCGGCGATCAGGAGGTCGGGCTTGCCGGCCAGCGCCATGGCGATCATGACGCGCTGGTTCTGGCCGCCGGAGAATTCATGCGGGTAGGCGTCGATGCGCCGGCCGGCATCGGGGATGCCGACGAGATCCAGCAGGCGCTTCGCCTCGGCGCGCAGGCTGCCGCCGGAGAGGTCCGTGTGGAGCGCCAGCGCCTCGGTGATCTGGCGGCCGACGCTGAGCACCGGGTTCAGCGCGCTGGCGGGGTCCTGGAAGATCATGGCCGCGCGCCCGCCGCGCAAGCTGTCGAGGACGGCGCCGGGGGCGCCGACCAGTTCCTGTCCGTCGATGATCGCGCTGCCGGTCACTTTGGCCTTGGCCGGCAGCAGACCGAGCGCGGCAAGCCAGGTGACCGACTTGCCGGAGCCGGATTCACCGACCATGCCGACCGCCTCGCCCCGCGCTACCGCGAGGTCGATGCCGTGAAGGACGCGGACGCCGTCGAAGGCGCCCCCAAGACCGGAGAGGCGGACCAGCATGCCGGGCTCAGGCATAGTTGCCGGGCCGGAAATCCATGGCGAAGGCCGGAGCCGTCTTCCAGCGGATCGACTTGGCCTTGGCGGTGAAGGTCGCGTTCTGGTGGAGCACCGTGTAGGCGGGGTCTTCGTGCTCGCAGATTTCCAGCATCCGGCGGAACGAGCGGCGGCGCAGCGCGCGGTCGGTGGAGGTCTCCAGCACTTCGCAGAGCTGGTTCATCTCGGCATTGCTCCATTCGCCGATCTGCTGCTGCTGGCCGTTCGGGCCGTGCTGGTTGACCAGCGAGGAGACGGGGTCGTTGAACGGCGCCGAGTTCGACCAGTCGCGCACCGCGCGCTGGGGGCCGCGGGCCATGATCTGGCTCCAGTTCTCCACCGTGCTCATCTGCACGTTGATGCCGACCGAGCGCCACATCTCGACGAGAATCTGCGCCGTGGCGTTCTGGTTGGTGTAGTAGTTGTTGAGGACGCGGTAGGTGATCGCGTCGCCCTTGTAGCCGGCCTGTTTCAGCAGGTCGCGGGCGAGGGTCGGGTTGAACTCGGGAACCTTCCAGTCGGCGTGGAACATGTCGCCGTAATAGTCCCACTGGAGACCCGCCGGCACCTTGGTGCGGCCGGCCCAGAGCGAGTCGACGATGGCCTGCCGGTCGATGGCGTGGGTGAAGGCGCGGCGCACCAGCGGATTGGCGAGCTGGGCGTTGTTCTTGTCGAAGCAGGTCAGGCGATGGTTGAGGATCGTGCCGCCCTGCACCTCGAAGGCGGCGTTCTTCTCGACTTCGCTGATCTGGTCCGGCGGGATGTCGCAGGCGAACTGGTACTGGCCGGACAAAAGGCCGGCGACGCGGCTCGCGACCTCCGGCACCTCGACGAAGCGGATCGATTTCAGCGGCGGCGTGCCGCCCCAGTACTCGTCATGGGCCTCGAGGGTGAGCGAATTGTCCGGGCGGAACTCGACGACCTTGTACGGGCCGGTGGTGATCGGCTTGCGCGCCCAGTCGAGGTAGCTCGCGGCCTCTTCCCAGCCGCGGCGGCTCATGATGTCCGAGCCGTAGCGGGCGAGGCGGCCTTCCAGCGTCACGTCCGGCGAGCCGTTGTGGAAGCGCACGGTGTAGCGGTCGACGGCCTCGACGCGGACGAGGTCCGGCCAGGCTCTGCGGGCGACGGCGGGAATCTCCGCCGGCAGTTCCTTGGTGACGCGCGAGGTCGGGATGTTCTCGCTGGTGCGGAGCGTCGCGCGGTTCTTCGGCTGGGTATCGCCGAACATGCGCTCGCGGGAGAAGGTGAAGACCACGTCCTCGGCGGTCATCTCGTCGCCGTTGTGGAACTTGACGCCGCGGCGCAGCTGCAGCTCGACCGTCTGGTCGTCGAGCCGCTTCCAGCCGGTGGCGAGGCCCGGCTGCGGCATCAGGTTGCCGAGCCAGTCGCGGCTGATCAGCGCCTCCCAGAGCGAGGTGAAGAACACCCGCTCGCCGACATTCGACTGTTCGCGCAGGACGTCGAGCGTGTTGGAATTGACGATCTTCTGGACCGCGATGGTGATGCGCGGCCGGTTGTCGGTCTGCGCGATGGCGAAGCGGGGGACGAAGGGCGCGGCGACGGCCGCGCCACCCATCCATAGAACCGAACGACGGGAGGTTTCGCGCATGGTGGTCACCGTGTGTCGAGGATCAGGATGTCCGGCGGCCGCCTCTCCAGGCCGCCTTCCGTGACTGCGGTCTGGCTACCGGGACCGGATAACGCGGGCATGACCGGCGCATGTCGCCGCCGTGACAGCGGCGCGCGCCGGGCGCTCGGGCTGTGGACTATTCGGCGAGGCCGAGCCCGATCAGATGATCGGCGCCGGCGCGCAGCCCTTCCTTGTTGCGGACCTCGAGGATCAGCCGGGGGTTGCTGGTGATCGATCCGAGAGCCCGGAACAATTGCGGCCACTGGATGTTGCCCTCGCCGGGGTTCCAGTGCCGGTCGGCATAGCCGTCGGAGTCCTGCAGGTGGACGTGGTGGAGCATGTCGCCGGCGGCCACGGCGTAATAGTCGACAGGCGGCGCGCCCGAGGAGCAATGCGCGTAATTGGCGTGGCCGGTGTCGATGGAGACGCGCACGGCGGGGCTGTCGAACGAGCGGGCGAGGGCGACGCGCTCGTGAGGGTCCTTGTCCTCGATGTTCTCGATGACCAGCACCAGCCCCATGGCCTCGGCGCGGCGCACGGTGGCGCCAAGCGCGTCATGCATGCGCTCGGCGATCTTCGCCCGCGAGCCCGGATTGTAGTCGAGGTTGTTATAGTCCCAGGTCGTGTAGGGCGAATGGATCACCATCTGGGTGGCGCCGACCGCCTCGCAGACGTCGAGCCCCTGCATCATCCGCTTCTGCACGACAGCGCGGATGTCGGGATCCTGGCTCGCGAGGTTGAAGCCCCAGAAGGGGCCGTGCACGCCGAGGCGGCCGCGATAGCCGTCGAGTTCAGTCCTGATGGCGTCGGCGACCGAGCGCCAGTCGCCGTTGAGCACCTCCGCCCAGAAGAAGTCCTGCAGTTCGAGGTCGCGCTGGCGCTCGAAGATCCAGTCGCGATGGAGCCGCAGGCCATCGAGCGGCAGGGCCGCGCCGAGAAGAGGGAGGGGTTTCGCTGATGTCATGGGAAAGTCCGATCGAGGGCCGCGTTGAAAAGCGCGTGCCGTCATCGGACCGTTGCGCGACAGCGCGGTGACATCAGCATCAAGGAATTATGGCGGCGTGTTCGTCGCGCGGTCGAGCGCGAAACAGCCTGCGCCATCATCGGCGCGGCGCAGTGTGGCTGTCTCGATCATGACAAGCTGGTCGCCATAGGATCGGCCGCCGGCAGCACGGCCATGGCGTTCCGCAACGGCGCCTTCGCGACGAACATCAACGAACCGAGCGCGGCGACCTGACGACGCTGTTCGCGAGAGGGCGGCTGCTGACAGGCGCGCCGGGAAAGCAGGGCAGCCGCGCGGGCGACGAGGCCTTCCGCCATTGCTGCCGAGGTCGCGCATCCCGTATCTTGGAACCTGGATCACCTATAGGAGAAATTCCGCGGCCATGGATGTCTGGCATGTCGTTGCGGCTCTCGTCAGCGCCGCCCTCCATGCCGGATGGAATGCCGCGCTCAAGGCACAGGCGCGCCCGGCCGAGGTGATGACCTCCCAGATGCTGATCGGCGCGGCCGTGGCGGCTCCTGTCATGCTCTGGACCGGTCTGCCGGCTCAGTCGTCGTGGCCGTGGCTGGCGGGGTCGACCATCTGCAACATGGTGACGGTGGTGGCCTTGCTCCGGGCCTATGAACTCGTCGGTTTCGGCATGGCCTATCCGGTGATCCGGGCGCTTGCCGTCCTGCTGGTGGTGCCGGCGGCATCGGCGCTCTCCGGCGAGCAACTGAGTCTTGCCGGTCTCGCGGGCATCGGCCTGATGATCGCCTCGCTGGCGGCTCTGGCTGCCGATCACGCCCGCGGCCCTGCCGTCGGCCGGCAGGCGCTTGGCTGGATCGCCGTCGCCGGCGTTGGAACGGCCGCCTATGTGCTGTGCGACGCCCAGGGCGTCAGGGCGGCCGGCGCGCCGCTCGCCTATGGCGTGCTCGCAGCCATCTCCAATGCCGTCGCAATGACCGCGATGCAGCGCGCCAGGTTCGGCGGCTGGCGGGTGTCGCGCGAGAGCCTCGCCGCCGCCATCCCCATCGCGCTGGCGTCGATGGCGTCCTACCTGCTGATCCTCTGGGTCTGGACAGGCGCGCCGATCGCGCCGGCGGCGGCGCTCCGCGACACCAGCGCCGTCTTCGCCATCCTGATCGCGGTGGTCTGGCTGAAAGAGCCCTTCACGCCGTTCCGGCTGGGGGCGGTGGCGCTGTCGGCCGCCGCCGTGCCGCTGCTGCGATTCGCCTGAAGGTCAGACGATCCGCACCTTGCGGTCGCCCCAGTATTTGTCGCGCAGCGACTTCTTGTAGAGCTTGCCCGTCGGCAGGCGCGGCAACTGGTCCATGAAGTCGATGGAACGCGGACATTTCTGGATCGACAGGCTCGCCTTGCAGAAGGCGAGGAGTTCCTCTTCCAGCTCCCGTCCGGCGGTGTTGCCGGGCATCGGCTGGATGACCGCCTTCACCTCCTCGCCGAGATCGTCGTTCGGCACGCCGAAAACGGCGGCGTCCGCCACCTTCGGGTGGGTGATCAGCAGGTTCTCGGCCTCCTGCGGGTAGATGTTCACGCCGCCCGAGATGATCATGAAGGTGGAGCGGTCGGTGAGGTAGAGGAAGCCGTCGTCGTCGACATAACCGACATCGCCGACCGTCGACATGCTGCCGTCGGCGGAGCGCGACTGGGCCGTACGCTCGGGATCGTTGAAATAGACGAAGGGATTGGCGGTCTTGAACCAGATCTCGCCGGGTTCGAGCTTTGGGGCAGGCTGCATGTTGGCGTCGAGAATGTGCAGGTCGCCCATCAGCACCTTGCCGACCGTGCCGCGATGGCTGAGCCATTGCTCGGAATCGCAGGCGGTGAAGCCCATGGCCTCGGTCGCCCCGTAATATTCGTGGATGATCGGCCCCCACCAGGCGATCATCTCCTCCTTGACCTGCGGCGGGCAGGGGGCCGCGGCATGGACGACGACCTCCAGCGAGGACAGGTCGTAGCGCCCGCGCACTTCAAGGGGCAGCTTGAGCAGGCGCGAGAACATGGTCGGCACCAGCTGGCTGTGCGTGACCTTGTATTTCTCGACCAGCGCCAGATAGGCCTCCGGGTCGAAATGCTCCATCACGATCACCGTGCCGCCGGCACGGATCGCAAGCCCCACCGCCGCCTGCGGCGCGGAATGGTAGAGCGGGGCCGGCGACAGATAGGTCATGTCCTCACGATAGCGCCAGAGCTGGTGCAGGAACTTGTAGAGCGGCAGCGGCTCTTCCGGCGGATTGTCGGGAAGCGGGCGCAGGATCCCCTTCGGCCGCCCGGTCGTGCCGGATGAGTAGAGCATCGGCGTGCCGAGCCATTCGTCGGCGATCGGCGTCGCCGGATAGGGAGCGACCGCCGCGTCGAGGCTGCGCGTGTGCGTGTCCCTGGGGTCGCCGTCGACGACGATGCAGAGCTTGACGTTCGGCGCCTGTTTCAGCGCCTGAAGCGCGACCTCGCGCTTGGCGCGGGAGGTGATCAGCACCTTGGATTCGCTGTTGTTGAGGATATAGGCGAGTTCGTCCGCCAGCAGGTAGGAGTTGATGCAGGTGTAGTAGAGGCCGGACCGCTCGCCCGCCGCGCAGCATTCGATGTAGCGCGGATGGTTCTCCATGAAGATGGCGTAGTGGTCGAGCCGCCCGAGACCCTCGGCCCTCAGCAGGTGGGCGAGCCGGTTCGCCCGCCCGTCGAGCTCCCGATAGGTCACCGTCTCGCCGGTGCCGGCCATGATGAAGGCGGCCCTGTCCGGGTGGTTCTCTGCAGTCTTGCGCGTGAACATCAACGAACCTCGATGCGGTCGGCCGGAGGCCATGCGCCGTCGCGGGCGGAGTGCCGCCCGCGACGGGTCTATGCCGGCGATCAGACGCTCTCGTTCGACAGCACGTTGCCGAACAGCTCGAAGCTCTCGCCCTTCACGCGCGCCAGCTGCACCGACTGGATCGGGTAGAAGTCGGTGGCGCTGGTATTGATCTTGATGCCGGGCAGCAGCAGCGGCGCTTCGTAGTTCTTCAGGTTGGCGGCTTCCTTCATGACGTTCTCGCGCGTCAGGTTGTCGCCGGCCTGCTTGAGCGTCTGCAGCAGGGTGTGTGCGACCGAGAAGCCGTAGTTGTGGCCGTCGTCGCGGATGTCGCCCTGCGGCATGTACTTGGCCATGAAGGCCTTCCAGGCCGCGATGTCGGGAGCGTTCGCCCATTGCGGGTCGTTCGCATCCTTGCGGTAGAGCGCGATGATGATGCCCTGGCTGTTCTCGATGCCCGCCGGCTTCAGCACGGAGGCGAAGGACGACGAGACGTTGTTGAGATAGTGGATCGGCTTCCAGTTGATCTCGGCCGCCTTCTTGATCGCCTGAGCCGCGAATTTCGGCGTCGTGATGTTGAAGAAGACGTCGGCGCCCGAGTTCTTGAGCTGGATCATCTGGCTGTCGACGGTCGGATCGGTGACCTCGTAGGTCGAGACCTGCACCAGGTTCTTCTGGTTCGCGGCGCCGAGCCCGGCCTTGAAGCCGTTGAAGTAGTCCTTGCCGTAATCGTCGTTCTGCATGAGCACGGCGATCTTGGCATTGGCGTTGTTCGCGAGGATGTGCTTGGCGTAGATCGCCGCTTCCGTCGCGTAGTCGGGCTGCCAGCCCATGGTCCAGGGGAACTGGCGCGGATTGCCCCATTTCGACGCGCCGGTGGCGACGAAGAGCTGCGGCACCTTGCGGGTGTTGAGATAGCGCTGGATCGCCGTGTTGGACGGCGTGCCCAACGGGTTGAAGACGAGCAGGACCTTGTCCTCCTCGACCAGCTTGCGGACCATTTCGACCGCCTTGGGCGGCGAGTAGCCGTCGTCATAGGTGATGAAGTTGATCTTGCGGCCGTTCAGCCCGCCGTTTTCGTTGACCATCTTCATGACAGCCTCGGACGTGCGGCCGATGACGCCGTAGGCCGAGGCATTGCCCGAATAGGGCATGATGTTGCCGATCTTGATCTCGCTGTCGCTGGCGCCCTCGTCGTAGCGCTTCTGGGCGATGGCGGGGGCGAAGACGGGCGTGACGGCAAAGGCGCCGAGCCCTGCGAGTACTGTTCTGCGCTTGATATGGGTCATGTCGTTTCCTCCGAAGATGTGCGGGTGTTTGAGACCCCGTTTGGTCCAGTGTCTGGATGCACTGTTGTCGAAAGTCCGGCGGAAGGATCAGCCTCCCTGTCGCGGTTTGATTTTCGCCCAGAGCATGGCGAGGCCGCCGGCAATGCCGCCGGGCATGACGTAGATCAGGACGATGAGCGTGAGGCCGTAGAGCGTCCAGGGTTGCAGTTCGAGCGGCAGGTGGATGGCCTGGCTGATCTTCTTGGTCATCGCATCGGCATATTTCTCGATAAATTGGACGAAAATGCCGCCGATGACGGCGCCGGGCAGCGAGGCGACGCCGCCGACCACCGCGCCGACGAGAATGGCGATGGACAGCTCGAAGCGGAAACTGTCGGGCGAGACGAATTCGAAGATGATGGCGTGCAGCGCGCCGGCCACGCCGACATAGAGCGCGGATATGCCGAACACCGTCGCCTTGTAGCGGGAGGTGTCGATGCCCATGGTGCCGGCGGCCATGGTGTGGTCGCGGATGGCGGTCATGGCGCGGCCCGGGCGCGAGTTCAGCAGGTTGCGCGCCATCCAGAACATGAAGACGGCGACCACGAGCACGGCGAGATACATCCACTGGTCCGACGACAGCGGCAGGCCGAAGGGCGGGTCGGGCTTGATCAGGTTGATGCCCATGACGCCGTTGGTGAACGGCTCCAGGTGGCGATACTTCAGCATCTGCGGCACGGCGATGGCGAGGCCGAAGGTCGCGAGCGCCAGATAGTGCCCCTCAAGGCGCAGGGCCGGCAGGCCGAACAGGTAGCCGATGACGAAGCAGAGGATCGCCGCGATCGGCAGCGTCAGCCAGGCATTGACCGAATACTGGTCGATGAGGATCGCGGCCGTGTAGGCGCCCACCGCGAAGAAGGCGCCGTGGCCGAGCGAAATCTGGCCGTTGAAGCCGGTCAGCAGGTTCAGCCCGAGCACGGCGATCGCATAGACGATCATCAGGCTCAGCTGGAGGAAGGTGAAGTTGCTGATCCAGCCGGACTTGCCGACGAGGAAGGGCAGGGCCGCCGCCAGCACGAGGAGGCCGATCATGGCGTAGCTGCCGAGGCTGCGGCGGGGATCGTCGGTCATCGGGGCGGCCGAGGTGATGGCGGTCATGGCTCACACCCTCTTCACGGTCGTCCTGCCGAACAGCCCGGCGGGCTTCAGCGTCAGGATGGCGATGACAATGATGAGCGCGACCGTCAGCTTCTCGCCGTTGCCGACGATGTAGATGCCGAAGGCCTTCTCGGTGAGATTGCCGAAATAGGCGACGAGGTTCTCCAGAACCCCGACGAGGAAGCCGCCGAACACCGCGCCGCCGGGACTCGAAATGCCGCCGACCAGCGCGCCGGCAAAGCCGTAGAGCAGGATGGACGCCATCATGTTCGGCTCGAGATAGACGACGGGCGCGACCATCGCGCCCGCGACGGCGCCGATGGAGGCGGCAAGCCCCCAGCCAAGCGCCAGCATCCAGTCCACTCTGACACCGACCAGGCGGGCCGAGACGGGGTTCTGCGCCGCCGCGCGCATGGCGAGGCCCAGCGGCGTGAAGCGGAAGAAGGCGAACAGCGCGAACAGCATGATCAGCGAGACCGCGATCATGCCGATCTGGTGCGCGCCGATATAGCCGGAGCCGGCGAACGAGACGTTCGGAAACGGCGAGGGGAAGGTCTTGATCGTATGGCTCCAGATGCTGCCCGCCAGCGAGTGGAAGATGGCGAGAAGCCCGATGAAGACCACGACGATGGACAGGATCGGCGAGCCGTGGAGCGGCCTCAGAATGATCCTCTCGATGCTGAGGCCGAGGATGAAGGAGAAGACGATGGTCAGGCCGAGCGCCGGCCAGAACGGTACGCCGAGCTGGATCAGCTGCCAGCAGACATAGGTCGAGAACATCGCCATCTCGCCCTGGGCGAAGTTGAGATGGTCGGTGGCCGTGAAGATCATCACGAGGGCCAGGGCGAGCAGCGCATAGATGGCCCCCGAGGCGAGGCCCGATGCGATCTGCTGGATCAGTTGTTCCATGCCAGTTCCTCTTCGACCGTTCCCTCGCGGCCGGTTGGTCCGGCCGTCGCTGCTTGTGCGGCTCGTCCGTCAGTAGCCCAGGTAGGACTTGCGGATGCCCTCGTCGTTCCGGATATCGGCGGCCGGCCCCGCCATGACGACGTTGCCGGTCTCCAGCACGTAGGCATTGTCGGCGAGATCGAGGGCGAGCGCGGCGTTCTGCTCGACCAGCAGCATCGACACGCCTTCCTCCTCGTTGATCCGGCGCATGATGTGGAAGATTTCCTGCACGATCAGCGGCGCGAGCCCGAATGAGGGCTCGTCCAGCAGCATGAGGCGCGGGCCCAGCATCAGCGCGCGGGCGATGGCGAGCATCTGCTGCTCGCCGCCCGACAGCGTTCCGGCCTGCTGGTGGATGCGCTCCTTGAGGCGCGGGAAGTAGGTGAAGACCAGTTCCAGGTCGCGCGGGACGTGCGTCTTGTCGCGCCGTCCGTAGGAGGCGATCTTGAGGTTCTCCTCGACCGACAGGCCGACGAAGGTGCCGCGTCCCTCGGGCACGTGGGCGACGCCGAGGCGGACGATGTCCTCGGTCGCCATCGTGTCGATGGGCTGGCCGTCGAAGCGGATCGTGCCCTCGCGCCGGACCATGCCGCAGATCGCGCGCAGCGTCGTCGTCTTGCCGGCGCCGTTGGCGCCGAGCAGCGTGGTGATGCCGCCCTTGTCCAGCGAGAAGGCGAGGCCGTGCAGGGCCTGCGTCGCGCCGTAATAGGCCTTGAGGCCGCCGATCTCGAGCAGTGCCGTCATCGGTCAGGCCCCCGTTCCGAGATAGGCCCGGATGACCTCGGGGTCGCGTTGCACCTCGGCCGGCGTCCCGTCGGCGATCTTCTTGCCGAAGTCGATGGCGACCACCTTGTCCGAAACCGACATGACCAGGCTCATGTGATGCTCGACCAGCAGGGTCGTGACCTTCTGCACATCGCGCACGCGGCGGATCTGCTCCTTGAGCACCTCGATCTCGTCGTGGTTGAGGCCGGCGGCCGGTTCGTCGAGCAGCAGCAGCTTGGGCCGCGCCGCGAGCGCCCGGGCGAGTTCGACGCGCTTGCGGATCGGGAAGGGCAGAGGGCCTGCCGGCATGTTGGCGAAGGGCTCGATGTCCATGAAGGCGATGAGCTCGCGCGCCCGGTCGGCGATCGCCTTCTCCTCCGCGCCGACGCCGTTCAGCCTGAGAATGCTGGCGAGGAAGCCGGCGCTGGTCTGGCTGTGGCAGCCGACCTTGACGTTGTCGAGGACGGACATGTGGTCGAACAGCGCGACGTTCTGGAACGTCCGGCCCATGCCGATCGCCGCGATGGCGTGGCGGGGGGCGTTCATGATCGAGCGCCCCTCGAACAGGATGTCGCCCTCATTGGGGATGTAGAGGCGGCTGAGGCAGTTGAACAGCGTCGTCTTGCCGGCGCCGTTCGGGCCGATCAGGCCGACCACGTCACCGCGCATCACATCGAATGAAATGCCATTCAGCGCAATGATGCCGCCGAACCTGACGCAGATATTCTTGACTGCGAGCAGCGGCCCGGAATCGGATTCTGGATATGCCTCCGCCGTGCCAACGGACGTCATCGGCAGTCTTCTCCCTGGAAGGCCGTTCGCTTGTTGCGTCGCCTCTTGCGGACGCGGCCAATTGTCGTTGGCATCAGTGTGAGCAGATTACGTGCAGCGTCGCAATGCCGCCTGGACGCGAATTATCCGTTGTTTTGCCGAGAGGTGCCCGAAGCGCCACAAATTCGGGCCGAGGGCGAAGTTCAAAATTCGTGAAATATCATTCCGCTAGCCGAAATCTGTTGCGGTCAGTCCGGCGCCGGCCTCCGACGTTCGGCGGAGGCCAGGTTTGTGTCCTGGGGCGAGTCGCGGTCGCGGCCCTGACGCGTTCGGCAATGCGGCGGGAGTGCCCTAGCGCTCGTTCCAGTGGACCATTGGCAGGCCCGCGACCGGCGAGCGGAAGAACGGGATGCGGGTGCCGCGCAGCGATCCGATATAGACGGTCCTGAGGTCCTCTCCGCCGAAGGTGATGGAAGCGAACCATGGCGCGATGCGCCCGCCCGCAGCGAGCATGGCCTCGGTGGACGCGCCGCCCGCGCGGAACTCCTTCATCAGGACGCGACTGGTCCAGGGATCATGGTCGTCGAGGATGATGCGCAGCTCGCCCTCGGGCGTGATCGCGAAGATGCGGTCCATCATCACGTGCGTGCCCCACAGATTGCCGTGGGCGTCGAAGGCGATGCCGTCGATCGGCGCCCCGTGGTCCTCCGGCCCGAAGGTCTGGCGGTCCGACAGCGAGCCGTCCGGCGCGGCACGGAAGCGGGTGATCTTCGGCCCGCAGGTCTCGACGACGTAGAGCCATTCCTCGTTGGCGTCGAAGCGGATCTCGTTGGTGAAGGCGATGTCGTCGGCGACGACGCGCAGCCTGCCGTTCTCGTAGAGGGCGATGTAGCCGTCGACGATGTTCGGCGAGACCGCCTCCATCCAGTTGACGATGCGGGTGGAGATGGTCAGCCAGAGGCGATCCCTGCTGTCGCGCAGGACGAAATTGACCTTGCCGATCGGCTTGCCGTCGAGCGTGTCGGCCAGCACCGTCGTGCGGCCCGTCTTGCGTTCCATGATCTCCAGCCGGTCGGTGCCGAAGTTGGAGATGACGATGTCGCCGTTGCGGGCGAAGGCGAGGCCGTTCGGCAGCGTGCCGACGGTGAAGCGCGTCGCGTCGTCCTTGGCGCCGGCGAAGGCGCCGGGATCGTTCTGGGTGATCAGTTCCTGGCTGCCGTCCGGCCTGATGTGGACGACGCCGCCGCGGGCGTCCGCCGCCCAGAGCGAGCCGTCGCGTTCGGCCAGGATGCATTCGGGCCGCTGCAGGCCCTCGCCGACATAGCCGATCTGGGTGCGGTCGACGACGAAGCCGTCGAGGGGATTGGCGGGCATGTTTCCTCGTGAGCGGTCGGGCGCTCTTCCGGCGCTTCGCGGTATCGGTCGGGATGAAGGTCAGTCGCCGCGCGGGGGGCGCCGGACCCGGCGGCGAAAGCCCTCCGCCGGGTCGGTCTCTGCGTCAGTCCTCGAAGATCGCCACGGCCCGGCAGAAGCCGGCCGAAGCCTTGTGGATCTTGTAGGGGAAGCAGGAGATCATGAAGCCGGTGGCCGGGAGCTGATCGAGATTGGTCAGCTTCTCGATATGGCCGTAGGCGCGAACCATGCCGGCGCGATGGCCTTCCCAGATCAGGCCGGCATCGCCGGTTTCGGCGAATTTCTTCGCGGTGTGGATGAATGGCGCGTCCCAGCTCCAGGCATCGGTGCCGGTGATCCGGACGCCGCGCTCGGTCAGCCAGAGCGTCGCCTCGCGGCCCATGCCGCAGCCGCGCCCGACATAGTCCGGCTGGCCGTAGCGGGCGCCGGCGGCGGTGTTGACCACCACGATGTCGAGCGGCTGGAGCGTCACACCGGCGCGCTTCAGCTCCGCCTCGACGTCGGCGGCGGTGGCGACATAGCCGTCGGGGAGGTGCCGGAAATCGAGCTTCACGCCGCGCTGGAAGCACCAGTCGAGCGGCATCTCGTCGATGGTCCAGGCGGGCTTGCCGTCATCGGTCGTCGAGTGGAAGTGGTAGGGCGCGTCGAGGTGGGTGCCGTTGTGGGTGGAGATGTTCAGCTGCTCCACCGCCCAGCCGTCGCCGCCCGGCAACTGGTCCCGCGTCAGGCCGGGGAAGAACTGCAGGATGCTGTCGACCGAGGCCTTGTGGTCGACATAGGTGATCGAGGGCAGGGCGCCCGGCGGGTCGGAGGCGATATCGGCTCTCAGCGACACGGACAGGTCGACGATCCGGCGCGGCATGGGCTTATCCTCCTTCAATGCGAGTTCTGCCAGGCGAGCGCCCGGATTTCGACGGCGCGCAGCGCCAGGTTCGAGACGAGGCCGATGGCGCCGAGCAGCGCGATGCCCGCGAACAGTTCCGACGACTGGAAGGCGCGCGCGGCGAGCAGGATCGCGGTGCCGAGGCCGGCCTGCGAGGCCAGCATCTCGCAGATGATCGCGAGGATCAGCGCCACGGTCATCGACAGGCGCATGCCCGCGAGGATGTCCGGCATGGCGTTAGGCAGGCCGATCTTCCAGGCGAAGGCTGGTCCCGACATCTGCAGGCAGCGCGCCACCTCCTTCAGCCGCGGCTCGACGGCGGCGAAGCCGTGGATCGTGCCGAGCAGGGTCGGCCAGAGCGAGCCGAAGGCGACCACCGTCAGCGCCATGCCCGGCGACAGGCCCATCAGCGCGATGGCGACCGGGATGATCGCCGAGGCGGGCAGGGGCCGGAGGAATTCCAGCGTCGGCTGGAGATAGTCGCGGGCGGTCCGCGACAGGCCGATGGCCGCGCCGAGGACCACGCCGATGAGGCTGGCGAGCAGCCAGCCCTGCAGCATGCGGCCGACCGTTCCGATGGTCTGCGGCAGGAGGTCGCCGCGCGAGAAGCCGCGCACGAGCGCCGCCCAGGCGTCGAACGGGTTGGGCACGAAGGCGCGCGACACCGTGCCGGTGACGGAGGCGAGCCACCACAGGAACAGGATGGCGAAGACGACGGCGATGGAGCCGATGAAGACGATGGGGTTGCGCAAGGTCACGGCTTGCCTCCCGCGACCTGCTGGTGCCGGAACAGCCGGCCCTGGAGGGCGTTCAGCCCGGCATTGACGCCCCAGCCGATCAGGCCGATCCAGATCAGCGAGCCGAGCATCAGCTCCGGGCGCAGCGACTGCTGGGCGATCATCAGCATGTAGCCGAGCCCTTGCGGATTGGCGGCGATCTCCACCGTCACAGCCACGACCAGCGCGAAGCCGGCGGCGAGCCTGAGCGCGACGAAGATGCGCGGCATGGCGGCCGGCAGGACGATCTTGAACAGGCGCTGCGTCGAGGACAGGCCGATGACGCGCGAGACTTCCATCAGCCGCGGCTCGATCTGCGAGGCCGCCGCCTGCGCGAGGATCAGGCAGGGCCAGAAGGTGGCGAAGGCGACGATCGACATCTCGAAGCCGTAGCCGAAGCCGAAGACCAGCATGGCCAGCGGAATCAGCGCCACGGACGGGATCGGCCGAAACAGTTCGACCGAGGGCGTCGACAGCGCGATGGCCGTCTTGGACAGGCCGATAAGGAAGCCGAGGACGAGGCCGGCGCTCGCGCCGATGGCGAGCCCGCCGAGGGCGGCGGTGAGCGTCTGGCGCGTCGCGGTGACCAGCGTGCCGTCGCCGAGCGCCTCGACGATCGCGGCGAAGGCGGCGGAGGGGGCCGCGAGGCTCTCCGATCCCGCGCCGGGCCCGCGGAACCAGAGCTCCGCGCCGACGATGAGGAGAAGCGGCAGGGCCGCTGCTTTCGCCAGCCTCATCAGTGCGTCTCGTGCATCATGTCGAACAGGTCGCGGCGCATCGCGAGGAAGTCGGGATGCTCGCGCGTTGCGAGCTGGTTGCGCGGTCGCGCCAGCGGCACGTCGACGATGCGCGCGAGCCGGCCCGGATTGGGCAGGAGCGCCACCACGCGGTCGCCGAGATAGAGGGCTTCCTCGAGGTCGTGGGTGACGAAGAAGACCGTGGTGTTGCGCTCGGCGGCGAGCGCCAGAACCTCGTCCTGCAATTGCTGGCGGGTCATGGCGTCGAGCGCGCCGAAGGGCTCGTCCATCAGCAGGATTTCCGGGTCCTGCGCGAGGCAGCGGGCGATCTGCAGGCGCTGCTGCATGCCGCCCGAGAGCTGTCCCGGAAACTTGTGGGCGTGGTCCTTGAGGCCGACCTTGGCGAGCAGCGTCTCGATGAGCGGGCGCTGCTCGGCCCGGGGCATGCCGGCCGCCTCCAGGGCCAATGCGACGTTGCCCGCCGCATCGCGCCACGGCAGCAGGGCGCGTCCGTAGTCCTGGAAGACCACGGACACCTTGCGGCTCGGCCCCTGGACCGGCTTGCCGAACAGCGAGAGCTTGCCCGCGCTCGCCTGGACGAGCCCCGCGACGACACGCAGCAAGGTGGTCTTGCCGCAGCCCGACGGGCCCATCACGCAGATGAACTCGCCCGGCTTCACGTCCAGCGTGATGTCGGTGAGGATCGTCTTGCCGCCGAGATCGACGCGGATGGCGTCGAAGGCGATGGCAGGTTCAGGCGGTCGGGCAAGCATCTCGCTCTCTCTCACGGCAGGACGACGTTGGCCGCGACGGGATTGCCGCGCAGCATGTCCTGCTCCTTCATGATGTTGATCCAGTAGTTCACCTCTTCCACCGTGATGGTCGGCTTCTGGAACGAGATGATCGCGTTGGCGAGCACGGCCGGCGGCAGGGGGATGTACTTGCCGATGATCTGGCGCACCTTTGCGTCGTTGGCCTTGTCGTTGACGAAGGCATTGCCTTCGGCGAGGCCCTCGCGGAACGCCTTCAGCGGCCCGGGATTTGCGGTCGCCCAGGCACGCGTCGTCGAATAGAGGATCGCGGGCAGGCCGGCCGGCAGTTCGTTGTGGAAGTAGGACACCACGCGGCCGACATTGGTCTGGACGATGCGCTCCATGATCGGCGAGCCGGTGACGAGGCCGTCGACCGAGCCGCCGCGCAGGATGTCGGCCATCTGCGGGAAGGGGGTCTCGACGAAGGTCACCTTCTTCCAGTCGCCGCCCTTCTCGCTCATCCACTTGCGGAACAGCACGTGGAGGAAGGCGTTCATGCCGGGCACGCCGATGCGCTTGCCCTCGGCGCTCTTGGCATCGGTGATGCCGGCGCCGGTCTTCTCCACGAAACCGTAGTTCGCGACGTCCTTGTGGGTGAACGAGCCGCCCGCCACCGCGACGAGATCGAGGCCGCCGTCATTGGCCTGCAGCATGACCGAGGGCGTCGGGCCGCCGACCTGCACGGAGCCGGCCTGCATGGCGGCGGGGATGTTGGAGTTCAGCGCGATCAGCTGGAGCGTCGCGTCGAGGCCGCGCTTGGCGAAATAGCCTTCTTCCCTGGCCACGAAGGCCGAGGTGAAGTCGGAGACGGCGGTATAGCCGATGGTGATCTTGGTCGGTGCCTGGGCGAGAGCCGGGGCAGCGATCAGGGTCGAGCCGGCCGCGATGCCGGCGGCGAAGCCGCGGCGGGTGAGTTCAGTCATGGACGTCGTCCTCTCGTGTGAATGATTCTGTGCCCGGATCTTTGCGTCCGGTTCTCTGGATGGATCAGGCCCGACCGGGCGTCGTGTCCGGGTCAGGCCTTGCGGCAAGCCCCCGCATGCCGGCCGCCGCGAAGGCGACTGCGCGCGAGAGCATGGTTTCGGTGTTGCTGTCGGTGGTCTCGCCGTCCGACAGGCGATCGGCGCGGCCGGTCGGCGACATCTGGGTCAGCGCCGCGCCGATGATGAACAGGTAGCCCCAGGTGGCATTGGCCGGGGTCAGTTCCGGCAGGGCGAGGCGCAGCGCCGCGATGTAGCGCTTGGCCATGGCGTCGTAGCTCGCGGAGATCAGGCCCTTCTGCCAGTCGAGGTTCGAGGCGCCCATGACCAGGATGAGGCTGGCGAAGGTCGAGCCGCCGCGCGAGGGATCATGGCCAGCCTCGATGGTCGGGCGGAGCAGCGAATCGACGATCTCCTCGAGCGTCGGCGTGCCGCGCGCGATCATGGCGTCGAGCCGGGCGAGGCGGATGCGGTTGATCGCGCCGGAGCGGCGCGAGAACATGGCCTCGAACAGGCCTTCCTTGGTCTTGAAATGGTAGTGGAGCAGCGCCTGCGCGACGCCCGCTTCCTGCGCGATCTCGCGCATGCTCGTGCCGTCGAAGCCGGATTTGGCGAACAGGCGCTCCGCCGCGTCGAGGATCTCTTCCTTCGACGTCGCTTTGGCGCGGGCAGTGGCGAGGTTCGTCGTCATCCGGTCCAATCATCTGACTGTTCGATCAGTCAAGATGAGCTGGCGGCGCGAGTCAACGGCGCCCGGCCGCCTGTCTCAACCGCGGTATCTCTGTCCTTTGGCCGAGGGGCGACGTGTTGGCGGCCGGTCAGGCGCCCGCCTTCGCGCTCCGGTTGCGCTTGCGCGTTTCGGCCGCCTTCCTCGCCGAGGCGGAGCGCCGGGCCGCGCTTCGGATAGACGTTGGTGTCGGGAGCGCTATCGCGCGGCACGACTTGTCGCCGCAGGGCATATGCGCCTCCCGTCAGGGTGTTCAACCGGAAGCCGTTCCGGCAGGGTCGGCGTTCCTCGGGGGCTCATGCATGTCCGGCGACCACCACGATCCCGCCATCGCGCTCAAGACCATCAAGGCCAACGGCATCGCCATCCGCTATGCCGAAATCGGCGAGGGGCCGCTGGTCCTGTTCACCCATGGCTGGCCCGAAGGCTGGGCGTCGTGGCGGCACCAGATGGCGGCGCTGGCGGCCGCCGGCTACCGGGCCGTGGCGCCCGACATGCGCGGCTATGGCGGCACCGAGGCGCCGGCCGAGATCGAGCGCTATTCGATCCTCGACCTTGTCGCCGATCAGGTCGAACTGGTGAAGGCGCTGGGCGCGGAGAGCGCCGTGATCGTCGGCCACGACTGGGGCGCTCCCGTCGCCTGGCACTGCGCGCTGCTGCGGCCGGACATCTTCCCGGCCGTCGTCGGCATGAGCGTGCCGTGGACCCCGCCGGGCTATACCGACATGCTGACCTCGCTCGAAAAGCTCGGCATCCGCGACTTCTACATCCAGTATTTCCAGGCGCCGGGCGTCGCCGACGCCGAGCTCGACCGCAATCCGCGCGAGAGCCTGCATCGCATCTATCAGGACGGGTTCGGCCACCGGACCGACCGCCGCAAGTCGATGATCCGCATGAAGAGCGGCGGCGGCATCCTCGACAATACCGATCCGCCCGGCGTTCTGCCCGACTGGCTGTCCGACGGGCACATGGCCTACATGGCCGAGCAGTTCCGGCAATCGGGCTTCCGGGGCGGCCTCAACTGGTACCGCTGCCTGCGCCGCAACGCCGCGCTGATGGCGCCATGGCGCGGCCAGCCGATCCGGCAGCCTTCGCTGTTCATTGCAGGGGCGAATGACGGAGTGATGCATTTCCCCGCGTCGAAGGCGCAGATCGACGCCTTCCCCCGGACGCTGCCGGGCTGCCGGGGCGTCCACGTCCTCGACGGAGCCGGCCACTGGATCCAGCAGGAGCGGGCGGAGGAGGTCAGCGACCTGCTCCGCGCCTTCCTGGCGGAACTCCGCTGAGGCAGAGGCAGCGCGGCCTGGACCGCGCGTCGCCAGCCCAGGCAGGTCAGCGCTGGGGAACCAGCCGCTCCTTGCCGACGCCTTCCTGCCCGGCAATGGTCCAGGTGCCGTCGAGCGTGCCGTCGTCGTTCAGACGATAGACGACGAGGCCGATGGAATTGCCGAGCCGATAGGCGGCGGAAAGCACATTGCCCTGCCGCATGCAGAACCCCTGCGTCGGCGGCGTGTTCACGATGGCCCAGCGGATCGCGCAATTGCCGCCGGCGGTGCCGGAGATCTCGGCGACGCCGCGATAGCCGGTGCCGTTGCCGTTGTCGCCGATCACCTGATAGCGGCCGGTGATCTGCTGGGCTCCAGCGGTCGCGACGCCGGCGACCAGAATGGCGGCGGCCGCCGCGCAACGAAGCATGGTCATGAAAGACTCCCGTCGGATCGGGGCTCTTGCGGCCCCAGAGCGCACATTCCCCAGCCATTGTTGCCGCAGCGTGTCGCAGGGTCACCTTGGGTATATTCCGGGCAGAATGCCAGCAAATCGCGGGGCCCGGCTTGCAGCGGCGTCCCGCGCCCGCTATCTCGCGGCCAACCCCAGCGATACGCCAGTTCCCTCAGGAGGCGCGACCCCATGGCCCGCCAGTTCGCCTATCACATGTCCGGCCTGACCAAGGCCTATCCGAACGGCAAGAAGGTGCTGGAGAACGTCCACCTCTCCTTCTACCCGGACGCCAAGATCGGCGTGCTCGGCGTCAACGGCGCGGGTAAGTCCACCCTGCTGCGCATCATGGCCGGCACCGACAAGGAATATACCGGCGAGGCCTGGGCCGCTGACGGCGTGCGCGTCGGCTACCTGCCGCAGGAGCCGCAGCTCGACGCCAATCTGACGGTCCGCGAGAACGTCATGCTCGGCGTCGCCGCCAAGAAGGCGATCCTCGACCGCTACAACGAACTCGCCATGAACTATTCGGACGAGACCGCCGACGAGATGGCGAAGCTCCAGGACGAGATCGAGGCCAAGGGCCTGTGGGATCTCGACAGCCAGGTCGACCAGGCCATGGACGCGCTGATCTGCCCGCCGGACGACTGGGCCGTGGACAAGCTGTCGGGCGGCGAGAAGCGCCGCGTCGCGCTCTGCCGCCTGCTGCTCGACCAGCCGGAAGTGCTCCTCCTCGACGAGCCGACCAACCACCTCGACGCCGAGACCACTGCCTGGCTGGAAGGCCACCTGCGCAGCTATCCCGGCGCGATCCTGATCGTCACCCACGACCGCTATTTCCTCGACAATGTGACGGGCTGGATCCTCGAACTCGACCGCGGCAAGGGCATTCCCTACGAGGGCAACTATTCCTCGTGGCTCCAGCAGAAGCAGAAGCGGCTGATTCAGGAAGGCCGCGAGGAAGAGACGCGCCTGAAGACGCTGGCCCGCGAGGCCGAGTGGATGGGCTCCTCGCCGAAGGCGCGTCAGGCCAAGAACAAGGCGCGCATCCAGCGCTACGACGACCTCGTGAAGAAGGCCGCCGAGGCCGGTCCGACCACGGCGCAGATCATCATTCCGATCGCCGAGCGGCTCGGCAACAACGTCATCGAGTTCAAGGAACTGTCGAAGGCCTTCGGCGACAAGCTCCTGATCGATGACCTGTCGTTCCGTCTGCCGCCCGGCGGCATCGTCGGGATCATCGGCCCGAACGGCGCCGGCAAGACCACCCTGTTCCGCATGATCGCCGGACAGGAGCAGCCCGATGCCGGCGAGATCGTCATCGCCGACAACGTCAAGCTCGGCTATGTCGACCAGTCGCGCGACGCGCTGGCCGACGGCAAGACGGTTTACGAGGAAATCTCCGGCGGCAACGAGATCCTCTATCTCGGCAAGCGCGAGATCAACGCCCGCGCCTATTGCGGCGCCTTCAACTTCAAAGGCGGCGACCAGCAGAAGAAGGTCGGCCAGCTCTCGGGCGGCGAGCGCAACCGCGTGCATCTCGCCAAGATCCTGCAGCGCGGAGCCAACGTCCTGCTGCTCGACGAGCCGACCAACGACCTCGACGTCGACACCCTGCGCGCGCTCGAAGAGGCGCTCGAGGACTATGCCGGCTGCGCCGTTATCATCAGCCACGACCGCATGTTCCTCGACCGCATCGCGACCCACATCCTCGCCTTCGAGGGCGACAGCCATGTCGAGTGGTTCGAGGGCAATTTCCAGGACTACGAGGAGGACAAGAAGCGTCGCCTCGGCATCGATTCGACCATTCCGAAGCGCATCCAGTACAAGAAGTTCTCGCGCTGAACGGAGCTGGCATGGCGGACGGGCTGACGATCCGCATTGCAGGTCCTGACGACCATGACGCCATCGCCGCGATGAACCAGGCGATGGACCGGTTCTATCGCCCCGGCGATGAGCCGGATGCCTCTGCCGACGTCGTCGCGCTGATGGAGCGCATCCGGGCGGATCGGCAGCTGGGGACGCAGGTTGCGCTTGCCTTTCATGGCTCGGAACCTGTCGGCATCGCCTTCTTCGCGCTGATCCATCCGGGCCGGCGGCTTGGCGGACTCTTGTTCCTGAAGGACCTGTTCGTCGCCGAGGAGGCGCGCAGCTTCGGCACTGGCGAGGCGATGATGCGGTTCCTGGCCCGGTTCGCGGCGGCGAAGGGCATCAGGCGGATCGACCTGACGGCCGAGCCTGGCAATGCCGGCGCGCAGCGCTTCTACGAGCGCCTCGGCATGAAGGTCAGGCCGGCGATCTTCTACCGGCTGGAGGGCGAGGCGCTGGCGCGGCTCGCCGCGGACTGAACCCTAGACCCGCTGCCCGAGATCGCGCGCCGACAGCCAGAACACCTCGCCCTCGCTCTCCTCCGAATCGAGCCAGAGGAAGGGCAGGTCGTATTCCGCCTCGAGGATGTCGCGGCCCGTTCCGATCTCGCAGAGAATGCCGCCGCGCGCAGTGAGGTGATTGCCGGCCTCGTCGAGGATGCGGCGGACGATGTCGAAACCATCCGCGCCGCCGAGATGGGCCATGACCGGTTCGGCGCGATATTCCGCCGGAAAGGCGTCGACCTCGGCCTTCGCGACATAGGGCGGGTTGGCGATGATGAGGTCGTAGCGGCGCCCCGCCACCGGACCGAACAGGTCGCCCGCGAGCAGGAATACCCGATCCTGCATGCCGTGGTCGGCGACGTTCAGCTTCGCCACTTCCAGCGCATCGCGGGAGAGGTCCACGGCATCGACCGTGGCGTTCGGATAGGCCATGGCCGCGAGGATCGCGAGACAGCCTGACCCGGTGCAGAGGTCGAGGGCGCGGGCCACCGCATAGGGTTCGGGAACCGGGCCGAGGCCGTCCTGTTCCAGCCCTCCGGTCATCATCAGCTCGCCGAGATAGGAGCGCGGGATGATGACCCGCTCGTCGACCCGGAACGGAATGCCCTGGATATAGGCGCGGCCGAGCAGGTAGGGCGCCGGCTTGCGGGTCGAGACCCGCGCGTCGATGAGGCCGATCACTTTCTCGCGTTCGGCGCGGGTCAGGCGCGCTTCCAGCCAGGGCGCGAGGTCGTCGATGGGCAGCGACAGGCCTTCGAGGATCATGAAGGCGGCCTCGTCCAGCGCCGTGGTGGTGCCATGGCCGAAGGTGAGCTTCGCCGCCGAGAAGCGTGAAACGCCGTAGCGCAGCAGGTCGCGCACGGTGATGAGGTCGTCGGCGGGGCTGGCTGGCTGGGCCATCAGGCAGGTCTCCTGCTGGGCCGGGCGCCAGCGGGCCCCTGCTAATCCGCGCCGCGGCGGGCTTCAAGCCCCGGCGCGCCGGACGAGGCCGCGAAACGCCGATCCTGCCACGGCCTTGCCCAAGTCGGGGGCGATGGTCGCCTTGCGGATCACCGGGTTCGCGGGCATGGTGACCGGATGGCCGGCTGCATGCGGAGCGGGCGTTTCCGCCCCATGCCGGCCCTTCCTCAGCGGACCCTTCCCCTCGGGATGACGAGAGACCGATAGTGACGTTCAACATCGTTTTGCGGGCTTTCGCGCTCGCTGCCGGGCTTGTCACGGCGACCGCCGCGATGGCCCAGGGGCGCAATGCCACGTTCCAGCCGCTTGGTGCGACACCGACCTTCCGCGACGCGCTGCGCGCTTCGGTCTATGGCAACGTGCTCGCCGCCCGCCTTGCCGCCACCGTGCGCGACACGGCCACCGCCTCGGTCTACTGGCGGGCCGCCTTGCGGCAGGACCCCCGCAACAACGAGATTCTCGAGCGGGCCTTCGTCACGACCCTTGCGGACGGCAATATCGACGAGGCGGTTCCGCTCGCAGAGCGCCTGATCCAGATCGATCGCGGCCACCGTCTGGCGCGTCTCGCCCTTGCGATGCGGGCGATGAAGGCACGCCAGTATCAGGCTGCGCGCAACCATCTCAACTCCGCCCCGCGCGCCGGCGCGGACCTGACCTCGGCGCTGCTGGTCGGCTGGTCGCAGCTCGGTTCCGGCGATGCCAATGCGGGCGTCGCCGCGATCGACCGGCTGACCGGCGCGGACTGGTACGCCCTGTTCAAGAACTTCCACGCCGGCCTCATTCTCGACGCCGCCGGGCGGCGCACCGATGCAGGCGCCCGGCTGCAGGAGGCCTACAAGCAGGATCCGACCATCCTGCGCATCGTCGATGCCTATGGACGCTGGGCCTCGCGCGCCAAGTCGGCCGACGAGGCGCGGCAGATTTTCGCGGCCTATGACAAGGTCATTCCCGGCCACCCGATCATCGCCGACGCGCAGCGCCGGCTCGGCGCGGACGGCGGTACGCTGCCGATGCTGGTGCGTACGCCCCAGACCGGCGCCGCCGAGGTGCTCTACGGGCTCGGCTCGGCGCTGTCCCGGCAGGGCGGCGAGGATCTCGCGCTGATCTATCTCCAACTCGCGCGCTGGCTCGACCCGCAGCACGACCTCGCGATCCTGTCGCTCGCCGACCTCTACGAGTTCCTGAAGGTTCCGGGCCGGGCCATCACGGTCTTCGACGCCATGCCGGAATCCTCGCCGCTCTATCGCAACGCGCAGATCCAGCGGGCCCTGAACCTCGATCAGATGGAGCGCACCGACGAGGCGCGGAAGGCGCTGCAGGACCTGACGGCCAAATATCCGAACGATCTGGAGGCGATCCAGGCGCTCGGCAACGTCCTGCGCGGTCGCAAGCAGTTCGCTGAGGCGGCCGAGGCCTATTCGCGCGCGCTGGCGCTGATCCCGACGCCGACCTCGCAGCACTGGGTCTATTTCTACTTCCGCGGCATCGCCTACGAGCGCACCAAGCAGTGGTCGAAGGCGGAAGCCGACCTGAAGCGGGCGCTGGAACTGATCCCGGAGAGCAACACGCGTGGCCGCGCGCAGGTGCTGAACTATCTCGGCTATTCCTGGGTCGACCAGGGGCTGAACCTCGAAGAGGGGCTCGCCCATATCCGCAAGGCCGTCGAGCTGACGCCGGAAGACGGCTACATCGTCGACAGCCTCGGCTGGGCCTACTACCGGATGGGCCGCTACGAAGAGGCTGTGGTGGAACTGGAGCGGGCCATCGAGCTTCGCCCCGAGGACCCGGTCATCAACGACCATCTGGGCGACGCCTACTGGCGCACGGGACGGCAGCTCGAGGCGCAGTTCCAGTGGAACCATGCCCGCGACCTGAAGCCGGAGCCGGACGACCTGCCGCGCATCCTGCAGAAGATCGCCAGCGGCCTCTCCGACGATCGCGATCCGGCTGCCCGCACGACGACCGGGCAGGCGGCTCCGCAATCCGCCCCGAACTGACCGCAGGCGGCGGGAGCGCAAGCCCCGCCATGTCGCCATGCTGGTCGAACGGGCGCCCGCCAAGGTCAATCTGACGCTCGCCGTGCGCGGGCGCCGCGCGGACGGCTATCACGACCTTGAAAGCCTCGTCGCCTTCGCGGCGGCCGGCGACGAGTTGCGTTTCGAGCCGGGCGGCGCAGGCTACGACCTGATCGTGCGCGGCGCGACCGCCGCCGATGCGGGACAGTCCGCCGACAATCTCGTGCTGAAGGCTGCGCGCCTCGCCTCGGAGCGCATTCCCGGTCTGCCGGGGGGCCGTTTCGTGCTGGTGAAGCGGCTGCCTGTCGCGGCTGGCCTCGGCGGTGGCTCCTCTGACGCGGCTGCCGCCCTGCGGCTGCTGGCCAGGACCTCGGGTCTTGCGCCGGACGATGCCAGGCTGTTCGAGGCAGCCCGGTTGACCGGCGCCGACGTGCCGGTCTGTCTCGAGGCGCGACCGCGCATGATGCGCGGTGTCGGCCACGAGCTCGGGCCGGTGCTCGCGCTGCCGAGGCTGCCGGCCTTGCTGGTCAACCCGCGTGTTTCGGTTCCAACCCCGGACGTGTTCCGCAGGCTCGGGATGGCCGCCGGATCGGCCGGTGCTGCCGATGCCGCAGCGATGGTCGAGCGGGAAGCCGTGCTCAGCCGTCCCGACCTTACCGCGCTGCTTCACGCCTCCCGCAACGATCTCGAACCGCCCGCCTTCGCCATCGCTCCCGTCATCGGCGAGGCGCTGGCCGCGCTGCGCGCCGATCCCGGCTGCCGGCTCTCGCGGATGTCGGGATCGGGTGCGACCGTCTTCGGCCTGTTCGACACCTGCCGGGCAGCGGCCGCAGCCGGCAAGGCCATTGCGGCTGATCATCCGGGCTGGTGGATCAAGCCGACGATGATCGGGTGAGGCGTCAGCCGCCCCGGTAACGCCGCCAGCCGGCGGCGCGCAGGTCGCAGGCCGGGCAGGTGCCGCAGCCATAGCCCCAGTCGTGCTTCGTCGCGCGGTCGCCGAGATAACAGGAATGGCTCTCGTCGCGGATGAGGTCCACCAGCGCCTCGCCGCCGAGGCGCTCGGTCATGGCCCAGGTCTCGGCCTTGTCGATGAACATCAGCGGCGTGTGGAGCACGAAGCGCGTGTCCATGCCGAGGTTCAGCGCCACCTGCAGCGCCTTGATCGTGTCGTCGCGGCAGTCGGGATAGCCGGAATAGTCGGTCTCGCACATGCCGGCGACGATGTGCTTCAGGCCGCGCCGGTAGGCGAGCGCCGCCGCGAAGGTCAGGAAGACGATGTTGCGGCCGGGAACGAAGGTGTTGGGCAGGCCGGCATCGGTCATCTCGATGGCAACGTCGCGGGTGAGCGAGGTGTTCGAGATTTCGCCGAGCGCCGCGAGGCCGACCGTGTGGTCCTCGCCGAGCCGCTGCCGCCATGCGGGGTTCAGGTTCGCGAGGCCCTCGCGCACCGCCGTCCGGCATTCGAGCTCGACGCGGTGGCGCTGGCCGTAGTCGAAGCCGAGCGTCTCGACATGGTCGAAGCGGTCGAGCGCCCAGGCGAGGCAGGTCGAGGAATCCTGCCCGCCCGAGAACAGGACGAGGGCGCCTGGCGCTCCAGAACTCTCGCCGGTCATTGCCATCGGCTCAATAGGCGCGGGCGATGCAGAACTCGACCGCCTGCTTCAGCGAGTCCTTCACGGCCGAGTCCGGGAACAGCGCCAGCGCGTCATTGGCCATGTCGCCGTAGTGGCGGGCGCGCTCGATCGTGTCGGCCAGCGCGCCGTGCTTGGTCATCAGGCCGATCGCGGCGTCGAGGTCGCCCTCGACGATCTCGCCTTCGACCAGCGTCTTCTTCCAGAAGGCGCGCTCGGCCTCCGAGCCGCGCCGGAAGGCGAGCACGACGGGCAGGGTGATCTTGCCCTCGCGGAAGTCGTCGCCGGTGTTCTTGCCGAGCTTCTGGGCCTTGCCGCCGTAGTCGAGCGCGTCATCGACGAGCTGGAAGGCGATGCCGAGATTCATGCCGTAGGCACGGGCGGCGGCCTGCTCGGCTTTCGGCCGCTCGGCGATGACCGGACCCACCTCGCAGGCGGCGGCGAAGAGCTCCGCCGTCTTGCCGCGGATCACCGCGAGATATTCGTCCTCGGTCGTCGCCGTGTTCTTGGCTGCCGCAAGCTGCATGACCTCGCCCTCGGCGATCACGGCGGCAGCGGTGGACAGGATGTCGAGCGCGCGCAGCGAGCCGACTTCGACCATCATCTTGAAAGCCTGCCCGAGCAGGAAGTCGCCGACCAGCACCGAGGCCTCGTTGCCCCAGACCATGCGGGCGGCGGGTTTGCCCCGGCGCATGTCGCTCTCGTCCACGACGTCGTCGTGCAGCAACGTCGCGGTGTGCATGAACTCGACGGCGGCGGCGAGCTTGACGTGGCCCTCGCCACGGTAGCCGGCGAGCTGGGCCGTCGCCAGCGTCAGCATGGGCCGCAGCCGCTTGCCGCCCGACGAGATCAGGTGGTTCGCGACCTCCGGGATCATGGTGACCTCGGAGCCCGTGCGCGACAGGATCATCGCGTTGACGCGTTCCATGTCCGCGCGGGTCGCCGCGACCAGCGCCTCGATGGAGGCCTTTTCCTTTTCGAAGGGGACGACGACTGCCACGCCATGCTCCAGACTATATGCGTCCGCATTGGACGGATTTTACCGGGACAATAGGGATGCGGCGCACCCTTCTCAAGTCGCGCGGCGTCGCGAAAGATGGCGCTGAAGTCGCATCAGGGAGCAGAAGCGCCGTGGAGGAGATCATCCGAACCCCCGATCCGGTGCTGGTCGGCGCGGTCGAAGCCCTGCTGGGAGCCGAGGGCATCGCCGTTCTGGTGGCCGACCGGCACATATCCGCCATCGAGGCGCGGATCGTCGCCTTTCCGCTGCGTATTCTGGTGCCGGCGGATCAGGCCGACCGTGCCCGCCGGCTGATCCGCGAGGCCGGCTGGGGCGATGAGTTGAGGCCGCCGGCCTGACAGGGGCCGCGATGCGCGGGGATGGGCTTGGCCGGCGATCCGTGCCATGGCTTGGCAATGAGCCTCGACGCGCAGGATCAGGAAACGACCACCGACACCGTCCTCGGCGGGCGTGTCCAGCTTGTCCAGCCGCGGCGCGGCCATCGCGCCGGCCATGACGCCGTGCTGCTGGCGGCTGCCGTGCCCGCGCTGCCGGGCGAGCGGGTGCTCGATCTCGGCGCCGGCGTCGGCACCGCGGCCTTCTGTCTCGCCGCGCGGGTGGCGGTCGGCTACCTGACGCTGGTCGAGATCGACCCGGCTCTCGCCGTCCTTGCCGAGCAGAACGCCGCCGCCAACGGCTATGGCAACCGCACCCGCGTCATCGTCATGGATGCGCTCGCGCGCGGCGCGCCCCGCGAGAAGGCCGGCCTTCTCGTCGGCGAGATCGACCGCGTGATCACCAATCCGCCTTTTCACGACACGCCGCGCCATCGCGCCTCGCCGGCAGCGGGCAAGCGGCTGGCGCATGCGGCGGGCGACGATCTCCTCGCCGGCTTCCTGCGCACCGCGGTCTCGGTGCTGCGGCCCGGCGGCACGGTGACGCTGATCCACCGCGCTGACCAGCCGGAGGCGCTGCTGGCGGCCCTGCGGGGCCGGTTCGGCGGCGTGACGCTGCGTCCGGTCCATCCGAAGCCGGGGGCGCCCGCCGTGCGGCTGATCGCGACGGGCATCAAGGGTTCGCGCGCGCCGGTGTCGATCCTGCCGGGGCTGGTCTTGCAGGACGGCGAGGGCCGGCCGACGCCCGAGGCCGAGGCGATCCTGCGAGAGGGGAAGGGCTTCTAGATGATGCGGATGATCGTTGCCGGCCTTGTCGCCGCCATCATGACGTTCGGCGCACTGGCGCCGCTATCGGCGCAGGGCGGCCAGCCCTACCTGTTCGACCTGCTGAAGCGGCCGGCTTTCAAGGAAAGCTGGGACGGCCTGTTCCGCCGCAACCGCAATATCGACCGCTGGGTTCATGTGTTCGGCGGTGGCGGCAACGGCGTCTCAGGCCCTGCCGAGCCGGTGGCGGCCGACGGCCGGCGCTTCCTGTCGACCGATGTCTGCAAGCCGCACGACTGCGCCGACAACCAGCTGTTCGTGCTGTTCGTCGCCGATGGCAGCCAGGCCTGGGCCGCGCTCCGGCACAAGGATTTCGTCCAGTGGCTCGGCAATCCCGGCCCGGTGGAGCGGCGCTTGCTGGAGCAGCGGCTGGCGCGGTGAGGCAAATAGAAGGCGCGCGCTGGAGATCGTGCAAACCCTCTCCCCGTGTGGGAGAGGGTGCCTGCGAAGCAGGCGGGTGAGGGGCATCGCAGCGGTTAACCCCTCATCCGGCGCCTCACGGCGCCACCTTCTCCCGCAAGGGGAGAAGGAACGCGCGCGCGTCCCGCGCCAAGGAGCGCTACCCCTCGATCTTCGAGAAATCCGCTACCGTCGCTGTTGCCGCGCGCAGTTCGGCCAGCATCTTCAGCCGGTTTTCGCGCAGCGCGGGGTCTTCGGCATTGACCGTCACCTTGTCGAAGAAGGCATCGACCGCCGGACGCAGCTCGGCGAGGGCCTTCATCGCGCCGGCATAGTCCTCGCGTGCGACATGATCGCGGGCATGGGCGGTTGCCGACTGGAGCAGGTTGTAGAGCGCGCGCTCCTCGGGCAGGCCCTTGTCATGGACGAGGTGCGGGTCGGGCGCGCCGTCATAGGAACGGCCGTCCTTCTTCTCCTCGATGCGGAGGATGTTCATGGCGCGCTTGGTGCCGGCCAGCAGGTTCCGGCCGTCGTCGGTGGTCAGGAAGGCGGCGAGCGCCTCGACGCGCCGGACGACGAGTAGCAGGTCGTCATTGCCCTCGCCGGAGGCGAGCACGGCATCGACGAGGTCATGGCGCTGGCCCTGATCGCGGAGGAGGACTTTCAGGCGGTCGTGGAAGAAGGAGAGGAGGTCGTGATTGAAGTAGTTGCCGGGGCCGGGCTTGGCAGCCTGATATTCCGCGGCACCGGTTCGAACCGGTGCCAGTACCGATGCATCAAACGCTGCAAACTTCTTCTCTGCCTTCGACCATGTCTCGATCGCCTCAGGATACTCGGCATATTCGAGGGGGTTGCCGACAGCCTGCCCGAGATGGCGGTAATAGGCGTATCCGATCGCAGAATTCAGCGGAACCCGCAGCCCATTCTCCACCACCAATCTGATCACACCCAGCGCCGCCCTGCGCAGCGCAAACGGGTCCTTGCTCCCCGTCGGCTTCTCATCGACGGCCCAGAAGCCCACCAGCGTGTCCAGCTTGTCGGCGAGCGCCACGGCCACGGCCACCTTGTCGGTCGGCACACGGTCGGACGGCCCCTGCGGCTTGTAGTGGTCCTCGATGGCCGCCGCGACGCTCTCGTTCTCGCCCTGCAGAACTGCATATTTCCGGCCCATCAGGCCCTGCACTTCGGGGAATTCGCCGACGACCTCGGTCATCAGGTCGGCCTTGGCGAGTTCCGCCGCGCGCTCGGCGAGATCAGGGTCGGCGCCCACCAGCGGCGCGATGTGCTTCGCCAGTGCCTTGATGCGCTCGACGCGCTGCCCTTGAGTGCCTAACTTCTCGTGGAACACCACGTTCAGCGCGCGGAGCTTCGCCATGCGCTGGTCCAGCGGCTTGCCGAAGGTCTCGAAGTCCGGCAGCGGCTTCTGGTCGGTCTGCCAGAAATAGAGCGCGTCGGAGAGCCGCGCGCGGATGACGCGCTCGTTGCCGGCGACGATGGTGGCGCCGCCATCCGCCGCTTCCAGATTGGCGGTCAGCACGAAGCGGTTGGCGAGGCGCCCGGTCTTCGGGTCGCGGACCACGAAGCACTTCTGGTTGGCGCGGATGGTGGCGCGGATGACCTCGTCGGGAATGGCGAGGAAGTCCGCCTCGAACGTGCCCATGAGCACGACCGGCCATTCGACGAGGCCGGCGACCTCGTTCAGCAGGCCCTCGTCCTCGACCAGCTCGAACCCCTGCGCGAAGCAGAGGTTCTTGGCGTCGTCGAGGATGCGGCGCTTGCGCTCCTCGGGGTCGGCGACGACCTTCGCCGCCTCGAGGCTGCCGAGATAATCGTCCATGCGCCTGACGCGGATGTCCGCCGGCGCCATGAAGCGGTGGCCGCGCGTCACGTCGCCCGAGGCGATGCCGTCGATGGCGAAGGGGATGACCGCCGGCTCCTCGGTCTCCGGCCCGAAGGTGCAGACGATGGATTGCAGCGGCCGCACCCAGCGCAGCGACGAAGTCGACAGCGAGGCCTCGCCCCAGCGCATCGATTTCGGCCATGGGAACGAGCGGACGATCTCCGGCACGATCTCGGCAATGACGTCGGGCGTCGGCCGGCCGGGCTTGTCGATGACGGCGATGTAGCTGTCGCCCTTCTTCGGGTCGGACTGGATCGTCGCCTGGTCGATGGAGGCAAGCCCCGCGGCTTTCAGGAAGCCCTGGATCGCGGCCTCCGGCGCGCCGACGCGTGGTCCCTTGCGCTCTTCCTTCACGTCGGGCGAGGCGACGGGCAGGCCATGGACCGACAGCGCGATGCGGCGCGGCGTGACGACGGCGCGCGCGCCCTCGTAGAGGCAGCCCCGGGCGACAAGAGCGTCGGTGACGGCCTTCTTCAGGTGCGCCGCGGCGTCCGCCTGCATGCGGGCCGGGATTTCTTCCGAGAGCAGTTCGAGAAGGAGGTCGGGCATGGGCTGTCTTCCGGCCTCGCTCGTCGCGGGCCTCGTCACCCTCCCCTTGAGGGGGAGGGTCGGGCCGCAAGGCGGCCCGGGGTGGGGTGAGGCCGCCTTGCCCGATGGTGGGTCAGGTGCGCCTCCGGCTCGCTCCCCAAAAACACGGCTTGGTGGATCGTGTCCAGCACCGAGGCAAGTTCACGCATCACCTGATGGTTCCAGAACCGCAGGACGCGGAAGCCTTCCCGCTCGAGAAATTGCGTGCGTCGCGCATCGCGCCGGACTTGCGCGTCCTCGTTGTGGTGGCCGCCATCGAGTTCAATCACAAGGCGGGCGGTGAGGCAGGCGAAATCCGCGACGTAGGGACCGATCGCCACCTGTCGGCGGAAATGTGTGCCCTCCAGCGGGACGCGGTGCAGTTCGCGCCAAAGCCGGCGCTCGGCGGGGGCATGGACGCGCGCAGGCGGCGCGCGCGTTCCATGCGGAAGTGCTTGAGGCCCTCCCGGTCATCGTACACCCCACCCCGGCGTCCCAAGGGCCGCCGACCCTCCCCCTCCAGGGGAGGGTGGAGGATGCGGTTCCGGCTCTCGTCCGTCGAGTTCGGGCGAGCACGGAGGCCGCGCGCTCGCCTTCACTCCGTCTCCTGCAGGCGATATTGCCAGCTGCGCTCGCCCGGCGGCTCGATATTGTCGATCAGCCAGCGGCCGTTCTCGAAATGCAGCGCGTAGATGACCTCGCGCTCCTCGTAGTTGCGGAACTTCACGCGCACGCGGGCGACGCGGTTGTCGACCTTCGCCACCAGTTCGAAGCGAAGCGTATTCTTCCAGCCGTCCTCTTCCTCCTGGCATAGGCAGAGATAGTCGGCGTCGAGGCCGGGCAGGGGCGAATCCATCTCCCGCGAGCGGCGGCGCTGGCGGGCGAACAGGCGGTTGAACTCGCGGGTGAGGAAGGTCCGCTCGTTGCGCTCGTTCACGGTGGCGAAGAAGGTCCGCACCGTCTCGACCGGGTCGGTGGCCGATTGCGCGAGCGCGAGGCGGGGAGCGAGGGCGCTTGCCGCGACCGCGAGGCCGAGCGTGCGGCGCGAGAGCAGCGGGAAGGCTTTCGAATGCGATGTCATGCGATGTCCGGTCCGTTGGTTGGCGGGCCGGGCGGTTGTGGGAGCCTTCGGTTTCAGCTTGTGGTCGCCGCTCGATAGCAGCACGACACAAAGTGCCGGAGCGTCTACGCCCCGCCGGCTTCCGTCTGGAGCCAGGCCGCGCCGCACGCCTTGGCGAGTTCGCGCACGCGCAGGATGTAGCTCTGCCGCTCGGTCACCGAGATCACGCCGCGCGCGTCCAGCAGGTTGAAGGCGTGGCTCGCCTTGATGCACTGGTCATAGGCGGGCAGGGCGGACAGATGGCGCCCGTTCGAACCCTCGGCCGGTGCGCCGGCGGCAAGATATTTGCGGCAGGCGGCCTCCGCCATGCGGAACTGCTCGAACAGCATGTCGGTGTCGGCGAACTCAAAATTGTGCCGCGAATATTCCTGCTCCGCCTGCAGGAAGACGTCGCCGTAGGTGACCTTATCGGCGCCCTCGCGGCCGTTGAAATTGAGGTCGTAGACGCGCTCCACGCCCTGCACATACATGGCGAGGCGCTCGAGGCCGTAGGTCAGCTCACCCGCGACGGGGGCGCATTCGAAGCCGGCCACCTGCTGGAAATAGGTGAACTGCGACACTTCCATGCCGTCGCACCAGCACTCCCAGCCGAGGCCCCAGGCGCCGAGCGTCGGGCTCTCCCAGTCGTCCTCGACGAAGCGGATGTCGTGCAGCTTGTGGTCGAGGCCGATGGCCTCCAGCGAGCCGAGATAGAGCTCCTGAAGGTTCGGCGGGTTCGGCTTCAGGATGACCTGATACTGGTAGTAGTGCTGCAGCCTGTTGGGGTTCTCGCCATAGCGCCCGTCCTTCGGGCGGCGCGAGGGCTGCACATAGGCGGCGTTCCACGGCTTCGGCCCCAGCGCGCGCAGCGTCGTCGCGGGATGGAACGTGCCGGCGCCCACTTCCATGTCGTAGGGCTGCAGGATCACGCAGCCCTTGTCCGCCCAATAGGAATGGAGCGTCAGGATCAGGCCCTGGAACGAGCGTTCGGGCCGCATATGGGCGGGAAGGTCGGAAGCGGACATGGGTCTGGCGGCCTGCGGCAAGGTGCGCGCCGACCCTTAAAGTCAGGGTGCGAGGGGGTCAACCGCCGTCAGTCAAGGGCGGTACTCGCCGGTGACCGGATCGCGGCGCAGACGGCGGATCGGCTGCTCGGCGCGAACGGGCCGCGCTTGCAGCGTCAGGCTGCGGCGGACCAGGATGAAGGTCGCGATCACGACGGCCGCCACGGCGGCCCCCATCAGAACTGGCGGCATGAGTCCCTCCTGCCCCGCATGATGCATTGCGGCATATCGCTCCGCAAATCCGGCAAAACCGCGGCGAATCGCGCTGACGAATTGTTTATCCGCAGGCCGGCTGGCCGAGCCTGACGCCCTCGAACAGACCCTTCACCTCGGGCGAGCTGTCGATGCCGAAATCGAACGGGGCGAGCGCGCCCTTCTCGGCGAGTTCGTGAACCGTGCGGCGGACGGAGCTCGCCTCGGTGCGCGACCAGAAGGAAGCGTTGGCGGCGGCGCGGCTGTCGATGGGCGCGCGCAGCGGCATGAACGAGGCGACGAACAGATTGATGTTGGCGGCTGCGAGATAGCGCAGGTTGCGGTCGCAGGGCGTGAAGGCGAGACCGCGCAGGTCGTTGGACAGTTTCATCGCATGGTCGAGCACGCTCCGGCTGGTGCGCTGCTGGCCGATCGGCGGGACGATCAGGCGTGGGCCGTCGACCTCCACGAAGGACTTGTCCATGCGCATGACCACCGGCCCCACGGGCACGTAGCTCAGCGACAGGCCCTGTGTTCCCTGCAGCGACATGCCGGTGACGCCGCCGCCGTCGATCTCGCGCACGCCCGGCACCATGGCGATGACACGCGGTCCTGAAGCAGGCGGCGCGCTGGCGGCCGGCGGCGCCTGCGTCGAGCGCAGGAAGCCGAACAGACCCCCGCCGATGCCACCCTGCGAGACGAAGGCATAGGCCGCGAAGCCGATCGCGGCCGCCGCGACCACGAGCCAGATCGTCGACAACCCGTCCTCGCCCTTCGGCTCGGCGGCGGCCGGCTGGCCCCGCTTCTTGCGGAAGTTCATCGCGACATTGTCGGCCATGGCCCCTCGCGGCGTTACGCAACAGCCGGAGATGATGCAGGCCAAGTGATGAGGGCTGGTTTAACGGATCGGGCCGATTTGACGAAAAAGAAATGCAGAATGCCGCGGGCCGTGAAGCCACCGTGTTCGCGCGCTCATGACCCGCGCCCCAACCCTCTCCCCGCGAGCGGGGGAGAGGGAAGCGTCAGGGGCGCCAGTGTGCCTTGCCGGCACTGCGTGGCAGTGCCGTCTCAGGCCAGCGTCCAGTCCAGCGTGATCTCGGCATTGAGCAGCCTGGAGATCGGGCAGCCTTCCTTCGCGGCCTTGGCGATTTCGCCGAACTTGTCCTTGTCGACGCCGGGAACCGTGGCGGTCAGCTTCAGCGCCGATTTGGACACCTTGAAGCCCACGGCATCCTTCTCGGCGGTCACCACGGCTTCGGTCTTCAGTTCGGTCGGCGTCAGGTTCTCGCGCTGCAGCGCGAAGGCGAGCGCCATGGTGAAGCAGCCGGCATGGGCGGCGGCGACCAGCTCTTCCGGATTGGTGCCCTTCTCGTTCTCGAAGCGGGTCGTGAACGAATAGGGCGTCGCGTCCAGCACGCCCGATTGGGTGGTCAAGCTGCCCTTGCCGTCGCGGCCGGTTCCGGTCCAGACGGCGTTCGCAGTGCGGTTCATGTCATTCTCCTCCGGGGGTGAAAAGGCTAGGCTAGCAGCATATGGGGCATCGGGCCCATCCGGCGATGGTCGTCCGGCGCAGGTCTGCGCGGCTTGTTTCAAACGACCGTGACGGCCGGACTGTTCCGGTCCGCGACGGCGACCGAGACGCGTCCTCCGCAGAACCGGCCGATCAGGCCGCTCGCATCCGCTACCGCCGCATCGAGGCTGCCCCAGCCATTGGTCTGGATGGTCAGGATTGCCCGCGAGGTCGCCGGCGTGATGATCGAGCGGGCGTCCTGCCGCCAGTTCCAGCGCCGGCAGAGCACGTGCGCGGCGCCGGCATAGACGATCTCGCCATCCTTGGGCGGGTCGTTGGGGTCCTCGCCCGCTTCCGCCGCCATGTCGATGAAGCTGTCGCCGGCGCGCGCATATCTGAACGCGAAGGGGCCCTCCGCCTTGTCGAGGTCGTCCGCTCCGATACAGGCGACGGCTGCGAGCGAGACGGCGTTGTAGGCGTCGACGAAGGGGTTGATGGAAGGCAGGGGACGTTCGGCGAGGGCGTTCTTCATCAGCCGCTCCACCGAGCAGCGATAGCTGGTCTTCTTGATGCCGAAGCCCTTGTAGGCGGCGCGCCATGCCGCGATGCCGGGTATGTCCGCAAGCTCAGACCCGCCGTAGCGGGCCCGCGCCGCGGCTTCGCGTTCGGCGATCAGACTGTCGAGCTCCGGCGGCCGGGTGGCAGGGATGGCAAGGTTCTCGCAGACGAGCACGGCGACGCGGAAGTCCGGAAAACGCTCGGTCAGTTCGGCGATGGTGAGGCTTGTCGGCATGGCGTTCTCGCGGGCGAAAGCCGATGCCTATCACGCTGCGCGCCTGCGACCACCCACGCTGCTGTCATGCGCGCGGCGGGCGGGTTAGGGTTGCTGACACGGATTCGCCGCAAGCCGTCCTCTACGATGGCCGGCAGATCCCGAGGGATGACTGCCATGACGTTCCGTTCCGCCGCTGCGGCCTTCGCCGCCACAGTGCTGATCGCCCTGCCGGGCATTGCGTCGGCCCAGCAGCAGCGCCCGCCGCAGGCCGGCGGCAGCCACCGCATCGAGGATTTCACGGGCCAATGGGCGGCCCGGCCCGGCGGCCCGCCCGGCGTCGAGATCCGCAGCCAGCGGGCGATCCTCATCGCCCGCGAACTGTTCCGCCATTCATCGCAGGGCCGCTGCGGCACCGAAGGTCGCGGCCGCTGGACCGGCCGCACCTCGCACATCAACTTCCGCGGCGTCTGCGACAATGGCCGGCCGATGCCCTATTCGCGCTGCGCGGTGACGGCCGAGACGCCTGACAGGCTCTCGACGCGCTGCCAGAACGGCCACCGCATGGTGCTGTACCGCGTCTCGCGCTAGCACCGGCGGGAGCCCAGAAATCGGGTGGAGGGATCGGGTGGCCGGTAGGCCGCCCCGTCCCGCATGTCGCGCTCCTCGGCGGCGGATGGCCGCCGCATGACAGGAGCAGGACATGGCAAGGCTCAGGGACAAGGTCGCGATCGTCACGGGGGCGAGCTCCGGCATCGGCCGGGCGGCGGCGATCCGCTTCGCGGCCGAGGGGGCGCGCATCGTGGCGGTGGCGCGCGGGCAGGAGGGTCTCGACAGGCTGGCCGGCGAGGTCACGGCCGCGGGCGGCGAGATCGCGGTGCTTGCCGGCAATGTCGCCGACGAGGCCGTGGCGGAAAAGGCGGTCGCCGTCGCGCGTGAACGGTTCGGCGGCCTCGACATCGCCTTCAACAATGCCGGCGCGCTTGGCGAGATGGGGCCGGCCGCGACCGTCTCGCGATCCGGCTGGCAGGACGCCATCGACGTCAACCTGACCGGCTCGTTCCTGTGCGCCAGGCATCAGGTGCCGGCCATGGTGGAACGCGGCGGGGGCTCGATCCTGTTCACCTCGTCCTTCGTCGGCCACACCGTCGGCTTCCCCGGCATGGCGGCCTATGCGGCGAGCAAGGCGGGGCTGATCGGCCTGATGCAGGTTCTGGCGGCCGAATACGGCCCGCAGAAGGTGCGCGCCAACGTCCTGATCGTCGGCGGCACCGACACGCCGATGGGCCGGCAGGTGATCAACACGCCGGAGATGCGCTCCTTCGTGGAAGGGCTCTACCCGCTGAAGCGGCTGGCCGAGCCGGACGAGATCGCCGAGGCCGCATTGTTCCTGGCCTCCGACGCGTCGAGCTTCGTCACCGGCGCGGCCCTGCCGGTCGAGGGCGGCGTGTCGATCAACCGGACCTGACCGCCGAAAAGCAGAAGGGGCGCCGGTGGCGCCCCTTCGCTGATCCCGGATCACATGCCCGGATAGTTCGGGCCGCCGCCGCCTTCCGGCGTCACCCAGTTGATGTTCTGGGCGGGGTCCTTGATGTCGCAGGTTTTGCAGTGGACGCAGTTCTGCGCGTTGATCACGAATTTCGGGTCGGTCTTCGCTTCCGGATCGGCATAGACGACCTCGTAGACGCCCGCCGGACAGTAGAGCCGCGCCGGCTCGCCATATTTCGGCAGGTTCTGGGCGATCGGGACCGACGGGTCCTTCAGCGTGAGGTGGATCGGCTGATCCTCCTCGTGATTGGTGTTCGAGATGAACACGCTCGACAGCTTGTCGAAGGAGATCACACCGTCGGGTTTCGGATAGACGATCGGCTTCACCTGATCGATCGGCTTCAGCGTCTGGAAGTCGGCCTTGCCGTGCTTCAGCGTGCCGAAGGGCGAGAAGCCGAGCAGCGAGTTGATCCACATGTCGATGCCGCCGAGGACGACGCCGCCGATGGTGCCGAACTTCGACCAGAGCGGCTTGACGTTGCGCACGGTCCACAGGTCCTTGCCGATGGCGCTGGACCGCCAGGAATCCTCGTAGGCAGCCAGTTCGTCGTGTTCGCGGCCGGCCGCGATGGCCTCGCTGAGGTGCTCGGCGGCGAGCATCCCCGAGAGGATCGCGTTGTGCGAGCCCTTGATGCGCGGCACGTTGACGAGGCCGGCCGCGCAGCCGACCAGCGCGCCGCCGGGGAAGGCGAGCTTCGGCACCGACTGCCAGCCGCCCTCGGTGATGGCGCGCGCGCCGTAGGACAGGCGCTTGCCGCCCTCCAGCACCGGCTTGACCATGGGGTGGTGCTTGAAGCGCTGGAACTCGTCGAAGGGCGACAGCGTCGGGTTCTCGTAGTTCAGGTGCACCACGAAGCCGACGTAAACGAGATTGTCCTCGGCGTGGTACAGGAACGAGCCGCCGCCGGTCTTCATGTCGAGCGGCCAGCCGAACGAGTGCTGGACGAGGCCGGGCTTGTGGTTCTCCGGCTTCACCTGCCAGATTTCCTTCAGGCCGATGCCGAATTTGCCGGGTTCGCGGCCCTCGTCGAGCTTGAAGCGCTTGATGAGCTGCTTGGTGAGGTGACCGCGCGCGCCCTCGGCGAAGACAGTGTACTTGCCGCGCAGCTCCATGCCGCGCGTGAAGCGGTCGGTGATCTCGCCGTCACGGGCAATGCCCATGTCGCCGGTGGCGATGCCGGTGACCGCACCCTTGTCGTCGAACAGCACTTCCGCGGCGGCAAAGCCCGGATAGATCTCGACGCCGAGCGCCTCGGCCTGCGCCGCCAGCCACTTCGTCACGTTCGACAGCGAGCCGATGAAATTGCCGTGGTTGTTCATCAGGCCGGGCATGCCGAAATTCGGCAGGCGCAGCGCACCGGAATGGCCGAGGAAATAGAAGCGGTCATCGGTGACTTCCTGCTTCAGCGGCCGGTCGGGATCGCTGCGCCATTCGGGCAGCAGCTTGTCGAGGCCGGCCGGATCGATCACCGCGCCCGACAGGATGTGCGCGCCGACCTCAGAGCCCTTCTCGACGACGACCACGGTCAGGTCGGCATTGAGCTGCTTCAGCCGGATCGCGGTCGCAAGGCCTGCGGGCCCGCCGCCCACGACCACCACGTCGTAGTCCATGCCTTCGCGCTCGGGCAGGTCGGCAGGTTCGGCCATCGCGAATTCCCCTTGTGATTTCAAGCGCCGGGCGGGCGCCATACTCTGGAGTTTGTTGGTTTTCTAAAGCACGCTCCGCGCGGGATGACAACGAGCCGAGCGGGAGAGGGTTCGCGGGCGGGCGCTGCGCCCGGCCGGATGAGGTAGCGCGCCGGACGTCTGGAGCGGGCCGCAGCTGAAATCCGGCCCTGACGATTGCTTCCCGCCAGGTCTTCAATGGCGCGACTGAACGGCTGGACGCCTGCTTCGACACGGTTTTCGCCAGTGCGCGGCGGGGGCGGCCTCAGGCGATCGACGCCCGCTCCGGGCTGCGGGGATTGCAGAGGATGTCCACCGGCGCGCCGACGCCGTAGCGGTCGGAGAGCAGGCCCCGGACGCGCCTTGCATCCGGATGGCTCTCGCGTGCGACCGGCAGGTCGAGCGCCACCTGGTCCCTGCCGCCGATGACATAGGCGACGGAGAGAACCGGAAAGTACTGCGTGACCGACCCGGCGTCGTTCTCGCCGAGCCGCGCGGCGACGATCCGCGCCTCGACCCTGGTCCAGCCGGGCCGCCGCGCGGCGCGAACCAGCAGAACCGCCGGCACAACCAGCAGCAGGAACGGCAGGAGGATGAACGCGAGGTCGGTCACTGTTCGCCGTCACGGAATTATTGCTCAGTGAGCATAATACGATATACCGATCCTGCAACAGAGAATGGAGGCGGCCATGGACCGGACCTTGTTCCGCAACCGGATGGGCGGCAGGAACCTCGGCTACATCCTCGCGGGTTTCGCGCTGGCGACCGTGATCGTGGTTCTGAAGGAGGGCGGGCGCAATCTCGGCATGGTTTTCGGGATCATGGGCGGACTGGTCGCCTTCTGCTTCCTGGTGCTCTGGCTGGTGATGAGCCTCGCGATGAAGCGCCAGATCGCCGAGCTGACGCGGCGCGGCGACATGCTCCTGGCCGAAATGGTCCACATGGTCGGCAGCGGCAGGCGCGTCGAAATCCCGGTGTCGGCGGCCGGCAACTGGCATGTCGCCTCGGCAGGCGCCGGCGGCAAGCGGACAGCCACCATCACATTCTCGGCCGGCGGCGAGGCCTATCGCATGCCGGTCCATGGCGCCGCGGTCCTCGACATCGACGGCCTCTCCGCGCTGGCGCCGGATCTCGGCCGGCAGCTCGCGGGGATGGGCATCGCCGCCGCGCTCTAGCGCGACGCCCGGCCACTGCTCGGGACTTGCTTCGCCAACAGGCGCGGAAACCGCATCGGTGCGGCGGCGGCATGCCGTTGCGCCGTGGGTATTGGCGTGTGGCTGAACACCCTTTGGCACGGCCCCGTGTTGCCCGTCTGACACTCGGGGCGGACCATCGTTAACGATATATTAACGTCGCACTTGAGCCGGAAAGATTAACAGGAGATTAATGACCCCGGGTCGCAGGGCAGTCATCGTTGGTTCAAGGGTTTTCACCCATGCGTCGCTTTGCGTCCTGGTTTTTCGTGTGCGCTGTCGCCGCCGTTTCGGGCGGATTGTCGGTCGAGGCTTCCGCCCAGCAGGCGGCCCGCCGGCCGGTTTCGCTGCCTGCGGGCGCGATTTCCACCCCGCCCATCGGCTGGGTGCAGTTCTGCTCGGAAAACCCGGCTGATTGCGCGCAGCGCTCCTCATCGGCGCGCAGCCTGACGCTGACCTCCGCCGCCTTCGCCCAGCTCGCCCGCGTCAATCTGGCGGTGAACCGCGAGATCGAGCAGGTCTCCGACCAGGAGAATTTCGGCGTCGAGGAATACTGGACCTATCCCGTGGACGGGAAGGGCGACTGCGAGGACCTGGTGCTGGAGAAGAAGCGCCGCCTCATCGCCCTCGGCGTGCCGCGCGAGGCGCTGCTGATCACCGTCGTCCGTGACCTCGTCGGCGACGGCCACGCCATCCTCACCGTCGTCACCGACCGGGGCGACTATGTGCTCGACAACTTCACCAACGAGGTGAAGCTCTGGCACGAAACCGGCTACCGCTTCATCAAGCGCCAGGCGCAGACCGATCCGAACCAGTGGGTGTCGCTGAACGGCGGTGGCGCCGGCCCGGCCCTCGTCGCCAACCCGGCCCAGCAGCCCATTCGCCGCTGATCGAACGAAACGTCTCCCTGTTGTCGCAGGCAGGTCGAGGCCGAAGGCCGGAGCGGGTCGCAGCGCTCCGGCCTTTCGCTTTTCAGCCCACCGTGGCTTAAGCTCTCGCGATGACCGCACTCATGGACAGGGACGCTCTGGAGGCCTTGCTCGCCTTCTACCGGGATGCCGGCGTCGATGCCGCCATCGACGAGCAGGCGACCGACTGGCTGGCCAGGGGCGAGGCCGAGGCCCGGGCCCAGGAGGCTGCCCGTCCGGCCGCCCGCGCGCCCGATGGCGAGCGGCCGGCGATGCCCGCCGTGCAGCGGCCGCAGCCGGTGAGCGCCGCGGGTGCGCCGCCCGCGCCCGAATCCGCCGTCTTTTCCGCCCGCGAGGCGGCCCGTTCGGCCGGCGACCTCGACCAGTTGCGGGCGGTGCTCGAAGGCTTCGACGGCTGCGCGCTGAAGGCAACCGCCTCCCGCACCGTGTTCGAGGACGGCGCACGCGACGCGTGCATCATGTTCGTCGGTGAGGCGCCCGGCCGCGACGAGGATATCGAGGGCAAGCCCTTCGTCGGCCGGTCCGGCCAGTTGCTGGACCGGATGCTGGCCTCGATCGGCCTCGACCGGCGGACCAATGCCTATATCGCCAACATCATTCCGTGGCGGCCGCCGGGAAACCGCACGCCGACGCCGCAGGAAATCGCGATCTGCGAGCCGTTCATCCGCCGCCAGATCGAATTGAAGGCGCCGGAGCTACTGGTCTGCGTCGGTGCGCCCTCCACCGAGACGCTGCTCGGGCTGAAGGGCATCATGAAATCGCGCGGCCGGCTCATGCCCTTTCAGGCGGGCGGTCGCGAGATCCGCGCCATCGCGACCCTGCACCCGGCCTATCTCCTGCGCAGCCCGATCGCCAAGCGGCTCGCCTGGCGCGACATGCTGACGATCCGGCAGGTGCTGGGTCTCTAGTCGCGAACGCCTCAGCGATTCTTCAGGCTGCCGAAGGTCATCCGGTGGTGGATGCAGGCGCCGTGAGCCGCGATGGCCTCGCGGTGCGCCTTGGTGCCGTAGCCCTTGTGAATCGCGAAGCCATAGGCCGGATGCGCCGCATCGACATGGCGCATCAGCCGGTCGCGATGGACCTTGGCGATGATCGACGCCGCGGCGATGGACAGAACCAGCGCATCGCCGTCGATGATTGCCTCGCCGGTGACGCCGAGCGGCAGGGGCGGCAGGTCGCGGCCGTCCACGAGCACATGACGCGCGGGGATCGAAAGGCCGGCGACGGCGGCGGCCATGGCATGGAGCGTCGCCTTGCGGATGTCCGTCGCGTCGATCCGGGCGGGTGACGCGGAGGCGACGGCGACGGCGAGCGCGGTCGCCATGACGGCCTCGTAGAGCGCTTCGCGGCGCGCCTCGTCCAGCACCTTGGAATCGGCAAGGCCCGGCGGCACGGCATCGGGGTCGAGGATCACGGCTGCCGCGACCACCGGCCCGGCGAGCGGGCCGCGCCCGGCCTCGTCCACGCCGGCGACGGGAGCGAAGCCTTGCGCGAGGGCGCGGCGTTCGAGGGTGAAGGTCGGAACGGGAGCAGTCATGAACGCGGTTTCGCCCAACCGGCTCCGGGGAGCAAGCCGCGTGCGGACAGGCCGCGCCGCGGCTTGCCGTTCCGATTCAGATTCAGGGGTGAAACCTGAGTCGCATCAGCGGCTTGGAAACGGTGGCTGACGAACTGAATCCGCCCGCTACATTCTGATTCAACTGCCTCAGGGATCGATTCAGGAGATTCCGCCAAGCCACCTTGCCGAAAAAGCCGCCCTGTCGAAATCTGCCATGATATCGAGGCGGCAGGGCGATTGCCTCGGCCGGTCCGGCCATCAGGCCTGCCGCCGGCGGACCAAGGGAATGGCCTGCATGCGGCGGGCGGGCGCGCGTCCCGCGGCTTGCTAGCGCGAGGGTCTGACCAGAGGCTTAACGGCAGGACACCCCATCCGCCGCCCGCGCCCCGGCCACCGGTCTGTTCTACGCGGGCAGGTCGATGCCGCCGTCCTCCCGGAGGGGGAAGAACGGGTTCCAGGCGAGCTCCAGCGGATGGCCGTCGGGGTCGGCGACATAGCCGGAATAGCCACCCCAGAACGCATCCTGCGGTGGCTTGAGGGCGCTTGCGCCGGCGGCCAGCGCCTGCCGGAAGGCCGTGTCCACGGCCGTCTTCGAGGGCAGGTTGCGGGCGATGGTGATGCCGCCGAAGGGGCCGCGCGGCTCGTCGGAAAGGTTCGCGTCATGGGCAAGATCGGCGCTGCCGAACAAGGCCAGCACGACGCCGCCCGCTTTCAGGAAGGTGACCTGCTCGTTGCTCTGCGAGATCGAGCGGATGAAGCCGAGCGCCTCGTAGAAGGCCGTCGCACGGGCAATATCGGCGACGCCGAGGGTGATCAGCGCGATGGCGGCGGGTGTCGGGGCCTCGGTCATGGGCACGTCCTTGTCCTCGTTCCCGCGTCCTAGAACAGGCTGAGCTGTTCGGCGGCGGCGGGTCCCTTGCGCGGCGGCGGGGTGAAATGTTCGGTCGCGAGCCTGAGCGTGCGCTTGTTGAAGCCCAGCCGGTTGCGGGCGACCTCGAAGCGGCGGCCGATCATCCAGGCGAAGGGTCCGGTTCCCTTCTGCCGCATGAAGAAGGTCGAATCATAGTCCTTGCCGCCGCGCGTTCCCTGCACCAGCGAAAGAACATGCCGGGCGGCATCCGGCCGGTTGGCGACCAGCCATTCGCGGAACAGGTCGCGGATTTCCAGCGGCAGGCGCAGCAGGACATAGCCGGCCTCGCGCGCTCCCATGTGCCAGCAGGCGTCGAGAATGCGCTCGATTTCGGCATCGTTCACCGCCGGGATGATCGGCGCGACCAGAACGGCCGTGGGGATGCCCGCCTCCGACAGCATGCGGATGGCTTCCAGCCGCTTCGGCGGCGTCGACGCGCGCGGCTCCAGCGAGCGCGCCAGCTTGCGATCGAGCGTCGTCACCGAGATCGCCACCTTGGCGAGGCCCTTCTTCGCCATGCGCGCGAGGATGTCGATATCCCGCGTGACGAGGTGGTTCTTGGTGACGATGCCGACGGGATGGTTGGCCTTTTCCAGCACTTCGAGGATGCGCCGCGTCAGCATCCAGGTCTTCTCGATCGGCTGGTAGGGGTCGGTATTGGTGCCGATGGCGATGGTGCGTGGCTGGTAGCCGGGGTCGGCGAGCTCCTTTTCCAGAAGTTCCGGGGCATTGGGCTTGGCGAACAGCCGCGTCTCGAAATCCAGCCCGGGGGAGAGACCCATATAGGCGTGGGTCGGCCGGGCGAAGCAGTAGGCGCAGCCGTGCTCGCAGCCGCGATAAGGGTTGATGGAACGGTCGAAGGACAGGTCCGGCGAATCGTTGCGGGTGATGATCCGGCGCGCCTTCTCCTCGGTGACGGTGGTGGCAAGGTCCGGCAGGTCGTCGATGGTGCCCCAGCCGTCGTCGACGGCCTCGCGGGTCTGCTTCTCGTAGCGGCCGGATGCGTTGGTCAGCGTGCCGCGACCGCGGCGGCGATCCTCGCCGACGCCCGGTCCCGACGACAGATCCAGTGCCCGGGCCGTGCGCGTGCCGAACAGCCGCGCGGCAGCCGCCTCCATGCCTCCGGCATTCAGCCGTTCGGTGAGATCGATGTCCTTCCGGGAGAGGGAGTTTGCCATGGCGGTATAGGTAGCATCGGAACATGATCAAAACAAGAACAAAGGCGGATCATAGGAGAACATTCCGCACAAGGCTCCAGCAAGCGTGTCGATGGATGCCCTGCCACTTGTGCTGGAGACGATAACGGCATAAAGATATCTTTATATGTGAGTGAGGCCCGTGGCGACGCTGCACCCCCGAATTGCGAAGGCGCATGATTTCGACGATGCCGTGGCGGTGCTGCGGGCGGTCGGCGAGCCGACGCGCCTGCGCCTTCTGGCGCTGACGGCGGAAGCGGAGCTCACCGTCACCGATATGGTCGACATTCTCGGCCAGAGCCAGCCGCGCATCTCGCGCCATCTCAAGCTGCTGCTGGAAGCCGGGCTCGTCGAGCGGGTCAAGGAGGGCTCCTGGGCCTTCTTCCGGGCGGCTGGCGAGGGCGCCGGCGTCAGGGCCGTCGCGGCGCTGGTGGCGCTGGTCGACCATTCCGATCCCATCCTTGCCAGCGACCGCGACCGCCTCGCCGAGGTGCGCGCCAAGCGTTCGGATGAGGCGCAGGCCTTCTTCCGTCGCCACGCCGCCGACTGGGACCGGCTGCGCGCCCTGCATGTCGCGGAGGAGCGGGTCGAGAAGGCTGTGCGGGATGCTCTCGCCGGCCGTCCGGTGCGCTCGCTTCTCGATCTCGGCACCGGCACCGGACGGATGCTCGAACTGTTCGCGCCGGAGATCGAGCGCGGCCTCGGCATCGACGCCAGTCCGGAAATGCTGACGCTGGCGCGCGCGGCGCTCGACCGCGCCGGCATCCGCCACTGCTCGGTGCGCACCGGCGACATCTATTCGCTGGCTCTGCCGCGCGACGCCTATGACGCGGTGATCATCCACCAGGTGCTGCATTTCCTCGACGACGGCGCACGCGCCATCCGCGAGGCCGCCCGCGTGCTGCGTCCCGGTGGCCGTCTGGTCGTGGTCGATTTCGCGCCGCACGAGCAGGAATTCCTGCGCGAGGCCCAGGCGCATCGCCGCCTCGGCTTTTCCCGTGACGCGGTCGAGGGCTGGATGGAGGCGGCCGGCCTCGAACCCGTCCGGTTCCAGACCCTGGAACCCGACAGCCGCCGCGACGGCGATCTCACCGTTTCCATCTGGGTCGGCCGCGACCCGCGCATCATCACCGATCTTCCGGCGGCGCCGGATGTGTCAGCCGTCGAGGTTGCCTGATGTCCTCCTCCTACAAGCCCAGCCGCTATGTCTCGCGGTCGCGCCTCAAGGTGTCGTTCGAGTTCTTCCCGCCCAAGACGGAGGAGATGGAGACGACGCTGTGGGAATCGATCGAGCGCCTCGCGCCGCTCAATCCGGCCTTCGTGTCGGTGACCTACGGCGCCGGCGGCTCGACCCGCGAGCGCACCCATTCGACGGTCGCCCGCATCATCAAGGAAACCAGCCTGAAGCCGGCCGCGCATCTCACCTGCGTCGCCGCGACGAAGGAACAGGTCAACGAGGTGATCCGCGACTACTGGGCGGCGGGCGTGCGCCATATCGTGGCGCTGCGCGGCGATCCGGTCGGCGGCGTCGGCACGAAATACGAGAGCCATCCCGGCGGCTATGAGGGCTCGCCCGAACTCGTCGCGGGCATCAAGGCCATCGGCGACTTCGAGGTGTCGGTCTCGGCCTATCCGGAGAAGCACCCGGAGAGCGGCTCCATCGACACCGACATCGAGATGCTGAAGCGGAAGGTCGATGCGGGTGCGACGCGCGCCATCACCCAGTTCTTCTTCGATAACGACGTGTACCTGCGCTATCTCGACCGCGCCCGCGATGCCGGCATCACCATCCCGATCGTGCCGGGCATCGTGCCGGTGCAGAACTTCAAGCAGACGGCGGGCTTTGCCGCGCGCACGGGCGCCAGCGTGCCGGACTGGCTCGCCCGCCGCTTCGAGGGGCTGGAGAACGATCCGGCGACGCGCAAGCTGATCGCGGCGGCGGTTGCCGCCGAACAGGCGCTCGACCTCGTCGACCGGGGCGTCACCGATTTCCACTTCTACACGATGAACCGCGCCGATCTCGTCTATGCGATCTGCCACCTGCTCGGCATGCGCCCGCAAGAGGCCAGCGTCAGCGCGGTGGCGGCGTAGGGCGGTGGTTGAATCAACCCTCTCCCTTCATGGGAGAGGGTGGCGCCGTCAGGCGCCGGGTGAGGGAGGAACCTTCGTCCTCCTGGGAAGATGCATTGAGACGTCGATGATCCGGTCGAGCACAGCGTCGGGATTGCCGGTCACCTCATGGTTCCAGAACCTGAGGACAGTAAAGCCGCGCGCCCGGAACCAGGCGTCGCGCGCTGCATCTCGAGTGCTGCCGGCATGCTGGCTGCCGTCGGCCTCAATGACCAACTTCGGATCGAAACAGGCGAAGTCGGCGATGTACGGCCCGAGCGGCGCTTGCCGCCGAAATTTGAGATCGGTCAGTCGACGGTTTCTGAGCAAATCCCAAAGGATTCTCTCGATGCCCGTTCCGTTGCGCCTCAGCGTTCTTGCAAATTCAGAGGGCACGCGGTTCCTCCCTCACCCGGCCGCTCATAGCATCGAGCGAACGCGAAGATGCGTTCGCGTCTCGCTATGCGCGGCCACCCTCTCCCATGAAGGGAGAGGGTTTCGCGGCTCTCGTCCAGCTTCGGAGAATGCCCGATGACCCAGTTTACCCCTCGCCATTCCGACGGCGCCGAAGTCCTCGCCGCGCTGGCCAAGGCCGCGCAGGAGCGCATCCTCGTGCTCGACGGGGCCATGGGCACGATGATCCAGCGCTACAAGTTCTCGGAAGCGGATTTCCGCGGCGAGCGCTTCAAGCACTGGAACCATGACCTCAAGGGCAATAACGACCTGCTGATCCTGACCCGGCCTGACGTGGTCGAGGCGATCCACCTCGAATATTTCGAGGCGGGCTCGGACATGGTCGAGACCAATACCTTCTCGTCCACCTCCATCGCGCAGGCCGATTACGGCATGGAGGAACTTGCCTACGAGCTGAACTACGAGGGCGCGCGGCTCGCCAAGAACGCCGCCAGGACGGCCGAGGCGAAGGATGGCCGCCGCCGCTTCGTCGCCGGCGCCTTCGGCCCGACCAACCGCACGGCGTCGATCTCGCCGGACGTCAACAATCCCGGCTTCCGCGCCATCACCTTCGACCAGCTCCGCGAGGCCTATGCCGAGGAGGCGAGGGGGCTGATCGACGGCGGCGCCGACATCATGCTGGTCGAGACCATCTTCGACACGCTCAACGCCAAGGCGGCGCTGGTCGCCATCGAGGAGGTGTTCGAGCAGCGGAAGGTGCGCCTGCCGATCATGATCTCCGGCACGATCACCGACCTTTCCGGCCGCACGCTCTCCGGCCAGACGCCGGAGGCCTTCTGGTATTCGGTCATGCATGCCAGCCCGTTCTCCATCGGGCTCAACTGCGCGCTCGGCGCCAAGGAGATGCGCGCCCATATCGCCGCCATCTCGAAGGTCGCGGACACGCTGGTCTGCGCCTATCCGAATGCCGGCCTGCCCAACGAGTTCGGCCTCTACGACGAGAGCCCGGAAGCGATGGCCGCCATGGTCGGCGAGTTCGCGACCTCCGGCCTCGTCAACGTCGTCGGCGGCTGCTGCGGCTCGACGCCCGACCATATCGCTGCCATCGCCAGGGCGGTGAAGGGCGTGAAGCCGCGTGCCATCCCCGACATCGAGACCAAGCTCCGGCTATCCGGCCTCGAAGCCTTCGAGTTCGCGGCATGAAGGGCTCAGCCGCATCTCCTTCTCCCCTTGCGGGAGAAGGTGCCCCGGAGGGGCGGATGAGGGGGCCCGTCTTGACGCGCCGCCTCGTCACCCCTCATCCGGCCGCTGACGCGGCCACCTTCTCCCGCAAGGGGAGAAGGACCGCAGCTTTCCGCATGAGTGTCCGATGACCACCCCCGCAATCGCGTCCTTCATCAATATCGGCGAGCGCACGAACGTCACCGGTTCGGCGAAGTTCCGGAAGCTGATCACCAACGGCGACTATTCCGCCGCGCTGGATGTCGCCCGCGAGCAGGTCGAGAACGGCGCGCAGGTTCTCGACGTCAACATGGACGAGGGCCTCCTGGATTCCGAGAAGGCCATGGTGACCTTCCTCAACCTGATGGCGGCCGAGCCGGATATCGCGCGGGTGCCGGTGATGGTCGACAGTTCCAAATGGGAGGTGATCGAGGCCGGCCTGAAATGCGTGCAGGGCAAGGCCATCGTCAACTCGATCTCCATGAAGGAGGGCGAGGAGAAATTCATCGAGCAGGCGAGGAAGGTGCGCCGCTACGGCGCCGCCGTCGTGGTCATGGCCTTCGACGAGGTCGGCCAGGCCGACACTTTCGCGCGCAAGACCGAGATCTGCGCGCGCGCTTACAGGATCCTCACCGAACAGGTCGGGTTCCCGCCCGAGGACATCATCTTCGACCCGAACGTCTTCGCGGTGGCGACCGGCATCGAGGAGCACAACAATTACGGCGTCGACTTCATCCAGGCGACGGAGTGGATCCGCCGGAACCTGCCGCACGCGCATGTTTCAGGCGGCGTGTCGAACCTCTCGTTCGCGTTCCGTGGCAACGAGCCCGTCCGTGCGGCGATGCACTCGGTGTTCCTCTACCATGCGATCAAGGTCGGCATGGACATGGGCATCGTCAATGCGGGCGCGCTGCCGGTCTATGACCAAATCGACCCGGAACTGCGCGACCTCTGCGAGGACGTGATCCTCAACCGCCGGCCGGATGCGACCGAGCGGATGGTGGACAACGCGGCGCGCTTCAAGGGCGACGGCGCCGCCGCGCAGCAGGATTCCAGGAAGGACATGTCCTGGCGCGAGAAGGCGGTCGGCGAGCGCCTGACCCATTCGCTCGTCCACGGCATTACCGAGTTCATCGAGCAGGACACCGAGGAGGCGCGCCAGCAGTCGGCGCGTCCGCTGCACGTCATCGAAGGTCCGCTGATGGACGGCATGAACCATGTCGGCGACCTGTTCGGTTCCGGCAAGATGTTCCTGCCGCAGGTCGTGAAGTCGGCGCGCGTGATGAAGCAGGCGGTCGCCTATCTCCAGCCGTTCCTGGAGCAGGAAAAGCGCGACATGGGCCTCACGGAGAAGCCGGCCAACGGCAAGATCCTGATGGCGACCGTGAAGGGCGACGTCCACGATATCGGCAAGAACATCGTCGGCGTCGTGCTCCAGTGCAACAATTACGAGGTCATCGACCTTGGCGTCATGGTGCCGGCGCAGCGCATCCTCGACGAGGCGAAGAAGCACAATGTCGACATGATCGGCCTGTCCGGCCTGATCACGCCGTCGCTGGACGAGATGGTCCATGTCGCCGGCGAGATGGAGCGGCAGGGCTTCGACGTGCCGCTGCTGATCGGCGGCGCGACCACCTCGCGTGTCCACACGGCCGTGAAGATCCATCCGAACTACAATCAGGGCCAGACGGTCTACGTGCTCGACGCCTCGCGCGCGGTCGGCGTTGCCTCGGCGCTGCTCTCCAGCGAGCAGAAGCCGGCCTATGTCGCCGACATCAAGGCGGAATACGCCAAGATCGCCGAGGCGCATCTGCGCGGCGAGCAGAACAAGCAGCGCCTGCCGCTGGCGGACGCCCGCGCCAACGGGCTCAAGCTCGACTGGAAGGACTACCAGCCGCCGAAGCCCAGCTTCATCGGCACGCGCGTCTTCGAGGATTTCGACCTCGCCGATCTCGTCAGCGCCATCGACTGGACGCCGTTCTTCCAGACCTGGGAACTGAAGGGCCGCTACCCCGCGATCCTCGACGACGAGAAATACGGCGAGGCCGCGCGCACCCTGTTCAAGGACGCGCAGGTCATGCTCCAGCGCATCGTCGGCGAGAAGTGGCTGACCGCCAAGGCCGTGGTCGGCTTCTGGCCCGCCAACGCCGTCGGCGACGACGTCGCGCTCTATGGCGACGAGGGCCGGACGCAGGAGGTCGCGCGCCTCCACACGCTGCGCCAGCAGATCGCCCGCCGCGAGGGCCGCGAGCGCGCCCATATCGCGCTGTCGGACTATGTGGCGCCGAACGGCACCAGGGCCGACTGGGTCGGCGGCTTCGTCGTCACCGCCGGCATCGGCGAGGAGGCGCTGGCCAAGCGTTTCGAGGCGGAGAAGGACGACTATTCCTCGATCCTGTCCAAGGCACTGGCCGACCGCCTCGCGGAAGCCTTCGCCGAGCGGATGCACCAGATCGTCCGCAAGCAGCTCTGGGGCTATGCGCCGGACGAGGCCTATTCCAACGAGGAGCTGATCCTCGAACAGTATCGCGGCATCCGCCCGGCGCCCGGCTATCCGGCCCAGCCCGACCACACCGAGAAGGACACGTTGTTCCGCCTGCTCGATGCCGAGCGCGCCATCGGCGTGAAACTGACCGAGAGCCGTGCCATGTGGCCGGGCTCGTCCGTCTCCGGTCTCTATTTCTCGCACCCCGACAGCGAATATTTCGGCGTCGGCCGCGTCGAGCGCGACCAGGTCGAGGATTATGCCAGCCGCAAGGGCTGGACGGTCGAGGAGGCCGAGCGCTGGCTTGCGCCCGTGCTCAACTACGATCCCGCGCTGATGAAGACGATGAGCGTCGCGGCGGAATAAGGCGGTGCATGCCGGCAAAACTGATCGGGAATTTCCGGCGAGATACGGGCCTAAGGCAGAAGTCGGTCCTCATCCCGTTCGACCTCGATCTGGCACATGTGGCGCCGCAGAAGCGCAAAGCGATCCGGGTGGAGCAGAAATCCGCCCGGATTCATCGTCGTCAGGATGAGGCAATCGATGGGGGCGAAAGGCGCCGTCGGTCGGAAGGGCAGGGAGCCATGGCTGGTGCCGCCGGTTGTCACTGCCCATTGAAACGGAAGACTCCAGTTCCAGGCGACTTCCCACGCAGAGCTTCGCACCGGACCTGCGCCGTTCCGATAGTGGCCTGACATATCCAGGCTGGTCAGACCGGAGGGCAGGGGTTGCATCGAACCCGACAGCGCCGCGCTCAGTTGCGACCAGCCATGGAGGAAGCGAGTCGTCTCGATGACGTGGCCTCCTGCCGACACTGTGATCGCAACGGAGAAGATCAGGGCGGCCGCGGCACTTGAACGTTGCGCCTGCGCTTTCATGATTGCAGCGAGCCTCGGGAGCCATCGCTCCGCAATTGCCCAGGCCAGCATCGTGCCAGCTGCAACGACGAGGCTGGCGAAGACGAGCGTGCGCGAGAGGTAGCGTCGCAGCACATGCAGGTCACCGGGCACGACCATCATCGAAATGATCGCGGCTGCGGCGATGGTCGCGCATACGCAGATGGTCGCTGCTCGATAGCGCGCTCCGATGACAAGGATGGCTGCTGCCGAAGCTGCAGCGGCGATCATCGCCCGGTCGAACATCGTGTTCGAGAGGAAGTTCGGTGTCAGGAAGACCAGCGCATTTGCATGGACCGAGCGCGCGATGTGGGTGTTGGGGATGGGGGCCCAGAGCTTCACAGCTACTGGCAGGGCAATTGCGATCAGAGCGACGAGGGGAATCGCGTATCCCCTGTGCCTGATCGCTGCCGCTGCCAGGACGAGCGCCATGATCGGCACGGCGGCCTCGTGGGTGAAGACCACGAACAACGAAGCCAGCAGAAGCGGGCCAGGACGCATTCCAGGCGGATTGAGCACCAGTGCCGCCAGCGGCCAGAAGGCGGCATGGGTGAGCCAGAGCTCGGTCGGAAAGAACGCGACGCAATAGGCCGCAAGGATCGTGGAGACCGCGCAGCCAGTTGCCAGGAGCGAACGTATGCCGGCTAGCCGGATGGTGAGCAGCAGCGATAGGAGCGGCAGGCCCCCCATGATCATCCTGTAGACCGCCAGCGCCGCGTCGGCGGATCCGGTCAGGCGGGCGGTAGCGAACGGCGGCAGAATGGTCGTGACGAAGGCCGACACCCGGCTCGGATAGTTCGCCCAGAGCAGTGTCCAGGGGGAGGGACTGAGGATCGACAGCTCGAACAGGCTGCCGTCGGCGAAGGCCGTGGTCCCGAACTGCACATAGACGAAAGGCAGTGCCGCCGCCGTCGCCAGAGCGAGCACAACGGCATAGCGCTGGAAGACGCTCCACGCGGCGTCTCTCATGGAGCGATCAGATCGTCACCTGCGTGCCGACCTCGACCACGCGGCCGGTCGGCAGGTGGAAATAGTCCGAGGCCGCATTGGCGTTCACCGCCATGCCGATGAAGATGTAATCCTGCCAGAGCGGCATGCCGAGCTTGCCGGAAGCCTTCAGGTGCCGCCGCGACAGGAAGAAGGAGGTCGACATCATGTCGAACTTCAGCCCCACCTTCTTGCAGGCGATCAGCGACTTGGGGATGTTCGGCGTCTCCATGTAGCCGAACCGGATGATCAGTTTCGAGAAGCGGTCGTTGATCTTCTCGTAGCTGATCCGCTCGCCTTCGGGCACGCGCGGCGTGTCGGCGCTCTTCACCGCCAGGAACACGTTGTGCTCGTGCAGCACCTTGTTGTGCTTCAGGTTGTGCAGCAGCGAGGCCGGCGCATAGCCATGATCGGAGGTCAGGAAGATGGCGGTGCCGGGCACCTGATGCGGCGGTCGCTTCTCGAAGCTCTTGAGCAGATCGACGAGCGGCACCTCGATGCGGCGCGTCTTGTCGGCGAGGATCCGCGTGCCGGTCCGCCAGGTGATCATCAGGAACAGGATGACCGCGCCGATGGCCAGCGGCACCCAGCCGCCGTCCACCAGCTTCAGCAGGTTGGCGCCGAAGAAGATGAAGTGGATGACGATCAGCGGCACCATGACGACCAGCGACACGGCGAGATTCCACTGCCACAGGCGGCGGACGACGAAATAGGCGAGGACCGCGGTGATCAGCATGGTCGCGGTGACCGCGATGCCATAGGCCGAGGCGAGGTTCGAGGACGATCGGAACATCAGCACGAGCGCCAGCACGGCGACGAGCAGCCCCCAATTGACCGCCGGCAGGTAGATCTGGCCGGAATGCTCCTCGGAGGTATGGCGGATGGCCATGCGCGGCAGCAGGCCGAGCTGGATCGCCTGCCGCGACAGCGAGAAGGCGCCGGTGATCACCGCCTGGCTGGCGATGATGGTCGCCAGCGTCGCGAGGATCACCATCGGCAGCAGCGCCCAGGACGGCGCGAGCAGGAAGAACGGATTGGACAGCGTCTCCGGATGCGCCAGCACCATGGCGCCCTGGCCGAGATAATTCAGCGTCAGGGCCGGGAACACCAGCACGAACCACGCCCACTGGATCGGCTTGCGGCCGAAATGCCCGAGGTCGGTATAGAGCGCCTCGCCGCCTGTGACCGCCAGGAAGACGGCGCCGAGCGCCAGCAGGCCGACGGTGCCGTTGTTCGCAACGAACACCAGCCCGTAATAGGGGTTGAAGGCGTAGAAGATGGTCAGGTCGTCCCAGATGTGCAGCAGGCCGGAAACGCCCATCGCCACGAACCAGACGATGCAGATGGGGCCGAAGAAGCGGGCGACGCGGGCCGTGCCGTGGCTCTGCACGGCGAACAGCGCGACGATGATGACCACCGTGATCGGCACGATGTAGGGCTCGAAGACCGGGGTCACGAGTTTCAGGCCCTCGACGGCCGACAGGACCGAGATGGCCGGCGTGATCGCCGCGTCGCCGTAGAACAGAGCCGCGCCCGCCATGCCGAGCAGGGCCACGACATAGCTTGGCTTGCCGAGCGCCCGGTTCGCGAGGGCGACCAGCGTGAGGATGCCGCCTTCGCCCTTGTCGTCGGCGCGCAGCAGCAGCAGCACATATTTGCCGGTGATGATCAGGATCAGCGACCAGAGGATCAGCGAGATGACGCCGAGCACCAGGTCGCGGCTCGGCACGACGCCGGGGACGTGGCCGGTCGCGGCCGCGACCGCTTCGCGAAACGCATAGAGGGGGCTCGTTCCGATATCGCCGTAGACGACGCCGATGGAGCCGATCAGGAGGCCCCAGAAGCTCGCCTGCGAATGCCCGGCGCCGTTGGCGGCGTCGTGCGGAAGCTCGCCGGTTGCGGCGCTTGCTTCGGGAGGCGCGGCGGCGGCTGCCGCAGCGGGTTCATTTGCCATCTGTTCGGAACCTTCGGCTCGCCCGGACGTGTCAGCCTCTAGGGACGCAAGCTCATGCCATTCCGGCATTGCCGCCGGTCCGCCGGCGGCGGGCAGGATGGCTCGCCATGTCCGATCGTGGCGCGCCTCATAGCGCAACCGGGCATCGCTGATCAACAGTCGTGCACATCGGCGCGGGCCGTGTCGTCCGCGCGGCAAGCCCTGCCTACTGCGGGACGCCCTGCCTACTGGAGGACGGAAGCCGCCGGCCGGCGCGTGATGTCCAGCACGCGTACGGTTGCGTTGGCGGTCGAGGCCGTCACGGGCGCGGGCGGCTGCGCCGGCGTGATGGCGCCCAGCCGGCCGGTGCGGGCGACCGGCGCGGCCGTGCCGCTGTCGCGGGCCTGGATGCCGGCTTGGATCTCCGCGACGCGGCGCTGGATGTCGGCCGGCAGCCGGCCATAGGCGCGTGCCTCGACGAAATCCTGATTGCGGTAGGGGAACCGCGCGGCGCCCCGGAACACCCGCACGCCCTGCTCGGTCACGACGACATCGCCTGCGCGCAGGGTGAAATCCCGGTTGATCGGCAGCCGTGCGAGGCCGTTGGTGGCAACGCTCTGGCAGGTGCAGGCGCGATCCATGGTCTGGCGGAAACGGAAGGCGGTCCGCAGCGCCGAATAGGTCTGGCCGCGCGGCCCGACCGCATCCTCGATGCTGCCCTGACGCGCGACGGTATAGAGAGCCACTTCGGCGCCCGGGCACATGCTGCTGCAGCTTGTCTGCTGGGCCGCCCGGCCCTCGCCGGACATGGCTGGGCCGGCCGGGAAGAAGAAGCCGTCGCAGGTGCGGACGCAGAAGGCGCGCGGGCCGCCGACGTTCTCGCCGGACGCGGTGCGGCCCTGGCTCTCGTTCGACCGGGGCGGTCCGTTCGGGCGGACGGTGACCTCCGGCAGTTCGCGCCGGTTGCCGCCGAACAGCGAAATGCCTGGAAAGCTGAAGCCGCGGCTCTGCTGGGACGCCGCGGGGCGCCGGCCATAATCGCCGCGGGCGATTGCATAGAACTCATCGGAATCCTGCGCCGCGGCCGGTCCGACATTGGCTCCCAGCAGCGCAAAGGCGATGACGAGCGCGCGGGCGTGGATCGGCCTTCTCATGATCAGCTTGGTCATGGGTGCCCTGCCGGACTGGGGACGCGGAACGTGATGCTTGGAACGAGGCGGGACGTCGATGGAATGCGGGTCTTGTCGCAGGGCAATGTTGCGGCGAGATGTCGATGGATGCCGCGCCGGGAGCGAAGGGCACGCGCCCGCGCAACAATCCGCGCTGGGACAGCGCATGCGACAGGGTAGGGACGCCCCCCGGAAAAGACAACGCCGGACCCAGGGTCCGGCGTCGTTAGCGTTAAGGGCGAGACGTTGATCGTCTCCGCATTCGAATGATGGCGCCGGAGCCGCAGGCCCGGCTGTCCGCAGCGGGGATGGCTCAGAACGCGCCGAACAGGATGGCCCCCAGAAACGCGAAGGCCGCACAGGCGGCAACCACGTTGGTGTGTCGCACAAGCTCCACGGCTGACCTCCCTTTTCAGGAACCGGGCTTGCAAAGCTAAGGCGGCCTGGCGAAGCCCGCAAAGCGGATTCTGGCAATCCACAGGGGAAACGAACGTCGTCATCGAACCCGCCCGGCGCCTTCATTGACATGATTGGGGAATTCCGACGCATCCAACGCACCGTGATAGGTGAGGGTTCCTGTCCCATGCGATGTTTTATGGGGCGGCGTTGCGGCCGGCCGGCGCTTGACCTCCGTTGCCGGCAATGTCAATGCTCTTAACTTCATGGTGAAGCTACCCGATTCCGAACTGGCCGAGCGACGCGGCTATCATCACGGCAACCTGCGCGGTTCGCTGGTCGAGGCGGCGCGCCGGCTGATCGCCGAGCGCGGCCCGGCGGGCTTCACGCTGTCGGACGCGGCCAAGCTTGCCGGCGTCTCGCCCGCCGCGCCCTACCGGCATTTCAAGGACCGGCAGGCGCTGCTGCGCGAAGTGGCGCGACAGGGCTTCGAGGAGCTCGGTGAGCGGCTGGGAGCGGCGGCGCGCGCTGGAGGGGAAGACGGCTTTCTCTCCATGGGGCGCGCCTATCTCGCTTTTGCGCGCGAAGAGCCGGCCTTCTACGCCGCCATGTTCAATACCGGTTCCGCCGATGGTCCGGCGCGGCCGGATGACGATCCCGGCTTCGCACTGCTGCGCGAGGCGGTCGGCCGCAAGCTCGGCACGTCCAATCCGGAAACGATGAGGCTTGCCGCGCTGCTGGTGTTCGGGCTGACGCACGGCCTCGCGTCGCTGGCCGCCCCCGGCTCGGTGGCGATGCCGGAAGGCCTCGTCGATCCGGAAAGGGCGCTGGAGATCGGCGTCGAGGCCCTGCTGCGCGGCCTCGGTCCCGCCCTGAAGGACTGCGGCCAGCCGGTCTGATCTCATCGACAAGTCAGAAGCGATGTGTCGCGTCTTGACATGTGGCGTCTGAATGATAATGTAAATTACATTCGCGTTATGCAGCGAATGTGAGGAGAATGTCATGACCCAGATGCAGCTTGAGATGAACAGATGGTCCGGCATGGCGCGTCACGGCGGCCGGCTTCCGCCCTTCGCGGGCTCGTGGCGCGGGGCGGCCGCACGCCGCTGGCACCCGGTTGAGCTCGTTGCGATGATCGTCGGCTTCGCGCTGTTCTGGCCGATCGGCCTCGGCGTTCTGGCGTGGAAGAAGTGGAGCGGCGCGACGCAGGGCGACCCCTCCGCCCAGTCGCCGATGCGTCTCGGTGGCGGCCTCGAGCAGGATACCGGCAACAGCGCCTTCGAGGACTTCAAACGTGCCGAGCTGGCACGGCTTGAGGACGAGCGGCGCAAGCTGGTCGATGCGCAGGCCGAGTTCGGCGACTTCCTCGACCGCCTGAAGCGGGCGCGCGACCGCGAGGAATTCGAGGGGTTCATGGCCGAGCGCAACGCGCCGAAGCCCGCCGTCTGACCGCAACGGCCATCGAGCATGGAGCGGGCGCCCGCCCAAAGGGCGCCCCTGGGGCGCCCGTTGCCGTTCAGTTCTGGACGGCGCGGGCCAGCCCGAGGACGATGCTCAGCAGTGCGCTTGCGACCAGCAGGCCGAATTTCAGCGCCGATATCCAGGGCAGGGCGCCGGCCGGGTCGGCAACGGCGGCATAGGCGGCGGCGAGCAGAATGTCCTCGGCAAGGTCGGTGGCCGCGAAAGCCAGCGGCAGCAGGACGAGAATGCGCCCGTTGCGTTCCGAGAGCGGCAGGCCGCGCGTCGCAAGCCCGGCGGCCGTCAGGAGCGCCGCGGTGATGGCGGCGATCAGCGGCAGATCGGTGACGAGCGCCCACAGCGCCTGTCGGCGCAGTGGCCCGATGGCCGCGAGGAAATCGCGGAACTCAGCCGCCGAATAGCCGGCATGGCGGGCTTCGGGACGTCGTGGCCGCAGGCAATCGAGCCACTGGCAGTCGCCGGCGCGCAGGGCCTGTTCGACCGGCAGGTTGGCACAGGCATTGAGCAGGAAGGCGGCTGCGACCGCTCCCAGCGCCACGGCGAGGCGCGCTGGCGTCGCCGCGCCGGCAAGGCGCTCCGCCGCCGCCGGCACCGTCAGTATCCCCTGGCTTCGAGCCACACGACGATGCGGCCGGTGGCGCGCCGGGCGACGGGGATGGCGATATAGGCCGCGATCGCTGCGGCCGGCCAGGCGATGACGAAGGCCTTCATCCAGCGCGCGAAATAATCCGGGGGAAACCCGAGATTGAGATAGGTGATCAGCGCGGTCATCAGGAAGGCCATGACGCCGGCCATGAGGATGGGCTGGATGATAACGGCTTTCGGGGGCATGCGGGCTCCGGGTCGCGATGCCCGATAGCCGCCAGATTATGCTGCGCCGCGCAAGAGGGCTGGCGCGCTTCAGTCCTGTCCGCTCTCGCGTTCGTGAATGCGGCGCATCAGGCGGCGGTTCTGGTCGGCCAGTTCCCTGACCTGGCGCGCCAGTGCGTCTTCGGACTGTACTTCAGCGGCGGCGAAGCTCACGCCGATCTCGGGCGCGCGGCGCCAGATGACCCGGCAGGCGAAGGTCTCGCCCTTCTGCGGAATCTTGAGCTCGAAATGGTCGGGAATGTCGATGACGCCGCCGCAATCGAGGCGCGCGCCCTTGGGCGTGAAGTTGCGGACCGTGCATTCGCTCGAGCGCAGGCCGCCCGGGAACAGGATCGTTCCCTTCCAGAAGGTGCGGTTGCGCGGCAGGGTACGGCGCTCGGCAGCGGGTTCGGGGGGCACGGGCTGGCCTAATTTGATACAAATTCTGATGATTTGTCCTATCAGAGCTTCTTTAATCTTCCGTTGAGACGGCGGCCGAGGCGAAGGCGCCGGAATAGGTCTTCGGCCGCGGCGGGGCATAGCCGCCAACCTTGGATGTCTTCATCCCGAGGCCGTGCAGACTTTCCGCCAGCTTCACCGCGGAGGCGACCCCGTCGATGACCGGCAGGCCGTGCTCGGCCGACAGCGCCGCCGCGAGGTCCGCCATGCCGGCGCAGCCGAGCACGATGGCCTCGGCGCGGTCATCGGCCTTCGCGCGGGCGATTTCGGCGGAGATGCGGGAGCGCGCGTCGGAGGCCGGATTCTCGAGTTCGAGCACGGGCACCTCGCAGGCGCGCACGCGCGCGCAACGGTGCGCGAACCCGTATTTGTGGACGTTGTGTTCCAGTGCCGGCACCGAGACGGCGAGGGTCGTGACGACCGAGAACTTCGTCGCGAGCAGCGTCGCCATGTGCATCGCGGCCTCGCCGATGCCGATGACGGGCACTTTCACCAGCGAGCGCGCGGCATCGAGGCCGGTATCGTCGAAGCAGGCGATGACGAAGGCGTCCGCGTGCGGGCGCGCGCGCATTTCGGCGAGCATGCCCGGAATCGAGAAAACTTCGTCGTAATAGCCCTCGATGGAAGCGGGACCGCTGTCGGGATTGACCGCCTCGATCCGCGTGCCCGGCGCGGCGACCGCGCGCGCGGCCTCGCCGATCGTATGGGTCATGGTGATCGTGGTGTTCGGGTTGACGATGGTCAGATGCATGGGCTGGCGATCCTGTCGGAAGCCCCATCTTGGCGGGCGGCCGGGCGCGCGCCAAGCGGGCGCGACGCAATGAAGCGGAAACGCAGCGGCGGGAAGACTGGGGTGACCGATCTTCCGGAGTGCATGTCATGAAGCGTTTGGCGACTGTTCTGGCCGCCGCCGTCGCACTGGCTGCGGGCGAGGCCGCCGCCGGGCCGGGAGACTGCTACGGCGACAGTTTCCGCGCCAGCGCCGAATTGCGCGCGGCGGTGGTCCGAAACGATGCGCCACGGGTCAATTTCGTGAAGAATGTCGCGACCCGCGCCGGCTGCCCGGCCGCGACGGAGGCCTGCCGCGAGCGCGCCTATCTCATTCCCGGCAACGGCATTGTCGTCGGCGAGGAGGTCGGCGGCTTCCGCTGCGCGGTCTATCTCGCCGGCAATGGCCAGGCGCGCGCGGGATGGCTGCCGGCGGCGGCGCTGATGCTGATCCCGCCGGCCAATACGCCGGACTGGACCGGGCGCTGGACGGCCGGTCCCGAGCAGACCATCACGATCACGCAGAACGACAACCGCGAATGGGTTCTGGAGGGCGAGGCCACCTACGGGGCGAGCGATCCCGAGCGCGTCCGGCGCGGCGGCGTCAACATGGGCAATTTCAACGCAGCCGTCCGGCGCGACGAGGTTCAGGCCGGCACGTTCATGGCCTTCACGGAAGGACCGAACGGAACGCTCGCCTTCGATACGGGCGACGAGGGGCTCTGCCGCGTCTCCCTCAGGCTGGTCGGGCCGTGGATGGTGGTCACCGACAACGGCAGCTGTGGCGGTCACAATGTGAGCTTTTCCGGGATCTACCGGCAGTCGCGCTGACCCGTCAGGCGGCGGCCGTCTGATCCGTGCGGAAGCAGCGGGCTTCATGGCCTTCGCCGACGGCGACCGGTTCCGGCACCGCCTCGGTGCATGCGGGCGTGCCGAGCTTGCAGCGCGGCGCGAACGAGCATCCCGGCGGCAGGTTGGCAAGGTCCGGCGGCGAGCCGGGAATGGCGTCGAGACGCGTGCCCTTGGCCATCGCGTCATGGGCCCGGCTCTTCAGCAGGCCGATCGTATAGGGGTGGCGCGGCCTGCGGATGATGTCGCGGATCGGCCCCGTCTCGACGATGCGTCCGCCATACATGACCGCAACCCGGTCGGCGACCTCCACCGCGACGCCGATGTCGTGGGTGACGAAGATCACCGCGATGCCGAACTCGCGCTGCAACTCGCGGATCAGCAGCAGGATCTGGATTTGCACCGTCGCATCGAGGGCGGTGGTCGGCTCGTCGGCGAGCAGAACCTTGGGATTGCAGGCGAGCGCCAGCGCGATCATCGCCCGCTGGCGCATGCCGCCGGACATTTCGTGGGGGTAGTTCTCCAGCCGCCGCTCGGGCGAGGGGATGCGCACGCGTTCGAACAGGTCCAGCGCCTTCGCCTTGGCATCAGCGTAGGAGCCGCCATTGTGCTTGACGATGGTCTCGGCGATCTGGTGGCCGAGCGTATAGACCGGGTCCAGCGCCAGCGCCGGCTCCTGGAAGATCATCGAGACGGTCCGGCCGCGGAAGGCCTGCAACTCGCGCGGCTTCAGCGCCAGCACGTCCTCGCCGCCGACCGCGATGCGGCCGTCGACCTTCGTGCGCTTTTCCGGGTTGAGGCGCAGCAGCGCGCGCAGCGTCACCGACTTGCCGGAGCCGGACTCGCCGAGGATCGCCAGCGTCTCGCCGCGCTCCAGCGCGAGATCGACGCCGTTGACGGCGCAGATGGGCTTCGGCCCGCCGGTGAAAGTGACCTTGAGGTCCTGGATGTCGACGAGGGGAGGTGCGGTCAGCATGGTCTCGTCCTCACGCCGCAATCGCCGATGACGGCGCCATCGTGTGGCCCGAGCCCGGCTCGGAGCGCAGGCACGCGACGTGGTGGAAGGCGCCGGCAGCCGTCAGCACCGGTTCGCGCTGCGAACAGACACCTTCGGCGAAGGAGCAGCGGGTGTGGAAGCGGCAGCCGGACGGTGGGTCGATGGGGTTCGGTGGATCGCCTGACAGCGGCGCCGCCATGGTCCGGTTGTCGGGGTCCATGGTCGGCATCGAGCGGGTCAGCGCAGCCGAGTAGGGGTGGAGCGGCGTCTCGAAGATCGCTTCCGACGGGCCGATCTCGGCGACCTTGCCGAGATACATGACCATGACCCGGTCCGACATGTAGCGGACGACGTGAAGGTCATGGGAAATGAAGATGTAGGTCAGCTTGAACTCGTCCTTCAGGTCCATCAGCAGGTTCAGGACCTGCGCCTCGACCGATTTGTCGAGGGCGGACACGGCCTCGTCGAGAATGACGATGCGCGGCCGGAGCGCGAGTGCGCGCGCGATGTTGATGCGCTGCCGCTGCCCGCCGGAGAGCTCGTGCGGATAGCGGCCGGCGAAGCGCGACGGCTCGAGGCCGACCTTCGCCAGGAGGTCGCGGGCGCGTTCGATGGCCTCGCGCTGCGGCACGCCATGCACCTGCGGGCCGAAGGCGATGGAGCTCTCGATGGTCAGGCGGGGATTGAGCGAGGCGTAGCTGTCCTGGAAGACCATCTGCACCTGCCGCCGGTATTCGGACAGCGAAAGGTCCGGCGAGCCGACCTTCGCCGCGTCGAACAGGATCTCGCCCGAGGTCTGCGGCATGAGGTGCATCAGGAGGCGCGCCGTGGTCGACTTGCCGCAGCCGCTCTCGCCGACGATGCCGAGGGTCTCGCCATCGATTACGTCGAAATCGACGCCGTCGACGGCGCGGACGACCTTCTTCTGGCCGAACAGGCCGCCGGCAATGGGGAAGTGCTTGACGAGGCCGCGGACGGTGAGGAGGGGCTGGGTCATGTCGTCGTTCCTCAGACCTTCACGTCCATGGCGTTGCGCAGGCCGTCGGCCAGCACGTTGAACGAGATCGAGGTGATGAAGATCATCGCGCCCGGAAGCGCCGCCACATAGGGCTGGGTGTAGATCGCCGTGCGCAGCGTGTTGAGCATCAGGCCCCATTCAGGCTCGGGCGGACGGACGCCGAGGCCGAGGAAGGAGAGGCCCGAGGCGAGGATCATCGACACCGAGATGAGGCCGGTCGCATAGACGAAGATGGGGCCGAGAACGTTGCCCAGCACATGCACGCGGATGATGGTCAGCGCATTGGCGCCCGACGCACGGGCGGCCTCGACATAGTCGCGGTTGCGGACCTGCGTGGTGACGGCTTCGGCGACGCGCGCGATCGGCGGAATGAACACGACGGTCAGCGAAACGAGGGCATTCTGGATGCCCGCGCCCAGTGCACCGGAGAGCGCGACCGCCAGCAGCACCGAGGGGAAGGCGTAGAACACGTCGATGGTGCGCATCATCACCGTGTTGGTGGCCCCGCCGACATAGCCGGCGACGATGCCGATCAGGCTGCCGATGCCGAAGGCCATGATGACCGGGGTCACGCCCATCATCAGGGAGAAGCGCGCGCCGTAGATGAGCCGCGAGAGCATGTCGCGGCCGAGCTCGTCCGTGCCGAGCGGGAAGCCCGTCGTGCCGATGGGCCGGAGCCGCCGGATGGTGCGGCCGGCATAGGGGTCCATCGGCGCGACCAGCGGGGCGAGGATCGCCATGAGGATCAGCAGCAGCACGATGACGCCGGCGGCGATGGCGAGCTTGTCCTTGCGGAAGCGCTGGAACACGCCGGACCAGTAGCCCGGCGACTTCTCGATGGGGACGGCGGTCTTGGCCGGGTCCTGGGGCAGGAACGAGGTGACGAAGGTCATCGGTTCAGCTCCGCTGGATCCGCGGGTCGATGGCGGTCTGAACCACGTCGACGATCAGGTTGAGCATGACGAAGAACAGCGCGAGGACGAGGATCGTGCCCTGGAGCAGCGGCAGGTCGCGCTGGAAGATGGCGGCGTTGAGCAGGAAGCCGGTGCCGGGCCAGGAGAACACCGTCTCGATCAGGATGGAACCGCCGAGCAGGTAGCCGAGCTGGAGACCCATGACCGCGAGGGCGGTCGGGGCGGCGTTCTTCACGACATGGCCGAAAATGCCGAGCTCGGAGAGCCCCTTGGCGCGCAGGGCCGGCACGAAGTCCTGGCTGAGGATGTCCGCGACCAGCGCCCGGATCGTGCGCGCCACGATGCCCATGGGGATCACGCTCATGGTCACGGCCGGCAGGATCAGGTGGCGGATATGGGCCCAGTCGGGGCGCCATTCCGACGAGCCGCCGGGGCCGGCGCCGGTGGGCGGCAGCCAGTTGAGCTGGGCCGCGAAGACGATCACCAGCACCATGCCCAGCCAGTAATGCGGCACCGAGACGCCGATCACCGACAGGATCGAGGCGATCTTGTCGATGGCGCTGTTGCGGAAGTAGCCGGCGACGAAGCCGAACAGCAGGCCGAAGAAGAAGCCGATGAAGGTTGCGACCACGGCCAGAAGCAGCGTGTTGCGCACCGCGTTCAGCACCTCGCCGGTCACCGAGCGGCCGGTGGCGATGGAGGTGCCGAGGTCGCCCTGGATGGCGCGCAGGCACCATTTGAAGAACTGCTCGTAATAGGGCCGGTCGAAACCGTAGGCCGCCATCATCTGGATCTTGAGCTGCTCGGAGGCATCCGGCGGCAGCACCGAGACCAGCGGGTCGCCCGGTGCGATATGCACCAGCATGAAGCAGACGATCGACACGCCGATCACGATCGGGATCGTGTAGACGAGGCGTTTGCCGAGATAGACGAGCATGTAAACGGGGCCTCGCGATGCAGCCGTCGGGGAGCCGCCGCCTCGGGCGGCGGCGGGCCACGCCGGCGGACAGGCCGGCGCAGCCGTGAGGTCCGGTCAGGCCGGCGCGGTTTGCGCGCGCCGGCCCGAAGGAGCGGTTCAGCCCTTCTCAGGACCGCAGAACCGCTCCGGGTTTCTGTCTGGTCGCATTTTCTTCACGCGAACCGGTACCCACTTCGCTCGAAAATGCTCCAGAGGGCGTTACGAGCCCGGACGGATGTCCATCGGCGCGATGTCGATGAACCAGGAGCGCGGCTGCACCACGCCCGAGACGCGCGCCGACATGGCGCGCGGGCCGACGTCATGGGCAACCCAGAGGAACGGCGCCTCCTCGACGATCCGCTTGTGGAGCGCGGCCAGCGCCCGGTCGCGACCGGCATTGTCGAAGGTCGAGCGGGCGGTCGCGGCGAGCTGGTCGAACTCGTCGGAGTTGAAGAAGCCCCAGTTGTTGGATGCCGGCGGGTTGGTCTGCCGCGTCACGAAGCGGATCATGCCGAAGAACGGATCCATGGCCGCGAAGGTGACGTTGGTGGCGCTGGCGCCGCGCGCGCCGGCCGAGCCCGCGCCCTCGCGCCAGTTGGTGAAGACCTGGTTCCATTCGCCGACTTCGAGCTCGACGTTGAAGAAACACTCCTTCAGCGCCTGCTGGAGCCACTCGTTCATGACGATCGGCTGCATCTGGCCGGAGCCGGAGGCCGAGGTCAGGATCTTCACCGTGATCGGCCGGGCGGCGGAGAAGCCCGCCTCGGTCATCAGGCGCTTGGCGGCCGCGAGGTCGTACTTGATCTCGAAGCTCGGATTGCCCCACCAGGGATGGCCCGGCGGATAGGTGCCGCGCGGCACTTCCATCTGGCCGTTGAGGAGCTGCTTCAGCTCGTCGCGGTTGATGCACAGGTTCGCGGCGTGCCGGACGCGGCGGTCGAGCCAGGGTGAACCCTCGCGGAACGAGAACTGCCAGGGCCAGACGTGCGGCTGGGCGTTCTGGTACATCTTGAAGCCGCGCGAGGTGATCTGCTGCACGGCGTCCGGGGCGGGAGCCTCGATCCAGTCGACCTGACCGGCGAGGAGGGCCGCCGTGCGGGCATTCGCCTCCGGCAGCGGCAGCAGCACGACGCGGTCGATCTTCGGCGTGCGCGCCGGATCCCAGTAGCCCTTGTTGGCGACCATTTCGAACCGCTCGCGCGGCACGAGGCGCACGCCGCGGAACGGGCCGGTGCCCGAAGGATTGGCCGCGAAGGCGGTCCATGCCGCCGCCGCGCGGGCCTTCGGATCGGCAACCGAGGCCGGCACCTCGCCCAGCAGCTTCTGCCAGTGCGCGGGCGAGGCCATGAACAGGTTGGTCAGGTTGATCGGGATGAAGGAATCCGGCGCGCGCGTCGTCAGCTCGACGGTGAGGTCGTCGATCTTGCGGGCCGAGACGAGGTTCGGCATGCGCGAGACGGTGACGCCGACCTGGCTCTGGTCGAAATGCGGCGCGGACTGGTCCAGCACCTTCTGGACGTTCCAGACCACGGCATCGGCATTGAAGGCCGAGCCGTCATGGAACTTCACGCCCGGGCGCAGCTTGAAGATCCACTTGGTCGGGTCGGTGGGGCTGACCGCCCATTCGGTGGCGAGGCCGGGAATGATCACCGACGCCGCGTCGCCCTTCGACAGATCCCAGTGGACGAGCGCGTCGTACATGGGAATGCCGGTGAAGCGGTTGCCCTCGAAGCCCTGGTCGGGCTGGCCGTGGGTGCGCGGAATGTCGGCAGCCGTCATGCCGATCCGCAGGACCTTTTCCTGGGCGATGACCGAACCGGACGCCAATAGCGTTCCGGCGAGGGCGATGGCGCCGGCAAGAACGGCCGGTCGAAAGCGAAACCACATGCAGACGTCTCCCTAAAACTGCTCGGATCAGGCTCGCAAGCCACATGCCATCAGCTCCGAAGCGCCGGTTTTTCCCGGCTTGTCCTCTCCGGATCGATCCAAAGCCCGGCCCCATGCCGGACGGGATGGCAAGATGCTCAATCCTTATGCAGATCGATGGGCGGTACAAGGGTGCTGTGCAATGTGACGCAGGGAGAAGATTGAATTAGCGCAGCCCGAATGCCTGCCGTCTGAGCACAGGGCCTGGCGTTGCCGCATTGCTCCACAGGATACCGTTACGGCACCATCGGACCGCAGCCCGTTTTCCGGGCGGCGCGTCGCTACGCCGGCTGATGGTTCGGACCGCCGAAGGTCGCGGCGGACTCGCGCTCGAGCGCGGCCGGACGCGGCAGACGTCGCCTCACATCGGCAAGGGCAGGGGACCGCCGGACGCCGTCTCGACAGCCTGCGCCACGCGCAGCGCCAGCGCGTCGTCGAACTGCGCCGCGACGATCTGGAAGCCGATCGGCAGGCCGCCGGTCGTCTTCGCCACGGGCACGGAGACGCCGCACCATTCAAGATAGTTGGCGAAGCGGGTGAGGATGCCTGGCGCGGCAGTTTCATCGACGTCCGCGAGCGGCACGGCCGGGGCGGGTGTCGTCGGCAGGACCAGCACGTCGATGCCGCGGTCGTGCAGGAAGGCATTGGCCGCGCGGATGCGCGCGCGCCGCGTCTCGACGGCCGCGAAATAGTCCGTGGCGCTGATCTTCAATCCGCCGCCGATGCGCCTGGCCGCCCATTCGCCGAGCCGGCACGGGGTGTCCGCGACGAGGTGGCCATGGTGGTGGGCACCCTCGACCATCATCAGGTCGCCGCAGGCTGCGGTATAGCGGCCAAGCGCCTCCGGCAGCGTCACGGGAACGAGCCGTGCGCCGGCCGCCTCGAGCGCCTTGACCGTCCGGTCGAAGGCGGAGGCCACCTCGCGGTCGATGGCGATATCGGAATCGAGCGTCAGGATGCCGACCGTCAGTCCCTTCACGCCGCCAGCGAGCCCGGAGACGAGATCGAGGCCTGGGGCGTTCCAGGTGGAGGCATCGGCAGGGTCGGAGCCGAGCATGGCCTGGCTCATGACGGCGGCGTCGCGAACCGTGCGTGCCAGCGGGCCGATTGTGTCGAAATGCAGGGCCAGCGGCACGACGCCGGCGCGGCTGATCAGGCCCATCGAGGTCTTGTGGCCGACCGTACCGCACCACGACGCGGGCAGGCGCACCGAGCCGCCTGTATCGGTGCCGAAGCCGATGGGCACGAGGCCGGCGCCGACCGCGACGCCCGTGCCGGACGACGACCCGCCGGGATTGCGCGGGGTGGCCGCGTCGTGCGGGTTCACCGGCGTCCCGGCGACGGGGTTGGTGCCCCAGCCACCGAAGGCATATTCGACCGTATGGCTCTTGCCGACGACCACAGCGCCCGCCGCGCGCAGGCGCGAGACGACGAAGGCGTCGGCCGTGGCCGCCGGCTGGTGGTCGCGGGTCACGGAGCCGGCGCGGGTCTTCAGGCCGGCGACGTCGATAATGTCCTTGACCGCGACCGGCACGCCGTGGAGCGGCCCGCGACGGACGCCGCGCTTCGCCAGAACGTCCAGAAGGTCGGCTTCGGCGCGCGCTTCCTCCGCCGTCACGGCGATGAAGGCGTGCAGCCGGTCGTTGGTCGCCGCGATCCGGTCCAGCGAGGTGTCGACGATGGCGCGGGCGCTCGTCAGTCCGGCGGCGATGGCCTCGGCGGTGGCGACCGCGCCCTTGGCGAGAAGCGATGCGGCATCGGACATCAGACGGTCTCCAGGTGAGGCAGGCCGAGCCGGTCGGCGACGATATCGGCGAGGGCGAGCGAGGCGGTGAGGCCCGGACTTTCGATGCCGAGCAGGTTCACAAGGCCGGCGATGCCATGCGCCTCGGGGCCGTCGATGCGGAAGTCGGGCATCGGCGTCATCGCGTCGTGCAGCTTCGGCCGGATGCCGGCATAGTCGGGCTGCAGCGCATTGTCCGGCAGGCCCGGCCAGTAGGCGCGGATGGCGGCGTAGAACTGGTCGGCGCGACGGGGGTCGACGATGAGGTCGTCCTCGCTGCCGACCCATTCGACATCCGGGCCGAAGCGGCAGCGGCCCTGAAGATCGACGGTCGCATGGACGCCGAGCCCCGCCGCGTCCGGCATGGGATAGACCAGCCGCGAGAAGGGCTGGCGGCCGACCAGCGAGAAGTAGTTGCCCTTGGCGTACCACTGGCGGGGAATGTGGCCGGCCGGAAAGCCGGCGAGCTTTCCGAGGAATTTCGGTGCGAAATGGCCGGCAGCATTGACCACGATGCGAGCGCTGACCGCAGCCGCCTCGGCGCCGCCCGTCTCGATCAGGATGCCGTCCGGCGTGATCGCGGCGGCCGTCACGGGCGTCTCGAAGGCGACCATGCCGCCGGCGTTCTCAAGATCGCCCTGCAGGGCCAGCATCAGGCCGTGACTGTCGACGATGCCTGTGGAGGCCGAGAAGAAGCCCTTGATCGCGGCGACTTCGGGCTCGAGGGCGCGGATTTCGTCGGCGCTGGTCCATGACAGGCCCTCGACGCCGTTGGCGTGGGCCTGGTCCCAGATGGCCTGAAGCTTCGGGAGCTGGTTCTCGGCGGTCGCGACCATCAGCTTGCCGCAGTCGACCGCCTTCACCCCGCGGTCCGCGCAGTAGCGGTAGAGCAGGCGTTTGCCGGCGAGGCAGGCCTTCGCCTTGATCGAGCCGGTCGGGTAGTAGAGCGCCGCGTGGATGACCTCGCTGTTGCGCGAGGATGTGCCGGTGCCGATGGCATCGGCGGCTTCGAGGACCAGCGTCTCGAGGCCGGAGAGAGCGAGGCGGCGCGCGCAGGCGAGCCCCACCACGCCCGCGCCAATCACCACGGCATCGATTGAATAGGCTGTCATGTCTGTGGCGGAGAGCGGTGGCCGGAGGCGGGCATTGCCTCTTCATAGGGCGCAATCGGGATCGCGGAAAGCGCAACGCCCGCGAAGCTGGTCTTCGCGGGCGTCAGGGATAACCTTTGACCGCCGGATCACTCGACGAGGCGGACGACGGTCGTGCTGGTCGTGGTGGAGGAGGGGCATTCGACGATGACGCGGATGTCGTCGTAGTCGGAGTCCGTCCAGCCATAGCCGGGCGGGCGGTCCTCCCAGCCGAAATAGATGTACTTGCCGGGGGAGCAGGCCTTGGTTGCCTGCTGCGGCGTCCGGTTGGTGCCGGTCGGGATGACACCTCCCTGCCCCTTGTTCTTGCACTGGCCGAGGTTGTCGCAGATGACGGTCTCGAGGATCGGCACGCCGCCGGCGAACTGGTGCGTCGGCACGCCGCCGACCAGGCGCGTATCCGAATAGTAGTTATAGGAACGGTTGTTGGACCACGGATCGGCCCAGTCGGCCGCGTTGTTCGCGATCAGCGTGCCCGGCTGCGCCGTGTCCCACAGGGCGGGCTGGGTGCGCGCGTTGCGCACATTGTAGAGGCGGTACGAAAAGGTCTCGTTCGGCTTGCAGGCCGGCATATTGAAATTATACGTCGTGCCGGCATTGTCGGCGATGGCGGTCATCTGGGAGCGGCCCTGGCTGGGCTCGTTGCGGCGCGCATCGTCATAGCAGTAGACGTACATGCGGTTGTAATCGCCGGCATTCGGGTCGAGCTGAGCCACGACCGGTTTCTTCTGGGTGATGGTCTGGATCGTGGTCGAGGTCGCGGTCGATTTGGCCACGATGTTCATCGTCTTCATGCCGAGCACACCGAGGAAGGTCGTCTCCATCGTGCCGTTGGTGCTGATCCGCACGGTCTTGCCACCGTCGGAAACCGCCACGGAGATGGGGTAGGTCTTCAGCCGGGCCGAAAGGTTGCCGTCGAGGTGGTTCTGCGCCGCCAGCGTCACCACCGCAGAGCCGAGCGCCGCCTGCCGGACGCCGGCAATGCTGGCGGCGTCGAAAGCCGACTGGAGCCCGGCCATGTCGCGCGTCGCCTGATGCAGGTCGACCACGCCGCCGGCGAGCCCCATGACCGGAATGACGGAGAAGCCGAAGATGACGGCGACGTTGCCGCCGCGGTCGCGGCAGAAGGTTGCCAGGCCCTCGCGGATGTGTCGCAGCATGGTCGTCGTGCCCTCTGGTCGGGTATGGCCAGAGGTTACGACCTACCTATTGACGCAATCTGAGCGGCATTTGCCTCAAACTGTCTAACTGAAGTCAACCTTAACGATATGTGCCGCGTGCGGCCAAGACGGACTCATCCCCGGGAAGTGCAGCGCCGATAGAACGACCAGTAAAGGCCGATGTGGAATTCGCAGAATTTCGATGTTCTCAGATTGTAGCGCTCGAACATCCCGTTGAGCACCGGGCGCATCTGGGGATCGACGGTAACGTGAGGCACCAGCACGATGTCCGTCCGGTCGAAGACTTCATCCAGCGAGGTGGAGACGCCGCCGTTGAAGGTCGTGCCGTCGTGGTACCACAGCAGCGCTCCGGCCGGAGGCCTCACGCCAAGCAGGAACGGGTAGGGGTTCGAGAATTCGAGCGGAAGGACCGTTTTGCCCTCGAGGCCGCCCATGCGCTGCAGAACGTCCCGTCCTTCATCGACCTGCGCCGCATAGGCCTTGTTCGAGAGCTCGAAGAGTTCCTGCCGAACGCCGGAGACGGCCTTCAGAATGGCATCCCGCTCCGCTGTCTTCGCCATGATCTCGGCAAACAGCGTGTAGTCGCTGTCGTCCGGCTCATGAGCTGCTCGCAGTCTCAACGTCTTGCGTGACGGCGCGGGGGCTGACCACGTGATCGCCTGGCTCTTCGCATCGGAATAGGCGCCCAGCCGGTACACCGACGTCAGAACGACGGAGTAGAATTCGACGACGAGGAAGATGAGCGCGCCGGCAATGACGGCGGCCGAAAGCGGCAGAACGGAAAATAGCTCCCGATCAGGTCGCGAGACCAGTTGCGGAAATGCGTCGATGAAGCGGTAGCATAGAACGATCAGGAAAAGCTCGAGCGGTTTGGCGAAGTCGCCGGCTATGCCGAAAAAAATGCCGGCCGAAATACCGGCATACAGAACGATCCGGCCAGGCAGATCGCGCAGATTCCCGATGAGCATGTCGGTGATGACATTGGCGATCAGGAACACGATCGCCAGGACGAAGGCGACCGGATGAAATATGCTGCTCGCCGCGCCGCTGTCGCGAGCCGCGCCGGCGCGGGCGATGTCGCGAATATATGCGGCGACGTCCAGTCCGAGCAGTAGCGCAAGGGCGACGGCAAGGCTGAAGAGCAACGCGGGGACAGCGCAGGCGCGCAGGTCGCGAAAAGCTCCGCTGCCGATCAGCCAGCCGCCGTAGGTGGCGCCGGCGGCGATGAAGAAATTGACCTTGATGAAGAACGTGACGCCGAGCAGCCCGCCGGCAAGGATCGCAACGCGCATCCTGTCGGTCTTCGAGGGGCTGAGGAGCGCCGCGTTCTTCCCCAGCACGACGAGGACGAGAACGACGACGCCGATCCAGCAGAGGCGATTGTAGCCGCCGTACCAGGTCAGGTTGATGTCGAGGGCGCCCATCTGACGCCCTGACAGGGCGAGCAGGAGCACCAGAACGAAAGCCTCAGGCAGAAGCCAGGTACGAATGTAGCTCCGGTAGGCCCAGATGAGCGCGCCGAACAGCACGGCGAAGCCGAGGCCGGTGATCAGCGGGATGTCGCCGATATTGTCGGTCAGGCGCCAGGCTGCGTAGCTCGCATAAAGGTAGAGCGGGCCCAGCGGGGAGGAGAAATCGATATGGGGGCGGAGCCCCTGCTCGATGAACTGTCCGGCGTTCACCCAGATGAAGATGTCGTGGATGTTGCCATGAAGCGGAAGGTCCCGGCCGATCGCGAGTGCGGCGAGAACGATGCCCAGCGCTGCCACGTAGATGACCAGCAGTAGCCGCCGCAGGGTTGGCGCAAGAGCCGGTGCGTGAAGACGCAGATACTGCACGAGTTTGAAGGGGAGCTCGGCACCGGACATGAAATGTCTCTCTCGCGATGGTCGCAGGAGAGAATCACCGTCATCGGCTGACAAGGCCGCAACCCGGCTATTCACTGGCCTGCGCTGCCATTCGTCCGCCCCCTCAGCCGGCCGACTGGCGGGGCCGACCTACCAGCTTTGACGGCGCTTCCGCAAGCCGGGGGCCTTGGGACGGCGGGTATCGGTCCTATGGCGCTGCATAGGCCGAAATGACCTTCAGAAGCTCCCGGAACGACGAAAAGGAGGCGTGGCTCTCAAGCGCCCGCGACCGGGCATTGAGGAACTGGATGGTGGCGATGTTCGGCGAGAACGATGCCGCCGCCATGTCGCCAGCCTCGTCACCGATAGCCCACAGCCTCGGCGTCGCGCCGCGATCGAGTTTTGCGACCGCGAGCTCGAACGGTTTGTGCGATACCTTGTCGGCGCCGGCTTCTTCCGAGGTCACGACAAGATCGATGAAGCGATCAAGCCGGAGATGAGCGATCTTGCGAAACTGGATCTGGGCCGTCAGGTCCGTGACGATTGCGATGCCTATGCGCCGGGCGCGCAGTTCCGACAGGACGTCCTCGACGAAGGGGTGGAGGGTGCTCGCCGCCAGGAATGCGCGCCAGTAGCTGTGCTCGAGGTCGAGGAACAGCAGGACGTTGTTCCGAAGCCCGAAGCTCTCCATCATCCGCTGGAAGTAAAGCAGCCGGCTGTGGCCGCTGGCGGTTCGGCCAAGCCGCTCCTTCACCTCTGTCCTCGCCTTGCCGTAGGCGGCGCGGATTTGCTGCGGGGACAGTTTCAGGAACTCGGTCAGCTTGTTTTCGATCGCTGACATGCCCGCGTCGTGGGCGACGCCGTAGTCGTAGAGCGTGTCGTCGAGGTCGAGCAGGATCGCGTCCGGCAGCCGATCGAACAGTTCGGGGCGGTTGATTTTCACGACGGGCTCGCGGTTGGGGGATGGATTGCCGTCATCGCTCGCCCCTGAACTGGCGCTTCTGCGCGAGTTCCAGAAGCACGATGAGCTGCATCAGGCCGGCGGAGCCGCCGAGCCAGACCGGGTTGACGCTGAGGATCTCGTCGATCTCCGGCACCAGGAGCGTCGCCAGGAACCTGGTGTCGTCGGGGCCGATATCCTGGCAGTCGATGGTCAGGGTGGTCGGATTGTCCTTGTCCGCGGGTTTAACGTCAGCGCGGGTGTTGCAATAGATGAGGAGCGCCCGGACCAGAGGGTCGTGATCGATGGCCTGGTGCAGGACGACCTGCAGCCGGTGAGGCTTTGGCACGTCGCTCGCCATGTCGTGGTCGTGCCAGTTGTCGGCCGCCGGGAGGAGCCGAAATACCACATCGGCATGGTCGCGCTGGGGCAGCAGGAAGCGCTCGTAGTCCGCGAGCCGCCGCTGAATCGATTCCTCGACATCCTTGCGCCGCCGCCCGCGTTCGACCGTGTCGCGCCTGATCTTGAGGTGCTGGCGCAGACCCTCGTCCATCTCGACAAAGATCTTCAGGTCGAAGCGCTGCCTGAGGAGGGGGGGCAGGAGAGCATGCAGGCCGATCACCAGGACGATGTCTCGCGGCGACAGCTTGCGCGGTTCCGTGAACTGGCCCGACGCGTGGTCGTAGTGGCGCGAATAGATCTCGTGGCCGGCCAATAGCGAGAACGTATCGTCGTTCATCGCGCCGAGATGGTTCACCCGCGGATCCAGGTGCGTGACATATTTCCAGAGCGGCTCCCGGCGGTCGTGATGGTGGTAATCGTCGCCGGAGATGAGCGCCGTGCTGCGGGCGCCGAAAACACCGACGAGCGCCTCGCCGAGCGTCGTCTTGCCCGTTCCGCTGTCGCCCGCAATGCCGAGGGCCAGCGGACGGCGGGAGAGCTGGTAGAAGTCCGTGTCCCTCAAAGCGCGGGTGAGGAGGCGGTAGCAAATCACGATCCCCATCGCGAGCAGCGCGGTATGGTTGAGCGAGTGGTAGACGAAGGGGTCGATGCCTCCGAGAGACTGAACCAGCCGGTCTGGCAGGGCCAGATCGACGCCCAGCGGCAGGAACAGGGGTCCTCGCGTGATGGTCAGATGAGCGGCGACGAGGAACGTCCAGAAGAACACGATCGCGGCGCGCGCTTGCAGGCTTTCGCGCGCACCACAGAGCGCGATGAACGGCACGGCCCACAGGTGCCAGCCCACAGGTGCGTCGCTCAGCAGGACGATGGTCAGGAAGGCGGAGGCGAGAAAGGCGTGTAGCAGCGCCAGCGTCATGCGCCCGAACATCCATGCCATCGCGAGGAGCAGGATGTAGGCGAGCGGGAAGAGGTAGACGACGACGCGCTGGTTGACGGGGATGGCGGCATCGAGCAGGCGCCAGATCAGCGGTGAGCCGAGGATCATGGTGCGGGCCGCCTCGGACAGGAATTGCAGGCCGACCGGCACCAGCATGGACAGGGCGAAAGCGGTCAGGAATCTGGCCCGGATGGCCCGATAGCGCTTGTTCCTCTCGATGAAGATGATCAGGAAGGGGATGACCAGCAGCATGCTCAGCTTGGCCGAGACGCTGAGGCCGAGCACGAGCCCCGCCAGTGCCGGCCTGCCGCCGCCGATGAGGGCGACAGCCGCGACGAAGAGCGTGACGGGAACGATGTCGAGCTGGCCGTGCCAATAGGTGATGAACAGGACCGCCGGCGACAACCAGTAGAGCCAGGTCAGCAGGTTCTGCCGCTCACGCAGCTGGCGGCGCAGGAGGATGAGCAACGCCAGATCGGCCAGGAGAAGCGTCGCCCGGAAGCCGAGTCCGGCGAACAGGGCTCCAGTCGATGCCACGCGATCCACGATCGCTCCCAGGGCGGTCAGCGGCGCGAGCGCGGCGTACATCGCGACGCCATAGGGAAAGGCGAGAGGGTCGCCGCCGGCGGCCAGATGGATGGTCCAGGGATCCGGAAGGCGACCGACGGTGTTGCGAATGAAGTCGACGAACCAGATTTGCTGGACGTCCGGCACCAGCAGGCACACGGCCGCGATGCGGATCAGGAGACCGCACAGAAAGGCTCGCTCCTTCAGCAGCGCGCTCACCGTCAGCGCCACAGGTCCGGTCGCTTGGTGCAGACCGCATCGATATGGATCTTCTTGGACGCCACCTCGTGCCGCATCGCGGCGACCGCCTCGGGATCGGTGCGCCCCTGAAGCTCGGGGGATACGAGACAGAGCTTGAACCCCGCCGCGCGCAGGCGTTCCGCGTCGGCCGCCTCCAGAGGGAAGCGCGTGAAACAGTCGACCCAGATCCAGTCGATGCGGCCGGCGAGCGTCAGGGCCGTGTCGATGGACTCGAACTCCGACACGCGCACCGCGCATCGGCGCTCGCCGCGATTGGCCGTGCGCACGAGGAACGGGAACGACTGATCCAGGAAGAAGAAGTCGGTGATGCCGGCCTTGGCCATGCGCTCGAGCAGCGCATCCTCGAGGCCCTCTTCCTTGACGTTGAGGATCAGCAGGCCATGCCGGTAATGGGCCAGCCAGTCATCGAACTTCTCGCCCTCGACGAAGGCGTCGTGGTGGATGATCAGGTCCGGGCCGGAGCAGCGGATATCGACTTCCACGCCCAGGTTCTCGGGCGTTTCCTTCAACTGCGCGATGGTATTGCGGCGGTGGCTGACGATGAACATGGTCGCTCCTGTTCAAACCGCATGCGAGCCGAAACGCAGCGCCAGGCTGTAGGTGACGGTTCTCTTCACGAATTTCACCTTCGCCTTCCAGTTGATGTTCCAGTGCGAATGGCCGTGGGCCCGCCTGCCGAAGGCGACCGGGAAGCGGTGAACCCGATAGCCCTGACGCAGCGCGGATTCGTAGGCGAAGAGGTCGAGCGAAAAGTCGGACGGCGGGTTGGTCCAGCTCTCGAAGAGCGCGCGCGGGAACATGGTCGGCTGCGCGTTGATGTCCCACATGGGCCGCATGAACAGCGCAGTTTCGAACAGCGACATTCCGGCCGTGAACGCCACGTCGCCGATCGGGCGGCCGTAGCGGCGGCCCTTGACGAACAGGCGTTCGCCGGGGTGCTGTCGGAAGATGTCGAGCCCGCGCAGCGCATCCGCCGGGTCCGTCTGCATGTCGGCATGGGTCCAGGCGAGAACCTCACCCCCTGCGGCTCTCAGGCCGGAGAGAATGCCGAAGCCGTAGCCCTGATTGACCTCGACCCGCACCGACCGGATGATCGACTGTCCCTCCAGCAGCCGCGCCAGCACGGCAGGCGAATCGTCGGTCGAGCCGTTGTCGACCAGAACGACCTCGCAGCTCTCGTCGCGGAAGACTTCCGCGCAGCGCGCCACGAGCAGCGGCAGGTTGGCCGCCTCGTTGTAGCAGGGGATGACGAGCGACAGGGCTTTCATGAACGCATCCCGGGGGCGGGAGAGGAAAACACCCAGTACTTCATGCCGAGAAAATTCAAGGCAGCAGAGGTTCCGGTTGCGACGAGAAAGGCGAGGGCGAGCGCCGCATCGGCCCGGCCGGCGACGGCAAGGATGAGCGAGTTCACGGCGACATTGACGACCAGATTCACCGAATAGACGGCGGCGAAGCGCATCATGGTCGCGGTGCCGCCCCCGGCATTCTCGAAGGTCACGATCCGGTTGGCGAAATAGGCGAAGGCCGTGCCGGCGATGAAGCCGATGGCCTTGGCCGTGCCGACCGGAAAGCCCAGCCGCAGCAGGATACTGTAGGCCGCGAGGTCCAGAACCACCGTCAGCCCGCCTATGACGAGGAAATGGCCGATCTGACGGTGCGTGCCGCCTTGAGTCTCGCCGCTCATGGCGATGGTCTCGGCGCCGGGCGCCAGGCATTTCTGGCGCGGATGCCGGCGATGGCTTCGGGCACAATCCGGCTGTCGTCCTCCAGCCGATAGGGGTGCCCGAACCACTTGTCGAAGCAGGACTGCCAGTACTCGAAGGTCCTGAGATCGTCCGGCGTCCCCCAGCACAGGAAGGCGTCGATTTCGAACAGCCGGCAGGTCAGCCCCAGTTCCAGCGCGTCGTTGATGGCGGTATCGACGTAGAACTCGCCGTTGACCCTGCCGTCGCGCGCGATCATCCGCTCGGCGGCCCGCACGAAATCGCGCGCGCGGCGGAAGGAGAATGCACCGACGACGATGGGATCACGCGAGGGGTCGGCCAGCGGCACCTTCGTCGAGATGCGGTTGATGCGGCCATCTGCATCTGCGTCGATCCAGCCGAACATCTGCGGCTTGCGCTGCGCCAGCGGGTGGCCGCGCGCGCCCCAGACGGTGACGTCGGTGTCCGCCTCGTCCAGCAGCCTGGCATGGGCCTTCGTGTCGAAGACCATGCCGTTGTCGCAGGCGATGACCGTCAGGGGCGCGTCGAGAGCGACACCGTCGAGGCCGAGCAGGCAGGTGCGCGCCTGACCGTCGGTGACGGCGTCGAGCACCTCGAAGGTCGCGTCGGGGAAGGCGCCGGCGATCGCGCGGGTCACAGGTTCGAGCCCGGGCAGATCCCTGCGCAGGATGAAGCGCTGGCGCGGCGCGCGAGGCGCGTCGAGAGCCGCCTGGATGACCATGGGCTGCCCCGAAACCGGAATCAGCGGCTTCGGGTCGGTGTAGCCCTCGTCGGCGAAGCGCTTGCCAAGGCCGGCCATGGGAACGAGGAGGCAGCCATCGGGCCGCGCAGCCGCGTCGCGCTGGCGGTTGGGATCGGTCAGGCTGCGGAAGACGCCGGACCAGTAGAGATATTCCCTCAGATCCTCCGGCGTGCCCCATTGCATGAAGTGCCGGAGATCGTAGACCGCGATCTTGCGGCCGCTCTGCATCAGCGGCTTGTAGGCAAGGCTCACGTAATATTCGCCGTTGATCGACAGGTCCTGCGCGACGGTCGTCTCGCAGGCTTCCGCCAGCAGGCGCGCCGAGCGGAAATAGTAGGTGCCGCTGGAGGCATATTCCTCGGACGGCCGGTCCGTGAAGGGCTGCTTCTCCTGGATGTCGGAGGCCCAAAGCCCCTCGTGCTTCATGTAGGCGTAGAAGGTGCTGCCGAGGCTGTGCGGATGGAAGCCGCGATAGGCCGGGATCGCCCCGTCGCACCCGCACTCCTGCACGAAGGCGAGAAAGTCGTCGTAGTGCCAGTAGCAGGTGAAATCGCAGTAGTTGACGATGACCGGCCGCGCGGGGTCGAGCTCGGGAAGCACCTGCATGACCGCGTGGACCGGACCGAGGCGATGCGGCTCGACCGCGACGATCTTTGCCGTCGGCGCGATGCCAAGCAGCAGGTCGCGCATCTCGTAGCCGGGATCGGCCAGGTGATCGCGGTTGCAGATGAAGGTGATATCCGTCGCGCCGGGGAACATCTCCACGACGTGCTGGATGATCGGCTTGCCATCGACCGGAATAAGGGGCTTCGGCACGTCATAGCCGGCGCGCCGGAAACGCTCGCCGAACCCCGACATCGGGATGACGATCTGGGGGGAGATCGCGCTCATCGCGGTCCTGCCAACCTCATGCGATGTTTTTCCTGATCCCAGTGGATCAGGTCGCCCTCGTCCCCGGTGCTCAAGAATACGGTTCGCTCGGGCGCGTCAAGCCGTGACAGCACCATCCCCAGGCAATCCAGCATCGGGGCGACGCAGCGGTTGGCCTCGGGGCCGAGAAGCACGCCTGCGCCGGGCACGACGAGGTAGTCGGGGAGCTTCCCCGTCCGGCGGCGGTGGTCGTCGATGCGCGCCACAGCCTCGGTCGGAGGCGCGCTGACGAGTGGGCTCGCGCCGAGATAGACGACATGGTCGGGATAGAGGGCGCCGGCCCCGGCGATGGCCAGCGCCTGGTCGAGTGAAGCGGCATGGACGCGCGGGTCTTCAGGCACTTGCATGCCGCTCGCCTCCGCAATGGTTCCCAGAATGTCCCATCGGGGCATGCCTGCCGGGCGTGGTGCGACATGAAGCCGCCGCTCGACCTCGGCGAGCAGTGCGTCGGCAGCCTCGACGTTGTCCGCCTGCACGATGAGGCCGTGATTGGCGAGGACGTAGATGTCGGCCTGCCGCGCTTCCTCGATCAGGAGCGCCAGGCGGCGGCCGGGACGTGCATAGGGAATCCATGTCCAGTCGAGGCCGGTAAGCTTTTCAGCGACGAGGGATTCGCCGTCGCCGCGGGCGGCGTGGACGATGGTGTTCACCGAGTGGACATGAACGACGACGCGCTTCGGAAGCAGCCCGTGAATGACCGTCTCAATGGACGGGCGGGCTTCCCGGGCGTCGGACAGGGCTTCTGCCCTCAATTCCTCGCCCGTCGCCCGCGTCCGCTCGATTTCGGCCGACAGCCGGTCGAGCGGCAGTGGCATGAACAGGTCGCGCTCCTCGGCTTCGCTCAGCCATGTGCCGGACGCCTTCACGAACAGCATGCCCGACAGCTTGAGGGAGGTGTTGCCGCCAGCGCCCTGGATCAGCGTTCGGTCCCGCCCGATCCGAGCGGAAAAGGCGCGCAGCGCGGACAGTTCGGGATGATCTGCGGTGTTTTTCCCGGTTGTATCCACAGTCGCTCCGGTTGCCGTTGAAATGCACTGTCACGCGCGCTGGCGGCGTCCGCCTGTCCCTCAGCGCCAGCGCCGGTGCAGCCAGAGCCATTGCTCGGGATGCTCGCGCACCCAGCCCTCGACGACATCGGTCATCATCTGCATCGAGGCTTTCACGTCGATGCGGCCTTCGGCGTCGCGGGGGAGGGCGAGTTCTTCCGTCGCCTCCAGCCGGAACCGGTTGCCGGGCAGGCGGATGACCCGCGCGCCGTGGACCGGGCAGTCGAACTCGCGGGCGAGGCGCGCGGCCGTTGGATTGGCCTTGGCCGGGCGGCCGAAGAAGGTGACGTCGACGCCGCGGTGGAGATGCTGGTCGATCAGCATGCCGACATGGGCCGACTTCTCGAGCTCGCGGGCGAGCTGCAGCACGCCCGCGCCGCCCGAAGCGACCATCTTGCCCATGGTCTTGCCGCGAATGCGCTGGATGGCGCGCGCCACGAAGCGATTGTTGGGCATGCGGTAGAGCGCCGTCATGTCGAGGCCGTGGGCCGCGGCGGCGACCGCCGGCATTTCCCAGTTGGCCAGATGGGCGGCGAAGAAGATGGCCGGCTTGCCGTCGTCGCGCAGGTGCTCGAACAGCGGCACGTCCTCGGTGATGATCCGGCCCTCGTTCGGACGGGCGGGGTCGTAGTCCCAGAGATCGTCCATGCAGGCATATTCGAAGGCCGTGCGGCCGAGATTCTCCCAGCACCCCTTCAGGATCACGCGGATTTCCTCCTCGGATTTCTCCGGGAAGGCGGCCCTGAGGTTGGTGTAACCGGTGCGGTTGGCCGAGATCAGCGGCGCGATGGCCGGCAGGATGCGGCCGCCGAGGTCGCTGGCGCGGTCGGGACCGAGCGAGCGGATCGCCTTCATGGCGCCGAGCACGAGCATGCCGACGAGCCAGTCGAGCGGCAGCATCGCCCAGGGGATGTTGTGGCGGATCCAGCGGACCAAGGCGGTGGGCCTCAGATGTTGACGAGGATCTTGCCGAAGACCTTGCGGCTTTCCAGCCGGTCGAGGGCCTCGGAAAAGCGCGCGAGCGGCAGTTCGGTGTCGATGACCGGGGCGACGCCCGCCTCGATCCGCTTCAGGCCGTCGGCGATGGCGCGGATCGGCGCGCCGAACGAGCCGAAGATCTTGTACTGCTGCTGGAACAGCTGCATCAGGTTGAAGGTGATGGTCGCACCCGAGGTCGCGCCGCAGGTGGCGAGGCGGCCGCCGCGCCTGAGGCAGAACAGCGACTGGTTGAACGTGTCCGCGCCGGTGTGCTCGAAGGCGACGTCGACGCCCTTCTTCCTGGTGATCTTGCGCACGACGCCCTCGAACCGCTCGGTCCGGTAGTTGATGGCGTGGTCGGCGCCGATGGCGAGCGCCTTCTCCACCTTCTCGTCATCGCCGACCGTGGTGATCACGGTGCAGCCGAGCGATTTCGCCAGCTTGATCGCGATGGTGCCGATGCCCGAGCCGCCGGCCTGCACCAACACGGTCTCGCCGGGCTGAAGGCGGCAATTGTCGATCAGCATGTGCTCGACGGTGGAGAAGGTGATCGGCGCGGTCGCCGCGTCGCGCAGCGAGACCGAGGCCGGGACCGGGACGACATGGCGCGCCTCCATGGTCACGTATTCGCAGGCGAAGCCGTCGATGTGGAAGCCCATGATGCCCTGCACGTCGGTGCACAGGTTGTCCTGGCCGGCCTTGCAGAACTGGCAGGTGCCGCAGGTCTTGGCGCCGAACATGGCGACCTTGTCGCCCGCCTTGAACGCGCCGACGCCAGCGCCGACGCTCTCGATGGTGCCCGAGGCTTCCGCGCCGACCACGAGCGGCATCTTGCGCTTGGCGAAGGCCATGCCGCGATAGCCCCACACATCGATGTGGTTCAGCGCGACGGCCGCGATCCTGATCCGGACCTCGCCGGGCCCGGGAGCCGGGGCATCCTCGATGTCCTCGATGCGGAGGTCACGGTCGCCGTGGAGGCGGAGAGCGCGCATGGAACGGTCCTTTCGGGGCGACGGAAGCCCGAACAAGGGCAGCAGGCGCCCGTACGACATGGAGTGGCGCTGCCTAAAGCGCGGCGCGGGCAACGTCAACCGAAGGCGTCCGGCGTTTGACCGCCCTTCCGGCACGGGCCTAACCTTCGGCCCGGTGGTTCGGGCAGGGAGCTCGGCTTGCGGCGGCGGGTGCGCAGGATGCAAGTGGCGGGGATCGCCCTCGCGGCGCTGCTGCCGGTGGCGCCGGTCTGGGCCATGGGCAGCGCGCCCGCCATCCCGCCCTTCCGCGAGGTCGACAGCGACCCGTCATGGCCGCCGAAGCCGCCGCGATTGCGAGCCGCCCTTGCCGTTCTCCCGTCGCTGTCGACCAGCGTGCATTCGCTGGTCCTGATCCCGAGCCTGTCGGCGCGCGGCACGTTCGGGCCGATCTTCGACTACGGGCTGGCCCTGCAGGCGCGCAGCGAGCGCTACGGGCGCGGCGCCGGGCAGGGCGACAATATCGACGTCGTCTGGGCCACTGCCGGGATCGCGCGCAGCGCCGGCCCGGTCACGTTCACGGCCTTCGCCAGCAACGGCACCGGCTTCTACGCGACTTTCGGCCCGTTGATCGGCCATGCGCAGGAATATGGCGGCAGCGTCGGCATCGATTTCGCCGGCTTCTCGCTCGGCGCGGACCGCTGGTGGATCAGCCCGTCGGTCGAACTGTTCCGGCGGGTCTCCGCGCTGCCGGAACTGCGGTTCCGGCAGGTCTCTCCGGGTGTCGAGCTGAGCGGGCGGATCGGCGACCTGCCGGGATGGTTCCGTCTCGGCGCCTCCGTGGACTTTCGCAGCTACGAGGACGGCAGGCGCGACCGGATCGTCACCCTCAATGCCAGCTGGGGACGGGTCGTGGCGCGCAATCTGGCGGTCGGCCTGCGCGCCGAATATGCCCGCAACACGGCGACGCCGCGCGGCAACGGCTATGCCTCGTTCGAGTTCGGCCCGTTCCTGATCCTGTCGTTCTCGACCGCCCCGCCGTCGCCGCGCGAGGAAGAGGACGTGTTTCCGGGCCGTCGCCGCCGGTTCTAGTTCCGGCCCCAGAAGGGTTGAAGCGGCAGGCCTCGTCCTCTATAGCAGCAGCAACTATGCCGGACGCCCCTTGCGGGCGAACGTGCCCCTTTGCGCTACGCGAGTTTGCGCTGCGCGATATAGTCGCGCCGCCCGCACGGAGACTTCAGAGCCATGTCGTCCACTTTCGAAACCGTCTCGAAGATCATCTCCGAGACCTGCGACATCCCGCTGGAGAAGATCACGCCCGAGAGCCACGCGATCGACGATCTCGGCATCGATTCGCTCGACTTCCTCGACATCGCCTTCGCCATCGACAAGGCGTTCGGCATCAAGCTGCCGCTGGAGAAGTGGACGCAGGAGGTCAACGAGGGCAAGGCGAAGACCGAGGACTATTTCGTGCTCGGCGCGCTCTGCGCGAAGATCGACGAGCTGGTCGCCGCCAAGGGCGCGGCCTGATTCGAGGCGCGGCCTGATTTTGCGCGCCGCCTGATCCCTGTCGCGGGCCGGCCGAGCGCGGGCCCGCCACCCTCTCCGATCTCCAGCGCGGGAGACCCGCCTCCCATGCGGCTCGAATATTTCCAGATGATCACCCGCGTCATTTCCTTCGACGCGGAGGCGAAGACCCTGACGGCCGCCGCCGACGTGCCGGCGGAAAGCCCGGTCTTCGAGGGCCATTTCCCGGGTTACCCGCTGCTGCCGGGCGTCCTGATGATCGAGGCGATGGCGCAGACCTCCGGCTGGCTGATCCTCGGCCTGAACGGCCTGACCGCCATGCCGTTCCTGACCGGGGCCAATTCGGCGAAGATGCGCGACTTCGTGCCGCCCTCGACCCCGCTCCAGGTGCACGCGCATCTGATCGGCGACGGCTCGGGCTACGCGGTCACCAAGGCCCACATCACCCGCGAGGGCAAGAAGGTGGCCGAGGCGGAGATCCGCTTCGCCGTGAAGACCTTCCCGGACCCGAAATTCGCGCAGATGATCCGCGAATGGGGCGAGCGGCTGGAATTTCCCTTCGAGAAGCTGGCGGCCGCCTGAATCCGCGGCGCAAGTGCGAAAGCGCTACCCTTGTCGTCATGGCCGGGCTTGTCCCGGCCATCCGCGACTTGAGCACGCTGCTAAGAGGAAGTCGTGGATACCCGGGACAAGCCCGGGCATGACGGAAGCGGCATCTCAAACCATTGCGGGCTAGCCTCTGAGGCAGCGTGCGCTGGCGGCGCGGGGAGAACGCTTTACCCGGCCGATCTTGCCCTTCCGCCGGCCGGTCGTTATGTCCGGGCCTTCCGCCGCCTTTAAGAATTCGCAGGAACATCCCGATGGCGCACGAAAAGCCCCGTCCCGAGAGGGAAGCCTGGATCACGGGGATCGGTCTCGTCTCCGCGCTCGGCGAGGGGCTGGACGCACATTGGGCCGCGTTCAACGGCGGCCGCGATGACTGGCTGAGGCTCGATACCGCGACCTACGCGCCCTATCAGGTGCATCCGGCCGTCGCCATCGACGTGGCGAAGCAGATTCCCGATCGCGGCGACCGCCGGCAGATGGAAGCCTGGCAGCGCCTCGGCACCTATGCGGCGGGCCTTGCCCTCGACGATGCCGGCGTGAAGGGCAATGACGACGTCCTGAAGAGCATGCACATGATCGTCGCGGCGGGCGGCGGCGAGCGTGACTATGCGGTGGACGGGCAGCTCCTGTCGGGGCTCGAGGCCTCCAACGAGCCAGCCAAGTTCCTCAACGAGCGGCTGATGAACGACCTCAGGCCGACGCTGTTCCTCGCGCAGCTCTCCAACCTGCTTGCCGGCAACATTTCCATCGTCCACGGCGTCGTCGGTTCCTCGCGCACCTTCATGGGCGAGGAAATGGCCGGCGTCGACGCGGTGCGCGTGGCGCTCGCCCGCTGCCATGCGTCCCAGGGCGACATCTTCCTCGTCGGCGGCGCCTATTCGGCCGAGCGGCCGGACACGATCCTGCATTTCGAGCTCGGCCACATGAACTGGAGCAAGGACTGGGCTCCGGTCTGGGACCGCCCGAGCGACGGTGGCGGCACGATTCTGGGCTCGGTCGGCGCCTTCCTCGTCATCGAGGCGCGCGAGCACGCCGAAAAGCGCGGCGCGAAGCCCATCGCCAAGCTGACCAAGGTGTCCTCCGATCGGACCACCCGCAAGGACGGCAAGGCCGAGCACACGATGGCGGTGCAGTGGAACGAGATTTCGCCGAGCCTCATTCCCGGCGCGACGGTGGTCGTCTCGGGCGCGACCGGCGTCGTCGATGCGGTCGCCATCGAGCGCGACCTGCTCGACCAGCGGCGCGTGCCGACGCGCGCCACCGCTTCGGTGCTCGGCCATAGCGTCGAGGCGGCTTTCCCGGCCAATATCGCGCTCGGCGCCATGATGGTGTCGCGCGGCGCGGCCATCCCGCCGGTCGGCGGTTCGGCAGCGGAAGCGGCGATGACCCGCAAGGTCAAGCAGGCGGTGGTCACCTCGGTCGGCCACTGGCGCGGCGAGGGCATGGGCCTCGTCGAGGCGGTCTGAAGGAGGGCAGGATGGCTTCGATGAAGGACAGGCACGGCCGGCCCGTTGTGGTCGTCACCGGCATGGGCGTCGTGACCTCGCTCGGTCAGGGCAAGGACGAGAACTGGACCAAGCTCACCGCCGGCCAGTCGGGCATCCACACGATCTCCCGCTTTCCGATCGACGGGCTGCGCACGACCATCGCCGGCACGGTCGATTTCGTGCCGTTCGAGAACGCGCCCGACCTGACCACCAAGATGGCGGCGCTGGCTGGCGACGAGGCCGTGGCCGAGGCTGGCATCGGCGATGCCGGCAGCTTCCCCGGCCCGCTGTTCCTCGGCATGCCGCCGGTGGAGCTCGAATGGCCGCAGCGGCAGGACCTTGCCCGTGCCTCCGGCAAGGCTGCCGACATCACCTATGCCGACATCCTGAAGGGCGCGGCCGCCAGGGATTTCGGCGCCATGCAGAAGCGCTTCCTGTTCGGCTCGGTCGGCGACGAACTGTCCGACCGCTTCGGCACCAAGGGCGCGCCGATCTCGATCTCCACGGCCTGCGCCACCGGTGCCACCGCCATCCAGCTCGCCGTCGAGGCGATCCGGCGCGGCGAGACCGAGGCGGCCCTCGTCATCGGCGCGGACGGCTCCGCGAACCAGGAATCGCTGGTGCGCTTCTCGCTGCTTTCGGCGCTGTCGACGCGCAACGGCGATCCGACCGCCGCCGCGCGGCCCTTCTCCAAGGACCGCGACGGTTTCGTCATGGCGGAAGGGGCGGGGGCTCTCGTCCTCGAATCCTACGACCACGCGAAGGCGCGCGGCGCGACCATCCTCGGCGTCGTCGAGGGCTGTGGCGAGATGGCGGATTCGTTCCACCGCACCCGGTCGAGCCCGGACGGCGCGCCGATCATCGGCTGCATCCGGAACGCGCTGGACGATGCCGGCGTGACGGCGGCCGACGTGCAGTATGTCAACGCCCACGGCACCTCGACGCCCGAGAACGACAAGATGGAATATGTCGGCCTCGCCGCCGTCTTCGGCGACCATCTCGCCAATGTCGCGGTCTCGTCCAACAAGTCGATGATCGGCCACACGCTGTCGGCGGCAGGCGCGATCGAGGCGGTGTTCACGCTGATGACCATCCGCAACGGCGTCATTCCGCCGACGATCAACCACACCGAAGCCGATCCGGCGATCAAGATGGATCTGGTGCCGAACAAGGCCCGCGAGGCCAAGGTGACCCGCGCCATTTCCAACTCCTTCGGCTTCGGCGGCCAGAACGTCTGCCTCGTGCTTGCGGCGGAGCCGGCCTGATGGGGCGTGTTCTCGTCACCGCCGGTGCCAAGGGCATGGGCGCGGCCATTGTCCGCGCTCTGGTCGAGGCCGGCCACGATGTCACCTTCACGGTACGTTCGTCCGGCGAGGCTGCCGAGGCGCTCGCCGCCGAACTGAAGGCCGCCCATCCCGGCCGGGATGTCGCCGTCGCGACGCTCGACCTCGCCGACAAGGCGGCCGTGGACGCCTTCTGCGCCGAGCTGGAGCAGGGCGAGGCGCTCTATGGCCTCGTCCACAATGCCGGCCAGCCCTATGACCAGCTGGCCGCGGTGATGGATCAGGCCAAGGCCGAAGCCGTCATGCAGGTGAATTTCTTCGCCTTCACCCGTCTGGTGAACGCCGCCGTGCGGCCGATGATGCGGGCGCGAACCGGACGCATCGTCGCCATCGGCTCGGTGACGGCCGAGCGCTCCAATCAGGGCAATGCCGCCTACGGCGCGTCCAAGGCGGCGCTCGCCGCCTATTGCCGGACGCTGGCCATCGAGAGCGCCAAGCGCGGCGTGGCCGTCAACGTCGTCGCCCCCGGTTTCGTCGATACCGACATGATGGCGAAATATGCCGACTACCGCGACAAGATGGAGAGCCAGATCCCGGCCGGCCGCTTCGCGCGGCCCGAGGAGGTCGGCGCGCTGGTTGCCTATCTGATGTCGCCGCTGGCGGGCTATCTGACCGGCGCGACCATTGCCATGGACGGCGGACTCACGGCATCGATGGGCCTGCAACGCTAGGTTGGAGACTGCGGGACGCCATGACGGCCGCCGACTTGCCGGCACCTGACGCCCCGCCCCCCAGCCGCTCGATGCTCGGCTCGGCCTGGGCCTGGCTGCTGGCGACCATCGACGATCCGAACCGGGCCGCATGGCTCTATCTGCCGGTGCTCGCCTTCCTGCCGCTGACCTTCGGCAGCGTCGCGACCTTCTTCTATTTCGGCGCCTGCATCTATGTCGGGCTGATCTTCCTCGGCCGGCGCCTCACGTGGGTCTGGCCGCCGACAACCGCCTTCGGCTGCCTTGCGACGCTCGGCTATTTCGCGGTGACCATCGTCTCGCCGCTGTTCTTCCCCGACAAGGTCGATGGCTGGCGCGATGTCGGCACGGCGTTCCACTACCTGACGCTGACCATGCTGGTCGGCGCGCTGGTGCAGACGCCGAAGGTCGACGTCTTCGACCTGTTCCTCAACGGCCTGCGCGCCGGTGCCATCGTCTCGTTCGGCCATGCGCTGGTTCAGGTCTTCGTCGTGGGTCATCCGCGGGCGACCGCCGGCATGGCCAACGCCATTCCCTTCGGCGACACGGCGATCCTCGCCGCCGGCCTCTCGATGGTCGGTTTCGCGCGGCTGTCGCCGCGCATGCGCGCCTTCGCCTTCCTCGCGGCGCTGTCGGGGATCGGCGGCTGCCTCCTGTCGCAGACGCGGGGCGCCCTGCTCGCCCTGCCGCTGATCGTCGTGGTCGTCGGCGTGCATCTGTGGCCGCTGATCCGCCGGCGCGCGGCGCGCGCCCTGCTGGCGCTCGGGCTGGTCATGATGGCGCTCGGCCTGTTCGGCACGCTCGCCAAGATCCCCGACCGGATCGCCCAGGTTCGACAGGGGATCGAGACCGCTGAGCCGGCGCGTCACCGCGATCCGGCGACGGCGCATCGCGTGATCCTGTGGACCTACGGGCTCGACGCCTTCCTCGACCGGCCGCTGCTGGGCTATGGCAGCCAGAACTCGGTGGACGAGGTGCGCGAGCGCGCGGCCCGCGCCGGCTTTCTCCTGCCGGCTTACAGCCACCTGCACAACGAATACATGACCACGGCGGTGGGGCGCGGCCTCCTCGGCCTTCTCGCCCTGCTCCTCATGCTGGCAGCTCCGGTCATCATCGCCCTCGGCTCGCCGCCGGACGAGCGCCAGCGCGACCGCATCGCCTTCGCGGTGATCCTGTCGGGCAGCTACGCCCTGTTCGGCCTCACCAACCTGCTGTTCAGCCACGACCAGACCAATACGGTCTATGCCTCGGCCTATCTGGTGCTTCTGGTGGCCTCGCATCAGGCCGCCGTCGGTCTGAAGACCTTCCGCCGGCCGTTCCTCGGCGTGCCGCCGGCCCGCTGAGTGTGACCCCGGCAACCATTCCCGTTGACCATGCAGGGCGAAGTCTGTGGCGCGCTGCACTGCGAGGAGCTAGGGCTTGGCGAGGCATGCCGAACGAAGCGTGAAGGGTTTGGTTACAATGGCCGAGAAGTCGCGGATCGTCCCTGTGATCCTGTCAGGCGGCGCCGGAACGAGGCTCTGGCCCGCCTCGCGCGAGGCCTATCCGAAACAGTTCCTGCCGCTGCTCGGCGAGCGCTCGACCTTCGAGGAGACGCTCCGGCGCGTCGCCGATCCCCTGGTCTTCGCCGATCCGGTGGTGGTGACCGGCGAGGATTTCCGCTTCCTCGTCGCGGACCAGCTCGCGCGCTCGGGCACGGCCGGCCGGATTGTCCTCGAGCCGATGCGCCGCGATTCCGGGCCCGCCATCGCGGTTGCCGCCGAACTGATCGTCCGGGCCGATCCGGACGCGGTGATGCTGGTGCTTGCCGCCGACCACCTCGTCTCCGATGCCGCCGCCTTCGCTGCGACCGCGCAGGCCGGCCTTGCCGCCGCAGAGGCCGGCGCTCTCGTCACCTTCGGCATCAAGCCGACCCATCCCGCCACCGGCTACGGCTATATCCGGCCGGGCGACATGATGGACGGGCGCGTGCGCATGGTCGCCGCCTTCGTCGAGAAGCCGGACGAGGACCGCGCCAGGGGCTTCGTAGCCGAGGGCTATCTCTGGAATTCCGGCAACTTCCTTTTCCGCGCCGACGTGTTTCTCGCCGAACTCGCCCGCTTCGAGCCGGCGATCGCAGCCGCCGCCAAGGCCGTCGCGGGCTCCATCGCGGTGGACAAGGCCGGCAACGTCACCTTCGAGCGGATCGACCGCGAGGCCTTCGCGGCATCGCCGGCGAAATCCGTCGACTATGCCGTCATGGAGCGTACGGACCGCGCCGCGGTCATCGAGGCCGACTATGCCTGGTCGGACCTCGGCTCCTGGGAAGCGCTCTGGGACATGGCGGACAAGGATGAGGCGGGCAATGCCGTGCGCGGCGCCGTGTCGCTGTCCGGCACCCGCAACTCCTATGTCGCGAGCGACGACATCCATACCGCCGTGATCGGCCTCGACGATGTCGCGGTGGTCGCCACCAAGGATGCCGTCCTTGTGGCCAAGCGTTCGGTCGCGGCCGAGCTGAAGGGCCTCGTCGCCGATCTCCGCAGCCTGCCCGAGACCCGCCGCCTCGCCGACGAGCACCGGCAGGTGCTGCGCCCCTGGGGCTCCTACGAGAGCGTCGATCGGGGCGAGCGCTTCCAGGTGAAGCGCATCGTGGTCAAGCCGGGCGCGCGCCTGTCGCTGCAGAAGCACTTCCACCGCGCCGAACACTGGATCGTCGTGAAGGGAACCGCGACCGTCGAGGTCGATGGCAAGGCGACGATCGTGCGCGAGAACGAGAGCGCCTATATCCCGCTCGGCGCCTGGCACCGCCTCACCAACGAGGGCAAGATCCAGCTTGAGCTGATCGAGGTGCAGTCCGGCAGCTATCTCGGCGAGGACGACATCGTCCGCTCCGAGGACGACTACAAGCGGGTCTAGATTCCGACCTAACGGAAGTTGCGGTCAGTCAGTGGCATCGTCCGCTACTCGCGCCTGCGCGCGGCCACGGCTCAGGGTCTAGGAGCCCGGAACCTGCTTCCGGGCGAGGCGGGCGAGGCCCGCAGCGGAGGTTTCCGGCGGCACCCAGCCTCTCGCCCGCAGCCGGTCGGAGGTCACCGACAGGCCATCGCGAATCTGGGCCGCGCGCGCGCCGACCAGCGCGGCCTGCAACAGGCGTGGCGCGGCGCCGATCCGGGGATCGCGGCCGAGCGCCACGCGCATGGCGCCGACGATGTCGGCAAGGCTCAGCGGCATGCCGTCATCGACGTGAAACGTGCCGCCGGCGGCACCCTTGTCGGCGACGAGATGCGCGACAGCTGAGGCAAGATTGACGTCGGAGACGAGGGAGTGGCGGCCCGCAAGGCCGCGGAGCGGCAGCGGCAGGCCGGATCTCGCAAGGGCGGCGAGCCGCCGGAGATTGCCGTGCGCTCCCGCGCCATGCACCGCCGGCGGGCGCAGGATGATCGCCTCGGGAAAGGCCGCGCGGACGGCCCGTTCGCCGGCCAGTTTCGAGCGGCCATAGGCGTCGCTCGGCGCGGCGAGGGCGTCCTCGGCCAGCGGCGTGGCCGATGACGGCCCGGATATCGCGCGGATCGACGAGATCAGGATGAAGGTCCGCGCGCCCGCTGCGGCGGCGGCGCGTGCCAGTTCGCCGGCCGCCTGCGCATTGACGCGCATCAGCGCGGGCTCGTCGTGGCCGCGGGGCTGGTGGGCGAGGCCCGCCGCGTGGACCACCGCGTCGACGCCTGCGACGAGCGCGCCGGCATCGAAGGCTTCGGCCATGTCCGGCAGCCGCACTGCTTCCACAGAGCCGCCCACGGCCAGCCGCTGGGTATCGCGGGCTGCGGCGCGGACCTGATGCCCGGCGGCGGCGAGATACCGAACCACCGCAGCGCCGACGAAGCCGCTGGCGCCCGTCACGAGCACGTTCACCGCCGCCTCCCGCCGCGCCGCAGCCAGGCGAGGATCGGGACGAGCGTCCACACAAGCCCCAGGGTCAGCGCACCGATGCCGACCGCGCGGCTGGCCCAGAGGACCGTCGCCAGCGCCAGCAGGGCATTGCCCGCCGAGATCAGGCCGACCGTCATGGCTACCCGCCGCATGGGCACGCCGGTATCGACAGCCCGCTGGTAGGCATGGTCGCGGTGAGGCCGGGCGAGGTGCTCGCCGCGCATCAGGCGGCGAACGAGCGTCAGGCCGCCATCGGCGAGCGGATAGAGCAGGATCAGCACGGCGGCGGCCGGGTGGCCTGCCGCCGCAAGGGCCAGCGCCAGCCAGCCGAGCAGCAGGCCGAGCGGAAGGCTGCCGGAATCGCCGAGAAAGACCCTGGCGGGATGCCGGTTCCACGCCCAGAAGCCGAGGCTCGCGCCGAGGCCGGCCGCGGCGAGCGGCCCCGCCGCCAGCGCCACTCCCCCGACCGTGGCGGCAAGAGTGGCGGCGGCGAGGGCCGGCGCGGCATGGGCGACGGTGATCTCGTCGATGCCGTCGATGAAATTGACGAGGTTCACCGTCACCAGCAGGACGGCGGCCGACAGGACCAGCGCGACGGGGGCGGGGAGCGGCGCGAAGGCACCGGGCGGCATGACGCCCGCGACGGCGACCGCCGCCAGCGCCTGCGCCGCCAGTTTCGAGCGCCAGCCGAGCGGGCGGCGATCATCGGCAAAGCCCAGCGCGCAAAGGGCGGCGAGCCCGGCGCAGCAGGCGAGCGAAGCGAGGGTCAGGACCCCGGCGAGATGGAGCGCGGGGAGGCCCGTCGTCAGGATCGCCACGACCATGGCGATGCCGCCGCCCTGCGGGGTGGGCACGACATGGGAGGAGCGGGCATTGGGCATGGCCGCCGCGACCCGGCCGAGCCAGGGCAGCATCCGCCCGATCAGGCCCCAGGCGACAACGGCCGCGACAAGGGCGATGGCAATAGCGGACGAAGCGGGGATGACCGCGCTCCCGGTTTCAGGCCAGACCGACCCGCACTAGCCGCCCGCCACCGCAGCGGCAAGCCCTGCCGGCTCAGACAAGGCTCGCGCGCACGCTGTCGATGATCCGGTCCTGCAGCGCCTCGTCGATATAGGGGTGCATCGGCAGGCTGATGACCTCCTCGGCGAGGCGGTCGGAAACCGGCAAGCCGTTGCCGGCGATCGGATAGTCCCGATAGGCGGTTTGCCGGTTCAGCGGGCGCGGGTAATAGATGGCGGTCGGAATGCCCTTGGCCTTCAGGCGGTTGGCGAAGTCGGCGCGGTCGCGGCCGCGCAGCAGGATCGTGTACTGCGCCCAGGCGGAGACGAGCCCGTCTTCAACCACCGGCACGTCGACGAGGTCGCCCAGCGCCTCGTTGTAGCGCGCCGCGATGCGGTTGCGCGCGGCGATCTCGTCCTCGAAGATCTTCAGCTTCTCCAGCAGCACCGCTGCCTGGATCGTGTCGAGCCGCCCCGTGAGGCCGACGCGCTGGTTGTCGTACTTGTCCTCGACGTTCTGGCCGTGGATGCGCAGCGAGCGCAGCACCGCCGCCAGTTCCGCGTCCTCCGTGAAGATCGCGCCGCCGTCGCCGTAGCAGCCGAGGGGCTTGGCCGGAAAGAACGACGTGGCGGTTGCCATGCCGATCGTGCCGATCTTGCGGTCCTTGTAGCTGCCGCCGAACGACTGCGCGGCGTCCGAGAGCACCCACAGGCCGTTGGCAGCGGCGAGCGGTTCGATGGCGTCGTAGTCAGCCGCCTGGCCGAACAGGTCGACCGGAATGACGCCGACGGGCTTCAGGCCGAGTTCGCGGGCCTTGGCGATGGCGAGTTCGAGCGAGCGCGGGTCGGTGTTGAACGTGTCGGCAAGGACGTCGAAGAAGACCGGCGTCGCGCCCAGCCGGACGATGACCGAGGCCGTCGCGGCGAAAGTGAAGGCCGGGCAGAACACGGCATCGCCCGCCTTGACGCCCTTGGCCATGAGGATCAACAGCAGCGCGTCGGTACCGCTGGCGCAGGTGACGACATGCGTCGCGCCGCAGAACGCGCCGAGGGCCTTTTCCAGCGCCGGCACTTCGGGCCCCATGACATAGGCGCCGTGGTCGACCACGCGCAGCACCGCCTCGTCCATGGCCGCGCCGATCCGGCGGCGCTGGGCGCCGAGGTCGATGAACGGGGTCGGGGCGAGGGGAGCGGACTGAGTCATCGGGCGGGTCTGCTTTCGGCTGAAACCGGAGAGGGCGGCGCCGCGAATCATCGGCGGGCCGGCGGAAAATGTCGGGCGAACCCATAGGCAGTTCGGCCCCGGGGCTTAAATCACTTTGTCTTTCCGTCGGTTACCGTGGCGGGTTGGCGCGGGTCATCTAACGGCGCTCGAACGCCTGCCTGCGCGTCTCCGCCTCGACCGCCAGCGGATGCCCTGGATGGCGGGCGATGAACAGCGCCAGCGCCGCGACGGTGCCCGTCGCCACCGCCGCGTCGAACTCCTCGCGGATGGCGATGTTGCCGTCGCGGGCGCGGGGCGGATTGTCCCGGTCGGGAGCAACGGGGCGATCGGACATGGCATTGACCTCGCGTGACGGGCCGGGGGCAACCACCAATAGGGCGGCGAGGCTGCCGAGAAAACCGCGACGGCGAAGCGCGGCGCGCGGCGACGCGCCGGATACCGGTCGATGCGGGTTCTGCTGCACGGAAGCCATCATGCCAGCATGAGCGCGAACCGCAGCACTTTCGTGGCGGGACGGAGCAAAGAAAGTCTTCATCAATCCTGAGGATGACTGGGGCATTATGGCCACATAGCCGATTCGTTTCGGGCCGAATTTCCTCTCCGGCCGGCGGGAGAATGACCATGTCCATTGCTGATTCAGACATGCCCGTGGCCCAGGAGGCCGGCAGCACGACGCAAGGCGCGACCGGCATCTACAATGTCGATGCGATGCTGAGCGGCGCGAAATGGAATGCTCTCTCGCTGACCTTCATGTTTCCCGACACGGTGGCCTATTTCGGTGCGGGCTACGGCAATCAGAGCGCGCTTCAGGGTTTCGCGCTGGCGACGGCGGCCCAGCAGACCGCCGCCAAGGCGGCTTTCGCCGCCCTGTCCAGCTTCACCGATCTGTCGTTCAGCGAAACCAGCGCCAGCCTCATCACCGGGGCCTGGACGCCGCAGGTTGACATCACGATCGCGCGCTCGAGCAACCCCTCCACCGCCTTTGCCTACTATCCGCATTCCAGTCAGGTCGGCGGTGATGTCTGGCTCGGAATCAACGGTGGCAACAGCAATCCGGTCAAGGGCAACTACGGCTGGCACACGATGTGGCACGAACTCGGCCACTCGATGGGGCTGAAGCACGGCCACGAGACCGATGGGGTGGCGAGCCACGCGCTCACGGCTGATCGGGATTCGATGGAATTCTCGATCATGACCTATCGAGGCTATATCGATGCGCCGCTGACCGGTTACACCAATGAAATTTGGGGTTATGCCCAGTCGTTCATGATGTACGACATCGCAGCGCTGCAGGCGATGTATGGCGCCGATTTCACCACCAATGCCGGCAACAGCGTCTATACGTTCTCGTCGTCGACCGGCGAGATGTTCATCAACGGCGTCGGCCAGGGCGCGCCTGGCGGAAACCGCATCTTCCTGACGCTGTGGGATGGCGGCGGCGTCGATACCTACGATTTCTCGAACTATACGACCAACCTGTCGATCGACCTGACGCCCGGTGGCTGGTCGACCCTGTCGCAGACGCAGATCGCCTATCTCGGCGGCGGCAATTATGCCCGCGCCAATGTTTTCAACGCGCTGCAATACAATGGCGACGTGCGGTCGCTGATCGAGAACGCGATCGGCGGTTCGGGCAACGACACGATCACGGGCAATGCCGCGAACAACGTGCTGACCGGCAATGGCGGCAATGACATGCTGCTGGGCGGTGGAGGCGACGATTATCTCGATGGCGGCCGCGGCGTCGACCAACTGTTCGGTGGCGAGGGCAGCGACACTATCGTCTTCGACGCTTCCGACAACCTCACCAACGTGCTGGGCGGCGCCGGCGCCGACACGCTGCTCGTCCGGCTCGCCGGCACCAACGCGGGATCCGCGCCGACCTACTTCTCGCTGACCGGGCACGGCTTTGAGACCGCCACCGTGGAGACCACCGATTCCGGTGGCAGCCTGTTCTCACTGATCACCGAGACCTACAATGCCGGCTGGCAGTTGGTGTCGCGCATCACTGACATGGACGACGGCCGCGACATCATCGAGACTTGGGACCCGACCAACGCCAATGCTTGGACCTATTCGTCCGAGACCCGTAACTCCAGCGGCGCGACGACGAACTACAACGTCAATTTCGACGACGGCACGCGCTACGAGCGGGTCTTCGATCAGTCAGGGTTAGACTGGACTGATTATATCGATTATTATAATTCGCTAAATAAAATCTACAATAGAACGACAAAATACGATGACGGATCGAGTTATTCGACATTTTACGATATGCAATCGCAAGATTGGCTACAATATACTGATTATTTTAATACGTCTGGTGTATTCTATAATAGGACAGCATACTTCGACGATGGTTCAGGATATTCAACATTCTATGACGTAACCGGACAAAGCTGGACCGATTACACCGACAACAGAAATCCTGCAGGCCTTCTTTTCAATCGTACCGCTCACTACGATGACGGGTCTGGCTACGCGACTTTTTACGACGTTGGGGGGCAGTCCTGGCTAGATTACACGGATCGATTCAACACTAGTTGGCAGCTGACCACCCGTACAGCCCGCTATGACGATGGGCGTAGCTACATTACCACATACGACGTGTCGAACGCACACGCGTGGAGCTCGTCCACGCAATACTTCAATTCGAGCGGCGGCCTCACCAGCACAGTCTATGTGCCGGACTGAGTTCTATGCTGGCCACCCAGCGGCACCATGCTGGCAAGTGCCGCCCGCAGCTTTGGCCCAGCATCCTTGCCGATCAGTTCTAGCGCCGCGCTGGAACGCGCGCCGTTGCCACAGCCGTCGGGATCATCCAGCATCTGCTCGATTGCCGCGCGAAGGCCGGCCGCCGAGTTCTCCGCTGCCACCCAGCCCGCCGCGCCGAAGCCGATCTGCTCGGGCAGGGCGCCTGCCGGGGTCACCAGGCAGGGCATGCCGGCGGCCAGCGCCTCGGGGATGGCGCCGGACTGGCTGGCGTCGCGATAGGGGCTGACCAGCACGTCATGGCGGTCGATTAGGGCTTCGATCTCGTCCTCGGCAAGGTGGCGCAGCATGGACAGGTCGACTTGGTCCATGCCAGCGAAGGCGGCCCGGACCACCGCATCCTCCGGGCCGGTGCCGGCGATGGTCAGCGTCCAGTCGCCCCTGCCGGCGAGCGGCGCCAGGGCCGCGGCCAGCTGGTCGAGCCCCTTGTAGGCGATCAGCCGGCCGAGGAAGAGGAGGCGCACTGGTCCGGAAGGAGGCTGCCTTGGCCGGTAGCGGCGTGGCGCGACCAACGCGCTGAGCGGCAGCACGATAGCCGGCGGCGCGAGAGGGTGGAGGCGCGCGACCTCCGCGGCGGTGTGGGCGGAGGGCGCGATCAGGGCATCCGCCGCGGCGACCAGCCGGCGTTGCGTCAGCCGCTGCCAGCGGGGGGCGAAGTCGCCGGAATGCGGCTCGGCATCGTGCACCACGTAGACGAGGCGGGCGCCCAGCGCCTGCGCCAGTCGGGCAAAGGGCCAGGCGAGCGCGAAGTTCATCGGAATGAAGACTGCTTCGGGCCGGTACCTCCGAAGGTGCCGCCAGAAGTGCGCGAGGCGCGGGGCGACGCGCAGCGCGAGGTCGGCGCTGCGGCGGTGCCCGGCCGGGCCGGCGACGGTCGACACCGGGTGTCCGCGCTCCCTGAGGCGCCCAAGGCCGGGGTGGTCGGCGTGGCAGGAGAGGGCGACGCCGCTGGCGCCGACGAGATCGGCAAGTGCTGTGGCCAGCCGCTCGGTCAGGCGGATACCGGCGCCGCCGGTCCCCCAGTACCAGACCATCACCCGCGACGGCATCGGACCCGCGCCGCTCCCGGACCGGGCAAGAGAATTGGCAGTCGGTTCGGCCATGAGGTGCCTGCGTGGCGAAGAGCCCTTGATGCAACGACCGTGGTCCCGCATCAAGGGGCGCCGGCGGACATCACCGGTCCGGGGATCGCCCATGCCTGAACGTTACCGCCGAGCGACCGGCGCAGCCGGCAAGCGCCGCCTGCCGCATGGCCCGACCGAGGCCATCGCGCGGCGGAACCGGCCGGCATGACCCGCCACGCCGTCGTCACCACGGTGCACCCCCACGGCATGGGCCTTGCCGTCGGCTCGCACCATCTCGCCCGCGAACTGGCGCGGCGCGGCTGGCAGGTTCTGCTCCTGGCGGATCCGGCATCGCTTGCCCATGCCCTCGCGTCGCTGGCCAGCGCGGCCCCGCGCGACCGGATGCGGGCGGCGCTCACGGGTTGGCGCACGATCGGACCGAGCCTTTCGACATGGACGCCGATAACGCTCGCACCGCTCGCCGGCCGCCTCGGCGCGGGCAGCCCGGCAATGCTCGACCTCTGGTCGCGCATGTCCCTGCCACCGCTTGCAGGCCGCCTGCGACGGCAGGGCTTCGGGTCGCCGGACCTGCTGGTCCTCGACGGCGCCGTGCAGGCAGGGCTCGCGGAGGCTTTGGCGCCACGGCATCTGGTGGTGCGGATGTTCGATCATCCCGACGGTCGTGCAGGCCTTCCGGAGGCGCTCAGGCAGCGGGAAAAGGCGCTCATCGCGCGCGCGGACCTGGTGGCGGTCACCGCGCCGGGGTTGGCCCCGGTCGCAGCGGCCGCCGGCGCGCGCCGCGTCCATCTGTTCGAGAACGGCGTCGACCCTGCAGCTTTCGACGGCCCGTTGCCGGAGCCGGCCGACCTTGCCGTCATCCCGCGCCCACGGGTGGTCTATGCCGGGGCGATCGAGCCCTGGGTCGACCAGTCCCTGGTCGAGGCGACGGCGCGGCTCTGCCCCGCCATCTCGTTTGTTTGGATCGGGCCGCAGCGAAGTCCGCCGCTAGGTCCGGATGCGCCGAACGTGTTCCGGCTGGGCAAGAAGCGCTACGAGGATCTGCCGGCCTATCTCACCCATTGCGATGCCGGCCTGATCCCCTTCGACCGCGCCGGGTACGCTGCGCTCGTCGATACTGTCAATCCGCTGAAGCTCTACGACTATGCCGCCGCCGGCCTGCCGGTGGTGGCGACGCCATGGCCGGAGCTCGAGCGAATCGGCGGGCCCGTAACCCTTGCCGAAGGGGCTCCCGCCTTTGCCGCGGCGCTTCGCGCGGTCGTGGCAGCGGCCGCGCCCGCCGCGGCACGCGAGTTTGCCCGCAATGCCTCCTGGCAGAGGCGGGTCGACGGGCTTCTGGACGCTCTCGGCCTGCTTGACTGAGTAACCGTCGACTTGAACAAGGGAGTGCTAAACCTCGTCGAGCGACCATGCGGTGTCGACCACCGCTCCGGTGCCAGAGTAGAGCTGGCTGATGCCCTCGACAACGAATTCGGCCAGTACCTTGTGGGCGCTGTAGACGCCCGGGTTCATGGTGAAGAACTGGGTCTGGAACGTATCGTAGTAGCCTTCCTTGGCCACCAGGACCGTGACAGCATAGGAAGCCGGCCCGAGCGGCAGGCGGTCGAAATGGGCCTTGAGGATGCCCTCCGGCCGCGTCGTCGCGTCGAAGACGATGCTGTTCAGGAAGATGCGCGCCACGTCCGTGATGCCGTCGCGCCGGAACACGAAGACGACGTTCAGCTTTTCCTTCAGGTCCGGCCGCTTCAGCCGGTAGCGGAGCGAGAGGGTCGCGGTACTGCCCACTGGGACGATGTGCCGCTCGCGACCGTCGGCGCCAGTCAGCGTCAGGCTCATGAGTTCGACGTCACCGGTGCCGTAGACGCCGGTGACGTTGAGGCTCGGGTTGATCATGCGGATGCCGGCGGTCTCGGCGGAGGCGGCTTCCGCCTCGTCCGCTGGCGTGGCGGGCGGCTCGGGTTCTGCGCCGGGACCGCGCGCCGGCACCGGCTCGGCCGCGGCAATGCCCTCCGCCTCGCTGAAGAGAGCCTTCAGTTCTTCCTGCGCCTCCGCCTCTTCGACGAGGGACTCGTGAACCGCCGAGGGGCGTAGAGCCGCCTCGGCCTGCCCATCCGCACCGGCCAGCGTCACGTCGTTCCAGACCCCGGGCGTGAGGTCGAGCCGCCCGAGATCGCGCTCCACGTCCTCGCCATGGATGCGGACATGCAGGTCGCCGGGCTCGGCGCTCCAGCCTTCGATCCGCACGCCGAGGCGATCGACGTCGCCCGCCTTCAGCGGCAGGTCGAAGGCGGCCGTCACCTTGTGGAACGGCGAGCCGTGGTTGCGCAGGGGGCGGGCGAGGCGCCCCTGCCACTGCTCGGTATCGCCCCAGTTGCTGCCTTCGCGGACGAGAACCGCGCCGTCCGTCGCCTCGAAGGCCTGTTCGCCGAGTGGAGCGGAGGCCACCTGCACACCGCCGACGAGGATTGACAGGCGCGTCAGGTAGAGTGGGGTCTTCGGCGCCAGGTTCCTCGCCGACTGGATGTCGACCAGCAGCCGGCGCACCGTTCCGCGGCCGCGCGTGGCCGGGCCCAGCGCCTTGGCGCGCAAGCGGCGCTCCTCCTGCTCGCGGATGGAATCCTCATAGGCTCGCATGACCGTCGCGGGATCCGCGTCGATGAGGAGCCGGCCGCGGTCGATCCACATCATGCGGTCGCAGAGCTGCGCGGCATTGTAGATGTCGTGCGTTACCAGCAGCAGCGTCGTCTGCCTGGAGGAGCAGATGTCGCGGATGTGCTGGAAGCTCTTCTGCTGGAAATAGGCGTCGCCGACGCCGAGCACCTCGTCGATCACCAGCAGGTCGGGCCGGATCATGGTCGCGGCGGCGAACATCAGCCGCATCCCCATGCCGGTGGAATAGGTCTTGATCGGTTGGTCGGCGAAATCGTCCAACTCGGCGAAGGCGATGGCGTCCTCCACCATGCGGTCTAACTCGGCGCCGGAAAAGCCGAGGCTGGTCAGGTAGGCGGCGGCGTTCTGCCGGCCGGTGAATTCCGGGTGGAAGCCCGTTCCGATCGACAGCAGCGCCTGCGTCTCCCCGCGGATGTCGAGATCGCCCGCCGTCGGCACGATGACTTTGGTGACCAACTTCAGGAGCGTCGACTTGCCGGCGCCGTTGCGGCCGATGATCGCAACCTTCTCGCCGCGCGCGATGTCGAAGCTGATGTCTCTCAGTGCGCGGTGCTCGCGCCGTCCCGCGGCTGCTCGGCCCGACAGTCCGAGCATGTCGAGCAGGCGGTACTTGGGAGCGTCGTAGAGCGTGTAGCTCTTGGACAGCCGCCGCGCGCGGATCGCAAGGTCATTCATAGTCGACGATCGATGCCTTGAAGCGGCTGATGACGCTGCAGCCGGCGATGAAGAACAGCAGGGCCAGCGCAACGAAGATGGCAAGCCGGACGGGGCTTGGCTCGTAGGCGGCTATCAGCACGCCGCGATAGGCCTCGACTAGATATGTGATCGGGTTCCAGTCGACGAGGAAGCGCACCAGCGGCGGCACCATGTCGAGGCGGAAGGCGATCGGCGAGATGAACATCAGGAGGTGCATCGCGATGCCGATTCCGTGGCCGAGATCGGGAATGATCATGCCGATCGGCGCGAGCATGAGGGCAAGGCCGGCCATGAACAGCGCGGTGAGCAGGATGACCAGCGGCAGGAACAGCAGCTTCCAGCTGTAGTCGAGGTCCGCGGCAAGGAACACGGCAAGCAGGGCGAGGCCGACGAATTGCACCACCATGGCACCGGCGACTAGGCGTAGCGGAATAAGCTCGACCGGCACGATGACGTTCTTGATGAGATGCATGTTCTGGCGGATCACCACCGGAGCGGTGGTCGTCACTTCCATCAGCGTCAGGAACGGGATCAGGCCCGAGAAGACATAGGCGACATAGCCGATATCCGACATGCCCGGCAGGCGGATGCGAAAGATGACCAGGAACACCACCACATAGGCGCCGAGGAACAGCAGCGGCTGGAGGATGATCCAGGCGTAGCCGAGCAGCGATCCTGCATATTTCTTCTGCAGCTCCAGCCGCGTCATGGCGCGCAGCACGCGCTCGTGGGCGACCATGGTGGAGAGCAGGGCAATCGGGGCGAGGCGCTGCATCAGGTGCTCTCGCCCGCCGGACCGGGAACGAGTTCGAAGCGCCATGTGCGCCCGTCCAACGGCATGGTAGCGGCGAGGTCGAGCGCCTGGCAGGGCACTTTCACGCCGTAGGAGGGCGAATACCAGGCCTCGCCCACCGTCGCCTCCAGCCCGGCCGGCACGGCGAGCCGGGCGCGGATGTCGCCTGCCGACAGCACGAAGCCCTTGCCGTCGGGCGCGATGGCGACGCCGGGCGCCATGTGGAAATGCCAGACCAGCCGGTGCTCGCCCTCGCCGGCGATGGTGTCCTCGATGACGAGGTGGCCCTCGGCGCGCCGGTAGGCGAAGCGGCGACGGTGCGTCGCCTTGGCCTCGGTCCGCTGGTAGCCGGTGTGGCTGCCGACATAGGTGACGGTGCCGTCCGCCTCCTCGAAATTCTCATGCACCGGGTTGGCGGTCTCGAACAGGCGGAAGATCCACTCCGGGTTCGTCTCGTTCTGCTCGATGCCGTCTATGCCCACCGTGTTGTGACAGGCGGTCGCGCGGAACAGGTTTCGCGCCGCGAAGTCGGACGTGTAGACATAGCTGCCGGGGTCGACGAGCAGCGGCTGGCCGCCGAGGTGGTACTCGAAGCCCAGCAGTTCGTTGTGCTTGTGGTTGCCGAAGCCCTTGGTACCGACCGCGCCGTTGGTGATTGCGAGGTAATGGCCGCCGGTGCGGGTCACCGCGATGCCGACGTTCGGATAGAGGTGCCGACCGTCCGGGGCAGGGGCGAGGCCGGGCGCAATTCCTGCAGTGTCGAACCCCCACCAGGCCGCTTCCCACGCGGCATCCGGCCCGGCGAGCGGCAGCCAGTCCGGCCGGTTCAGCGTCAGCGCCGCCGGCGCGTAGATGTGGCGGGCGTCCTGCCGGTTCCAGTCGCCGTAGCGGGACGCGATGTGGAAGCGGCCGTCATCGGCGTCGCCGATCACCGGCATCAGTCCGTCGGGGCGTTGCATGCCGGCGAGGAACTCGACCATCCGCGCGAGGCGGGCGTGATAGTCGTCCGACAACGGCCGACCCTGGAACTGCGCCAGGCGCGCCGAAGCCAGGAACAGTTCCGTGACGAGGCGGTGATAGGGCAGGGCGGATTCGAAGTCGGCGCCCTCGTCGTGGATCTGCACGACGATCTCGCGCTCCAGCGCCTTGCGGCAGAACTCGTCCCAGAGCCGGGCCTGCGGCAGCCCCTCGAACTCGGCCGCGATGAAGTGCAGGCCGATGACATTGCTGAGGAAATGGTTGGAGGTCACCTCGTAGGTGTTCTCAAGGTTCTCGTAGATGAAGCGGCCATGATCGAACAGACCGGCATAGGCGTCGAGCCGCTCGTCCTCGTCGATACCATCTGCATCGAGGGTCAGGGCGAGGCCGATGGCCCAGTTCGCCGCCCGGATCGCGACGTCCATCGTGCAGGTCCAGTTGATGCCGAAGCCGACCGGATTGGCCTCCATGAAATCGGCGATCTCGTCAAAGATCTCGCGGGCGAAGCGTGTGTCGCCGCCGAGCTGGAAGGCCTGCGCAAGCGTCAGGAAATGCTGGGAGCGCGCCAATTCCCACGGATATTTCACATCGGCATTAGCCGGCCGCATCTCGAAAAGCTTCCACTCCTTGTAGGGTACGCGGACGGGAAAGCGCAGGTTGCGGACGGGGTCGATGTACCAGTCGATGGGACGGTAGCCGGACGCGCGCGCCGGCCGGTCCGGGTCGACCGGCTTGAAGGGGCCGCTGCCGAGGAGGTCGAACTCATGGCGCACTATCCTCCCCGCATCCGCCAGTGCCTGCGCAGCTTGGCCGGGGCATCGGCCGGCGAGGGCGCCGACGTGAGGCAGGGCCGCCTCAACATAGAGGCGCGGCTTCTCCCGCCGGCCGGCGAGGAAGCCCTCTGGGGCCAATCCAGCCTTGCCGGTGTCCTGCCGGAAATCCTCCGTCGGTAGGAAGAGCCGGTTGCGCACCTGACGCCGCACACGTTTGAAGCCGAGAAGGAGGACGGTCCGTAGCCGTTTGGCGAAGCTCGGCAAGAATGTCTCCGGGACCATCGGGAGGTTTACGGTCGTCAGCGCGGCTTTTGGGCCTTGATGATCAGGTTCCAGCCCATGATGCGTTCGAGCAGCGCGACCGGCACCCTTCGCAGCATGGCCGGCCGTTCCTCCGGCACCATCTGGCGCTGGTAGATCGTCCGTTGCTCGAAACGGCGGAACAGGTTGTGCAGCCGCTTCGGCGTGTAGACCTTCACCAGTGGCTTGCTGCCGTGCTCCGACAGCTCGACACTCTCCGACATGATGTCGCCCATCGAGACGCGCTCAAGCCGACCTTGGGCGATTCCCAAGCTGTAGAACAGAGTGCGCCAATAGTGCAGCGAGTTCTCAGCATAGACCATGATGATCGCCTTGCCGCCGGGTTTGAGCACCCTGTACATCTCATCGACCACCCGCGCCGTGTCCGGCGTGTGGTGGATGACGCCGTTGGAATAAACCACGTCGAAGGTGCCGTCCTCGAAGGGCATGTTCTCGGCATCGCCATGGACGAATTCGCCGGTGAGGCCGCGTAGTGCGAAATTGCGCTTCGCGTGCTCCAAATGGCCCGACGACAGGTCGAGATCGGTCGTGATCGCACCGCTCTTCGCGAACTGGGCGTGGTCGGTGCCCATGCCGCCCCCGACCTCCAGCACCTTCTCGCCGCGATGGCCGGCAAACTCCATTAACTTCGGCATCCACGGGCCGTAGTGATCATAACGGTAGCGTTCGACGTCCAGGTACCAATCGAGGGTGTCGGGTTCGATGCCTTTGACGTACTGGGAGCCACAGGCGTCGCGATCCCATTGACGCTGGACTTCATCCTTGTAGTGGTCGCCGGTTGCGATCGCCTGTGCCATGCGATTGCTCCTCTGGGGTGTTTTTCAAGATGGCCGTTTGTGTCGGTCGATGGCGTAGCCTTCCTCCGACTTGCCCGAGAGACGCAGCCATAGATTTCTGACGTGCTGGTCCCACGTATAGTAGCGCTTCGCAGCTTCGCGCGCATTCCGCCCGAGGGCTGCCCTAACCGCCGGCGCGCGAACAAGGGCAAGCACTCCGGCAGCGAAATCTTTGACATCGCCCGGCCTGCACAGGACCGCACGTTGATCGGTCACCGCGGGGGCGCCTATTGCGAAATCCGACGGCCGAAGCGCAGGTGCAAGAACGTGACCGATCTGTTCGAGGTCGCTCGCGATGATTCCCGCGCCCATGGCCATATACTCGAACAGCTTGGTCGGCGAGCCGAAGAATGGGCTGTCGATCATGTTCGAGGAATGTGGGGAGACAAGTATGTCGCAGGCTTTCAGCAGCTCAGCGCCACGCGCTTGCGGAACCCGTCCCGCGTCGATCACTCGATCTGCAAAGCCACCCCGCTGCACCGCCTCGTGAACCTCTGGCTTGCGACGACCGTCGCCTATCAGGAGCAGCCGGATGGACGGATCACCATCGAATATCTGCTTCATGGCCCCACAAAGCACATCGATGCCGTGCCAGTCGCCGAAGGTTCCGATGAAGCCCACGACGGTCTGGTCGGCTGCAAGTCCGAGTTCTTTGCGAATGCGCGCGCCCTCGGACGCAGTGCCGGGGCAGTACGTGCGTAGGTCGACCGCGTTAGGGTTCACCAAGATGCGATTTTCAGGAATGCCGCGCCGCGCAACGTCAGCGGCCACCTGGTCCGACACGACCGAGATCAGCGTCGCCTGGCGGAAGGCAGCATCCTCAGCGAGCAATAGCAGGTTCTCGTGCTCGTACCGGGAGTTCATGAAGCTGCGCCTCATCGATATCTCAGAGCCGTTGTACTCGACGATATATGGGATGCCGAAGCGCCGGCTCGCCCACGCCCCGACGGCATTGCCGAGGACCGCTCGCTCAAAAATGTAGGCTGGCCGCAGAGCTTCAAACATCATGCCGAGCCGATCGGAATAGTGGTGGTTCATGCCGAGCAGGTTGGCCTCTAAGCCTGCAGCGCTCCGAGCGGGAACCGCGACCTGCCGCACACCCAGGCCGTCGAGAAGATCGAAGCGGTTCGCCATGACTGCCACGAGATCGTGAGTCGTTTCCGACAGTGCTTTTGCCTGAAAGCAGGTATGGCCATAGCTGCCGCCTGAGCTAAGGGGCGACCAGAAGTCAAGGCGCAGATAGACGCCTGTGCCCGGGAACCTGCCATCCTTGGTGGGCACAGCATCAGGCGCCAGTGCGGCCGGTTTGGGATCATTTACTAGACGGTTGAGGAAAGTCTCTACCGAGCCGAGATCGCCCTCTCCGTACGGCTGATCCGAGCCGCTCTGCGCAACGTGAACGGCAGGCGTCGCCTGCACGGCATCGTCGTGGAGTTCCGCGGACCGTGCCTCAATCCGACGCAGCGTCGGTAGGTCACTCGCGAACCGCTCGCCAAGATCGAGGGCGGCTGCGCGCATGTCCGCCAGACTGGTGGAGGCCGCATGAATTGCCTCGAGGACAGCCGGGGAGAATGGCTCCAGTGTGCTGTCTGAAATGACCGACCGAACATGGATGGCCGCTCCGACCAGATGAGCATCGACCCGGCCGCCGAGGTCTTCGGACAAATGCTTGAGGGCGGCAATTCGGTCATCGAAACGTGCAACAAGGTTAGCGGCCTCATTTTCAACAAGGGCTGCTGTCTTGGCGATGCTGCCTGCCGCAGCCGATTGAGCCAGCCCGGCTGTGTCCAGCGCTGCGCTATGACTTGCCTGGCGCCGTGCGAACAAGCTACGAAGCCGGTAGCTGATGAGAAGAGCCAGACGATGTCGCGCCAGCGATGCGATCCGCTCGGCATCGATGACCTCGAGTGCGTGCTCTTGCGGCCAGCCGAGTAGGGTACGCCTTCCACTGCGGACGCATCCGCGGGCGAGGCGCATCTGCGCGCGGTTCGGCAGGCCTTGGCCCAGGAGTATGATGACTCCTTCTGATGGGTCACCGAGTGCCGCCGGGGTCATAGGCACTAGCGGTTTGAAACTGATCGGCGGCAACCGGAAGTGGTGTCGCTCGGTCATTGATGACAGGAGCGGGTCAGTGATGCGCCCGACCGCCGTCATGCTCTGGTTGACGACAAGGTAACTCTGCCTTGCATCAGTCATGCAAGCCTCCCGAAGATCAGATCCTCAACGTGGATCGCGACCGCCGAGGTCTCCAGGATCTCCTCGAAGGGGATCGGCGCGGGGCCACCCTTGGCGATGGCGTCGCCGAGCCGCGACAGCTCCTCGAAATGGCCCTTGTCCACGGCGCCCTGCCAGAGCACATGGCCGTCCGAGCAGCGCACCGCCGACTTGAAGTCGTCGACGATATAGGCCTCGCCGTTGCAGATGATCTCGATGCGCTCCTTCGGCATGCCCTCCTTGGGCCCCATGGCGGTGTAGACCAGAGTGCCGACGCTGCCGTCGCCGTAGCGGATGGTGGCGACGAAATTGTCGTTGCGTAAATAGGCGGTGTCGGCGGTGTCGACGGCGGTCGCGGCGATCTCCACCGGCGGCGCGCCAACCATGGCGCGGAACACGTCGTACATGTGGCAGGCCTCGCCGATATTGCGGCCGCCACCCTCCGGCCCCTGCGTCCAGTGGGTCATTGGCAGGTAGCCGGCATTGAGCCGGTAGTTGACGATGACCGGCCCGCTGCGGCCCTCCAACTCCTTCATCACCGCCTGCACGGCTGGCGAGAAGCGCCGGTTGAAGCCAACCATCAGGAGGCTCTTCGCGCCGTTGGCTTCGTAGGCCGCCCTGACCCGATCGAGTTCGTCGAAGGTCAGTGCCAGCGGCTTCTCGACAAAGACGTGCTTGTCGGCCTCCAGCGAGCGGATCACCTGCGCCGCGTGCTCGTTGTGGCGGGTCGAGAGCACGACGAGATGGATGTCGTCGCGTGCCAGGATGCTCTCGAGGTCGGAGGCCAGCAGTTCGACATTCTTAGAACGGGCGAAATTGCCGCCGCGCACGGCGTCGCGACTGACCACGGCGCGCAGGAAGTAGCGGTCCTTCCGCTTCTCCATCTGCGGTACCAGCATGGCCGTGCCGAAGCCGCCGGCGCCGACCAGCGCGTAGTTGATCCGGCCCTCCTGCGGCTTGCGATGGCCGCGCAGCTGGATGATCGGCGAATCCGCTGCGTCCGGAAGCTCCCGGGCATCGTCGGGATAGGCGAACAGCACGGCGAGCGGGGCCTGCTTGCTGTCGACCAGTTCGCGGTAGAGTTCGCCGGCCTGGTCGATGGTCGCGACGCGGTCGATCAGCGCGCGGATGTCGATGGACTTGGCGGCGATCGCCTCCAGATAGGCCTGCATGTTGCGGTTCATGGTCCAGCGAACATAGCTGATGGGGTAGTCGCGGCCGCGCAGCTCATAGTCGGGGTCGTAGCGGCCGGGACCGTAGGAGGTGCTCATCAGAAGGTCGATTTCCTTCTGGTAGAAGGCGGCGCGCTCGGCCTTCAGGCCGATATCGCCGACGATCACCACACGGCCCTTCCGGCGCGTCGCCTCCATCGCCAAGTTGACCAGCGCGTTCGACTTGGAGGCCGCGGTGATGATGGTCTGGTCGGCGCCGTGGCCGCCGGTGGCGTTGCGCACCAGCTTGAGGAATTCCTGCGGGTCGGTGGTGGTCGCATAAGCGCCGACGCCGACCGCGCGCTCGGCCCGGTGCGGGTCGAGATCGATTCCGATGACGCGCACGCCGCTGGCCTTCAGGAGTTGCACAGTGATCATGCCGAGCAGGCCGAGGCCGACCACGGCCACGACCTCGCCGAGCTGCGGCTGGGCGCGGCGCACGCCCTGCAGGGCGATGGAGCCGACCGTCGCCGTCGAGGCGAGGTCCATGGGGCAGTCGGCCGGCAGCCGGCAGACGAGGTTGCGCGGCGCCATCACGTAGTCGGCATGGTTGGCGATGCCGGCGCCGCTGCAGGAGACCGCGTCGCCGACCGCGAAGCCGTCGACGCCCTCGCCGACCGCCACCACCTCGCCGGCAACGGAATAGCCGACGTTCCAGCCGACCTGCGTCATCTCCGAGATCGGCAGGCCCGAGCCGTCCGGCGGCATCAGCGTCACGGTCGACGCGGTGATCTTGACGACATTGACGCCCTTCGAACCGGCATTGGTGACCATGAGCGTCACCTCCGGGGAGCCGGCCGGGTCGAAATGCAGGGTTTCGTCAAGGTCGCCGGCCTCCAGCCGGTAATTGCCGAGCCAGGACGAACGGTCGTGATTGAGCAGGCCGATGATGATCGCACCCTTCTCGATCCGGCCCTTGACGTTGAGCACCAGCGCATAGCCCGGCGCGACCGCGATCGGGGCGGCGGAGGCCTGGTAAGAGGATTCCGAATCGTCGGTGACGATGGCGGTGGAGTTGCCCTCGCGGCTAACCTTGCTCAGGCCGTCGCGGCGCCATTCCACGGCGCCGACCTCGACCACCGGCCCGGCGGGCGCGCGCGGCGCCTCGGGCAGCCGCCGGCGGATGGCGACTGAGACCATCTCCTTTAGCTTGGCGGCGGCCTTGCGCGGATCGCGCACGGCCTTGGAAAGATAGACCTGCGCACGCGCGGTGATGTCGGAGACGCGCTCTGCCGTGGTGGTGCCGGCCGTGCCGGCTTGCAGCGGGCGCAGCGAGGCGGTCTCGGTGCCGGTCGAGACCAGCGAATAGCGCACGCGCACCAGAAGGTGGCCAGGGGCGACGGTCGGCCGGGGCACCCGCGCCACCGTCGCCTGTCCGCCGGAGAAGAGGATCTGCCGCATGATGCCGCCGTCAGTTGTCTGTCGCGGGCCGGCCGAGCAGGCCGACCGCGTCGATGACCGACTTCTCCACCAGGAGCGCCGGGTCGAGCGCCTTGAATGCCGAATGGCCGACCAGAACGCCGACGATGTCGGCCTGCGCAACCGCCTGGTCGAGGCCGGTGAGGGCGAGATTGGGGCGGCCGGCCATGGCGCCGGGCAGGGCGCGCACATGCGGCTCCACCACCAGCACCTGGAACGCGGAGCGGCCGGCGAGCTTGAGGGCGATCTCCACCGCCGGGCTCTCGCGGAGGTCGTCGACATCCGGCTTGTAGGCGAGGCCGAGCAGCGCGATGGTCGGCTCGCGGAGGCGCTCCGCGCGCGCCGCGATGCGGTCGGCGATGTGCCGCGCCTTGTCCATGTTGACCTCGCGCGCCGTGCGGATCAGCGGCGTGCGGTCGGGTACGGCGTGGTGGATGAACCAGGGGTCGATGGGGATGCAATGGCCGCCGACGCCCGGACCTGGCGCGAGGATGTTCACGCGTGGGTGCTTGTTGGCCATCCGGATGACGTTCCAGACGTTGATCGACAGGTGCTCGCAGACCAGTGACAGCTCGTTGGCGAAGGCGATATTGACGTCGCGGTAGGCGTTTTCAGTCAGCTTCGACAGCTCCGCCTCGCGCGCGGTCGCGGTGACGATCTCGCCCTTGGCGAAGGTATCGTAGAGCTCGCGGGCGCGGGCGGCGCTGCGCTTGTCGAGGCCACCGACGATGCGCGCATTGTCGATGAGCTCGCGCAGGGTTTGGCCGGGCAGGATGCGCTCCGGGCAGTAGGCGAGCAGCAGATCGGCCGCTTCCGGTGCCTCCAGCGGGTTGGTCAGGTCCGGCCGCGCGGATTTCAGCACGCCGGCCGCCCATTCGGTCGTGCCGACCGGCGAGGTCGATTCGATCACCACCAGGTCGCCCGGCTTCAGCACCGGCGCGATGCGCCGTAGTGCCGCCTCGACGGCGTTCATGTCCGGCCGGTGTTCGGCATCGGTCGGCGTCGGCACGGCGATCATGAAGGCGTCGGCCGGCTCCGGCTCGATCACGGCGCGCAGGTTGCCGGCCTTCACCACCGCCTGCAGCACGATGTCGAGGTCCGGCTCGACGAAATGCGCGCGGCCCTCGTTGATACGGTCGACCGCCTCCTGCTTGATATCGACGCCGATCACCTCGAGCCCGCGCGAGGCGAGGGTCGCGGCGGTCGGCAGGCCGACATAGCCGAGGCCGATGACGGAAACGCGCTTGAAGCCGGCGTTCATGCGGCAAGGTCCTCGATGATGCGCTCGGCCGCCCGCCCGTCGCCGAAGGGCGAGGCGCCGCTGGACATGGTGGCGAAGACGGCGGAATCGTCCAGCAGCTCGTTGACGCTGGAAACGATGGAAGCCCGGTCGGTGGTCACCAGACGGGCGACGCCGGCATCCACCGCCTCCATCCGCTCGGAGGTGTCGCGCATGACCAGCACGGGCTTGCGGATCGCCGGGGCCTCCTCCTGGATGCCGCCGGAATCGGTCAGCGCGAAATGGCAGCGGTTCATCAGGTAGACGAAGCGGCGATAATCGAGCGGCTCGATCAGGTGGACATTGTCCACGCCGCTCAGGATCTCGCGGACAGGCGCCTGGACATTGGGGTTGAGGTGGACCGGATAGACCACCTCCACGTCGCTACGCGCGGCGATATCCTTCAGCGCCAGGCAGATGTTGCGGAAGCCCTCGCCGAAGCTCTCGCGGCGGTGGCCGGTGACAAGGATCAGGCGGCGGTCGGGCTTCAGCCAGGAAAATTCGGCATCGAGCGCGTCGCGATCGGGGCCGGGCGCGGCGACGCGGCCGACCATATAGCCGAGCGCATCGATGACCGTGTTGCCCGTCAGCTTGATCGCCTTGGCTGGCACTTTTTCGGCCAGCAGCGCGTCCACGGCCCGCTGAGTCGGCGCATAGTGGCGCGAGGCGACGACGGCGGTGAGGCGGCGGTTGGCCTCCTCCGGCCAGGGGCTTTTCAGGTTGCCGGTCCGTAGCCCGGCCTCCACATGGCCGACCTCGACGTTACGGAAGAAGGCCGCCAGCGAAGCAGCCATGGCCGATGCCGTGTCGCCCTGGACCAGCACGATGTCCGGCTTGAAGTCGACCAGGATCGGGTCGAGGCCGGATATCGTCCCAGCCACAATATTCGCAAGTGTCTGATCTTTCTTCATCAGATCAAGATCATAGTTGGCCGTAAGGGAGAAGACGTTCATCACGTCGTTCAGCATCTGGCGATGTTGTCCGGTCACGCAGACGCGCGAGACAAATCGTTTGTCTCGCTGCAGTGCGTGAATGACCGGCGCCATCTTGATGGCCTCCGGTCGTGTCCCGAAAATGGACAGAACATTCATCGATGAAGTCTCGCCTCGTGGAAAAGCCTCTTATGGGAGGGTGGCCGGCGCATCAAGTGGCGGTGCCAGGGTGCCGCGCCGCCGCCTTCGACCGGAGAGGCGAGCCGGGCGGGACCGGGGCGAAATCACCCGTATCGGCCGCCTGTCGTTCCTGCATCCGGCCAAAAGTGGCTCCATCCCGGGTAAAAGTGCGTTCCAGCCATCGGGATGCGACGTAGAGCGCCCAGATGACGCCGGCATGATTGATTCGGCGGGACCGGTGCTCGGCGAACAGTCGCTCGACCAGTGCCATGTCCAGCAGGGCGGCGAGCGGGCCATGAGCGATCCGCTCGCGCACGCGGTCGGCGAGGGGACCGCGCAGCCAGCTGTCGACCGGCGCGCCGAAGCCCTTCTTGGGCGCGAGGCGTATGGCTTCGGGGATCAGCCCGGCCACGGCTTCGCGCATCAGGCCCTTGGTCCGCGCTCCCGCGAGCTTCTGCTCGGGCGGCACCGCCATGGCGAATTCGATCAAGCCGGTGTCGAGGAATGGCACGCGCGCCTCGACACCGTGGGCCATGGTCATCTTGTCGACCCGCATCAGCAGCAGTTCCGGCAGGCGGTGGCGGAACTCCAGCGCCGCCATGCGGGCCAATGGGTGGGATGGGCCGAGATCGGCATCGATGCCGGCATACCAGCCGGCGACGAGTGCGTCCGGCAGGAGCGGTGGGCCGGCCTCCGGAGCCGTGTGTCCGCCGGTGCGCCAGCGGGGCAGAGGAGCCGCGTCTGACCTGTCTGCCAGAAGGCGCTCGCGCACCGCCGGCCAGCACAGGATGGCGCCGCCCCAGAAGGCTTCGCCGCCGGTGCCGGCGCGGCGCAGGAAATCGGCGCGGGTCGCAAGCCTCAGATCGTCGCCGAGGAGCACAGCGGCCAGGCCGCGCGCCAGCGGGGCGAGCGCTTGCGCCAGGCGAAAACGGCGCGCCACCGGGCCGAGATAGGTCAGCCAGTACTCGTAGCCGGCGAACAGCTCGTCCGCGCCTTCGCCGACCAGCACGACCTTGGTGCCGTCCGCCTGGACAGCCGCAGCCAGAGCATGGAGCGGCAGGCAAACCCAGTCGGCCAAAGGCTCGTCGAGCGCATCGACCATGGCGTCGATGGCGCCGATGGCCGTCTCGGGGGTGAGCCTCAGCACATGGTGGCGCGCGCCGAACATGGCCGCGACCATGGCCGCCTCGGCGGTCTCGTCGAGATCGGCATCGTCGGTGAACCCCACCGAATAGGCGTTGATGCCGGCGCCGCGTGCGCGGGTCGCCAGCGCCAGGATGGTCGAGGAATCGATGCCGCCCGACAGCATCACGCCGACCGGCACGTCGGCGATCATCTGGTCGGTGACCACCCGCTCCAGCTCCGTCCTGAGAGCCTTGACGAGGGCCGGCCGCTCGGAAGGCACCTGCGGCAGGCGTGCCGTCGGCCGCCAGTAGCGCACGAGGTCGCCGCGGCGGTCGGCGCCGACCTCCAGCCGGTGGCCGGCGGGAATCTTGAATATGCCTTCGACAAGCGTGTTCGGCGCCGGCACCGCCATGAAGGTCAGGTAGTCCGGCAGATGGGCGAGCGCCGGCCGACCGACAAAGCCGGGATGGGCGAGGATGGCGCGGATTTCCGAGCCGAACAGCAGGTCGCCACCGAGCCAGGCGACGTAGAGCGGCTTGATGCCAACGGGATCGCGCACCAGCAGCGTGCGGCCCGATCGCCCGTCGTGGAGGGCGAAGGCGTAGATGCCCTCCAGCCGCTTGCAGAGGCCGTCGATGCCCCATTGCTCGTAGCCGTGCAGGAGCACCTCGGTGTCGCTGGAGGCAGTCGAGAAATGGTGTCCGGCCGCCAGAAGCTCGCGGCGCAGGGCGGCGTGATTGTAAATCTCGCCGTTGAAGACGATTCGCACCGCACCGTCCTCGTTTGCCATGGGCTGGGCGGCCGCGGCGTCGAGGTCGACGATAGCGAGGCGCCGGTGGCCGAGGCCCACCGTGCCGTCCGGCGAGATCCAGAGGCCCTCGCCGTCCGGGCCGCGATGGGCGACGGCGCGAGTCATCGCCCGGAGCGCGGCTTCGACGAGCGGGCGGTCGGGATGAGCGAGAATGCCGGCCAGTCCGCACATGGTCGGTTGGTTGCCTCGACCGTCCCGCTGCGGAAACGGCCCTCGGTTGCCAATGGGAGACTGTGAGGTATACGAACCCGACCTCCAAGGCAACGAACAGGGGCGCCGTGGCGCACGCCATCGTCAATCTGCGGCACGGCTCCGTGGACGCCCCGCCCGGCTGGGACGTGCTCGACGCCGAGGCGGTTCGGCAAGCCTTCGGTCGCGGGCGCCTGCGCTCTGCGTTCCGCCGCTATGACAAGGTGGAACTGGCCGTCGAGGACCGTCGTGCGCTACTGTCGCCCAAGCCGGTTCTGGCCGCGCGGCTGCTGGCGCGGGGCGCCTGCGCCATCGTCGATAGAGAGGGCGTGCGCGAGGCGCTGACCTGGCCGCGCGTGGCGGTGATCCTCGCCGCCGCCCTCCGCGACCGGCTGCTCTGGCCCTCGGTTCGCCGGCGGGTGCAGGTCGCGCTGGAGACGGCCGCCGCGCCCGCGCCGGAGCCGATTGTCGGCACCGGGCCGCCGCTCTACCTGCGCACCGACCTCTGGTACGGCCTGCTGGCCGGCGGCTCAGTCGGGCATACGGCCGGCGTCATCAAGGGGTTGGCGGCGGGCGGGCAGGCGCCGGTGCTGGCCGCCCCCGAGCGGGTGCCGACCGTTCCCGACGATATCGCGATGCTCCGCCTGCAGCCGCGCGAGCGCACCTGGCCGGTGTCGGACTGGCAGCTTCTGGAGTTCAATCTCGACGGCCACGACCAGGTGCTTGCCGGCTGGCAGGGGCCGCCGCCGCGCTTCGTCTATCACCGGCACGCGCTCTATTCGTTCGCCGGCCTCGCGCTTGCCCGCCACTGGGGCGTGCCGCTGGTGCTGGAATATAACGGCCCGGAGGTTTGGGTTGCCGATCACTGGGGCCGTCCGCTCGCCGAGCGCAGCCTGGCGGAAGCGGCGGAGCGCGCCGCGCTGCGGGGTGCGACCCTCGTCGCGGTTGTCAGCGAGGCGCTGCGCGACGATCTGGTGGCGACCGGCCTCGATCCCGCCCGCATCGCGGTGGTGCCCAACGCGGTCGATACCGCGCTCTACCGACCGGATATCGCCGCGGCGGAACTGCGTGCCCGGCTCGGGCTCGGCGACCGTCTGGTGATCGGATTCATCGGCACGTTCGGCCCCTGGCACGGCGTCGAGCTGCTGGTCGAGGCCTTCGCGCGGTTGCTCGCCGCCGATCTCTTGGCCCGCGACCGCCTCGCCCTGGTGTTGGTCGGCGACGGCGCGCGCATGGCCGCCGTCCAGGCCGCCACTACCCGCCACGGCCTTCAGGGCTCGGTGGTCACCGCCGGCCTGGTGCCGCAGGAGGCCGGCCCGGCGCATCTCGCCTGCTTTGACATCGCGGTGGCGCCCACCGTCGCCAATCCCGACGGCAGCGCCTTCTTCGGCTCGCCCACCAAGCTGTTCGAGTACCTCGCCATGGGCCGGCCAGTGGTCGCCTCGGCCATCGGCCAGGTGACCGATATCGTCTCCGATGGCGAGACCGGCCTGCTGGTGCCGCCCGGTGATGCCGATGCACTGGCCAGGGCGCTTGCGCGCCTCGCCGGCGATCCGGCCTTGCGCGAAACCCTGGGCACGGCGGCCCGCGCCGAGGCCTTGGCCCGCCACGGCCACGAGGCGCGCGCCGCGGCGCTTCTCGCCGCCCTCGACCGTGCGCTCGACCTGCCGCATCGACAACTGGACCCGCCCCGGCGAAGCGTCTAGAGAATCCGCCGTCGTCTCCGCTGTGGAGGCGGCCGGCAGAGCTGCGGCCTTCGGGATGGACGCCCGGCCCGACCTTCCGAGCAGCGGCCGAAGGATGGATTTGCCGATGGTCGATAGCATGAAGGACAGGACGGACACGTCACAGCTGGGTTCGCAGCTCGGCGTGACGTCTGCTGCGCAAGCTTCGAGCGATATCGGCTTTTGCGTCGAAGATTTCTTTCGCCTTGTCGAGCAGCGACTGGCGACCATCGATGCGCGGCTTAGCCAGATCGAATGGCCGAACGGACCGAGGATCGGCGCCCCGGTGCAGCCTGCTCCTGCGGACCTGCCGGTAACTGTCGTTGAGTTGCTTGCCGATGTCCGCGACACGGTCGCTCGCATCGAGCAGGACGAGAGCCAGCGTTATGCAGCCTTACAGGCCAATGCCCTGGCCTTCACCGAGCGGCTGGCCGCGCTGGGAGGAGGCAATCGCGATGCGCTCGCGCGACTTGAGGGGGGTGCGGAGCGGCGCTTCGAGGCGCTCATGGCTGCACAAGCGGATGCGCTGAACGCACTTGGTCCGATGGGCAGTGGCGGTAGAGCCGCTCTGGCCGTCGGCAGGACCATTACCCTCGACTTCCGTGCTGAGACTCGCGCGCTCGAGCCGGCACTTGCCATTCTCGCCGAAAGAGCGAGCGAGGAGATCGTCGTGCTGAATGCCGCGAGCGAACTCGACGGCCTCGCACGTCGTTCTCCTTCGCTCCGCGGGAACGATTGGTCGGGCTACATCCGGCTCAGCGAGCTGCGTTTCGTGCGCGCTGCCGCGCTGCTGGAGCGCCGCCTGCCGCCGGGCGGGCGAGTGCTGGAGTTCGGCTCCTATTTCGGCGGCCTGTCCCTGATGCTCGCCCGCGCGGGGCGGGAGGTGACGGCGGTCGATGCCTACGGCGAATACAGCCCCGCCCTCGATAGACACGTCGCACTGATGCGCGCGGAAGGGATCGATGTCGTCGATTTCGACCGCATCGGCTACGATCTCGCGGGCCTCGAGCCGGCGAGTTTCGACGCGGTCTGCTGCATGAGCGTGATCGAGCACGTGCCGCACACGCCGCGCCTGCTGCTGGAGGCCATCGACCGTGTGCTCAAACCTGGCGGCACGCTGGTGCTCGACACACCGAATCTCGCCTATGAGTACAAGCGGTGGGATCTCGCGTCGGGGCGCACTGTGTTCGCGCCGCTCGCCGAGCAGTACGAGACGGACGTTCCCTTCGCCGGCCACCACCGCGAATACACGCCGGGCGAGGTGCGCTGGATGATGGAGCGGATCGGCTATGAGGCGATCGAGCTGGATACGTTCTGCTACTCGATCTACGGAATGACGACGCTCACCGGCGAGCACGCGGTGCGGTTCGAAGCCATGGCGGCCGATCCGGACCGGCGCGAGCTGATCATTACCGCCGCGCGCAAGCCGGCGGGCTAGGGCAGGCGGGACCGGACGAGGACGAGGCGGCGACACGACGATGTGCGGTTTGGTGGGAGCCTACAAGCCGACCGGGGCCCCGGTCTCCGATGACCGCATCGTCGCGGCCATGCGCGACCGCATGGCCCATCGTGGCCCCGATGGCGCCGACCTTTGGCGCGAGGGGCGCGGGCGCTGCGCGTTCGGCCATCGCCGGCTGTCGATCATCGACCTGTCGACCGCCGCCAGCCAGCCCATGCTCAACCCCGCCGGCACGGTGGCGCTGGTCTTCAACGGCGAGATCTACAACCACGCCGACATCCGCCGCGAGTTGCAGGCGATCGGTGGCCATCACTGGACGACCGACCATTCCGACACCGAGGTGATCCTTAACGCCTATCAGCAATGGGGACTCGACTTCGTCCACAAGCTCAACGGCGATTTCGCCATCGCGCTCTACGACGCCCGCGAGGCAGACCGGCCGGCGCTGCACCTCATCCGCGACCGGGCCGGGGTGAAGCCGCTCTATGTCACCCGCAGCCGGCGTGGCGAATGGATGTTCGCCTCCGAGATCCGCGGCTTGCTCGCCCATCCCGACGTGCCGCGCGAGATGGACCGCGTCGCCTTCTGGCACTACCTGACCTTCATCGTCGCGCCGGCGCCGCTGACCCTGTTCAGGGGCGTCTTCAAGCTGCCGGCCGGCACCATGGTCACCATCGACCACCAGGGCCAGGCGAAGGCACGGCGCTACTGGGACTGTGCGCCGCGCGCCGCCGATACCTGGAGCGAGAAGGACCTCAGCTACGACGAGGCCTGCGACGCGCTGCTCGGCGAGATGAAGCGCTCCATCGCCCGGCGCATGGTGTCCGACGTGCCGTTTGGCGTGCTACTGTCGGGCGGCGTCGATTCCAGCCTCAACGTCGCCCTCATGAGCGAACTCATGGACCGTCCGGTGACCACCTTCACCGTCGGCTACGAGACCCACGAGGAATTCAACGAGTTCCACTTCGCCCGCAAGCTGGCCGAGCGCTATGGAACCGACCATCACGAGACGCGGATCGAATCCAGCGAGGCCCTGAAGTTCCTGCCGACGCTGGTCGAGCTGCAGGACGAGCCGATCGCCGACAATGTCTGCATCCCCCTCTATTTCCTGTCGCGCCTGGTGCGCCAGTCGGGCACGACGGTGGTGCAGGTGGGCGAGGGGGCCGACGAGAACTTCCTCGGCTACTGGTGGTGCCAGCATTATCTCGACAAGTACAACAAGGTCTATCAGCCGGCCCGTCGCGGTCGCCGCTTCGGCCTATTCGACGGCCAGGAGGACCGCGACATCACCCGCCGCGCCCGCTCGGGACAGGAGCTGTTCTGGGGTGGCGCAGTGTGCTGGTGGGGCGGCCTGCGCGACCAACTGACCCCGGACTCCGGCCCGTTCCAGGACGAGGTTCACTGCCCGATCGAGGGTCTGATGCCGCCGGGCGTGCGCCTGCTCGACAGCCATGCTGTGATCAACGAGTACCTGGGCCCGCTGGCCGGCTCGCTGAGCGAGCCGGAGATCCTCCAGAAGATCACCTATATGGAGCTGAAGCAGCGCATTCCCGAGCACCTGCTCATGCGCGTCGACAAGATGACCATGGCCCATTCGGTGGAGGCGCGCGTGCCGTTCCTCGACCACGAGGTGATCGAATTCGCCCGCCGCCTGCCGATCGCCTACAAGCTGTCCGAGGGCGTCGGCAAGAAGATCCTCAAGCGCGTGGCCGAGCCCTATGTCGACCACGATCTGCTCTACCGCCGCAAGCAGGGCTTCGGCGCACCGATGGACAAGTGGTTCATGGAACCGGGCTTCGGCAAGGCCTGCCTCGATGCCTTCGAACGCTCGCCTATCGTCACCGAAGGCTTCATCGATGCCGCCTATGCCCGCGACCTCTTGCGCGGGCAGGTGGAGGGGCGCGTCAACTGGGGTTTCCACATGTGGACGCTGATGAACGCCGTGTTCTGGCACGAGAGGTGGATCGACCGGCCCGCCGCTGCGGCGTGATCGGACGCTGCGATGACAGTTCAGTTGGCGGTGTTGTTGCTCTTGGGGTCTGCGGCAGTGGAGACGGGCGTGTGACCTGCGGCCGGACGACAACTCACTGGCAGGTCACATGCACCGAAGCTCCAACCAGCCACCTCGTTGCCAGGGGCAGCGCGCCGCAGGTAGGGGATGTACGCGGCCCGTTGCAGATGCGCCAGGGTCGAGGGACCGGTGGCCATCAGCCGCTCGAATTCTGCCCGGCCCGTCACCCGCCAGCGCAGCATGTCCATGAACGGCTCATAGTGCCGCTGCAGGATGCGGTAGAAGGCCGTGACGTCGCCGGATATGTCGTTGATGACCTCGCACCTCCGGGCGCAGTCGCGACGCAGGAAGACACCGCCCAATCCCGGTCTTCCGGGCGGCCGCGACCTCGGGCGCCATTGCGGCGATCTCGGCCTCAGTGACGTTCGCGCGGGCCGGCGCGCCCGCGTCATCTCCTTGCCGTCGTTGGAGAGGTCTTGCAGGTCGCCTCGTCGAACTCTGACGTGATCGGCGGGCCGTTGACCTTCTGGGACACTGCGATGGCGGCCGCGGTGCGCGAGCCGATGTCGTCGTCCGGCTCGCGACCATGGCATAGCCCTCAGCTCGAAGCAGCTTCTTGTTCGCGATGATCTCAGCACTGGTGAGCATCGCGCCGGCTGGCACGGTCGCACTGGCTGTTTCGGGCCCCGTCGCCGGGCGTGGATGCGGGATCGGCACCTCGGACAACAACCGCGCCGGTACCCCTATGGCCGCCTTCACTTGGCGACGGGCCGGCGTCGAAGGGTCGTTCGACCGCCACGCGCATGCAGGAGAGCACGACGCCGATACTCTCGGTGTTGCAGCTTAGCGTGTGCGATGCCTGCGACTCCTGACCGCCCTTGACGTTGGTGCTGATTGGCCGGGAGCCGCGCATGAGCGACACGTCACCCTCGGTAAGCACGTGGTAATGCGGGCGATCAGTGGCCTTGGCCTGATGCGAGCCAGCCATCCAATGCACGATGATGCGCTTCAAGGCGGCGCACGGCATCCACGCGGCCGGAACCGTGGTCATGGCTCGTCCTTTCTAAGGTTCGAGATCAGGCCGATCATGACGACGATGAACGCCGTGCCGGCCGCGGCGCCCGCGAAGACGACGAGCGCCGTCAGCGCCGGGTCAGAAACCAGCGCGGCGGTGACGTCAAAGCTGTGCAAGAGGAGCTCTGGCGCGAGGCCACAAAGGTGAACTAGAAGAGAGCGGTTTGAGGGGCCGGTTGTGCCCGCTACGGGGCAAGACGATGCAAAGGGCCTTGATCGCTGTAGTACTTGCTTGCGTGTTCGCTGCGGGACCGGCGCGGGCACTAGAACGCTCAGTCTGGCATAGCCCTCACGTCGTAGAGCGTGACGGTGCGATATCCATAACTGTCGGCTCTACCCCTTCGGGCATGCTCTTCCGTCGAGAACTAGATCCGCTCCTGCGTTATCGGCTGATTGTCAACGGAAGCGGCGGTCCTATGACTATGCGAGTCACGCGCGATGACCAGGGATCTGCCTATAGGGCAGCACCTATCCAGCCGACGTCGCTCACCATCACGAACACGTCGCGGCTGGAGGTGCTTTTCTATGCAGATGGCCCGGCGACCTATGACTTGGCAGCCATATCGATCGAGCCGTGCCCTACATGCCGGACTAGCGATGACGTCAAGCGCCGTATCGAAGCGGAAGTGCCGGGGCTTGGCACCAAGAGCCGCTGGGAACAGGCGCTAGCGCTCCTGCGATGGGCGGCCAATGCCGTCGACTACTCCACCGACGCCTCGCTCACCCCGCCTGATTTCGAGTCTTGGCCGGTCGAGAAGGCCCTCTTTGATTTCTTCGATCGCGACATTGGTGCGGTTTCCTGTGGGGGCATGTCTGTCTTCACCCGGGACGTGCTCCGCCTTTTCGGCTTCGAGGCCTTCACGATCAACTATGGAATCCCCGGCACGATCGCGACACACGTGACCACCGTGGTGCAGATCGACGGGCTCTTCTACATGCTGGACCCAACCTTCGCGGCCTATTTCGCCGTCGCGGGGCAGCCGGTCGATCTTGTGACCGCCCTCAATATGGTGAAACGCGGTGAAGCCCTGGGGCTTCAGTTGAGCGAACTTGACCTTTCCGAGCGGGATTTCATCCGCCCGGGCCCCATCGAACACGTGGTGTGCTTGCATCGAAGCCGGACAGCAGCCGGTGAGGATTTATGCCGGATGGGGCGCCTCTCCTATGCTAGCGTCTTCGCTGAAACCAATGGTGAAAGCTGGAGGAGCCTCGGAGTTCCCTTCAACCAGCATTCCCTCATCACGCTGATGTTTCGCGGCATTTTCTCCGTTGGCGATGGCGTGAACGGCGATACGCGGGTTTCGTTCCTGAAAGCGATGCGTGATTTCGGCATCAGAATGCACTGATGCGGGATTCGCTCGTCACATGCCCGGGCGCCAGTTTGGACCGTAGGCGAGCACCGCCAACGGATCAGTGCCCACCGCGGCGATTATCATCGCGGCGGCCGGGTCGTCGGACCAGACCCAGCGGGTGGCCGGGAGCTTAGTCGACCTGAGTAAACCGCCCCGGGTTTACCGGAGGCCGTTTGGTTTGAGCCACGCCGCCAGCTTCTGCTCATCGAGCATGGTGCAGTAGCGTTCCTCGGTTTCGGCCGACGGGATATTGCCGATGTGCTCCAATGGCAGGCGCTTGCCGAACCAGTCGACCCAGTCGGCGTCGCGAACTCGACGGCCTCGAAACTCCGTCATGGCCCGCGTCGATGGATCACCTCGGCCTCGTAGAGGCGGTTGTAGCTTCTCTTCCCGGTAGAGGCGTCGCAGCTTCTTCTGGTTCACCACGATGCCCTGCCGGTCCAGCATGACGTGGATCCGGCGCCTAGCGGTGATTGCAAGCAATCACCTGCCGGCCGAGGGGATAGCCAAACCGTCGTCGTTCCGCAGCCACGGTCTTCATCGCCTCGCG
>JAIUOO010000014.1 GCA_020161695.1 Pseudomonadota bacterium | reverse complement strand
CGCCTATCTCGACCCGCTGGCCGACAAGGCGCTGATCGTCTCGATCTACGTCACTCTCGGCATCAGCGGCGCGATCCCGCGCTGGCTGGTCATCCTGGTGGTGTCCCGCGATATCATGATCATCGGCGCGGTGATCCTGTCGTGGCTGATGGGCAGCCCGATCCGGATGAAGCCGTTGTGGGTGTCGAAGTTCAACACCGCGGCGCAGATCCTGTTCGCCTGTCTGGTGCTGGCCTCGCTCGGCTTCGGCTTCACCGTCGAGCCGTTGCGGATTGGGCTGATGCTCGCGGTCGCGGCGCTGACGCTGCTGTCGATCGCCGCCTATCTGGCCGAGTGGGTGCGCCACATGAATTCGACGACGCCGGCAGGTCGATGAATCTGCCGGTGATTTTTTGACAATCGGCGGGATGGTCCGATGACCCTGCAGGGGCAGATGCTGTTCTGGAGCGCGGCGCTTGTGGTGCTGATCGCGCTGCTGTGGCTGTTGAGCCCGATCCTGCTGCCATTCGTCGCCGGCTTTGGCATCGCTTATCTCCTACGGCCGGTGGTCGACTGGCTCGAGCGCATGCGCGTCAACCGCATGATCGCGGCGCTGCTCGCGGTGACCCTGGTGGTGCTGGCATTCACCGTGATCGTGCTCGCGGTGGTGCCGGTGTTCGCGAGCCAGCTCACCTCGTTCATCCAGAAGGTGCCGGAATATGTCGGCAAGTTGCAGGTTCTGCTCAACGACCCGCAGCATCCGTGGCTGCAGAAGATCGTCGGGCTCACCGGCGGCGACAATGCCGTCGGCGTATCCGATCTGGTGAAGGAAGGCACCGGCTGGATCACCGCGTTTCTCGCCGGTCTGTGGTCGGGCGGGCAGTCGCTGATTTCATTGTTCTCGCTGCTGGTGGTCGCGCCGGTGGTTGCGTTCTATTTTCTCTACGACTGGAACCGCATGATCGCGACCATGGACGGCTGGGTGCCGGTGCCGCACCGGCCGACGGTGCGCGATCTCGCGCGCAAGGTGGATGCGGCCATCGCCGGCTTCGTGCGCGGGCAGACGGCGGTGTGCCTGCTGCTCGGCGCGTTCTATGCGATCGGTCTGTCGCTGGCGGGATTGAATTTCGGCCTGCTGATCGGTCTCGTCGCCGGCCTGCTCACCTTCATTCCGTATGTCGGCTCGCTGACCGGTCTTGTCGTCTCGACCGGTGTCGCGGTCGCGCAGTTCTGGCCGGAATGGGTGCCGATCGCGACCGTCGTCGGCGTCTTTTTCGTCGGCCAGTTCATCGAGGGCAATATCCTGTCGCCGAAGCTGGTCGGCGAAAGCATCGGCGTGCATCCGGTGTGGCTGATCTTCGCGCTGCTCGCCTTCGGCTATCTGTTCGGCTTCGTCGGCCTGCTGCTCGGTGCGCCGCTCGCCGCGACCGCGGGTGTGCTGGTGCGTTTCGCCATGCATCGCTATCGCGCGAGTGTGCTGTTTACCGGCGACCCGCCGTCGTTGCCGCCGCCGGACCGGATGATCTCATGAACCGGCCGCGCCAGCTCGCGCTTGCTCTGCCGCATACCGAAAGTTTCGCGCGCGAGGATTTCCTGCCGGGACCGGGCAATGAGGCGGCGCTCGCGCTGGTCGATCGCTGGCCGGACTGGCCGGCGCGTGCCGCGGTGCTGGCCGGCCCGGAAGGGGCGGGCAAGAGCCATCTCGGCGCGATCTGGGCGCAGGCGGCGGGTGCGCGCATCCTCGCCGCGCGCGGGCTCGGCGAGGCCAATCTGCCGGAGGCGCTGGCGACCGGCGCGCTGCTGCTGGAAGATCTCGCGCCCGACGAACGCGACGAGCGTGCGCTGTTTCATCTGCTCAACCTCGTGCGCGAACATCAGGCCTATCTGCTGATCACCAGCCGGGTGATGCCGGTGAGCCTGCCGGTCCGCATCCCCGATCTCGCCTCGCGCCTGCGGGCGGTCCCGGCGGTGGCGATGGCGCCACCGGACGATGCCCTGCTGCGCTCGCTGCTGGTGAAACTTGCTGCCGATCGCCAGTTGGCGCTGGGCGAGGACGTGGTGACGTTCCTGATGGCGCGGATCGAGCGCTCCTTTGCCGGCGCGCGGGTGGCGATCGCGCGGCTCGACGAGGAGGCGATGCGGCTCAAGCGCCCGGTCAGCCGGGCGCTGGCGGCGGAACTGTTCCGGACGCCGGACGCTTGAAGCGCCAAAGGGTCGCAAGGGCTGTCATGACTCTTTCATGGTCGCCCGCTAGGCTGATCGGCCTGACCGCAGCGTGTGCCGATGGAACCGGATCAAGTTACTGTTTTAGCGAAAGAAATATCGCCCGAGAGCGAGGCCCCGCCGACCGCGCCGGGAGCCGGCCCGGCGATCACCGCGGCGCCCGAGCGTTTCATCAACCGTGAGTTGTCATGGTTGCATTTCAACCGGCGCGTGCTGGAAGAGGCTGCCAACGAGCATCACCCGCTGCTGGAGCGGGTCCGCTTCCTGTCGATCTCGGCCAACAACCTGATCGAATTCTTCATGGTGCGCGTCGCCGGCCTCAAGGGTCAGTTGCGCGAGGGCATTACCACCCGCAGTCCTGACGGGTTGACGCCGGCGGAGCAACTCACCCGCATTGCCGAGGCGGTGACGCTGCTGGCGAGCGACCAGCAGAAGTGCTGGCTTGGCCTGCGGCCGCTGCTCGCCGAGCGGGGTCTCGTGCTGGTCGACGGCCAGAGTCTCACCAAGACCGAGAAGACGTGGCTGGAGGATCACTTCCTCACCCACGTGTTCCCGCTGCTGACGCCGCTCGCCATCGACCCGGCGCATCCGTTCCCGTTCATCCCCAATCTCGGCTTCTCGATCGCGCTGCAACTGAACCACAAGCGCAACAAGGAGCAGATGATCGCGCTCCTGCGCCTGCCGGTGGCGCTGCGCCGCTTCATCCGACTGCCCGACAAGCGCGACTGCGTGCGCTTTGTGCGCCTCGAAGACGCCGTGTCCATGTTCATCGGCCAGCTTTTCCCGGGCTATGAGGTCAACGGCTCCGGCACGTTCCGCCTCATCCGCGATTCCGATATCGAGGTGGAGGAAGAGGCCGAGGATCTCGTGCGCTTCTTCGAGACGGCCCTGAAGCGCCGCCGCAGGGGTTCGGTCATCCGCATCGAGTTCGACAACGAGATGCCGGCAGAACTGCGCGACTTCGTCGCCGGCGAGCTCGCTGTGCCGAACAACCGCGTTTCGGTCATCGACGGCCTGCTGGCGGTCAACCAGATATCGGAAATCGTCAGCGTCGCGCGCGACGACCTGAAGTTCAAGCCCTACAATCCGCGCTTTCCCGAGCGCATACGCGAGCATGGCGGCGACTGTTTCGCCGCGATCCGCGAGAAGGACATCGTCGTCCATCATCCGTACGAATCCTTCGACGTCGTGGTGCAGTTCCTGCGCCAGGCGGCGGCCGATCCGGACGTCGTGGCGATCAAGCAGACGCTTTACCGGACCTCGAACGACAGCCCGATCGTGCGCGCCCTGATCGACGCGGCCGAGGCCGGCAAGTCGGTGACTGCGCTGGTGGAACTGAAGGCGCGCTTCGACGAGGAGGCGAACATCCGCTGGGCGCGCGACCTGGAGCGCGCCGGCGTGCAGGTCGTCTTCGGCTTCGTCGAACTGAAGACCCACGCGAAAATGTCGCTGGTCGTGCGCCGCGAGGACCAGAAGCTGCGCAGCTACGTCCATCTCGGCACCGGCAATTATCACCCGGTCACGGCGCGCATCTATACGGACCTGTCTTATTTCACCAGCGATCCGGCGATCGCCCGCGATGTCGGCCAGATATTCAACTTCATCACCGGCTATGCCGAGCCGGCCGAGAAGATGGCGATCGCTATGTCGCCCTTCACCCTGCGCAATCGCCTGCTCGAGCATATCGCCGGCGAGATCGAGCATGCGAAAGCAGGGCGTCCGGCGCAGATCTGGCTGAAGATGAATTCGCTGGTCGATCCGATGATCATCGACGCGCTCTATGATGCGAGCCAGGGCGGCGTGCAGATCGACCTCGTCGTGCGCGGCATCTGCTGCCTCCGGCCCGGCATTCCCGGTCTGTCGGACAATATCCGCGCCAAATCGATCGTCGGGCGGTTCCTCGAACATACCCGCATCTACGCCTTCGGCGGCGGTTACGGCCTGCCGCACCCCAAGGCTCACGTCTACATTTCCTCCGCCGACCTGATGCCGCGCAATCTCGACCGGCGGGTCGAGGCGCTGTGCCCGCTGGCCAATCCGACCGTCCACGAACAGGCGCTCGACCAGATCATGGCGGCGAACTTCAAGGACAACCAGCAGAGCTGGCGTCTCTTGCCCGACGGAACCGCCGAGCGTATCAAGCCCGCCGAAGGCGAAGAGGCTTTCAACGCCCACAAGTACTTCATGACCAATCCGAGCCTGTCCGGACGTGGAAAATCGCTCAAGGAATCGTCTCCCCGTCGCTTCGCCAGCCGAGGCGAGCGAGCAGGCGGCTGACTTCTTCGAGATCGCCCCGGGCCGCTTGCAGCTCGGGCCGACCATCGGGGTCATCGATATCGGATCGAACTCGGTCCGCCTCGTCGTCTACGAGGCGCTGACCCGCTCGCCGACGCCCATCTTCAACGAAAAGGCGCTGTGCGGCCTCGGCCGCAACGTGCTGACGTCGGGCAGGCTCGCCGACGACGCCGTGGCGCGGGCGCTGGCCTCGATCAGGCGCTTCCGCGCGCTGTGCCGCCAGCTGCGCGTCGGCGAACTGCATGTGCTGGCCACCGCCGCCGTGCGCGACGCCAAGAACGGCGCCGATTTCATCGCGGCCTGCGAAGAGATCTGCGGCGTGCCGCTGCGCCTCCTGTCCGGTCGCGAGGAAGCGCATTTCGCCGCCCTTGGCGTCGTGTCGGGCATGCACAACCCGACCGGCATCGTCGGCGATCTCGGCGGCGGCTCGCTGGAGCTGGTCGGCCTGAAAAACGGCCGCATCGGCGAGGGCGTCACCCTGCCGCTCGGCGGCCTCGCGCTTCAGGACACGTCCGGCCATTCCATCAAGAAGGCCGAGCGCATCGCGGCCAAGCTGGTCGGCAAGGTGGAGCTTCTGAAGAAGGGCAAGGGCCAGACCTTCTTCGCCGTCGGCGGCACCTGGCGCTCGCTCGCCAAGCTCCACATGGCCCAGCGCGGCTATCCGCTCAACGTCATGCACGGCTACGCGCTGTCGGGGAAGGAGATCGCCGACTTCTGCTACCTCGTCTCGCGCCAGCCGACCGATTCCATCGCGCGGATCGACGTCGTCGCCGAGAGCCGCCGCCCGCTGCTCGCCTATGGCGCGCTGGTGCTGGAGGCGGTGGTGCGCGCGGCGCGGGTCGACCAGGTGGTCATCTCCGTGCTCGGGGTGCGCGAAGGGCTGCTCTATTCGCTGCTCGACGATGAGGAGCGCGCGCACGACCCGCTGATATCGGCGGCGCGCGAGCTCTGCCTGCTGCGCTCCCGCTCGCCCCGCCATGGCGAGGAACTGATCGCCTGGACCGACCGGTTCATGGAAGTGGCGCATCTCGAAGAGACGCCGGAGGAGCAGCGCCTGCGCCATGCCGCCTGCCTGCTCGCCGATATCGGCTGGCGCGCCCATCCCGACTATCGCGGCGAGCAGAGCCTCAACATCATCGCCCATGCCAATTTCGTCGGGGTCGACCATCCCGGCCGGGCCTATATCGCGCTGGCGAGCTTCTACCGGCATGAAGGGCTGATGGACGAGTTCATGTCGCCGCGCATCCGCGAACTGGTCGGCGTCCGCCTGCTCGACCGCGCGCGCATCCTCGGCGCCGCCATGCGCGTCGCCTATCTCGTCTCCGCCGCCATGCCGGGCGCGCTGCCGCGCGCGCCTCTCGCCGTCGAGGACCGCCGGCTGGTCCTCTCGCTCGCGGGCGATCTCGCGGGTCTTGCCGGCGAGCGGCTCGCCAACCGGCTGCGGACGCTGGGGCGACTGGTCGGCCGCGACAGCGAATTGCGGGCCATTCCCTGAGCCCGGTCTTCAACCGGACGTGACTTCCGTTCCGATGCGCGCTGCTTGCTGCACCGCGTCAAGGCTTTCAGTATGCACCGCGCCGCGCCCGCGGCCGTTTCCGTCGAATTCTCCCGCAGGACCCACGCATGACCCTCAAGCTCCACACGATCATCGCCTCGACGCGCCCGAGCCGCGTCGGCCCGACCGTCGCGAACTGGTTCCACGAACATGCGGTGGCCCACGGCAAGTTCGACGCGACGCTCGTCGACCTCGCGGATTTCAAGCTGCCCGTCTTCGACGAGCCGAAGCACCCGCGGCTCGGCCAGTACGAGCACGAGCACACCAAGCGCTGGAGCGCGAGCGTCAAGGCCGCCGACGCCTTCGTCTTCGTCTCGCCGGAATACAATTACGCGCCGCCGCCCTCGCTGCTCAACGCGCTCACCTATCTGGCGGCCGAGTGGAACTACAAGCCGCTGGGCATCGTCTCCTATGGCGGCATTTCCGGCGGCCTGCGCTCGGCGCAGGTGACGCGCTCCATCGTCACCACCCTGAAGATGATGCCGATCCCGGAAGGCGTCCCGGTGCCGAACCTCGCCCAGTTCATCAGCAAGGACGGCATCTTCACGCCGAACGACCCGATGAAGCAGGGCGCGACGCTGATGCTGGATGAGCTCCACAAGTGGACCGGCGCACTGAAAGCTCTGCGCGGCTGAGCACGGAACGCGACCTGCGCGGAATCTCCCCGCCGTGCTAGGATTGCCGGGAGCCGCCCTCGACGGCGGCTCCTCGCGACAAGGAACGGGGGAAACGATGCAGCTCGCAGGCGCAGTCCCGTTGCAGCGGGGCGCGCCCGCCCCGATGTCGAAGGGCGTGGTCGCGTCCAGTGCCTATGTCGATGGCAGGCGTGTCGCGGACATCGCCGTCGACGAGGCGGGCAGTTGGGCGAGGAAGCCCGGTCACGTCGTCTGGATCGGCCTGCTGGAGCCCGATCGCGACCTGCTGCACCGGGTGCAGGCCCAGTTCGGCCTGCATGACCTCGCCATCGAGGATGCCGAGCATGCGCACCAGCGGCCGAAGCTGGAGCAATATGGCGACGCGCTGTTCGTCGTCGCCCGCACCGCGCAGATGATCGGGGACCGGATCGAATTCGGCGAAACCCACATCTTCGTCGGCAAGGGCTATACGGTCAGCGTGCGCCACGGCGCCTCGACCTCCTATGCGGCGGTGCGCCAGCACTGGGAGACCTGCCCGACATCGCTCGCCCGCGGCGAGGACTTCATCCTCTATGCGATCCTCGATTTCATCGTCGACAACTACATGCCCGTGCTGGAGGCCATGCACGAGGAGGTGGAGGCCATCGAGGACCGGGTGCTGGAGAAGCCCATGGCGCGCGCGGATATCGAGCGCCTCTACATGCTGCGCCGCGACCTCCTGCGGCTGCGCAACGCCATCGGTCCCCTGGTGGAGGTCTGCCGGCGGCTCAGCAACGGCGAACTGCCGCAGATCAGCGCGGGCATGGGGCCGTCCTTCCGCGACGTGACCGATCACGTCCGCACCGTTCAGGAGAAGATTGACAGCCTGCGCGAAGTGCTTGCCTTCGCCTTCGAGGCGAGCCTGCTGATCGGCCAGAGCCAGGAAAACGCCATCGCCAAGCGGCTCGCCGGCTGGGCGGCGATCCTCGCCGTGCCGACCGCGATCGCCGGCATCTACGGCATGAACTTCAAATACATGCCGGAGACGGAGTTGTGGTTCGGCTATCACACGGTTCTGGTGGTCATCGCCTCCATCTGCGGTGTCCTGTTCTGGCGTTTCCGCAAGAACGGCTGGATTTGAGCCGCCTCGCATCGTCGACGGGCCGTCTGGCACGATGGTTGCGACGCCTTGCGGGCGACCTGAACCGGTTGTCATCCCATTAGCGGAGTGGACGGGCGGGCGGGCCACGCTCTAGAACCCGTCCTTCCGCTCCTTTTGCGTGCTCCCCGAAAGACTTCCTGCATGTTCAAGAAGATCCTGATCGCCAACCGCGGCGAGATCGCCTGCCGCGTGATCAAGACCGCCAGGAAGATGGGCATTGCGACGGTTGCCGTCTATTCGGACGCCGACCGTGACGCCATGCATGTCGAGATGGCCGACGAGGCCGTCCATATCGGTCCGGCCCCGGCGGCCGAGAGCTACCTGATCATCGACAAGATCATCGCGGCGGCGAAGCAGACCGGCGCCGAGGCCATCCACCCCGGCTACGGCTTCCTCTCCGAGCGCGAGGCCTTCGCGCGGGCGCTGGAAGAGAACGGCATCGTCTTCATCGGCCCCAATCCGCACGCCATCGCGGCCATGGGCGACAAGATCGAATCGAAGAAGGCGGCGGCCGCGGCAAGGGTCTCGACCGTGCCGGGCTTCCTCGGCGTGATCGAGGATGCGGCCCACGCGACGAAGATCGCCGACGAGATCGGCTATCCCGTGATGATCAAGGCCTCCGCCGGCGGCGGCGGCAAGGGCATGCGCATCGCCCATTCCGCCGGCGAGGTGGCCGAGGGCTTCACGCTGGCCAAGTCCGAGGCGAAGTCCTCGTTCGGCGACGACCGCGTCTTCGTCGAGAAGTTCATCGTCAATCCGCGCCATATCGAGATCCAGGTCCTCGGCGACAAGCACGGCAACGTCATCTATCTCGGCGAGCGCGAGTGCTCGATCCAGCGGCGCAACCAGAAGGTCATCGAGGAAGCGCCGTCACCGCTTCTGGACGAGGCGACGCGCCGCGCCATGGGCGAGCAGGCCGTCGCCCTCGCCAAGGCGGTCAACTACGACTCGGCCGGCACGGTCGAGTTCGTCGCGGGTCAGGACAAGTCGTTCTACTTCCTCGAGATGAATACCCGCCTGCAGGTGGAACATCCGGTCACCGAGATGATCACCGGCATCGACCTCGTCGAGGAGATGATCCGCGTCGCCTATGGCGAGAAGCTCCGGATCACCCAGGACAAGGTGAAGCTGAACGGCTGGGCGGTGGAGAGCCGCATCTATGCCGAGGACCCGTTCCGCAACTTCCTGCCCTCCATCGGCCGCCTCGTGACCTACCGCCCGCCCGTCGAGGGCAAGGCGGGCGAGGCCATCGTGCGCAACGATGCCGGCGTCGGGGAGGGCGGCGAGATCTCGCTCTACTACGACCCGATGATCGCTAAGCTCGTCACCTGGGCGCCGACGCGCGCCAAGGCCATCGCCGCGCAGGCCGACGCGCTCGACGCCTTCGCCATCGACGGCATCCAGCACAACATCCCGTTCCTCTCGGCGCTGATGCAGCATGCGCGCTGGCAGTCGGGCGAACTGTCCACCGGCTTCATCGCCGAGGAATATCCGGAAGGGTTCAAGCCGCGCGCGCCGGAAGGCACGGCAGCCGGTGTCATGGCGGCCGTCGCGGCGTTCATCGACCACCTCCAGAACGCCCGCAAGCGCAAGATTTCCGGCCAGATGCGCCAGGGCCACCGCGTCGCCTTCGACCGCGAGCGGGTGGTCCTGCTCGGCGACCAGCGCCATGACGCCGAGGTCATCGACGAGGACGGCAAGATCGCCGTCCGCCTGTTCGACGGTCCGGGCGGCACGGAAACCGCGACCCATACGGTGGTCTCGTCCTGGACGCCGGGGCAGCCGGTGTTCTCGGGGCAGGTGGACGGCCAGCCGGTCAGCGTCCTGGTCCGCACCGTGCCGAACGGCGTCAGGCTCGCCTATCGCGGCATCGCCGCCACCGCCCATGTCTATACCCGGCGCGAGGCCGAACTCGCCGCGCTGATGCCGGTCAAGGTTGCCGCCGATTCGGGCAAGAAGCTGACCTGCCCGATGCCGGGCCTGGTGAAATCGATCGCGGTGACGGTCGGGCAGGAAGTCAAGGCGGGCGAGGCGCTGTGCGTCGTCGAGGCCATGAAGATGGAAAACGTGCTGCGCGCGGAGCGCGACGGCAAGGTCAAATCCATCGCCGCCAAGCCCGGCGACAGCCTCGCGGTGGACGCCGTGATCATGGAGTTTGAATGAGGCTTCCCACAGGGTGCCTTTGGCGGCTTGCGGCGCGGGAAACGCTCTGCTAGACAGCCGCCTCGCCGGGCAACCGGCATGCGGTCGTGGCGGAATTGGTAGACGCGCTGCCTTGAGGTGGCAGTTCTTAACCGAGTGGAGGTTCGAGTCCTCTCGACCGCACCAAATTTGAAGAGCCCCGCCTGGACAATGTCCCGGCGGGGCTCTTTGCTTTTCCGGGTCGCGCGGCCTTGGGCCGGCTGCTCGCGCGCTGTGCGCCTTATTGGCAACGATGTGCCGGAATGTTGCGTAATGCGCCGAGGCGGCATTGCGCATATTCCGATACTATGACCTAACGGACACTCTATAGTTGGGGATGCTCCATGAAGAAACTTTTGCTTGCAGGCGCCGCGCTCGCTGCTCTTGCTGCGGGTGCTCAGGCTGCCGACCTCGGCGCCCCGCGCGGCCCGGTCGCGGCGGTGGTCGTTGCGCCCGTCTTCAACTGGACCGGCTTCTATGTCGGCGCCGACATTGGCTACTGGGCCAGCACGGGCGCGATCGGCTACCCCAACTCGATCTTCAGCGCGACGGCCAATCCCAACGGCATCAAGCTCGGCGGCCATATCGGCTATCGCCATCAGTTCGTGAACAACTTCGTCCTGGGCCTCGAGGCGGACCTGTCCTGGCTGGGCGGCTCGAACCGCGAGGGCGTCGTCGTCAACTCGCCGGCAAACGTTGCCCGCGTCCGCGCCACCTGGGACACGTCGATTCGCGGCACGGCCGGTTTCGCGATCGACCGGGCCCTGATCTATGCGACCGGCGGCGTGGCATTCCTGCAGACGAACGGCTGCTCCGCGCCGGTCGGCGGGCCTTGCATCGTCCGTTCGGAGTTCGGCGGCACACGCACCGGCTGGACGGTCGGCGCGGGCCTCGCCTATGCCGTCACGCCCAATGTCGCCATCCGCGGCGAATACCTCTACGCCAACTACGGCACCCGGACCTACGCGACGCAGAACGTCGCATCCAGCCTCACCAGCCAGAAGATCGATACGCATACGGTTCGCCTCGGCATGAGCTACCTGTTCTCGACCGGCCCTTCGGCCGTGGTCGCGCGCTATTGAGGCCCTGACCCATCTGACCCGCTGACGGTATCGGGGCCGCCCTTCGGGGCGGCTCTTTCCGTTCGAGGGGTCTTTTCCTCGTGCGGCCGGCATCACACATTGAGCCGATGCCGCCCCTCGATGTCGCCAAGGTTCTGACCCGCAAGCAGGAGCACGAATGCGCGCGGCTCGACGATTTCGAGTTTCGCGTCCGGATCCGGGCCATCCGCCTGCTGGCCGACCACCTCAACGCGCGCCACGGTTTCGATCTCGATGGTGTCGAATGGGCACGGTCGTCGGTCACCGAGCCGGCCGAGGCGACGCTGGAGCGGCTTCATGGCGTGCTGGGGCACGCCTCGCCCGGCATCGGCGAGATCTGGCGGCAGCACCGGCGGGCGACCGCCCGCGCCTATGAGCAGGTCATCGTCGAACGCGGCGACCCGTCGCCATTCCGCATGGCCTGACGACAGCCTTTACCTCCGGGGTCATCGATTCCGCGCGGGCGGGCCGTCATGGTCCCCTCAGATCCGGCACGGGCCGGACGCCGAGGAGACCCGCGATGACCGCCCACACCGCCGCCAGCCAGTCCGTTCCCGCCTATGCCATCGCCCAGCTGAAGTCCGTGCAGATGGGGCCCGAGATCGTCGAGTATCTCCAGCGGATCGATGCGACACTCGCGCCGTTCGGCGGCCGCTTCATCGTCCATGGTGGCAATGCGACGGTGCTGGAAGGCGACTGGAAGGGCGACATCATCGTCATCGTCTTCCCGGACCGGGCCTCGGTCGTCGGCTGGTACGGCTCGCCGGCCTACCAGGACATCCTGAGGCTGCGGACGGATTTCTCGGACGGCGTGGCCATTATCGCCGATGGCGTCTCGGCTGATCACAAGGCAACCGATGTCCTGGCCGGCATCTGAAGCTGAAACTGCGCCGGTCATGGCCGCTTCCGCCGTGGAAATGCCCACGGCGGCAAGAACAGCCGGCAAACAATCGTGACTGCATAATGCCTATTCTTGGCACTGGTGTTTGAGGTTGTAGGAAATTCTCTCGCACCCCCCATCGATTCAGTCTTTCGTTACGGCCGGCGACTATAGCCATGGTACCGGTCGGATTGCGTGGGGCTTCGGGGGCGAGAATGCCGGTTTCGATCAAGCGCCGTGCGGACGCGGCGCTCGTGCGCCATGTCTGGGCCGTGGGTGTCGCGATTGTCGCGGCGGGCGGCTTCGCCGTCGGCCTCGGCTTCGCCGGCTGGTATCCCGCAAGGCTCGTCTGGGGCGCCGAGCAGACCTGGTTCGCGCAGCTCGCCGTCGCATCCGTCGCCGCTTCGCTCCTCGCGCTGGTGCTGCTGGTCCGGCTCAGGCTCACCCAGATCGAAATCATTCGCGGCGCGCGCTTCCTGCTGCCGGATGGCGTCGATGCCCTCACGGGACTCGCCAACAGGGCTGCCTTCAACCGCAGTTTCGACGACCTTCTGACGCGGCCGCAGGGCGCGAGCCGGATCACGCTGCTGCTCCTCGACCTCGATGCGTTCAAGGAGATCAACGACACGCACGGCCATCACGCGGGCGATGCCGTGCTGGCCGAGGTCGGGCGCCGGCTCCGCCATGTCTGCGGGCCCGAGCCGGTCATCGCGCGGCTCGGCGGCGACGAATTCGCGGTCCTTATCGCGGAGGCGACCGCCAGCGAGAATGTCGTGGCCGCCTGCCGCCTCGTCATCGGCGCCGTCGGCAAACCGGTTCCCTGCGATGGCGAGGCGCTGACGGTCGGCATCTCCATCGGCTTCATCTGTGCGGGAGAGGCGGCGGCCACCCGCGACGACCTGATGCGCCGCGCCGACCGCGCGCTTTATGCCGCCAAGGCGCAGGGCAAGAACTGCGCGGTCGGCTTCGACCCCGAAATGGACCGCGACGCCTCCCAGCGCCGTTTCCTGGAGCGCGAGCTGCGCGGCGCGATCATCGCGGGCGAGATCGATATCGACCTGCAGCCGATCCTGTCCGCGGACGGCGAAGCGGTGATCGGCGCCGAGGCGCTGGCGCGCTGGCGCCATAGCTATCGGGGGCGGATGATGCCGGGCGAGTTCATCGCCCTGGCCGAGGCGACCGGCCTCATCCATCAGCTCGGCCGCCTGGTGCTGCGCAAGGCCTGCCTGGCCGCCGCGCGGTGGGACGGGCTCTTCGTCTCCGTCAATGTCTCGCCCATCCAGATGCGCCGCCCTGATTTCGTCGCCATGGTCCAGGAGGTCCTCGCTGAGACCGGGCTGGAGCCGGAGCGGCTGACGCTGGAGATCACCGAAGGCGTTCTCATCGAAGATCCCGACAAGGCGCTGAAGATCACCGGAGAGATCCGTGCGCTTGGCGTCAGGATCGCGCTGGACGATTTCGGCACCGGCTTCTCGGCGCTGAGCTACCTGCGGAAGTTCCGCCTCGACGCCCTGAAGATCGACCGCTCCTTCGTCGCCGATCTCGATACCGGCGCCGAAGCTGCCAGCATCGTCCATTGCGTCGTCAATCTCGGCCGCGCGCTCGGCCTGCGGGTCATCGCAGAAGGTGTCGAGACGACGGCTCATGCCGGCTTCCTGCGCGCTGCGGGATGTCATGCCATGCAGGGCTATCTGTTCGGCCGGCCGATGGGCATCGATGCCTTCGAGGCCATGAGCGGCATCAGGCCGCGCCAGCCGGCGGTCGCCTGACCCGCGCCGGTGCAACTCGACATCGCCGTGACGCTCGGGCATGAGTGCGGCTTGGCATTTCCGCCGTCCCGAGACTGTCCGATGACCCAAGCCCTGCCGAACGTGCCCGTCCTGCCGCTCGATCCCGCCATCAAGGCGAAGCTCGAAGGCATCACCACCGCGACGCTCACGACGGTCCTCCTGAAGAAGGGTCTTCGCAAGGTCTGGATGGCCGGCACGACGCCGTTCTGTCACACCGGCAAGCGGCAGGTCGGGCGGGCGTTCACGCTGCGCTTCGTGCCCGCGCGCGAGGATCTGGCGACGCCGGCCAGCTGGGCCTCGCCCATCTCCACCCGCGCCGCCATCGAGGCCATGCCGGACGGCGTGATCGCGGTGATCGATGCCATGGGTTCGAAGGAAGCCGGCGTCTTCGGCGACATCCTCTGCGCGCGCATGAAGAAGCGCGGCGTCGCCGGCCTCGTCACCGACGGTGTCGTGCGCGACGGCGATGGCGTGAAGGGCACCAACCTGCCGGTCTGGTGCTCGGGCGCCTCGGCGCCGGCCTCGGTCGCGGCCCTGACGTTCGTCAGCTGGCAGGAGCCGATCGGCTGCGGCGGCGTCGCGGTGTTCCCGAACGACGTGATCGTCGCGGACGGCGACGGCGCGGTGCTGATCCCGCAGGACATGCTCGAAGCGGTGGTCGACGCGGCGGTCGAGCAGGAACACCTCGAAACCTGGCTCATGCAGCAGGTCGAGAACGGCATCCCGCTGCCCGGCCTCTACCCGCCGAATGCGGAAAACAAGGCTCGTTACGAAAAGGAAACGGGTCGTAAAGCATAACATGCCGCAGGAGGCTGCCACGCGGCGGCCGCAATTCTCCACCAAAGCGCCACCGATGACGCGACGCTCCATCTCTTTCGCCACCGTGATCCTGATGGGGCTGTCGCTCGCAGCCTGCGGCAGCGTGCCGACCGAGGTTGCCGCTCCGGTCGGCGGCGAGCACCCGTTCCCGACCCTGACCCATACGACCGGCCACCACGCCCATCCCGTGCATGGCATCGACGTGTCGAAATATCAGGGCCAGATCGACTGGGAGCAGGTGAGGGCGGCTGGCGTCTCCTTCGCCTTCATCAAGGCGACGGAGGGCGGCGACCGCGTCGACAGCCGCTTCCAGGAGAACTGGGAGGCATCGCGCCGGGCCGGCGTGCCGCGGGGCGCCTATCACTTCACCTATTGGTGCCGGCCGATGGCCGACCAGATCGCCTGGTTCAAGCGCCACGTGCCGAACGAGCCGGACGCGCTGCCGCCGGTGCTCGACGTCGAATGGAACTTCCACTCGCCGACCTGCCCGCGCCGCGTCTCGGTGGACCTCGCCCGCTCCAAGATGCGGGAGTTCCTGCACGCCATGGAGCGGCATTACGGCAAGAAGCCGATCATCTATGCCGACATCACCTTCCATCGCGAGGTGCTGGCCGGCAACGAATTCGCCGAATATCCGTTCTGGGTGCGCTCGGTGCGCACCGTTCCGCACGAGCGCTATCCGGGCCGCCGCTGGGCGTTCTGGCAGATCACCGCGACCGGCCGCATCGCCGGCATCAACACGCCGGTGGACCGCAACGTCTTCGCGGGCACGCGCCACCAGTGGCAGCAGATCGCCCAGACCGGCTTCCGCCATCGCGGCCACGGCGGCACGGCGGTCGCGGCATCGACGCCCGCGCCTGTTCCGGCCGCTGCGCCCGCTGCCGGCGCAACGGTTCTCGCCGCGTCCGCCACGGCGCCGGTGCAGGCGTCCACCGCGACGACCAGCGTTCCGGCTCAGGCCGTGCCGGCGGCCGACGCGCCGGCCATGATCACGGCTCCCCTGCCGGCCGCACGGCCGAGGTTCTAGGTCAAAGCCGCTCATTTGGGGCGCTTCGCGGCGACACCCTGCGCCACCTTGCGGTTGCCTCACCTCTCCCCGCCGGGGGAGAGGTGAGGCATGAGCCGATCTGGCATCGCCTTTTTCGCGCACGCCCCGTCACAGCCAGCGCCGGACGCGGGCCGCATAGGCGGCCCATTCGGCAGGAAAACGCGCGGCAAGGTGCTGTTCCTCGGGGCGCACGGCCAGCCGGTCGACCAGCAGCAGGGCGATGGCGGCCGCGAGCCAGTACCACGGCGAGCCGGCAATGCCGCCGAAGCCGGCGAGAACCAGCGTGTTGCCGATGTAGATGGGGTTGCGCGAGAAGCCGAACGGCCCTGTCGTCACCAGCGCCGTGCTGGCGCGGTTGGGCAGGACGGTCGTTCCGGCGCGCGACAGGGTCGACGACGACCAGACCATCAGCATCAGCCCGAGGCCGATCATCACCGCGCCCTTGATGCGCAGGAGTTCGCGCGGCAGATCGATCGGGATCGGCGCGTATTCGGCCAAGAGCCAGGCGCCGAGAAGGCTGCCGACATAGATCATGGGCGGCAGCGGCAGCCGGTTCGGGCGGTCGTCGGGTGTGTCGCTCATGCTGGCCTCGTCCGGCGCGGCCCTCGCCGATCGGGCGATCATGACAGGTCCGGGCGGCGCTTCTATAACGCTGATCATAAGGCTCCGGGAGAATGCCATGCTGAGGAACACGCCGCGTCCCTTCGATTTCGACCTCGGCGAAACCGCCGACATGCTGCGCGACACCGTGTTCAGCTTCGCGCAGGAGGAGATCGCGCCGCGCGCCGCCGAGATCGACAGGTCGGACCAGTTCCCGATGGACCTCTGGCAGAAGTTCGGCAATCTCGGCCTGCTCGGCATGACGGTCGAGGAGGAATATGGCGGCACGGGCCTCGGCTATCTCGAGCACTGCATCGCCATGGAGGAGATTTCCCGCGCTTCGGCCTCGGTCGGCCTGTCCTATGGCGCGCACTCAAACCTCTGCATCAACCAGATCCGCAAGAACGGCTCGGACGAGCAGAAGAGGCGCTACCTGCCGAAGCTGATGAGCGGCGAGCATGTCGGCGCGCTCGCCATGTCGGAACCGGGTGCCGGTTCCGATGTCGTCTCGATGAAGCTGAAGGCCGAGAAGAAGGGCGACCGCTTCGTGCTCAACGGCACGAAGATGTGGATCACCAACGGCCCCGACGCCGACGTTCTCGTTGTCTATGCCAAGACCGACCCCGCCGCTGGCGCGCGCGGCATGACCGCCTTCCTGATCCAGAAGGACTTCAAGGGCTTCTCCTGCGCCCAGAAGCTCGACAAGCTCGGCATGCGCGGTTCGCACACCGGCGAACTCGTCTTCGACAATTGCGAGGTGCCGGAGGAGAACGTGCTCGGCGAGGTCGGGCGCGGCGTCAACGTGCTGATGAGCGGCCTCGACTACGAGCGCGCCGTGCTCTCGGCCGGCCCCATCGGCATCATGCAGGCCTGCATGGACGTGGTCATGCCCTACGTCCACGAGCGGAAGCAGTTCGGCCAGTCGATCGGCGAGTTCCAGCTCGTTCAGGGCAAGATCGCCGACATGTACGTCTCGATGAACGCCTCCCGCGCCTATGTCTATGCGGTGGCGAAGGCCTGCGACCGCGGCCGGACGACGCGCGAGGACGCGGCAGGCGCCATCCTCTACGCGGCCGAGAACGCCACCAAGATGGCGCTGGACGCCATCCAGCTCCTCGGCGGCAACGGCTACATCAACGACTACCCGACCGGCCGCCTGCTGCGCGACGCCAAGCTCTACGAGATCGGCGCGGGCACGAGCGAGATCCGGCGCATGCTGATCGGGCGGGAGCTGTTCGCCAAGACGATGTGAGGCGAGGGGCGGGGGCGCTGGCGTCACGCGGCTGAAACGGACATCGTCCAGTCAGGCGCGGGGCGACGGCACCCGCAGCGCAGGCAATCCGCATCGTGAGCATTCTCAGCAACCTGTTCTTCTACCTCTCGAAGATCGTCTGGTGGTTTGCCGCCCCGTCCAACGTGCTGATCGGCATGGTGGTGCTCGGCAGCCTGCTGCTGTTCACCCGCTGGAGCCGGGGCGGGCGGCGCCTCGTCGTGCTCGCCGCCCTCGGCCTCGCCGTCTGCGGCTTTGCGCCAGTCGGCATCTGGCTCGCACGGCCGCTGGAGAACCGCTTTCCCGTCCAGCCACAGGAGATGCAGTCGCCGACCGGCATCCTCGTGCTCGGCGGCTCCATCGACCAGCTCACCACCGCCGCGCGGGGCGGGCAGGTGACGATGGGCGCGGCTCCCGGCCGAATGACCGAAGCGGTGGCGCTCGCCCGCCGCTACCCGCAGGCGCGGCTGGTCTTCACCGGCGGCTCGGCAGCGCTCCTGCGTGACGACGCGGCCGACGAGGCGCAATCGGCGGCGAAACTCTTTGGCGAACTCGGCATCGCGCCGGAACGCGTCACCATAGAGCGGCAGAGCCGCAACACGTTCGAGAACGCGACGCTGACACGGGGACTGGTGCAGCCGAAGCCGGGGGAGCGCTGGGTGCTCGTCACCTCGGCCTGGCACATGCCGCGCTCGGTCGGCATCTTCCGCCGCGCCGGCTGGGAGGTCATCGCCTATCCCACCGACTTCGAGACGCGCAACACCGACCGAGAACTCTGGCGGCCGGTCCTGCCGGCGGGCAGGGGCCTCGACCTCGTCGACAAGATGGCGCGCGAATGGCTCGGCCTTCTGGCCTACCGGGTCGGCGGGCGCACCGACGCGCTGTTCCCGGCGCCCGGCGCGCGTTGAGAATCCGCCTCAAATTCGCGGAGCAACCGATTCTCCGGACTCGCGAAATGGCGAATTCCCTCAGTCCTCGCGCGGCACGGTGAGGCGATAGACGCCCTTGAAGTCGGCGGGATCGACGGGCTTGCCCTTGCGCAGGATCACGAGCCGGCCCTGCTTCGCGAGGCTCACCGCCGCGCGCCGGACCGGCTGCATCAGCGCGTGCCAATCGCTGCCGCGCGCCGCCGCGACCTGCTTGGCGGGCTCGGAGGGGTCGATGGACTTGTCGGGACCGCGGGCACGCGCCAGCGTGAGGATGGCGTCTTCGAGTTCGGATTCGATGGTCATGCCCCCTCATGCCTCACTGCGGATACCGCGTCGAGCCGCGCGCGGCATCGGGCCGAAATCCGGACATGGGACTTCGATGCCATGCTGCTTCGCCTAGTGCTCCCGCTCGCGGCCATGCTCGCCGCCCTGTGCCCCGCCGCCGCCTTCGAGGCCGGGCGACCGTTTCTCGATACGCTCGACAATGCCACGCTGCGGGCGCTGGAGGCGCGCGGCTTCGGCATGGCCCGCGCTTTCGGCGCGCCGGGCGCGACCAACGCCGCCCTCCATCAGGCGAGCCCGGCCTATCGGCAGGTGGTCGAGACTGTCAGCGCCGACGTCCGCGAACTGCGCGCCGACATGGCATCGACCGGGCGGCCGCTGCACGAGATCACCAATGCCAATGCCGGCCGTGTCTTCGAACTCGCCTGGCTGTCGTCGCCCACGGCGCGTTTCGCGCTGGTCGGCGTGGTCGCGCGGCTGGACCGGCGCGATTTCGTGGCCGAGGGCGAACGGGAGGCCAGTTGCGGCGAGATCAGGCTGCTCTACCGGCTCGCCTACCGGTTCCAGCGCGAGGGCCGCACCCATGCCTCGCGCATGCCCTTCTCGGTCAATGTGGTGCACGACCTGCCGAAGCCGCCGAATGGCTCCTGCGCCGATGTCGCGCGCGGCCTGACCGTGCCGGCGGGTCTCGGCAGCGCCGAGGCGCGCGCCGGATGGCTCGCCAGCGGTCCCCTGGCCGCCGCCCCGGCGCGGCCGAAGCAGATCGAGATCAACGCCCAGATCGTCCGCTTCCCGTCGGGACAGGAGGTCGCGTTCGGCGGGCAGGCGGCCTATCTGATGCGCGTCTTCGGCGTCGCGCCGGGCGAGGGGGCGGTCGCGCTCTTCGACAAGCCGCTGGAGAACACGCCGGATGTCGCGCGCCTGAAGGACGACGCGGCGCTGAGGGACGATCTCGCCGCTTTCCTCAAGGCGCGCACCGGCGCTGTCGAGGAGGGCGTCATCCGGGTGCCGGACCGCTTCCTCGCGACCCGCGTCATGTCCTGGTCGACCTACGGTTCGGCGCGCTACGGCAACCGGCCCTACGCGCAGGTCTTCGGCAGGAACGGCGACGCCTTCGCCGGCACGGCGTTCGGCTCGGAAGGCGTCGTGCGCTCGGTGCGCGGCTTCGTCGAGCGGCTGGACGGCATGACCTGTCAGGGCTGTCATCAGTCCGGCTCCACCGCCGGCTTCCACGTCATCGGCGAGGACGAGCCGGACACCTCGCCGCTGAACCGCGTGCTGGTCGGCTATTCACCGCATTTCCACGCCGAACGCCCGCGCCGGGCCGCCTATTCCGGGGCCGTTGCGGCCGGCCGCGAACCCGCGCGCTTCCGGCCGCTGCCGGCGGCCCCGCCGGCCGACTGGGCGGGGAGCCGGCCGACCTATCGCCAGGCGACGCTCGGGCAGGCCTGCCTGCCGGCGGCGACAGGGCGCGACATCGGTCAGGGCTGGACCTGCGGCGGCGGAGCGACCTGCACCGTGCTGGCGGAAAACCCATCCATCGGCGTCGATTACGGCCAGTGCATGGTCAACGAGCGCAGCCGGGAGTTCTCCGGGCAGGCCTGCCTCGCCGGCCGCATCGAGCCCTCGTCCGGCATCCGGCCGTGGGTCGACCGCTTCACCGTCCTGACCCGGCTCAATGCCCATGCGCCACGCATCAACAGGGTGGACCACACCTGCCGGCCGCCGGTGGGCGGCACGCCGGCGGGACTCGCCTATCGCCAGTGCAACGATCAGGACCGGCGGTTCGCTGCGTTCCGGCCGGGCCAGACGCCGCCGGACGACATCTGCGGCTTTGCCGGAGGGCGCGCCTTCGACCTCTGCGTCGCCACCAACGATTTCGCGGGGTGCCTCGGGGCTTCCATCGTCCGCGGCATGCGGGCGACCTGCTCGGCCGAGCGCCTCTGCCGCGAGGATTTCATGTGTCAGGCGCTGCCGGCGGATCTGCCGGATGTCGGCCGCGTGGCTGGCCTCGGCTACTGCTCGCCGACCTATTTCCTGTTCCAGATGCGCCTCGACGGCCACCCGGACCCAAGGCGGCGATAGGAAATCATGGCGATCGACAACCGTGGGTGGCGTAAAATAGGACCATGGTCCTTGACAGCGTAACGCTGGTCAGGTAGGTTTCAGGCATGTTCCGCAATTGCGGCTGCAGGATCCTGGCGTCGGCATTCGTCGCCGCGCACCCCTAGAGGACCGCTTCGCGGCTCTCCGACATGAACTGGCGACGGTAGAGCACGGCGAAGACCGCCGTCGTCGTCGCGACGAAGACCAGCGGCCCCGCGAACCAGCCGAGATAGCCGAGCGCGAAGAAGAAGGCGCGCTGCCCGCGATTGAAATGCGACGCGGCAATGCCGTTGAGCTTGGCCGCGCGGGTGGCCATGGCCTGTGCTTCCTCGCTGGTGCGCCGGTCGCCCTCCGGCGTCGCGCCGATCAGGATGGCGCAGTAGTTGAACACCCGGTAGGCCCAGCCGAACTTGAAGAAGGCATAGACGAAGATCACCATCAGGCCGGCCAGCTTCACCTCCCATTGCTGGCGCGAGCCGGCATGGCCGAAGGACAGACCCTGCACCACTTCCAGCGCCCGGTCGGAGGCGTTCATCAGGCCGAGGCAGGCGCCGACCGCGAGCAGCGAGGTGGACGCGAAGAACGACGAGCCCTGCTGCAGCGTCATGTTGATCTGGGTGTCGACGATGCGGTTCGGGCGCACCAGCATCTCGGCCATCCAGCGGTGCCGGTAGCTGTGCATGATGGCGGTGAGCCCGCGCCGGCGCCCGCCCCAGATCTCGACGATCCAGGCATAGACCGCCCAGGCAATGGCGAAATAGGCGAAAGCGATGCCGTCGAGGAGGGTCAGGCCGAGCATGGGTTCAATCGGTAGCGCGGGCCGCGCGGCTTCGTCCAGAGCGTCATGCGTCGGCGGGCCTGTGCCGGGCGGGGAAGGCGATGCTAGGTTCGGCTCAAACAGCGGAGGACGACATGCCCCAGACCATCACGCGCGGCTACAAGGCCATGCTCGACGAGGCCAACCGCGCGGTGAAGACGCTGACCATCGAGGAGGCGAAGGCGCTGCACGGCCGCGACGACGTGGTGCTGGTCGACATTCGCGACCCCCGCGAACAGGAGCGCGACGGCAAGGTGCCCGGCGCCTTTTCCTGCACGCGCGGCATGCTGGAATTCTGGATCGACCCGGAAAGCCCCTATGCCAAGCCGATCTTCCAGGAGGACAAGCAGTTCGTGTTCTTCTGCGCCGGCGGCCTGCGTTCGGCGCTCGCGGCCAAGACGGCGCAGGATATGGGCCTGAAGCCGGTCGCCCATGTCGAGGGCGGCTTCGGCGCATGGAAGAAGTCCGGTGGGCCGGTGGAGGCCTGGGCGCCGAAGCCCAAGGCCTGATCGATCAGCGCGGCGAATGGGCCGATCACGGCAATTCGCTGGAATGGGCAGAGGTCGCCGGTCATCGTGATGCCTCCGCGAGAGAGGCGTCATGAAGCTCGTCATCGGCAACAAGGCCTATTCGTCCTGGTCGTTCAGGCCGTGGATTCTGATGCGCACGCTGGGGCTGTCGTTCGAGGAGGAACTGATCCCGCTCTACCGCGACGGGTCGGCCGGGCGGATTCGCGCGACCTCGCCCGGCGGCAAGGTGCCGGCGCTGATCGACAGCGATGTCGTCGTCTGGGAGAGCCTCTCGATCATCGAGTACATCGCCGACCGCTTCCCGGATCGCGGCGTCTGGCCGGCCGACAGCGCCGCCCGCGCTCATGCCCGGTCGCTGTCGACCGAAATGCATGCGGGCTTCGCGCCGCTGCGCGCCCGTTGCCCCATGAACATCCGGCGGGAACCGAAAGCGGTGATCCTCGGGCCGGATGTCGAGGCCAATGTCGCCCGCATCGTCGCTGGCTGGACCGAGGCGCGGGCCCGGTTCGGCGCCGGCGGGCCGTTCCTCTACGGCGCCTTCTCGGGCGCCGACGCCATGTATGCGCCGGTTGTCTCCCGGTTTCATTCCTATGGGGTGGAGGTGCCGCCGCCGGTGCGCGCCTACATGGAGCGGATCATGGCACTGCCGGCCTGGCAGGAGTGGAAGCAGGCGGCCGATGCCGAGCCCTGGCACCTCGCCGATAGCGACGACGTGGCCTGAGGCATTCACGCGAACGCGATTTCAGGCCGTGCCTTTCCTGTTGCTGCCGCCCCGGACCCGCGCATGATCGCGACGGGGCAAATGGGGAGGCGGGCATGGCGTGGTGCGGGGCGAGGGCGGCTGCCGGAGCATTGGCTTTCGCGCTGGCGCTGCTGTCGGGCGACGGCCGCGCGTCGGCTGCCGATCTGCAGGTGATGGCCACCGGCGCCTCCAAGGCGCTGGTCCAGGCGCTCGGCGAACTGTTTCAGGCGCAGACCGGCCACCGGATCGTGCTCGTCACCGACACGGCCGGCGGCGTCCAGCGGCGCATCCAGTCCGGCGAGGCGGCCGATGTCGTCGTCGCCACGCCGGTCGTCATCGATGCGCTGATCCAGTCGGGCCGCATCGCGAACGGATCGCGCCTCGACCTCGCACGCACCGGCATCGGTATCGGCGTCGCGGAGGGCGCCGCGATGCCCGACATTTCCTCGGTCGACGCGGTGAAGCGGTTGATCGTCGCGGCGCGCGGCATAGCCTATGTCGATCCCGCAGGCGGCGGCACCAGCGGCATCTATTTCGTCCAGATGGTCGAGCGGTTGGGGCTTGCCGAGGTTCTGCGCGCCAGGGCGAAGCCGAAAATGGGCGGCTACGCGGCCGAACTCGTCGCAAGCGGCGAGGCTGACGTGGTGTTCCATCAGATCAGCGAGATCATGCCGGTGCGCGGCGTGCGCCTCGTCGGGCCTTTGCCGGCCGAACTGCAACTCGTCACCACCTATGCGGCGGGCCTTGCCGCAAATCCCCGGGAGGCCGGGGCGGCCCGCGCCTTCATCTGGCTGATGAACAGCCCCGCGGCGGAGCCTGCGATCCGCGCCGCGCATATGGAGCCGGTCGCGGGGCGCTGACCTCCGCCGCTCCGCCCGGATGACAGGCTGCCGATTGCACGCTAACCAAGACGGCCCGAACGCGGTTCTTCCGTCCTCGCCATTCCGGACCTGGAACCGCCTCGCATTTTTGCTGGAATCGCTTCCGCGCCGGAGCCCGCCGCCTTGGCCATCCTGAAATCCGCCTTCAATGCTGCCGCGCCCGAGGCCAAAGCCAATGCCGAGGCTTGGCGCGGCCTCGTCGACGACCTTCAGGCGAAGCGCGCCGAGGCTGCCCTCGGCGGCAACGAGCGCGCGCGCCAGCGCCATGTCGCCCGCGGCAAGCTCTTGCCGCGCGACCGCGTCATGGGCCTCATCGATCCCGGCTCGCCCTTCCTCGAACTGTCGCAGCTTGCCGCCAACGGCCTTTACGGCGAGGCAATCCACGGCGCGGGCGTGATCACCGGCATCGGCCGGGTCGAAGGCCGCGAGGTGATGATCGTCGCCAACGATTCGACCATCAAGGGCGGCACCTACTACCCGATGACGGTGAAGAAGCACCTGCGCGCGCAGGAGATCGCGCTGCAGAACCGGCTGCCCTGCGTCTATCTCGTCGATTCCGGCGGCGCCAACCTGCCGCACCAGACCGAGGTCTTCCCCGACCGCGAGCATTTCGGCCGCATCTTCTTCAATCAGGCGAACCTGTCGGCCGCCTCCATCCCGCAGATCGCCGTGGTCATGGGCTCCTGCACGGCGGGCGGCGCCTATGTGCCGGCCATGTCGGACGAGACCGTGATCGTCAGGAAGCAGGGCACGATCTTCCTCGGCGGCCCGCCGCTGGTGCGCGCGGCGACCGGCGAGATCGTCACGGCCGAGGATCTCGGCGGCGCCGAGGTCCATGCCCGCCAGTCCGGCGTCGCCGACCATTATGCGGTGGACGACACCCATGCGCTGGCGATCGCCCGGCGCATCGTCGCCAACGTCAATTCCGTGAAGAATGTCGACATCGCGCTGGCCGACCCGCGCGAGCCGAAATACGACCCGGCCGAGCTGGAGGCGCTGGTCCCGACCAATCTCAAGACCCAGTACGACATCCGCGAGGTCATCGCGCGGCTGGTGGACGGCTCCGAGTTCGACGAGTTCAAGGCGCTCTACGGCACGACGCTGGTGACGGGCTTCGCGCGGCTCCACGGCATGCCGGTCGGCATCATCGCCAATAACGGCATCCTGTTCTCGGAAAGCGCCATGAAGGGCGCGCATTTCATCGAACTGTGCTGCCAGCGGCGCATTCCGCTGCTGTTCCTCCAGAACATCACGGGCTTCATGGTCGGCCGGCAGTTCGAGGCGGGCGGCATCGCCAAGGACGGCGCCAAGCTCGTCACGGCGGTCGCCTGCGCGCAGGTGCCGAAGATCACCCTGCTGGTCGGCGGCTCCTACGGCGCCGGCAATTACGGCATGTGCGGGCGGGCCTATTCGCCGCGTTTCCTGTTCACCTGGCCGAACTCGCGCATCTCCGTCATGGGCGGCGAGCAGGCGGCGAGCGTGCTGGCGACCGTGAAGCGCGAGAATTTCGAGGCCGAGGGCAAGGACTGGTCGGCGGACGAGGAGGAGGCCTTCAAGGCGCCGATCCGGTCGAACTACGAGGCCGAGGGCCATCCCTATTACGCGACGGCGCGGCTCTGGGACGACGGCATCATCCTGCCGTCGGAGACGCGGCGCGTCCTGTCGCTGGCCTTGAGCGCCTGTCTCAACGCGCCGGTGCCGCCGACCAAGTTCGGCGTGTTCAGGATGTGAGGGAAAGGGGCGCGCTTGATCCTCCTTCCGCCATGCCCGGCCTTGGGCCGGGTATCCACGATTTGCCTTTGGCAGTCGTGTTCAAGTCGTGGATGGCCGGGCCAAGCCCGGCCATGACGCGCCGAGGGGCCGCATAAGGCGCAACTGGGGACGAAGCGCATGACCGCATCCGACAATGAACCCGCGGCTCTCGTCACCGGCGGCAGCCGTGGCATTGGCGCAGCCATCGTCGAGCGGTTGATCCGTCGCGGCATTCCCGTGATCAATCTCGACCGCGCGCCGCCGGAGACCGACAACGGCGCTGATTTCGTCGAGGTCGACCTGACCGATGTCGATGCGACCCGCGATGCGCTGCACGAGATCGTCACGGAACAGCCGATCCTCTGGCTGGTCAACAATGCCGGCATTTCGCCGCCGGCTTCGCTCGAAGAAACGACGCTGGAGGATTTCGACCGCGTCGTGGCGGTGAATCTGCGCGCGGTCATGCTGGCGGCGCAGGCCGTCGTTCCCGGCATGAAGGCGGCGGGCAGGGGGCGGATCGTCAGCATTTCCTCGCGCGCCGCGCTCGGCAAGGAACTGCGGACCGCCTATGCCGCCACGAAAGCCGGGGTCATCGGCTTCACCCGCACCTGGGCGCTGGAACTCGCGCCTTCGGGCATCACGGTCAACGCGGTCGGGCCGGGGCCGATCGAGACGGAACTGTTCAAGTCCGCCAACCCCCACAATTCGCCGCGCACGCAGGCGATCATTCGCGGCGTGCCGGTGCAGCGCCTCGGCCAGCCCGAGGACATCGCCCATGCCGCCGATTTCTTCCTGTCGGACGAGGCAAGCTTCGTGACCGGGCAGGTGCTTTACGTCTGCGGCGGCATGACGGTGGGCGTCGCGCCGATTTGAGCACACAGGAACCCTCTCCCCATGGGAGAGGGTTGCTTGGTGCCCTCTAACCCACCACCGGCCAGGGCTTCTGCTGCGGCCTGAGCACTTCCAGCGAGGCGCAGAGCTTCATCACGCCGGCATCGTCGAAGCGCTTGCCGATCACCTGCACGCCGACCGGCATGCCGTTGCGCGCGAAGGTCCAGTTGATGCTGGCCGCCGGCTGCTCGCTCATATTGGCGGCCACGGTGAAGGGAATGTGGTCCAGAGCCCGGTGCGGATCGTCGGTCGGCGAGTGCGCCTCGGCGGAATAGCTGACCGGGCAGGTGACCGGCGAGAGGATGTAGTCGTAGGGCTCGCTGGTGGCGATGGCGGCCTCGCGCATGGCCTGCACGGCGAGATAGCCGCTCATCACGTCGTCGCCGGTGAACTTGCGGGCGCGCCAGGTCGCCCATTCCACGATATAGGGCAGCAGCTGGCGCTTCTGCTCGGCCTTGAGCTTGGCGACGTCGCCATAGGAGCGCGCCTCGAAGAAGCGGCAGATGCCGTCGAGCATCTCGTGGGTAAGGAAGCCCTGCACCGGCTCGACGATGGCGCCTTCCGCCTCCAGCGCCTTGGCGGCCGCCTTCACCGCCCGGATGATCGTGGCATCGGCCGGCAGGCCCGCCTGCATGGCGGTGATGACGCCGATCTTCAGGCCCTTGAGCGGCAGCGCCTCGAGGTTCCGTGTGTAGTCGGTCCGCGCATAGGGCAGGCTGCGGTAGTCGCGGGCGTCGGGCCTGGCGATGACGTTCATCAGCATGGCGCCGTCGCGCACCGTGCGGGTCATGGGACCGGCGACACGGCCGAGGAATGGCGGGTTGATCGGCACGCGGCCAAGCGAGGGCTTCAGGCCGAACAGGCCGCAATGGGCGGCCGGCAGGCGGATCGAGCCGCCGATATCGGTGCCGACATGCAGCGGCCCGTAGCCGGCCGCGCCCGCAGCGCCCGCGCCGGAGGAGGAGCCCGCCGGGTTTTTGGCGAGGTTCCAGGGGTTGCGGGTCACGCCATGCAGCGAGGAGAGTCCCGCCGACAGCATGCCGTAGTCGGGCATGGTGGTCTTGCCGAGAATGACCGCGCCGGCCTCGCGCAGGCGCGCGGGAACCGGCGAATCCGCCTCCTTCGGCGTCATGTCGGCGATGGGAACGCCGATGGGGGCGGGATCGCCCGCCGTCATCAGGTTCTCCTTCACCGTCACCGGCACGCCGTCGAGGGCGGACAGCGCCTTGCCGCGGTTCCAGCGGCGTTCGGCCGACTTGGCGGCCTTCAGCGCTGCTTCCGCCGAGACGATGTACATGGCGTTCAGGTGCGGTTCCGTCGCCTCGATCCGGGCGAGAACCGCTTTGGTCACCTCCACCGGGGACAGTTTCTTCGACTTGTAGGCTTTGGAGAGGTCGGCTGCGGAGAGATCGGCGAGGTCGGACATAGAGGCTCCGGAAGGCTGTTGCGCCACAATTCCTCTCCAAGCGGCCGATCCGCAAGGGGCAGCGCCGGCTGAGGGGCCATGCGCGGCGTTCTTTCCTTCGTCCGGCTGGAATCGCCGGGCGAACCGGTTACATTCGGCGCCCCTGTAGCTCCGAGGCCCAGCATGCTGTCGTCCGTCCTGATCGCCAACCGTGGCGAGATCGCCGTCCGCGTCATCCGGACGGCGAAACGGCTGGGACTGCGCACCATCGCCGTCTATTCGGACGCCGATGCGAACGCCATGCACGTGAAAATGGCGGATGAGGCCTATCCGATCGGCCCCGCGCCCGCGCGCGACAGCTATCTGGTCATCGACAGGATCATTTCGGTGGCGAAACAGGCCATGGCCGAGGCGATCCATCCCGGCTACGGCTTCCTGTCCGAGCGCGCCGAATTCGCCGAGGCCTGCGCGGCGGCCGGCATCGTCTTCGTCGGGCCGCCTGCCTCCGCCATCCGCGCCATGGGCCTGAAGGACGGCGCCAAGGCGCTGATGCAGAAGGCCGGCGTGCCGGTCGTGCCCGGCTATCATGGCGCCATGCAGGACGCGAAGTTCCTCAAGGAGAAGGCCTACGAGATCGGCTATCCCGTGCTGATCAAGGCGGTCGCCGGCGGCGGCGGCAAGGGCATGAAGCGCGTCGACAAGGCGATGGACTTCGAGGAGGCGCTGGCCTCCGCGCAGCGCGAAGCGCAGGGCGCCTTCGGCGATCCGCGCGTGCTGATCGAAAAGTACGTGCTCTCGCCGCGCCATATCGAGATTCAGGTGTTCGGCGACACCCACGGCAATGTCGTCCACCTGTTCGAGCGCGACTGCTCGCTGCAGCGCCGCCACCAGAAGGTGATCGAGGAAGCGCCCGCGCCGGGAATGCCCGAGGCGATGCGAGCGGCCATGGGGCAGGCGGCGGTCGAGGCGGCGCGGGCGGTCGGCTATGTCGGCGCCGGCACGGTGGAGTTCATCGCCGACGGCTCGGCGGGTCTCTCGCCCGACAAGTTCTGGTTCATGGAGATGAACACCCGCCTTCAGGTCGAGCATCCCGTGACCGAGGCGATCACGGGGCAGGATCTCGTGGAATGGCAGCTGAGGGTCGCATCCGGCGAGCGCCTGCCGCTGCTGCAGGACAATCTCGCGATCAACGGCCATGCGGTGGAGGCCCGGCTTTATGCCGAGGACCCCGAGAAGGGCTTCCTGCCCTCGACCGGCAAGCTCCATGCGCTGGAATTCGGCACGGCGGACGGCGTGCGCATCGATACCGGCGTGGAGGAGGGGGCCGAGGTCTCGCCCTTCTACGATCCGATGATCGCCAAGGTCATCGCCCATGGCGCGACCCGCGACGAGGCGCTGGACCGGCTCGGCGAGGCGCTGGGCGGGACCGTGGTGGCGGGGCCGCGGACCAATGTGACGTTCCTGAAGGCGCTGACCGAGGCTGACGGCTTCCGCGAGGGCGATTTCGACACGGGGTTCATCGACAGGAACGTTGAGGCGCTGGGGGCCGTGCCGCAGCCGATGGATGCAAGGGCGGCGGGTTACGGTGTGCTCAAACTTATCCAGAACAGCATCGAAAAGGTCGAAGCCTTCGATGCGCAGGGCCACGCCGGGCCGTGGTCGCCTCTCTACGCGGATGGTTTCACGCTGGGCGCAACATGGTCGCGTTCGACGCGCGCGGATCTGAATGGCGAGCGAGTAGAAGCTAGGCTCAATTGGTCGCCGGCAGGCCCGAATGTGCGGCTTGAAGGCGCTGAAAGCGTGTCAGTGCCGCTGGTCGGAGAGTTCAAGGGCTTCGGGCCCATGGGCGGCTTTATCTTCGGCGACGACATTTTCCCAGATGACGTGCGTGTCATTGAGGCCGGCGACCGCGTCTTCGTCATCCGCAACGGCCGCCAGACCGAAGTCCGCGCCTTCGACCCGCTCGATGTCGATCTCGACCATCTCGACGGCGGCGGTTCGGTCAAGGCGCCGATGCACGGCAAGGTCGTGCAGGTCTTCGTCGAGCCGGGACAGCAGGTGGAGAAGGGCGACCGCATCGCGGTTATCGAGGCCATGAAGATGGAGCATACGCTGGTCGCGCCCACCGGCGGCACCGTGACCATGGTGGCGGTGCTGGCGGGCGAACAGGTGGCCGAAGGCGCGCCGGTGGCGGCCATCGAGGCTGCGGAAGAGCAGGGGAAGGCGGCGTGAAGGCGACGCCGCATTACCTCTCCCCGCCGGGGAGAGGTCGGCCCATAGCGAGATGCGAACGCATCTCCCGTTCGCTCGATGCTATGGCCGGGAGAGGGGGCGAGACCCCTTCAGCAAGCACGCTTCCCCTCTCCCGATCCTCGCTCAAGCTCGGATCGACCTCTCCCCGCCGGCGAGAGGTGAAGCCCCGCGCCTCTCTGAGCTGGTCGGGCGCTGCGCTCGCCGTTCTGCTGGGCATGGTGCTTTCAGCCCCCGCCCATGCCTGTCAGTGCTACAATTTCTCCCGCGCCGAGATTGTCCAGCGCGCCGATATCGTGTTCGAGGGCACGGTCGCGGTGGTGACGGAGGTGCGCGGTCTTTTGCAGGCAACGATCGACGTGTCGCGGATCGAGAAGGGCCCACCCGTCACCTCGCTCACGCTGCTGACGCCCGGCTCGACGGCCGCCTGCGGCGTGCCGTTCCGCATCACCCAGCGCGTCGTCGTCGCCGCGATGCGCGATGGCCGCGTCTGGCGCACCGACAATTGCATGTCTCTGGCGCTGCGTCCGGCCCCCTTTGTCCCCAACCGTTGAAGCCGCTCCCCTTGGGCGCGAGGCCGGCCGGCGCTAGTATCGGCGCGTGGCACTCAATCTCATCAAGCTCTGCGTCGGCGCGGAATCGGTCGAAGACCTGCAGGAATGGGTCGACCGGCGCATGCACATGCATGGAGAACAGGTCCACACCACCCGCATGGTGCCGAAGCGCGGCGACGAGATCGTCGGCGAGGGTTCGCTCTACTGGGTGATCAAGGGCACGATCCTCTGCCGCCAGCGCATCCTCGGCATCAGGCCCTTCACGGATTCCGAGGGCATCGGGCGCTGCGACCTGATCCTCGAACCGGTCATCATCCGCGTCCAGCCGCGCCGCAGGGGCCCGTTTCAGGGCTGGCGCTATTTCGAGGCGAAGGACGCGCCGCCGGACCTCGATGCCGGTCCGACCAAGGGCATGCCGCCGGAACTGGCGAAGGAACTGGCCGACCTCGGCCTGCTCTGATCCGGGTTACCGGTTCCAGTTCGGCTGAGGCGGCCGCGCGGCTTCGTCGATCCGCGCCTTCATATGCGCCGCCACGTCCCGCACCGGTTCCAGCCCGTGCGAGAGGTCGCTGGCCTGCTGGTTGGCATATTCCAGCTCGGAAATGAGCTTGTCGACCTTGGCCAGCGCCTCCGGGTCGGGCCTGGTCACGACCTCGGAGCCGAACAGGATCAGCAGCGGCCCGGCCGGCAGCAGCAGGCTGAGCGCCAGCGTCACCTGCCAGAGCAGGTTGCGATCCTCGAAACTGGCGGCATTGATCGCGCTGACATAGGCAGCGCCCACGGCGGCCGGCAGGACCAGCACGAGCACGATGCCGATGACCCCGGCCAGGCGCGGCCTCAGCCGGCTCGTCACTCTCATCGATTCACCCCGTACACCGACATGACGGAGCGTCAGTGTGGCCGGGCGCGCCCCTGTTGTGCAACCCGTCAGCGTATCGAGGGTTGCGACAGGCCGGCCGCTTCGCGCCTCTCGCGGCGGTCGGGCATGGACCAACTTCGCCGTTTTCCGGGAACCGATGGCCGGCGGCGAGGCTCCGCGCTTGCGTTCGAGGGGACAGCCTGTCGGGAAAAATGAACCGCCGGTCGCTGTCCAGGGGGTGGGGGTCAGAGGCAGGCGGCGGGCGGTCTCGGGCTCCCTAGGAGCGATTGGGGAAGCGCCCTTGCGGGGGACTGGCTCCGGCCCTTCCGAAGAAAAATCGGAGCCGCCCCCCTGAGGGGGTCTCAGACCGGCAGGCAGAGGAAGGCGGCGACGGGCGAGAACGCCAGCGACAGCGCGCCCGCGCCGGCAATGGCGACGCCGATGAGCCGGCGCATGCCGTCCCGGCGCGCGACCGAGCGCAAGGCGGAAATGCCGAGCGCAGCGCCGATGACGGCCGGCATGGTGGCAAGCCCGAAGCCGAGCATGAATGTGCCGCCGCCGGTGGCGGTTCCCTGCAGCATTGCGGCGAAGAGCGCGGCATAGACCATGGCGCAGGGCAGGAAGCCCCAGACGATGCCGGCGGCGATCGGCGCGCCGGTCGCGCCGGCGGGCAGGGCGCGCGAGGCGGCGATGACGGCATTGGCGACAGGCGCGGCCCATCGGTCGAACAGGGCGGGCGAGGGCAGGAGGCCGGCGGTGGACAGTCCGATCCAGATCAGCACGGCGGCGCTCGCGGTGCGGAGCAGGTTGAAGGCGGTCGCCTGGTCGAACAGGTGGACGACCGAAGTGCCGAGCAACCCGACCGCGCTGCCCGCCACGGCATAGGCGACGACCCTGCCGATCTGGGTCAGCACCAGCGTCCGGGCCGCCGCGGCCGTGCTGCCGTCGGGATGGATGGTCATGGTCAGCGCGCTGCCGATGCTGCCGCACATGCCGGCGCAGTGCAGGCTGGAGGCAAGGCCGACGAGGAAGCCGCTTCCAAGGGCCAGAGGCAGCGTGCCCGACATGGTCAGACCGCCGCCGAATGGCGGCCGGCCTGGCCGAGCCGGGCGTCGAACACCGCCGCGACGATGCGCGTCAGCGGCCGGCCGGTCTCGGTCACCGAGACGAGGCCGCCCTCGTGCCGCGCAAGACCTTCCGCTTCGAGATCGCGCAGCGCGTCCAGCGCGGCGTCGAACAGGTTCGGCGCGAGGTCGTGGCGGTTGAGGATGGCGGGCAGATCGGCGGGATAGCCGCACATCAGCCGCTCGATGACCTCGCCGCGCGCCCGGTCCTCGCGGGTGAAGGCGAGGCCGCGCACCGTGGCGAGCCTGCCGGCATCGATGGCGCGCTGGTATCCGGCCGTGTCCGGCGCGTTCTGGACATGGCCCTGCGGCAGGCGGCCGATGGCCGAGGCGCCGAGGCCGATCAGGGCGTCGGCGTCGTCCACCGTGTAGCCCTGGAAGTTGCGGCGAAGGTCGCCACCCTGATGGGCCCGCGCCATCGTGTCGGCGGGCAGGGCGAAATGGTCGAGGCCGACCGCGACATAGCCGGCGGCGACGAGGGCGACGCGCGCCTCGCGCTCCTGCTCGAAGCGCAGCGCCGCGTCCGGCAGGGCCGCCTCGTCGATGAGCCGCTGGTGCGACTTCATCCAGGGCACATGGGCATAGCCGAACAGCGAGATGCGGTCCGGGCGAAGCGTGGCGGCAAGGGCGACGGTCGCGACCAGATCGGCGGTCGATTGATGCGGCAGGCCGTACATGAGGTCGAACGAGATCGCGGCGATTCCCGCCTTGCGCAGCGCGCCGACAGCCGAGGCGACGGCCGCATAGGGCTGCACGCGGCCGATGGCCACCTGAACATGCGGGTTCAGGTCCTGGACGCCGAGGCTGGCGCGCGTCACGCCGATGGCGCCGAGCGCGGCGGCGAACGCGTCGTCGACCGTGCGCGGGTCCAGCTCGATGGCGTGATCGAGGTCGTCCGGGAGCGCGAAGCGCAGCGCCATGCGATCGACCAGCCGGGCGAGGCCGTCGGCCCGCAGGGTGCTCGGCGTGCCGCCGCCCCAGTGGATGTGGTCCACCCGGCGGGCTGCGGTCGATGCTGACACGAGGTCGATCTCGGCCGCGAGCCGGTCGGCATAGGCGTCAACCGGCTCCCGCCGCCGCGTCACCTTGGTGTGGCAGCCGCAATAGGAGCACATGGCCGCACAGAACGGCACGTGCAGATAGAGCGACAGGCTCGTGCCGGCCGACAACTGTCCGAGCCAGTCCCGATAGGTGCCGGCATCGACGCCGGCATGGAAGTGCGGAGCGGTCGGATAGGAGGTGTAGCGCGGCACCTGCCGGCCCGCGAGAGCGGCCGGGATGGGGCTGGAATCGCGGGCGGCGGGTGCGCCGCCGGCCGGCGGGGGAACGATCATGGCGGGACGTCCGGTCCTTGGATGTCTTCGTGCCGACCAAACGACGGGCGCGCGCGGCGCGCGTTGATCGGCGTCAAATCGCGCTGAGGCCGGTGCGCGCGGAAAAGTCGGCGATTGACGCAGGTCAATGAGACAAGCGCGCCGCCTGCGATGGTCCGGCGTGATCCGGTGCCGGCCCCTGCGCCGCCCGGTGCCCCCGAGGAGCAGACCATCATGACGGCGCAAGCCCAGAAGACATTCAGCCTCGCGGAGGCGGGCTCGATGCTAGCCTTCGCGGCAACCGCGCTGCTCAGCCTGGTGATCGCCGCCGGCTCGGTCGATCAGGGCTATACCTTCCATGCGCTGGTCTTCGCGGCGGCCTCGGTCGCGGCCATCTTCCTGATCGGCAATCGCTACATGGCGCGCCCGGTATCGATCCCGCTCGAGATCGACGGCAAGCCCAACTACAACATGGAGCCGGTGAAGTTCGCGGTCTGGGCCTCGGTGTTCTGGGGCGTTGCCGGCTTCACCATCGGGCTGCTGATCGCCAGCCAGCTCGCCTGGCCGGCGCTGAACTTCGACCTGCCCTGGACGAATTTCGGGCGCATGCGCCCGCTGCACACCTCGGCGGTGATCTTCGCCTTCGGCGGCAACGTGCTGATCGGCACGTCCTTCTACGTCGTCCAGAAGACCTGCCGGGCCCGCCTCGCCGGCGAGATCGCGCCGTGGTTCGTCATCCTCGGCTACAACCTCTTCATCGTCGTCGCCGGCACCGGCTACCTGCTCGGCATCACCCAGGGCAAGGAATACGCCGAGCCCGAATGGTACGCCGACCTGTTCCTGACGGTGGTCTGGGTCGTCTATCTGCTGGTCTTCCTCGCCACCATCTGGCGGCGCAAGGAACCGCACATCTTCGTGGCGAACTGGTTCTATCTCGCCTTCATCGTCACCATCGCGGTGCTGCATCTCGGCAACAACGCCGCCGTGCCGGTGTCGATCTACTCGCCGAAGAGCTACATCGTCTGGTCGGGCGTGCAGGACGCCATGTTCCAGTGGTGGTACGGCCACAACGCGGTGGGCTTCTTCCTCACCGCCGGCTTCCTCGCCATCATGTACTACTTCATCCCGAAGCGGGCCGAGCGGCCGATCTATTCCTACCGGCTCTCCATCGTCCACTTCTGGGCGCTGATCTTCCTCTATATCTGGGCCGGCCCCCACCATCTCCACTACACCGCGCTGCCCGACTGGGCGCAGACGCTGGGCATGACCTTCTCGGTCATCCTGTGGATGCCCTCGTGGGGCGGCATGATCAACGGCCTGATGACGCTCTCGGGCGCCTGGGACAAGCTGCGGACCGACCCGGTCCTGCGCCTGATGGTCGTCTCGCTCGCCTTCTACGGCATGTCGACCTTCGAGGGGCCGCTCATGTCGATCAAGGCGGTCAACTCGCTGTCGCACTACACCGACTGGACCATCGGCCACGTCCATTCCGGCGCGCTCGGCTGGGTCGCCTACGTGTCCTTCGGCGCGCTCTACTGCCTGGTGCCGTGGCTCTACAACCGCAAGCAGCTCTACTCGAACCGGCTGGTCGAGTGGCACTTCTGGGTCTCGACGCTCGGCATCGTCCTCTACATCTCGTCGATGTGGGTCGCCGGCATCATGCAGGGCCTCATGTGGCGCGCCTACACCGCGCTCGGCTTCCTCGAATACTCGTTCATCGAGTCCGTCGCGGCCATGCACCCCTACTACGCGATCCGGGCTCTCGGCGGCGCCTTCTTCGTCGCCGGCTCCCTGATCATGGCCTTCAACCTGATCATGACCGTGCGCAGCGGCGAGGAGGCGGAGCAGGAGCCCGCCGCCGCGCTCGTGCCGGCTGAGTGAGGACCCCCATGTCACTCTGGAACAAGCACGCGATCCTCGAGAAGAACTCGATCATCCTGACCGTCGGCATCATCATCGTGGTCGCCATCGGCGGCCTCGTCGAGATCGCCCCGCTCTTCTACCTGCGCTCGACCATCGAGCGGGTGGAGGGGGTCAGGCCCTACACGCCGCTGGAACTCGCCGGGCGCGCCATCTACGTGCGCGAGGGCTGCTACAACTGCCACAGCCAGATGGTCCGGCCGCTGCGCGACGAGGTCGAGCGCTACGGTCACTACTCGCTGGCGGCGGAGAGCATGTACGACAAGCCCTTCCAGTGGGGCTCCAAGCGCACCGGCCCGGACCTTGCCCGCGTCGGCGGCAAATATTCGGACGAGTGGCACGTCGCGCATCTCGCCAACCCGCGCTCGATCGTGCCGCAGTCGATCATGCCGGGCTACGCCTTCCTCTCGCAGGCGGAGGTCAGGCCCGAGCAGATCGAGGGCCACTTCATCTCCAACCGTCGCGGCGGCGTGCCCTATTCGCCCGAGCAGGTGGCCAATGCCTGGGGCGACCTACGGGCGCAGGTGAACCCGGACGCCCCGACCCTCGCGGCCTTCCAGAGCCGCTATCCCGGCGCCATCGTCCGCGCCTTCGGCGGCAACACGTCGGCAGCCGCCAACGGCACCGTCACCGAGATGGACGCGCTGGTCGCCTACCTCCAGGTGCTCGGCACGATGGTCGATTTCCGCACCTACGACGCCCGCGCGAACATCCGCTGAGGAGACACCGATGAGCGCCTATTCCTGGCTTGCCGGCTTCGCCCAGACCGCCGGACTTCTCTACTTCGTCGGCATGTTTCTCGCCATCGCCGCTTACGCCTTCTGGCCGCGCAACAGGGCGCGGTTCGACGAGGCTTCGACCATCCCGCTGCGGGAGGACTGATCAATGGCCAACCATCCCCCCGAGATCGATGCCGCCACCGGCCGCTCAACGACAGGCCATGAGTGGGACGGCATCAAGGAGCTGAACTCGCCGCTGCCGAAGTGGTGGCTCTATGTCTTCTACGCGACCATCGTCTGGTCGATCGGCTACTGGATCGTCTATCCCGCCTGGCCGCTGGTCACCGGCTACACCAAGGGGCTGTTCGGCTATTCGTCGCGCGAGAGCGTCGTCGTCGAACTCGACGCGCTGAAGGCGCTCAGGGCCTCGCGCAGCACGGCGCTGGCCTCGGCCTCGCTGGAGGACATCCAGCGCAATCCGGACCTGCTCACCTTCGCCCTGGCCCAGGGCAAGGCCGCGTTCGGCGACAATTGCGCGCCCTGCCACGGCCTCTCCGCCACCGGCGCGCGCGGCTTCCCGAACCTGCGCGACGACACCTGGCTGTGGGGCGGCTCGCTCGCCGAGATCCGCCAGACCATCGCCCACGGCGTGCGCACCGGCGACGACCGCTCCCGTCAGGGCTCCATGCCGGCGCTCGGCGGACCGAACGGCGTCCTCAAGCGCGATGAGGTGATCACGGTCGCCAACTATGTCCGCTCGCTGGCGGGACTTTCGGTCCGGCAGGGCACCGACCTCGCCAAGGGCAAGGAGCTGTTCGAGACCAATTGCGTCGCCTGCCACGGGGCCGACGGCCGCGGCAATCGCGAACTCGGCGCCGCCAACCTGACCAGCGCCAACTGGGTCTATGGCTCGGACGAGGCGACCATCGTGGAGACCATCAACAACGGTCGCGGCGGGGTCATGCCCGGCTGGACCGGCCGCCTCGACGACACCACCGTCAAGGCGCTCACAATCTACGTCCACGCGCTCGGCGGCGGGCAATAGCCCGGGAACCGCAAGGGGCGTGATCGGAGGGGCGCGTGTCGTGGCAGCGGCACGCGCCCTTGTCCGTATCGCGAACCGCGCTTGAGACAGGTCAAGGCGCACCCGCCGGCGGCGGGGCAGGGTGCAGGGACGGCGCGAACCTTTTCCCCCGGGACAGCCATGCAGAAATCCGCGAGCCTTTCCGAGACCACCGTCCCGTCACCGGACGACGAGCCGCTCTATGTCGGCGGGCCGCGCATCTACCAGCAGAGCGTCAAGGGGCGGCTGCGCACGATCAAGTGGGCGGTGCTGTTCGTCTGCCTCGGCGTCTATTATTTCCTGCCGTTCGTGCGCTGGTATCGCGGGCCGAACCAGCCGGATCAGGCGGTCCTCGTCGACCTCGCCAATAACCGCTTCTACTTCTTCTTCATCGAGATCTGGCCGCAGGAGGTCTACTACTTCACCGGCCTGCTGGTGCTCGCCTCGCTCATCCTGTTCCTGAGCAATGCGGTCGCGGGCCGCGTCTGGTGCGGCTATCTCTGCCCGCAGACGGTCTGGACCGACCTGTTCATGACCGTGGAGCGCTGGATCGAGGGCGACCGCCGCGAGCGGATGCTGGCCGATGCCCGGCCGATGACGGCGGCGAAGTTCGGGCGTCTCGCGCTCAAGCACTTCGTCTGGCTGATGATCGCCTGGTGGACCGGCGGCGCCTGGGTGCTCTATTTCGCCGACGCGCCGACGCTGGTGAAGGACCTTGCGACCTTCCAGGCGCCGATGATCGCCTATGTCTGGATCGCCATCCTGACCTTCACGACCTATGCGCTGGCTGGCCTGATGCGCGAACAGGTCTGCCTCTACATGTGCCCCTGGCCGCGCATCCAGGCCGCGCTGACCGATCAGTACGCGCTCAACGTCACCTATCGCTACGACCGCGGCGAGCCGCGCATGTCGGTCAAGTCGGCGGCGAAGGCGCGCGCGGCCGAGGAGCCGGCCGGCGACTGCATCGACTGCCGTCAGTGCGTCGTCGTCTGCCCGACCGGCGTCGATATCCGCGACGGCTCGCAGATGGGCTGCATCCAGTGCGGCCTCTGCATCGACGCCTGCAACACGGTCATGACCAAGGTGAACCGGCCGCTGGGCCTGATCGCCTATGACAACGACGTCAATATCACCAGGCGCGCGGAGGGCCTCGAAGAAACCTATCCGATCGTCCGCTCGCGCACCGTGCTCTACGTCGCCATGATCGCGCTGGTCGGCCTCGCCATGCTCTACGGGCTGATGACGCGCTCGTTCACCGATCTGTCGGTGCTGCACGACCGTAATCCGCTGTTCGTCCAGCTCTCCGACGGCTCGGTCCGCAACAGCTACACGGTGCGCCTGCTCAACAAGCGGCCGCTGCACCGCATCTTCGTGCTGGCGGTGGACGGGCTCCCGCAGGCGCGGGCCACCGCGGTCGGCATCCCCAATACCGAGATCGGCTGGCCGCTGATCGAGGTTGCGCCGGACGCGACGCGCGAGGTCATCGTCCACGTGACCGCGCCCAATGCCGCGTCGCTGCCGGCATCGACCGACGTCACCTTCCGCATCACCGAACTCGGGTCCGGCGAGAGGGTCTCGTCCCGCGACCATTTCATCGCCCGCTAGAGGAGCCGCTGCCATGGCTGTTCTCGACACTTCGGACCGTCGGTCGCGCAGGCTGACCGGGCGGATGGTGTTCCTGATGTTCGTCGCCTTCTTCGGCGTCATCTTCACCGTCAACGCACTGATGCTGACGCTGGCGCTCGACACGATGCCCGGCCTGACGACCGCCAGTTCCTATCAGGCGAGCCAGCGCTTCAACCGCGACCTCGCCGCCGCGCGCGAGCGCGACGCCCGCGGCTGGGCAGTGGAGGCGCGTGCCGACCGCGATCCGGCGGGCTTCGCGGCTGTGACGGTGTCGCTGCGCGATCCGGCCGGCGGGCCGGTCGAGGGCGTGAGCCTCGCCGCCCGGCTCGAGCATCCGGCGCGCCGGGCGCTGGACCGACCGCTCGACATGACGCGAACCGGCACAGGGCTCTATGCCGGCACGGCCGCTGACGTGACCTCCGGCGCCCATGATCTGGTGGTCGAGGTCAGCCGCGACGGCGCTGTCCTGTTCCGCTCGCGCAACCGGATCATGCTGCCATGAGCCAGGCCGTCCTCGTCGCGGACGCCCTCCACCCCGCCACGGCCGACGCCCCTCTGCCCGACGCGGCTGCGGTTCCGCCCGCCACCGACCTGTCGCTTTTCGTCGAGCCGCTGGGCGACGGCATGGCGCGCCTCGACCTTGCCGTCGACGGCATCACCTGCGCCGCCTGCATGCCGGTGATCGAACAGGGGCTGAAGGCCATTCCCGGTGTCGTCGCCGCGCGTGTCAATCTGACCAACCGGCGCGTCGCGGTCGAATGGCGGCAGGACCGCACCGATGCGGAGACCGTCGTCAAACGGCTCGATCGGCTCGGCTTCAGGGCGTTTCCCTTCGATCCGAAGGCCGCCGAGAGCGCCGAGGCGGCCGAGGCGCGCTTCCTTATGAAGTGCCTCGGCGTCGCCGGCTTCGCCATGATGAACATCATGCTGCTGTCGGTGTCGGTCTGGTCCGGCAATGTCAGCGACATCACGCAGGAGCAGCGCGACTTCTTCCACTGGCTCTCGGCGCTCATCGCCGTGCCGTCGGTCGCCTATGCCGGCCGGCCGTTCTTCCGGTCGGCGCGGACGGCGCTGGCCGCCGGCCAGCTCAACATGGATGTGCCGATCTCGCTCGGCGTCCTGCTGGCGGTCGGCCTGTCGCTGGCGGAAACCTGGAACCACGGCACCCACGCCTATTTCGACAGCGCGGTGATGCTGTTGTTCTTCCTGCTCACCGGGCGCTATTGCGAGCAGCTCATGCGCCGCAAGACCTCCTCCGTCGCGGCCAATCTCGCCGCGCTGAAGGCCGAGACGGCGCTGAAGGTCATGACGGACGGCGCGTTGCGGCAGGTGCCCATCGCGGCGGTCGCGGCCGGCGACATCGTGCTGGTCCGGCCCGGCGAGCGTATTGCCGTGGACGGCGTCATTACCGCCGGAACCTCCGCCATCGACCAGAGCCTCGTCACCGGCGAGACGCTGCCGCAGACGGTCGCGCCGGGCGACCCGGTCTTCGCTGGAACGACCAACCTGTCCGGCATGCTGCGCGTCACGGTCAGGGCCGCCGCGCGCGGCACGCTGCTGGACGAGGTCGAGCGACTCATCGAGACCGCCGCGCAGTCGCGTTCCGCCTATCGCCGGCTGGCCGACCGGGCTTCGGCGCTCTATTCGCCGGTGGTCCATGTCACCGCCATCGCGACCTTCGCGGGATGGCTCGCCTTTGGCCTCGCCTGGCAGCCGGCGCTGGTCATCGCCATCACGGTGCTGATCATCACCTGCCCCTGCGCGCTCGGCCTCGCCATCCCCGCCGTGCAGGTGGTCGCCTCCGGTGCGCTGTTCCGCACCAATGTCCTGCTCCAGTCCGGCGATGCGCTGGAGCGGCTCGCCGAGGTCGACACGATCGTTTTCGACAAGACCGGCACGCTGACGCTGCCCGTGCCGGCCATTGCGGATGCCGGCTCCGTGTCGGAACAGGTTCTCGGACGCGCGGCCGCGCTGGCGCAGGGCTCGCACCACCCGCTGGCGCGGGCCGTCGCCGCCGCAGCGCCGCATGCGGCACCGCCGGCTGATCTGGAGGAAGTGCCGGGGCAGGGCGTTCGGGCACTCATCGACGGCGTCGAGGCCCGGCTCGGCAGTTCGGTGTTCTGCGGTGCCGAGGCCGAGGCCGCCGCCGTTGCGGCCCGTTATCCCGATGCCTCGCTGATCGCCTTCGCGCATGGCGATCTGCGTCACGTCTTCGCGGTCAGGCAGGCCCTTCGACCGGATGCGGTGGCGGTTGTCGCGGCCCTGCGCCGCGCCGGCTTCGAGCTTGCGATCTATTCCGGCGATCGCGTCGAGGCCGTCGAGACCGTCGCGCGGGAGCTTGGCATCACGGCTTTCGAGGGGGGGCTGAAGCCCGCCGGCAAGATCAACCGGATCGCGGCGCTCAAATCCGTCGGAGCCAGGGTGCTGATGGTCGGCGACGGGCTGAACGACGCTCCCGCGCTCGCCAGCGCCCATGTATCGATCTCGCCGATCACCGCCGTGCACCTGACACAGGCTGCGGCCGACGCCGTGTTCCTCGGCGACAGGCTCGCACCGGTCGCCGCTACCCTCGCCATCGCCCGCAAGGCGCGCCGGCTGATGACCGAGAACCTGTGGCTTGCGGTCGTCTACAACGCCGTCGCCGTGCCCATCGCCATTGCCGGACTGGTGACGCCGCTCATCGCCGCGCTCGCCATGTCGGGCTCGTCGGTCATCGTCACGGCCAACGCGCTGCGCGCGCGGTCGGCGCGGCTCTGAGGGAGGCTGGAATGGACGTGCTGGTCTTCCTCGTGCCGCTGGCGCTCGGCCTTGGCCTTCTGGGCCTCGCGGCCTTTCTCTGGTCGCTCAACAGCGGCCAGTACGAGGATCTCGACGGCGCCGCCTGGCGTGCCATCGCCGACGAGGACGGATCGCTGGGGGCGGACGGGGCTCAGGCGGTCGGCGCGACGGCGACCGACTTGACGAAGCCGACGGAACCCGGCCGGAAGTGGTGATCGGTCAGCACCTGGCCGATATCGGTCCAGCTGCTCAGCCGCTCGGCCGCGATTCGTGAATCGGCGTCCTCGATCACGATCTGGGTGCAGGCGCGCCGCGCGGCAAGCGAGTCGATGAAGTCGAACAGGACGTCCGAGGCTGTGCTGGCGGGCAGGTCTGCGCGCGAGAGGTAGGACACTTCCAGTCGCCGGCCGAATCGCGGGTCGAGGGCGATGCGGAACAGGCACGCGGCATGGGCATAGCCGCGCTGGTCGGCCACAACCACGCAGCCGAAATGGGCGCTGTCGCCAGCCTCGTCATGGTCGAACAGGGCGCGCCAGTTCTCGATTTCGATGTCGGGATGGCAGATGCGGACGATGCCGAGCGCGGCCATCGCATCTGCGCCATGCACGAGGCGGGCGGTGAACATCGGGCGCGGCTTCCCATTGAGGCAGTTGGCCGGGGAAAGGATCGGCGCGCGCGACGCCACGGTCTTTGTGCTAGATCAATCGTGCGACCCGCGCCTGCTGGTAGTTTGATCCTCAGCAAAAGCGCTCTCAACCAAGGGGTCACTGCCATGACCACGCTTGCAGCGTTAGCCACGCCTTCTCCGCGCAGTGCCTGCGCCCGCTCCGGCGGGCCGAGCTACTGCGACGCGTGCAAGGTGAGGCCGCTCGCCGTCTGCGCCGCTCTCGAGGCGGGTGAACTGCACGAACTCGACGCCATCGTCCATCAGGGGCGTGTCGCGGCGAAGGAGACCTTCATCCATCAGGGTGAGGACGCGACCTCGGTCTTCTCCGTGGTCGAGGGCACGGTGCGCCTCTACAAGCTGCTGTCCGACGGCCGCCGTCAGATCGTCGGCTTCGCGATGCCCGGCGACTTCCTCGGATTGGCTTTGCACAACCGCTACGGCTTCTCGGCCGATGCGGTGGACGCCGTGGCGCTCTGCAAGTTCGACCGCGCGGAATTCGACCGGCTGGTCTCCGCCAAGCCGCATTTCCTGCGCCGCCTCCATGAATTCGCGACCCATGAACTGGTTATCGCGCAGGAGCAGATGACGCTGATCGGCCGCCGCTCGGCCGAAGAGCGGATCGCCGCTTTCCTGCTGATGATGCGCGACCGCTGGGCCCGCATCAGCGGCGCGTCGGTGACCGTCCAGCTGCCGATGCAGCGGCTCGATATCGCCGATTATCTCGGCCTGACCATCGAGACGGTGAGCCGCACGCTCACCCGGCTCGCGCGTGACCGCGTCATTCTTATCGTGCCGGAGGCCGTGCGCATTCTGGACGAGGGCCGGCTGGCGCAGCTCGCGCGAAGCTGAGGCAGGCTCGCAGTTGATCCGTATCAAAGCGGTCCCTGCCGAATTTGCCATGATGGCGATGGCCTGATCTCGGGCCGTCTTTCGGGGGAACGACGGTTACGACGGGGCCGGGACGGTCGCCATGTGCGGCCGTCCGTTTTTTTGTCGACGCGCCGCGCCGATGGCGAGCGAAGACCGGTCATCGGGAGGAGCCCGCCGCAGCGGCAGGGCTCCTCCCTTTGTCATTTACCAGGACGACAGCACCGAGCCCTGGAACGTCTTCTCGACGAAGTCCCGGACCTCGGCCGACTGGTAGCTCTCGACGAAGGGCTTCACCCAGGGCTTGTCCTTGTCGGCATCGCGGACGGCGATCAGGTTGACATAGGGCCCCTTCGGATCCTCGCGCAGCAGAGCGTCGCGACCGGGCGCAAGGCCCGCCGACAGTGCGTAATTGGTGTTGATGACGGCTGCGGCGACGTCGTCGAGCGAGCGCGCGGTCTGGGCGGCCTCCAGTTCGATGAAGCGGAAGCGCCTTTCGTTCTGCACGATGTCGGCAATGGTCGGGCGATAGCCGACGCCGTCCTTGAGCTTCACCAGACCCTTGTCCTGGAACAGCAGCAGCGCGCGGCCGCCATTGGTCGGATCGTTCGGGATCGCGACCTGCGCGCCGGCCGGCACCTCCTCCCAGCGCTTGTGCTTCTTGGAATAGACGCCGATCGGGAAGTTCACGGTGAAGCCGACGCCGGCGAGATTGTACTTCCGGTCGGCGTTCTGCTGATCGAGGAAGGGCTTGTGCTGGTAGGAGTTCACGTCGAGGTCGCCCGAGGCGAGCGCCGCGTTCGGCAGGATGTAGTCGGAGAACTCGACGATGGAGAGGTCGAGCCCGCGCTTCGCCGCGACCGGCTTCACGGCCTCGAGGATCTGGGCGTGCGGTCCGGCGGTGACGCCGACGCGCAGCTTCGTCGGTGCCTGCGCGCGGGCGATGGCGGGAGCGGCGACAAGGGCCGTGGCCGACAGGATGAGGCTGCGGCGGTCGATGCTGAACGAGGTCATTGGAGTGGTTCCTTCGGTTTTGGGAGAGGGATGCGGTCCGGGAGGTTCCCCGGCCCCTGGGATCAGGCGGTTCGCAGCCGCCTGTTGACGCGGCGGGCTATCGATTCGCCGATGCTCTGGACGCCCTGAACGAGCACGATCAGGACGATGACGACGGCGGCCATGACCTCGGGCATGAAGCGCTGGTAGCCGAAGCGGATGCCGAGATCGCCGAGGCCCCCGCCGCCTACCGCGCCGACCATGGCCGAGTAGCCGATGAGGCTGACGGCGGTGAGGGTGAGGCCGAGCACGATGGCCGGCAGGGCCTCGGGCAGCAGAACCTTGCGGACGATCTGGAACGCGGTCGCGCCCATGGCCCGCGAAGCCTCGATCAGCCCCTGGTCCACCTCCCGGATAGCTGCCTCGACGATGCGGGCGATGAAGGGGGTGGCGGCGACGGTCAGCGGCACGATGGCAGCCGTCGTGCCGATGGACGTGCCGGCGACGAGGCGGGTGAACGGGATGATCGCGACGACGAGGATGATGAACGGCGTCGAACGCGCCGCATTCACCACGAGCCCGAGCACGCGGTTGACCGCGACGGCCTGAAACAGCTCGCCCTTGCCGCTGGTCGCCAGGAACACGCCAAGCGGCAGGCCGAGAAGCGTCCCGGCCAGCCCGGCCACCGTGACCATGTAGAGCGTCTGCCAGGTGGCTTCCGCGAGAAGTCGTGCGATTTCAGGGGACATAGCCGAGAATCTCCGTGTGGAGGCCGTGCGCCGTGGCGAGCGCCTGCAGCGCGGCGCTGACGTCGCGCCGGGCCGGAACCGTGACGATGAGGTTGCCGAACGGCCGGCCGCCGATCTCGTCGACCTGGCCGGACAGCACGTTCACGTCGATGTCGAGCGAGCGGGACAGCCGCGAGATGACCGGCGCCGTGGCATGCTCCCCGGTGAAGACGATGCGGATGACCGCCGAGCCCGCGCCGTCCGGCGAGGCGTTCAGCCGGTCCGCGAGATCGCGGGGCAGGGCGCTGCCGGTGACGGACGCGACGAAGTTGCGGGTCGTCTCGGCGCGCGGGCGGGCGAAGACCTCGTAGACCGGGCCCTCCTCGATGATCCGGCCACGCTCGATGACGGCGACCCGGTCGCAGATCTCCTTGATGACCTGCATTTCGTGGGTGATCAGCACGATGGTCACGCCGGTCAGCGCGTTGATGCGCTTGAGCAGCGCCAGAATCGCGCGTGTCGTCTCCGGATCGAGCGCCGAGGTCGCCTCGTCCGACAGCAGCACTTTCGGGCGCGTCGCCAGCGCGCGGGCGATGCCGACGCGCTGCTTCTGGCCGCCCGAGAGTTCGACGGGGTAGCGGCCGCGCTTGTCGCCGAGGCCGACCAGCTCGATGAGCTCGTCGACCCGGCTCCGGATCTCCGCTCGGGGGGTGCCGGCAAGTTCCAGCGGCAGTGCGATATTGTCGAACACGGTGCGCGACGACAGCAGGTTGAAGTGCTGGAAGATCATGCCGATGCTGCGCCGAAGATCGCGCAGGCGCGCCGGTTCGAGATTGCCGACCTCGGCGCCATCGACGACGACCGATCCCGAAGTCGGCCGGTCGAGCCCGTTGATGATCCGCAGCAGCGTCGACTTGCCGGCGCCGGACCTGCCGATAATGCCGGTGATGCTGCCGCCGGGCACGGCCAGATCGACGCCGTCGAGCGCCGTCACGGCGGGATCCTTGTCCCGGGCCTGGAACTCCTTGGAAACGTTGCGGAACAGGATGGTTGAACCCGTACTGCCCGGGTCTTCCGCCGGTGGCGGTTCAGGCAGCGGGATCGCCACGGGATCGGGGAAGCGTGTCAGTGCATTCATGGCGGCTCGGCCTTCGGGGAACGAGGCACCGGCCCCACGGCGTCGGCGCGGGTGGCGGGACCGGTCGGGTGAGGGAGTAGCGAGGCTCAGGCGGCGATGCGCAGGGCAGCCGCCGGCAGGACGCCGCGCCGGGCATCGGCGATGGCGCGGCGCAGAAGCTTCAGGGATCGGAAGAGCTGCGAGTCCAGCCTGTTCAGCGTCGGCGTTGCCGCGAAGAAGCGGAACCCGCCGCGATCCTGGACCGCGAGGCCGACGGCTTCATTGTCGAACTCGATGAGGGAGACATCCGAGCGAAGCGGATGCGAGACATGGGACTGGAACATGAAAGACCTGCCGCCGGACGGGGCCGGCGTCTCCATTGTGATGAACGCGAAGGGCGGGAGAGGGGTGTCGGTCACATGGACCGACAACACCGTCCGTTGCGGCGCATCCGGCGGCAGGGCCAGGTCTGGGAGAAGAGGCGCGGCGGAGAAGCCGCGCAGGCAACGAAATTCATCGGACCAACTCCAGCGAGGAGCCCACGAACTTCATTCGTGGCGCTTTAGCCCTTGGTCACGCGGTGCAAGCTGCTCCATCAAAAGCCGCGTCAGGCATCGAACCGAAGCCGACGACTGAGCCTTGATCATGCGGCCGCCGGGGCTGCCATGTCAATAAAATCATTCTCTAAAAAGAACGGTGATGCGGGATATATCTATGCCCCTGATCAGTGAATTGTAGAATGATCAAGAAAAGCCGCGATCATTCATGCCGTTTCGCGTCACAGGCCCACGTGTCGCGGGCGCAATTTGCGGCGTGAACGTTCGCCATATCGAACGAGAATGAAGATATTGGCGTCGCGATAGCAGGGGCCGAGCGGGCGGGGTTCATCTGCGGCCGCAATGCCAATTCGCCGCCCGCCAGTGCGCGAATGGCTCTCTGCGTCGGATACCATCGGCTGTTCATCCGTGCATTCAACGCGACCATGACAGGAGTCCGGAGGCTGCGTTCGCAGACTCAGGCATCGACGAGCTTCGGCGACCTCACACGTCGATTCTGGTAATTGGGGAGGGTCGAAGACGCCGCCGGCATATGCCTATCATGGAGCATGTGGCTCACTGAGCCGACCATGTTGCCAGGTGAGGACTTGCTTGATCGCGTCCTGAAGGTCGTACTGGTTTGCGCGCTGTTGGTCGGCATCGACTACGCCGTCACGGACAGCGACTATTCGCGAGCGGTCTGGGACTTCGTCCGACATCAGGGGCAGGCGTTCAGCCACTCGATCGACCGCATGTTCTCGCGGTTCCGTTGAGCGGAGCGGGGGCCAAGTTCCACTCGCTGCCGTTGACGCCCTTCATGCGAGCGAACACAGAGCGCGGCTGATGTCCGGCGGCCGGCTGTGCGTCATCGGCCCGCAATTGGCCGTCCGCCTACCCCTTCGCTGGCGTTGCGCCCCGACCGACCTCCGCGTGTCCCGGACCGGGCCTCAAGGTCCGTCAGAGGCGCTCGGCACGACCTGCACGTTGCCGTCAAGGCTCTGAACGATTTGGTCGGAACGTCCAGCGGTGAGGGGTCGCCTATTGTTTGAAATCCCCAAAACTGGTGTTGCTGGTTTGCATCGCGTTGCCCGCTGCTGCGGGGTCGGTGCCGGGATACTCCGACGAGCGGGCTAGGCATGCTAACTAACCGTACGTCAATTGTGGGGGAATACCATATGAAGAGGTTATTGCTGACTGGCGCAGCCGTCGCCGCCCTCGTCACCGGCGCACAGGCTGCTGACCTCGGTTCGCCGCGCGGCTCCGTCGCCGATGTGGTTGTCGCCCCCGTGTTCTCCTGGACCGGATTCTATCTGGGCGGCCAAATCGGCGGCGTCTGGGCGCGCCAGGGCGGCTCGAACACGACTTTGGCCGGCGGCAACCCGGTGGCACTGGCCTATGGCGCCGGCTTCGTCGGCGGCCTCCATGCCGGCTTCAACTATCAGGTCAACCGGATCGTGCTGGGCGCCGAGGCCGATCTGGAATTCTCGACCGTCAGCGGCGCGCGGCGCGGCGTAAGCGGCGGCCTGTTTGACATGACTATGCGGCAGAGCTTCATGGGTTCCGTGCGCGCCCGCGCCGGCGTCGCCATGGACCGCACGCTGTTCTATGTGACTGGCGGCGTGGCGTTCACCAGCGCGCGCAATACGATGGCCAATGCTGGCGCGGCCCCGTTCCATACGTTCACCACCACGCGTGTCGGCTGGACCGTTGGCGCCGGCGTCGAGCACGCCTTCACGCCGAATTGGACGGCGCGGCTGGAATATCGCTACGCCAATTTTGGCTCCTTCTCCAATGCCAACGCAGCTACCAACAGCCGCTTCAACATCAGCCCAAAGGATGATCACGCCATCCGCCTCGGCGTGAGCTACCTGTTCTCGACCGGCGCTTCGGCGGTTGTCGCCCGGTATTGATTCCCTAAGCAGGGCATTGAAATTTCAGAACAACGGGGCCGCCTTCGGGCGGCCTCTTTTCGTTGGTCATGCGTCTTTTCATCGAGCTTTCTTGGCGTCGCCTCGGCCTACGAGCAGATTCTCGAACACATGGCACTGAAGCCGAGAACGCTTGTGCGGGCTGGCGCTCAAAGGTCCGAATCCCCTTCACCCGGCGACAGACGGCAAGCGGGCCGCCGTTCACCACGCCGGATGACAGAGAACGTGCCAGACGCAGGCCGCGTTCTCCTTGCCGGCCAGCCTGCCTTGCCCACTCCGTGGAAAGCCAGCTCGGTCAGTCCGGTGCGACCGACTCGTTGACGACCTTTCGACTCCGGAAGCCTTGGCCACCAGCAGCCGCGGTCGTGTCGGTTTTTGCAGAAGGTGGCCCCGTGTCGAATGGGCGGCCGACGTAACATATTGTAAAATTTGGGGAAATTGGTCGGAGTGCCGAGATTCGAACTCGGGACCCCTTGCACCCCATGCAAGTGCGCTACCGGGCTGCGCTACACTCCGACCGTGCCGGGGGATTTAGGACGTTTCGGCGGCGGCTGCAACCCGCCTGCGACGGCCAATCCCCACAAGAGGCCGCCGAGCGCCCAGAAGTGGCGCCAGTGGTCGGTGTCGATGATCTTGCCCTCGAAGGCGAGCCCGCAGAAGGTCGCGAACACGGCGATGGTCGCCGGCTGCCAGGGTGTGCGGCGGAGGGCGGCGATGAGCCCGACGAACAGCGTCAGCCCGACCAGGACGTGGTAGGCGATGCCCGCCGTCCAGCCGCCGGACATGAAGGAGTTCAGGTAGACGTTGTGGACGTCCTCGGGGAAGAAGCGGGTGAACTGCAGCGGGCCAAGGCCCAGGGGCATGTCGAGCGCCATCTGCCAGCCATAGGCGTGCCGGCCGAAGCGGCCCATCGGCCCGTTGTCGTAGCTCTGGTTGAAGCTGGCGCGCTCCTTCATCAGGTCCGCCACCTTATCGACGGAGAGTAGCGCCGCGAGAGCCAGGCCGAGCAGCACGAGGCCCGCCGCCACCACGACGAGGATGCGAAGCCTCTCCGCGCGCGTGCCGGCGGTCAGGAACAGGAGCCCGGTCATCACCGCCGCCGACAGCACGAAGTGAATCCAGGCGCCGCGCGAGAATGACAGGAGCAGGGCGATCAGCAGCACGCCGAGAATCAGTCCCGCGTGCAGCATCTGTCTGCGGCTGCCAGCATAGAAGGCCTGCATCGCCGTCAGCATGGGCAGGATAAGGAACGGGCCGAAGACGTTGGGATCGTTGAAGGTTCCCTTCGCGCGGCCATAGAGGGTGAAAAGGTCGAAGGCCCCCGGAAAGGCGCGGAAATAGCCGGCGATCCCGGCAATCGCGGCGATGACGGCGGCGAGGGTCCAGGCGCGCACGACCACGTCCATCCGCGCCGCGGTGTTCTCTGCCGCGACGATGGCGAAGAACACCATGGTGACCGCGAGATACCAGGATACCGCGATCCAGGGCGCGACTTTCTTCGCGCCGAGGACGGGAATCGCCGAAACCGTCAGGCCAAGGCAATAGACGATGAGAATGAGCACCAGCGGCATGAAGGCCGCGCGCAGCCTCAACCCGCCCGTGGCCGCGAAACAGCCGATGGCGCCGAGCGCGCCGATCTCATACGGGGAGGGCTCGGCGAAGACGAAGGCGCTGCCGACCAGCATCAGGAACAGGACGCGCAGGCGCAGCGCTTCCCGGTCCACCAGCCAGCCGGCCGTGCCCGAACCCGCGACGCTTCCGGCGGGGTTCGCGAGGCTCATCAGAAGGCGTTGTCGCGGTGCTGCGCCAGCGAGATCGGCGTTTTCGCGAGGATGTAGAGGTCGAACAGGATCGACCAGTTCTCGATATAGTAGAGATCGTGCTCGACGCGCCGCTGGATTTTCTCGGGCGTGTCGGTCTCGCCGCGCCAGCCGTTGATCTGGGCCCAGCCGGTAATGCCGGGCTTCACCTTGTGGCGGGCGAAATAGCCGTCGACCACGTCGTCATAGAGCTTGTCGGCGGCCTTGGCGTGGGCCGCGTGCGGCCGCGGGCCGACCAGCGACAGGTTGCCCTTGAACACGACGTTGATGAGCTGCGGCAGTTCGTCGATCGAGGTCTTGCGGATGAAGCGGCCGACGCGGGTGACGCGCGGGTCGCCCTTGCTGACGAGTTTCGAGGCCGTGGCGTCGCTCATGTCGGTGTACATGGAGCGGAACTTGAAGACCTCGACCAGCTCGTTGTTGAAGCCGTAGCGCTTCTGGCGGAACAGGACTGGGCCCTTGGAATCGAGCTTCACCGCGATGGCGGTGGCGAGCAGGACCGGCGACAGCGCGATCAGCGCCAGCGTGCCGACGACCTTGTCGAAGATCCACTTCAGCACGACGTCCCAGTCCTGGATCGGCTTGTCGAACACATCGAGGACGGGGACATTGCCGATATAGGAATAGGCGCGCGGGCGGAATCGCAACTTGGCTGTGTGGGCGGCGAGGCGGATGTCCACCGGCAGCACCCAGAGCTTGCGCAGCATGGTCAGAACGCGCGCCTCGGCCGTCATCGGGATCGTGACGATGACGAGGTCGACGCGCGTGCGGCGCGCGAATTCGACGAGGTCGTCGACGGTGCCGAGCTTCGGCACATGCGCCGCGTGCGCGGGCGAGCGCGCGTCGGTGCGGTCGTCGAACGTCCCGCAAATGGTCACGTCCGAATCCTCCTGCGCGAGGATCGACTGGATCAGCTCCTCGGCCGGCTCACCGCCGCCGACGACGACCGCGCGGCGCTGGAGGCGGCCCGCGCGGGACCAGGACCTGACGACCTGCGCGAGGGCGACACGGGCCGAGGCGAGGATGATCAGGCCCGAGACGTACCAACTGCCGAGCCAGACCCGCGATAGCTCCTCGCCGGCCTTGAAGAAGAAGGCGAGCGCAACCGCGACGAGGAAGACCAGCGTCCAGGCGATCAAGAGGCGGCTGAACTGCGCGACATGGGTGCGGAAGACGTGAACGTCATAGAGCCCGGCGGCCTGGAAGGCCGCGAGCGTCAGCATGGCGAGACCGAACAGGCTGACGGTCGAGGTCCATTGCAGGCCGTGGACCGGATAGACCCAGCCGAGATAGATGACCGCGCCGAGCGACAGAACGACGGTGAACTCGATGAGGCGGACGAAACCGCCGAGCACAACCGGCGAATAGGCCGAGCCGACCGTCTCGTCGGCGATCTTGGCCGCGAGGGCGGAGAGCTCGCGCCGCTCGCCGTCGGCGGCCGGCTTTGCTGCCTGATCCGCCTCGACGGCCTTGATGATGTCCCGCCCGGTTATGCCCAGCATGATCCTGCCTCACCCGTTTCCCGCGCGCGAGACTACTGGCCAATGGTTGCTTTTCGCTTGATCGCGGGTTGCAGAGGCTAACGATTGCCGCGTGGGGCGAGAGCCTCGCGATAGGCGTCCAGAACGCCATCGGTCATGGCCGATACCGAGAAGCCGCTGGCAATGCGTTGCCGCAGCCGGGCTGCGGATGCGGCAGCCTCGGCAGGGGCGTCGAGCATGCCGGCAATGGCGCCGGCGAGGGCCGGGGCATCGCCCGCCGGGATCAATCGCGTGGCCTCGTCGCCGAAAATCTCGCCGATGCCGCCGACGGCCGTGGCGATCTGCGGCAAGCCGGCGGCCCCGGCCTCGAGAACGACATAGGGCAGGGATTCCGCGCGCGATGGCACGATCATCAGGCGCCCCATCGCGAAGGCCTGCCGTGCGGGCAGGGCGCCCGGAAAGCGCACGCGCCCGGCCAGTCCGAGGCGATCCGCCTGTTCCCGGAAGGTCTCGGCGTCGGGGCCGGCGCCGACCAGCGTCGCCGTGACGGTGCGGCCCTCGCGCGCCAGCAGGGCGATCGCCTCCAGCAGCACGTCGACGCCCTTCAGCAGGCGCAGCTCGCCGATGAAGATGAGGTCCGTCGCATCGCTTGCGGTTTGAACCGGCGCGAATTCCTCCTCGGCGACGCCGTTATGGACGACCCGCGTCACGCCCTGCGGCTCGCAGACCTTGGCGCGGAACGTGTCGAGCCCGTAGCGGCTCTCGAACAGGAACAGATCCGTGCGCCGTGCCAGCAGGGCTTCGAGCGTCAGATAGGCGAAGCCGACGGGGGTCGTCCGCGAATAGTGCAGGCTGCCGCCGTGCGGCGTGTAGACCTTCAGCCGCCTGCCGCCCACAAGGCGTGCATAGGCGCCGCCCTTGGAGCCGTGGCCATGAACGACATCGACGCCGAGCTCGCCGATGCGCCGCGCGACGAAACGTCCCGCCGACCAGTCGGACGGCCCCAGCTCGCGGCTCATGGCGACGCGGGTGACGCCGAGAGCCAGTTCCGGGCCAAGCTCCGCGAGAACGCGCTCGGCACGCTCGCCGCCGGTCGAGGCATCGGCGACGATGCCGACGCGGTGGCCACGCGCCGTCTGCTCGCGCGCGAGATCGGCGACATGGCGGAACAGCCCGCCGACCGGCGAGCGCATGACGTGCAGGATCGAGAATGTCTGGCCCACGACGCTCAGAACCAGCGCTCGCGCACCACGACGGTATCGCCGGGCTGGAGCCGGTGGGTGAGGGGCACGTCGGCGCGGTAGAGCTGGCCGTTGACCTTGCGCGTGACCTCGACGTTCCAGCGATTGGCACGCGGGGTGAAGCCGCCGGCGATGGCGACGGCATTCTGCACGGTCATGCCGGTGACGAAGGGAAACTGCCCGCCCGCCGTGATCTCGCCCATGATGAAGAAGGGGCGATAGGTCTCGATCTCGACGGAGACGCTGGGATCGCGGATGTAGCCGCCGCGCAGCCGCGAGGCGATCTCCTGCCCGAGCGAGGGGGCGGAGCGTCCGGCTGCCGGCACAGCGCCGATCAGCGGCATGGAAATGGCGCCGGCCGAATCGACGGCATAGGAATTGGTCAGGCCTTCCTGGCCAAAGACGACGACGCGGAGGCGGTCGCCGGTGTCGAGGAGATAGGGGCCCTGCGGCTCGATCTGGGCATGAGGCACGAGGTGGCCTTCGCCGCCGACCGGCCCGACGACCCCGCGCGTGGTGTCGACCAGCGTGCCGGGGCCTGCGCCCGGGCGCCCGGCGCAGCCGGCCAGCGTCAGCCCGATCGCTGAAGCGACCAGCAAACGGCGCATCCCTGACCGACGCATCGCGTCCCGCCTCTGCATGCCAATCAACATGGCGGGGATGATGCGTCGTCATGGTTAAGAAACGCTGACCGCATGACGCGCCGCGTTGGGCGGTTAACGCAGTGGCAACCTTAATCATTTCTGATGGGGCATCGGTTCCTTGAGGCAGATGCGACATGCGGACGACGGGCGGAGACGACGCCGGCCAGAGAGAGCGCCCGTCATTCGGGGCGCTCGACCTGTCTGCGCTCGCCGCGGCCATCTGGCGCAGGCGCCTGTGGATCGCCGTGCCGACGGCGCTGGCGCTGGTCGGCTCGGCAGTGATCGTCAACCTGACGAACCCGACCTATCGCTCCGAGGCCCGCATTCTCGTTGAGAGCGGCGAGACCGGCTATACGCGCGCCGAGGGCGATCGCTCCGGCGGCGAGCGGGCGGCGATCGATCAGGAAACGGTGCTGAGCCAGGTCCAGCTGGTGCAGTCGCGCGACATCGCGCGTGCGGTCGCGGACAAGCTGGAACTGTCGCGCCGGCCCGAGTTCGACCCGGCGTTGCGCGCGGTCAATCCGGTCCGGCAGGGCCTGATGCTGGTCGGCCTTGCCGACAATCCGCTGCGCATGACCGCCGAGGAACGGGTGCTGCGCAGCTATTTCGAGAAGCTCGCCGCCTATCAGGTCGACAAGTCGCGCATCATCGCCGTCCAGTTCGAATCGGCCGATCCGCGGCTTGCGGCGGAGGCGGCGAACGCGATCGCGGCGCAGCTCATCGCCGCGCAGCAGACAGCCAAGCGTGACCGCACGCGCAATGCCGGACAGTGGCTGTCCGGCGAAGTCGAGACTCTGCGCAAGAAGGTCGAGGAGGCCGAGGGGCGGGTGGAGAGTTTCCGTGCCCGCGCCAACCTGTTCGTCGGCTCCAACAATGTCAGCCTGACCGCCCAGCAACTGGCGGAGGTCAACAGCCAGATCGCCTCGGCAAAGGCCCAGCAGACCGATGCCCAGACCCGCGCGCGCCTCCTGCGCGACTTCCTGCGCTCCGGCCGGCCGATCGAGGCGGGCGACATCGTCAATTCCGAGATCATTCGCCGCCTCAACGAGCAGCGCGCGGCGGTGACCGCCCAGCTCGCCGAGCAATCCTCGACGCTCGGGCCCCGCCACCCGCGCATCGCGGAGTTGCAGGCACAGCGGACCAATCTCGACAGCCAGGTGCGCGTCGAGGCCGAGAAGCTGGTGCGCGTCCTGGAAAACGATTCGCGCCTTGCCGGCGCACGGGTCGAGGCGCTCCAGCAGAACCTCGACCAGGTGAAGCGGCAGGCGAGCGAGGCAAGCGAACAGGAAGTGCAGCTCCGCGTGCTGGAGCGCGAGGCAAAATCGCTGCGCGACCAGCTGGAAGCGCTGCTCGGCCGCTATCGCGACGCCACGGTCCGCGACACGCCGGACGCCCTGCCGGCCGATGCGCGCATCGTCTCGCGCGCCGTCGTCTCCAACATCCCGGCCTTCCCGAAGAAACTGCCGACCATCCTGATCACCACGCTTGGCACGATGCTGCTGGCCTTCGGCTGCGTCGCAACGGCCGCGCTGATGGGCGTCGGGGCGCCAGCTGCCGCGCGCGACGACGAGGATCGGGTGGACGCGGGAGCCCCTATGGCCGGCGACAGCGCCCCGCCGACCGCGCCGTCGTTCGACGCCGAGGCTCTGGCCGGGTTCCATGTGCCGGCTGGCGAGGCGGAGGCTTCGTTTGCCGAAGGGCCGGACAGCATCGCGGCGCTCGCCGCAATGCTCGATCCGGCGGAGACCGGTGGCGGGCGCACGCTGGTCGTGCCGGTGACGCGCGGCTATGCCGCCGTCGGCGTCGCGGTCGCTCTCGGCCGTCATGTCGCGGCCGATGGCCGGCGCGCCGCGCTCGTCGACCTCGACGCCGAGGGGCGGGCGCTGTCCGCGCTCCTGCCGCCCGGCGCAGCCGGTCTTGGCGACTTCGCCGAGGGACGCGCCGGTTTCGGTGCCATCCTGCATGCCGATCCGGCCTCTTCGGCTCATATCGTGCCGTTCGGCGCGGGCGCCGAGGCCGATCCCGATACGGCGGACTTCGTCGTCGAGGCGCTGGCGCGCAGCTATGACAGCGTGGTGATCGCGGCCGGCCTATTGCCGCCGGAACCGGAAGCCTTCGACCGGCTCGCCGCGCTGGCGAGCGACGCCGTCGTGGTCGCGGAGACATCGGCGAGCGATCCGCGCGTCGTCTCCGCCTTCGAGCGGCTGCGCGGCGCGGGCTTGCGTCCGGTCGTCGTGATGCTCGCGGCAGACGAGGCGGTGGCCGCCGCCTGAACCGGTAAGGCGATCAGCTTTCGGTCCGACCGCGCGCGCGGCGCAGTTTCGTCACCAGCGACCAGAGCCGCGGCGATTGCTTGACCCGGCGCTTCGCCTGCGCCGCCAGCGACAGGCCGTTCGCGGCGACATGGCCGCGCAGCGTCATCGGGATGAACTGGTCGAACAGCGCGTCCTGCCCGTCGCAGAGATTGCTCTTGTACTGCGCCTCGCCCGCGCCGAGGTCGAAGACCGCCAGCCCGCGCTCGCAGCAATGACGGATGAGATGATGCAGCAGCAGTTCGCCCGGGCTGTCCTTCATCAGGGGGCCCGGCGTCATGGCGTTGAACATGCCGCTGTAGCGGTTGCGCGAGATCGCTCCGCCGAAGAAGGCGATGGGCTCGTCGCCGACCATCAGTGCGCAGAGTTCGATGGCGGGCGTCGGCGATCCGAGGCCATCGGTGGCGGCGCCAATGATAAATTCCCGCATGCCGGGCGTGCCGAAGACATTGGCGATGCCGAGCGCCTCGAATCTGACCGCCTTGAACGCAAGGAACTGGTCCGTGAACCGCTCCACCTCCGCGGGCGTCGCGGCGACGCGGAAGGAAACGGGGCCGGTCTCGGCGAGATTGCGTTCCTTCTTCTTCAGCTTGCGTCGGGAATTGCTGGAGACGACCCGGCCGAGCACCGCATCGGCGTCCGGCTCCAGCGCCAGATGATAGCCGAAGGACGGCGAGGGCTGGTGCGGCAGGGCGAGGAAAGGATTGGCCATTCCGTCCCAGACCGCCGGCTGATTGGCGAGGCGGAACAGGTCGATCCGCGCCGGCGAGCGGCGGGCGATCTCCCTGAGTGCTCCGGTCAGCAGCGGTCCGGTCATCGCGGCGGCGAAATCGCGCTGCCACAGGCCCATGCCGAAATTGGCGTGCTTGTCGCCGATGAAGGATGCGACGCCGCCGAGCGCCGAGCGCTCGACCACGAAGGGCAGGATGGCGCGCGGCGCGTCGGGGCGGTCGCCGAGCAAGGCGAGGCAGGGCGTGCCGCCGTCGCCGAGATGGCGGTGGAAGCGGCTCTGCCAGTCAAACGAGCGGTAGCCGGAGGAGACGGTGGTCGTTTCCAGCGCCCGCCACGTCGCCTCGATCTCATCGAAACCGACAGCGAGCGCCACCGTCACGGGGCTGCCCGCATCGGCATGCGCCACCGCGTCCGCCGCCGTCATGTCGAGGACCAGGGTCATCGGTGTCCATCCGAGCTCTGCAAGCGTCGGAGGTTGTCAAAGAAGTCTCAAGAAATGGTTGGCAGGATCGCAGCGCCGCCGCCGGTATCCGGCGCGGGCACGCGGAGGAGCGACGGCGTCATGAGCGGAATTCGCACGACCCTCTTCAAGGCGGGGCTCGGCACGCTCTATTTCACCGGCGCCCACCGGATGCTGCGGCCCGTCTTCGGCGGGCTCGGCGCGATCCTGATGCTGCACCACGTGCGGCCGGCGCAGGGCGCCGAATTCGCGCCCAATTCGCTGCTGGAAGTGACGCCGGGCTTCCTCGAAAGCGTCGTCGAGCGCGTGCGCGCTCAAGGCTTCGACATCGTCGCGATGGACGAGGTGCCGGCGCGCATCAGGGCCGGCGACGAGGCGCGGCCCTTCGTCGCCTTCACCTTCGACGACGGCTATCGCGACAATGCCGAATTCGCCTATCCGATCCTCAGGCGGCACGGCGTGCCCTTCACCATCTACCTGCCGACCTCGTTCATCGACCACGAGGGCGAGTTGTGGTGGCTGGTGCTCGAGAAGACGATCCAGACGCAGCGGACGGTGGTCGCCTCGATCGGCGGCCGCACGGTGCATTTCGACTGTTCGACGGCGGCGCTGAAGAACGAGGCGTGGCGCGAGATCTATTGGTGGCTGCGCTCGCTGCCCGAGACGGAGCTGCGCGCCTATGTCCGCGATCTCGCGGCCCGTCACGGCCTCGATTTCCGCGACATCTGCCGTTCGCTGTGCATGACCTGGGACGAGGTGCGGGCGCTTGGGCAGGACCCGCTGGTCACCTATGGCGCGCACACGGTCAATCACGTCATGCTCGCCAAATACCCCGAAGACGTCGTCCGGGCGGAGATTCAGGGCTCCAAGGAGCGGCTGGAGCGCGAGCTCGGCCGGCCGATGCTGCACTTCGCCTATCCGGTCGGCGATCCGACCTCCGCCGGCGCCCGCGAGTTCGACATGGCGCGCGACCTCGGCTTCGCGACCGCGGTGACGACGCGGCCCGGCGTCATCCACGCCGAACATGCCGCCCACCTGACCGCGCTGCCGCGCGTCTCGCTGAACGGCCACTTCCAGTCGCTGCACTATTTCGACGCTCTCCTGTCCGGCGCGCCCTTCGCCTTTTTCAACAGGTTCCGGAAGGTCAATGCGGCCTAAGCCATCAGGCTGGAAGGGCGGGCCTGACCGCGCCCGTTCGGCCGAAGGTCAGGGGCTGCCGGGGCGGATGGCGTAGAGTTGCAAGGCGCCGCGCGTCGCGACCAGCGACATATGCGAGAGAGGCAGCAGCATGGCCCCGGTCGCGGATGCCGGCCTGTAGATCAGGGCATAGTCGAAGCGGGTCACGATCGACGCAACCCTGACCTTGTGGTGGGTGAGATCCCGCTTGAGATCGCTGGCGCTCAGCATCGACAAATTGCCGCCCTGTCTCAGCAGGGGATCACGGAAGCGGAGCGGATGCTGTCCGGGGAGCGCGAAGGTCGTGGAGACCAGAATGCGCCGCACCGCGGCGGCGTGCGAGGCGGCGTGATAGAGCCCGTATCCGGCCGAAGAAACCCAGGCCGCAGTCCCCGGATCGGCCACGCTCCAGAACAGCCGCGAGCCGGGTGGAATCTGCTCCGTGATAGCCAGCACATCAGCCCGGGCGGCGGCAGCGGGGAGCCATACCCAGGATAGCGCCAACGCAAGCGCGCCCATGAAGCCGAGAAGCTGCAGGCGCATGCGGGCGATTGCAGCCTCCGGCAGATCGAGACGCAGGCCGGCCAGGAATACCGGTGCCGCGCAGTTGAGAATTCGCCAGTCAACCGAATAGAGATCGCCGAGGCGGTGGGGCATCACGACAAAGGCGGCCACCATTGCTGCCGCTGCCAAAACTGCACGGGGATCGACGTACCGGCGCGACCGTCGCGCCGCGAGTCCGACGATGGCAGCCCATGCGCCGAGAGCGACGAGCGACATCCACCAGGGGCCGAAGCCGAGTGCTGTCGTGAAGAACTGGATCGGCTTCTCCAGGCTCCATTCGATCGCCTGGGTGCCGGCGAGCTTGTCGGTGTCCGCGGCCCAGAAGAGAAACAGAACTGCCGGCACCAGCACGAGCCCGTCCGACAGGCCGCGCAGCCAGAACCAGCCGCTTCGCCACATGGTCCAGCCGGCCCGCCTTTGCCACGTCTCCGCCGCTGCGAAGATCGCGAAGATGCCGAGCGTATAGAAATGCGTTGCCGCCAGGAGCATCGCCGCGGGAGCGAGCAGCCACCGGGCGCCGGGAGGCCAGCCGTCCGCACGGACCCACAGCGCCATGCAATGGAGCGCCAGCCCCATTCCCATCAGGTAGGGCAGGAAGCCATACGAGAAGCTGGCCGAGTAGATGAAAGGCAGGCCGGCAAGCGCCACTATGTCGATGGGCAGTCCGAAGGCCCGGCGCAGCGCCAGAGCGCCGGTGGCGATCATCACGAGGGCGACGATGACATAGAGACGCCCCGCCTCGACGGGCGGCATGAACGCCGACAGGAACGTGACGACGACATCGAAGGCCGCGTTTCCGGGACGTAACGGAAGGAGCTCGTAATTGGCTGCGATCGCCGGATCATTGATCGCGCGCGCGATCTCGATGCGGGACAGGTGATTGGGAAAATCCTGCAGATAGGGTTGGCTGAAGGCCACCAGCGGCAGGAGAAGGATGGCTAGTCCGATGCACCAGGCCCACCTGGCGCCCAACCTCGCGTCTCGCTGCAGGCAATCGGTCGCGGTCGCGGCTGCAATCGTCATACGTGCTTCTTCCATGCACTTTCGCGGTCATGAGGATGGGCGCCACGACGACGGCGGTGCCCTAGCAGGTCCATGGCTGACACGCAGACTGCGTCGCGAACGTCTTGGCGACATCATGGGCAGCGGCGCTATCGCCTCGCTTTGGGAAGCGCCTTTGCTGCGGTGAAACGGGCATTCGTTATGAAAATCGAGAGGGAATCACTCCGGCATCTCGCAACCGGACGTGGGTTGGCATGCCACCATCGCTGATAGCCATTCCAGCCGCCATCCGAAAGGCTATCAAGTCTGTGGGAACATTGATGTTGCAAGGATAATTAAACAATGCGTAGTACTTTCGTAACGGGTGGTGTTGGTTGCGTCGTGGGGGCGTAAATGGCGACGAGTGTTGCGGTGCTTGAATCGGCGCTTGGGCAGCGGGATGTGTCTATCAGATTCTTCGATGACGTAGCGTTCGGCGGCAGCGTGACCGTGAGTTTTTCGGACGCCCGCGTCGCGAATGACGGTGCGGATGAGCGCAGGCGGCTCATCGCGAAGGCCAGAGACATCATCCGCCTGATCGCCAGCGAGCAGGAGTCGGCCCAGGCGGCTGTTCGAAGCGCGGCGTTGGACGCCGGGCGCGTCAGCACGGATCAGCCCGCGGCCATGGTGGCCGCTGGAGCGTCCTCCTAGGCCGGCGATGGCGGCTGCGGGGATGCCAATCGCGACAGCAGTCACGGCGGACCAGCGAAGTTCGAGCGTCGCGGCCGGCAAAGCCATCTGACGCCGCCGCACTATTTCGATGCTCTCCTGTCCGGCGCGCCCTTCGCCTTTTTCAACAGGTTCCGGAAGGTCAATGCGGCCTAGCTGCCACGCGGAGGAAAATCCGCCGCGACCCGGTCGCGAGAAGGCCTGAATCAGATAGTTTGTGCATCCCGCGCGGCGCTCCGCCGTGCGCTCAGTCGCAAACGGCCGATGTCAGACGCCACCGGAACAAAACCCTTCTCCGCCTTCGAATGGATGCTCTCGCTGCGCTACCTCCGCGCGCGGCGGAAGGAGGGCTTCATCTCGGTCATCGCCGGCTTTTCCTTCATCGGCATCATGCTGGGCGTCGCGACGCTGATCATCGTGATGGCGGTGATGAACGGCTTCCGCAAGGAACTGCTCGGCAAGATCCTCGGCGTGCAGGGCCATATGGTGCTCCAGCCGATCGATACGCCGCTGACCGATTTCGCCGAGGTCGCCCAGCGGCTGAGCCGCGTGCAGGGCGTGCGGCTTGCAGCACCGATCGTGGAAGGACAGGCGCTGGCATCCTCGCCGTTCAACGGCGGCGGCGCCATCGTGCGCGGCATGCGGGCCGAGGATCTCAGGCGCCTGCCGCTGATCTCGTCGTCGATCAAGCAGGGCGGCCTCGAGGACTTCGACACGTCCGAGGGCGTCATGGTCGGCCAGCGCCTCGCCAACCAGCTGTCGCTCCGGCTCGGGGATTCGCTGACGCTGATCTCGCCGCGCGGCGCGCCGACGCCGATGGGCATGACGCCCCGGATCAAGGCCTATCCGATCGTGGCGATCTTCGAGGTCGGCATGACCGAATACGATTCCGCCTTCGTGTTCATGCCGTTCACCGAGGCGCAGGCCTATTTCAACCGCGAGGGCGATGCCTCCTCCGTCGAGGTCTATACCGACAATGCCGACCGGATCGACCAGTACCGGCGGGCGGTGTCGGAGGCGGTCGAGCGGCCGGTCTTCATCGTCGACTGGCGCCAGCGCAACGCGACCTTCTTCTCGGCGCTGCAGGTCGAGCGCAACGTCATGTTCATGATCCTCACGCTGATCGTGCTGGTGGCGGCGCTCAACATCATTTCCGGCCTGATCATGCTGGTGAAGGACAAGGGCAGCGACATCGCGATCCTGCGCACCATGGGTGCGACGCGCGGCTCGATCATGCGCATCTTCCTGATCACGGGCGCGTCCATCGGCGTGGTCGGAACACTCGCGGGCTTCGCGCTCGGGGTGATCGTCTGCCTCAACATTGAGAAGATCCAGGAATTCGTCTCCTGGGCGACCGGCACCACGCTGTGGGACCCGACGGTCAGGTTCCTCACCCAGATCCCCGCCGACATGTCCACCGGCGAGACCTTCGCCGTGCTGATCATGGCGCTGACCCTGTCGCTGCTCGCCACGCTCTATCCGTCCTGGCGCGCTGCCAAGCTCGATCCGGTCGAGGCCCTCCGCTATGAGTGAACAGGTCGAACGGGGCGTGGCCGGCGCGGCTGCTTCCGCCGAGGAGCCGCCGGTGCTCTGGCTGAAGGCTGTCGAGCGCCGCTACAAGCAGGCGGGCGGCGCGCTGGAAATCCTGAAAGGCGCGGATTTCGCGGTCTGGCCGGGCGAGAGCGTCGCGCTGATCGCGCCCTCCGGCACCGGCAAGTCGACGCTGCTCCATGTCGCGGGACTGCTGGAGGCGCCCGATGCCGGCGAGGTCTATATCGGCGGCACCGCCACCTCGAAGCTCGCCGACAAGGACCGCACGCGCATCCGGCGGCTGGAGATCGGCTTCGTCTACCAGTTCCACCACCTGCTTCCCGAATTCTCCGCGCTGGAGAATGTCGTGCTGCCGCAGATGATCCGCGGCCTCGGCCAGAAGGAGGCGCGGACGCGGGCCGCCGAACTGCTCGGCTATCTCGGCCTCGCCGAACGCGTCAGCCACCGGCCCGCCGAACTCTCCGGCGGCGAGCAGCAGCGCGTCGCCATCGCCCGCGCGGTCGCCAATGCGCCGCGCATCCTCATGGCGGACGAGCCGACCGGCAATCTCGACCCGAAGACGGCCGACCACGTGTTCCAGGCGCTGACCCAGCTGGTCCGCGCCTCGCGGCTGGCGGCGGTGATCGCCACGCACAACATGGATCTGGCGGCGCGGATGGACCGGCGCGTCACCATTCGCGACGGGCTGATCGTCGAAGTCTGACCTCATTCGAGCATTCACGTTGCGTCAACCATATGGGTTGCCAGTTTGTTCCGGGTGCTTGCCATGAGAACAAAAGTGGAACATGCTGCCTCCATCGACAACAAGGGAGGCCGCAATGATCCGGCAGTTCATGGAAGACATGGCATCGCTCGTCGCGCTCGGGCTGTTCACCGGCATGGTGACCTTGTGGGCGCAGGCCTTCCAGGGCATGTGACCCTCGCGGGCGGGCCTGTGGAGACCGGGCATGATGATGACGGAGCCCTTGTGATCCGGCACGGGAGCCGCAACCTGTAGGGATCAGCGACTCAGCCGAAGGAGAGGGACGTGACGGATCGCCGCTTCGTGCATCTGCGCGTTCATTCCTCCTACTCGCTGCTGGAGGGCGCGCTGGTCATCGCCAAGCTCGCCAAGCTTGCCCAGCACGACCGCATGCCGGCGCTGGCGGTGACCGATACGAACAACCTGTTCGGCGCGCTGGAGCTCTCCGACAAGCTCGCCGGCAGCGGCATCCAGCCGATCGCCGGCCTGACCCTCAACGTGGATTTCGCCGACCGGGCCACGGATCCGCGCCGGCCGGGCCTGCCGCAGACGCCTCCGTCCATCGCGCTCTATGCCGCCAGTGAAGAGGGCTACCGCAACCTCATGGCGCTGACCTCCATGGCCTTCATGGAGAGCGGCGATACCGGCGAGGTCGCGGTGCCGGTGACAGCGCTCTCCGCCCATGCCGGCGGCCTGATCGCTCTCACCGGCGGGCCCGGCGGGCCGGTCGACCAGGCGTTCCGGGACGGGCAGGGGGCGCTCGCGCGGGCGCGTCTCGCCAGCCTTTCCGATATCTACGGCGACGCGCTTTATGTCGAGCTGCAGCGCCATGGGCTCGATGGCGAGCGGGCGGTCGAGGCCGACCTGATCGACGAGGCCTATGCCCGCGGCCTGCCGCTGGTGGCGACCAATCAGTGCTATTTCGGCTCGCTCGGTGACTACGAGAGTCACGACGCGCTGATCAGCATCGCCGAGGGGCGCATCCTCTCCGATCCCGACCGCCGCCGCCTGACCTCGGAGCACCGGTTCAAGACGCAGGCCGAGATGATCGCGCTCTTCGCCGACCTGCCGGAGGCGATCGAGTCGACCATCGAGATCGCGCGGCGGTGCCACTACCGGCCGCGCACGCGCAAGCCGATCCTGCCGAGCTTCACGCTGGAGCCGGGCGGCGCTGCCATCGACGAGGCGGCGGAACTGGCGCGGCAGGCCCGCGAGGGGCTGGCGCGTCGGCTCGCCGCCCATGGCCCGGCGCCGGACCTGACCGAGGCGGACTATCATAAGCGGCTCGACTTCGAGCTCTCGATCATCGAGCGCATGAAATTCCCGGGCTACTTCCTGATCGTCTCGGACTTCATCAAATGGGCCAAGGCGCAGGACATTCCCGTCGGTCCGGGCCGCGGTTCGGGTGCCGGCTCGCTGGTCGCCTACGCGCTCACCGTGACCGACCTCGACCCCCTGCGCTTCCAGCTGCTGTTCGAGCGCTTCCTCAATCCCGAACGCGTGTCGATGCCGGATTTCGACATCGATTTCTGCCAGGACCGGCGCGACGAGGTGATCCGCTACGTCCAGCAGCGCTACGGCCGCAGCCAGGTCGCGCAGATCATCACCTTCGGCACGCTGCAGGCGCGCGGCGTGCTGCGCGATGTCGGCCGCGTGCTGGAACTGCCCTACGGCCAGGTCGACAAGCTCTGCAAGCTGGTGCCGCAGAACCCGGCCGCGCCGATCACGCTGGACAAGGCCATCGAGGGCGAGCCGAAGCTGCAGGCGGCGCGCGACGAGGACCCCGTCGTCGGCCGGCTGTTCGACATCGCGGTGAAGCTGGAGGGCCTCAACCGCCATGCCTCGACCCATGCGGCGGGCCTCGTCATCGGCGACCGGCCGCTGGTCGAGCTGGTGCCGCTCTACCGCGATCCCAAGACCGACATGCCGGTCACCCAGTTCAACATGAAGTGGGTGGAACAGGCCGGCCTCGTGAAGTTCGACTTCCTCGGCCTGAAGACGCTGACCGTGCTGCAGAAGGCGGTGGACCTGATCAAGCTGCGCGGCATCGACATCGATCTGGCGGCGATCCCGCTGGACGATGCCAAGAGCTACGAGATGATGGCGCGCGGCGAGACGGTCGGCGTATTCCAGGTGGAAAGCGCCGGCATGCGCAAGGCGCTCGTCGAGATGAAGGCGAGCCGGTTCGAGGACATCATCGCGCTGGTGGCTCTCTACCGTCCGGGCCCGATGGCCAACATCCCCGTCTATTGCGCGCGCAAGCACGGGCTTGAAGAGGCCGAATATCCGCACCCTCTTCTGGAGCAGGTGCTGGCCGAGACCCACGGCATCATCGTCTACCAGGAACAGGTGATGCAGGCCGCCCAGATACTGTCCGGCTATTCGCTCGGCGAGGCTGATCTGCTGCGCCGCGCCATGGGCAAGAAGATCAAGGCGGAGATGGACAAGCAGCGCGAGCGCTTCGTCACCGGCTGCGTCGAGCGGAACATCGCCAAGGCCAAGGCCGACGAGATCTTCGACCTGCTCGCCAAGTTCGCCGACTACGGCTTCAACAAGAGCCACGCGGCAGCCTATGCGCTGGTCTCCTACCATACGGCCTATCTGAAGGCGAACTATCCCGTCGAATTCCTGGCGGCGTCGATGACGCTCGACCTGTCCAATACCGACAAACTCTCGGAATTCCGCCGCGAGGCGGTGCGCCTGGGACTGACGGTCGAGCCGCCCTGCGTCAACCGCTCCGGCGTCCATTTCGACGTGGTCGAGGGCAGGATCCTCTACGCGCTGGCGGCGGTGAAGGGCGTCGGCACGCAGGCGGTCGAGGCGATCGTGGCGGCGCGCGGCGACCGGCCGTTCACGGACCTCGCCGATTTCGCCCATCGCATCAATCCGAAGGTGCTGAATCGCAAGACGCTGGAGAATCTCGCATCCGCCGGCGCCTTCGACGCGCTGGAGGGCAATCGCGCCCGCGCCTTCGCGGCCGTCGAGCAGGTGCTGGCCGAGGCGCAGCTCCATGCGCAGGGGCGGGCCAGCGGCCAGAACGAACTGTTCGGCGGCGGCGGCCCCGCCGCCATCCGCCTGCCGCAGGTCGAGCCCTGGCTGCCGGCGCAGAAACTGGACGAGGAATACCGCGCCATCGGCTTCTTCCTCTCCGGCCACCCGCTCGACGACTATCAGGAATCGCTCAGGCGCCTGCGCATCGAGCCTTTCGTGGAGTTCTCCCGGAGCGTTCGGCGCGGCGCCAGCGCCGGCCGGCTCGCCGGCGTGGTCACCGCCCGGCAGGAGCGGCGCACCAAGACCGGCAACAAGATGGGCATCGTGACGCTGTCGGACGCCTCCGGCCACTACGAGGCGGTGCTGTTCTCCGAGGGGCTGGCGCTCTATCGCGACCTGCTCGAGCCGGGCAAGGCGGTGCTGATGGCGGTCGGCGCCGAGCTTCAGGGTGAGGACGTCCGCGTGCGCATCCAGTCGGTCGAGCCGCTCGACGAGGCGGCCGTGCGCGTCCAGAAGGGCTTCCGCGTCTTCGTCGAGGACATGGCGGCGGTCGACAGCATCGCCCGCCGCCTGCCGGCCAAGGGCGACGGCGAGGTGAGCCTCGTCCTGCGCCTCGCCGATGCAGCGAGCGAGGTCGAGGTGAAGCTGCCCGGCCGCTTCGCGGTCTCGCCGCAGATCGCCGGGGCTATCAAGGCGGTGCCGGGCGTGCAGGCGGTGATGGAGCTCTAGAGGCTCAGGGCGAGAGATCCCTGAGCCGCGCGGGGAGGGCGGCGATGGCGGCTTCGTCGGCATTGGCGAAGGCGAACCGCAGGTGCGCCTCCTGCCCCTCGCCGAAATAGCTGCCGGGCAGGCCGAGCACGCCGCGTTCGGTCGCAAGCCGCTCGGCCACCCGCTCCGCTGCGACGCCCGCGAACGGGTGGCGCACATAGGCGAAATAGGCGCCGATCGACGAGATCGACCATCCCGGACAGGCACCGACGACCTGCGCGAAGGCGGCGATGCGGCCGTTGATCGTCGCGCGCATGGCGGCGCGCCAGTCGGCAAGCCCCTCGATCGCCCAGACGAGCGCGTGCTGCGCCGGGCGGGCGGCGCAGATCTGGAAGCTGTCGAGGATCTTCAGGATTTCCGCCATCGGCCGCGGCCCGGCCGCGATGGCGCCGATCCGGTGGCCGGGCACGGCATAGGACTTGGAGAACGAGTAGAGCTGGATCACATGGTCGCGCCAGCCGGGCTCCGCCATGAGCCCGTGGGCGCGTCCCATGCCGTCCGCGAGGAAGTCGCGGTAGGTCTCGTCGATGATCAGCGCGATGCCGCGGCTCTTGGCGAGCGCCGAGAATGCCGTGATCGTCGCTTCCGGGTAGATGGCGCCGGTCGGGTTGTTCGGCGTCACCAGCACGATGGCGCGGGTGGTCGCGTCGACCAGCGCTTCCGCTTTGGCCGGATCGGGAACGAAGCCGTCGGCGGCGTCGCAGTCGAGCGGGCGCGTCGCGATGCCCAGCATGCCGAGCGTCATGCGGTGGTTGAAATACCAGGGCCGCGGCAGGATCACCGAGTTGCCGGCGCGAGCGATGGCCAGCACCGCCGCGAGGAAGGCGAGGTTGCAGCCGGCGGTGATGGCAATGTCGGCCGGACCGATATCGCCGCCATAGACATCGGCGACATCGGCTGCATAGGCGGCGCGCAGGGGCTCGTCGCCGAGGATCGGCCCGTAGCGCGCGACCTCCGGCCGCGCCGCCGCCGCGCCGAGCCGGCGCAGCAGTTCGTCCGGCGGCGGGGCACCGGGGGCTGCCTGCGACAGGTCGATGGGCGCGCCGAAGCCGCCGCCATAGCGTCCCATCCAGGCACGCGCGGCAGGGATCGGCGGCGTGCCGGTATCGACGATGTCGGGATTGAGCGAGAGCAACGGCTACCAGGCCCCGGTATTCGGCATGGAGGCCCAGGGCTCGGCGGCGGGCTTCGCCTCGCCCTTCTGCAGCAGTTCGATGGAGACGTTGTCGGGCGAGCGGACGAAGGCCATGCGGCCGTCGCGCGGCGGGCGGTTGATGGTCACGCCGGCCCGCATCAGCTTCTCGCAGGTGGCGTAGATGTCATCGACCTCGTAGGCGAGATGGCCGAAATTGCGCCCGCCCGTATAGGCTTCCGGATCCCAGTTGAAAGTCAGTTCCAGCATCGGCGAATCGCGGCGGCCGGCTGCGAGATCGGCGGCGGCCTGTTCCTTGTCCTCGGGCGCGCAGAGGAAGACCAGCGTGAAGCGGCCCTGCGGGAACTCGTTCTTGCGAACCTGAACCAGGCCGAGCTTGTTGCAGTAGAAGTCGAGGGACTGGTCGAGGTCGGTGACTCGCACCATGGTGTGCAGGTAGCGCATATGTCCTCGCGAGGCGGGAGTGACGATGTCGGACGCGGAGTTGAAGACGGCGGCGCGCGATCTGGCAAGCCTCATCCGACAGTCCAGCCACGCTGTCGCCTTCACCGGGGCGGGTCTGTCCACCGAAAGCGGCATTCCCGATTTCCGTTCGCCGGGCGGCCTCTGGACGCAGAACAAGCCGATCCCGTTCCAAGCCTTCATGGCGAGCCGCGAGGCGCGCACCGAGGCCTGGCGGCGCAAGTTCGTCATGGACGAGAGTTTCCGGAGCGCCGCGCCGGGCAGGGGGCACCGGGTGCTCTCGGCCATGGCCCGCGCCGGGCGCCTCGCCGGCATCATCACGCAGAACATCGACAACCTGCACCAGGATTCGGGCGTCGCCGCCGATCGGCTGGTGGAACTGCACGGCAATGGCAGCTACGCCACCTGCCTCGCCTGCGCGCGGCGCTATGAGCTTGTCTGGGTCAGGGAGCGCTTCGACGTTCAGGGCGGCACGGCGCCCGATTGCGAGGCCTGCGGCGGGCCGGTGAAATCGGCGACGATCTCCTTCGGGCAGGCCATGCCGGAGAAGGAGATGCAGCGGGCGACGCGATGGACGCTGGAGAGCGATCTGTTCATCTGCATCGGCTCGTCGCTGGTCGTCTATCCCGCAGCCGGACTGCCGATCGCCGCCAAGCAGAACGGCGCGCGGCTGGTCATCGTCAACCGCGAGGAAACGCCGCTGGACGACATCGCCGACCTCGTCGTTCCCGCCGAGATCGGCCCTCTTCTGATGGCGGTCGCGACGGAACTTGGCCTTGGGCTCGATTGTTGAACGACGTCAATAAGGCGTGCACCAAAACGCTCGCGAAATGGTGGACTACCTCAAATTTGGTCTTTGCGGGGCCGGGGCCGGTGTTATCCTTTTAGTAGAGAATCAAGGCGGGGTGGGATCGAGGCCAACGATCCCGATAGAGCGGCGGTGAGTGTGATGACGTCCGACGGGTCCGATCCGGACGGCCTGGGCAGCAAGAACAGCCTGCACATGCGTGCCGAGGGGCAGACCTCGGTCGACGAGGTGCCCGGCGATCTGGTCGAGGTTGCCGGCACCATCAAATGGTTCGATGTCGCCAAGGGGTACGGATTCATCGTTCCCGACGGCGGCGGGCCGGATGTTCTCCTCCACGTCACCAGCCTCAGGCGCGACGGTTTCCAGACCGCCCATGAGGGTGCTCGGATCGTCGTCGAGGCGACGGCGCGTTCGCGCGGTCTCCAGACCTTCCGCGTCCTCTCCATGGATGATTCGACCGCCGTTCACCCGGCGCAGCTGCCGCCGCCGCGCACCCATGTTTCCGTGGTGCCGACCAGCGGTCTCGAGCGGGCCGAGGTGAAGTGGTTCAACCGGCTGCGCGGCTTCGGCTTCCTGTCGCGCGGACCCGGCACGCCGGACATCTTCGTGCACATGGAAACGCTGCGCCGCTACGGCATGACCGAACTGCGGCCGGGCCAGTGGGTGCTGGTGCGTTTCGGCGACGGCTCCAAAGGCCTGATGGCCGCCGAAGTGCGGCCCGATGGCGTCGCCTTTCCGGCCTCGCACTGACGAGCGCCTTTGTCAGGCGAGGCTGGCGACGCCTCGCCGGGCGATCCTGCGCAGAGGGCAGGGTCACGGAAAATTCGGTCCAACCGAACCGGAATTTGATCTAGCCTGCCGGCCATGATGATCGATCGCCGCCTGTTCCTCGCTTCAGCAGCCCTTGTCGCCGCCCGTCCCGCTTTCGCGCGGGGCGAGATGAACCGCCTGACCATCGTCACGCGGACGGGCGACCGTCACGTCTTCCAGCTCGAGATCGCCAACACGCCGGAATCGCGGTCGCGCGGCCTGATGTTCCGCCGTGAACTGCCCGACGGGCGCGGCATGCTGTTCGACTTCGGCTCGCGCGAGACCGACGTCTCGATGTGGATGAAGAACACCTACATCCCGCTCGACATGATCTTCATCCGCGCGAACGGGCAGATCCGCCATATCGCCGAGAACACCACGCCCCATTCCGAGGCGACCATCTCGTCCGGCGGCCCGGTGAAGGGCGTGCTGGAGGTCATCGCCGGCACGGCGCGCCGCCTCGGCCTTGCCGCCGGCGACCGCGTCGAGCATCCCTTCTTCGCGGGGTGAGGGCGAGCAGGCCGCGCGGCTTGCCGCCCGCCACCGCCTCGGCTATTGCGGGGCGGACGGGGCGTAGCGCAGCCTGGTAGCGCGAGAGTTTTGGGTACTCTAGGTCGCTGGTTCGAATCCAGTCGCCCCGACCAAGTCCGGAGGTTGCCGTGGTCGCCCGCATCTACAAGCCCGCCAAGACGGCCATGCAGTCGGGCCTCGCCAAGACCGAGCGCTGGCGCCTCGACTACGAGCCGGAAGTGGCGCGCACCGTCGAGCCGCTGATGGGCTATACGAGCTCCACCGACATGCGCCAGCAGGTGCGGCTGGAATTCGACACGAGAGACGAGGCGATCGCCTATGCCGAGCGCAACGGCATCGCCTATCAGGTGTCGGAGGCCGAGGAGCCGAAGCGGCGCATGGCCGCCTATTCCGACAATTTCAAGTTCAACCGGGTCGGCGCCTGGACGCACTGAGCGCCGATCAGCGGAATAAGCAGGCAGTTCCGGTCCCGTAGCTCAGCCGGATAGAGCGACAGCCTTCTAAGCTGTTGGTCGCAGGTTCGAGTCCTGCCGGGATCGCCATTCTCCTGCCTGGCGGACGGTTTCGCCCCGCCGATTGCCACAGTCCATTCCCGCTGGCACTCTGACGCCTTCGGCCCGCGCGCGGCCGGCGTCAGGGGAAGGGAAACCGACCGATGGGCAAGGCTCCTGCTGGCGACCGATTCCCCCAGCCGCCGGACGCGGCCATGCTCAGCCGGCGACGGCTGGTGGCTCTTGCCGGCGGCTCGCTCGCGCTGATGACGTCGCCACGCATCGCGAGGGCGCAGGCCTATCCAACCCGCCCCGTCCGCGCCATTGTCACCTTCGCCCCGGGCGGCACGGTCGACGTCTATGCCCGGCTCGCCTGCCAGCACCTGTCGCAGAAGCTCGGCCAGCAGTTCGTCGTCGAGAATGTCGCCGGCGCGACCGGCAATCGCGGCACGGCGCAGGCGGCGCGCTCCGCGCCCGACGGCTACACGCTGCTGTTCGCGCTCTCGACCCACGCGGTCAATCCGTCGATCTTCTCGAACCTGCAATATGATCCGGTCGCCGATTTCGTGCCGATCAACCAGTCGGTCTCGTCGACCCACGTGCTCTCCGTTCATCCCTCGGTCGCGGCCGGCAATGCCCGCGACTTCGTCGCGGATCTGAGGGCGCGGCCGAACCAGAACTATGCCCATGGCGGCCTCGGCACGCAGGGGCATCTGCTCGCCGAGCGGCTGAAGGTGACGCAGAAGCTGGACATGGTGGCGGTGACGTTCCCCGGTGCGGGGCCGGCGATCCAGGCCGTCGTCGGCAACCAGATTTCGAGCGCCTGGACGACCATGGCTTCGGCGGGACCGATGATCGCGGGCGGCCGGCTGAAGGCGCTGGCGGTCACCGGCGAGCGGCGCTCGCCGCTGCTGCCGAACGTGCCGACCATGGCGGAGCAGGGTTTCCCTGAAGTCACCGGCGACACCTGGGTCGGCATCATGGCGCCGCGCGGCACGCCGGACGAGGTGGCGAGCACCATCAACCGCGAAGTCTCGGAATTCCTGCAGCAGCCGGCCGCGCGGCAGCGGCTGGCCGATGTCGGCTTCGATGTCGTCAACAAGGGACCGGCGGAATTCGCCCGGTCCCTGAGGGACGAGATCGCCTTCTGGAAGAAGGTTGTCGAGGAGACGAAAGTCCGGATCGAGTAGAAGCCCGGCGTCAGGCCGCCGTATCCTGCCACCGGCGACGGTTGAGCCAGAGCACCAGCGTCGCCATCGACACCATCCAGACCTTGCCGAGGACGAGGCCGGGCAGCAGCGCGACCGAGCCGAAGGCGAGCCACAGGAACAGCGCGCTGTCGATCGCCGTGCCGACGAGGCTGGAGGCGAGCACCGCGGTGATCAGCCGGCGCTTGGCCAGCGGCGTATAGACGGCGGTATCGGCAAGTTCGGAGAACAGGAAGGCCGCGGCCGAGGCGAGCGCCAGCGACGGCGCCGCGACGGACCATGACAGCGCGGCGCCCATGACGATGCCGCCGAGTGACCAGCCGATGCCGAGTGTGCGCTGGACGACGTCGCGCAGGACGAGGGCGAGGCCGATCATCAGCACGCCGCTCGGCGCCATCAGCCCGAAGCCGACCGGGATGAGGCAGGGGCCGTTGGGCACGCAGGTCGTGCCGACATTGCCGATCAGCCAGTTGGCGGCGGGAATGGTGGCGATGAAGCCGGTGAGGGCGAAGTAACCGAACATCGGACCTCAAGCAGAGTGTTGGAAACGCGGCCGTCTACACCCGATAGCGCCTGCCGTCACGTGCTTTGTGCGGCGCACGCCCTGACGCGACCGGACGAATGCTCTAGAATGAAGCGAGCGACCGGTAACGAAAGGACCGTCTCCGGACTATGACGGAAACACGCATCGACACTCATCCGGGGCCTGCCGAGGGCCTGCGCGCGCGCCTCGACCTGTTCGCGGCCGCCTTCGTCGATGGCGTGCGCCGGCTCGTTCGCCCGCCGCGGCCGGTGACGATGCCGGTCTTCGCGCTGTTCCCGAGCTGGGCCGAGTGGTTCTGCGCGGTCGCCTTCGGCCTCGCGCTGGTGCTGGCGGGCATGGCCTATCTCGATCCGTTTATCCAGGGCAGCCGCCACCTGCTCTCGCCGGAACAGGCGCGATTCTTCCAGATCGTCACCGATATCGGCAAGTCGGGCTGGGTGCTGATCCCGAGCGGCGTGGCGATTCTCGCGATCCTGGCGGTGATGCCGCCAGTGCGCCGCTTCGCCGACCGGGTGGTGCTGGCGCTCTGCGCGCGACTGGCCTTCGTTTTCATCGCCGTCGGCGGCTCGGGCCTGATCATCTCCATCGTCAAGCGCATCATCGCACGCGGGCGGCCGCGCTATTTCGAGGAGTTCGGCGCGCTGCACTTCCAGTTTCCGAGCTGGCAGGCGTCCTATGCGAGCTTCCCCTCGGGCCACTCGCAGACGGCCTTCGCCATCGCGCTGTCCTTCGCCTTCCTGTTTCCCCGCTGGCGCTGGCCGCTCTTGTTCGTGGCGGCCGTCGTCGCCTTCAGCCGGGTCGGCGTCGACGCGCACTATTTCACCGACATCGTGGTCGGCTCGCTCTGGGGCGCCTGGTTCACCGTCATGACGCGCAACTGGTTCGCGCGCCGCGGTCTGGTCTTCCTCCCCGGCGGCGGGCATGCGCCGATGCCCATGCCGCGCCGGAGGCTCTGGCAGGCCTTCGCGACCTTCGGCCGCCGCCTGCGCGGCTGAGGCTTCAGGAAACCGTCTTCATCCGTTCGAAGCCGGCGGCGAGGTCCGCCTGTAGGTCCTTCACGTCCTCCAGGCCGATCTGGAAGCGCAGGGCCGTGCCGCCGGGGTTCCACGTCGTCGCCGTGCGGTAGGGCGCGCAGTCGAACGGCACGACGAGGCTCTCGTAGCCGCCCCAGGAATAGCCCATGCCGAACAGCTCCAGCCCGTCGAGGAAGGCGGCGAGCTGGGTCTCGGATACGGGATGCAGGATGACCGAGAACAGGCCGGAGGCGCCCTTGAAGTCGCGCTTCCAGATGGCGTGGCCGGGGTGGGAAGGGAAGGCGGGGTGCAGCAGGGTCTTCACCTCCGGCCGGGACTGGAGCCACTCGGCCATGGCCATGCCCTGCCGGCCCGCCTCGTCCAGCCGCAGCTTCATCGTGCGCAGGCCGCGCAGCGCCAGGAACGTGTCCTCCGGCCCGGCGCCGATCGCCATCAGGTCGTAGGTCTGGCGCAGCGCCGGCCAGCAGCGCTCATTGGCGGTGACGAGGCCCATCAGCAGGTCGGAATGGCCGCCGAGATATTTGGTGCCCGCCTCGATGGCGATGTCGACGCCGCGCTCGTGCGGCGGGAAGAGCAGGGGCGTCGCCCAGGTATTGTCCATCACCACCACGGCACCGCGAGCATGGGCGGCCTCGGCGATGGCCGGGATGTCCTGCATCTCGAAGCTCTGCGACCCCGGCGCCTCGGTGAAGACCACCGTGGTATTTGGCCGCATCAGATCGGCGATTCCCGCGCCGACGAGCGGGTCGTAATAGGTGGTCTCGACGCCGAAGCGCTTCAGCAGGCCGTCGGCATATTGCCGGGTCGGGCGATAGACCGAATCCGTCACCAGCATGTGGTCGCCGGCCTTGAGGCAGGACTGGAGCGCCACCACGATGGCGGCGAGGCCCGACGGCACCAGAACGGTGCCGGCGGCGCCGGAAATGTCGGCCCAGGCCTCTTCCAGCGCCAGAATCGTCGGTGTTCCCTTGGTTCCGTAGACGAACTTCTGGCGGCGGGCCTTCAGTTCCTCGTAGGTCGGGTAGAGCACGGTCGAGCCGCGATAGATCGGCGTATTGACGAAACCGAACTGCTCGGCCGGCTTGCGCCCTCCGATGACGAGCCGCGTGCGCTCGGAGAGCCGCTTGGTGTCGGACGAGCCTGTCATGAAATGCCTCGAGACTGGGGAAGCTGTGGCCGTGGTGGCCGGGAAGGGAGGCCATTTCCCCGGCCGGATGCGAAGGCGTCAAGCCCTTGACCCCCGCTTGGAGATGGCCTGTGATGCAGATATGCGGGGTCTGACGGCCGTGAAATCAGGGGAATGGCCGTCAGCCGCACGACACGCCGCGCGACTGAATCAACAGTCGCCGCCGACTGCAACAGACAGAGTGGGAAAGGCTGCCACCATGAAACGGATCGTATCTACCATCGCCCTCGGCGCGGCGATGAGCTTTGGCGCCACCATGGCGCTGGCGCAGACGCCGGGCCGGACGACACTGCAGAACATCCAGGCCAAGGGCTTCATCCAGTGCGGCGTGACGCAGGGCCTCGCCGGCTTCTCGATGCCCGACAGCGCCGGCAACTGGACCGGCATGGACGTCGACTTCTGCCGCGCGCTCGCCGCCGCCGTGTTCAACGACCCCTCGAAGGTCCGATTCTCGCCGCTCTCGGCCAAGGACCGTTTCACGGCGCTTCAGTCCGGCGAGATCGACGTGCTGTCGCGCAACACCACCTGGACGCTGCAGCGCGACACCTCGCTCGGCCTGAACTTCTCGGTCATCAACTACTATGACGGCCAGGGCTTCATGGTCCGCAAGTCGCTCAACGTGAAGAGCGCCCGCGAACTCTCCGGCGCCTCCGTCTGCGTGCAGACCGGAACCACCACCGAGCTGAACGTCGCCGACTTCTTCCGCGCCAACAATCTGAAGTACGAGCCGGTCGTGTTCGCCACCGCCGACGAGACCGTGAAGGCCTACGATGCCGGCCGCTGCGACGTGTTCACCACGGACGCCTCGGGCCTCTATGCCGAGCGCGTCAAGCTGCAGCGCCCGGACGATCACATGGTCCTGCCGGAGATCATCTCCAAGGAGCCGCTCGGACCGGCGGTCCGCCATGGCGACGACCAGTGGATGGACATCGTCAAGTGGACGCATTTCGCCATGGTCACGGCCGAGGAGCTGAACATCAGCAAGGCCAATCTCGACCAGATGCTGCAGTCGACCAATCCGGAGATTCGCCGCGTCCTCGGCATCGAGGGCAATAACGGCGAGGCGCTCGGCCTGACCAAGGACTGGGTGGTGCGCATCGTCCGCCACGTCGGCAACTATTCCGAGGTCTTCGACCGCAATGTCGGCCCGACCACCCGCCTCGGCATCGCCCGCGGCCTGAACGCGCTGTGGAACAAGGGCGGCCTGCAATACGCACCGCCGATCCGTTAATCGCTGTTCGCGGTTGCGAAAACGACTGGACATGATCAGCGTCCCGGGTCCACGATCCGGGACGTGCATTCGGTGAAGAACTGGCTCTCCGCCCCAAAAGGGAACGAGAAGAGCCTCTCGCCGGGCCAGAGATGGGGATGGCTGACATGACGGACGGCACGTTGCCCGCGCGCGGGGACGTTGCGCCCAAAGTGGCGTTTTTCAACGATCCGAAGGTTCGCAGCCTGATCTTCCAGGCGCTGGCGCTCGCCCTGCTGATCTTCGTGATCTACACGGCCATCTCCAACGCGGTCACCAACCTGACCAACCAGCGCATCGCCGCAGGGTTCGGATTCCTCGACCAGACGGCCGGCTTCGGCATCTCGCAGACGCTCATCCCCTGGGCGGAATCGATGTCCTACGGCCGGGCCTTCGTCATCGGCCTGTTGAACACGCTGCTCGTTGCCGTCGTCGGCATTTTCCTCGCGACGATCCTCGGCTTCGTCGTCGGCGTGGCGCGCCTCTCGCCCAACTGGGTGATCTCGAAAATCGCCTACTGGTACGTCGAGATCATCCGCAACCTGCCGCTGCTGTTCCAGATCCTGTTCTGGTATCTCGCGGTTCTCGCGGCCATGCCGGCCCCGCGCAATTCCTATTCGCTGTTCGGGCTGTTCTTCGCCAATCAGCGCGGCATCACCGCGCCGCGCCCGGTCTTCGAGGCCGGCGCGATCTGGATCGGCGCGGCGCTGGTGCTCGGCATCGTCGCGGCCTTCGTGGTCCGGTCCTGGGCCTACAGGCGGCAGGCCGAAACCGGCGAGCAGTTTCCGGTCGTGCCGACCATGTGGGGCATCATTATCGGCCTGCCGGTCCTCGCCTATCTGGCGACGGGCATGCCGATCTCGTTCAACTATGCCGAACAGGGCCGCTTCAACCTGACCGGCGGCATGACCATCATCCCGGAATTCGTGGCGCTGGTCATCGCGCTGGTCGCCTACACGGCCGCCTTCATCGGCGAGATCGTCCGCGCCGGCATCCAGGCGGTCAGCCACGGCCAGACGGAGGCGGGCCGCTCGCTCGGCCTCGCCGAGGGGCGCATCCTCAACCTCATCGTTATTCCGCAGGCGCTCAGGGTGATCATCCCGCCGCTGACCAGCCAGTATCTCAACCTCGCCAAGAACTCGTCGCTGGCGGTGGGCATCGGCTATCCGGACATGGTTTCGGTCGGTGGCACGATCCTCAACCAGACCGGACAGGCGATCGAGATCATCGCCATGTGGATGGGCTGCTACCTGACCATCTCGATCGTCACCTCGATCTTCATGAACTGGTACAACGAGCGCATTGCGCTGGTGGAACGGTGAGGGCGCTGCCATGACCACCACCGCTTCCGACAGCTTCATCCGTTCCGAACTGATCCAGCCGGCGCCGCCGCCGGCCAATCTGGTCGGCCCCTGGGGCTGGGCACGCGCCAACCTGTTTTCCTCGCCGCTGCAGATCGTCCTGACGCTGTTCGGCGCCTACATTGCCTACAAACTGATCTGGACCTTCGTCGATTTCACCATCATTCGCGCGGTCTGGACCGGCGCGGACCGCGACGCCTGCCTCGACGAGAAGGTCGGCCGCTCGGTGGGCGCGTGCTGGCCCTTCATCTGGGCGAAGTTCGGCCAGTTCATGTACGGCTTCTATCCCGTCGAGCACCGGTGGCGAGTCAATCTGACCTATATCGTCGCACTCGCGCTGCTCCTGCCGCTGCTGATCCCCTCCGTGCCGCGCAAGGCGCTGAACGCCATCCTGTTCTTCGGCGTCTTTCCGATCCTCGCCTTCATCCTTCTCCACGGCGGCTCGATCATCAATCCGTGGCTGAGCGTCATCGCCTGGCTCGGCACCGTCGCCGCCTTCGGCCTGCTGATCGTCCACTTCGTCGGCCTGTCGGAAAAGGCGCTCAACCAGACCGCCTACGGCGCCATCGCGCTTGCCATGGTCGTCGGCGGCGCGGTCGCGTGGCGGGTGCTCGGCCTTGGCGGCATGGAGGTGCTTGCCGTCGCCGTCCTGTTCGGCACCATCGCCGCGCTGGCGATCGGCGCCATGGAGAACCGGCCGCTCGACGTCTGGCTCGTCGGTGGCGGGATCGCGGCCTTCGGGGCATTCGTCGCCTTCGCGCTGGTTCGGCTCGGCGTCTTCAACGCGCCGGCGCTTCCCGTGATCGAGACCCGCCAGTGGGGCGGGCTGCTGGTGACGCTGGTCGTGGCGACCACCGGCATCGTCGCGGCCCTGCCGATCGGCGTCGCGCTTGCTCTCGGCCGGCGCTCGAAAATGCCGATCATCCGCTTCCTGTCGGTCGGCATGATCGAACTGGTGCGCGGCGTGCCGCTCATCACCGTGCTGTTCTTCGCGACCTACATGCTGCCGCTGTTCCTGGAGCGCTCGCCCGACGCCATGCTGCGCGTGCTGGTCGGCGTCTCGCTGTTCTCCGGCGCCTATATGGCCGAGACGATCCGCGGCGGCCTTCAGGCCATCCCCAAGGGCCAGTTCGAGGGCGCCATGGCGCTCGGCCTCAACTATCCGCGCATGATGGGCCTGATCGTCATGCCGCAGGCCTTGAAACTGGTGATCCCCGGCATCGTCAACGCGTTCATCGGCCTGTTCAAGGACACGACGCTGGTTTCCATCGTCGCGATCTTCGACCTGCTCGGCGGCTTGCGCGCCGGCTTCACCGATCCCCAGTGGGCAAGCCCGGTGACGCTCTATACCGGCTTCGCCTTCGCCGGCATCATCTACTTCGCCTTCTGCTACTTCATGTCCCGCTACTCGATCTTCGTCGAGAAGCGCCTCAATACCGGCCGTCGCCGCTAAGAGCGAACGCCCGCACCGTCCAGGAGTTCACGCATGGCCAGCCCAGCCCTCGCGAAAATGCCGTCGACCTCGAACGAGGTGGCGATCAGCATTTCCGGCATGCACAAGTGGTACGGAGAGTTCCATGTCCTGAAGGACATCAACCTCTCGGTCCATCGCGGTGAGCGCATCGTCGTCTGCGGGCCGTCCGGCTCCGGCAAGTCGACGATGATCCGCTGCATCAACCGGCTGGAGGAGCATCAGCAGGGCACGATCATCGTCGACGGCGTGGAGCTGACCAACGATCTCAAGCGCATCGACGGCATCCGCCGCGAGGTCGGCATGGTGTTCCAGCACTTCAACCTGTTCCCGCATCTGACGATCCTCGAGAACTGCACGCTGGCGCCGATCTGGGTGAAGAAGATGCCCAAGAAGGACGCCGAAGAGATCGCGATGCACTATCTCAAGCGCGTCCGCATTCCCGAGCAGGCGCTGAAATATCCCGGCCAGCTCTCGGGCGGCCAGCAGCAGCGTGTCGCCATCGCCCGCGCGCTCTGCATGAGCCCGAAGATCATGCTGTTCGACGAGCCGACTTCGGCGCTCGACCCGGAAATGGTCAAGGAAGTGCTCGACACCATGGTGGGTCTCGCCGAGGAGGGCATGACCATGATCTGCGTGACCCACGAAATGGGCTTCGCCCGGCAGGTCGCCAACCGCGTGATCTTCATGGATTACGGGCAGATCATCGAGATGAACGAGCCCAACGCGTTCTTCTCCAATCCGCAGCACGAGCGGACCAAGCTGTTCCTCAGCCAGATCCTGCACTGACGGTCCTGGCCTGAAAACGAGAACGGCGCGGCCAGGCCGCGCCGTTTGTCGTTTGGGCATCCGCGCCGACGGCGATGTCCTATTTGCGCGGTCCGGTCGCCACCGGGCAGTCGTCGCGCGCGCCCCATTCGCTCCACGAGCCGTCATAGAGCCCCGCCGGCTGCTTGCCGAGCGCATCGAGACCGAGCCAGAGAATGCCGGCCGACACGCCCGAACCGCAGCTGGTGATCACCGGCTTGTCGAGGTCGAGGCCGGCCTCCGTGAACGCCGCCCGGATGCGCTCCTGCGAGACGAGGCGGCCGTTCTCGACCAGGGCCGACGAGGGCACGTTGAACGCACCGGGCATGTGGCCGGACTTCAGGCCTGCACGGGGCTCCGGCGCCTCGCCGCGGAAGCGCTCGGCGGAGCGGGCATCGACCACCTGCGTCCTGCCGCTGGCGAGCGCCTTCTTGACGTCGCCGAGATCGGCGACCGCGCCGTGGTTGCGGCGGGCGGTGAAGTGGCGCGCCTCGCGCGGCCGGGCCGGGCCAGTTTCCACCTCGCGACCCTCGGCGACCCATTTGGGCAGGCCGCCGTCCAGGATGAACACGCGCTCGACGCCGAAGGTGCGGAACATCCACCAGACGCGCGGAGCCGAAAACAGCCCGGCGCCATCATAGACCAGCACCGACTTGCCATCGCCGATGCCAAGCTTGCGGCAGGCCGCCGCGAAAGCCGTGGCGTCCGGCATCATGTGCGGCAGGTCGGAGCCCTTGTCCTTCACCACGTCGATGTCGAAGCGCTGCGCGCCGGGAATGTGGCCGGCGAGGAACTCGGCATCGGCGTCGCGCTTCTGCGTCGGCAGGTAGTAGGAGCCGTCGAGGATCACGAGGTCGGGGTAGCCGATATGTTCGGCGAGCCAATCGGTCGAACGCAGCCAAGGCGAGGGCAGGGCGGTCATGGGTCTTCTGGTCTCCTTCAGGCGAACACGACGCGCACGCGCCGGTTCTGCTTGCCCTTCTTCTCGATGGCGGACACGGCAAGGCGTCCGATCTCGCTGGTGCGCTTCACATGTGTGCCGCCGCAGGGCTGGAGGTCCAGCCCCTCGATCGACACGAGGCGCACGCGCCCCGAGCCCATGGGCGGCTTCACCGACATGGTCTTGACCAGTCCCGGATTGGCTTCGAGCTCGGCATCGGTGATCCAGCGCTCGCTGACCGCTGCGTCCCTGTCGATGAGCGCGTTCAGCTTCGCGGTGATGTCGTCGCGGTCGAGGCCGGATTCCGGGATGTCGAAATCGAGCCGGCCCTCGTCCGTGCCGACCGATCCTCCGGTCACCGGGAAGGGCAGCACAACCGACAACAGGTGCAGGCCGGTATGCATGCGCATCCGCCTGTGACGAACCGGCCAGTCGATGGTGGCCTTCACCGTCGCGCCGACGGCAGGCACGGCGGAACCCGCAGCCAGCACGTGGACGATGTCCTGCTTGGTTTCGCCATAGACCGATGTCGCCACCGCCACGGTCTGGCCGTCGAAGCTGAGGCTGCCGACATCGCCGGGCTGTCCGCCGCCGGTCGGATAGAACACGGTGCGGTCGAGCGCGACGCCGGTCGCGCCGTCCTTGTCGGTGACCGCGACGACGGTGGCGTCGCATTCGGTGAGGTAGGCGTCGTCGCGGAACAGGAATTCGGTCGCCATCAGGACACCGTCACCAGGTCGACCAGCGGCTCGGCCTTGCGCTCCAGCCAGCGCGGCACGGCCAGTCCCTTCGAGCGCAGGAAGGCGGGGTCGTAGATCTTGGAGGCATAGCGGAAGCCGTAGTCGCAGAGGATCGTCACGATCGTGTGGCCGGGCCCGAGATGTTTCGCAAGCCGGATGGCGCCCGCGACGTTGATGCCCGTGGACGGACCGACGCACAGGCCCTCGTGGTCGAGCAGGTCGAACATGACGGGGATCGCCTCCTCGTCGGGAATCTGGAAGGCGACGTCGACCGGCGCGCCTTCGATGTTCTTCGTCACGCGGCCCTGGCCGATGCCCTCGGTGATGGAAGAGCCCGAGGATTTCAGCTCGCCGCGGGTGAACCACTCGTACATGGCCGCGCCCATGGGATCGGCGCAGCCGATGGCGATCCTGGGGTTCCGCTCCTTCAGCGCCATGGCCGTGCCGGCGAGCGTGCCGCCCGAGCCGATGGCGCAGATGAAGCCGTCGACCTTGCCAGCGGTGTCGCGCCAGATTTCCGGGCCCGTCGTCTCGATATGGGCCTGCCGGTTGGCGACATTGTCGAACTGGTTGGCCCAGAAGGCGCCGTTCGGATTTTCCTTCGCCAGCCGCTCGGCGGTGCGTGCGGAGACCTTCACGTAGTTGTTGGGATTGGCGTAGGGCGCCGCCGGCACCTCGATCAGGCTGGCGCCGAGCTGGCGGAGCGCGTCCTTCTTCTCCTGACTCTGGGTCTCCGGGATGACGATGACGCATTCGAGCCCGAGCGCCCGACCGACCATGGCAAGGCCGATGCCGGTATTGCCGGCCGTGCCCTCGACGATGGTGCCACCCGTCCGCACGAGGCCTTTGGCCATGGCGTCGCGGATCAGGAACAGCGCCGCGCGGTCCTTCACCGACTGGCCGGGATTCATGAACTCGGCCTTGCCCAGGATGGTGCAGCCGGTCGCCTCGCTCGCGCGCTTCAGCTTGACGAGCGGCGTGTTGCCGATCGCATCGACGACGGAGGAATGGACGGTCATGCAGCGCTCCGCGGCCTTGAGGGCCGGCCGGCGACGCTAGCCGAGCCCTGCCGGCCGCTCAAGCCGCCGAAGGAAGGATCGGGCCGCTCACGTCCGCACATAGACGAGTTGCCGGACGTCGATGGTCCCGGCGCGAAACCCCGCCTCGCAATAGGCGAGGTAATAGATCCACAGCCGTCGGAACCGCTCGTCGAAGCCGAACTGCATCAGGTCGGGCCAGACGGCGCCGAAACGCTCCGCCCAGATGCGCAGGGTGGCAGCGTAATCCTGCCCGAAGGCCTCCTCGCCCTGGAGGTTGAGGCCGGCCTTCTGCGGCATCTCGCGCAGATGCGTCGCGGTGGGCAGCATGCCGCCGGGAAAGACATAGGCGCGGATGAAGTCGATCTCGCGGAGATAGTCCTTCCAGAGATTGTCGGCGAGCGTAATGACCTGCAACCCGGCCCGGCCGCCGCTCCTCAGAGACCCCGCCACCTTGTCGAAGAAGGTCGGCCAATATTCCTTGCCGACGGCCTCGAACATCTCGATGGAGGCGACGGCGTCATACTGACCCCGTTCGTCGCGATAGTCCTGCAGCTTGATGGTCACCCGGTCGGCAAGGCCCGCCTCGGCCATGCGGCGCGTCGCATAGGCGTGCTGCTCGTCGGAGAGCGTGAGCCCGGTGACGGCAGCGCCATACTCCTTCGCGGCGACCTCGGCGAAGCCGCCCCAGCCGCAACCGATCTCCAGGACGCGGTCGCCGGGCTTCAGGCCGATGCGGTCGGCGAGCGCCCGGTACTTGGCAATCTGGGCGGCGGGCAGGTCCGCCGCGCCCGCGCCGAAATAGGCCGAGGAATAGGTCATCGAGGGGTCGAGCCAGGCCCGGTAGAAGGCATTGCCGAGGTCATAGTGAGCGACGATGTTGCGCCGCGCCTGCGCCTTGGTGTTGCGGTTGCGCCAGTGGCGGTAGCGCTGCATCAGCCGCGCGAGCGGATTGTAGCGTGTGAGATGGCGGACCGAATCCGTGTTGACGCAGAAAAAATAGAGGAAGCCGGCGGGGTCCGGACTGTCCCATTCGCGCCGAATGAATGCCTCCGCGAAACCGATGTCGCCATCGAGCACGAGCCGCCTGGCGAAGCGGAAATCGTGGATGGTGATCTCGGCCGAGGGGCCGGGCTCGCCCCCGCGAAAGACGAGGCGCCGGCCGTCCGGCAGCCGCATGGTCAAATGGCCGCGCCGGATGCTCAGCGCGTAGCCGAGCGCGACGCGCATAGGGGAGGGTAGGCCCGCGGCGACGCGCTTCAGCGTGTCGCGGGTGACTTCGACGGTGTCGGTCTGCGAAGGACGGGAGGTGGTTTCGAGGCCCATGGCTGCGCAATGCCTTCCGGAATGGTGCAACGGAGCAGTCGCACCAGACCATCCGACGACGGCGCAGGCCTCCGGGCGATCGTCGAGCCCGATGGGCCTTTGCAGGCGGGGACGATCCGGCGCCACCGCACACGTTAGAACCATTCGCGAAACGTTCAACCGGTGCGTTTGATTTCCCGAAACGGCGCGGGAGGGTGGCGGCTCAGCTTTCCCCAGCGGCCCCGCGCGTGGCGGCCAGCGCGGCCAGCGCCCGCGCGCGCGCCCTGGCATGGTCGACGATGGGCTCCGGATAATCGCGGCCGAGCACGATGCCCGCGACCTCGAGAGCCTTGCGGTCCTGCCAGGGCGCATGGATTGCCTCGGCCGGAAGGGCAGCCAGTTCCGGCACCCACTGGCGGACATAGTCGCCGTTCGGGTCGAACTTCTCGCCCTGGAGCACCGGGTTGAAGATGCGGAAATAGGGCGCGGCATCGGCCCCGGTGCCGGCGACCCACTGCCAGCTCGCGGCATTGTTGGCGGGGTCGGCATCGACAAGCGTGTCCCAGAACCAGCGCTCGCCGGCGCGCCAGTCGATCAGCAGGTGCTTCACAAGGAAGGATGCGGCGACCATGCGCACCCGGTTGTGCATCCAGCCCGTGCGCCAGAGTTGCCGCATGCCGGCATCGACCAGCGGATAGCCCGTGCGGCCCTGCTGCCAGGCCTTGAACGCGGCGGCATTGTCGGCCCAGCCGAAGGCGTCGAAGCGCGGCTGGAAGTTGTCCGTGGCGAGTTTCGGCCAGTGAAAGAGCAGGTGGTAGGAAAATTCGCGCCAGCCGACCTCGGACATGAATTTGGCGAGGCCTCGCTCGCCCCGCGCCGCAGCGGCGTGCTGGCCGGCGTGCCAGATCTGCACCGGCGAGATCTCGCCGAAGCGCAGGTGCGGCGACAGCTGCGAGGTGGAGGTCTTGTCCGGCCGGTCGCGCTCGCCGGGATAGTGCGGCAGCCCCTCGTCGAGGAAGTCGGCGAGCCTTGCCTTCGCGCCCTCCTCGCCGGGCTGCCAGTGCGCGGGAAATTCAGCCGCCCAGTTGGGGCGGACGGGCTCAAGCCCCCAGTCGCCGATGGCTTCGCTGGTCAGGGACGCGCTGCCGTCGGTGAGCTTCGACGGCGCGGGCAGGGCGGCGCGCGGCTCGCCGAGGCCGCCATGCGCGCGCCAGAACGGCGTGAACACCTTGAACGGCTCGCCGGCCTGCGTCTCGATCGTCCAGGGCTCGCGCAGGAGGTTGGCCGAGAAGGTCTCCACCTCCACACCATCGCCCTTCAACTCGGCCCCGATGGCGGTGTCGCAGGCGATTCCATCCGCCTCGTAGCGGCGATTCCACGTGACGAGGTGCGCGCCGGTCTCGCGCGCGATGGCGGGAATGATGGTGCGGGGCGATCCGGATCGCAGGACGAGACGCCCGCCGCGCCGGGCGATTGCGCCCGACAAGGCCTTCAGGCTCTGCGCCAGCCACCATCGGGCAGCGCCCCCGACCGACCGGCCGCCATCGCCATCGGTGTCGAGGACGTAGAGCAGGATAAGCGGCACGCCGGCACGGCAGGCGCGGTCGAGCGCGGGGTTGTCGCCAAGCCTCAGGTCGTCGCGGAACCAGACGAGGGCGGGTGCTGAACGGGTCATGCAGGAGAGGATACGCGTATCGGTCGTTCCGGTTCATCCCGGAAACGAAAAAGGCGGAGAGACGCTACGTCTCTCCGCCTTCTCGAAACTGGCTCCCCGGGCCGGATTCGAACCAGCGACCAACCGGTTAACAGCCGGTTGCTCTACCACTGAGCTACCGAGGATCATCGCTCGCTGCGAGTGAGCGGCGCGAATAACACAGGTCTTCGACGGTTGCCAAGAGCCAAAGATGCCAAGGACGAAAGATGCCAACAGCGATGCGCGGCATCTGCGCCCGGGAGGCCGCGGCGGCCGGCGAAGGAGCGGGAACGATGCTCCGCCACAATGGCCGAACGATGGCCGCTGTGGACAGGACGCCCGGTCCGGGCTTTATCGCGGGAATGGAACCGGGAACCGGCTTTGTGCCGCCGCAACGGCTGCGGATGTTCGGGCGCGACTGGCCGGTGCCGGCGACGCGCCTGCGCCGGCGCCTGCTCGGCTGGGGCTTCATCGTCGGTGGGCTGTTCAGCTTCCTGCCGGTGCTCGGCCCGTGGATGTTCCCGGTCGGCTTCCTGATCCTGTCCGTGGACAGCCCGCTCGTGCGACGCACGCGCCGCCGCCTCGCCATCCGCATCGGCCGGCGCTGGCCGCGGCTCAACGCTCGGCTGAAACCGGGGCCGGGCGGCTAGCGCGCGGGATGCGCAAAGTGCGCGAGTGAAAAGGGAAGGTGGAGGCCTCGCCCGGAATCGAACCGGGGTGCAAGGATTTGCAGTCCTCTGCGTAACCACTCCGCCACGAGGCCGTCCGGGTCATCGCCGGGAATACCGGCGCGGAGTGGGCTCGCTCTAGCACGTGGGTCGGGGTCCCGCAACAATCCCTGATCGCCTCCCGGCTTGCGCTGGTGCGGCCCGCGCCGGTAAAGACTGGGCCTCGAGCCGGGCCGCGTCCGGCCGCGACCCGAGGACGGTGTGATGATGGATTTCGAGCGCGCCCGACGCACCATGGTCGACACGCAGATTCGCGTGAACGACGTCACCGATTCCCGCATCGTCGAGGCGCTGATGGCGGTTCCGCGCGAGACCTTCGTGCCGGAGAATCGCCGCGCGCTCGCCTATCTCGACGATGATCTCGCCGTCACCGAGGCCGCCGCCGGCCAGCCGGCGCGCTACATCATCGAGCCGATGGTCCTTGCCAGGATGATTCAGGAGGCCGATCTCGATTCGGCCGCCCATGTCCTCGATGTCGGGCCGGCCACCGGCTATTCCAGCGCGGTTCTCGCGCGCATCGCGGGTCAGGTGACGGCGCTCGAGGCGGATGCAGCGCTTGCGGGAGCGGCCAAGGCCTCGCTTGCCGGCTTCGCCAATGCCGTGCTCGTCGAGGGGCCGCTCGAGGCCGGGCATGCCGCGGGCGGCGCCTATGACGCGATTCTGCTGCAGGGCTCGGTCGAGGAAGTGCCCGACGCGCTGCTCGCCCAACTCAAGCCGGGCGGCCGTCTGGTCGCGGTGGTCGGGCAGGGCCGCGCGGCGAAATGCCTTGTCCACACCCGTATCGGCGACGAGATCAGCGCTCGTCCCGCCTTCGATGCGGCCATTCCGCCTCTGCCTGGATTCGCCAAGCCGAGGGGATTCGTGTTCTGATCGGCGTAGCCGGGAGACCCTACAGGAGTGTTGCCGACATGCCCCAGTAGGGCAGGGAAAGCGCGGCCTAGGCCATGTTTGGGGTTTCTCGGAATGGAGTTTGCCTTTAACCAGCGGTTAAGGGCTGATGTTTAACCACATATGAACGTCTCGACTTTGGCGGAACCGTCGGGAATGGCCCAAATGCAGGTGTTGCTATGGTTCGAGCCTCTATGCGCAGCGTAGGCTCCCGTCTTGTTTCCGCCGCCCTCACGGGCTTCGCATGCTTGGCTTTGCCGGGGGCTGCACATGCGCAGTCCATCGAGCAGACGCTGATTCAGGCTTACCGCAACAATCCCGATCTCAACGCGGCCCGCGCGGGCGTCCGCGTGGCCAACGAGGGCGTGCCTGCGGCGCTGTCCGGCTACCGCCCGTCGGTCAACGCCACCGTCACGGCGGCCGGCCAGTATAGCGAATCAGCCTCGGGTTCGATCCTCGGCGCGCCGGGCACGGACCGCCAGCTGCGCAGCATGCCGCGCTCCGCGAGCATTACGGCGACCCAGCCGCTGTTCGACGGCAACCGCACCACCAATACGGTGCGCCAGGCCGACCAGAACGTGCTGGTTGCCCGTGAGACGCTGCGCAATACCGAGCAGACGGTTCTGCTGGCTTCCGCCACCTCGCATATGAACGTGCTGCGCGAGCAGGCGGTTCTCGACCTGCGCCGCCGCAACGTCGAGGTGCTGCGCGAGCAGCTGCGCGCGACCCGTGACCGCTTCAATGTCGGCGAGGTTACCCGCACCGACGTCGCGCTGGCCGAATCGGCGCTTCAGGCTGCCGTCGCCGCCGCGACCGGTGCCGAATCGGATCTCGCCAACTCGCGCTCGGTCTATATCCAGCAGGTCGGCATCGCGCCGGGGCGACTGACGCCCGCACGGACGATCGAACGCCTCCTGCCGCGCAATCTCGACGGCGCGGTCATCACCGGGCAGTCCGAGCATCCGGCCATTCGCGGCGCGCGCCACGGCGCCGACGCGCAGATGCTGCAGGTCCGCATTGCCGAATCGGCGCTCTATCCGACGCTCGGCCTCTCCGCGACCGTGACCCGCGCCGCCGAGCAGACCGGCCCGGCGACGCAGACCTTCTCGGCGGCCGTCGGCGCGACCCTGACCATTCCGATCTTCGCCAATGGCGGCCGCGACTACGCGACCATCCGTCAGGCCAAGGAGGCCTACGGCCAGCGGCGCATCCAGATCGAGACGGCGGCGGCAAGCGTTCGTCAGGCGGTCATGCAGTCCTGGGCGGCGCTCGAAGCCTCCCGCGCCCAGATCCAGGCCGCCGAGGTGCAGGTCCGCGCGCAGGAAATCGCGGTCAACGGCATCCGCGAGGAGTACAAGGTCGGCCAGCGCACGATCATCGACGTGCTGAACGCCACCCAGACCCTGACCGAAGCGCGCGTGGGGCTGGTCCGCGCGCAGCGCGACCGCGTTGTGCTGTCCTATTCGGTGCTTGCCGCCATGGGCCGCCTCAGCGGTTCGCGCCTGGCGCTCCGCACCGAGATCTACGACCCCACCGTCCACTACGATCAGGTCCGCGACCTCTGGATCGGCGTCCGCACTCCCGACGGGCGCTGATCCGCCCGTCGACTTCGCTGTGGATCGCCCTTGAGGCCGTTAGCCATCGCATCATTGCGAGTGCATAGTCGGCCTTGTTGATTCGGTGGCGATTCGCGCTCTGCGCAGACCGCAGATGGGCCGCCCCGATGCGTGCAACTCGTGGGGTGGGCTGGGATGTCGCAGACGGCCAAGGCCAATGAACCGTCGATGGAGGAAATCCTCGCGTCGATCCGACGGATCATCGCCGACGACGAGCCGCCGAAAGCCGCGCCCGCGGCCAAGGCGGCCGAGCCGGTGCTGACGCCCGTGGCCGACGAGGCGCCGAAATCGCAGGACGATATCGACGCCCTGCTTGCCGGTTTCGACGACGAGCCTGAGCCGCCGCCGCCCCCTCCGCCTCCGCCGGTGGTCAAGGCCGCACCGCCTCCGCCGGCTCCCGCGCCGCGCGAGCCTGAAATCCTGGAACTGTCGCGCGCCGACGCAGTCCCCGAGCGCGTCGGCATGATCCGCCCCATCGCCCAGCGGGCCGATGTCGAGTTCATGGATCAGCCGTCTCCGCCGCCGGCCCCACCCCCGGCACCGGCCGCTGTTGCGCCGGCCTCGGCACTGATCTCGGCCGAGACGCATGCGGCGGTCGGCGCCGCGTTCGGCTCGCTCGCCAACACCATGCTCTCGGGCAACGGCCGGACGATCGACGACCTCGTCAAGGACATGCTGCGGCCCATGCTGAAGAACTGGCTGGACGACAACCTGCCGCAGCTGGTCGAGCGTCTGGTGCGCGCCGAGATCGAGCGCGTCTCGCGGGGCGGTTCGGGCCGCTGAGCCTTCAGAGATCGAACCGCGTCACCACGCGGGCGCGGAACCACAGCACGATCAGGGGCAGCAGGACCGCCGTCGCCGCGAAGAGCGGCGGCGCGCCGAACCGGTCGTAGGCGAGGCTGGTGATGAACACGCCGATCGTCTGTCCCGCGAAGAAGGCAAAGGCGAAGATGGCGATCGAGGCGCCGCGCGCCTGCGGGTTGATCTGCGTCGCCATGATCTGCAGCGAGTTGTGAAACAGCGCGAATCCCGCACCGCAGACGACGATGGCCAGCGCCACGAGCCAGAGCGCCGGGGTTGCGGCGAAAGCGATGAAGCCGGCGGCGAACAGCGTCGCCGACACCAGCATGAGCCCGGACTGGCTGATGCGCGAAAGCAGATAGGGCGCGAGCGTCGAATAGGTCACGGCGCCGGCGGCGCTGAGCGCCGTCAATATGCCGATGGCGGTGTAGCTGATGCCGTAGGCCTCGCGCAGATGCGCGCCGAGGAAGGTGAAGGCCCCGAAATAGACCGCCGCTTCGACCGCGACGGTGGCAAGAACGAGCCTGCCGGTGACGCTGTTGCGGACCGCCGCAATCTGGCGGAACGAACCCATCAGCCCGCCTTCGGGTGGCGGTGAACGGGCCGACAGGACCGGATTGGTCCGCATCTGCAGTGCCAGCACGGCCCCGCCGAACAGCAGGAACCCGCCCACCATCAGGAACACCGCGTGCCAGCCGAAAATGTCGGCGAGCACGCCGCCGATGGCCTGGCCCGAGACCGTGCCCGTGCTCATGAAGATCATGTAGCGGGCCAGCACCGCGTGCCGCTGCGGCATCGGAATGGTGTCGCCGATGAAGGCGAGGCAGTTCGGGATGATCGCCGCACCGGTCACCCCCGCGAGGAAGCGCAGGAGGGCGAGCTGTTCAAGGCTGGTCGCGAAGGCCGAGGCGGTGGTGAACAAGCCGCAGAGCAGGGCGCCGAGCGCGATCACCCGGACCTTGCCGAAACGGTCGCCGAGCGGACCGGTAATCAGCTGGAATCCGCCATAGGCGACCGCATAGGTCGTCACCACGATGGCGGCCCCGCCGGGGGTCGTGTTGAAGGCCAGTGCGAGCTTGGGCAGGAGCGGGTCGCAGAACCGAAGCGCCGCCGAGGACGCGAAGGAGGCCGCGCCCAGCACGAACAGCGCGCGCCACGGCACCGGCTCCAGCGGGGCGGTCTCGATGCTGCCTGTGGCCATGCACCGACCCTATGCGCCCCTCTCTTGCGTTGCGGCAAGTCGCGGGGGCGCATGGCAGAAATGTTGACTTCTCGCGTCCGGCGCGGCTTTGGTGCGCACCCTATATGAGCGTCTTGCCCCAACAGGCGCCCCTGCGCGAAACCCGGACCGTCATGCTCGAGAAGACCTACTCGCCCAAGGACATCGAAGCCCGCATGGCCGAGACCTGGGAGAAGGCCGAAGCCTTCAAGGCCGGCCGCCCCGACCGCGCGGGCGCGGAAACCTATTGCATCGTCATCCCGCCGCCGAACGTCACGGGGTCGCTGCATATGGGCCACGCCCTCAACAACACGCTGCAGGACGTGCTGTGCCGCTACGAGCGCATGCGCGGCAAGGACGTGCTCTGGCAGCCGGGCACCGACCATGCCGGCATCGCGACGCAGCTCGTCGTCTCCCGCCAGCTCGCCGAGAAGCAGATCCAGATGCGCGACCTCGGCCGCGAGAAATTCCTGGAGAAGGTCTGGGAGTGGAAGGCGGAGAGCGGCGGCACCATCGTCAACCAGCTGAAGCGCCTCGGCGCCTCCTGCGACTGGTCGCGCGAGCGTTTCACCATGGACGAGGGCCTGTCGAAGGCCGTCATCAAGGTCTTCGTGGAACTGCACAAGGCCGGCCTGATCTATCGCGACAAGCGCCTGGTGAACTGGGACCCCGAATTCCAGTCGGCCATTTCGGACCTCGAGGTGGATTCACTCGAGGTGAAGGGCAATCTCTGGCACTTCCGGTATCCGCTGAAGGACAATCCGGGCGAGTACATCGTTGTTGCGACCACGCGCCCGGAGACCATGCTGGGCGACACGGCCGTCGCCGTTCATCCCGAGGACGAGCGCTACCGGCACCTGATTGGCAGGACCGTGGTCCTGCCGCTGGTCGGCCGCGAAATTCCGATCGTCGGCGACACCTATTCCGATCCGGAAAAGGGTTCCGGCGCGGTGAAGATCACGCCGGCCCACGACTTCAACGATTTCGAGGTCGGCAAGCGCCACAACCTCGAACTCATCAACATTTTCGACGCCTCGGCCGTGGTGAACGAGAATGCGCCGGAGGCCTATCGCGGCCTTGATCGCTTCGAGGCGCGCAAGAAGGTGGTCGCCGATCTCGAAGAGCTCGGCCTCGTCGACAAGATCGAGCCGCACACGCATATGGTGCCGCACGCCCAGCGTGGCGGCGCCGTCGTGGAGCCCTGGCTGACCGAACAGTGGTATGTCGACGCCGCGACGCTCGCCAGGCCCGCGCTGGAGGCCGTCCGCAAGGGCGAGACGCGCTTCGTGCCGGAGCGCTTCGCCGGCGACTATTTCCGCTGGCTGGAGAACATCCAGCCCTGGTGCATCTCGCGCCAGCTGTGGTGGGGCCACCAGATCCCCGCCTGGTACGCCGAGGACGGCGAAATCTTCGTCGCTGCCAGCGAGGCGGAAGCCCAGAGCCTCGCCGACAAGCATTTCGGCCGGGCAGGGGTCCAACTCACCCGCGATCCCGACGTGCTCGACACCTGGTTCTCGTCGGGTCTCTGGCCGTTCTCGACGCTGGGATGGCCGGACGAGACTGCGGAGCTGAAGCGCTTCTACCCGACGTCCACGCTCGTCACCGGCTTTGACATCATCTTCTTCTGGGTCGCCCGCATGATGATGCTGGGTCTGCATTTCATGAAGGAGAAGCCGTTTTCCGACGTCGTCATCCACGGCCTCGTCCGTGACGACAAGGGCCGCAAGATGTCGAAGACGCTCGGCAACGTCGTCGACCCGCTCGGCCTCATCGACGAGTTCGGCGCCGACGCGCTGCGCTTCGCGCTCGTCGCGCAGGCGAGCCAGGGTTCGGACGTGAAGTTCGCGCGCTCGCGCGTCGAGGGCTATCGCAACTTCGCGACCAAGCTCTGGAACGCCGCCCGCTTCACCGAGATCAACGAGTGCCGTCGGGTCGCGGGCTTCGATCCCGCGAAGGTCGAGACGACGCTCGCCAAGTGGATCGTCGGCGAGACGGCGAAAGCCATTGCCGAGACCGAGACCGCGATCCAGGCCTACAAGTACAACGAGGCAGCCGGCGCGGCCTACCGCTTCGTCTGGAACATCTTCTGCGACTGGTTCCTCGAACTCGCCAAGCCGGTGTTCAATGGCACGGACGAGGCGGCCAAGGCCGAGGTGCGCGCTGCCACCGCCTGGACGCTCGACCAGATCCTCGCGCTGTTGCACCCGTTCATGCCGTTCATCACGGAGGAGCTTTGGACGGTGACGGGCGAGGAGGGGCCGGCCCGGACGAATGTCCTGGCGCTCAGCCAGTGGCCGCAGCTGAAGGGGCTCGAGAACGCCGAGGCGGAGGCCGAGATCGGCTGGCTGGTCGATGCCATCTCCGCGATCCGTTCGGTGCGCGCCGAGATGAACGTCGCGCCGGGCGCGCAGGTGCCTCTGGTGCTCGCAGGCGTTTCGGCCAAGACCGCCGAGCGCGCGGCGCGCCACCATGACCTGCTCGCGCGGCTCGCACGCCTGTCGGATGTCTCGTCCGCCGATACGGCGCCGAAGGGCTCGGTGCAGATCGTCGTGCGCGGCGAGACGCTGGCCCTGCCGCTTGCCGGCATCGTTGATGTTTCGGCTGAGCGCACGCGCCTCGGCAAGGCGCTGAAGGAGGCGGAAGGCGACATCGCCCGCTGCGACGGCAAGCTGAACAACGCCAACTTCATGGCGCGCGCGGCCGAGGACGTCATCGACGAGCAGCGCGAGAAGCGCGCCGAAGCGGCCGAGCGCAGGGAGCGGATCGAGACGGCCATCGGGCGCCTCGCCGAGCTCGGCTGACAACCTCCGCGCCATCATGAAATGACTCTGGGCCGTCCGGCTGTCTGCCGGGCGGTCTTAGCTGCGGCGCAGCATCACGTTCTATTTCGTGTCATTTCCGCAACAGATTGGAACTGCTCGCATCGAGGCGAAGCGTTCACCATTTTCCGCCGCAATCCCGCCACAGGCCAAAGCGCAGAAATTTCGCGACAAATTTGGTTCGAGCGGCTGTCCATGGGCACCGTTCCGCATGTGTGGCCCTGCGAGTAGATGTCTTTCCAAGTTCTCCCCGCGATGTCAGGACACCGCTCAACGCTTCCGGCCACGGAGGCGATGATCGCATTGTCATGGGGAGCGAAATGACCAGCCCGAAGTTCGACAAGAGCAAGCTGCCGAGCCGCTATGTCACCGAGGGGCCGGCCCGCGCGCCGCACCGCTCCTACCTCTATGCGATGGGTCTCTCGACCAAGCAGATCCACCAGCCCTTCGTCGGCGTGGCGACCTGCTGGAACGAGGCGGCGCCCTGCAACATCGCGCTGATGCGCCAGGCGCAGGCGGTGAAGAAGGGCGTCGAGTCCGCTCAAGGCACGCCCCGCGAATTCTGCACCATCACCGTCACCGACGGCATCGCCATGGGCCATGCCGGCATGAAGTCGTCGCTGCCCTCGCGCGAGATCATCGCCGACTCGGTCGAGCTCTCCATGCGCGGCCACGCCTATGACGCGCTGGTCGGCCTTGCCGGCTGCGACAAGTCGCTGCCCGGCATGATGATGTCGATGATCCGGCTCAACGTGCCGTCGATCTTCATCTATGGCGGCTCGATCCTGCCCGGCACCTTCCGCGGCAAGCAGGTCACCGTTCAGGACCTGTTCGAGGCGGTCGGCAAGCATTCGGTCGGCGAGATGTCCTCCGAGGACCTCGACGAACTGGAGCGCGTCGGCGCTCCCTCGGCCGGCGCCTGCGGCGCGCAGTTCACCGCCAACACCATGGCGACGGTCTCCGAGGCCATCGGCCTTGCGCTGCCCTATTCGGCCGGCGCGCCGGCGCCCTACGACATCCGCGACGCCTTCTGCTACGCGGCGGGCGAGAAGGTGATGGAACTGATCGCCTCGGGCATCCGCCCGCGCGACATCGTCACCCGCAAGGCGCTGGAAAATGCCGCGACCGTCGTCGCCGCCTCGGGCGGTTCGACCAACGCCGCGCTGCACCTGCCGGCCATGGCTCATGAAGCCGGGATCAAGTTCGACCTGTTCGACGTCGCCGAGATCTTCAAGCGCACGCCCTACATCGCGGACCTGAAGCCGGGCGGCAAATATGTCGCCAAGGACATGTTCGAGGCCGGCGGCATCCCGCTGCTCATGAAGGCGCTGCTGGACGGCGGCTTCATGCATGGCGACTGCATCACGGTGACCGGCCGCACCATGGCCGAGAACCTCGAGAAGGTGCGCTGGAACCCCGATCAGGACGTCGTCTATCCGACGTCGAAGCCGATCACCAAGACCGGCGGCGTCGTGGGCCTCAAGGGCAACCTCGCCCCCAATGGCGCGATCGTGAAGGTCGCGGGCATGAAGAAGCTGAAGTTCAAGGGTCCGGCCCGCTGCTTCGACCGCGAGGAAGAGTGCTTCAAGGCGGTCACCGAGCGGACGATCAAGGAGGGCGAGGTTCTCGTCATCCGCTACGAGGGTCCGAAGGGCGGCCCGGGCATGCGCGAGATGCTGGCGACCACCGCGGCGCTCTACGGGCAGGGCATGGGCGACAAGGTTGCGCTGATCACCGACGGGCGCTTCTCCGGCGCGACGCGCGGCTTCTGCATCGGCCATGTCGGCCCCGAGGCTCAGGTCGGCGGTCCGATCGCCCACATCCGCGATGGCGACATAATCGAGATCGACGCCGTCAAGGGAACGCTCAAAGTTCGCCTTACGGCCGCCGAATTGCGGGCGCGTAAGAAGGAATGGCAAGGCCCGAAGGACACCGAATACGGTTCGGGCGCCATCTGGAAATACGCGCAGCAGGTCGGTCCTGCGGTTGACGGCGCTGTGACCCATCCGGGCGGCGCCGGGGAAAAGCACGTCTATGCGGATATCTGAGGTTTCGACAGTCCGTGCCGTGGTCGTGGCGCTGGTGGTGGCGGCAAGCCCCATCGGCGTCGGATCGGCCTTCGCCTTCGACGGGCAGCCGGCGGGCGATGCCCGCTCGGCGCTCGACGCGTTCCGCGCCGGTGCGCGGGCGCTGCGCGACGGCCGGGCTGAAGAAGCCGTTTCCGCCCTTCAATATGCGGCGAGCGGCGGCCATGCCGCCTCCGCCTGGCGGCTCGGCCGCATGTACATGGAAGGCGAGGGCGTCGCCCGCAGCGACCTCAAGGCCTTCGAGACCTTCCGCCGGATCACCATGGACCGGCGCGACGAGGGCCCCAATTCGCCGGACGCGCGATTCATCTCCTCGGCCTTCGTCCAGATGGGCAATTATCTCGTCGAGGGCATCCCGAATTCCTACGTGCGGCCCGATCCGCAGCGCGCCTTCGAGCTCTATTTCTACGCCGCCTCGACCTTCGGCGATGCCGATGGCCAGTTCCGTCTCGGCCGCATGTTCCTCGAGGGCAAAGGCACGCCGCGCGATCCGCGGCAGGCGGCCCGCTGGCTGCAGCTTGCCGCGGCCAAGAGCCATCACCAGGCGCAGGCCGTGCTCGGCCACATGCTGTTCGCCGGCCGCGACGTGCCGCGCGCGGCTCCGCGTGGGCTGATGTTCCTGACGCTGGCCAAGGAAGCGGCGACCGACAACGAGACCTGGATCTCGGAAATGTACGACGAGGCCATGCGCTCGGCCTCCGACGACGAGCGCGGCGTCGCGCTGCGCCTCGTTGAAAACTGGCTGAAGACCATCCGCCGCTGAGGGGCCAAGGCCCATGACCCTGGTCGAGACGCAGCGTTTCGTTCCGCCGGGGCTGGACCATCCAGCCGAACCGCTCAAGGCCCTGCGCTTCCTGCGCACCCTCGTCCGCAATCCGCTCGAAACCTGGCCCGAGGCGCTGTTCCACGAGCGCTTGCAATGGCTCGGCTTTGCCGGCCGTCCGCTGCTCTTCGTCATGGACCCGGCCATGGTCGAGGAAGTGCTGGTCAGCAAGGCAGAGGTCTTCCCCAAAGCCCCCATCGTCCAGCGCGCCATCGGGGCAGCCGTCGGCAACAAGTCGATCTTCACGGCCGAGGGCGCCGACTGGCGCTGGCAGCGCCGCGCTTCCTCGCCGCCGTTCCGCCACGGCACGATTCTCGGCTTCGTCCCGGCCATGGCGCAGGCCGCCGAGGCGGCCGCGGAGCGGCTGCGTGGCGTGCCCGCGGGGGAGACGGTCGATATCTCGGAAGCCATGATGGCGACGACCTTCGACGTGATCGTCGAAACCATGCTGTCCGGGCGAGGCTCCTTCGACACCGAGCGGTTCGGGGCGCAGATTTCGCACTATTTCGAGACGGTCGGCTGGATCGCCGCCATCACCGTGTTGCGGCTGCCGACCTGGATGCCCTATCCGGGCAAGCGGCGCGCGCGGGCCGGCAACCGCTTCCTGAAGGCCGAGATGACGCGGGTCATCGCCGAGCGGCGCGCCAGTCCCGGCACGACGCCGGACCTGCTCGATTTCCTGATCGCTGCCGCCGATCCCGAGACCGGCCGGGCGATGACCGATCTTGAGCTCGCGGACAACCTGCTGACCTTCGTCGTCGCCGGCCACGAGACCACCGCGCTGGCGCTGACATGGGCGCTGTGGCTCACCGCCAATGCGCCTGAGGTGGAAGGCCGCGTGTTGGAAGAGATCGCAGCCGTTGCGGGAGAGGCGACAATCGACGCCAGCCATGTCGACCGGCTCGCCTATACGAAGCAGGTGATCCAGGAGGCGATGCGCCTTTTCCCGCCGGCACCGCTGATCCCGCGCATCGCCGCCGAGGATGTGACGGTCGGCGGCGAGACGGTCGCTGCGCGCACGCCTGTTTATGTGCCGGTCTATGCGATCCACCGCCACCGGCTGATCTGGGACGATCCCGAGAGCTTCGACCCCGACCGCTTCTCGCCCGAGAGGTCCAAAGGCCGTCATCGCGGGGCCTATCTGCCCTTCGGGGCCGGGCCGCGCATCTGCATCGGCGCATCCTTCGCGCAGGTCGAAGCGGTGGTGATCTTCGCGACGCTTATGCGCGCCCTGCGCTTCATGCCAGTTCCGGGCCACCGGCCGAAGCCGAATACCCGCCTGACGCTCAGGCCGGATGGCGGCATGCCGATGCGGGTGGCGCGCCGCTGATCGCTTGCCTCGTTCGCCTTCGATGAGGCACGCTGGTTCCGAAGGGGCCGGGTGAGCACCGAAGGAGGATCGGCATGGAGGTCATCGCGACGGAGGCCGGCGCATTTTCGGCCGCGCACGCACGGGACGCGGAGTTCAAGGGCCAGGGGCTCCGCAATTTCTTCGTCTATCGCGACCTCGGCATCAGCAAGGCGACGGGTGGCCGTGTTGGCGCCCACGTCATCCGCGCGGTGCCGGGCGCACATGCCGAGGGCGGCCGTCATACCCACACGCTTCAGTTTCAGATGGTCTATGTGCTGAAGGGCTGGGTGCGCTTCTGGTACGAGGGCGTCGGCGAGGTGCTTCTGGAGCCGGGCAGCTGCGTGCACCAGCCGCCGGGCATCGTCCACAAGGAACTCGGCCATTCCGACGATCTCGAACTCATCGAGATCACGCTTCCCGCCGAATTTCCGACGCAGGACGCCTGAGCCGCCTCAGACCCTGATCTCGCACCAGACAGGCACGTGGTCGCTCGGCTTCTCGAAGCCGCGCACGTGCTTGTCGATGCCTGCCGTCACCAGCCGGTCGGCGGCATGGGGCGAGAGCATCAGGTGGTCGATGCGGATGCCGTTGTTCCTCTGCCAGGCGCCGGCCTGATAGTCCCAGAACGAGTAGAGACCGTCGGAATCGTCGCAGGCCCGCGTCGCCTCGGTGAAGCCAAGCGCCACCAGTTCGCGCCACTTGCCGCGCGATTCCGGCTGGAACAGGGCGTCATTGACCCAGTCGGCGGGATTCCTGGCGTCACGCGGTGTCGGAATGACGTTGTAGTCGCCACACAGCAGGAACGGTTCCTCAAGGGCCAGCCGGTCCCGCGCATGGCGGATCAGCCGGTCCATCCACGCGAGCTTGTAGGAGAATTTCTCGGTGCCGATCGGGTTGCCGTTCGGCAGGTAAAGCGCGCCGATCCTGACGGCTCCCGACGGTGTCGAGACGACGGCTTCCAGATAGCGCGACTGCTCGTCGGCGTCGTCGCCCGGCAGGCGCGGCGTTACGTCCTCTAGAGGCAGCTTCGAGAGAATGGCGACGCCGTTATAGGTCTTCTGCCCGTGGGTCGCGACATTGTAGCCGGCGGCTTCAAAGGCCTCGCGCGGGAATGCCTCGTCGACGCATTTGAGCTCCTGGAGGCAGACGATGTCGGGGTTGCGCTCCTTCAGCCAGGCGAGCGTGTTCTCCACCCGGATCTTGATCGAATTGACGTTCCACGTGGCGATGATCATGGCCTGCCCGCGATTCCAACGAAAGGCACTCTAGCCCTCGATGGCCTGTCTCTGCCACAAGGCGGCACGCGATGCGTCAGCAGGGAGAGATTCCATGTGGATCGAGGACGAGGCAGCCTTGAAGGCCCTCTATGGCGAGCCGGGTGAGGCCTCGATCATCAAGGAGGTGACCTCTCTCACTCCTGAATATCGGGCGCTGATCGAAGCCTCGCCGTTCTGCGTGCTGGCAACGGCCGGCGAGGGAGGGCTGGACGCAACCCCGCGCGGCGACCCCGCCGGATTCGTCGATGTGCTCGACGACCGAACCCTGCTCATGCCCGACCGGCGCGGCAACAACCGGATCGACAGTCTCCTCAATGTCGTGCGCGATCCGCGCGTCGGGCTGCTGTTCTTCGTGCCCGGGGTCAACGAGACGCTGCGCGTCAACGGTCGTGCCCGCATCACGGCCGATGCGGGCCTGCTGGAGCGCTACGCCATGGACGGCAAGACGCCGCGGACGGCGCTCGTCGTCACCGTCGAGGCGGTCTATTTCCAGTGCTCGCGCGCGCTGCACCGCTCGAAACTGTGGGATGCCTCGCTGCATCGCATCCGCACCGAACTGCCGTCCCCCGGCCAGATGCTGAAGGGCGCGCAGGCGAGTTTCGATGCCGTGACCTACGACACGGCGCTCGATGCCCGGCAGAAATCGACGCTGTACTGATCAGATCGAGAAGCTGGTCCCGCAGCCGCAATTGGCGACGGCGTTGGGGTTCTGCAGCTTGAAGGCGGAGCCGATCAGGTCCTCGACCCAGTCGAGCTCCGTCCCTGCCATGTAGGGCAGGGAGATTTCATCGACCAGCACGGTCGCGCCACCCTTTTCGATGACGAGGTCGTCGTCGTTGCGGGTGGTGGTGAAGTCGAACTTGTACTGGAAGCCCGAGCAGCCGCCGCCTTCCACGGAAATGCGCAGCATCGAGCCTGGCGGCTCGCTCGCCATGATCCTGGCGATGCGCGAGGCGGCGCGGTCGGTGACGGTGACGGGCTCTGTCGTCTCGATGGTCATCGGTTTCGGCTCCGTCTCCCCGGTTCAAGGCCGGAAACACGAGGGTCTTGCGGGCCGCCGGCTTGCGGCCCCATGGCCCAATAGGTATGTGCGCCCCATGGCCCGGTCAATCCGCGTGGGGAACAGCCCTGCGGATGGCGCATCGGGCCGGCATCGGGGACGTCATGGCGGTTGCCAGCTATTTCTACCCGCCGCTGGCGCGCTATGCCTCCGATGCGCGCCGGAGCCGCGGACGGCTGGTGCCGGAGCCAGCCTCGCCGACCCGCACCGAGTTCCATCGCGACCGCGACCGCATCGTCCACGCGACGGCCTTCCGCCGCCTGAAGCACAAGACGCAGGTCTTCGTCGCGCCCGAGGGCGACCACTATCGCACCCGCCTGACCCACACGATCGAAGTCGCGCAGATCGCGCGTTCGCTGGCGCGCGCGCTCGGCCTCGACGAGGACCTTGCCGAGACACTGGCGCTCGCCCACGATCTCGGTCACACCCCGTTCGGCCATACCGGAGAGGATGCGCTGGACGAGGTCATGCGCGCCTATGGCGGTTTCGACCACAACGCCCAGTCGCTCCGCATCGTCACGCGGCTCGAGCGTCGCTATGCGGGCTTCGACGGCCTCAACCTTTGCTGGGAGACGCTGGAGGGGCTGGTCAAGCACAACGGCCCGTTGCTCCAGCCGGGTGGCAGCCCGATCGCCCGCTATGCCGAGCGCGGCATTCCCGTCGCGATCCTCGAATATGACGCGATCAACCCGCTCGAACTGGCGAGCCATGCCAGCGCCGAGGCGCAGGCCGCCGCCATCGCCGACGACATCGCCTATGACGCCGCCGACATCGACGACGGGCTGAGGGCAGGGCTGTTCACCCTCGACGATCTCGGCGCCGACGTGCCGATGGCGCGCGAGTTTCTGGCGGAGATCCGCGACCGGCACCCGACGCTCGAGAAGGGTCGCGAGATCAACGAGTTGACCCGTCGGGTGATCACCCGGCTGGTCGAGGACATCATCGGCGAGGCAACGCGCGCGCTCGGCGAGTTCGATCCGCAGAGCGTCGAGGACGTCCGTGGCTGCGGCCGCACGCTCGTGCAGTTCTCGCCGGAGATCCGCGACTACGACGCCGGCATCAAGACCTTCCTGTTCGCGCATGTCTATCGCCACCCGCGCGTCGTGCCGATCCGCCGCAATGCCGGCATCATCGTGCGCGACCTGTTCGCCGCCTATTTCGAGCATCCGCGCACCATGCCGCCGCAATGGTCCGACGGCATCGAGGCGCTGGACGAGGCGCGCCGGGCCCGCCGCGCCGCCGACTACATTGCCGGCATGACCGACCGCTACGCGCAGGAGGAACACCGGCGGCTGTTTGCCCATACCCCCGATCTGCGCTAGAGCGCGGCACGCGTCTTTCGGGTTTTCGGCATGAACATTTTCTCGATTTTCACCCAGCATGTGCGGCAGGCGGTCGCGGAACTGGGCTCGGACGGCATCAGTCTGCCGCAGGCTGCGCTCGACCGCGTCGTGGTCGAGGCGCCGCGCGATCCGACCCACGGCGACCTCGCGACCAATGCGGCCATGGTGCTGTCGAAGGAAGCCGGCATGAAGCCGCGCGACCTCGCAGAGAAGCTCGCGGTCCGTCTCGGCGCGCTTGCCGATGTCGCGAAGGTCGATATCGCCGGCCCCGGCTTCATCAACCTGACCCTGAAGGCCTCGGTCTGGCCGAAGGTTCTGGCAGCGGCCGTTTCGGCGGGTGATGCCTTCGGCCGCGCCACTGTCGGTGGCGGCGCGAAGGTCAACGTCGAATATGTCTCCGCCAATCCGACCGGGCCGATGCATGTGGGGCATTGCCGCGGCGCGGTCTTCGGCGACGCGCTGGCGAGCCTGCTCGATGTCGCCGGCTACGACGTCACCCGCGAATATTACATCAACGATGCCGGCGCGCAGGTGCAGGTGCTCGGCCGCTCGGCCTATCTGCGCTACTGCGAGGCGCTCGGCGAGACGATCTCGATCCCCGAGGGGCTATACCCCGGCGACTATCTGAAGCCGGTGGGCGAGGCGCTGAAGGCGAAGTATGGCGCGAGCCTGCACAATGCGCCCGAGGCGGAATGGCTGCCGATCTGCCGCGACGCGGCGATCGAGGCGATGATGGCGGAGATCCGCGAGGATCTAGCGGCGCTGAATGTCAGCCACTCCGTGTTCTTCTCCGAGCGGTCGTTGCAGGCGCCGGTCGATAAGGTGCGCGCGGCCATCGACACCCTCCGCGCCCAGGGCAACATCTACGAAGGCGTGCTGGAGCGACCCAAGGGCGCTGACGACGCCGACTGGGAGGAGCGCGAGCAGACGCTGTTCCGCTCGACCGCCTTCGGCGACGACGTCGATCGTCCGCTGATGAAATCGGACGGCACATACACCTATTTTGCTTCCGACATCGCCTATCACAAGGACAAGGCCGACCGTGGCTTCCTCGACCAGATCGACGTCTGGGGCGCCGACCACGGCGGCTATGTGAAGCGGATGCAGGCCGCGCTGAAGGCCATCTCCGGCGGCACGGCGTCGCTCGACGTCAAGCTGGTCCAGCTCGTCCGGCTGTTCCGCAACGGCGAGCCGGTGCGGATGTCCAAGCGCTCGGGCGATTTCGTCACGCTGCGCGAGGTGGTGGACGAGGTCGGCCGCGACGCGGTGCGTTTCATGATGCTCTACCGCAAGAACGACGCGACGCTCGATTTCGACCTCGCCAAGGTGGTGGAACAGTCGAAGGACAATCCGGTCTTCTACGTCCAGTACGCCCATGCGCGCTGCCGCTCGATCCTGCGCAACGCGCAGGCCGCGCTGCCGGACCTCGACCTGTCGCCGGCCGTGCTTGCCTCGGCGTCGCTCGACCGACTGGACGATGCCGGCGAAATCGCCATCGTCCAGCGCCTCGCGCAATACCCGCGCCTGATCGAGGCAGCGGCCCAGGCGCACGAGCCGCACCGCGTCGCCTTCTACCTTTATGAGCTTGCGTCAGACTTCCATTCGCAGTGGAATCGCGGGAAGGATTCGCCGCATTTACGCTTCATTATGGAAAATGATCGACAAATGTCGTCGGCGCGCCTTGCGCTGGTCCAGGGTATCGTGACCGTTCTCAGATCGGGTCTTGCTATCCTCGGCGTTGAGGCTGTCGAAGAGATGCGTTGATCGCGCCGCGCGTAGTCGAAGCGGCGCCCACCGACGGCGGGGCCCATGGCCAACGAGAGCAGTCTGCGTAGCTACCGAGATTTCGACGCCTATAACCGTGATGCGCATGCGGCCGATCTGGAGCCGCGTCGCACCGGTGGTGATCCGCTTGCGGAACTTGCGCGGATCATGGGGCAGGATCAGGGCTATGCCGATCTTCTGAAGTCTGTGGCGCGGACGCGCGACGATCTGCCGGCCGCCGACGGGCAGCGCTATGCCGATGAGGCTGACGAGGGCGAGCTCGACATTCCCGCGATGAACCTGCGCGGCGCCGAAGTGCCGGCAACGGCCGAGATCGACTGGGACGATCTTGAGGCCGAGCTCGAGACGTACCAGCGCACGGAACATGCGCCGGAAGCCGACATGCACGCTTCCGATGAGGATGCATCCGACGAACTGCGCGGCAGCTATCGCGATTGGGATGGCCGCGACGCGACGACCGCCGATCTCGAACGCCTGCTGGCCGACGAGTTCCGCGACAGCGGCGAACAGGCGCCCGCCGAGCAGGGCCGCTCCCGCCTCGGCTTCGGGGCCGCGGCGCTCGGCGCGGTTGCAGCCGGCGGCGCTGCCGCGCTCGCCTGGAAGGCCCGTTCGGGCCGACAGGCCAGTGCAGGCGAGATCGCCCCGCAGGCACAGGGCACCAGTCATCAGGCCTCCGACGGCGGCTACGCGGCCGCCGATGGCTATGCCGCCTACGATTCCGCCTATGCCGAGCATGACGCGCCGCCGCGCCGTCGCCGCGCCGGCATGACTGCCATCGCGGCCGTGCTTGGCCTTGCTGTTCTTGGCGGCGGCGCCGTCTACGGCTACCGCGCCGTCACCGGCGGTGGTTCCGCCGGCGGCGAGCCGCGCATCGTCCGCGCCAATCCCGAGCCGGTTCGCGTCGCGGTCCAGCAGGACCCGAAGCCTGTCACCGACCGCGTTCCCGGCGGCGAGCGTATCGTGTCGCGCGAGGAGCGCCCGGTCAGCCAGCGCGAACAGGCCGCCCAGGTGCAGGTGCCGCCGGCGCCGAGCCGCGTCATTCCGCTCGTTCCCGCACCGGCGGCCGCTCCCATCGGCATGGTCACCGATCCCGGCCAGGCGCCGGTTCGCACGGTCAACGCCGTGCCGGTCCCGGCCCCGTCCGGCGCGCCGACCTATGCCTCGTCGTCTGTCGCGACGCAGCCTGCCGCCGCACCCGTGCCGACACCGCGCGCCGGTGAGGAGCCGCGCCGCGTCCGCACCGTGCAGGTCGGGCCGGACGGCAGCATTCTCCAGCCGGCGGCTGCGCCGCAGCCGAGGTCCGCGCCGGCCGCATCCGCCCAGCCGCTCTCCGTCGTCCCCGGCGCACCGGCCCTGGCCGCCGCCGAGACGCGCTCCACGCCGGCGCCTGCCGCAAGGCCGGTCCAGACCGTGCGGGTCGCCCGCGCCGAACCGGTCCAGGAGCCGGTCCGTCCGGTCGCGGCTCCGCGCACGACCGGATCGGCGACCCCGGTCGACCTCGGTCCCCAGCGCACCGCGACGGTTCGCCCGGCGGCCACCGCCTCCGGCTCGACCTTCGTCCAGATTTCCTCGCATCAGTCGGATTCGGAGGCCCGCAGCGCCTTCACCAGCGCCCAGCGGCGCTACCCGATGCTGCAGGGCCAGTCCGCCAACATCCGCACCGCCGAGATCGCCGGCCGTGGCACTTGGCACCGCCTGCGCGTCGGCCCGTTCTCGCGTGAGGAAGCGCAGAGCTTCTGCCAGCGGCTGAAGTCGGCGGGCGGCTCCTGCGTCCTCAACTGACGTCATGGCCGTCCATGCCCTGATCGTCGGCTGCGCCGGCCCCCGGCTGGAAGCCGACGAGATCGCCTTCCTGCGGGATGCCGATCCCTGGGGCCTGATCCTGTTCCGCCGCAACTGCGTCGATCCGGATCAGGTGCGTGCGCTGGTGGCCGATTTTCGCTCCGCGGTCGGTCGCGACGATGCACCCGTCCTGATCGATCAGGAGGGCGGGCGCGTTCAGCGTCTCGGGCCGCCTCACTGGCAGAAATATCCGGCGAGCCGGGCCTATGCGTCGCTGGCCGCGAACGATCCGCTCGCCGCGCGCGAACTTGCGCGGCTTGGCGCGCGGTTGATTTCCCACGATCTGAAGGCGCTTGGCATCACGGTCGACTGCCTGCCGGTGCTCGACGTGCCGGTGCCGGGCGCCCATGACATCATCGGCGACCGTGCCTACGGCGCTTCTCCCGATCAGGTGGCGCTGCTCGGCCGGGCCGCCGCCGAGGGCCTGCTGGCCGGTGGCGTCCTACCGGTGGTCAAGCACATTCCGGGGCACGGCCGCGCCGTGACCGACAGCCACGCCGACCTGCCGGTGGTCTCGGCTACCCGCGACGAACTCGAGGCATGGGATTTCCTGCCGTTCCGGACGCTGACCGACATGCCGCTCGCGATGACCGCGCACGTCGTCTACACCGCCGTCGATCCGCGCCGCCCGGCGACGACATCGCGGACGGTGATGCGCGAGGTCGTGCGCGGCACGATCGGCTACGGCGGCCTCGTCATGACCGACGATCTGTCGATGAGCGCGCTGAAAGGCAGTCTCGGCGAGCGGACGCGCGCTTCGCTCCGCGCGGGCTGCGACGTTGTCCTCCACTGCAACGGCCGCGTCGCGGAAATGGCGGAGGTGGCCGCCGAGACGCCGAAGCTCGCCGGCAAGGCCGCGCGGCGGGCAGAAGCCGCGCTGGACCGCATCCGGCACGCACCGGAGCCGTTCGACGTCGCGGAGGCGCGAGCCCGTTTCGCAGCCGGCCTCGAACGGGTTCAGGCGCAGTCGTCCACAGCCTTCGCCGCGACCCACGCGCTCAGCGTCTGATTTCGGGCTATCATGCTGCCGCCGGCGCTGATCCGGCGCGGACGAGGCCCATGGCGAAGGCGCATAAACCCGGCAACGACAATGTGCTGCCCTTCGAGGCGGTGGCCGAGCGCGCGGTCTCGGAGCCGGCCTTCGTGGTCGATCTCGAAGGCTTCGAGGGGCCGCTGGACATGCTTCTGGGCCTTGCTCGGACGCAGAAGGTCGACCTGTCGAAAATCTCGATCCTGGCACTGGCTGACCAGTATCTCGGCTTCATCGAGGAGGCGCGCAAGCTCCGCCTGGAGCTTGCCGCGGACTATCTCGTCATGGCCGCCTGGCTCGCCTATCTCAAATCGCGCCTGCTGATCCCCGAACCCGCCAAGGGCGACGAGCCTTCGGGCTCGGAACTGGCGGAAATGCTGTCGTTCCGCCTGCAGCGGCTGCAGGCCATGCGCGATGCGGCGGCGAAACTGATGATGCGCAACCGCCTCGGCCGCGACGTCTTTGCGCGCGGGGCGCCGGAGCCGGTCATCGCCATCGCCCAGAAGAGCTGGGACGCGACGCTCTACGACCTGCTCACCGCCTATGCGCAGCAGCGCCAGCGCAGCGCGCTATCGCATGTGGAAATGGTCAAGCGCACGGTCTGGTCGCTGGGCGAGGCGCGCGAAATCCTCGAACGGCTCATCGGTGCGACCATGGACTGGACGCCGCTCGACAATTTCCTGATGGACTATCTCGTCAGCGACGAGAAGCGGGCGACCGTTCTGGCGTCGTCCTTCGCCTCCTCGCTGGAACTGGTGCGCGAAGGGGTGCTCGAACTGCATCAGGATCGACCGCTCGGGCCGCTCTATATGCGAAAGCGGCGCGACGAGCCCGGTTCCACCCCCGCCGGGACGTGATAGAAGCCGCATATGAGCGAGGATCAGTCCGGCACGGATGAGGACATGGGACCGCCGCTCGGCGAGCCCGTCGGACTCGTCGACGGACCGGTCGAGCAATTGCGCATCGTCGAGGCGCTGCTGTTCGCAGCCGAAGCGCCGGTGTCGGAGGAAGCGCTGGCCGCGCGCCTGCCGAAGGGCGCCGATCTCCGCTCGCTGCTGGTGACGCTGCAGGCGTTCTACGCTCCGCGCGGTGTCAATCTCGTGCGCGTCGCCGAAAAATGGACCTTCCGCACGGCGGAGGATCTCGGCTTCCTCCTGCACAAGGAGACGACCGAGGAACGCAAGCTGTCGCGGGCCGCGCTGGAGACACTGGCCATCGTTGCCTATCACCAGCCGGTCACCCGCGCCGAGATCGAGGAGGTGAGGGGTGTGACGGTGGCCAAGGGCACGCTGGACCTCCTTCTGGAGACAGGCTGGCTACGCATCCGCGGCCGCCGCAAGGTGCCGGGACGCCCCGTGACCTTCGGCACCACGCAGGCCTTCCTCGAACATTTCGGTCTCGAATCCATCGGCGACCTGCCGGGCCTCGACGACCTCAAGGCGGCTGGCCTGCTCGACGGCCGTCTGCCGCCGGGCTTCAAGGTGCCGATGCCCGACGATGGCGCGGGCCTGCGCGACGACGAGGAGCCCGACGACAGTCCGGAACTGGACCTGTCGCTGGCGCCGAAGCTCGGTGACGATCCGGCATCATGACGCCTGCCGCTGAATCCGCCCCGCGCTGGGGCCGGCGCGGCACGGCCGGCGCCACCATCGCCGCCTCGCTGGCCTTCGAGGACGTGCGCCATTCCTATGGCCGCGTGCCGGCTCTGGCCGGGGTCAGCCTTGCGGTCGAGCCGGGCGAGATCGTCTGCCTGCTCGGTCCGTCCGGCTGCGGCAAGACGACGCTGCTGCGGATCGCCTCAGGCATCGAGCGGCCATCGTCAGGCAGGGTGCTGCTGGACGGCCGGGAGATTGCGGGCCCGTCGGTCTTCGTGCCACCGGAGAAGCGCGGCATCGGCCTCGTCTTCCAGGATTTCGCGCTGTTCCCGCACCTGACCAATCTCGCCAATGTCATGTTCGGCCTGCGCTCGCTGCCGAAACGCGACGCGGAGGCGGCGGCGCGGCATGCGCTCGACCGCGTCGGGCTCGCGCATCTGGCGCTCGACTATCCGCACGCGCTGTCCGGCGGCGAGCAGCAGCGCGTCGCGCTGGCGCGTGCCGTTGCGCCGAGGCCAGCTATCCTTCTGATGGACGAGCCGTTTTCCGGGCTCGACAGCCGCCTGCGTGATTCGATCCGCAGGGAAACGCTCGCCGTGATGCGGGAAACCCACGCGACCTGCATGGTGGTCACCCACGACCCGGAAGAAGCCATGCGCATGGCCGATCGCATCGTGCTGATGCGCGAGGGGACGATCGTTCAGGCGGGCACCGCGGACGAACTCTATCGTCGCCCGGTCGATCTCGCCGCCGCGCGGTTCTTCTCCGACCTCAACGAAGTGCCGGGCAAGGTCGCGGGCGGCCTACTGGTGACGCCGCTCGGCAGCTTTCCGGCGCCGGGCTTCGCCGAGGGCACCGCTGCGGTGGCGGCCATTCGGCCACAATCCCTCGTGCCGAAGCCAGCCGGGCTCTGCATTCCCGGCCGCCTCGTCGCCCGCCGCTTCCTCGGCGAGGTCGATCTTCTGGAGATCGCCGTGAACGGGCTCGATACGCCGGTTTCTGCCCGGGCGCGCGGCGCGGAAACCTTAATCCCCGGCCGCGACATCGGGATCGAAGTCAACGCGGCGGAGGTTCTTGTTTTTGCCTCACCCGACGCCTAGGTTCCACAACGAACGGCCGGGCAAGGCCCGCGGATACATGCGCCAGCGTTCCGGGAGGATTGTGGCGCTCAAGGTCTTGAGGAGTGAATGATGGGTACTTTCAGCGCCTGGCACTGGATCCTGGTTGCGATCGTCGTGCTGCTGCTGTTCGGCCGCGGCAAGATTTCCGAGTTCATGGGCGACGCCGCCAAGGGCATCAAGGCCTTCAAGAAGGGCCTTGCCGAGGAGGACAAGCCGGAGACGCCGGCCGCCCCCGCGACGACCATCGACCATCAGCCGGCTCCGCCGGTCGCGACGCCCGCGGCCCCGGCCCAGGCGACCACCCCTCCGGCGGCGGAGACGACGCCCGCTTCCGCGCCGAAGGTCGGCTGAGGGGCAGCGCCCGCTCCGGCGGGCAGCCAGTGGCGCAGGACGGCGACGCAAGTCGCCGACGGTGACGGACAATGTTCGAACTGAGTTGGGGCGAGATCGCGCTGATCGGCATCGTGGCGCTGATCGTGATCGGCCCGAAGGAACTGCCGGGTCTGCTGCGCGGCATGGGGCAGGCGCTCGCCAAGCTGCGCCGCATGGCGTCGGATTTTCAGTACCAGTTCAACCAGGCCCTGCAGGAGGCCGAGGTCGATAAGGTCAAGTCGTCGATCAACAGTGTGACCGACGGCATCAACACTTCCTCGACTTTCAGCCCCATCGACTATGCCCGCGACCAAATCAAATCGGCCGTGGACGACGTCAAGGGAACGGCGGCGGCGCCCGCCGACCCCGTGATCGGCCCGCCGAAGCCGGACCCGCTGGCATCGGCGATTCCCGCACCCGCGACCTATTCGGTCGATCCCGAGTCCATCCAGAAGGCCTTCACGCCGACGGCTCCGCCGTCGCCCTTCGCATCCGCGGCCGGCAATGCCGGGGTTCCGGCGGCGCCCGTCGATCTGTCGCCCCCCGCGGCCACGGAACCCACGCCCGTCGCCGAGGCGCCGGCAGCCAAGCCGAAGCGCGCGCGCAAGGCCGCCGCTGCGGAGCCGGAGACCGAGGCTCCCGCTGCGGAGCCCGCGCCCGCCGGTGACGACGACAAGCCGAAGCGCGCCCGAAAGACCAAGGCATGACGCTCGCCGATTCCAAGGACGACAAGCTGACGGCGGACGAGGCGGCCATCGAGGCCTCCAAGGCGCCGCTGATCGATCACCTGATCGAGCTGCGCTCGCGCCTGATCAAGGCGATGCTCGGCTTCCTCGTCTGCTTCATCCTGTCGTTCTTCTTCGCCAAGCAGATCTTTCAGATCCTCGTGCTGCCCTACGAATGGGCGGCCGACTATCTGAAGATCCCGCGCAACGAGGTGCGGCTGATCTATACGGCGCCGCTGGAATATTTCTTCACGCAGCTGAAGATCGCCATGTTCGGCGGCGCCTTCCTGGCCTTCCCGGTCATCGCCATCCAGCTCTACAAGTTCGTCGCGCCCGGCCTCTACTCCCACGAGAAGGACGCCTTCCGGCCCTATCTGATCTGGACGCCGGTCTGCTTCTTCGCCGGCGGCCTGTTCGTCCTCGTCTTCGTCATGCGCGCGCTGATGCTGTTCTCGCTCGGCATGCAGCAGGCGCCGAGCGACACGGCCACGGCCATCCAGTATCTCGGCCGGGTCGAGGACTATCTCAGCCTGATCATGACGCTGGTTTTCGCCTTCGGCATCTCTTTCCAGCTGCCGGTGATCATCGCGCTGCTCGGCCAGATCGGCGTGGTGGACACGGCGTTCCTCAAGAGCAAGCGCCGCTATTTCATCGTCGTGGCCTTCGTTCTGGCGGCCGTGCTGACCCCGCCCGATGTCATCAGCCAGCTCTCGCTCGCCATCCCGCTCTGCCTGCTCTACGAGGTCGGCATTCTCATCGTCGGCCGGATCGAGAAGCGGCGCGCCGCCGAGGACGCTGCCAAGGCGGCGGCCGAGAAGGCGGAAGCCGACAAGGACGGCGAGGCGGCGACGCCGACCGTTTGACACAGCTCGCCGCCCGGCCCCCGCGTTGACCTGATGTGGCCGGGCCGGCTACCAAGCCGGACCCAGCGAGGAAACGCCATGTCAATCATCGACAGCATCAGGACTTCGGTGCTCGTCCCGGTTCACCGGGAAGGCTATCCGTTCATTGCGATAGCCGCCGTCGGCACGCTCGTGCTGCTGTGGTGGGGCGCCTGGCTGACCTGGCCGATGCTGGCGCTGACCGTCTGGGTCATCTTCTTCTTCCGCGATCCCGTCCGGGTGACGCCAATGCGCGACGGGCTGGTGATCGCACCCGCGGACGGGCGCATCTCGCAGGTCTCGAAGGTCGTGCCGCCGGTGGAACTCGGCCTCGGCGACCAGCCCGTGCCGCGCGTGTCGATCTTCATGTCGGTGTTCGACTGCCATGTGAATCGCGCGCCGATCGCCGGCACCATCACGAAACTGGCCTACCGGCCCGGCAAGTTCCTCAATGCCGATCTCGACAAGGCCTCCGAGGACAACGAGCGCAACGGTCTCGCCATTGCCACCCCCCACGGCAATTTCGGCGTCGTCCAGATTGCCGGCCTCATCGCCCGGCGCATCGTCTGGTGGGTCGGCGAGAACCAGCCCATCGCCGTCGGCGAGCGCTTCGGCATGATCCGCTTCGGCTCGCGCGTCGATGTCTATTTCCCCGCCGGCGCGCAGCCGCTGGTGGCCGAGGGACAGAAGGCGGTGGCCGGCGAGACGGTCCTCGCCGACATGACCTCGGCCGAGGCGCAGCGGATCGTCAGGATCGGCTGACGCGCCGGCCGATCCGCGCTAAAGTCCAGCCATGTCATCGCTTTTTCAGCCGTTCACGCCCGACCGCAACGAACCGCCCCGTCGGCGGTTCCGACCGGTGCCGTTGCGCCTGCTCATTCCCAACCTGATCACGCTTCTGGCGCTCTGCGCGGGCCTCACCGCCATCCGCATGGCGCTCGAGGGCAAGATGGACGTTGCCGTCTATCTGATCCTGCTCGCCGCGATTCTTGATTCCATGGACGGGCGCATCGCGCGCCTGCTCAAGGGAACCTCGAAATTCGGCGCGGAGCTCGACAGCCTGGCGGATTTCGTCAGCTTCGGCGCGGTGCCGGCACTGGTGCTCTACCTCTGGGGGATGAACCAGGCCGGGCCGTTCGGGTGGATCGCCGTCCTGGTCTTCTCGATCTGCGGGGCGCTGCGCCTCGCCCGCTTCAACGTCCAGATCGACGACCCCAACAAGCCGGCCTGGATGGCCAACTATTTCACCGGCGTGCCGATCCCGGCCGGTGCCATCCTGCTCATGCTGCCGATCTACCTGGAGCGCAGCGGCCTGCCGAACGTGCTTAGTCCGCCGCTGGTGACGACGATCTACACGATCGTCATCGCGTTGTTGATGGTGTCCAAGGTTCCGGTCTTCTCGGGCAAGAAGCTCGGCGCGCGCGTGCCCCGCGAAAGCGTGCTGCCGCTGTTCGTCGCGGCCATCGCCTTCGTCGCGCTGCTGGTGAGCTATCCCTGGGAGGTGCTGGCTATCGGCACGATTGCCTATCTGGTGTCCTTGCCAGTCGTCGGCATGAACGCGCGGCGCTGGGGCGAGGCAGCGGATGCGAAAGCGACCGTCGAGAAGGCGCCCGCGTCGACGGCGGACGGCGATCCGCCGCTCAGCCCGCCCGCCAGCGGCTGACGACGGCGACGCGCTCGCAGAGCGGCGAGGATGGAAAGTCCCGCCGGAGGATGGCGAAGGCTTCCGAATCAGTCTGCGGCCGCATCCGTCCAAGCAGGGAGAGCATGGCTTCGAGGCCGTCGATCAGGCGCAGGCCTTCGCGGCGCGTCGGGGAACTGGATTGGGTCTGCGCCATCTCGGCCTCCGGTGGAGTTCACGCAAGGTCTGCTCGCGTGCCGGTCAATGCAGGTCTTGAACCGATCGTCCCAGTGACAGGTTAATACGCGGTAACCATCGCCCGGTTCCCGCCGCCGATGCTGCCCGAATGCGGTGATTCCCGCAGGTCCGGATTTCCGGCAGATGCCTGCGCGGTCTGCCTATTTTCTGTGCTTGCCGATGCGATGGGCGCTCTTCAAGATCGCCGCGCGGGGAGATTGCATGGTCCAGGCGGCAGCAGCGCTTCAGCGCGCGCACGGCGTGGCGCGCATCGGTTTCGCGAGGCGTGGCACCGCGACCATCGTCCGCGAATGCTACCAGGAAGCGGGCCTGCGCGTGCGGATGCCGCGCGTCGAGCCGGGCCTGCCTGTCGAGGCCGTCGTCATCAACACTGCCGGCGGCCTGACCGGCGGCGATAGGTTCGCGCTGGCGATATCCGCGGACGAGGACGCCACCGCAGTGGTGACGTCGCAGGCGGCAGAGAAGGTCTATCGCTCGTCGGGCGATGTCGCGACCTTCGACACGCGCATCGCCTTGGCATCCGGGGCATCGCTGGACTGGCTGCCGCAGGAAACCATCCTGTTCGACGGTGGCGCGCTGAGGCGCAGCCTCGATGTCGACATGGCCGGCAGTGCCCGGTTCCTCGCCGTCGAGAGCGTGGTGTTCGGCCGGCTGGCACATGGCGAAAGCGTCGATGAAGGCTTCCTGTTCGACCGCTGGCGCATTCGCCGCGACGGCCGGCTCATCTATGCCGAGGGGCTGAAGATCGACGGCGCCGTCGCGCGGGCTCTCGCCGCGCCGGCCGTGGGAGGCGGGGCCGTCGCCACCGCGAGCCTTATTCTGGTCGGCGCCGATGCCGCCGGGTGCCTCGAGGCCGTGCGCCACCTTCTGGAGAAGGACGGCGGCGCGGTCGAGGGTGGCGCCAGCGCCTTCGAGGGGATGCTGGCCGTCCGCCTCCTGTCACCGGACCCCTTTGCCCTGCGGCGTCGTCTGATCGATGTTCTGACCCTGCTGCGCGGGCCCGTGCCGCGCGTCTGGTCCTGCTGAGGAACTTCCATGAATCTCACCCCGCGCGAGAAGGACAAGCTCCTCATCTCGATGGCCGCCATGGTGGCGCGCCGGCGCCTGGAGCGCGGCGTGAAGCTCAACTATCCCGAGGCCATCGCGCTGATCACCGATTTCGTCGTCGAAGGCGCTCGCGACGGCCGCTCGGTCGCGGACCTCATGGCCGCCGGCGCGCATGTCGTCACGCGCGCGCAGGTCATGGATGGCATTGCCGAGATGATCCACGACGTCCAGGTCGAGGCGACATTCCCCGACGGCACCAAGCTTGTCACCGTCCACGATCCCATCCGCTGATCCGAACGAGCAGGCACCGACCCATGCGCTCCCTCCGCCTCATCGCCTCCGCCGCCGTTCTCGCGCTGACGACCGCCGCCGCCGAAGCCCATACCGGCCACGGCGCGACCAACGCCTTCACGGCCGGCTTCGGTCACCCGCTCGGCGGCCTCGATCACCTGCTTGCCATGGTCGCCGTCGGGCTCTGGGCCGGTCTTGCCGGTGGCCGGGCGCTGTGGCTCTGGCCGGCGAGTTTCGTCGGCGCGATGCTGGTCGGCGGCGCGCTCGGCATGGCCGGCATGCCGATGCCCTTCGTCGAGCAGGGCATCTTGGCCTCGGTGATCGTGCTGGGCCTAGCGGCGGCGCTCGCCTTCAGCCCGAGCGTCGCTGTCGGCGCGGCCATCGTCGCGCTGGCCGGCCTGTTCCACGGCCATGCCCACGGCACGGAAGTGCCGGCGGATGCCTCGGGCCTTGCCTATGCCGCGGGTTTCGCGCTCGCCACCGCGCTGCTCCATGCGGCGGGCATCGCCGCGACGGCCGCAGCTGCACGGCTTTCACTGCCGGTCGCCGTCCGCGCCGCTGGCGGGGTCACCGCGATTGCCGGCGTGGTGCTCGCCGCTCGCGCGTTCATGTAACCGGAGGAGGGCCGAATGCTGGACCTGCGCCCCAATTGCGAATGCTGCGACCGGGACCTGCCGCCGGACGCCCGCAACGCGATGATCTGCACTTTCGAGTGCACGTTCTGCGCCGACTGCGCGTCGGAGAAGCTCCACGGCAAATGCCCGAATTGCGGTGGCGAGCTTGTCCGCCGCCCGGTGCGCCCGGCAGCGAAGCTGACGCGCTTCCCCGCCTCGACCAAGCGCGTGCTGAAGCCGCAGGGCTGCGCGGAGGCCGCGCCATGAAACCCGGCGAGATCATCCCGGCGGCAGGCACGGTCGAGCTCAATCAGGGCCAGAACAGCGTCGTGCTGACAGTGGCGAATACCGGCGACCGCCCGGTTCAAGTCGGCTCGCACTACCACTTCTACGAGACCAATCCCGGTCTCCAGTTCGACCGGGAACAGGCGCGCGGCATGCGGCTCGACATTCCGCCCGGCACCGCCGTGCGCTTCGAGCCCGGCCAGACCCGCGAGGTCACGCTCGTGCCCTATCGGGGCGCGCGCACCGTCTACGGCTTCCGCCAGTCCGTCATGGGCAAACTCTAAGGACCGCACGCCATGCCCTACAGGATGACTCGCGGCGCCTATGCCGACATGTTCGGCCCGACCGTCGGCGACAGGGTGCGCCTTGCCGATACGGAGCTCTTCGTGGAGGTCGAGAAGGACTTCACCACCTATGGCGAGGAGGTGAAATTCGGCGGCGGCAAGGTCATCCGCGACGGCATGGGCCAGAGCCAGATGACCAACCGGGCAGGGGCCGTCGATACCGTCATCACCAATGTCCTGATCATCGACCACTGGGGCATCGTCAAAGCCGATGTCGGCCTGAAGGAAGGTCGTATCGCCGCCATCGGCAAGGCCGGCAATCCCGACGTGCAGCCGGACGTGAACATCATCATCGGCCCCGGCACCGAGGCGATCGGCGGCGAGGGCAAGATCCTCACCGCCGGCGGCATCGACACGCATATTCACTACATCTGTCCGCAGCAGATCGACGACGCGCTGATGGCGGGTCTCACGACCATGCTCGGCGGCGGCACGGGGCCGGCCTCCGGCACGACCGCCACCACCTGCACGCCCGGCCCCTGGCACATCGCGCGCATGCTGCAGGCGGCCGAGGCCTTTCCGATGAACCTCGCCTTCGCCGGCAAGGGCAACGCCGCGCTTCCCGATGCCCTTGTCGAGCAGATCGAGGCAGGTGCCTGCGCGCTCAAGTTGCACGAGGACTGGGGCACGACGCCGGCCGCCATCGACAACTGCCTCGCCGTTGCCGACGACCACGACGTGCAGGTGATGATCCACACCGACACGCTGAACGAGAGCGGCTTTGTCGACGACACGATCGCGGCGCTGAAGGGCCGGACGATCCACGCCTTCCACACCGAAGGCGCGGGCGGCGGGCACGCGCCCGACATCATCAAGGTGGCGATGGTCGAGAACGTGCTGCCGTCCTCCACCAATCCGACCATGCCCTACACCGTGAACACGATCGAGGAACATCTCGACATGCTCATGGTCTGCCACCACCTCTCGCCGTCGATTCCCGAGGACATCGCCTTCGCCGAGAGCCGCATCCGCAAGGAGACCATCGCGGCCGAGGACATTCTCCACGACATGGGCGCACTCTCCATCATGGCCTCGGACAGCCAGGCCATGGGGCGCATCGGCGAGGTGATCATCCGCACCTTCCAGACCGCCCACAAGATGAAGGTGCAGCGCGGCGCGCTGGCGGAGGATGTCGGCACCGGCGCCGACAATTTCCGGGTGAAGCGCTACATCGCCAAGGTCACGATCAATCCGGCCATTGCCCATGGCCTGTCGAAGCACATCGGCTCGGTGGAGATCGGCAAGCTCGCCGACCTCGTGCTCTGGGAGCCGAAATTCTTCGGCGTGAAGCCGGCGCTGGTGCTGAAATGTGGCACCATCGCCGCCGCACCCATGGGCGACCCGAACGCCTCCATCCCGACGCCGCAGCCGGTGCATTACCGGCCGATGTTCGGCGCCTTCGGCAAGGCGAAGACGGCCTCCTCCGTCACCTTCGTCTCGAAGGCGGCCTACGAGAAGGGCGTGCACAGGGAGCTCGGCCTCGACCGCATCGTCCTGCCCGTGGAGAACGTCCGCGGCGGCATTTCCAAGAAGAGCCTGATCCACAACGGCGCGACACCCCACATCGAGGTCCACCCCGAGACCTACGAGGTGCGGGCGGACGGCGAGCTCATCACCTGCGAACCGGCGAAGGAGCTGCCCATGGCGCAGCGGTATTTCCTGTTCTAGATGAAGGCCTCCCGTCCGCATTCGAGGCGACCGACATGATCCGCGCCACCAAGGTTTTGCCGCCGCGCTCCTTCGCCGACAGCGCCGTCGTCGATCGCGTCGTGCTCGACTACGACGACCGCCACCGCCGTCGCATGACCATGGATGGCGTCGACGGCACGCAGTTCCTGCTCGATCTCGCCGATGCCGTGCCGCTGGTTTCCGATGCCGGGCTGGAACTGGAGGACGGACGCATCGTCCTGGTCGTCGCAGCCGCCGAGCCGCTGGTCGAAATCCGCACCAGCGATCCCAACCACATGGTTCGCGTCGCCTGGCACCTTGGCAATCGTCATCTGCCGACGCAGATCATGGGCACGCGCCTGCGCATCCGCCGCGACCACGTCATCGAGGACATGGTGCGCGGCCTCGGAGCCAAGGCTGTTCTCATCGAGGCGCCCTTCGATCCCGAGGGTGGGGCCTACGGCCACGGCACGGTGACCGGCCATGATCATGGAAATGCGCACGGCCATTCCCACGCGCATGATCACAGCGGGCATGGTCATCATCATGGTCACGACCATCATCACCATGACCACGATCATTCCCACCAGCCGAAGCCACGCGATGTCCTTGCGGTGAAGAGCGAGGGCCACGTCCACGACGAGTCTTGTGGCTGCGGCCACGATCATTCGCACGATCACGGCCATTCGCACGGCCATCACCACCACAAGCATGGTTGAGCCGGCCGAACCGGCGGCGCTCTATCGCCTGCTCGCCTGGATGTCGCCGGCCTATCCGGTCGGCGCCTTCTCCTATTCCCATGGGCTCGAATGGGCGGTGGAAACGGGCGATATCACCAGTCTCGCGACCCTCGTCGACTGGCTGAGGGTGGTGATGCGTGAGGGCTCGGGAATTGCCGATGCGACCTTCTGCGCCCATGCCCACCGGGCCGTGGCGGCGCAGGACGGCAAGGCGCTGGCCGAGGTGGCGGAACTGGCTCTCGCGTTCCAGCCCTCGAAGGAGAGGCGGCTCGAAACGACGGCGCAGGGCAATGCCTTCATGGCGGCGACGGAGGCTGCCTGGCCGGCGCCGGCGCTGCTGCTGGTCCGCGCCTCATGGCCGGAGGCCGTGGCCTATCCGGTCGCGGTCGGCGCGGCGACCGCCGCCCACGGCATCGACGAAGCCACCGCCGTTCACGCCTTCCTTCATGCTGTCGCGGCCAATCTCATCTCGGCGGCCGTGCGGCTCGTGCCACTCGGCCAGACCGACGGCCAGCGGGCTCTGGCGGCGCTCGAACCCGTGGTGACCGAAACGGCTGCCGCCGCGCGCAGGCTGGCGCTGGACGACATCGGCGGCCATGCGCTGCGCTCCGACATTGCCTCCATGCGTCACGAAACCCAGTATACGAGACTATTCAGGAGCTAACCCGATGGCCTCTCCCCACGGTCCCCTGCGCGTCGGCATCGGCGGCCCGGTCGGTTCCGGCAAGACCGCGCTGATGGACGCGCTCTGCAAGGCGCTCAAAGGATCCTACGAGATCGCCGCCATCACCAACGACATCTACACCAAGTGGGATGCCGAATATCTCATGCGCTCCGGCGCGCTGCCGACCGAGCGGATCATGGGCGTGGAGACCGGCGGCTGCCCGCACACGGCCATTCGCGAGGATGCCTCGATCAATCTCGCGGCCGTCGCCGAGATGCGCCAGAAATTCCCGGAACTCGATATGATCCTGATCGAATCGGGCGGAGACAATCTCGCGGCAACGTTCTCTCCTGAACTTGCCGACATCACCATCTACGTGATCGATGTCGCGGCGGGCGAGAAGATCCCGTCCAAGGGCGGGCCGGGTATCACGCGCTCTGATCTGCTGGTCATCAACAAGACCGACCTTGCGCCGCTGGTGGGCGCCGACCTCGGCAACATGGACCGGGACTCGAAGCGGATGCGGGGGCAGCGCCCCTTCGTCTTCACCAATATCAAGACGGGCGATGGCGTTGCCGAGGTTGCGCGCTTTGTCGAGCAGAAGGGCGGCCTGAAGGCCGCCTGAGACGGCTGCGCCTCAGTCGAACAGGCTGGAGACGCTTTCCTCGCTCGCCGTGCGGGCGATGGCCTCGCCGATGAGGTTGGCCACTGACAGGGTGCGGATGTTGCGCGCGACACGCACCGCTTCGGTCGGCTGGATGGAGTCGGTGATCACCAGCTCCTTCAGCTTCGAGGCGGTGATGCGCGAGACCGCGCCGCCCGACAGAACGCCATGGGTGATGTAGGCGGAGACGTCCTTGGCGCCGCGCGCCAGCAGCGCCTCGGCGGCATTCACCAGCGTGCCGCCGGAATCGACGATGTCGTCGACGAGGATGCAGCTCTTGCCCTCGACGTCGCCGATGACATTCATCACCTCGCTCTCGCCGGGCCGCTCGCGGCGCTTGTCGACGATGGCGAGCTGGGCATCGATGCGCTTGGCGAGCGCGCGGGCGCGCACGACGCCGCCGACATCGGGGGAGACCACCATGACGTCGGCGATCTCGCGGTTGTCGCGGATGTCCTTGGCCAGCAGCGGCGCGGCGAACAGGTTGTCGGTCGGAATGTCGAAGAAGCCCTGGATCTGTCCGGCATGGAGATCGAGGGTCATCACCCGGTCGGCACCGGAGCGGGTGATCAGGTTGGCGACGAGCTTGGCGGAGATCGGCGTGCGCGAGCCGGAGCGGCGATCTTGCCGGGCATAGCCGAAATAGGGGATCACCGCCGTGATGCGCTTGGCGGAGGAACGGCGCAGCGCATCGCAGATGATGAGCAGCTCCATCAGATGGTCGTTGGTCGGGAACGACGTCGACTGGACGATATAGACGTCCTCACCGCGCACGTTCTCCTGAATCTCGACGAATATCTCCATGTCCGCGAAGCGGCGGACCGACGCCTTGGCGGGCGGGGTCTGGAGATAGGTGCCGATTGCCTCGGCGAGCGGCCGGTTCGAATTGCCCGAAACGATCTTGATCCCGGGTTTTCGCGACATAAGCTCAAGTCTCGGCGGCGGCGTTGCGGCCCTCTTAGCAACCGATGCCCCGCGCCACAATGCCGCGCCGCAACCAAAATCCGCGCCATCAACAGGGTGTGACGATCGGGTGACGGTCTGGGGAAGGTGATCGAAGCGTCAGGTTTCGAGCGCAATCGCCGCAATATGCCGGCCGTAGTCCGGCTCCTTGCGATGCGTGGTCCGGCGATAGGAGAAGAACCGGGCCTCGTCGGCATAGGTGTCGAGACCGAGGTCGTCGATGGCCGTGATCCCTGCGGCGGAGAGCCGGTGGCCGATGAAACCCGGCAGGTCGAACTGCGCATGACCGGCTTTGCCGGGCACGAAGAAGCGGGAATAGGAGGGATCGGCGGCGACGAACTGGTCGACGAAGGGCTGCCCCACCTCGTAGCTCGGCTGGCGGATCAGCGGGCCGATGGCGACGCGGATATTGGCGCGGGCCGCACCGAGCTTCTCCATCTCCGCGATGGTCGCCTCCAGCACGCCTGATATGGCGCCCTTCCAGCCGGCATGAGCGGCCCCGACCACGCGAGCCCCGGCATCCGCGAACAGGACCGGGCCGCAATCGGCCGTCGCGACGCCGCAGGCAATGCCGGGTGTCGCCGAAACCACGGCATCGGCGCGCGGCCGGTCACCGCCCGCATGCGGCTGGTCGGCCACGACGACGTTCGGCGAATGGAACTGGAAGCACGAGATCAGCGCGTTCTCGGCAACGCCCATGGCCTCGGCCATGCGCCGCCGATTCTCGCGCACGCTCGCCTGATCGTCGTTGGAGCCGAGGCCCGCATTGAGCGAGCCGTAGATGCCGGAGGAGACGCCGCCCTCCCGCGTGAAGAAGGCATGACGGATGCCGGGCAGGGCGGAAAGGGAGTCGGAGGCGACACGCATGCCGCGAAGCGAAATCTGCTTCGGCCCCCGAAGTCAAATCACCGCTGCCGGGTGCCGCTATGCCGCGCTCTTCTCGCCGGCATTGGCGGCATGGGTCCAGTAGCTCACCGCCTGCCAGCGTCCCTTCTCCAGGCCCATCTCGTCGCGCCAGTAGGCGCGAAGCCTCCGGGCGGTCGCTTCCTCGGCGCCGAGCCAGGCGTAGCTGCTGCCGTCGGCGGGCCATCTCACCGCCATCACGGCGTCGGCCAGCAGCGTATTGCGGCCGGGCTCCTCGCCGCTGCGGAACAGCCAGCGGACCTCCACGCCGGCGGGATGTGCCAGTTCCTGCACCTCGCGGGCATCCTCCGCCTCGATCAGCGCGACGCCGCGCGTGGTCGCCGGGAGCTTTTCGAGGATACGAGCCATGGCAGGGATGGCGGTCTCGTCGCCGGCCAGCAGCACCCAGTCATTCGACGTCATCTCCCGGCCGCCGGGACCAAGCAGGCCGACAATAGTCCCGGCTTTGGCCCTGGCGGCCCAGCCCGAGGCGATGCCGGGCACTTCGTGCATGACGAAGTCGATGTCCATTTCGGCTGACGCGGCGTCGATCCGGCGGATCGTATAGACGCGCTGGGCGGGCTTGCGGTCCTCGGGCGGCCAGACCGGCCGGCCGTTCTTGCCGGGCTTCGGCCATTCGGGAATGGCAAGGCCCTCGGGCGGGAACAGCAGGCGGACATGGACGCTGTCGGATTCGAAGCGCTTCAGGTCATGGCCGGTCAGCGTGATGCGCCGGACATGCGGCGTGACGTCGGCGACGCGCAGCACGGTCATTTCGCGGAAGCTTGGCAGCACCTCGAGGCCGCAGCCGTCGCCGGTCCAGACGACATCAGGCTTCTCGGCGGCCGCGACCTCCTCGACATGCATGCTGAGCAGGAACTTGAGGATCGACAGGCCCTGTTCGGTCGGCGCCTCGGCCTTCATGCGCAGGCGGCCGGACAGGGCTTCCAGCGTGCCGATGCCGAGCCCGTCGCGCAGCTCGATCCGGCCGCTGGCGCTGTCGGCATTGGCCGCGAACTCGGCTTTCAACAGGCGCTCGCAGACAGCGGCGACATAGGCGGAACCCGCGGCGGTGGGAATGGTGGCTTCGGCAGTCAGCACGGTCATGGAGCAGCCTCGACGTTGGAACGGCGGCTGGCTGGCAGGACACGGCTATGGTCGTGCGTCCGGGCGGGCTGGCTCAGAAGGGTCTGGGCGGATCAGCTAGATAAATTGACTGTGTATGTCAACAAATTGGCGGCGGCGAGGGATTCATGGTCGCTGCCAAGAAGTGGAGCGCTTCTAGAGTCTTGAAATAGCTGCACTCGGCCCATGTAGAACGATCGTCTTGAACAGCGCGCCCATGCCGGTTGGCGATGGATCGACCAGCCGCTCGACGCCCGAGCGGATCGCATCGAAGGCGGTCGGATTGGCGCGCGCCAGCGCCTCCGCGCGTGGTGCGAGGCCGAGACCGAAGAGGAAGTCGCGCTGCGTCGAGACGGCCGATGCAACGAGGCCCGCCGCGCGAGCCGCGCGGCCAAGCGCCTCGAAATCGACGTGGGCGGTCAGGTCCGCCTCGCCGGGTTCCGCCAGCGGATCGACGAAGCCATGGTCCTTCACCGCCTGCAACGTCTCGCCATGGGCCGAGCCCGCATGGCCGTAGTCGATGAAAAGCGCTGCGAGGGGCGCATCGCTCGCGCGGCTCGCAAGCGCGGCGCACAGCGCATCGAAGGCCGGGCAATGTTCGTAGACGGCGCCGGGCTCGGCCTGCCGGAGGCGCTCGGGAATGATCGCCGGCGGCACCGGATCGGGCGCGAGCCCGAAGGCAAGGCGGCCATCCGCCATTCCGACCACCCGCTCGCGCCACCCCTTCGGCGTCATGACGAACTGGCGCACAGGCAGGGCGTCAAGGAACTCGTTGGCGATCAGGATCGTCGGGCCGGGCGGCACCGTACCGATATCGGTATGCCACGAGGTCGGGGTGTCCTTCAGCGTCTTGCGCTGGCGCGCAGCGAGCAACGGCGAGGTCTCGACCAGATGGATGTCGAGCGCCGCGCGGAAGGCCGGCAGCGCTTCTGCGGCGCGAACGAGATCGGCCATCAGCGTCCCGCGGCCGGGGCCGAGTTCGACGAGGCGGACGGGCAACGGCCGTCCGCTGGCGTCCCACGTGGATGCGGCCCAGATGCCGACCAGTTCGCCGAAGACCTGGCTGATCTCCGGAGCTGTGATGAAATCGCCGCCCGCCCCGAACGGATCGCGTGTCATGTAGTAGCCATGGCGCGGGTGGCCGAGACAGAGCGCCATATAGCGCGAGACCGGGATCGGCCCGTCGGCGGCAATCAGTTCCCTGATCTCTGCTACGAGCGGCTTGTCCATCAGGCCGGCTGGCGACGCGCGCGGATGATGAGCCACAGGCCCGCGACGATGACCGGCACCGACAGGAGCTGGCCCATGGTTGCGCCCGCGAACAGGAAGCCGAGCTGCGGGTCCGGCTCGCGGAACAGTTCGCCGAAGGAGCGCGCGAGGCCATAGCCGATGCCGAAGCAGCCGGCCATGAAGCCGGGGCGCTTGAGGCCGCCCATGCGCGCGATGACAAGCAGCACCGCGAACAGCAGCAGGCCCTCGGTCAGCGCCTGGTAGATCTGGCTGGGGTGGCGCGGCAGCGGGCCGGCGCCGGGGAAGTAGATCGCCCACGGCACCTCCGAGACGCGGCCCCAGAGTTCCGGCTTGACGAAATTGGCGATCCGGCCGAGCGCGATGCCGATGGGCGCGACGATCGCGGCGAGGTCGATCAGCGGCAGGACCGGCAGGCTGTTGCGCCGGGCGAAGATCCAGAGACCCACGACAGCGCCCACGATGCCGCCGTGGAAGGCCATGCCGCCCTCCCAGACCGCGAAGATCGCCAGCGGATTGGCGAGGTAGAAGTCGAGATTGTAGATCAGCACGAAGGCGATGCGGCCGCCGAGAATGCCGCAGAGCGCTGCCCAGACGATGGCGTCGTCGATGGCCGTCGGCGCGAAAGGAGCGTTGTTGCCGGGCCATAGCGCGGCATTGGCCACCAGCTTCTTCGCCAGCCACCAGCCGAACAGGAAACCGGCGATATAGGCGAGCGCATACCAGCGGATGGCGAGCGGCCCGACCTCGATCAGCACCGGATCAATGACGGGAAAGGGCAGTGCGAGGAACATGGTCGGGATGTGCCCGCCAAGGCCGGACAGGTCAAGACTGGCGGCCCGGCGGAACCGCCCGCCCTTGCGCCTTGCGCCAAGCGCCCCCATACCGGGGGCAGCCGAGAGGATTTCCGCCCATGACCCAGACCACCGACCGGATCGCCGACGAATTCGCCAAGTTCATGACCGACGCGGCAGGCTTCGCGCAGGGCATGAAGCGCGAGGCTGACACATTCGTGAAGACCCAGGCCGAGCGGTTCCTGCGCGACATGGACCTGCCGAGCCGCGAGGAGTTCGAGGCCGTCCGCGAAATGGCGGTGAAGGCGCGCGAGGAAAACGAGGCGCTGCGCGAGCGGCTCGACGCGCTGGAGGCCCAGCTCCAGTCCGCCGCTAAGACCAAAAAGGGCGAGAAGTAGGGCTCAGGCCCGCCGGGCCCGATCCGCCAGCGCCGCGACCACGATCTGCGGAGCGGTCGCCACCACGGTCAGTCCGATCAGCCCGATCAGTTCGATGATCGTCAGCGGCGCGCGGGGAAACAGCGCGCCGGCCGCCGACAGCGTCGACCAGCCAATGGCGAGCACCGCGCCCATGAAGGCATAGGCGACGAGCGCCAGGAGCGCACGCACCGGCTTGCCCCAGGTGAAGCCCCAGGACCAGTCCATCAGCGCCCGCGCCAGGCCGGTGACGAGGCCCAGCATCACGCCCGCAATGGCGCCGCCGAGCAGGAATCCTGCCTCCGCCCCGGTCACCGCCGAGTTCATCAGCGAAAATCCGCCGCCGATAAAGCCCGGCCGCGCGACGATGCCGCCGAAGGTCGGATACAGCGTGGCGGCCAGCACCAGCAATGCGGCCGGAACGAAAAGGATGAGCCGCAGCAGGATCATCGGCCGCTGTGCCACGAAGATGAGCACGAAGAGCCGTGCGATCGCGAAGATGACGGCGAAGGCGAGCACGGGAAACCGGTCGGCATAGACGCCGAGAATCAGCCAGGGGCTGTCCACCGCAGTCTCGACCATGCGGCTCGTCGCGCCGGCGGCGTAGACCCACACGGCCGCCACCATTGTCACGACAAGAGGAAACAGCGCCCCGATTGCCGCGCGTCGATCGATCAGGGCCATCATCTTCCCTCGGACTGCTGCCAGAGCTGCCTAGCCTATCAGCGCCCGGGGATTGCCGGAACAGGCGCTGTGGCGGATGGCGCGCAAGAAAACGCCGGGGGCAGGCCCCCGGCGTTGGTAGCGAACATCTCCGGTGGAGATGCTTATGGTCAACCAGCTCAGTTCGAGCTGCTGAAGCTCGACGACGGAACCGTGTTGCGGTCGGCGCGGACCGGAGCCTGATGGGACTGGCGAGTCTCGATCAGGTGGCGCGAGGTGAACTCGCGGGGAGCCGAGGTCGAATAGGCCGGCGACGAGTTGCCGGAGCCGCCGCCGACATCGCCAACCTGGGCGAGGGCCGGGCCTGCGAGCGGGGCGATCAGGGCAGCGGCGAGGATGAGCTTCTTCATGGGATTTCTCCTGTTCTTGCAGATGCTTGGTACGTTGCGAACGGCGATCTGATCAGAACGCCGACGAGGGGACGGCGTTGCGGTCGACCTGCGTGGCCGGAGCCTCGACGGCGCCGCGGTTCTCGATCAGGCGGCGCGAGGTGAACTCGCGGGGAGCCGAGGTCGAATAGGCCGGCGACGAGTTGCCGGAGCCGCCGCCGACATCGCCAACCTGGGCGAGAGCCGGGCCCGCGAGCGGGGCGATCAGGGCAGCGGCGAGGATGAGCTTCTTCATGGGATTTCTCCTTCGATTGGGGGGAACGAAAGCGTCAGGCCGTGGGGATCAGAAGGCCGACGAAGGAACGACGTTGCGATCGATCTGGGCGGCCGGCGCCTCCACGGCGCTGCGCGTCTCGATCATGCGGCGAGCGGTGAACTCGCGCGGAGCCTGCGTCGTGACCGACTGCTCGGGGGTGCCGAAGAAGCCGCTGCCGGCTTCCTGAGCGAGGGCCGAGCCGGCCAGGGGAGCGGCGAGGGCCGCGGCGAGAACAAGGGTACGGACCGAACGGGTCATGGAACTTCTCCAGATATGGAACCGGGCGGGGAGGGACACGCGACACCCGGTGAGGTGTTTGTTTGTCGGCGGGAGGTGTCCGCCGTCGACGGGGCTGAGATGGACCCCGGCCGGCTCAATTGCCAATCACGAAAATGAGAAAATGCAAGAATGAGTGCCAGCACCAGATTGCATCATTGCACAGTCGCAATTTCGTGAGCATTGGTCGCGCGGCCGTGAACGCCGAGCCTCTTGAAATTGAGCCGGCTGATCAGGGTGTGCCGAAACGCGACGGGCGCCGGAGGTTCGCTCCGGCGCCCGTCAGAAAGGCTTAACGAATTGAGGGATTTAGCCCGGCCAGCGCGAGGCCTTGGAAACCAGGAAGTCGCGGAACACCTGCACGCGCGCCACCGATTTCAGCTCTTCGGGATAGACGAACCAGGCGTCGAGCAGCGGCATTTCCTCGTCCTCGAGAATCTGGACGAGGCCCGAGCCGTCGCGGATCAGGTAATCCGGCAGCACCGCGATGCCGATGCCGTTCTCCACGGCCGAGACGAGGCCGGAAATGTTGTTGATCGACATGGCGAAGGGACGCGGCGCCATGCCGTTGCGCCCGGCGGTCGCCAGCCAGGTCAGGTTCTGCATGTAGTTCGGCGCGCGCCCGCCAAAGGCCAGCAGGCGATGACCGTCGAGATCGGCACCGGATTTCGGCGTGCCGTTGCGCTTGAGATAGTCGGAATGCGCGAAGGCGTGGAACTTGATCTGGAACAGCTTGCGCTGGATCAGGTCAGGCTGCACCGGCTGCCGCACGCGGATGCCGACATCCGCCTCGCGCATCGACAGGTCGAGCTCCTCGTCGGTGAGGATCATCTTGATCTGGATGTCGGGATAGAGGTCGAGGAATTCACCGAGGCGCGGCGCGAGCCAGGCCGTGCCGAGGCCGACCGTGGTGGTCACCTTCAGCTCGCCATTGGGGCGCTCCTTGGAGTCGGTCAGCTTCACCTTGGCGCTTTCGAGCTTCATCAGCACGTCTTGCGCGGTGTGGTAGAGGAGCTCGCCCTGCTCGGTGAGCACGAGGCCGCGGGCATGCCGGTGGAACAGCGGGACCTTCAGGTCCTGCTCCAGCGACGAAACCTGGCGCGATACTGCCGATTGCGAGAGGCCGAGCGTGTCGGCCGCGTGAGTGAAGCTTCCTGCGGCCGCGGCCGCGTGGAATATGCGCAACTTGTCCCAGTCCATCGGTCCCCCGGTCCGTCTTATTCTGCGGCTTGGCGGATCGTCGCGTGGTGGGCGAGAAACCGTTCTGCTTCGAGTGCGGCCATGCATCCCATGCCGGCGGCGGTGACCGCCTGGCGGTAGATGTCGTCTGTGACGTCGCCGGCGGCGAAAACGCCGGGAACGTCGGTGGCAGTGGAATCGGGTGCGGTCCACAGATAGCCCGACGGCTTCTGCTTCAGCTGCCCGACGAAAAGTTCGACGGCCGGCGCGTGGCCGATGGCGACGAAGACGCCATCGACGGCGCGTTCCGTGGTCTCGCCGGTCTTGACGTTCTTGAGGCGCACGCGCGCGACCGCCATCGGGTCGTCGCGGCCAAGGATCTCGTCGACGGCCGAATTCCAGATCACCTCGATCTTCGGATGGGCGAACAGCCGCTCCTGCAGGATCTTCTCGGCGCGGAACTCCTCGCGGCGATGGACCACTGTCACCTTCGACGCGAAATTGGTCAGGAACAGCGCCTCCTCGACGGCGGTGTTGCCGCCGCCGACCACGACCACTTCCTTGTTGCGGTAGAAGAAGCCGTCGCAGGTGGCGCAAGCCGACACGCCGAAGCCGCGGAACTTCTGCTCGGACGGCAGATCCAGCCATTTGGCCTGAGCGCCCGTGCAGACGATGAGCGATTCCGCGAGATAGACCTCGCCGGATTCGCATTCGATCCGGAACGGGCGGGTCTTGAGGTCGACCTTGCTCACATGGTCGGAAACGATGCGGGTGCCGACATGCTCGGCCTGCTTCTGCATCTGCTCCATGAGCCAGGGGCCCTGGATGACATCCGCGAAGCCCGGATAGTTCTCGACATCGGTGGTGATGGTGAGCTGCCCGCCCGGCTGGATGCCCTGGAGCAGCACCGGCTTCAGCATCGCGCGGGCGGCATAGATAGCCGCCGTATAGCCGGCGGGGCCGGATCCGATGATGACGACGCGCTCGCGATGGATGCCCATGAGGTTCCTGGCCGGCGGAAGGCGAGGAATGGGGTAGGGGACTCGCTTCCGCGGTTGCCCAATGTGGAGTAGCTATGCACTCCGCGCAAGGCTCATTCCCCCCACTTCACCGAAATGTAGACGAAATGGAGTGATGGGAATCGTCACGGAAACGAATGGATCGCGATAGGGCCGTATCGCTAGGCGCAACAATCTGTCGCGCAGGCGATGCGGCCCTCGCGCAACGCGCCGGGCCCCCGGGTGCTGCTCAGGCGGCCTTGCCGGTGATGAACCGGATGAATTTCTTGAAGCGCGACGAGCGCGCGTGGCGCCCCTGCTCGTGGTCGACCACGGACTGCGTCGTCACCCAGTTCATCTGGATGGCGCGGCGCTTACCGGCGAAGGGCTCGTGGCCGTGCCAGGACTTGTCCGAGCGCTTGAAGATCAGGAGCGTACCGCCATCCGGCGGAATTTCGGCTGCATAGTTGTTGAGGTCGGTGCCGTTGTTGAGCACGCGCAGCCGCCCGCCATCCGAGTCCCAGGCGTCGTTCATGTAGAGCAGGACCGTGATGATCTTGGTCTCGGAATCGGTGTGGATCTTCCCATCGGTCTGCCGGGTGAAGCCGCGCACCGTGTACATGGTCGGACGACCGCCGAGATCGATGCCGAATTTCTCCTCGACCGCCTTGCGGAACGGCGCCTGGTCGAGCTCGTCCATCAGCCCCTTGAAATCGCCGCGGATGTCGAGGACCGAGGGCGGATGCGAGCCGGGGCCCGGCACGTCCGGGTAGTCCTTCAGGACGTCCTGTAGACGCTCGGCCTTCACGAAATTCCGCACCACCACATAATCATAGGGCTTGGTTTCGAGGGGGGTGGAGCGCAGGCGGTCAATATCGATGAAGCTCATCAGAATGCCTCGTCAGGGCTGAAAGGTGACCTATATGCGCCGGCCTCCCGGCCTTGTCCACGCGCAGCGGTGGAATTGGAGCGGTCGTTGCGCCCGAGGGGTGGCGCGCGAAATTTTGTTGCGCGCTTCACTGCGCTGGGCTATCGCGGATCAACCGCCCCGCCATGAGCCGCATTCGCCCGGAGACGCGCCCCCGTGAAGGCCCGCCTTGACGCCATCGATTGGAAAATCCTCAAAGAACTTCAGGCCGACGGGCGCATCACCAATGTCGAATTGGCGAGCCGCGTCGGCATTTCGGCGCCACCCTGCCTCAGGCGCGTGCGCGCGCTCGAGGAGATGGGCGTCATCAAGGGCTATCGCGCGCTGGTAGCGGGCGAGAAGCTCGGCTACGGCGTCACCGTCTTCGCCATGGTGCATCTGGCAAGCCAGGCCGAGGCCGACCTCAACGCCTTCGTCGAGAAGGTTCGCACCTGGCCGATCATCCGCGAATGCCACACGGTGTCCGGCGATTTCGACTTCGTCATGAAGTGCGTCGCCCCGGACCTCTCCAGCTTCCAGACCTTTGTTGGCGCGCTGACCGCGACACCCAACGTGCGCAACGTGCGCACGGTGCTGACACTGGCGCAGGTCAAGGATGAGCCGAACGTCCCCATGGAAATCGCCCCGGCCGATTGAGACAATCGCCGGTAGGCAGGGGCGCATGAGCATGACCGAGACTTCCATCGACACCGGCCGTCGCGTGACCCTGATGCTCGGCGACGGAGCGATGTCGGCGCTGCGCTGGGGGGACGACCGGGCGCCGCCCGACCTGATCTTCCTCCATGCCAACGGTTTCAACGCCGCGGCCTATGCGCCGCTCCTCGCGCCGCTCGGCGAGCGCGCCGCGGTCGTCGCACTGGACATGCGCGGCCACGGGCTGTCGCGCCTTCCGACCATGCCGGACACGTTGACCGACTGGTGGCCCTATGCGCGCGACCTCGTCGCCGTGCTCGACCAATGGGTGCCGAAGGGCGCGCCGCCGGTCGTGCTGGCCGGCCATTCCATGGGCGGAATCACCGCGATTCTCGCGGCTGCCAGCCGGCCGGCTGCGGTGAGGGGCGTCGTCCTCGCCGATCCCGTGCTCATGCCGCCGATGCTCCGCTGGGCCCTGTACACGCCTTGGGCGCGTGCGCGGGCGCGCGTGACGCCGCTCGCCGCCGGTGCGCTCAAGCGCCGGGCCTTGTTCCCCTCGAAGGCCGAGGCGCTGGCGACCTATTCCACCCGCAAGGCCTTCTCGACCTGGCAACCGGGTTTCCTCGAAGGCTATGTCGAGGGTGGCTTCGTCGATGATCCGGATGGCGTGAGGCTTGCCTGTGCGCCGGAATGGGAGGCCGCGAACTTCGCCGCGCATCGGCACGGCTCGTGGAGCGCGCTCGCGCGGCTCGCCATGCCCGTCAGGCTGTTCATGGCCGAGACCGGCTCGACCGTCTCCGGCGGTCTTGCGCGGGTCGCGAGCATGGCGTCGAAGGTCGAGGCCTCAATGGTTCCCGGCACCACGCATTTCATTCCGATGGAGCGACCGGACGTGATCCGCGAGGCGCTTTCGGATATGCTGGACCGGACGCGCTGATCGCGCAGACGTGACTGCCCCCGGCTCCAAAGTGACAGGGCCATGGTCCCCTCCAGGGCCGGGCGTGTTAGTTTGCGCGGGACGACTGACAGTGCCTGTCATCCCCAAGGACACGCATTCCAGAGACCCGCGACAGCCATGGCGAGTGCGCCCACCCTCAACGCATGGTTCTGGCTCGGTGCCGCGCCACCGGCACCCGTGGCGGTGCCGCGCGATCCACGCGTCGATATTTTCCGCGGACTGTCGCTGCTGGTCATCTTCATCGACCACGTCGCCGGCAACTGGTTGTCGCGCATCACGCCCTCCGCCATGGGGTTCTCTGACGCGGCCGAGTATTTCGTGCTGCTCGCCGGCTATTCCGCGGCCTTCGCCTACGGCTCGGTGATGGATCGCCGGGGCCTCCTGCCCGGATCCGCGCAGGTCATCGCCCGCATCTGGAAGCTCTATTCCGCCCATCTCGCCCTGTTCGTGTTCATGGCGGTCGCCGTCGCCTTCATGGCGGTGAAGTTCGGCAACCCGCTCTATTACGAACACGTATCCATCCTGCCGTTCTTCCAGGATCCGGCGACCACGATCCTCCAGACAGCCGCGCTGCTGTTCCTGCCGAACTACCTGGACATCCTGCCGCTCTATGTCGTGCTGCTCGCCATGTTGCCGGCGCTCTGGGTGCTGGCGCGCATCGCGCCGGTGGTGGCGCTGCTGGCCTCGGCCGGTCTCTACGTGGCGGCCTGGATGCTGGAATGGTCGCTGCCGAACCTGTCGACCGGTGGTTCCTGGTTCTTCAATCCTTTCGCCTGGCAGCTCATCTTTGCGATCGGGCTTGTTTGCGGCCATGCGACGCTGCGTGGCGTCAGCCTGCCGCGCCACTGGATGCTGGCCGTGGCGGCCATTGCCGTGGTCGCCTACGGCTTTGCCAGCGCGGCGCCCTGGTCGATCATTCCGGGATTGGGCAATGTCGTTCTGCCCGACGATTTCCGCCTCGATCTCGACAAGACCAACCTGTCGCTCTGGCGGCTCGCCCATGCGCTGTCGCTGGCCTACATCGTCGCGCGCTTCGTGCCGACCGATGCCGGCTGGATGAGGAGCCTGCCCGGACGCCTGCTGGAGGAAGCCGGGCGCCATTCGCTGGCGCTGTTCTGCCTTGGCGTCATCCTGTCGCTGCTCGGCACGTTCGCATTCTTCGAAATCGGCCGTGACGGCCTGATGCAGGTCGTTGTGAACGTCGCGGGCATCACCATTTTGCTGCTCACGGCGCAGGTGCTTCAATGGTATCGTCGCGTGACGCAGAAAGTGCAGCCGCAGAAGAGCAGCCCCCTGGACGAGGCCCGACCGGCGTGAGCGTATCGATCAAAATGAGACTCGCGCTGGCTGGTCTTGCCGTCTCGATGGCCGCGATCCCGGTTCTGGCGACCGGCACGGGTAACGGATTCGAGCCTGCGCCCTGCGTCGTTGGAGAGGAAATCCGCGGCTTCGCGCAGGATTTGCCGCGCGCCCGCGCCGCCCTCGCCGCAGGACAGGTGCTGAATGTCGTGGCGCTCGGCTCATCCTCGACGCAGGGCGCGCGCGCGTCGTCTGACGAGCGGACCTATCCCGCGCTGCTCCAGGAAGAGCTCAACCGCCTTCTGCCGGGCCGTGACATCAAGGTGGTCAATGCCGGCGTCGGCAGCAATTCCGCCCACCAGATGTATCTGCGCCTCGAGCACGACGTAATCGGCGAGGAGCCGAAGCTCGTCATCTGGCAGACCGGCATGATCGACGCCATCCACGACGTCGGAATCGACCGCTTCAAGCGCATCGTCCGCAAGGGCATTGCGCGCCTGCGCGAGGCGGAGATCGACGTGGTGCTGATGGATCACCAGCCGCTGCCCAACAGCGCCCGTTATGCCCTCTACCGCGATTACATGGCCGCCCTCCGGGAGGTCGCGGCCGAGACCGGCGTGCCGGTGTTCCGCCGCTACGATGTGCTGAGCGAGCTGCTCGGCTCGGGCCGGCTCCGGATGGACGAGATTTTCACGACCGACACGCTCAATCCTGTCGACCGCGGCTATTACTGCATCGCGGCCAACCTCGCCCAGACGCTGGCTGCCAAGCTCTCGCCGCGGGCAGCCCCCGAGCCGCAGCGCTAGCCACGCGGCACGGCACGAGTCTGTCAGGGTAGCGGCAGCCGCAGCCGGGCTATGAAAACGCCGTCGATCCCGTCCGCCAGTTCCAGCGCGCCGCCGTGCGCCTCCGCAACAGTTCGCGCGATCGTCAGCCCCAGTCCAAAGCCGTCTTGATCGTTCATGGTGCGGGCGGCATCGCCGCGTACGAAGGGCTCCAGCAGCTCCGCCCGGCGCTCCCGGGGAATGCCAGGCCCCTGATCGATGATCTCGACGAGTGCTGCATCGCCTTCCCGGCGAACCGCGATGCGGGGATCGCGGCCATAGCGGCCGGCATTGTCGGCGAGGTTGGTGACGGCACGTTCCAGTTCCAGCAGCCGGCCGCGAACGGCGAGGCGTTCTGAAACTGTGACCGGCATGTCGCGGCCGAGATCGGCCTGCTGGTCGGCCACGGTCTGGACGAGGCTCGCGAGATCCACCACCGTCGGGGCCTCGTCGCTTTGGCCGTCGCGCAGATGGGCGAGCGCGCTCTGGACCAGCGCGCCCATCTGGTCGAGGTCGGCGATCGTCCGGGCGCGTTCGCTGGAGTCCGGGATCGCCTCGGCGCGCAGGCGCAACCGCGTGATGGGGGTCCTGAGGTCGTGGCTGACGGCCGCGAGCGCCCGCGTGCGGTCGTCGAGCAGCCGGGCAATGCGCTCCTGCATCCGGTTGAAGGCGCGGGCGACGGTGCGGACCTCGCGCGGGCCGTCTTCGGGGAGCGGAGGGGTTGCCTGCCCGGGCCCATAGGCTTCGACGGCCGCCGCGATGCGGCGGAGTGGCCTCGTCAGGGCCAGCACCGCCCAGCCGCCAAGCAGGACGGCGCAGATGACCAGAAAGGCGACAGTCGCCATCAGCGGGCCGGCCGGCGGCGGCGGTGAACGGGGCAGGGTGGCGATGACGAAGCTCAGGTCGCGCAGCCTGACGGCCACGGTTGTCGCCGTCGCGGGCTGGGGCCCGTCCGGGCGAAGCGCGTTGACCGTGAAGGCGGGTCCAAGCGCACGCCCGAGATGGCGCACGTCCGGCCCGTCGCGCGTGTCCTCGTGCAGCGTGGCACTGGCCGAAGCGAGGCCCAGCTGAAGCTGCGGAAGACCGGCCGCGGCTGCCGCGAGCAGGCCCGGTCGCTGATCCACAGGGGCTCGATCGAGGATTTCGATGACCGCGGCCAACCGACCCGTGACCTCGCCCGGCGGGGAGACGCTACGGTCGGCGAGCCGGAACGAAGCGGTCAGCAGCGCATGTATGGCGATGATCGCGAGGATGACGAGGACTGCCAGCTGGGCGGCAATGCCGGAGGGCCAGAACCGGCGCCACCGCGGCGGGGCGGGCGGTGCCATCAGAGGACCTCCACATCCGGCGTGAACAGGTAGCCGCCGGAGCGCACCGTGCGGATGAATTGCGGGTTTTGCGGATCTGTCTCGATCTTGCGGCGCAGGCGCACCACCAGAATGTCGACGCTGCGTTCATTGGGGCCGGCGGCGCGACCCTGCGTCAGGTCGATCAACTGGTCACGGCTGAGCAGCCGCCCGGCGCGCTGGCAGAAGACCCGCAGCAGGTCGAACTCGCCGTCGGTGACGGAGATGCGCGCGCCCGCCGGGTCGACCAGCGTGCGGCGGAGCGAATCGAGCATCCAGCCATGGAAGCGGAAGGCGCCGGAATGGAGCGGACCTGGGTCGGCTGACTGGCTCGCACTGCGGCGAAGGACGGCCCGCACGCGTGCCAGCACCTCGCGCGAGCCGAACGGCTTGACGATGTAGTCGTCAGCGCCGAGCTCGAGACCCACCACGCGGTCGAGTTCCTCGCCCTTGGCCGAGATGATGACGATGGGCAGCCTGGTCGTCGCGCGCAGGCGGCGGCAGATCGACAGGCCGTCTTCGCGCGGCAGCATCAGGTCGAGGATGACCAGGTCGATCCTACTGTCGGCGAGCATGCGGTCCATCTCGCGGCCGTCGCCCGCCATCGAGACACGGAAGCCGTTGGCCTTGAGGAAGCGTGCGGTGAGGGCGCGAATCTCGCGGTCGTCCTCGACGATAAGGATGTGCGGCTCGGGCGACATGACGGCACCAATAGGCAGGAAACCCGATCCGTCGAACCGGAATTTTGTTTCCGGATGTTTCGCGGGCTTGGCCGGGAAATGCAACGAAACACATCGGGAAACGTCGATAACACCTCGTTAATCGCGCTGGCGCCTTGGTCGTGGACGTGAACGCGTAACCCGTCCCCGAACTCCCCAGGAGGCCCCATGACGACGACGATCTCCTCGTCCTCGTTCGGATCGCAGCGTCTGTCGCCGCGCGATCTGCTGCAGAACAGCCTGACGTCGCAGGTCGCGTCCGGCAAGATCGACGCATCCGATCAGGATGCGCTGTCCGCGGCGCTCGACACGATCGACGCGGCGATGAAGCCGGAACGCGGCTCGTTTTCCTCGACCCGGACCGCGCCGCCGAGCCCCGACGAGGCCAAGACCAAGGTCGAGGGTCTGATCGACGCGCAGGTCGAAGCGGGGTCGTTGACCAGCCAGCAGGCGGACGAGCTGAAGCAGCTGTTCTCCGACACGTTCGCCAACGGTCCGGGTGGCCCCGGCGGTCCGGGTGGTCCGCGGCATGGTGGCCCGCCGCCCGGCCCGCCTCCGGGAGAGGGCGAGGACGGCGCGACCACCTCGCTGACCATCACCAGCAACGATTCCGATGTCACCAAGGCGCTTCAGGACTTCCTGAAACAGCTCCAGGACAAGCTGGGCTCAGGCTATTCCGCGTCCGGCCAGTCGTCCTCGTCCTCGAGTTCTTCGGTGCTGTTCGACATCTCGGCCTGATCGGGAGGCCCTGCACAAGCGCATCGACGGCCGCCGCGACACCCTCGCGGCAGCCGTTCCGCATCGACGGAGCCCCGCACTTCTGTGGGCACGATGTCGCACGGCTTCCCATCGGGGGGAAACCCGTCTATAGGGGCCGCTTAATCACGCGACCCAGTTCGAGGGTATGCGGTTGCGGGAGGCTGGCTCTTGAGGAGTCCGGCCTCTTTTTTTGCGCCGCGCGCCCTCGCGAAGCACGAACGAGCCTGCACAAGGCCGGAGACCCATGCCGAAACGCACCGACATCTCCTCGATCCTGATCATCGGCGCGGGGCCGATCGTCATCGGACAGGCCTGCGAGTTCGACTATTCCGGCACACAGGCCGTGAAGGCGCTGAAGGAGGAGGGCTACCGGATCGTCCTCGTCAACTCCAATCCGGCGACGATCATGACCGATCCGGAGCTGGCGGACGCCACCTATATCGAGCCCATCACGCCCGAGATCGTCGCCAAGATCATCGAGAAGGAGCGCCCTGACGCGCTTCTGCCGACCATGGGCGGCCAGACCGCGCTCAATACGGCGCTGAAGCTTGAGGAAATGGGCGTGCTCGCCAAATTCGGCGTCGAGATGATCGGCGCCAAGGCGGACGCCATCGACAAGGCTGAGAATCGCGAGCGGTTCCGGCAGGCCATGACCAAGATCGGCCTGCAGACGCCGAAGAGTCATGTCGTCCAGTCGCTGGGCGCGGCCATCGACGTGCTCGACGATATCGGCCTGCCTGCCATCATCCGCCCGTCCTTCACCATGGGCGGCACCGGCGGCGGCATCGCCTACAACAAGGCGGAGTTCATCGAGATCTGCGAGCGGGGCCTCGACGCTTCGCCGACGACGGAAGTCCTGGTCGAGGAATCGGTGCTCGGCTGGAAGGAATTCGAGATGGAGGTCGTCCGCGACAAGGCGGACAATGCCATCATCGTCTGTTCCATCGAGAACGTCGACCCGATGGGCGTGCATACCGGCGATTCGATCACCATCGCGCCGGCGCTGACGCTGACCGACAAAGAATACCAGATGATGCGCGACGCCTCGATTCGCGTGCTGCGCGAGATCGGCGTCGAGACCGGCGGCTCGAACGTTCAGTTCGCCGTCAATCCGGCGGACGGCCGCCTCGTCGTCATCGAGATGAACCCGCGCGTGTCGCGGTCCTCGGCGCTGGCCTCCAAGGCGACCGGCTTCCCCATCGCCAAGGTCGCGGCGAAGCTGGCCGTCGGGTATACGCTCGATGAAATCGCCAACGACATCACCGGCGGCGCGACGCCGGCCTCTTTCGAGCCGTCGATCGATTATGTCGTCACCAAGGTGCCGCGCTTCGCCTTCGAGAAATTTCCCGGCGCCGAGCCGATCCTCACCACCGCGATGAAGTCGGTGGGCGAATCCATGGCGATCGGGCGCACCTTCGCCGAATCGCTGCAAAAAGCGTTGCGCTCGCTGGAGACGGGCCTGTCGGGCCTCAACGAAGTGGAGATCGAGGGACTCGGCAAGGGCGACGACAAAAATGCGATCCGCGCCGCGCTCGCCAAGCCGACGCCCGACCGCCTGCTGGTCGTGGCGCAGGCGCTGCGTCTTGGCCTGTCGCACAACGACATTCATGAAGCCTGCAAGATCGACCGCTGGTTCATCGAAAGATTGCAGGAGATCGTCGATCTCGAAGCGCGCGTGAAGGCGCATGGCCTGCCGCAGGACGCCGAGAATTTCCGTGCGCTCAAGGCGGCCGGTTTCTCCGATGTGCAACTGGCCGCGCTCGCCGGCGTGCCGGACGCCGAGGTGACGGCGCGCCGCCACGCGCTCGACGTGCGCCCGGTCTACAAGCGCATCGACACCTGCGCGGCCGAATTCGCCTCGCCAACGGCCTATATGTATTCGAGCTACGAGACGCCCTTCGCGGGCGCGACGGTGTGCGAGTCCGATCCTTCCGACCGTCAGAAGATCGTCATTCTCGGCGGCGGCCCGAACCGCATCGGGCAAGGCATCGAATTCGATTATTGCTGCTGCCACGCCTGTTTCGCGCTCAGTGACGCGGGCTTCGAGACGATCATGGTCAACTGCAATCCCGAGACGGTCTCGACCGATTACGACACCTCGGACCGGCTCTATTTCGAGCCGCTGACGGCCGAGGACGTGCTCGAAATTCTGGCCAAGGAACAGTCGCGCGGGACGTTGAAGGGCGTCATCGTGCAGTTCGGCGGACAGACGCCGCTGAAACTCGCCGACGCCTTGCAGAAGGCGGGCATTCCGATTCTCGGCACCTCGGTGGAATCAATCGATCTCGCCGAAGACCGCGACCGTTTCAAGCGCCTGCTCGACCGGCTCGGCCTCAAGCAGCCCAAGAACGGCATCGCTTATTCCGTCGAGCAATCGCGGCTGGTGGCGGCGGAGCTTGGTCTGCCGCTGGTCGTGCGGCCCTCCTATGTGCTGGGCGGGCGCGCGATGGCGATCATTCACGATCAGACCGCTTTCGACGATTATCTGCTCGACACTTTGCCCAGCCTTGTCCCCTCGGAGGTGAAGGCGCGCTATCCCAACGACAAGACCGGCCAGATCAATACGGTGCTGGGCAAGAACCCGCTTTTGTTCGACCGCTATCTGTCGGATGCGACCGAGGTCGATGTCGATTGCCTCTGCGACGGCAAGGATGTGTTCATCGCCGGCATCATGGAGCATATCGAGGAGGCCGGCATCCATTCCGGCGACTCCGCCTGCGCCATCCCCGCCTTCTCGCTCGCGCCCGCGATGGTCGACCGCATCCGCCGCGCCGCCAAGGAGCTCGCGCTCCGCATTTCAAAGGACCTGCTCGCCAATCTCGGGCGCAAAATCGACTTTGCTGCCGCCGCCGCCACCACAGGCAGCCAGCAGGGCGACACCGGTGCCCAGCGCCCAGAACCTGCTTTTGAAAAGCGTTGTCATCATGGTGTTGCTCCTTGGGGCGGCCGCTTACTGCGAACCCGCGTTGGGGGTATTCAGGTACGGGAAGCCCGCCAGGAAGGGCACCACGGCCTGGTCCACACCGTCATGCACGCTGGCCGACGTGTTCCCCATGGGCACGCTGGCCGACTTGCAGGCCGACGTGACACCGGCCACGCCGGGAATGCTGTTGAGCTTCAATCCGTCGTTGTCGCCGTTGATCACGCACAGGCCGCCCAGCATCAACGCATAGGTGGACGGTTCCGGGATCGGCTGCGCGGCCAGCGCCAAGCGGTAATCCACCCCCGATTCGCCCACCAGCCCGGTGATGCTGCCGCCGAGTTCCAGCGCGCTGAGCTTGGCGGTGGAGGTGAAGTCGACGACGGTGCGCCCGGGGCAGCCGGGGAAGTCGTCCTCCAGGTCGAAGATGATGCCGAAGCTGGGACGGTTACCGTCGCCCGGCGTCGGGTCGCAGGGGTTCCAGCCGCTAGCGCTGGCCCACAAGCCCGCCACCAGCCACAAGGTCTGCCCGTCCTGGGCATCCAGCGACACCGTCACGCTGCGCTCCATCAACGTGGGCTCGTCGGGCAACTGCGCCGAAGGCACCGCGCTGGATCCCGGCGCCTCGA
>JAIUOO010000013.1 GCA_020161695.1 Pseudomonadota bacterium | reverse complement strand
GCTGGGTTGTCCACCGAGGGCGCAGAGGACCGCAGACGAAAAAGAGGAAACAGGGAACGGGTTGGGGTCTAACTCAGGGACGCCAACGCGGTGATTTTCTGTGCGGTCCAGCTGGCCGATGGGGATTATCCAGTGAAACGCCGATGAACGACGACGCCAGCCTGCTCCGCGAGTTTGCCCAGACGGGCGCGGAGTCCGCCTTCGCCGAACTGGTGCGACGGCACCTCGACTTGGTGCATTCCGCTGCCCTCCGGCAAGTGGCAGGCGATGCGCACCACGCCGAGGACGTGACGCAGGCCGTGTTCGTGGAATTGGCTAGAAAGGCCCGTCGGCTGACCAACCACCGGTCCCTCGCCGGCTGGCTCTACACGACCGCGAGGAATGTCGCCGCCCGCAGCCAGCGGTCCGAGAAACGCCGGCTGGCCCGGGAACAACGCGCCCATGCTATGAATGAAGTCCCGGGTTCCCCTCCACCAGATTGGGCCGAACTTCGCCCGCTATTGGATGAAGCCATGCACCGCCTGTCCGCGGCGGACCGCGAGGCAGTGGTGCTCCGCGTGTTTCAGAACCAGCCACTGACCGCGGTAGGTCGTGCCTTGGGCATCGGTGAGAACGCCGCCCGAATGCGCGTGGATCGGGCGCTGAACCGCCTTCGGCACGAGTTGGCCCGTCGCGGGGTGGTTTCAACTGCGGCGGCCTTGGGTTCGATTCTGGGAACGCACGCCGTGTCGCCGGCGCCCTCGACCTTGGCAGCCACCGTGAGCGGTGCGGCCGTGACGGTGCCCGCCGCCTCATGGGGTACGATGGCCACACTCGGCGAGGTCGCTGCCGCTTTCATGACCACCAAAAAGTGGCTTGTCCTCGGCACGGTGCTGTTGACCGGAGCCGCCGTTGGCCCGCGCTCGTTGCCGCCACCGCTCCCGCCGCCGCCGAACCTGCCCGCCCCTCGCTCGCCGAGGCCTTTCCCGCCGCCCTCAAGGATGCGCTGTTCGCCGGCATTATCGCGCTCGGCGTGTTCGGGCCGCTAATCGGCTTCAAGACCGCGCAGGACATGCAGAACCGGCTGATCATCGAGACCCGGCTCGGCCTGCTCGTCGCCATCGTGCTGGCGGTCGCCGCCGGCCGGCTCGCCATCTCGCTCTGGCTCGGCACCCGTATCCGCTACGCGACCGCCGCGCCGAAATTCACCTTACGCCTGCCGCCGGTGCTGACCACCGCCCTGCCCCCGGCCGCTCTCGTCGCCGTGCTGATCTACCCCTTGATGATCTACTCGCTCGTCGGCGGTTCCGGCGCGCTGAAATGGATCGACAATTTCGGCATCCAGATCCTGATCTACGTCATGCTCGCCTGGGGCCTGAACATCGTCGTCGGGCTCGCCGGGCTCCTCGACCTCGGCTACGTAGCGTTCTACGCCGTCGGCGCCTATGCCTATGCCCTGCTCGCGACCCAGGTGATCCCGGCGACCTTCCCCAGCCTCGGCGTCTGGGCCTTCTGGATCTGCCTGCCGCTGGCCGGCATCCTCGCCGCCTTCTGGGGCGTGCTGCTCGGCTTTCCGGTCCTGCGATTGCGAGGCGACTATCTCGCCATCGTCACACTGGCCTTCGGCGAGATCATCCGCCTCGTGCTGATCAACTGGAAGGAATTCTCCAACGGCTACGAGGGCATTTCCTCGATCCCCCGGCCGTCATTCTTCGGCACGCCGTTTACCGCCGCGCCAACCGGCTTCGCCGCGCAATGGGGCCTGCCCTTCACGCCGGTCTACCGCACGATCTTCCTGTTCTACCTGATCGTCGCGCTGGCGCTGATCACCGCCTGGGTGACCAACCGGCTGCGCAAGCTTCCCGTCGGCCGCGCCTGGGAAGCACTGCGCGAGGACGAGATCGCCTGCCGCTCGCTCGGCATCAACACCGTCAACACCAAGCTCACCGCCTTCGCCATCGGTGCCATGTTCGGCGGCTTCGCCGGCTCGTTCTTTGCCGCGCGGCAGGGCTTCATCTCGCCGGAGAGCTTCACCTTCATGGAATCGGCGGTGATCCTCGCCATCGTGGTGCTCGGCGGCATGGGCTCGCTGGTCGGCACCGCCATCGCCGCCGTGGCGATGATCGGCGGCACCGAGCTCCTGCGCGAGCTCGACTGGATGAAGGCGATCTTCGGCAGGGATTTCGACCCTGTTCAGTACCGCATGCTGATCTTCGGCCTCGCCATGGTGACGATCATGGTGTGGAAGCCGCGCGGCTTCGTCTCGACGCGCATGCCCACCGCCTTCCTCAAGTCGCGACGCGCCGTATCCGGTGCCCTCGTCAAGGAGGGCCACGGATGAGCGCCGACACGATCCTGGCGGTCGAGCACCTGACCATGCGCTTCGGCGGCCTCGTCGCCGTCAACGACCTGTCGTTCGAGGCGAAGCGCGGCGAGATCACCGCCGTCATCGGGCCGAACGGCGCCGGCAAGACCACCGTCTTCAACTGCATCACCGGCTTCTACAAGCCGACGCAGGGGCGCATCGTCATGAACGGCGCGGGCGGCGGCCAGCACCTGCTCGAGCGCCTCCCCGACTTTCGCATCGCCCGCGAGGCGAAGGTCGCCCGCACCTTCCAGAACATCCGCCTGTTCTCCGGCATGACCGTGCTGGAGAACCTGCTGGTCGCGCAGCACAACCCGCTGATGCAGGCCTCCGGCTGGTCGATCGGCGGCATTCTCGGCCTGCCATCCTATGGCCGCGCGGAAAAGGCGGCCATCGAGCGCGCCGCCTACTGGCTCGACAAATGCGGCCTCACCGACCGCGCCGACGACCCCGCCGGCGACCTGCCCTACGGTCCCCAGCGCGCGCTGGAGATCGCCCGCGCCATGTGCACGGGCCCCGAGTTGCTCTGTCTCGACGAGCCCGCCGCCGGCCTCAATCCTCGGGAATCGCTGGTGCTCAACGATCTCCTCCGCTTCATCCGCAAGGAGCACGGCACCTCGCTGCTGCTGATCGAGCACGACATGAGCGTGGTCATGGAGATTTCCGACCATGTCGTGGTGCTCGACTACGGCACCAAGATTTCCGACGGCACGCCTTCCGCCGTCCGCGAGGATCCGAAGGTCATCGCCGCCTATCTCGGCGTCGACGATACCGAAGTGCAGAAGGTCGAGGCGGAGGTGGGCCTGTGACCGCGCTGCTGACCGTCCGGGGCGTCGAGACCTATTACGGCTCCATCCAGGCCCTGAAGGGCATCGACATCGATGTCGCCGCCGGCGAGATCGTCACGCTGATCGGCGCCAACGGTGCCGGCAAGTCGACGCTGATGATGACCATCTGCGGCAGCCCCCAGGCCCGCCGCGGCACCGTCGTCTATGACGGCACCGACATCACCCGCATGCCGACCCACAGGATCATGCGGCGCGGCATCGCCCAGTCGCCCGAGGGCCGCCGCATCTTCCCGCGCATGTCGGTCTTCGAGAACCTCCAGATGGGGGCCTCCCTCACCGACCCCGCCTTTTTCACCGACGATCTCGACAAGGTCTTCGCCCTCTTCCCGCGGCTCAAGGAGCGGCAGGAACAGCGCGGCGGCACGCTGTCCGGCGGCGAGCAGCAGATGCTCGCCATCGCCCGCGCGCTGATGTCGCGGCCGAAGCTGCTGCTCCTCGACGAGCCCTCGCTCGGCCTCGCGCCACTGATCGTCGCCGGCATCTTCAACGCCATCCGCGAGTTGAACCGGCAGGAGGGCCTCACCGTCTTCCTGGTCGAGCAGAATGCCTATCACGCGCTGAAGCTCGCTCACCGGGGCTATGTGCTGGTCAATGGCGCCGTCACCATGACCGGCACCGGCACCGAGCTTCTCGCCCGCGAGGAGGTCAAGGCGGCCTATCTCGAAGGCGGCCGCCATTGACCCGCCGCCGCAGCCCCGAAGCGACGCCAAACCGGCCTGAAAGAGGCGGCTGAGATGCAGGGCATCCTCTACGAAGAACCGTCGATCTGGCTGTTCCTGCTCGTCACTGTGGTGATCGGCGGCAGCCTCGCTTTTCTCACCGGCAGGGCCTGCGCCGAGACATGGCGCGATGCCGGTCGCACCATCGTCTTCCTGCTGCTGCTCGGCGCCGCGGTACGCTTCTTCCACTTCGCCCTGTTCGAGGGCACGCTCCTGTCGCTGCGCTACTACGTCGTCGACACGCTGGTGGTCGGCGCCATCGGCCTCGCCGCCTGGCGCATGACGCGCGCTCGGCAGATGGTACAGCAATACTGGTGGCTTTACGAGCGCGACGGCCTGTTCTCCTGGAAGGAGCGGGCCACGCCGCTGGCCGCTGATACGGAAAAACCCTGATGCGCCAACAAGTCCGCCGGGACGGGCTGACAATCGGCGCGAAAGCGTGTTCGATCCCGTTCAAGGGCTGCTTTGCGGCCCTCACGGGGGCCTATCGGGCTACATCGTGAACTCTCTTGGGAAGGATGAGAGATGAAGACCAAACTCCTCGCCGGGCTTGCGCTCGGCATGGGCCTGGCGATGGCGGTTCCCGCCAGCGCGCAGATCCGCGTCGGCGTCGGCGGGCCGATTACCGGCCCTAACGCCTCCTTCGGCGCGCAGCTCCGCCACGGCGCCGAGCAGGCCGTCGAGGACATCAACGCCGCCGGCGGCGTTCTCGGCCAGCGGCTGGTGCTCTCCGTCGGCGACGACGTCTCCGATCCCCGTCAGGGCGTCAGCGTCGCCAACAAGTTCGTCGGCGACGGCGTCAAGTGGGTCGTCGGTCACTTCAACTCGGGCGTCTCGATTCCGGCCTCCGAGGTCTATGCCGAGAACGGCGTCGTCGCCGTTTCGCCCGCCTCGACCAACCCGCGCCTGACTGAGCGCGGCCTGTGGAACACCTTCCGCACCTGCGGTCGCGACGACCAGCAGGGCGCGGTGGCCGGTGCCTTCCTCGCTCGCCAGTATGCCGGCAAGCGCGTGGCCATCGTCCACGACAAGACCACCTACGGCAAAGGCCTCGCCGACGAGACCCAGCGGACCATGAACGCCGCCGGCCTCAAGGAAGTGCTCTATGAAGCCGTCAACACCGGCGAGAAGGACTTCTCGGCGCTGATCTCCAAGCTGAAGGCGGCCAATGTCGACGTCGTCTACTGGGGCGGCCTGCACACCGAGGGCGGCCTGATCGTCCGCCAGATGCGCGACCAGGGCGTCCAGGCCCCGCTCATGTCGGGCGACGGCATCGCCGACGACGAGTTCGCCGCCATCGCCGGTCCCGGCGCGGTCGGCACGCTGATGACCTTCCCGCCGGACCCGCGCAACCGCCCCGAGGCGCGCGCGATCGTCGAGAAGTTCCGCGCGGCGCGTCGCTTCGAGCCGCAGGCCTACACGCTCTACAGCTACGCGGCGGTGCAGATCCTCGCCCAGGCGGCGGTTGGCGCCAATTCCGCCGATCCGCAGAAAATGGCCGAGTTCATGCGCTCGGGCCACGTGTTCAAGACTGTGATCGGCGACATTTCCTACGACAAGAAGGGTGACATCACCCGTGCCGACTACGTGACCTACACGTGGCGTCGCGGCGCCGACGGCAAGATCACCTATGTCGAGGATCGCGCCTCGAACTGACCTGCCGGCTGGCGGGAAGGTTCGCCAGACCAAGCCCCGCCCGGACCATCCGGGCGGGGTTCTGCATTCAAGGGGCCGGCGAACAGGCCCGCCATGCGGGAGGACAAGACCATGCGAATGCCGATTGCCCTCGGACTGGTGCTGGCGCTCGGAACGGCGAGCGCCGCGCAGGAGGCCTATCCCACCCGCCCCATCACCATGATCGTGCCTTTCGCGGCCGGTGGCGCATCGGATGTCATCGCCCGCATCGTCGCGGAGGAGATGGCGAAACATCTCGGCCAGCGCATCGTTCACGAGAATGTCGGCGGTGCCGGCGGCACCACCGCTCTCACCCGGGCCTCGCGCGCCGCGCCGGACGGCTACACCATCTTCATCGGCAATTCCGGCACCAATGCCGCCGCCTATTCCATCTATCCGGACCTGCGCTACACACCAGCCTCCTTCGCGCCGGTCGGCCTCGTCGCGCGTACCTATTCGGTGCTCGCCGTGAAGCGGGATTTCCCGGCGCAGACGCTGGCCGGGCTCATCGAACACGCGCGCGCCAATCCCGGCGCTGTCAGGCTCGGCCATGCCGGCGTCGGCTCGCAGAATTTCCTGATCTGCCGCGCCTTCCTCGCCGAGGCCAGGGTCGACATCACGCTTGTCAGCTATCGCGGCGCGGGCCCGGCGCTCAACGACCTGATCGGCGGCCATATCGACGGCGTCTGCGATGCCGCGACCTCCGTCGCGCCGGCCATTTCGGCCGGCCAGGCGCGCGGCCTCGCCGTCGCCTCGCCCGGGCGGGCGGCAACCCTGCCGGGCGTTCCCACTTCCACCGAAGCCGGCCTGCCCGGTTTCCAGATGCAGAGCTGGAACGCCATCTTCGTGCCGGCCGGCACGCCTGCCCCCATCGTCGCACGGCTCAATGCGGCGATCCGCGCGGCAGTCGCCAGCGATTTCGTCCGCGCCCGCTTCGGCGAGATGACCGCGCAGGTCCCGGCGGAGGCGGACCTTTCGCCAGACGTCGTGCCGCCGCTGGTCGAGCGCGACATCGCCCGGTTTCGCGACCTGATGAAGGAGCGCTGACGGCGCGCTCAGCCGATCGTGCCGAGAACCGGGAAGGTCTCGAGCAGCCAGAAGGCCATCGCGCTCATCTTGCCGGTCAGGAAGGCGATGCCGGTCGCCACCAGCAGGAGCCCCATCACCATCTCGACCGCCCGCATGCGATGGCGGACGGCCGCCGCGAATTTCAGGAACGGCTTGATCGCCACCGCCGCCAGCAGGAACGGCACGCCGAGCCCGGCGGAATAGACCGCGAGCAGCAGCGCGCCCTTGTGGATGGTCATCTCGGAGGCCGCCACCGCGAGGATCGCCGCCAGCACCGGCCCGATGCACGGCGTCCAGCCGAAGGCGAAGGCGAGGCCCATCACATAGGCCCCGACGGGGCCGGCCTTGGGCGGCGCGATGTCCATCTTCGCCTGCCGGTAGAGCAGCGGGATGCGGAACAGGCCGAGGAAATGCAGGCCCATGATGATGATCATGACGCCGGCGGCCATGGCGAGCTTGTCCGAGTAGACCCGGACCAGATGCCCCATCGCCGAGGCCGAGGCGCCCAGCAGCACGAAGACCGTGGTGAAGCCGGAGACGAAGACCAGCGCCAGCAGCACGGCGCGGCGCACGAGGCCCGGCCGCTCCTGCGCCTCGGCGAGATCGTCCAGCGTCGCGCCCGTCAGATAGACGAGATAGGGCGGCACCAGCGGCAGCACGCAGGGCGACAGGAAACTCACGAGGCCCGCGAGAAAGGCCGCCGTCATGGTCACATCGGGCATTCGGGTTCCGCCAGCGGATGCCGCGGCACCTGAACCCGTGCCGCTTTTTTGGTCTATCCGTCTCCGGCGCCGAACGAAAGCGCCTCAGGCCGCATATCGCACAGGCGTGATCACGCGTGATCGCCGCGTTTCCCCCCGATGGCGATTCAGATTGCGGAAACCATGCGCTCCTTCCGAAGTACCGTGAGGGAAGCACCCCGCGCTATGCTCGGCCCCGGGGAAGGGAGGCAGCGAACCGACGAGCACACCATGATCGAGATGGTCAACGGCTATCCCTGCGCGGATTACGCCGACGTGTCCCTGGCGCGCCGCGGCCTCAACCCCGAGAACCCGTCCAACGATCCCGCGAAATCCGACGACATCGCCGTCACCGTCGGCCGGGCCGTCATGCCTGCCGTCGTCTTCGACGGCGTGCTCGCGCCCTTCGAGGCCGACCGCATCCGCGCATCTGAAAGTGACCGCATCCGCTCCTCCGCCAAAGGCGGCCCTGTCGCGGCGCCGCACTGGCGACTCGTCGACATCACCGCCTGAGCGCGTCGGCCGCCCGTTCCGAGATCGCGCGCCGCTGCGCGATGAACGAGGCCAGCGCCGCCGTCACCGCCTCTACCGTCTCCTTCGGCGCGGTGGACGGCGTGCCGCCGGCAAAGGGCGGCGCCGGATCGTATTCCATGCCGAGCTGGGCCTGCCGGGCGCGCTCCTCGCCGAACAGCATGGCCGCAAGCGTCAGCCCGAAATCGATACCCGACGTGACGCCCGCACCGGTCACGCGGTTGCGGTCCACCACCACGCGCTCGGCCACCGGCTCGACGCCGAACAGCGCGAGCTGGTCGATCGAGGACCAGTGGCAGGTGGCGCGATAGCCGGTCATCAGGCCGGCCGCCGCCAGCACCAGCGAACCGGTGCAGACCGACGTGACCCAGGTCGCGCCCGCCGCCTGCCGGCGCAGGAAGTCCAGCGTCTCGGCGTCCTCCATCAGGTCCATCTGGCCAGGGCCGCCCGGCACGAACAGGATGTCGGCCGGCGGACAGTCGGCGAAGGTCTTCGACGGCAGGAGGCGCAGCCCCGAAATATCCGCGACGGCATCCGCCGTCTTCCACACCAGATCGACCTTCAGCTCCTTGAAGCGGGTGAACACCTCGAACGGCCCCGTCAGGTCGAGCTGCGTCATCCGCGGGAAGGCGAGCATCACGACCTGCATGGCGCTCACTTCCAGCGGTCGATGCGATAGGGCGAAAGGTCGATATGGACGGGCTCGCCGGCCATGGCGCTCGCCAGCGCCTTGCCGGTGGCCGGCCCCAGCGTGAAGCCCCAATGGCCGTGGCCGAAGGCGAACCACATCCCCTCGTGGCGCGGGGCCGCCCCGATGATCGGCCGCGAGTCCGGCGTCGCGGGACGGCGGCCCATCCACGGCTCCGCCTCCACCGGCTCGCCGAGGTCGAACAGGTCGGCGGCCGCGCGGAAAGCGCGGTCCACCTGCACCGGCGTCGCGGGCGCATCGCGCAGCGCGATCTCCACGCCCGTCGTCAGGCGCACGCCCTGTTCCATCGGACAGAGCACGTAGCCGACATCCTCGTCGCATATCTGCCGGTTGAGGAAGGCATTGCCCTTCGGTGCATAATGCCGGTGATAGCCGCGCTTCACCCCGAGCGGCACGCGGTAGCCGAACTTCGCGACGAGGTCGCCGGCCCACGGTCCGAGCGCCACCACCACCTGCCGGGCCCTGATCGTGCCCTCTGATGTCTCGACCTCGTAGCCGCCGAGCACCTTCTTCAGCGTCATGGCATCGCCGATGACGATGCGCCCGCCGGCCTTGGCGAAGGCCTCCGCATAGGCTTTGGTGACGCCGCCGGGGCTCGACACCGTATCGGCGTCCTGGCACCAGATCGAACCCGCGAAGGCCGGTTTCAGGTGCGGCTCGAGGTCCAGCGTCTCGTCGCGCGTCAGCTTGACGTTGCGGATGCCGTATTCCTTCGACAGGCCCAGTCGCCGGTCCTGCGCCGCGAGGCTCTGCGGCAGGCGGTAGAGCTCCAGCCAGCCATCCTGCCGGAAATAGCGTTCGGCCCCGGCGATCTTCATCAGTTCGCGGTGCGAGCCGACCGCGTCGGCGAAGAACGGCCGCATGACGCGCGCGGTGTCCTCCAGTCTCTCGGGGGCCGACCAGCGCCAGTAGTCCAGCATCCAGCTGGCGACGCTCGGAAGCGCCGCCGGGTGGTAGTGCGAGGCCGTCTGCCGGTTCAGCGCATGTTTGAACAGCGTCGGCACGTCGCGCGGCATGGCCACGGGATAGAGATTGCCGCCGTCGATCACGCCGGAATTGCCGTAGCTGGTCTCCTCGCCCGGCCCCCGCCGGTCGACCAGCACGACGTGCAGTCCGCGCATCCGCGCATGCAGCGCCGTGGAGACGCCGACCATGCCGGCGCCGAGTACGAGAACATCCTGAATGTCGGTCATCGCTTGCCAATCCGTTCGCGGCGACAATGCCGCCGCCCCGGCGGAGCCGCAAGCGATGGCGGCCATGCAGAGGCCCGTCGGGCAGCGCCGCGTTGCCGCACCGCCCTCCCCGTGCTACGCGCGCCGCCAACGGAGCCCGCCATGACCAGCCCCATCCTCATCGCCCCCTCGATCCTCGCGGCCGATTTCGCCATGCTCGGCGAGGAAGTCCGCGCCGTCGACGCGGCCGGAGCCGACTGGCTGCATCTCGACGTGATGGATGGCCATTTCGTGCCGAACATCAGCTTCGGCCCGGATGTCATCAAGGCGATGCGCCCCCATTCGACCAAGGTCTTCGACGTTCATCTGATGATCGCCCCGGCCGATCCCTATCTCGAAGCTTTCGCCAAGGCGGGCTCCGACGTGATCACCATCCATGCCGAGGCAGGCCCGCACCTCCACCGCTCGCTTCAGGCCATCCGCGCGCTCGGCAAGAAGGCCGGCGTCTCGCTCAATCCGGGAACGCCCGAAAGCGTCATCGAATATGTCCTCGACCTCGTCGACCTCGTCCTGGTCATGAGCGTCAATCCCGGTTTCGGCGGCCAGGCCTTCATCGAATCGCAGGTCGAGAAGGTCGCGCGCATCCGCCAGATGGCGGCCGGCCGCGACATCCTGATCGAGGTCGATGGCGGCGTGACGCCGCAGACCGCTCCCCCGCTTGCCGCCGCCGGCGCCGACGTGCTGGTCGCCGGTTCGGCCGTGTTCAAGGGCGGCGCCGCCGGCTATGCCACCCGCATCGCCGCGATCCGCGAGGCGGCCGAGGCCGCGCGCGGCACGATGGTCTGACGCCTCCATCTCACGCCCTCCCAAGGATGCGCGCGGCGACGCTTCTCAGCGGAAAGGCCGGCCCCGGATCGACTTTCCGGCGCGGCGCGATGTCCTCGTGCCCCAGAACGTCGCGGAAACCGTAGGTCGCGTGCAGCGCCGACCCGATCTCGACCACCGCCGCGATCTGCTCCCGCTATAGGCGTGCCAGCCAGTCTCCGCCGCCTCGTTCCGGTGCCGCGCGACCATCACTTCGCTGTCCGGGATCGCCTCCCCGGTCCAGGTCTGCCAGCGCCCGCCCGGCCCCTTCGCGAGCTTGCCGGCATTGACGATCTCGATGCCGATGGAATGGCCGTTGAGCCCGTCCAGCCCCTTCCACGCGCTCTGCCCCGCGTGCCAGCACGTGCGGTCGAACGCCATGTGCTGCGTCGCCGCGCCCTGCCGGCCGATGACGAGATGGGCCGAGGCCTTCGCGCGCGGATCGAGGAACCAGTTCACCGCCGATGTCGCCGACAGGCCCGCCGTGTAGTGGATCACGAGGAAGAGCGGCTTCATCCTGATCCCGCCATGGGGCGACTGGCGGAACGGCACGGCCGCGCCGCCGACCGTGAGCCGATGCGCCCGCACCGCGAACTGCTCCGCCCCGGCAACTGCCTCCATCGTCTCCGTCATAGCCGCCTCCCGTACCGTCCCACGGCCCGGATGGCCGTCGTTCAGGCGACAGGATGAGGCAGTTTCAGACCCTGGGGATAAGTCCGTCGCCGATTCAGCCATCGTCAACGGCCCTGGCGTAAAACTATCCCCATGGCGGCACGTGGCGCAGCACTGGACCGGAACGAAGCAGGCCCTGCCGCCGGCAGGCCGCGCCGTGCCGGCAAGCCGTCCGCCAGGGCATCGTCGAAGCGCAACGGCCCGCCGCCGGCCGATACGAGCGGCGCCTGGGCGCGATCATGGCGCGCCGGCATCGTCGCCATGCTGCTGGCCGGCCTTGCCGCCGGCATCGGCGTCCACCTCGCGGGACACGCGCCGTCATGGCGCAGCCTCACCGTGGTCGCGCTGCAATCCCTGCCGCTTCTGCCGGGCATGACGCTGTTCTGGCGGGCCATGGAATGGCTGAAGGCGCGCCGCCCCGGCCTGCCCATGGCGCTCTGGCTCGGCATCGTCTTCCTCGGCGCCATCGCCACCATGCTGGCCGCATGCGGCATCGCCTTCGCCGTCCACAACCGCGTGCTGGCCTTCGGCGAGGACCATGACGGGCAGATGCAGCTGGTCCATCACCTGATGGGGGTCGCCGGCGCGCTCTATCTCTACCTGACCACGGCCTTCCGCCTCTGGTGGCCCTTCGGCGTCGCGGTTCCGGGCGCCATGGCGCTGATGTTCTGGCAGGCCCACCGGCGCTGAACCCCGTTCGGATTGTCCCGAACCGCCATCCCTGCTAAGCCGCGCCTCGTCCCTGAACCGCCGAGGCCAGTCCCATGATCCCGCGCTATTCCCGCGCCGAAATGACCGCCATCTGGGACCCGCAGACCAAGTTCCGGATCTGGTTCGAGATCGAGGCCCATGCCTGCGACGCGCTCGCCGAGCTCGGCGTCATCCCGAAGGAATCCGCTGCCAATATCTGGGCCAAGGCGAAGGACGTGACCTTCGACGTCGAGCGCATCGACGCCATCGAGCGCGAAGTGAAGCACGACGTCATCGCCTTCCTGACCCATCTCGCCGAGTTCATCGGCCCGGATTCGCGCTTCGTCCATCAGGGCATGACCTCGTCGGACGTGCTCGACACCTGCCTCAACGTCCAGCTCGTCCGCGCCTCCGACCTGCTGATCGCCGACGTCAAGGCGCTGCTCGCCGCCCTCAAGCGCCGCGCCTTCGAGCACAGGCTGACCCCGACCATCGGCCGCTCCCACGGCATCCACGCCGAGCCGACCACCTTCGGCATCAAGCTGGCGCAGGCCCATGCCGAGTTCGACCGCTGCCTCGCCCGCCTTCAGGCGGCCCGCGAGGAAATTCGCACCTGCGCCATTTCCGGTGCTGTCGGCACCTTCGCGCAGATCGACCCCCGCGTTGAGGAACATGTCGCCAAGGCCATGGGCCTGAAGGTCGAGCCGGTCTCGACGCAGGTCATCCCGCGCGACCGCCACGCCATGTTCTTCGCGACGCTCGGCGTCGTCGCCTCCAGCGTCGAGCGGCTGGCGACCGAGATCCGCCATCTCCAGCGCACCGAGGTTCTGGAAGCCGAGGAGTATTTCTCCGAGGGCCAGAAGGGCTCCTCGGCCATGCCGCACAAGCGCAACCCGGTGCTGACCGAGAACCTCACGGGCCTTGCCCGCCTTGTGCGCGGCATGGCGCTGCCGGCCATGGAGAACGTCGCCCTCTGGCACGAGCGCGACATCTCGCACTCCTCGGTCGAGCGCATGATCGGCCCGGATGCGACCGTCACCCTCGACTTCGCCCTCGTCCGCCTGACCGGCGTCATCGACAAGCTGCTGGTCTATCCCGCCAACATGCAGAAGAACCTCGACCGGCTCGGCGGCCTCGTCCATTCGCAGCGCGTGCTGCTGGCGCTGACCCAGAAGGGCGTCTCCCGCGAGGATTCCTACCGGCTGGTCCAGCGCAACGCCATGCCGGTCTGGCGCGGCGAAGGCGACTTCCTGACCCTGCTCAAGGCCGACCCGGAAGTGCGCAAGGCCCTGTCCGAGGCCGAGCTCGAGGAGAAGTTCGACCTCGGCTACCACCTCAAACATGTGGACACGATCTTCCGCCGGGTGTTCGGGGAGGCGTGACGGACCGGGACATTCATGTTAGTCTGGCCAGCAAGATAGCCAGATGGATCATGATGTCGTGAAGGTCGGCATTCTCGAAGCGAAGAACCAGTTTTCAGCGCTTGCCGAGCGCGCCGCCGCCGGCGAGGAGGTCATCGTCACGAAGCGTGGCGAACCCTTCGTGCAGATCGTGCCGATCCAGCGGCGGCACGATCCCGACGAATTGCGCCGGCGGATCGAGGCCGTTCGCAAGCGGTTCAAGGACGAAGGTGTGACCTTCACGCTCGACGAGATTCGGGAATTGCGCGACGAAGGCCGGCGGTGAGCGCCGTTCTCGACGCCTCGATCACGGTAGCCGCTCTGTCCCCCGACGAACGGGGCGAATTCTCCGCGACCCATCTCGCGGTGCTCATGCTGCCGGGGCTCGTCGTACCGCCCATATGGGCGCTTGAGGTCATGCATGTCTTCCGCCGCAAGGTGCAGCGCGCCACGATCACGCAGGACGCAGCCGATCAGGCATTGGACACGCTGGCCTTCATGGCGGTGCAGACACTCGATCTCCCTGCCGCGCATTGCTTCGAAGCGATCGAGCGCCTGTCCCGGCGTCACCGGCTCAGCCCCTACGACGCCAGCTACATCGATGCAGCCATGAGGACCGGGCTGCCGCTCGCAACACTCGACCGGGCTCTGATTTCAGCCGCACGGCTGGAAGGCCTCCCCGTGCTTCCGGACTGACCCCATGCGCACCGCCGACGCCGACATCCTGATCGTTCCGGGCCTCTCGGACCCGAGCGAGGACCATTGGCAGGCGCGCTGGGTGGCCAAGCTCCCGACCGCCCGCCGCGTCGATCTCGGCGACTGGCAGAACCCGGACCGGGAGCGCTGGGTCGACAGCCTCGCGACCGCCGTCGCCTCATGCACGCGGCCCGTCGTGCTGGTCGGCCATTCGCTGGGCGTCGTGACCGTCGTCCATGCCGCGCCGCTGTTCCCGAAGGGCCTCGTCTCCGGCGCCTTCCTCGTCAGCCCGCACGATGTCGAGAAGGGCGAGGACATTCCCGAGGCGGAACGGGCCTTCGCGCCGATCCCCAGGGATCCCCTGCTTTTTCCCTCGGTCGTGGTCGCCAGCCGCTCCGATCCGCACTGCGCCTACGAGCGGGCGGAAGACCTCAGCTACGCCTGGGGCTCGGCCCTGTCGGACGCCGGCGATGCCGGCCGCATCAACCAGTCCTCCGGCCACGGGCCCTGGCCCGAGGGGCTGATGCGTTTCGCGGGCTTCCTGAAGACGCTCGGCTGATGCTCAGGTAGCGCCGCTGGCCCGCCAGATGATCCGCGCGGCGACATAGGCAGCCGGCACCCCCGCCAGCACGCCAAGGCCGACCGCGACCGGAATGGCCGACATGCCCTGATCGTAAAGGCCGGGGGTCGCGACCACGACGATGACGAACGTGCCCGCGAACACCGTCGCGGCCAGCATGAACATCAGGACGAAAAGACTGCGCATCGGAAGGCTCCGCCGGGCGGTCGGGGGAGCCTTCTCCTCGCATGACGCTCGCGCCGCGTCGTTGAGCCGGGTCAATCCGCGCTGCGTGCGTGGCGGAAGTACCTTATCAGCCGCGCACGACCTTCAGCGCATTCTGCGCGCCGCCGCGCACCATCAGGCTGTCATTGATCAGCGTGATGAAGCCCCAGCCCTCGGCTGCCAGTTCCTTCGCCCGCTCCGGGCTCGGCGCATAGCAGCCGGTGAGCTTTCCGGCCTTCTTCGCGGCCGCCATGATCTTGGCGAATGCGTCCTTCACCACCTGGTTGTTCGGGTCGAGCTTCTCGCCCTTGAGCAGGGTGATCGACAGGTCCGAGGGGCCCGCGAAGACGCCGTCGATGCCCGGCACCGCCAGGATGTCGTCGACAGCCGCCAGCGCCGCCGTCGTCTCGATCATGGCCAGCGTCACGGTCATCTCGTTGGCCTGCCGGAGGTAGTCCTGCGGGTTCATGCCGGTGAGCTGCTGGAAGCGGTTGCCGCCCCACGAGCGGCCGCCGAGCGGGGGGTACTTCACCGCCGACACGAACTTCTCCGCATCCGCGACCGAATTGATCATCGGCGCGATGATGATCTCGGCGCCGACGTCGAGCAGCCGCGCGCCGTCGCCGAAGGCATCCAGCGCGATGCGCACGCCGGCCGGCTTGCCGGCATGGTTGACGGCGGAGATGCCGCGCATGGCCGACAGCAGGTCGATGGAGGAGTGCTGCATGTCGAAGGTGACGGCGTCGAAGCCCTCGCGCGCCACGTGATCGGCGATCAGCGGCTCGGGCATGCTCATCCAGGCGGTGAACAGGCTCTCGCCCGCGCGCAGGCGCTTGGCGAGCTCATACGGCTTCGGCGGCTGATGCATCTCTTATCCTCCCGGCATTTGAACGATTGAATGACCGGGAATCCCGCCCTGCGTCAACGGCGGATCGGCGCGTGGCAGCGTTGCCGAGCGGCGCTTCGGCGGCCCGCTGGAGAGACTCGCGAAACCTTAACGCTTTGCCGCCAGAATTCCGCCGTTTGTTGCGTGAAGGTGCGTGATGCTCATTGCATTCGATCCCCTGGCCGGCATGAAACAGCCCCTCCATCCGCGCGCCGACCTCGCCACCCGCCCGCCGACCATCCTCGTCTTCGATTCCGGCCTCGGCGGGCTCACGGTCCACCGCGAACTCGCCAAGGCCCGGCCCGACGCCCGTTTCGTCTATTGCGCCGATGATGCCGCCTTCCCCTATGGCGGCCTGTCCGAGGATCACCTCGTCGCCCGCGTCCTCGCCGTCATGGAGCGCCTGATCGCGATCCACCGGCCGGACTGCGTGGTCATCGCATGCAACACGGCATCGACGCTTGTGCTCCCGCATCTGCGCGCGCGCTTCGATCTGCCCTTCGTCGGCACGGTGCCGGCCATCAAGCCTGCCTGCGAAACCTCCGCGAGCCGCATGGTCAGCGTGCTGGCGACCCCCGGCACCGTCGCCCGCGACTATACCCGCGCGCTGATCGCCGAGTTCGGGGGCGGCTGCGCCGTGACGCTGGTGGGTTCGCCGCGGCTCGCCGCCCTCGCCGAAACCACCATGCGTGGCGGCGAGGCGGACATGGCGGCCATCGCCGCAGAGATCGCGCCCTGCTTCGTCACCGACGGCGAACGGCGCACCGACACGGTCGCCCTCGCCTGCACGCACTACCCCCTGCTGGTGGATGTCTTCCGGCAGCTCGCGCCCTGGCCGGTCCAGTGGCTCGACCCCGCCCCCGCCATCGCCCGCCGTGTCACCCAGATCCTCGGCCCAGGCACGGGCGCGGACGCCCCCTATGCGACGGCCCTGCTGACCGGCGGCATGGCGCTCGCCAGCCTTTCCGGCGTCTTCGGCCGCTTCGGCCTCGCCGAAACGCGCGTCGAGCCGCTGCCGCTTCATTGACATCGGAGGGCGTCGCGGCTAAGGACGCCGCTTCCTGACGGATCGTTTCGGCGATGCGACAGGTTTCACGCACCCGCGATCGGCCCCTGTGGCTGATCTGTCGTGTCTCCCGGTTCCGGCCGGCTGACAAGAGGAGGGCGCGTCTCCTATCGATGAGAACGACAAGGGACACGCGATGTCGAAGCGTCATAATGCCAAGTACAAGATCGATCGCCGTATGGGCGAGAACATCTGGGGTCGTCCGAAGAGCCCGGTGAACCGCCGCGAATACGGCCCGGGCCAGCACGGCCAGCGCCGCAAGCAGAAGCTTTCGGACTTCGGCACCCAGCTGAAGGCCAAGCAGAAGCTGAAGGGCTACTACGGCAACATCTCCGAGAAGCAGTTCCGCGCGACCTATACCGAGGCCGTCCGCGTGAAGGGCGATACCGGCGAGAACCTGATCGGCCTGCTCGAGCGCCGTCTCGACGCGGTGGTCTACCGCGCCAAGTTCGTGCCGACCGTCTTCGCCGCCCGCCAGTTCGTCAACCACGGCCACGTCAAGGTCAACGGTCGCCGCGTCAACATCCCCTCCTACGTCGTCAAGGTGGGCGATGTGGTCGAGGTGAAGGAATCCTCGCGCCAGATGATCCTGTACATGGAGGCCATCCAGTCGGGTGAGCGCGACGTGCCGGACTACATCAGCGCCGACCATCACAAGGGCACCGCGACGCTGGCCCGCGTCCCGACCCTGTCCGAGGTCCCCTACGCGACCCAGATGGAACCCTCGCTGGTCGTCGAGTTCTATTCGCGCTGATCCCACGCGCATTGCAGCATCAGAAAAGGCCGCCCACCGGGCGGCCTTTTTTTTCGTTTCAGGGCGCAGGCTCCTGCGCCCTGATCGGGCTGGCAGAAATGGACGCCGCCCCATCACCTCTCCCCGGTGGGGAGAGGTCGTTCCGAGCAGAGCGAGGAACGGGAGAGGGGGAGAGCGTTTCGCGGCCTGGGCCTTGCCCCTCACCCGACCTTCGGTCGACCTCTCCCCGCCGGGGAGAGGTGATGCAGCGACATTCGCATCGCCGTTCCTGAGCTCACTGCGCCCGCGCCACGCCTCACGGGCTCTCGCGGTCGATCGGCCAGTGCTTGAACAGGTCCGTCGCCTCGCAGCGCGCCGCATGGGCGGCAAGCGCCGGGAAGGCGTCCGCCGCTACCGCGTCGGGGATGGTGAAGCGGATGAAGCCCCAGGCCACCGCCGCCCCGATGGCGCCGTGGGTCCAGCGCTCCGGCAGCTTCTTCCAGCGATCGCCGGCGACCATGTCCAGCGCCGCCAGCGCCTCCTGCAGCTGCTCGGCGACCCGGTCGAGCCAGGGCTGGTAGCGGATGGCGTCCGGCCGCTTGCGCTCGTATTCGATGGCGATGGCCTTCTCGCACGTGACAATGGCAAGGCCTGTTGCCCGCAGGTCGCGCAGCCGCTCCACCGGATCGGCCGGCCTGAGGCTGCGCCCCGCCACGTCCTCGATATGCTGGATGATCAGCTGGGATTCCATCAGCACCGTGCCGTCGTCGGCGACCAGCGAGGGAGCCTTGATCAGCGGATTGATAGCCCGAAAGCGGTCCATGTGCCGGAACACCGACACCGACTGATGTTCGAAATCGACCCCCAGCACCGTGCCCGCGATCGCGGCGCGGCGCACATAGGGACTGTCGAGCATGCCGACGAGTAGCATCGTATTCTCCTGCCTTGGCGCGGCCAAGAAATCTGGCGCGGCACGTTGGCCGAGAACCGGGCTTGCGACAAATTCAGGGAAATGATGGCTCGATCAGGCCGCTTGATCGGTCGGCCGGCGGACCGCGTTACCAGCTGCGGCGCGGGCCGTTATCGATGTGGAACAGGCCGTTGCGGTAGCGCTTGACGCCGCCGAGCTCGTGGCGCGCGCGCAGGAACGCCAGAATCGCCGCCGGATTGCCGGACACGCGGAAGTCGGCGGCGCGGCAGTCGCGATGATAGGAGCCCCGCCAGGCATCGGTGCGCACGAACGAGCCATTGCCGCGATGGGTCGAGCGCACCAGAACCGGCCCGAAGCGCAGCGCGACGTCGTTCAGTGCGCGCCGCACGGGCGCGGGCAGGCACGCGAGCGGCACGCCGGGATCCGGCATAACCCGCTCGCCGGCAATGCCGAGATTGCGATCCTCGCCGCGCGCGCCGGGCACATAGCGCGGCCAGTCGCGCGCGCCGCCATCGGGCGGGAGTGCCGCGAGCACGGGCCCGCGCGCGGGCGCGGGCGTCGTGATCACCGCCTGCTGCACGCCGGGGAAACTGCCGGCCGGCGGCGTCGCCATGGTCGTCGTCGTGGCCGAACCCTGGGTCGTGAGCGTCACCGGCACCGTGGAGGCGGAGGCAAGCACCGGCCCAGCGACAGCAGGCGTGCCGGCGACGGCCGCGACCACGGTCATGCCGCCGCCGGGGCGCGCGGCCGGCAGGGGCGCGGCGAAAGCCACGGCGCGCGTCGGCATTTCGGGGGCCGCCTGCTGCGGGGCGACCGCCGCGATCGCCTCGACGGCGGTCGCGGGCGCGGGCTGCTGGCGGATATAGGCGCCGGCAATGATCACCCGGCTCGGGTCTTCGTCACGCGGCCATTCGTCCATGCTCGGGCGCAGCAGCGGCGGCTGCGGAGCCTCCGCGACAACGGGCTGGGCGGGAACCGATTGCGCCTGCGCCTGCTGGACCACGCCGGCCGCGACCGGGGCCGGCGCGCTCTCGGCGGTGATGACGGCGCGCGGGGCGCTGGCGGGGCGCGGCGCCGGAACGGGAGCGGCCATCATCGCGGGAGCCGCGGGCGTCACCTGCACGTTCGGCGCGGCTTCAGCGCCACGCGGCACGGCCGTGCGCGGAGCCGGCGCGATGAAGGTCGGCGACAGGAGATTGAGAGGACCGCCGGCGGCGGAGCCACCTCCCCGCCCGGAGCCGGCCTGAAAGGCCAGGGCCGGATGCACCGCGATGACAGCCCCGCTCCCAAGGATGACACCGAGGGTGGCGATAAGGGCTCGCGATCGGGAGGCGGGTCTGGGCATGCGGAGCGACGCGATCCGGGCTTGCGACCGCGAGACGCGCGGTCATGGGCTGGCCAATTCTGACCTTGGCTGCGCGGCCGTTCTGGCCACGCGACGGAATGGGAGCATCGCCCCCGCTTGGGGAAATCCTCTCGCAGCGGACTGTGGCAACTTCCGGGCAGAAAAGGCAAGAGCGCGGCAAATCTGCCGCGCGGCTGCCGGCCTGAATCAGCCGGCCGCGACCTCACGCACGGGAATGCCGTTGGTCTTCATCATCTCGACCAGTTCGCCGGACTGGAACATCTCGCGGGTGATGTCGCAGCCGCCGACGAATTCGCCCTTCACATAGAGCTGCGGAATGGTCGGCCAGTTGGAATAGTCCTTGATGCCCTGGCGGATGTCGTCGGCGTCGAGAACGTTGACGCCTTTGAACGGCACGCCGAGATAATCGAGGATCTGCACGACCTGGCCGGAAAAGCCGCACATCGGAAACTGCGGGGTGCCCTTCATGAAGAGCACGACGTCCTGGCTCTTCACCTCGGCGTCGATCTTGTCGTGAACTGCGGTGCTCATCGGGTTTCTCTCGTTCGGCGGGTCCAGACCTGGCTGGAATGACGACCCGCCCAGTGCTTCAGGTGGGTGCGCCGGTGGTCAGCGCAAGGGCATGCAGCACGCCGCCCATCTTGCCCTTGAGGGCGGCATAGACGAGCTGATGTTGTTGCACGCGCGACTTGCCGCGGAAAGCCTCGGAAATCACGGTGGCGGCGTAGTGGTCGCCATCGCCGGCCAGATCCTTGATCTCGACGCGCGCGTCCGGCAGCGCCTCCTTGATCATCCGCTCGATATCGGCGGCCGCCATCGGCATTGGTCGTCTCCGAAATTCAGGCCGCGCGCGCCATATAGGCCGGCAGCCACGACTCGAACGTCTCGCTCAAGTCCTTCACGAGTATGGGTTCCTCGCCCGGCACGGTCAACGAATCCCCGCCTGTGGCACCAAGCCGCGTCAGCGTGACGCCGGCCCCCGCCGCATGGGTCACCAGCCGGTCGCGGTCGGCGGCCCTGATCGTGACGATGTAGCGCGCCTGATCCTCGCCGAACCAGAAGGCATGGGCCGGCACGTCATGGTCCAGCGGCTCGACCGTCAGGCCCCGCTTCGCGGCGATCGCCATTTCGGCGAGCGCGACCAGAAGGCCGCCGTCCGAGATGTCGTGGCAGGCCGAGACGAGCCCCTCCGCGATCATGGCGCGAACGAACTCGCCGTGCCGCCGCTCCTGCGTCAGATCGACGGGGGGCGGCGCCCCCTCCTCCCGGCCGCAGACATCGCGCAGGTAGAGCGACTGACCGAGCCAGCCCTTCGTCTCGCCGAGAACGAAAATGTCCTCACCGTCCGCCTTGGGCGCGATGGCGACGCTGGTCGAAAAATCGTCGAGAACGCCGACGCCGCCGATGGTCGGGGTCGGCAGGATCGCCCGGCCGTTGGTCTCGTTGTAAAGCGAGACATTGCCGGAGACGACCGGGAAGTCGAGTTCGCGGCAGGCTTCGCCGATGCCGCGGATGCAGCCGACGAGCTGGCCCATGATCTCCGGCCGCTCGGGATTGCCGAAATTCAGGTTGTCGGTGATGGCGAGCGGCTTCGCGCCCACCGCCGAAATGTTGCGATAGACCTCGGCCACCGCCTGCTTGCCGCCCTCGACCGGATCGGCCTCGCAATAGCGGGGCGTCACGTCGCAGGTCATGGCGAGGCCCTTCGGCCCGTGCTCGACGCGGATCACCGCGGCATCGCCGCCGGGGCGCTGCACGGTATTGCCGAGGATGATCGAGTCATACTGCTCGTAGACCCAGCGCTTGGAGGCGATGTCGGGCGTCGCCATCAGCTTCAGGAGCGCCGCGCGGCTGGAGAGCGGCGCCTTCACCGCATCCGACGCGATCACCGGCAAGGCCGGGCTGGCCACGTGCGGGCGGTCGTAAAGCGGGGCTTCGTCGCCCAGTTCCTTGATCGGCAGGTCGGCCTTGACCTCGCCATTGTGCTTGATGACGAAGCGCAGCGTATCGGTGGTGTGGCCGATCACCGCGAAGTCGAGCCCCCATTTGCGGAAGATGGCCTTCGCCTCCTCCTCCTTCTCGGGCTTCAGCACCATGAGCATGCGCTCCTGGCTCTCCGACAGCATCATCTCGTAGGCGGTCATGCCGGCTTCGCGGGTCGGCACGTCTTCCAGGTGCAGTTCGACGCCGAGATCGCCCTTCGCGCCCATCTCGACCGCCGAGCAGGTGAGGCCGGCCGCGCCCATGTCCTGGATGGCGATGACGCAGTCCTTGGCCATGATCTCGAGGCAGGCTTCGAGCAGCAGCTTCTCTGCAAAGGGGTCGCCGACCTGCACGGTCGGGCGCTTCTCCTCGGCGCCCTCGCCGAACTCGGCCGAGGCCATGGTCGCGCCGTGGATGCCGTCGCGGCCGGTCTTGGAGCCGAGATAGACGATGGGCATGCCGACGCCGGTCGCCTTGGCGTAGAAGATGCCGTCCGTGCGCGCGAGGCCGACCGCCATGGCGTTGACCAGGCAATTGCCGTCATAGCGCGTGTGGAAGCCGACGAGGCCGCCGACGGTCGGCACGCCGAAGGAATTGCCGTAGCCGCCGACGCCCGCGACGACGCCGGAAACGAGATGGCGGGTCTTCGGGTGTTCGGGATCGCCGAAACGCAGGGCGTTCAACGCCGCGATGGGACGCGCGCCCATGGTGAACACGTCGCGCAGGATGCCGCCGACCCCGGTCGCCGCGCCCTGATAGGGCTCGATATAGGAGGGGTGGTTGTGGCTCTCCATCTTGAACACGGCCGCCAGCCCGTCGCCGATGTCGATGACGCCGGCATTCTCGCCCGGCCCCTGGATCACCCACGGAGCCTTGGTCGGCAGGGTCTTCAGGTGCAGGCGGCTCGACTTGTACGAGCAGTGCTCGTTCCACATGGCCGAGAAGATGCCGAGTTCGGTGAAGGTCGGCTCGCGCCCGATCAGGTCGAGGATGCGCTGATACTCGTCCGGCTTCAGGCCATGGCCCGCCACGAGTTCCGGCGTGATCTTCGGTTCGTTCGCGCTCATGCCGCTTCCGTTTCCAGCCGTCGGGATCGAAGCGATGCACTTAGACGCCGAGGTGCCGTTTCGCAACGGCGAAGGCCGGTTTTGTCGGCCCTTTCCTCAGGCCGGCACGCGATTTGAACCCATGAGCCCAGGATGACGGCCGGACGGGGCCGGTGTCCCGGAGCGAAACACATGGCTGGCCTTCTGTCCCGATTCCGCCGCGAGACCCGTGCCAATGTGGCCGTGATCTTCTCGCTGGCGCTGGTTCCCCTCTTCGCCATGGTCGGCGGCGCGGTCGACTATTCCCGTGCGACCAAGGTCCAGGCGAGGCTTCAGGCCGCCCTCGACGCCGCCTCCCTCGCGGTCGCCAAGGATTCGCGCCGGCTCGGCGCCACCGACCTCCAGGCCGCCGCCAACCGCGCCTTCGCCGGCAATTTCACCGCCGATGGCGATACCCAGCTGAACGCCCTGCGCCTGACCAAGGACGGCAACACCATCCGCCTCGAGATCGACGGCCGCGTGCTGACCTCCGTCTCCACCGCCGTCGGCATCGACTCGATCCCGGTCTATGTCGTCTCGCAGACGACCTGGAACGAGCCGCGCATCGAAATCGCCCTCGTCCTCGACAATACCGGCTCGATGGGCTGGAGCGGCAAGATGGAGGCGCTCAAGAAGGCCGCGCGCGACCTGATCGACGAACTGGAGGCGACCCGCGTCTCCACCGACCAGGTCAAGATCGGCATCGTGCCCTTCGACACGCAGGTGAATATCGGCACGGCCTTCCGCAACGAGAACTGGCTGCGGTTCGATGGCACGGGGCTGTCCTCCTCCGTCGTCACCACCCGCAGCGCCTGGCAGGGCTGCCTCACCGACCGCGACCAGCCGGCGGACACCAACGACCTCGCGCCGACCAGCGACCCGACCCGCTACCGGGGCGTCAAATGCGCCACGGGATCGCTCGCGGCCGTGCAGCCGATGACCACCAATTTCGCGCCGCTGCGCACGACGATCGCCGCCATGCAGCCGTCGGGCAACACCAACCTGACCATCGGCGTGCAGATGGGCCTCGCGGTCATGTCGTCGGGCGTGCCGTTCAGCCAGACCGGCACAGAGCCGGACATCCTGCGCTACATGATCGTGCTGACCGACGGCGACAACACCCAGAGCCGCTATTCGACGAGTTCGACGCAGATCGACGCCAGGTCCACCATGGCCTGCAACGCCGTCAAGGCCGCCGGCATCACTGTCTTCACCGTGCGCGTCATCGAAGGCAACCAGACGCTGCTCCGCAACTGCGCCTCCGACCCGTCCATGTATTTCAACGTGACGAGCTCGAGCGGCATCGGCGACGCCTTCAAGGCGATCACCAGCATGATCAAGCGGATGCGTCTGTCGGTGTGACAGGGAATGAACCTTCTCCCCTTGCGGGAGAAGGTGGCGCCCTTAGGCGCCGGATGAGGGGGGCTGGCTGAGTGCCCCCTCACCCGCCCGCTCATAGCATCGAGCGAACGCGAGGATGCGTTCGCATCTCGCTATGCGCGGGCACCCTCTCCCACGGGGGGAGAGGGTTTACCCAAGGCTTCGTCACGCCGTCTGAAGCGCCTCGGCGATGCTCTCGAAGAGCGCCCGCCCGTCGGTCATGCCGACCGCGGGATCGACGTGGTTCTCGGGGTGCGGCATCATGCCGAGCACCCGGCCATTGTCCGAGACGATGCCGGCAATGGCGTTCAGCGCGCCGTTGATATTGGCCGCCGGCGTGACCGTGCCGGTCGCGTCGCAATAGCGGAACAGCACCCGGCCATCGCCCTCGAGCCGCTTCAGCGTCTCCTCGTCGGCGACATAGTTGCCCTCGCCATGCGCCACCGGCACCTCGATCACCGCGCCGGCATTGTAGCGGCGGGTGAACGGCGAATTGGAGCTTTCCACCCGCAGGTGGACGTTGCGCGCGATGAATTTCAGCTGCGAATTGCGCATCAGCACGCCGGGCAGCAGGCCGGCCTCGCAGAGAATCTGGAAGCCGTTGCAGACACCGAGCACCAGCCCGCCGCGCTCGGCATGCCGGCGCACGGCGTCCATGATCGCGGCACGCGCGGCGATGGCGCCGCAGCGCAGGTAGTCGCCATAGGAAAAGCCGCCGGGCAACACGACGAGATCGGTTCCGGCCGGCAGTTCGGTGTCGGCGTGCCAGACGAGCGCCGGCTTCACGCCGGAGGTCAGTTCCAGCGCATAGGCGATGTCGCGCTCGCGGTTGGAGCCCGGAAAGACGAGGACGGCGGCCTTCATCGCGTCTCTCCCCGGTTCAGAGCAGTTCGATGCGGTAGTTCTCGACCACCGTATTGGCGAGCAGCTTGTCGCAGGCCGCCTTGATCGCCGCCTCGGCGGCAGCCTTGTCGTCGCCGGAAAGCTCGAGGTCGAAGACCTTGCCCTGCCGGACCGAGCCGATGCCGTCGACGCCGAGGCTCTTCAGGGCGCCTTCGATGGCCTTGCCCTGAGGATCGAGAACGCCGTTCTTCAGCGTGACCGTGACGCGGGCCTTCATGGCTTGCAGCTCTCCAGGCGGGATCGGCGGGATGGCGTCCGTCTAGACCGCCCGGGGCCGGCGATCAATGGAGGAAACACGCAAAACCCACGATTCACTGGCTCGGCGGCTTGCCGCCGATGTGACCCGACAGCATGACCATCGGCAGGAAGGTCTGGAGATTGGTTTGCGCCACGACCTGGCTGGGCGCGGTCGAGACGATGGAGAAATGCCGCGTGCCGTCCGAGACGATGCTGGTGGCCATGGCCTCGCGCCGCCCGTCGGTGAACTCGATGATCTTGACCACGGACTGGGAGCGCTGGCCTGCCGTGTCGTTCTCGCTGGCATCGACCGTTTCGACACGGGCGATACGCCCCTGGCTCGCCGTGATCATCCGCTGATTGACCAGCTCGTGCTGGGCGCGGAAGGCGGCGAGCGGCGCGAACTGCGCGCGTTCCTGCGGCCGGTAGCTGACCGTCGACCCCGGCGCGCAGGTCGCCCCGCCGCAGCGGTAGTAGATCGTGCCGGTCGCGGCGGTGGAACGCTCCCAGCCGCTGACCTCGATGGCGACGCCCTGCGCCCGGGCGGGCGCAAGGCCGGGCGATGCAGACAGGGCCACAGCGACGGCCAGGGCGGACAGGTAGCGGCGCATGGGCATCTCTCTGCGAAACGACTGCCGGAGCCCTAGGCGGCTCGTGTGTCGGTTTGGCGGCGCGCGAAGCGCCGGCCATTGCGCCGGCATCGCAGAGCGTCAGGACAAGCCCCCGCCTCAGCTCGGCCGGCGCATTCCCCACGCGGACTCGGGATCGGGCTCCACGACCTGCAGCAGCGGTCCGGGCCGGTCGTCCGCCAGCACGGCGATATCGTCGAGCAAGGCGCGAATGGCCTTCCGGGGGTCCCCGTCGAACTCGGCGAGCACCGCCTCGACCTCGTCGTCGCCCTGCCAGCCGTCGATGATTTCCAGAGTAGCAGCCATGGGAAATGTCTCCTCAACTCCTGACACTCTACAGCCAGTGTTGCCAAGGCATGGCAGCAGGATGGCAGTAATTGGCCGGGCATGGCTTTTCATCGCGGTGCCGGAGGAACCTTGGTGAACAGCGATGTGACGGTCGGGAGCCGATGACAGCAGCCATCGCGGAGACACGGGATTGCGCCGAAAAACCTAGAGATTGGCCTCGGCGGCCGACCGCGCGGCGGCCTCGACCTGCGCGGCGCGCGGTCCGACGACGACCACCACCCTCAGGCCCCCTGCCCGCTGGCGGCCGAACACGACGGCATGGGCGTCGCGTGTCCTGTCGCCGGCGCGACGCATGGCCATGGCGAAACCGGAGAAATTGCGGTGCCGGATCGAACGGACGGATGCCGCCGCCCGGCGCGGCATGCGTTGCGCGGCAACAGCGGCAGGCGCCCGTCTCAGCGCGGCGGCAGCCAGCGCCCGCCGCCGGCGATTGCCCTCGTCGAACCGCGTGGCGAGCGAGGCCGGCGCGGCAAGCGAACGGGCGAGCGCCCGCGCTTCCGCGCCGCGAAGGTCGATCACCGCCACGGCAATCTGGCTGGGGCAGGCCGCGTCCGGGCACAGGCCCACGGAAACCGGCGTGGCGTTCTCGCGCGTGATCCACGCGCCGACCGGCACGAAGATCCAGGGATTGTCGGAGGATTGAGCGCCCGGCTCGGCGCGGCTGGCAACGCCATCGACCGCGACGGGCATATAGGCGCAGGAGGCGAGCATGACGGTGGCGACGACCGCGAGAAAGCCGGCACGCAGCAATTGCCACGTGTCGCCCGTCGCCGATGGTCCACGACGTCCGGCGCGGCCGTTGTCCCGCCCCGCCGGATCATCGTTCAGTTCCAGCACGGCTGCCGCCCTGCCCAGAGGTGGTTACTGGACGAGGACCGGCCCGGTCGGGCGCTCGTTCTCGCCCATCACGCCGAGCCGGCGCGCGACCTCGGTATAGGCCTCGATCAGGCCGCCCATGTCCTTGCGGAAGCGGTCCTTGTCCATCTTGTCGTTCGACTTGATGTCCCAGAGACGGCACGAATCCGGGGAGATCTCGTCGGCGACGACGATGCGCATGACATCGTTCTCCCAGAGCCGGCCGCACTCCATCTTGAAATCGACGAGGCGGATGCCAGCGCCCAGGAACAGGCCCGAGAGGAAGTCGTTGACGCGGATCGCCAGCGCGATGATGTCGTCGATCTCCTGCGGCGTCGCCCAGCCGAAGGCCGTGACGTGCTCTTCCGAGACCAGCGGATCGTTCAGCGCATCGTTCTTGTAGTAGAACTCGATGATCGAGCGCGGAAGCTGGGTGCCCTCCTCGATGCCGAGGCGGGTCGACAGCGAGCCGGCAGCAACGTTGCGGACCACAACTTCAAGCGGGATGATCTCGACCTCGCGGATGAGCTGCTCGCGCATGTTCATCCGGCGGATGAAGTGCGTGGGAACGCCGATATCGTTCAGCTTCAGGAAGATGTACTCGGAGATACGGTTGTTGAGCACACCCTTGCCGTCGATCACCTCGTGCTTTTTGGCGTTGAAGGCGGTCGCGTCGTCCTTGAAATGCTGGATCAGGGTTCCCGGCTCCGGACCTTCATAGAGGACCTTGGCCTTGCCTTCGTAGATGCGGCGTCGGCGGCTCATGGGAATATACCGTGTCTTGAGGAAATCCATCTCTCACCAGGGTTCCGGGTTGCCGGTCTCCGGCGACGGCGCAGACGGGCGATCATCGCACGCGTCATGGCCGACCATCGTGGCAGAGCAGAATCGCGCGCGCGGACGCCTTTGCCCGCACCTGTCTTCCTATCCGATCGTTCGCCATTGCACAATGAAGCCGCGAGGGGCCGAAATCGCGTCGCTGCGACGCCTTTGCACTCGCCAAGGTGGGGGCTGCCCGCCTATATGCAAGCCTGCCGGGGCCTCCCCGAACAGGGTTAGATGGTCCTTGCGGGCCAGCGGAAAAGACAGGACGAGACGCGGATGAGCACCTTCGACAAGCGCGAGGAAGGGTTCGAGAAGAAGTTCGCCCATGACGAGGAGCTGCGCTTCAAGGCGACCGCTCGCCGCAACAAGCTGCTGGGCCTCTGGGCTGCCGGCAAGCTCGGCAAGACCGGCGAGGATGCCGAGGCCTATGCCAAGTCGGTCGTCATGTCCGACTTCGAGGAAGCCGGCGACCACGACGTGCTGCGCAAGGTGAAGGGCGATTTCGACGCCGCCGGCGTCGACCAGTCCGAGCACCAGATCCGCCGGACCATGGACGAGCTGATGGCGACCGCCATCGACCAGGTCAAGGCGGGCTGAGCCGCCATCCGGGCGCGACGGCGGGGCGGTCCCCCGCCGTCCACCCTGACCTTCAGGCGGCCCGCCGGGGCAGCGGGCCGACATAGCGCGACTGCGGCCGGATCAGCCGGCCGGTCTGCTCCTGCTCCATGACATGGGCGGCCCAGCCAGCGACCCGGCCGGCGGCGAAGACCGCCGTGAACGCCTCGCGCGGCAGTTCCAACGCCTCCAGCACCAGCGCCGTATAGAACTCGACATTGGTCTGCAGCGGCTTCGTCTGCTTGCGGGCCTTGAGCAGGTCGAGCGCCGCCGCCTCCACCGCCTCAGCGAGACGCACCCGGTTGCCGCCGCCCTTGAGGCTCGCCGCGACCGTCTTCAGCACGTCGGCGCGCGGGTCGCGCACCTTGTAGACCCGGTGGCCGAAGCCCATCAGCCGCTCGCCGCGATCGAGCGCGTCGCCCAGCCAGGCGCCGGCGGCCGCCTCGGTGCCGATGGCGTCGAACATGTCGAGCACCGGCCCCGGCGCGCCGCCATGCAGCGGCCCTTTCAGCGCACAGAGCCCGGCCACAACCGACGAGGCCATGCCGGCACGGGTCGCCGCCACGACGCGCGCCGCGAAGGTTGAGGCGTTGAGTCCATGGTCGATCACCGTGACCATGTAGATGTCCAGCGCCCTGGCATGGGCGGCGGGCACGGCCTCGCCCCGGACCATCCGCAGGAAATCCTCGGCCTGGCCGAGCGTCGCATCCGGCGGGACCGGCGCGAGCCCCCGGCCCTGCCGGACGATGGCCGCCGCGAAGACCGGCACCGCCGCCGTCGCCAGCACATGCGCGGGAACCGGCGAGGCGTCCGGCAGCGCCGCCAGCAGCAACCTCAGCCCCTCCACCGGCGACAGCGCCTTCGCTTGCGGCAGCAGCGCCAGCGCCGTGTCGAACGCCGCGACGCGCGCCCGCCCGAGCGCGGCGCGCACGGCTGCCTCGCCGTCTTCCGGCGCGAAACCACTCCACAACAGGCCGGCGACGGCCTCGTAGCTCCAGCGGCCGGCGAGTTCGTCGAGGTCGTAGCCGCGGATGATCAGGCGGCCCGCCTCGCCATCGACGTGGCTCAGGACGGTTTCAGCGGCGACGACATCGTCGAGGCCAAGAGAGTTGATCGCTGGCGACATGACTTCACTCCTTCATTGTCGCGCTGATCTTGATATGCCATAGTTGATCGTCAATCTTGATTCATACGATCAATATGAAAAGCACCGCTGCCCATATCGATGCCCCCGAGGCCGCGCAGCGCCTCGGCATCAGCCGCGCGACGCTCTACGCCTATGTCAGCCGCGGCCTCGTCCGCGCCGTCGCGGATGCCGATGATCCCCGCCGCAGCCTCTACAATGCGGCCGACATTGCGGCGCTCGCGGACCGCAAGACCCGCAGCCGCAAGCCGGAATCGGTCGCCAATGCCACGCTCGATTTCGGCCTGCCGGTGCTCGCCTCCGGGATCACCAGCATCGCCGACGGCCGCCTCGCCTATCGCGGGCGCGATGCGGCCGATGTCGCCGCCACCGCCAGCCTCGAGGATGCGGCCCGCCTGCTCTGGGATTGCGGCGAGGACGATCCGTTCGCCGATCCCGCTCCCGAGATCGACCCGGTCTGGCCGCAGCTTGCCAGCGGCCTTGCCCGGCTGTCGGTCTTCGAGCGGACGGCGGCGCTGCTGCCGCTCGTGCGCGGCGCGACCCAGATCACCTGGCAGCGCGAGACGCGGCGGCTCTGGCCGAGCGGCGCGGCGCTGGTGCGCGCCATCGCGGCGGCTGCGACGGGACGTCTGCCCTCGGCCGAACCGATCCATCGCCAGCTCGGCGCGGCATGGGGCATCGATGCGACGGGCGCCGACACGTTACGCGCGGCACTGGTCCTGCTGGCCGATCATGAACTCAACGCCTCGACCTTCGCCGTCAGGGTGGTCGCCTCGACCGGCGCCTCGCTCGCCTCGGCCCTGTCCGCCGGCCTCGGAGCGCTGAGCGGGCCGCTGCATGGCGGCCAGACCAGCCTCGTCGAAGCCCTGTTCGAGGAGGCGGAGCGCGCCGGCGACGCGGCGGCGCTGATCGACCGGCGGCTCTGGCGCGGCGACCGCCTGCCCGGCTTCGATCACCCGCTTTATCCCGAAGGCGACCCGCGCGCTTCGGCCCTGCTCGCGCGATTGCCCGCCGATCCCCTGCGCGCCGACCTCATCGCGGCGATGGATCGCCTCGGCAAGCGGCCGAATGTCGATTTCGCCACCGTCTCGATGCGCCGCTCGCTCGGCCTGCAGCAGGGCTCGGCGCTCGCCGTCTTCGCGGTCGGCCGTTCCGTCGGCTGGATCGCCCATGCGCTCGAGCAGCGCGCCACGGGCAAGCTCATCCGCCCGCGCGCGCGTTACGACGGCCGCCCGGAATGACCGGGCTTCACCGATAGACGAAGACGGGGTCGCCGAGATCGATGGCCGGAAAGGCATCCTTGTCGGCCCAGTAGTCCTGGCTGTGCTGCCAGTCGGAACCGGGGCCGGCCTTGGGCAGGAGATGCATGCCGCGCATGAGATAGCCGGGATTGAAATTCTCCTCGTCCCCCCACGGCTTGCGCGACGCTCCCACCTCGTCGGGCCGGAGCGCCGCCTCGACGGCCGATAGACCCTTTGCCCGCATGTGGGGCAGCAGGCGGCAGACGAAGTCCGCGACGAGATCGGTGCGCAGGGTCCAGCTCGCGCGGAAATAGCCGAAAACCCAGACGAGATTCGGTACGCCCGTGAACATCATGCCGCGATAGGTGACGGTATCGGCGAAATCGACCGCCTTGCCGTCCACCGCGAACGGGATGTCGCCCATTACGCTGAGATGGAAGCCCGTCGCGGTGACGACGATATCCGCCTCCAGTTCCTCACCCGACCCGAGCCTGATGCCCGTCGGCGTGAACCGGTCGATCGTATCGGTGACCACCGAGGCCTCGCCGCGCTTCACCGCCTCGAACAGGTCGGCATCCGGCACGAAGGCGATGCGCTGCCGCCAGGGCCGGTAGCTCGGCGTGAAATGGGTATCGACATCGTAGTCCGGCCCCATGATCGTGCGGATCGCCCCGATCAGCTCGGCCTTCACCTTGTCAGGCCTGGCGAAGGTCTGCCGGGTGAATGCATCCTGGTCGAACAGGATCTTCCGGCGCACGATTTCGTGGATCCAGGCTTCGTCGACGGCCAGCTCACGCAGCGTTTCCGCGAGATCGATGGCGTTGCGTCCGGTGCGAAAATAGGTCGGCGACCGCTGGAGCATGGTGACGTGGGCGCATTGCCCGGCAATGGCGGGCAGCAGCGTCGCGGCGGTCGCACCCGAGCCGATCACCACGACGCGCTTGCCGGAGACGTCGAGGTCGTCGGGCCATGTCTGCGGATGCACGATGCTTCCACCGAACTCGTCCATGCCCGGCCATTCCGGCGCATAGCCCTCGTCGTGGCGGTAATAGCCCTGGCACATCCACAGGAAACCGGCGGTGAAATGCACGCTGTCGCCGGTGTCGAGCCGCTCGGCGACAATGGTCCAGCGCTTTTCCGCGCTGGACCAGTCCGCCGAGACGACGCGGTGGCGATAGTGGATGTGGCTGTCCAGCCCGGCCTCGGCGATGATCTCGCCCATATAGGCTTTGATCTCCGCTGCCGTGGCGATGGGCGGCCCGGTCCACGGCTTGAAGCTGTAGCCGTAGGTGTGCAGGTCGCTGTCCGAGCGGATCCCGGGATAGCGATGGGTCACCCAGGTGCCGCCGAATGTATCGAGCGTCTCCAGCACGACGAAGCGCGCATCCGGCAGGCGCTTCTGCAGCTGCCAGGCGCTGCCGATGCCGGAGACCCCAGCCCCGACGATCAGAACGTCCACATGCTCTGGGGCATCCGGGGCGGCGGGCGGGCGGCGGGCGGCGTCTGTCATGCGGCGCGGGCTCCGGGAACGGCCGGGGCAGCATAGGCAGATGGCGGCGAAAGCCATATCGGCGGAACGGGCGATGGGCCGCCGCGCAGGAGCCCTGCGGCCGGCCATCTTGCCGAAGCGCCCTCGCGCCGGGCATGTCAACGGTCCGTCCCCGGCGCCCCGAGAGACCTGTCACGTGACCGATACGGCCGAGAAGGCTCCAGCCGACGCCGTTGCCGCCCGCGCGATCAGCGCCTCCGGCCCGCTCGTCGGCTTTGCCTGCGGCGCCGGCGCCGCGCTGATCTGGGGCGTGCAGGCCGTGGTGTCGCGCCAGTCGGCCATCGATGGCCTGACGGCTGCTGATGTCACCGTCCTGCGCTTCCTCACCGCCTCCGTCACCCTCCTGCCGCTCGCGCTGCTGCGGCTGAAGCCCTTTCCGGTCGGCCGGCTCGGCTGGCGGCGGGCGCTGACGCTCACCCTGTTCGCCGGTGCGCCCTTCAGTCTCGTCCTCGTCGGCGGCTCGACCTTCGCGCCGGCGCTGCATACGGCCGTGATCGGGCCGGGCCTGATCCCGGTCATGTCGGTGGCGCTTGCCTATGCGGTGCTGGGCGAGCGGCCGCCGGCCATGCGTCTCGTCGGCCTCGCCATGATCGTCAGCGGCATCGGCCTGTTCTTCTGGCATGCGGCCTCCGCCGCCCCGGCCGGCGACGGCGTCTGGCGCGGCGACCTGCTGTTCGTTCTGGCGGCCGTGATGTGGGCCATGTTCGGCACGTTCGCGCGCAAATGGCAGGCCGACGCCTTCGACGTGACCATTACGCTGTCGATGCTGTCGGTGCTGGTCATGCCGCTCCTGGTGCTGGTCGTGCCGCTCCGCATGGGTTCGGCGGCCCTCGGCGCGATCGTCCTGCAGGCGCTCTACCAGGGCCTGCTCGCGGGTGTCGTCTCGGTGTTCTTCTACGCCAAGGCCAATGCCATCCTCGGCTCGGCGCGCGCCGCGCTGTTCCTGCCGCTGGTGCCGATCGTCACGCTGACCGCCGGCGCGGTTCTGCTCGGCGAATATCCGTCCTGGCCCGAGATCGCCGGAATGGCCATCGTCATGGCCGGCATGACCGTGGCGTTGCGTGCCGACAGGCCGGCCTGACCTCAACCCGTCGCCAGTTCCTTCTCGAGCACATCCAATGCCGCGGCGGGATCGGCCTCTACCGTGCGCGCCTCCATGACGATGATCCGGTAGCCGCGCTCGGCCAGCCAGCGGCGCTTCTCGGTGCGGCGCTCGGCGGCTTCGTCGCCCTGGGTATGCGGCTCGAAATCGACCACCACGCGGAGCGGAAACGATACGAGGTCGGCGACATGCGGACCGATCGGCACGGCGCGCTTGAAGCCGCGGCCGGCGAAGCGCCGATCCTTGGTCATGACATCCCACAGCGCCCGCTCGGCCTCGGTCGGATTGCGGCGGATCAGCCGGGAAATGCCGCGCACCGGCGCGGTGCCGCCGGTCAGCCCCCTGGTCGAATCGGCGAGGAAATTGCGCAGGGCCTCCGCACCCTCGGCGGTGAAGGTGCCGCCGCGCGCCGGACCCTTGGCGCCCTCCGCGATGGAGGTGATGACGCCGTGCAGCGTCGCCACGTCCTGGCGGGTCGGGTCCATGCGCTGGAAGATGTTGCGGAGATTGATGACCATGCCCTCGCGCTTCTCCGGCGGACGGAAGAACTCGACGCGGTCCAGTTCGCGCTCCAGCGTCTCGAAAAGGGCAAGCATCTGCGCCTTGCTCGCAGGCTCCGACCGCTCCTCGACGATGCGCGGCAGCGCCGCGTCGTGGGCTTGGCTGAACCACTCGTAGCCGAGCACCAGAACGGCCTGCGCGAGGTTCAGCGAGGAAAAGGCCGGATTGACCGGATAGGTCAGGATCGCGTTGGCGAGCGCCACTTCCCCCGCGAGCAGCCCGTTCCTCTCGCGGCCGAAGACGACGCCGACCGCCTCGCCCGCCGCGACCTTCGGCACCAGCGCGCCGACCGCCTCGCGCGGTCCGACGACCGGCTTGACCTGATCGTGCGGCCGGGCGGTCGCGGCATAGGTGAAGGTCAGGTCCGCGATGGCCTCGTCCAGCGTCGCGAACAACTCGGCTTCGTCGAGGATGCGGTTCGCGCCCGAGGCCGCCGGATAGGCGCGCGCGTTCGGCCAGCCGTCGCGGGGGCTGACCAGCCGCATGCGGGTGAGGCCGAAATTCGCCATGGCGCGCGCCGTGGTGCCGATATTCTCGGCCATCTGCGGCTCGACGAGGATGACGATGGGGCTGCCCTTCATCTGCGCGGGCTGGGTGATATCGACGGACATTGGCTCGAAAGTGTTGGCGGGGCGCGCCCGACGGGGCGCCGTCTGGCGGCGTGGGCGAACCCTCTATCGGGAAATGACCTTCGAGGGAATTGGCGGGCCGCTCGTCGGCGGCCATGATGTCCCGAGCGGCGCATCAGACGCCCCGGAACGAGGAACGTCCATGCGCCTGCCCTTCTTCTACGGCTGGGTCATCGTCGCGGTGACCTTCGTGACCATGGGCATCGGCGTGAATGCCCGCACGTCCTTCTCGCTGTTCTTCTCGCCGATCATCGACGAATTCGGCTGGGAGCGTGGGGTCACCGCCGGCGCCTTCTCCTTCGGCTTTCTCGTCTCCGCCGTGCTGTCGCCGCTCATGGGCAAGCTGATGGACCGTACCGGCCCGCGCACGGTGATGGAGCTCGGCGTCGTGCTGATGGGCGTCGGCCTGCTGATCGCGCCGCTGACGACGCAGCCATGGCACCTCTACCTCACCATCGGCGTGCTGGTCGGCTCGGGGTCGGTCTGCCTCGGCTATTCCGGCCAGTCGCTGTTCCTGCCCAACTGGTTCGTGAGGCGGCGCGGCCTTGCGGTCGGCATCGCCTTCGCGGGTGTCGGCGTCGGCTCGATCACGCTGCTGCCCTGGGTCCAGTCGATGATCGATGGCGCGGGCTGGCGGCAGGCGAGCCTCGCCATGGGCATCCTGATCCTCGTCGTGCTCGCGCCGCTGAACCTGCTGCTGCGCAAGCGCCCGGAGGATATGGCCTTGAGGCCCGACGGCGACGCGGCGCCCCTGCCCGGCGGCTCAGCCCCACCCTCCAACATCCTCGACGCCGGCTGGGCCGCGACCGACTGGACGCTGTCGCGCGCGCTCGGCACCGCACGATTCTGGTGGCTGGCGCTCGGCTATTTCTGCGGCCTCTACGTCTGGTACGCGGTGCAGGTCCACCAGACCAAGTACCTCGTCGAGATCGGCTTCGGCTCGACCGCCGCCGCCTGGGCGCTCGGCCTCGTCAGCCTGCTCGGCATTCCCGGCCAGATCGCTCTCGGTGCGCTGTCCGACCGGATCGGCCGCGAATGGATCTGGACGATTTCCTGTATCGGCTTCGCCATCTGCTTCGCCGCGCTGATCGCGCTGGAAACCGCCCCGACCCTGCTGCTCGTTTATCTGATGGTCGCCGTGCAGGGCTTCCTCGGCTACGGCCTGACCTCGGTCATGGGCGCGGTCGTGGCCGAGATCTTCGCGGGCAGGCATTTCGGCACGATCTTCGGCACAGTCATGTTCGTGGCGCTGGCGGGGGGCGCGGCAGGCCCGTTCGTCACCGGCCTCCTGCACGACCTTCTCGGCAATTACCGGCTGGCCTTCATGATCGGCATCGCGCTGAGCGGCGTCTCGGCCGCCGCCATCTGGCTCGCCGGGCCACGGCAGATCAGGGCCGTGGCGGGCCGGCTGAAGCCCGCCTGATCAGGATCGCTCGGCCCGCGGCTGCGACGGCGAGAAGGCATAGACCAGCGTGCTGGCGATCAGCGCCAGCGCCAGCGCGCCGTGCATCTGGGCGAAGGCCCCGGCGGCGTCGAGCCCCTGCCCCTTGGCGCGGTCGATCAGCCAGCCTGAGCCGGTCTGCACGGCCGCGGCTCCCGCGATGAAGATGAAGTTCATCAGCGTGATGCCGCGCCCGACGAGATCGTCGGGGAAGAATGGCCGGATATGGGCCATGAGGATCGTGTAGCTGAAGCCGCAGAGCCCGATCGCCACGAAGGCAAGCGTCGCCACCAGCGCCGACTGCACGCCGCTGATGGCGAGGGCCAGGAGGATCGACGCCATCGCGACATTGCCGAGCAGCGTCGCCGTCTTGGCGAAGCCGAACCGGCTCTCCACCCAGCCGATGAAGAAGGCGCTGGCCGCCATGGAGAGCGACATGACCAGCGCCACCTGCCCCTGCTCCCAGGGGCCGAGGCCGATCACCTGCTCCAGATAGGGCGCCACCCACAGGCCCCTGAGCGCCACCATGATGGCATAGCTGAAGAAGACGATGGGCACGAACAGCCAGAACACGCGAGTCCGGACGATGCGGCCGAGGCCGGCGAGGAAGCCGCCCTCCTCGCGCCGCGCAACCCGAGGCGGGTCCCTGAGGAAGACGACCGCCAGCACGAAGGCGACGGCATAGAGCCCGGCGAGCATCATCATCGTGCCGCGCCAGCCGAACCGCTCCGCCGAGATCACCAGCGGCGTCGTGCCGATCAGGTTGCCGATGGAGCCGAACCCGATCAGCAGGGAAGCGAGAAAGCCGAAACGGTGGGGCGGGTAGTTGCGCGCGAAGACGTAGAGCGCGCCCATGTACATCGGCGAGCAGCCGACCCCGATGAGGCCCATCGCGACGGCGCCAACGGTGGCATTGGGCGCGAAGGGGAAGAGGCAGACGCCGATCGCCCCGACCACCATCAGCGGCAGGACCGTGCGGCGCGGCCCGTAGAAGTCGAGCGCCCAGCCGACCGGGAATTGCATCAGCGCGAAGACGATGAACCAGGCCGAGCTCATGACGGCGAGTTCGGTCGCGCCGATATTCATGTCGGCCATGATCCGCGTCGCCAGCACGCTGAGGAACGAGCGGAAGAAGATCGAGATGATGTAGGCGAGGAGAAGCGCGGCGAAGGTCTGCATGGTCGGATCAGGCCAGGCTCGACCTTGGGGGCGGCGATGCGGCGAGCCGTCCGGCAATAGCGGATCGCGCAGGATTCAGGCAGGCCGCGGGCGCGCGGCAGCATCCCGCCGTGGCTTTGCCCGCCTCAGCCCTGCCGGCCGCCCGAGGGCACGGAGGATGTCGCGCCGGCGGGGTTCGTGCCGGGCGTCTCGGTCGGATAGCGCTCGCGGTAGTTCTTCAGGAAGGCGTCCAGCGTGTCGCGATCGGCGATGGAGCGGGCAATCTCGCGATATTCGACGCCGCGCGCCTCGATCGGCGACGTGACCACGTCGAAGGCGCGCTGGTCGGGCGTGTCCTTCATGGCGTCGCGCCAGCGCGCGCGCAGGCGGTCGAGGCCGAGATTGTCGTCGCTCAGCGCATAGCCGATGGCGGCGCGCAGGAGGTGGCGTCGCTCCATCTCCGTGAGCGGCGCATTGCCGCGACGCGCCGAGACCCAGCGCTCGCTCTGCTCGGCGGATTCGCGGTGGCGCTGGGCGCTCCACTGGATATCCGCCCGCATCATCTCGGCTTCCGGCGTCCGCACCTCGCCGATCAGTTCCAGCGCCTGATCGGCGCGACCGGAATCGGCATGGGCGCGGGCCTCGAGCAGGTAGCGCTGCACGCGCAGTTCCTCGGGCAGGTCGGCGAGGCGCGTCTGCCGCAGAACCGTCAGCGCGGCGGCCGGCTTGCGGTTCATCAGGTGGACCAGAGCGAGCCGCGCCGCCACCTGGCTGCGCGCGGCGCCCGAAAGCCGCCGGTCGATCTGGTGCTGGAGCAGCGAGGCCGCCTGGTCGAGCAGGTCCATGGCTGCGAGGCGCTCGGCGAGGCGGCGGATGATCTCGTCGCCACGGCGGCCCTGCGGGGTCATGTCACGGAAGTCGTAATAGAGCGCCAGCGCGTCGACCGGCTTCATCTTGTCGGCATTGCCCTCGAGAAACAGCGCCTCGAAATATTTCGCGACGTCGTCCTGCATGCCGCGCACCGCCTCCGCGCGCGGGTGCGCGCGCATGGCCGTGCGCATGGTCGAAAACGCATCCCTGAACCGGCCCTGCTCGGCATAGACCTTCGCCAGCAGCGCCAGCGTCCGCGCTTCGATATCGTCGCCGCGCCAGGCATAGCTCTGCGCTTCCAGTTCCTCGGTGGCGACCTTGCGGTCGATCTCGCCGAGCCGGATGCGTGTCGCGAGATGCCGCTGCTCGGCATCCGCCCGCACCGGCAGGTCGTTGCCGTTGGCCGCGCGCGCATAGGACACCAGCGCGTCGCGATCCTGCCCCCGCGCCTCCGATATGCGCCCGCGCAGCAAGGCGAACTGCTGCTCGGCCTCGCTCGGCACGCCCACTTCCTGGAGTTCGGCCAGATGCTGCGTGGCCTTCTCCACCGCCCCGGCGTCCAGCGCCGACTGCACGGCATGGACGAGGATGCGGCGCGCCAGCGGGCCCGGCAGCGTGGTGATCGCGGTGTCGGCGGCCTCGAAAGCCTCGTGAGCCTCGCGCGGGCGGCCGTCGAGCGAGAGCGCCGTCGCCCGCCACACGCCGACATCCGGCGCGGTGGCCATGGAGGGATGGGCGAAGTCGCGCAGCGCATCGTCGGCGCGATGCATCATGATCGAGACGACGCCGCGCAGGCCCTGGATCGTGCCGTCCTCGGCAATGCGCCGGTCCTGCCGCACGATGGCGTCGAGCACGGACTTGGCCTCGGCCCAGCGCTGCTGCGCCATGTAGAAGCGGACGAGTTCCAGCCGCTTGGTCGTGCGCTGGGTCTCGTGCACCGCGGCGGCAGTGGAGACGAGGTCGCTTTCGCGCTCGCGGAACGGCGCCTGCTCGTCGGCGGCCCACAATTCGAGGTCGAAGGTGATGGTGCGCGGCCGGCGCACGAGGCGCTGGACGGAGGGCGGGCGCGCGCCGCTGGCGCTGAGCAGCAGCCCGCGCGGGCGGCCGACATGGACGCTCTCGCCCGAGATCGTCACGGTCAGGTCGTCGGCGAACGGCTGGAAGACGAGGCCGTGGCTGCCGGCAAGCGCGGCGAACTCGACCATTTCGCGGGACTGGATGAAGGAACGTGCCGGGCCAGCCCCCGTCACGACGATCAGCTCGTCGCCGGCCAGCGGATCGGCAAGGCGGTGAACCGCGCCGGCATTGGGAAACTCGGCGGTTGCGATGAGCCGGTCGCCGTCGCCCGTCGCGCGCATCAGGTGGACCGGTCGCGGCGGTTCGAGCACGGTGTCGGCCAGCGTCACGATCCAGGCGGCCCCGTCGCGGCCGGTCGAGGCGAGGCTCTGCCGTTCCAGCCCGATGCGGATCGCCGTGCCCTCGCGCGAGCGCGTCGCATCGACGGAGGTGAAGACGCCGGCCGCGTCGCCCTGGAGGCCAGCGAGGTCGATCTTCTCGGCCGTGTCGAAGACCAGCCAGAGCGTGTCGCCGCGCTGGAACACCGCGCCCGGCGTCTCCTTCGAGAAGGGCAGCAGGATGCGGACCGTGTCGCCGGCCCGGCGCGCCTGAACGGCAACGGGGCCATCCGCCGTCTGTGCCGGCTGCGCCGCTGCAGGCGGGGCCGTTTCGACGCGCGGAGACTGTACAGGAGCCGCAACAGCTGGAGCCGCAACAGCTGGAGGCGCGGCAGGCGTTGCCACCCGCGAGGCGAGCTGGGGCGGGGGTGACGACGGAGTGGCCGGTGCTGCGGGCGCAGCCGCAACCGCCGCCCGCGGCGCAGGCTGCGGCAGCACGGGGCTCGGCACATTGCCCGGCAGGCTGGTGACGGCCGGCGGCATGGTCGAGGGACGCGATGCGGCGGCCTGCGGGGCGACGGGGGCCGGACGCTGCTGGCCGCGCATGGTCAGATCGACGACATAGGTGCCGTCCTCGCGGAAGGCACGCACATCGGCCTGCGGCGAGACGGCGAGCCGGATCACCAGTTCGTCGGCGCCGGTATCGGCCTCGATCTCGTTGACGAAAGGCGGCAGCGCATCGCGCACGTGGCGCAGGTCCGCCGTGAACGGCTTGGCGATCCTGACGATCAGCCGGTCCTGCGCCCGGTCGATGGCGACGCTAACCGGTTCCGGCAGGTTGAATACGAAGCGGGTGAATGTCGGGTGATTGCCAACGCGCACCGTCACCGGCGGCAGGGTGCGGGCAACACGCTGGGCCTCCGCCGCGCGGGCGCGGCGCTCGGCCTCGCGGGCGCGGCGGGTCAGTTCCTCGACCACCTCCATGGGCAGGCCCGGGGGCGCGCCGTTCCAGGAGTCCGGCATCATGTCGATGAACAGCCGCTCGCCGGCCTCCATCGAATTGACCGTGACGCGCTGCGACAGCGCGAAGCGCAGCGACTTGCCGTCGGGGTCGCGCCGGACCGCCGAGACATAGCTGCCGAGCTGGCCCATGAGCTGGCCGACCTGCATGTCGACCGGCTGCGAGAAGGTGATGACCAGAACGCCGCCCGATATCTTCACCTCGGCCGGCAGCTGCTGGTCGAAATGGAAGACGACGCGGGCGAAACCGCCGGTCGTCGCTGCGGTCACTTCGGCCTTGGCGCGGGTGGGGCGGGTCTCGCCGCTGCCGGCCGGCGCCGGCTGACCAAGCGCTGGCCCGGGCGGCAGGAGAATGGCGGCATGACCGATCAGGGCGGCGACCACGCCTCCCCTCGCCCAGTGCCAGACGCATTTCGCGTTCCCGTCCATGGGATCGCGCCCCGCAACGCTTCGCCTGGCAACACGCACCGGCGTCCGGCCGCTTCGTGCCGCCGGTCAGGGGCCATTCTGGGCAAACGTCATTAACAGGGCGTTTCGCTGCAACCGCCGGTCAGCGTGTCGGGCGTCCCTCGATCTTCGGCAGCGCGTCGGGCGAAATCTGGACCGGAGAGGCCGACGCGGTCTGGTTCGGGCGGCGCGCGAGTTCGGTGGTCAGGCGCTTGGCCGGGTCAGGCTGCATCTGGGCGATAATGTCGGCGAGCTTCGGCGGCCGCATGGCCCGCGCGACCTCGAGCAGGACCGACAGATCCAGCGTGTCGAAGATGCGGGCCGCATCCTTCGGGCGCATGGTCTCGTACATGGAGACGACGCCACGGAAGCGGGTCTGCTCGGCCTCGTCGCGCCGCTGTTCGAGGCTGGCGATGCGGCCCTCCAGCTCGCGCAGCTCGTTGGCGCGCTGTTCGAGCCGGCGTTCGGTGGCGCGCAGCAGGTTCTCGCGCATGTCCAGTTCGCGCTGGCGGGTGTCCAGCTCCTGGCGGCGCTCCTGCAGGCGCTCAAGAATGGCGCGCTCGGACGCGGAGATCGCCGGCGGCTGGGCCGTCGCGGCCAGCGGCGTCGGCGCCGCGGCCGGTGCCGCCGGGCGCGCCGCTGCGGCCGGCTGCGCCGCGGCGGGTGTGGAGCCAGTGATCAGCGAACTGTCGGCCGGGGATTCGATGCCGGGGATCGAGGTGTCCTGCGCCATGACCGGGCGCGGCCCCGTCTGGGTGAGATCGCCGCTGATCAGGCCAACGGCCTTGAGGAACAGGAGACCGCCGGCGGCGACGGTGACGATGGGCAGGAGGCGGAGGTCGCGCATCGCCGCCTCACGCCGCCCGGGTCTGGATGCGCGCCGCGAAGGCCGTGGCCGCCGCCAGCGTCGAAGCGGCGGTCGCGCTGCCTTCCGGCGCGTCGCGCAGGGTCACCGGCACGATGGGCCCGGCTGCAGGGATCGGCAGAGCCTGAGCCGGCGCCTTCGGACGGGCCGCCTCGGTGATCTTGGCGATGCGGTCGATGACCATCCGCCCTGCCGCCACCTCACGGTCGATGTCGGCCAGGAAGCGTTCGGCTGTGCGCAGGCGCTCGCCCAGCGTGCCGTCGCATTCGCGGACCGTGATCTTGAGCCCCTGGATCGCGCGCTCGGCGATCTCGGTCGCGGTGACCAGTTCGGCGATGGTCGCCTTCAGCGACTGCTCGTCGGACTTCAGCAGTGTCAGCCGGCGGTTCAGCCGCACGCAATAGGCGATGGTGGCGGCGAGAAGCCCCGCCACCAGGAGTTCCACGATCATCGACATGGTGAAGCTCGACATCATGCCTCCTGCCCCGCGGACGAAATCTGTTCAAACTGGGTGAGCGTCGTGCGCCCGCGCCTGAGCGGCTTCTGGATGCGCACCGCGACCTTGTCGCCGACGCGGCCCATGCGGCCCTCGGTGAGCATTTCCTCGCCGCAGCGCACCTTGACCAGCGCGTCCGGCTTCATGTCGAGCATCAGCGTATCGCCGACCTTGAGGTTCATCAGCCGGCGCAGCGGCAGTTCGCTTTCGTAGAGAACGGCTTCCACCTGCGTGCGCGCCTGGAAGATCTCGGTCGCCAGATGCCCCTCCCAGACGGGGTCGCGGCCGAGTTTCTCGCCGACGAAGGTCTGCATCAGGCGATCGCGGATCGGCTCCAGCGTCGCATAGGGCAGCAGCATCTCGATGGAGCCGCCGCGCTCCTCCATGTCGATGCGGAAGCGCACGAGGATGGCGGCGTTGTTCGGCCGCGAGATGGCGGCGAAGCGCGGGTTGGTCTCGAGCCGGTCGATCTTGAAATTGACCGGCGAGATCGGGCGGAAGGCGGCCTCCGCATCGGCGAGGATGACCTCGATCATCCGCTTGACGAGGCCCATCTCGATGGTCGTGTAGGGCCGGCCCTCGACGCGGATGGCGGTGACGCCACGCCGGCCGCCGAGCAGCACGTCGATGATCGAGTAGATGAGGCTGGAATCGACGGTGGCGATGCCGAAATTGTCCCATTCCTCGGCCTTGAAGATCGAGAGGATGGCCGGCAGGGGAATCGAGTTCAGATAGTCGGCGAAACGCACCGCGTGGATGCGGTCGAGCGATACTTCGACGTTGTCGGAGGTGAAGTTGCGCAGGGACGTCGTGAGCAGCCGCACGAGGCGGTCGAACACGATGTCGAGCATCGGCAGGCGCTCGTAGGCGACCATGGCCGAGTCGATGATGGCGCGGATGCCGCCATTGTCGGTGAGCGCCAGATCCTCGATCGAAAAACCGAGGAGGTTGTCGATCTCCTCCTGGTTGAGGATGCGCTCGGCGCCGCCCTTGCCGGTGTGGGCATGGGCGACACCATCCTCGCCGACGGTATCCCAGCCCTCGGTGGTATCGCCGCCCGTGGAGCCCTGCTCCTCGAGGGCCATGCCCCATTCGGCTGCCAGTGCGTCCTGGTCGATGTCGCCCGCCATGCCCGCTTACCCGTTACTGCACGACGATTTCGCGGAACAGCACGGCATTGACCCGCGCCGGATGGACGGCGGTGTTCACCCGCCGCGTGAGCTCGTCGCGCAGACGGAAGATGCCGGCGGACCCCTCGATGTCCGAGGGGCGCATCTCGCGCAGGTAGAGCTGGAAGGCATCGACGACGCGCGGCATGATCGGCTTGATCTGGTCGGCGACCTTGGCATCCGTCACTTCGAGGGCAACCTTGACGCGCAGATATTGCGGCCGGTCCTGACCGACCGAGAGGTTCACGGTCATGTCCGGCAGATCGACGAAGGCGACCGGCTTGGCGACTTCGACGGGCTGGGCCTGGGCGGTTTCCGGCTTCTTCTTCAGGAAGAAGAACCAGCCACCGCCGCCGAGCAGCACGACGGCAAGGCCCGCGCCCGCCATCATGATCAGCTTCTTCTTGCCGCCGCCCGCCGGAGCTTCGCCCTCTTCGGCCTCGTCCATGTCAGCCTCGGGCTTTTTCGGTTTCTTCGCCATGACTTAAGCGCCCTTGAGTCTCTCGTTGGGACGTTGCGGCCCGAATGGTTAACGGCTCGTTTATTTTCGTAAACGCGCGGCAAGATTTGCCGGGCCGAATGCGCCGGGGCGGTCATTCCTGCCGGGTCCATGGTGAACGATTTCCTGACTTAAGTGGTTGATTTTCCTTGAATCGGTGACTTGGCACGCCCGATGCCAGTGACATTGCGGGCACCGATCGCCGTTTGGGAGAACGGTCCGGCGCCCGAGCTGGGGAGCACCGACGAAGGACCGCCTTGGGAGAGGCGGAGACCGGGTCGGACAATCGGGGACAGGTCCAATGGAGAACATTGGTCTCGTCGGCCTTTCGCGGCAGGTCGCCCTGCAGCGCGAGCTCGACGTCATTGCGAACAACATCGCCAACTTGAACACGACCGGGTTCAAGCAGGACGATGTCGTGTTCCACGAGTACCTGATGCCGACCGCCCGGGACGACACGTTCCAGCGCGGCGCCGATCGCCGCCTGTCCTTCGTCTGGGACCGCGCGACCGCCACGAATATGGGCCAGGGCGCCATGGAGGCGACCGGCAACCCGCTCGATGTCGGCATTTCCGGCCGCGGCCTGTTCGCCGTCCAGACCCCCGAGGGCGAGCGCTACACGCGGAACGGCTCCTTCGAGATCAATTCCCAGAACCAGCTCGTCACCAAGCAGGGCCAGCTCGTCCTTGGCGACGGCGGCCCGATCAGCTTCGAGACGACCGATGTCGGCATCACCATCAGCCGCGACGGCACGATCAGCGCCCGCGACGGCACGGCCACCGGCCCGGCCCAGACGCGCGGCCGCCTGCGCCTCGTCGAGGCCAACGGCCGCGGCAGCCTGCAGAAGGCCGGCGACAACCTGTTTTCGCTGAGCCCCGGCGCGCAGGTGCAGCCGGTCACCGAGCGCGACCTGCGCCAGGGCTTCGTCGAGAAGTCCAATGTGACCCCGGTTCTCGCCCTGTCCCGGATGATCGAGGTGACGCGCGCCTACCAGTCGCTCGCCTCCAGCATCGAACGCCACGACCAGCTCCGCCGCGACGCGATCCGCTCGCTCGGCAGCCTGACCTGAGGAGCCTGATCCATGCGCGCCCTCCACACCGCCGCCACGGGCATGAAGGCCCAGGAGCTCACCGTCGAGGTGATCTCCAACAACATCGCGAACATGCGGACCACCGGCTTCAAGCGCCAGCGGGCCGAGTTCCAGGACATGCTCTACGAGCACCAGCGCCGCGCCGGCACGCAGAACTCGCAGCAAGGCAACCTGCTGCCGGTCGGCATCTCCATCGGCTCCGGCGTCAAGCCGGCGGCAACCTCCCGCGTGATGAGCCAGGGCAACGTCCTGCCGACCGAGAAGGACTACGACATCGCCATCCGCGGCGAGGGCTTCTTCCGCATCACCATGCCGGACGGTCGCACCGCCTATACCCGCGACGGCTCGTTCGAGCGCAATGCCGAAGGCCAGATCGTCACGGTCGACGGCTATCCGCTGGAGCCGGGCATCACCGTGCCGAACAACGCGACCTCGGTGACCATTTCGGCGGCCGGCGTGGTGCAGGCGACGCTGCCGAACCAGACCGCGCCGCAGACCATCGGCCAGATCCAGCTCGCCCGTTTCGTCAACAAGGCCGGCCTCGAATCGATCGGCGACAACCTGTTCATGGAAACCGCCGCCTCCGGCCAGGCGACGAGCACCACGCCCGGCACCGAAGGCGCGGGCACGCTGCTCCAGAAGAACCTGGAACAGTCCAACGTCACGGCGGTGTCGGAAATCTCCGACCTGATCGCCGCCCAGCGCGCCTACGAGATGAATGCCCGCATCATCTCGGCCGCCGACCAGATGCTGCAGTCCACCTCGCAGATGATGCGCTGAGCCGGATCATGAAGCGCCTCGCCCCCCTTCTCGCCCTTGTCGCAGCACTCGCCGCGCCGGCGGCGGCGCTGGCCCAGACACCCGCGCTGCGCGCGGAAGTGACGGTCTCGGCCGACCTGGTCCGGCTCGGCGACCTTCTCGACAATGCCGGCGACCACGCCCAGACCGCCGTCTTCCGCTCGCCCGACCTCGGCCATACCGGCCGCGTCCCCGCTGCGCAGGTGATCGATGCGGCCCGCCGCGCCGGCCTCGCCCATGTCGCGACGGGAAGCATCCGCGAGGTCTCGGTGAGCCGGGCCGCGCGGATCGTGCCGCTGGTCGAGATGGAGGAGCGCATCGCCGCGAACCTCGCGCGCTCGCTTGGGCTCGCCGATTCCACCCGCATTCAGGTCGCTTTCGACCGCGGCACGCGCCCGCTTGCGCTCGAACTGTCGCAGAGCGGCGAAGTCCACGTCCAGCGCATCGACCACGATGTCAGGTCCGGCCGCTTCGAGGCCATGCTGGCGGTCGCCGGCGCCGAGACCGTCGGTCCGTTCCGCATTTCCGGCGCGGCCAACGAGCTCGTCGAATTCGTCGTGCCGGCCCGTGTCATCAACCGCGGCGAAGTGCTGCGCGCCAGCGACCTTGCGGTCGAGCGCCGGCCGCGCAGCGAGATGGCGATGCTCGCCTCCGACTCGGTCATCGCGCTGACCCAGGCGGTCGGCATGGCGGCCCGCCGGCCGCTCCAGCCGGAGCGCTCGTTCCGCGCCATGGACCTGATGCGGCCCGAGATCGTCGAGCGCAACGGCAATGTCCTGATCCTGCTCGACGTGCCGGGCCTCAACCTCACCGTTCGCGGCAAGGCGCTGGAAGCCGGCGCCGAGGGCGACACGGTGCAGGTGCAGAACCTCCAGTCGCGCAAGACGCTTCAGGGCGTCGTCACCGGCCCGGGCCGCGTCACCGTCCAGCTGCGCGGCCAGCCCATCGTCGCCGCGAGCCGCGCGCCATGACCCTTCCCGCTTCCAACCTTCCCTCGGCCCGTTACGCGTCAGGATCAGCCATGCGCATGTCCCGTCTCCTGCTGATCACCGCCGCGGCGCTCGCGACAGCCGCCTGCGGCGCACCTGACCGCCTCCGCAACATCGGCCGCGCTCCCGCTCTGTCCGCCGTCGAGAACCCGCAGGCCCAGCCCGGCTACCGGCCGGTCTCCATGCCGATGCCCGAGCCGCAGCCGATCTCCCACAACCCCAACTCGCTCTGGCGCAACGGCTCGCGCGCCTTCTTCCGCGATCAGCGCGCCCAGCGCGTCGGCGACATCCTCACCATCAAGGTGAAGATCACCGACCAGGCGACGGTGCAGAACACCACCACCCGCTCGCGCAACAACACCGAGAACTTCGGCGCTCCCAACCTGTTCGGGCTGGAGAATGCCGCCCGCGTCCGCGGCATGGATCCGTCCAACCTCGTCACGCTCAACGGCCAGATGGGCAACGAGGGCCGCGGCGCCATCAACCGCTCGGAGCAGCTGGTCACCAACGTTGCGGCCGTGGTCACCCAGATCCTGCCGAACGGCAATCTCGTGCTGGAGGGCAAGCAGGAGATCCGCGTCAATTTCGAGGTTCGCGAACTGATCGTCGCCGGCATCGTCCGGCCCGAGGACATCGAGAGCGACAACACCATCGACAGCGCCAAGATCGCCCAGGCCCGCATCGGCTACGGCGGCCGCGGTCAGATCACCGATGTCCAGCAGCCCCGCTACGGCCAGCAGGTCATGGACGTCCTCCTGCCCTGGTAAGCCCCCGTCTTTCCCAGCTCCAAGCCGTCCCCGCTCCCCGGGCGTAACGGCGAACCGACGCCGCCCGTGCTCTCCCACACGGGCGGCGTTCGGCGTTTCAGCAGCCCGAAACGACAACGGCCGCCCGAGGGCGGCCGTTGCTCTGAACCAGTGCGGGGCGGATCACTCGTCCCGGTAGACCCGCTCGCGCCGCTCGTGGCGCTCCTGCGCCTCCAGCGACAGGGTCGCGATGGGGCGGGCCTCGAGGCGCTTAAGCGAGATCGGCTCGCCGGTCTCCTCGCAATAGCCGTAGGAGCCGTCCTCGATGCGCGCGATGGCCGCGTCGATCTTGGCGATGAGCTTGCGCTGCCGGTCGCGGGCTCGCAGTTCGATGGCGCGATCGGTCTCCGAAGAGGCCCGGTCGGCAATGTCAGGATGGTTCTGGTTTTCGTCCTGCAGGTTCTGCAGGGTTTCCTTGGCTTCCCGGAGGATGTCCTCCTTCCAGGATTGCAGCTTCCTGCGGAAATATTCCCGCTGCCGCTCATTCATGAACGGCTCCGAATCCTTCGGGCGATAGTCCGCTTCCAACGCCAACGTCATTCAACGAACCCCTCGATGAATCACGAGCCGCGAGGCCCGCGTTTCGGCGCGCTCATAGCACCCGTCCCAAAAGCAGACAACCGCAAAGCCGGTCACGGAACCGTCACGCTTGGGGACAGTCGAGCAGGAACCGTGCCAGAAGGCAGGTTCCGTCTGCATTTCATGGGCTTGCGCAGATGCGTGGGTCAGCCGGCCTTGGCTGCCGCCTCGCGCTTGGCGAGCTCCACCTGGGCTCTCAGGTCGATCTCTGCGAGCAGGCCGTCGAGGCCGTCGTCGCCCGTGCCTTCGAGGTGCTGGGCCGTCAGGCCGCGCAACTTGAGGAGCACGGAGGGCATGGGCTCGCCGGACAGCATGGCGAGCTTGAGGTCGTCGAGCAGGTCGAGCGACTGGCGCCCCCGGCTCATCGCGCGGCGGCGACGCTCGCGCCGGTCGTCCGGCTGCATGCCCTGCACCGCGAGCAGGGTCTCGAGGCCCGCGGCGGCAACGGCCGGCCGGGCGGTGCCAGTAGTCTGCGTCTCCGGCTTCGTCGTGCCCGGCAACTCGAAGGCCGAGCGGGCGCGATCGGCCCGCTGCGGCTGCTGCGAGGTCTGGACCGCGCCGATCGGCGGCGGTGTCGTGATCCGCATCGGTCCCCTCCTTGTCAGGTCCACATCCGGGACGGGCGCTTCATCAAGGCGCAACCCGCCTTTCTCGAAGGTTAAGAGAGCCCGGCCATGGTTAAGGGGCGGTTAATGCCCGGCAAAAGCTGCCGGGCGGCAGGAGAACGGCGTTCGGCCGGGCGTCATCAAGGCCGCCGTAACCAATGATTTCAACAGGTTACGGAAGGCGCTGCCTTGGCACGCATCATGCGACGCAGGCGGGAACATGAATGGAGCAGCCATGTTCCGCCGTCTGGCAACCGCCCTCGTCGCCCTCGCCCTCGCCGTCCCGGCGCCGGCCATGGCATCGACCTCGCGCATCAAGGACCTCGTCGATGTCGAGGGGGTGCGCGAGAACCAGCTGATCGGCTACGGCCTCGTGGTCGGCCTCAACGGCACCGGCGACACGCTGAACAACTCGCCGTTCACCCGCCAGTCGATCCAGTCGATGATGGAGCGCCTCGGCGTCAACACGCGCGGCATGAACCTGCGCACGGCCAATGTCGCGGCGGTCATGGTCACCGCCAACCTGCCGCCCTTCGCCACCCAGGGCACCCGCATCGACGTGCGCGTCTCGGCTATGGGCGACGCCCGTTCGCTGCAGGGCGGTGAATTGCTGGTGACGCCGCTCGTCGGCGCCGACGGCGAGGTCTATGCCGTCGGCCAGGGTGCCGTCGCCATCGCCGGTTTCCAGGCGCAGGGCGCGGCGGCCAGCATCACCCGCGGCGTCCCGACCGTCGGGCGCGTCTCCAACGGCGCCATCGTCGAGCGCGAGGTCAATTTCTCGATCAACCGCATGGCGTCGATCAAGCTGGCGCTGCGCAACCCCGACCTCACCACCGCCCGGCGCATTGCCGGCGCGATCAACGACTTCATCGGCGCGCCGACCGCCGAGCCGACCGATCCGGGCACCATCCACGTCAAGGTGCCGCAGCGTTTCGAGGGCAACATCGTCAACCTACTGACGGAGATCGAGCAGCTGCGCGTGCAGCCCGACCAGGTCGCCAAGGTCGTCATCGACGAGGCCTCCGGCATCATCGTCATGGGCAAGGACGTGCGCGTCTCGACCGTGGCGGTGGCGCAGGGCAACCTGACCGTGACCATTTCCGAGCGCCCGCAGGTCAGCCAGCCGAACCCGCTGGCGCAGGGCCAGACCGTCGTCACCCCGCGCACCCAGATCCAGGCAACCGAGGACGGCAAACGCCTCGCCCTCGTGCGCGAAGGCGTCTCGCTGCAGGAACTGGTCGACGGGCTCAATGCACTCGGCATCGGCCCGCGCGACATGATCGCCATCCTGCAGGCGATCAAGGCCGCCGGCGCCCTCCAGGCCGAAATCGAGGTGATGTGATGGCGAGCAGGATTGCCGACCGCGCCGTCCTCAACTCCTACACGCCCGCCGCCGCCAAGGTCGCCGGCTCCCGGGAGCAGCGCGCCTGGGGCCAGGCGCAGAATTTCGAGCAGGTGTTCCTCAACACCATGTTCGGGCAGATGTTCACCGGCATCGGCACCGAATCCCCGCTGGGCGGCAAGCACAGCGAATCCTGGCGCGGCATGCTGGTCGACGAATACGCCAAGTCGGTCAGCGCACAGGGCGGCGTCGGCCTCGCCAACCACATCTACCGCGAACTCGTCAACGCGCAGGAGGCAGGCGCACGCCGCCTGCCAGTGCTGCCGGCGACGCCGGCCCTCCCCGCCGCCACCGCCCTGCCGAGGTCGTGATGAACGAGCCGCTTGATCTGAAGGCGCCCGCCGCCATCGCCACGGCCGCCGAAGCCTCCGCCTTCATCCAGAGCCTGCGCCGCACCATGGCGGAGCTCGCCGCCGTTCTCGCCGACGAGGCGGCTGCGGTCCGCGCAGCGCGCATGCGCGACGCCGCGCCGCTGGAACCGCGGAAGGCCGAACTGTCGCGACGCTACATGGCCGAGCTTTCGGTGCTGAAGGCCAATGCCGCCTATCTGAAGCGGGCTGCGGGGCCTGCCCTCGCCGTGGTCCGGGCCGAGAATGAGGCGCTGCAAAAGGCGCTCGAAGTGAACCTTGCCGTCCTCGCCACCGCGCACGCCGTGGCAGAGGGCATCATCCGCCATGTCTCGTCGGCGGTTCAGGCGAAGCGCGCACCGGCGGGTTACGGCGCAAGCGGCCGCGCCACGGCCCCGCCGCCGATGGTCGGCACGCCGATGGCGATCACCCGCCAGCTCTGAGACGTCAGCGAATCTGGCGATGTCGCGAAAGCCAATTCGTTAAGATTGCGCGGGAATTTTTCCGCGCCGATTCACCATATGTCCTAACGTCAGCTTAGGACACGCGCCGTATTGTCCGGCACTCGGGAGAAGAGGGATCACGAGGTCCCACCCCCACAGGGAGTTCCGGTCATGGACATCGCGTCCCATCGACCGGCCGTCGGATCGAATTCAGCCGGGCGGCCGGAAGCCGTGCAGTACCGCGAGGCGGTACGGACGGAATTGCCCCGCGAGCAGCGGGTTGCGCAGCCTGTCGGTGCGGGAGCATCGACGGGCGCGGACGATCGTCGTGCGGGCGATTTCGCGGCGCGCGACGCGCGCATCCTTGCCGATCGCAAGGCGCGCATGGAGCGGATCGCCGATACGGTGCGGGAATCGCTCCAGCGCCGGATCGAGAAGGATGACGCCGCAGGCATGCTGGTCTATCGCACCGTCGACAAGGTCACCGGCGAGGTCGTTCGCCAGTTTCCCGACGACATGGTGCTGAAGCTCAAGGCCTATGCCCGCGAAATGGCGCGCAAGGACGAGGCCCAGTCGGCCGAGCAGCGGGTCGAGCGCGTCGCCTGACCGTCGAAGCCGCTTGCGCATCTTCGCCGCCACCGGGCGGCATTCGGCGTTTTCAGCGCGGCCTGGCGGCGGGCTTCCTCGGCGCCAGCAGGATCAGCGCGACGCCGGTCAGCACCACTGCCGTGCCGAGGATCATGCGGAGATCGAAGCGGTCGCCGGTGACGGCGACGCCGAGGCCGATGGCCATCAGCGGGCACATCAGCGTCAGCGTCGAGATCAGGTTGGCCTCGTATTTCCGCACCAACGTGTAGAACAGGCTGTGGCCGAGCAGCGATACGGCCAGCGCGACATAGGCGAGCGCCCCGACGAAGAGCCAGCCGCCCGCCATCGCGGCCTCCACCTGCCCGGTCTCCAGAACCAGCGATCCGAAGGCCAGCGGCACCGAGGACGACAGCCCGACCCAGGCCTGGAACTGCATCGGCTGGACGTTCTCCATCTTCTTCATCAGCACCATGCCGAGCGCCGATGTCATGGCGCTGGCGAGCACGAAGATCAGGCCGAACGACAGCGTGAAGCCGCGCGGGTCGTACATGACCGTCACCGCGCCGAGAAAGGCGAGCGCGATGCCGACGCCGCGCCGCCAGCCGATCCGCTCGCCGAGCATGAAGACGGAGAGCAGGGCGGTGATCGGCACGCCGAGCTGCGTGACCACGGCCGCACTCGCGGGCGTCGCGGACATGAGACCGATCGACACGAGGCCGAAGCCGCCTGCCCCCATGCACAGACCCACCATGACGATGCGCAGCCGTGGCCTCGGCCAGGGCAGCAGCCAGGGAAGTGCGAACAGGAAGACGACGAGGAAGCGCGCCGACGAGAAGAACAGCGGCGGCAGATGCAGCACCGTCAGCGCCAGCTTGGTCGCGACGAAGTTCGTCGCCCAGACGAAGCAGACGAACATCAGGATCGCAAAGTCGCGGGCAAGCATCCCCTCGCCTAGCGACAGGCAGGCCCGCCGCGCAACGGCGGGCGCCGCGCGGCAGTCATGCGCTCATCCTTTGGAACAAAGAGCTCAGCCCGGCGCGATCATCTTGCGGGGATCGACCAGCGCCGCGTACTCGGCCTCGGTGACGAGACCGGTCTTCAGCGCCTCCTCCTTCAGCGTCGTGCCGTTCTTGTGCGCGGTCTTGGCGATCCTGGCGGCGTTGTCGTAGCCGATCTTCGGCGCGAGCGCGGTGACCAGCATCAGCGAGCGCTCGACGCCCGCCTTGATATTATCCTCGCGCGGCTCGATGCCGACGACGCAGTTCTCGGTGAAGGAGACAGCCGCATCGGCCATCAGCCGCACCGATTGCAGGAAGTTGTAGGCCATCACGGGATTGAACACGTTCAACTCGAAATGCCCCTGACTGCCGGCGAAGGTCAGCGCGGCATTGTTGCCGAAGATCTGCACGCAGACCTGGGTCAGCGCCTCGCACTGGGTCGGGTTGACCTTGCCCGGCATGATCGACGAGCCCGGCTCGTTCTCGGGCAGCGACAGCTCGCCGAGGCCGGCGCGCGGCCCGCTCCCGAGGAAGCGGATGTCGTTGGCGATCTTGAACAGCGAGGCCGCCACGGTGTTGATCGCACCGTGCGAGAACACCATGGCGTCGTGGGCGGCCAGCGCCTCGAACTTGTTCGGCGCCGAGGTGAACTTGAGGCCCGTGATCGCCGCGATGCGGTCCGCCACCATCTCGGCGAAGCCGACCGGCGCGTTGAGGCCGGTGCCGACCGCCGTGCCGCCCTGCGCGAGCTGCATCAGGCCCGGCAGCGTCTGCTCGATGCGGGCGATGCCGTTCTCGATCTGCTGTGTGTAGCCGGAGAACTCCTGCCCCAGGGTCAGCGGCGTCGCATCCTGCGTATGGGTGCGGCCGATCTTGACGATGTCCTTCCACGCGCCGGCCTTGTCGTTCAGCGCATTGCGCAACTGCTGGAGGGCGGGCAGCAGGCGGTGGACGATCTCTTCCGCGCAGGCAATGTGCATGGCCGTCGGATAGGTGTCGTTCGACGACTGGCTCATGTTGACGTGGTCGTTGGGATGGACCGGCTTCTTGGAGCCCATCTCCCCGCCCAGCATCTCGATGGCGCGGTTCGAGATCACCTCGTTGGCGTTCATGTTCGACTGGGTGCCCGAGCCGGTCTGCCAGACGACCAGCGGGAAATGCGCGTCGAGCTTACCCTCGATCACCTCCTGCGCCGCCTTGACGATGGTCTCGCCGATGCCGGGATCCAGCCGGCCGAGCGCCACGTTGGTCTCCGCCGCGGCGCGCTTGACGATGCCGAGCGCTCGGACGATCGGCGCGGGCTGCTTCTCCCAGCCGATCCTGAAATTGCCGAGCGAGCGCTCGGCCTGGGCGCCCCAGTAGCGGTCGGAAGCGACCTCGATGGGGCCGAACGTGTCGGTTTCGGTACGGGTGCCGGGCATGCTTGAGCCTCCTCGAGACGGGCTGATGCTGTCGTGTCATCGACGTCGCGGACGCCTTCCGCGCGGTCTCGATCGGCGCTGAGATAAGCCCGCCGGGCACGCGAGGCAATTCGCGGCGGCGGCCGCTCCGGGCATTCCTGCCGCCCGGCAAAACCTGCCGGGTTAACAATTGCCGTGTCGGACGCGACACACACACCTGCCCTAAGGCATTAAAATCGCCCGCGAAAACGGCTCCGGGACGGAAATTAACCTTTGATTAGGGTTAACGGGCCAGATTGCCCCATCAACAAGGCCCCGCGAGAATCGCCGGGGTTCGGCCGGGGACATCAGAATGAGCGATATCGTCCTTTCGAAAGGCATTCGCGGCAACCTCCTCTCGCTGATGAACACGGCGGATCTGCGCGATCGCACGCAGTACCGCCTGTCCACCGGCAAGAAGGTCAACACCGCGCTCGACAACCCCGGCAACTTCTTCTCGGCCGCGATGCTCAATTCGCGCGCCACCGACATCACCAATCTGCTGGACGGCATCGGCACCGCCATCAAGACGCTGGAAGCCGCCGACAACGGCATCCGCTCCATCGTCCGCGTGGTCGAGAACGCGCAGGCCCTCGCCCGGCAGGCTCAAGGCTCCGCCGCGACCACCGCCCGCCTCGGCGGCATCCTGCCGACCATCGGCGGCCTGCAGGGCGCGCTGACGACGACCACCACCCTCACCTCGCTCGGCTTCGCGGCTGGCGAGACGATCACCCTCGACACCGGCACCAACCGGACGACGACGCTGACGATCGCCGCCGGCTCGACCGTCGGCGACCTCGTCGACGCCATCAACAACAACACCAGCGCCGGCACCGCGACCGGCGTCGGCGTGGCGGTCGGCTCTACCTCGGGCGCCGATGCGCGCGCACTGCTGTCGCCGGACGGCCGCCTGATCGTCCAGACCGTCGGCACGCAGCCGCTGACCATCTCGTCCAGCAATGCCGGCGCGGCACTCAGCAACATGGGCTTCCCTGCCCTTTCCGACCGCACGAAGCCCGCGGGCGAGATGAACGTCACGCGGACGAACATCGCCGCCCAGTTCTCGGAACTGCGCCGCCAGATCGACCAGCTCGCCAAGGATGCCGGCTTCAACGGCGTGAACCTCCTGGCGGCCGACACGCTGCAGGCCATGTTCAACGAGCGGCAGACCTCGTCGCTGACCATCACCGGCGTCCGCTTCACGGTCAGCGAGGATCTCGCGATCCGCGATCAGATGAACGGTTTCCAGACCGACAAGGACATCAACGAGGCGATGGCCGACCTGTCGCAGGCCATGGCCAAGCTGCGCTCCCAGTCGAGCGCCTTCGGCTCGAACCTGGCGCTGGTGCAGATCCGCCAGAAGTTCACGCAGGAAATGGCGAGCACGCTGAAGACCGGCGCCGACAACCTCGTGCTCGCCGACATGAACGAGGAAGGCGCCAACATGCTGGCGCTCCAGACCCGCCAGCAGTTGTCGACGCAGGCGCTGTCCCTCGCCAATCAGGCCGACCAGAGCGTGCTCAGCCTGTTCGGCTGATCGCGCCCGGCCAGACCCCGCTGGAAACCGAAAACGCCGGCTGAATCTGTCGCGGGACATGCCCTGCCGCGTCAGCTTGACCGAAGGGAAGACGCATGCTGCATGAGCCGCCGGTGGCGACGTTTTCATGCAATCAGGCAGTTCTCACATGGCACGCACATTCTGGCTGCTCGCAGCCAGTCTCTTCCTTTCATCCCCCATTTCATCCGCCTTCGCGCAATCATCCGCTCCCTCGGCCTGCCCGGACGACTTCGCGGCCTTCGCCGACAGTACCGCGCCGCTGATCTGCGTCTGCGATGCCGACGCCGTCCGTCGCGGTTCGGTCTGGGGCATGGATGTCTACACCGCCGATTCCTCCATCTGCCGCTCGGCCGCTCATGCCGGCGCCATCCCGCGGCGCGGCGGTACGGTAACGGCAGTGCCCGAGGCCGGGCGCACCAGCTATCCCGGCATCACCCGCAACGGCATTTCCTCGTCGAACTACGGTTCCTACGGTTCAAGCTTCCGCTTCGCGCGCTCGGACGCCCCGGCACCCCCGGCCGGCGCGGAGCGATCCGCTGCCCCGGTCGCTGTCGTCGGCCCATGCCCCGACGATTTCTCGGCCCTCGCCGAAGGCGGCGAAACGCTGACCTGCACCTGCGACGGTGACTCGATAGCCCGCGGCGCCGTCTGGGGCATGGGCATCTACACCGCGGACTCCTCGATCTGCCGCGCCGCGCTTCACGCCGGCATGATCCCGCGCAATGGCGGTCAGGTGTCGGTCGTTCCGGAGCCCGGCCGCAACACCTATCCCGGCGTGACCCGCAACGGCGTCACCTCCAGCAACTACGGGGACTACGGTTCAAGCTTCCGCTTCGCCGGCGAACCGCGCGCCGCGACGCCGGCCACGGCGACGGCGGTCACTGTCTGCCCGGACGATTTCGCCGCCCTGGCGGATTCGGGCGAAACACTGGCCTGCACCTGCGATGCCGACGCGCTTGCCCGCGGCGCAGTCTGGGGTACGGATGTCTATACTGCCGATTCCTCCATCTGCCGCGCCGCGCTCCACGCCGGCATGGTCGCCCGCAACGGCGGCCGCGTTTCCGTCGTGCCGGAGGCCGGTCGCAACGCCTATCCCGGCGTGACCCGCAACGGCGTCTCGTCCAACAATTTCGGCGGCTATGGCGCGAGCTTCCGCTTCGCCGGTGAGCCGGTGGTCCGCTCTACGCCTGTCCGCGCGCCGACCGCTGCTCCCGTCCAGCAGAACATCACCGCCGGCCTGCGCGAACGCGGTCAGGTCGATCTCTACATCCAGTTCCGCCTCAACTCGGCCGAGCTGGAACTGTCCGCTGCCGCTTCGCTGCAGGAACTGGCCAATGTCCTGAAGAACGATCCCGCGTTGCGGCTGGGTCTGGTCGGCCATACCGATGCGACGGGGTCGCCGCAGCACAACCTGACCTTGTCGGTGCGCCGCGCCGAGTCCGTTCGCAACTGGCTGATGTCGCAGGGTATTTCGCCGGCGAGGGTTCAGGTCGACGGCCGTGGCCCGAACGAGCCCATCGCGGACAACGCCACCGAGTTCGGCCGCGCGGCGAACCGCCGGGTCCAGGCCCTCAGGCTGTAGCGCCCGCACATCGCTTAACCACCTGGCGGGAGGGGTGCAGCCGCGCTGCTCCCTTCCCTGCCTGCCGTGCTAGGATCGCCGCTCAATCGAATCGAGCGGAGAGCTGCAATGGCGCTCAAGGTCGAACTGAAGCCCGGCGAGAAGTTCATTCTCGGCGACAGCGTCATCGTCAACGACGATCAGCGCACCCGGCTCACCATCGAGGGCGAAGCGCCGATCCTGCGCGAAAAGGACGTGATGACGGTCGAGGCCGCCGACACGCCCTGCAAGAAGATCTACCTGATCGTCCAGCTCATGTACCTGTCCCGCGAGCCGGCGGCGCATCACAAGATGTATTTCGACCTGGTCAACGACGTGGTGAAGGCAGCGCCCTCAACACTTCGCTTTGTCGACGAGATCAACAATTACATATTAACCGGTTCCCTCTACAAAGCCCTGAAGGCCACCAAGGGCCTCATCGAGTACGAAGGGACTCTGTTGGGTCATGCATCACGGGGCAGCAGCGTACGCGTCGACGGCTAGGGTCACCGCAACGGCCAGTCCGCGCGAGCTGGAAGCCAGCCTGTTGCTGAAGGCGGCCGCCAAGATCCAGTCGGTCAAGGACCAGTGGCCGCAGAAGGCCGGCGAGCTCGGCGCGGCGCTGGCCTATAACCGCAAGCTCTGGACCATCCTGTCGACCTCGGCGACCAAGCCGGACAATCCGCTGCCGCTGGCGATCAAGAACAACATCGCCAATCTCGGCCTGTTCATCTTCCAGCGCACTGTCGATATCGAGATCGAGCCCGCTCCGGAGAAGCTGGGCATTCTGGTCTCGATCAATTCGAATATCGCCGCGGGCCTCGCCGGCCGCGGCTGAGCGCAAGCTGGATTGCGCGGGCGCGCCTTCCGGCGCGCCGATCCCGTCAGAGATATTTCAGCAGCGACAGCTGCGACAGCATCGACGTCGTCTGGTAGCTCGCCTGCAGGTTGGTCTGCATGGCGAGGATCTGCACCGCGATCTCGTTGTCGTCGACGCCCTCGATATCGGTCAGCAGGCCGCCCAGCATGGCGGTGCTGTCGGTATGCCGCGTCTTCGCGGAATTGGCGCCGGTATTGGCCGCCGCGATCTCGACACGGATCGATTCGACCGTCTGGGTCGCCTTCTCCATGCTGAGGCCGGAGACGACCCGCGGCGTCAGCGCCTGGTAGCGCTCCAGCGCGTTCGGGTCGCTGGCGTCGAACCGCAGCGAGCCCGCCACCGCGAGATACTGGACCGTCGTCCGCAGTGCTTCCTCGTCGGCGCGCGCGCCATAGGAGACGGTCTGGGCGCTGTCCACCTCGGCCGAGGCCGTGGCGCGCGGATTGGTCGATTCCCGGTCGCCCTGATACCAGCGAACGGTGGTCGCGTCGGCGTTCTGCGGCGTGTCGTAGGCGACCGCATCGGCCATGGTTCCGGAGACGCCCGCCACCAGGCGCTTCGGCACGCCGGTCTCGACCGGTGGCGGGCCTGCGAGCGCTGCCGGGTTGGTTTCGCCCTTGAAGAAATCCTCGCCCGCTTTCACCGCGGATGCCGCCGCCAGCTTGCCGCCGACCAGCTTGCCGAGCTGGGTGCCGAGCGCTCCCCTCAGATTGTCCAGCGTCTCGGCAGAGGTAGCACCGACCCTGAACTGGTTGGAGGCCACCACGTCGGCGTCGGTGGGAACCGCCGTCAGGCTGATCGTCTCGGTCGTGCCGTCCGGCAGCGTGAAATTGAGCTTGAGCGACTGCCCGGCAGCGGCATTGCCGGCGCCCGCCGAGATCGACACTGAAGCCGGAGGTCCGGCCGTCGTGGTCGCCGCGATACCGTCCACCGCGCCCGAGACCGTGCCGACCTTGAGGCCGAACGGATGCACGCCGTCCTCGGCGATCGTCACCGGCTGGACGCCAGCGGCCGAGACGGTGAGCCGGCCGGTCGCCGCGGGGTTGCGCTCCGGCGACGCCGTGGCAACGCCGAGATCGGCCTGCATGCGCTGGAGCAGCGTGGTGTTGAAGCCGTTCTTCGAGCCTTCGCCGTTGAGGAAGACGGAACTGTCGCGCACCGGCGGCGTCGCCGTCTTGCGGCCTCCGAACACGTAGCGGCTGCCGTCATTGGCATTCAGCATCGACACGACGGCGTCGAGCCCATCGGCCGCCGCCACCTGCCCGATCGTGCGGCCCGAGGACAGCGTGAACTCGTTCGGCTGCAGCGAGGTCTTGGCCGACGCGGCGGTCTTCTGCACGCCGTTGAGCGAGGTCTCGAGGATGGAGATGCGGGTGGTGACCAGCGAGATGTTCTGCTGCCACGAGCTGATCTGGCTCATGGAGGCGCGGAAGGCGAGCGCGAAGCCCCGGTCGGCGCCGAGGCCGCCATAGGTCTCCGATTTCTGGCCGGAGCCAAGCTGGCGCTGCAGGTCGGCGACCTGGTTCTTCATCCGGACGAAGTCGCTCGGACCCATTCCCGTCAGGATGCCGGAGGTGCGGATGGCCATGGCTTATCCTCACATCTGCCGCAGCATGTCGAACATCTCGCGCACCGCCGACATGACGCGCGCATTGGCGCCGTAGGAGGTCTGGAGCGTGATCAGCATCATCATTTCCTGATCGATATTCACCGCCGCCACGCTGTCGAAGCGGGCCTGAAGCTGGGTCACGACGGCCTCCTGTCCCTCGGCGAGCTGCTGGGCGGTCGCGGCTTCGTTGGTCTGGTTGGTGATCACGGCGCGGGCATAGGACAGGACCGAGCCCTGCATCGGGCTGGACTCCGTGCCGAGCCCGCCCGCCGGCATGTAGTAGCGCCCGGCATGGCCAAGCGCGGAGGCGAGGAAGGACGGCCGGGTGGAGTCCGATTCCAGCGTCGCGGCGGTCATCTTGACCAGCGTGCTCGGATCGGCCTTCAGCGCACCGTTGACGTCGATGCGCGCGGCAAGTCCGGCGAACTGCGAGCCCGAGCCGGTGATCCGGTCGGAATAGATGCCGCCAACGGCGGTGTTGTCGATGAAGAACGGCAGCGCGGCGCCGCCGCCGGTCAGCGACTGGGCCGTGACGTTGGCCGCGGCGCTGTTGACGGTCGCGCCGCCGGCCACGGTCGGATCGGCGAGCAGCCTGAGATTGCCGCCATTGACCGACACGCCGAAAGCACCGGCAGGTGCGCCGGCGCCGGCGGCCCAGGTGTCGATTGCCGCCTGCATCTGGCTGGCATGGCCCGCAGCCGACGAGCCCGTCAGGCGGAACACGACGTCGTTCGGATCGGCCGTCATGTCATCCGACATCGGCACGGTCGTGTCATCGACCCGCTTGAAGGTGATCTTCTGGGTGACGCCATTGGCGGTGAGCTGAAGTGTCACCGTGTCGCCGTCGGCAAGGCCGGTTCCGAGCGCCATGTCGTAGCCGGTCGTCGGCCCGGGTCCGGCGACCGTCGCGGGTGTCGTCGTCGCCGAGCTGCCGAGCGCCTGCGCCAGGCCCGCCGCGATCTGGTCGAGCTGTTCCTGTGCGGCCGGCAGGGACTTGTCGCGCAACTCGATGAGCGCGGCGATCTTGCCGGACTTGAACACGCCGGCGGCGATCAGATCGACGTTGCCGGACGGCGTATTTGCGGTGATCGTGCCGACTGTCCGCTTCGTCGGGTCCTCGTCGTAGTGATTGGTCGGGCCGATGATGTCGCGGGCGTCGAAGCTCAGCTCCGGTTTGCTGGTCGAGAGCAGCACGAAGCCGCTGCCGCCGTAGAGCTGAACGGCGCCGCGATCGTCATAAACGGTTCGAACATCGACATAGCTGCTGATCTCGGAAACGAGCTGGTCGCGCTGGTCGAGAAGGCCGACGCGCGACTCGTCGTCGAATGACACTTTCAGGCGGCCATTGACCTTGGACAGATCGGTCAGGAGGCTGTTGAGCCGCGACGTGGCGTCGGCCAGCCCCTTCTCGGCATCGAGGCGCATCGCCTGCGTCGAGGTCGACAGGCTGCGCAGCGTCTGGGCGACAACGGTGGCCGAGTTGATCACGCCGGAACGCGCCGTCTGGCTTTCCGGCGAGGTCAGCAACGTCTGGAACGACGATGAGAAGTCGTTGAGCACGGTGTCGAGCGCGCGCGCCGAGCCCGGCGCGCCGAACATCTGGTCGAGGCGCGACAGGAACTGCGACCGCGTCGAGGCATAGCCGGCATTGGCCTGCTCGGTGACGAGCTGGCGCTGCACGAAGGCGTCGTATTCGCGCCGGATCGAGCCGACCGCAATGCCCGAGATCTGGTCGCCGGCAAGCAGCTGGACCGGATCGATGCTCTTGCGCGTATAGGACGGGTTGCCGGCGTTCGAGATGTTCGCCGACGTCAGCGACGTGGCGATCGAGGTGAACCGAAGCCCCGACAGCGCATTGTTGAGAGCGCCTGTGAGCATGATCCGTCACTCCTTGACGAGGCTCATGATCCGCCTCAGCGGATCATGTTGATCGTTTCCTGCAGCATGGAATTGGACGTCGTGACGATCCGCGTATTGGCCGCATAGGCCTGCTGCGTGATGATCAGCTTGGTGAACTCCTCGGAGATGTCGACGTTCGACCCCTCGAGGCTCTGCGAGATGATCCGGCCCGGCGCGCCCATGATCGGCGGACCGGAGCCCGACGTCTCCGCGAAGGCGCCGCCGTCGAGGCGCTTCAGCATGTTGTCGCCGTTGAACGAGGCGAGCGGGATCGAGAACAGGTCCACCGACTGACCGTTGGAATAGTTGCCGCGCACGCGGCCGGCATCGGTGATGGTGACGTTCATCAGTTCGCCGACGGCATAGCCGTTCTGGCCGATATCGGTGACCTGCACCGTGCCGTCGGCACGCGCATATTGCGACAGGCCGCTGGTGCCGAGGTCGAGGGTCACGTTGCCGACGCTGGTGCCGTTGACGGTCAGGCCGGTGATGACGGGGTTGGTGGTCGGCGAGGTCAGCTGACCGGTCGAGCCGAAGGTGAAGTCGCCGCCGATCCGCGTCCAGGTCTCCGATCCGGCGGTCGAGTTCGACTGGTAGTAGGCGCTCCAGGTATCGGAAACCGCCGGCGGGCCGGCGGAGGCATTGGCCGTCTTGGCCCAGCGGACCTGCACGTTGGCCTGGTTGCCGAGCGCGTCATAGACGGTCACCGAGCCGCCAGCGACCGAGGTCGAGACGAAGGCCGACGAGTTCGCCGGTCCGATAGTCGCCGAACCGATCAGCGCGGGCGCCATGAGCTCGCTGCCGGGCACGGTCGAACTGGCATTCGCCGTTGCGGGCACCGTCGGCAGGCTGGCGCGGTAGTTGATCTGCGTGGAGGCGCGCGCCGGAATGACATCGTTGGTCACCTGGATCGGCACGGGCGAGGAGCCGAGCGGGTTGCCGGTCGTCCGGTCGAGGCGCAGGCCGCGCAGGTAGTAGCCGGCGCCGTTGACCATGTAGCCGTTGGCGTCGATCGTGAAATCGCCGCGCCGGGTGAAGTTGTTGACCGCGCCGAAGCTCGGCTGGCCGTCGATGAAGCCCTGCGGCTGCTGCACCACGAAATAGCCGTCGCCGTTGACGGCGAGGTTCGTGGTGATCGAGGTCGCCGAGATCTGGCCCTGGATGGTGTTGGTCGCCCGCGACTGACCGGTGACCGAACCGGACAGTTCACGCTTCGGCCCGGAATCGGGGATGAGGTCGATGAAGCTGGTCTCGATCCGCTTGAAGGCGGTGGTCTGCGAGTTGGCGATGTTGCCGGAGATGTTCTCCAGGGCATAGGCCTGCGCCGAGAGGCCGCTGACCGCCGTGGTCATTGCGCCGAAGATACCCATGAACCCCTCCGCCGGCGTCTAACCGGTACCCGATCACGATGGAGCGCCACCGCATTCGGTCCCATGCCTAGCAGCAGGCATGCCACGGCTGCCTGCCGGATCAAGTCTTTATTTGTCAGAGGCTTAGGTGGTTAACGGATCGTTTCCGGCAGCCTGCGCGGCAGTTTCGCCTGTGCCGATCGGCAGATTCTGCCGGGTGTTGCAGGCGACCCTGCCGGCCCCTACCCTGCCGCCGACATGCGGGGCGCCTGCCCCGCCAACCGATCCACACGAGGACATTCCATGGCATCCGGGCGTTTCGAGGGGACGAGCGGCTATGTCGCGACCGACGACCTCAAGGTGGCGGTCAATGCGGCGATCACGCTCCAGCGTCCGCTGCTCGTGAAGGGCGAGCCGGGCACCGGCAAGACGGTGCTCGCCATCGAGATCGCCAAGGCGATCGGCGCGCCGCTGATCGAATGGCACGTCAAGTCGACCACCAAGGCCCAGCAGGGCCTCTACGAATACGACGCGGTCTCGCGCCTGCGCGACAGCCAGCTCGGCGACGAGAAGGTCAAGGACATCGCCAACTACATCAAGCGCGGCAAGCTCTGGGAAGGCTTCACCGCGCCGCAGCGGCCCGTCCTGCTGATCGACGAGATCGACAAGGCCGACATCGAGTTCCCGAACGACCTCCTGCAGGAGCTCGATCGCATGGAGTTCTTCGTCTACGAGACGAGCGAGACGGTGAAGGCCGCCCAGCGCCCGATCGTCATCATCACCTCGAACAACGAGAAGGAGCTGCCGGACGCCTTCCTGCGCCGCTGCTTCTTCCACTACATCAAGTTCCCGGACACCGAGACGATGAAGGCCATCGTCGATGTCCACTTCCCCGGCATCAAGCAGAAGCTGGTCGCCGAGGCGCTGCGCATCTTCTACGAGGTGCGCGAGGTGCCGGGCCTCAAGAAGAAGCCCTCGACCTCCGAACTGCTCGACTGGCTGAAGCTGCTGATGGTCGAGGACATCGACGGCGACACTCTGCGCGAGAAGGACCCGCGCAAGGCGATCCCGCCGCTGCACGGCGCGCTGCTCAAGAACGAGCAGGACGTGCATCTGTTCGAGCGGCTCGCCTTTCTCGCCCGCCGCGGTTGAGAGGCGCCGCGCGCCGCACTATGTCTCGGCGACGGATTTCGCCTGACGTATCGCTGGGTGCCATGCTCCTGACCAACGGCCATTCCGCTTCGGCTGCCCGCGCCGCCCTGATGGGCGGTGCCCTGCTTCTGGCCGGCTGCTCGGCCGGCCTCGATGCTTCCCCGCCCCTTCCCATGTCCGGCCCCGGCGCATCGGCCTGGGCCATCGAGCGGCAGGTCGCCCGCTGCCGGGCGACGCAGTCCGGCGGTTCGCGCGCGGGCATGGCGGGCGGCGGCGGCCTGTTCGTGTTCGGCGGCGTCACAGCCGTATCGCGGACGGACTCGCCGGAGAGCTGCGGCCCGGTCCTCGCCCTCACCGACGAGGATGTCGGCGAGATCCGCGCGCTGACGCAGGCGACCGCCGCAAGCGCGCGCGGCCTCGAGACGAACTGGCAGAGCCGCGCCGGCGCGCGGCGCGAGATCGTGCTGTCGGTCTATCCGGCAGGGGCAAGCGCCGGGCGGCCGTGCCGGACGGTTTCCGCGACGCTCACCGTCTTCGGCGATGCCGCGGGTGCCCTGCTCGGCGCGCCGCCGGTCACGACGCTGGAGGAGCAGCGCCTCTGCCGGGCGCAGAGCGGGGCCTGGGAGCCCGGCTGAGCCGTCCGTCACATCGGCATTCCGCAGCGCGATTTGGGCAAACGCGCAGTAGCTGGAGCCGCCATCATGGCCGCGCCCTTCGTCGCAGCAGCACCGACCCGCGGCAAACCTTCCGCGCCACGGCAACGAAGCAGCTATGCGCAACGGGCCGGATGGGGCATACTGACGCTACGGAAGGTGAGATGTCATGAGCAACACACTCGCAGTCCTTCTGGCGGTTGGCGGCGCCGGCCTCGCGCTTCTTGCAGTCCTGTTCGGCAGCAGTTCGGCCGATGGCGACAGTTCCAGCAGCGACTCCTCCGACAGCAGTGACAGCGGCGGGGGCGGTGACGGCGGAGGCGGAGGCGACTAGCCGCCGTTCATGGCCCGCAGGCGGGCATTTTCGCCTGCCAGTCCGACTGCGGGATCAGTTGCCTGAGGTCGAGCCCGTCGGTGAGCGTGATATAGGTCTCGCCGCGAGCCGGCTTGAGGAAGCTCGACATCAGCACCGGCCCGGCCGGGATGGGCGCCGTCCGGCAGCCGCCGGACACCTTGATCTCAAGACTGCCGCGAATCCGCGGCCCGCGCACCAACGACTCCCTGACCCGCTGCTGGATCGCCGCGATGCGCGGCACGTCGGCCGGTGCGACGCGCCACACGCTGAGCGCATGGCCGCGCCGCGCCTCGCTTGCGATGGCCACCCTGTCCTGCTCCTCCGTCGTCTCGACAAGGACGAAGCGGTCCTCGGTGGCAGGCTGACCGGCCCCGGTCGTCCGAACTGTCATGACCGCATCGCCCGGGCGTATGCGCAACATGTCCGGCAGCCTCAGGCCGGCACGCACCTCGTCCATGTCCATGGAAACGAAGTCGAGCCGCAACAGCCTCGGCAGGCTGGTGATCGGGGTGGACAGGCAGCCGCCCAGAAGCAGGGCAGCGGCGACGACGGCCGAACGGCGAATGAGGCAGGCGATGCGCATGGCGATCTTCCATTTGACGGCAATGATTTATTGTTTTACGATATTTTCTTACTGAGTCAAATGGAGATGCCATCGTGACGCACATCGTCGACCGACGCCCCGCCGGAGCGGATACGCGCCATTCCAGACTCGCCGCCTGGATGTCCGGGATAACACTGGCGGGCATCGTGATGGCCGTCGCCGGCACGTTCTGGGTGTGGACCGACAAGCAGCTGGTCGCCTCGCTGCTTGCCCCGCATTTCGGCCTTGCGGGACATCCGATCACCGTCACCCCCACGGTCCAGCTCTCGGGTCTCGCGCTGTCGGCGCCGCCCGTCGCGCTCCTGGTCTACCTGCTGCTGCAGGCGCGAGCGGTGTTCGAGGGTTTCGCAACCGGCCAGCGCTTTACCGATCTCGTCGCCATCCGCGTCGCGCGCATCGGCTGGATCCTGATCGCCAAGGGCGTGCTGATGCCGCTATGGCGGGCGGCCGCGGGCGTCATCCTGACGTTCAGCAATCCGTCCGGCCAGAAGATCCTGGCGATCACGATCGGCCTCGACGACGTCCTCTGGGGCATCGTTGGCGCCCTGCTCGTCGCCATCGGCTGGACCCTGCGCGAGGGTGCCCGAATCGCCGAGGAGAATGCGAGCTTCGTCTGATGCCTATCCTGGTGAACCTCGATGTGATGCTGGCGCGCCGCAAGATGCGGTCGAAGGAGCTCGCCGCCCATGTCGGCATCACCGAAGCCAATCTGTCGCTGCTGAAGTCCGGCAAGGTGAAGGGCGTCCGCTTCGACACGCTCGACGCGATCTGCGAGGCGCTCGGCTGCCAGCCGGGCGACCTTCTGGAGCATGTCGCCGAGGACGATCCGCGCCTCGATCCGCACTCCCGGGAGTGACCACCGAACCCCGGACCGTGTCACAAGACCGGCGCGACGACCTGTCGCCGTCGGCAGTTCGGCTTTGTCAAACAACCACAAAAGGTCTATGATTGCCGCATGAGGACGATCCTTAGCGCTCTGGCCTTTCTGGCAATCCTCGTCTCGCTGCCCCTGTCGTGGTGGCTTGTCCACCGTCAGGACAGATCGCCGTCGCGGGACCGGGTCGTTGCGGACCCCACCAGCGGCCTCTTCCTCGCAGGCGGTGCGGGCCTCGGTCATGTTTCGAGCGGGGGCGGCAACTGCAGCGGCGCGGGCGCCGATTGCGGCGGTGGAAGCGGCGGCGACTGTGGCTGATCCGCCGAAGGGCGGGATGACGCAGCGCCGGCGAGCGCCTACACTCGCGCCATGTTCATCAATTTCTTCCACGACCTGAAGAAGGCGGGCGTGCCGGTGACGGTGCGCGAATATCTGACTCTGATGGAGGCGCTCGACGCCGACATCATCGAGCGTTCGCCGACCGACTTCTACTACCTCTCGCGCTCCGCGCTGGTGAAGGACGAGCGCAATATCGACAAGTTCGACAAGGTGTTCGGCGCGACCTTCAAGGGGCTGGAAAGCCTCGCCGAGGGCATCGAGGTCAATATCCCCGAGGAATGGCTGAGGAAGCTCACCGAGAAGTTCCTCACCGAGGAGGAAAAGGCCCAGATCGAGGCGCTCGGCGGCTGGGACAAGCTGATGGAGACGCTGAAGAAGCGGCTCGAGGAGCAGAAGGGCCGCCACCAGGGCGGCAACAAGTGGATCGGAACGGGCGGCACCTCGCCCTTCGGCGCCTATGGCTACAATCCCGAAGGCGTCCGCATCGGCCAGGACGGCAACCGCAATTTCCGCGCCGTGAAGGTCTGGGACAAGCGCGAGTTCAAGGACTACGACGACACGGTCGAGCTCGGCACGCGCAACATCAAGATCGCGCTGCGCCGGCTGCGCAAGTTCGCCCGCACCGGCTCGCCCGACGAGCTCGACCTCGACGGCACGATCCGCGAGACCGCCCGCCACGGCTTCCTCGACGTGCAGATGCGGCCCGAGCGCCGCAACGCCATCAAGGTGCTGATCTTCTTCGACGTCGGCGGCTCGATGGACTGGCACATCCAGCTCTGCGAGGAGCTGTTCTCGGCGGCCAAGGCCGAGTTCAAGCACATGGAATACTTCTACTTCCACAACTGCCTCTACGAGAAGGTGTGGAAGAAGAACGTCCGCCGCTTCGACGAGACGCAGCCAACCTGGGACGTGCTGCACAAATACGGCAACGACTACAAGGTGATCTTCGTCGGCGACGCCTCCATGTCACCTTACGAGATTGCCCAGCCCGGCGGATCGGTGGAGCACTTCAACGAGGAAGCCGGCGTCGTCTGGATGAAGCGCATCGCCTCGATCTACCCCTCCATGGTCTGGCTGAACCCGGTGAAGGAGAAGCACTGGGACTACACCCACTCCATCGGCATGATGCGCGACATCATGGAACAGCGCATGTTCCCGCTGACGCTCGACGGGCTCGACAAGGCGATGAAGGAACTGGTGCGGTAGGGGCGCGGCAGAATGCGTCATGGCCGTGCCAGGCCCGGGCATGACAGGGAAAGGTCCACGAAGCGGTCTCTTCCCGCCGCACCCGTCCTGCGCTAACTCCCGCTCATGAACGCTCTGCCCCCCGCCGACGCCCTCTGGCGCGACCATGACGGCCGACCGACCTTCCGCCACCGTCCCAAGCTGGTCGGCCGCGAGATCGTCTTCACGCTTGAGGAGCGCGACCTCGCCTGGACCGACGGACGCCTCTCCGGCAAGGTTCCGCTGCATCAGGTCGACTATGTCCGCCTCACCTTCCGCCCGTCCAATCTCTACCTGAAGCGCTATCGCTTCGAGCTGCGCCAGCGGCTCGGCCGGCGCATCTGGTTCTCGAACGTCTCGTGGCGCAACATGATCGAGGTGGAGGCGCACGACGCCGCCTATTCCGCCTTCGTGCGCGAGGTGCTGGCCGCGGTCGCCACGGCCTCGCCCAAGGCGCGATTCCTCGCCGGCGAGCCGCTCTGGCGTTACATCGCCATGGTGGCGGCCAGCGGCGGCCTTGGCCTGTCCCTCGCCTATCTCGCCTTCAACGCCCTGACCACGGTCAATTGGGGCCTCATCGGCCTCGTCGCCTTCATCGGCGGCTATGCGGTCTGGCAGATGTCGCTGTGGCTGACGAAGAATCCACCCGCGGAGTTCGACCCGCGGACGCCGCCCGAAGCGCTGCTTCCGGAGGCAGTTACGCCGCCGGCGGCTCCTCGCGGATGACCAGCACGGAACAGTTCGCATGGCGCACCACATGGGTCGCCGTCGAACCGATCAGATAGGTCGCAAGGCCCGGCCGGTGCGAGGCCATGACGATGAGGTCGGCGCCGGAATCCTTCGCCTCCTCCAGGATCTCGTTGGCGGCGCGACCATGCCGGACACGAATCTGGACGCGCCCTTCCGGCAAGCCGAGGGCACGGCCGATCGCTTCCATGGCCGCCTGGGTCTCCGACGCCTGCCGCGCGACGACATCGGGCGGCAGGTAGTGATCGACCGCGGCATGCGGCGCGGGAATGACCGTGACCAGCGTGACCTGCGCCCCGGCTTCCCCCATCTGGCGTGCGGCCGTCACCGCCTTCTGCTCGAAGCCGAGTTCGCTCGGATCAACCGGGCATAGAATGGACGTAAACATGACCGCTCCTCGATCGCCGTCGCAGCGCGCCTCGCCGCACGCGGTTCCAGCGCCGGCGGGCGAAATCGGCCAAAAAAGAGATGGCCGAGCCGCCTTTGACCATCGTCGCAGGCTCGGCATTTCCGGCATTGAGCCACGTCAAGCCGCCGGGCGGGCGTCCCCGTTCTGCCGCGTCAGCGTGATGGCGTCGCCGACGAGGTCGCGCACATCCGGCCGCGGCGCGCCGATATAGGGCAGCGGCCGCGTCACCGCGATGGCGGTGATGCCGAGCCGGGCGGTGAGCAGGCCGTTCAGCACGCCCTCCCCCAGCTTGGCCGAAAGCTTGGCCGCGAGGCCATGGCCGACGAGCTGGTCGAGGATCGTGTCGCCCGCCGCCATGCCGCCGGTCAGCGCCATATGGGCGAGCACGTGGCGCACCAGCTTGAACAGGCCGAACGTTCCCGGACGCCCGCCATAGAGTTCGGCAATGCGCCGGATGAGCTGCATCGCCGTGCCGAAGACCACGGCGAGATCCAGCGCGGCGCGCGGCGAAATGGCTGTCACCACCGAAACGCGTCTTGCCGCTTCCGCGACGAGGCGCGTCGCCTCGCGATCCAGCGGTTCGATGATCTCGCGCTCGACGATGCGCAGGCGCTGCAGGCCGTCGATCACGCCGTCGGAGAAGGCGAGCGCCACGGCCGCCCTGCCCTTCGCCGTGCGGGCATTTCCGGCCATTGCCGTCACGATGTCGGCGGCGATGGCGGCCGCCGCCCGGTCGTCCTTGTCGACAAGCGCCTTGTCGGCGCGCAGGCGCAGGTCGTCGAGCCGGCGCAGGCGACGCAGCGCCAGCATCTCGCGACCGGCCAGGACCAGCCCCGCCAGCAGGAACAGCGCAACGGCGGCAACACCGATCCAGCCGAGCCATTCGGCCCGCGCGAAGAGGTCGTCGACCAGCCGCGACACCGCCATGCCGAAGGCCAGCGAAACGATGCCGCCGAGCCCGGTCCAGAACAGCTTCACCCAGAAGCCGGTCTTCGGCGGCGGGCCAGGCGGCGCGAGCTGGGCCTCGACCGGCGGGCCGGAGCGCACCGGCACCGGCGCATCGCTCGGCGGCGCGATCTCGACATCCTCGGCGTCGAGGCGGAAGGCTTGCGGGCGCTGCGGCGAATTCTTGGTCATGCGAGCCGGTCCCCGATCAGGAACTCCACCGCGCGGTCGAGGCGGATATGCGGCAAGGGCTGCGTCGGGTCGGCCTTCGGCGGCAGGAAGCGCACGAAGCGGTAGTCCTCGCCCCGGAACGCGTCGGGCCCGGCGAAGAGGCCGGCCGGATCGGACGGCAGTTCGCCGGGAAAGACCGCAACCTCGGACTGCCCGTCGAAGATCTCGCCGCCGGTCGTCTCACCCGGCATCGGCGTGCCGACGATGCAGGACAGCGGACGGCCGAGCCGCGTGACGGTCGTCTCCCGCGTCGCCCGCAGTGAGGCCAGGGCGACCGCATCCACGCGCGCGCCCGCAAACTCGGCGCGGCGGATCGCCCGGTCGGTCAATCGCTTCAGCAGTCCTTCCAGCCGGTCGTGGCTCGTCTGGTGCAGGTGGTCGGCCTTGGTGGCGGCGAACAGGATGCGGTCGATCCGCCGCGACAGCATGGCGGAGAGGATCGAATTCGCGCCCGGCCGGAAGGCGGTCAGCACGTCGGCCAGCGCGATTTCGAGGTCGGCCAGCGCCGCCGGGCCGGCATTCAGCGCGGCCAGCGCATCGACCAGCACGATCTGCCGGTCCAGCGTCGCGAAATGGTTGGTGTAGAACGGCATGACGACGAGGCGCTTGTAGCTCTCGAACCGCTTCTCCATCAGGCTGGCGAGGCTGTCGCCGGCCGGTTCCCGGCCGTCCAGATCGAGCGGCGCGAAGGTCAGGGCGGGCGAACCCTCCATCTCGCCCGGCAGCAGGAAGCGGCCGGGCGGCAGGGTCGACAGCGACACGCGCTCGTCGCGGCAGGATTTGAGGTAGGCGGTGAACAGTTCGGCGAGCCTGCGTGCATTGCTCTCCGACGCCTTGTCGAAGGGCTGCGTAGCGGTCGTCGCGGCCAGCCATTGCGCCGCCAGCGGCGCGCGCGGCGGCCGGCGCGCCGCCTCGATGGCGAGGCGCGACCACTCGGCATAGCTCTGCGCCAGCAGCGGCAGGTCCAGAAGCCACTCGCCGGGATAGTCGACGATGTCGAGCGTCAGCGTCTTCTCGGTGCCACGCATGATCCCGGCATTGGAGGCGAAATCGATGGCGAGGCGGATTTCGCTGATCCGCTTCGTGCCCTCGGGCCATTGGCGGCGGGCGGTCAGCGTCTCCAGATGGTCCTCGTAGGGGAAGCGCGGCACGCCATCGTCCGGCTGCGGCTCCAGGCGCACGCGCGCGATGCGGCCCTGCGCCTGCGCCTCGAAGACCGGCCAGCGCGCGGCCGTCAGCAGGCCGTGGACCAGCGCCGTGATGAACACGGTCTTGCCCGAGCGCGACAGGCCCGTGACGCCGAGCCGGAGCGTCGGGCTCACCCAGTCGGTCGCATAGGCCGCGATGGAATTGGCCGCGAGCCGGGTCTCGTTCCACCAGCCGGTCCAGACCATCTATTCGGCTTCCGGGTCCAGATCGCGGGGCACGACGAAGGCGACAAGCGTGCCGCAGCCGGCGCTGAGCTGCGTCCAGCGCTCGACGGCGCAATCGATGACGGCGAGACCGCCCGTCGGATATTTGCGCGACAGCCGCTGGCGCAGGTCCGGCGGCCCGTCGGCGATCAGATTGCAGGCCAGCGCCTCGATGCCGGGATTGTGGCCGACGAGCAGAAGGGTCCGCACATCGTCGCCGGTCTCGCGGATGACATTGGCGAGAACGTGGGGCGCCGCCTCGTAGATCCGTGGCTCCGGCGTCGCGGGCGGGAACTGGATCAGGCCGGCGCTGGCCAGCGCCCAGGTCTCCACCGTCCGCTCTGCCGTCGACACCAGCACCTTGTCCGGCACGAAGCCCCGGTCGATGAGCATGCGGCCCATCAGCGGCGCCGCGCGACGGCCGCGCTCGGCCAGCGGCCGGTCGCGATCGACCATGCCGTTCGGCCAGTCCGACTTGGTGTGGCGCAGCAGGATCAGCCGACGCATGGTCTCTCCCGTTCGTCTCTCATGTGAGCGAAGCGCCCTCGCGAAGCAAGGCCGCAAGGCGCCGAACGGTTCAGGAGGGGCGGCGTTCCGACAGGATGAGGTAGAGGCCGCTCGCCACGATGACAGCCGCGCCCAGCACGACATGCGGCCCCGGCACCACGGAAAAGACGAACCAGCCGGCCGCCACCGACCAGAGCAGCTGGGAATATTGCACCGGCGCCGTCACCGAGGCGGAGGCGAAGCGGAAGGCGGTCATCATGAAGAACTGCGCGATCAGCTGGATCGCCGCGACGAGCGCGATCATCCCGACCAGCCGGCCCGAGACAGGCTGCCAGCCGGGATAGGCGAAGGCGCCCGCAATGCAGCAGATGAACAGGTTGAAGAAGAACAGCACCGACAGGGTACCCTCGGTGCGGCCGAGATTGCGCATGGCGACCATGGCGGAGCCCCATGTCGCGGCAGACAGCACGGCCAGCAGCGCCGCGACGGAAACGCCGGCCGGGCCCGGCCGAATGATGATGATGGCGCCGACGAAGCCGATGATGACGGCGATCCAGCGATTGGGCGTCACCGGCTCGCGCAGCACGATGCCCGACAGCGCCACCACGAAAAACGGGGTCACGAACAGGATGGCGGTCGCGACCGGCAGGTCCAGTTCCCGCAGCGCCTCGAAATAGCTGACGATCGATACGGCCGAGAGGCAGGCGCGCATCAGGTGGGCGCCGGGGCGGCGCGTCAGTATGCTTCCCGTTCCGCGCAACGCCTGCGCGGCGACGAAGGGCAGCAGCAGCAGGATGCCGAAACCCGAGCGTATCGTCATGATCTGCCAGCTCGGCAGGTCCGCGACGATGATCTTCAGGATCACGTCATTGGCCGAGATGAAGGTGAAGCAGACGAACTGGGCGGCAATGGCGGCGAGCGGTCGCTCGGCCGTCTGAGGGGGCATGGCGCTGTTCTCTCCGCGCGTTGCCCCCGGTTTAGGGCATGCGACGCGGAAGCCAAGGCCCGTCAGGGCATGGTGGCCGTGCGCGGGCGCGGTTGGCGGGCGTTCCGGATGTGCCGGAAGACCCTCAGCCCTGCCGCTCGGGCGTCGTCACCGTCAGGCCTTCCATGGCGTCGGTGATCTTGATCTGGCAGGACAGGCGCGACGTCGGCTTCACCTCGAAGGCGAAATCGAGCATGTCCTCTTCCATGTGCGAGGGCTCGCCGACCGTCGGCATCCAGCTCTCATCGACATAGACGTGGCAGGTGGCGCAGGCGCAGGCACCGCCGCACTCGGCGACGATGCCGGGAACGCCGTTCTTGATGGCGACTTCCATCACCGTCGCGCCAGTATCGGCCGATACGGTGCGCTTTTCGCCGGTATGGTCGACAAAGGTGATCTGGGGCATGGGTCGAGGGGCCTTGCTTTCTGCGCCGTGCTGGCTGTGTCGTGAGCGCCGCCTTACCGGCTGCGGCGGGCGCCGCTCCCGACAAAGCGAAACCGCCGCTCGGCTAGTTTGCGGCGGTTCCAAACGATGCGGCTCACATAGCGAAAGCCGTGCCAGCACGCCAGAGGCGTGCCCGAATGACAGCTATTTCGGCCCGAACGCGCCGATCAGGCCGCCTTCAGGATGTCGGCGATGAAGGCATTGGCCTGCCGGACCGCATCCTCGAGCCGGACGAGATCGTCCCAGGCCTTCGAGGAGAGGTGGTCGACCTGGTCGCACTCGACCGTTTCGGCGGCGGACGCCACCTGGAAGGCACCGATGCCGAGGGCCGAGCCCTTCAGCGTATGGGCGGCCTCCGCCCAGTTCTTGGCGGTGGTCGCGCCGCGCAGCCTCTCGATCATCGCCTGCGACTGGCGCTCGAACAGCACCAGCACTTCGCGCTCCAGCGCATGATCGCCGAAGGTCTGGCGGGAGAGATGGGTCAGGTCGACGGGTTTGCCGTTGCCGCCGCCCGGAAAGTCGTCGCTCATCATGCGTGCCATGGTCATCGTGTCCCCGTTTTGACGCGGCCTTTCTGGCCTTGAGGAGGTTGTCCCTCTCTCCCCGATACGGCGGATGATCGGCGTCATCCCGGCAAGAACGGGTTAAAATCGGGGTGCAGGAGCCGGGAAATGCCGGTCGCGGTTGACCGCAGGTAAACGTCAGCGAGGCGCGGGCGGCCGCCCGATCACCCGGTATCCGTCGGCCGTCAGCTTGCAGACGAGCCAGTCCGGCTTGACGGGGTTGGCGAACCAGGGCTCGGCCCACCCGGCCTCGATACAGGCCCGGATCGTCGTCCTCGGAACTTCCCGGCCCTGCCGGTCGAACAGCGGCAGTTTTCCACCGGGCTGGTCCGCGCCGCGGGCGAGCCATCGGCGCTGCGCATCGGTAGGCGGGGAGTGAGGTGACGCAGCGCCCTTCACTGTTCCGCTGTCTCTGATGCCGTCTTTCCGCGTGGACATGGTTACTCATCCGTTAACGATGATTCGGAAACTGCGGCGACTGCTGGTTTCTTTCCTAAGGACCGACCGGTAGATTACACATTGCGGCGGACCGTTGTCTGCCATCCGTGGCGTTTGCGTCCAAGAGGCACTTGGGGCGCTGGTGCCTGGGTGGGTGATGCCTGTCTGCGTGAGTTGAGGATGCGGGCGACACCATGGCGAACACTCCGAAGAAGGCTCAGGATCCGGCCGAAGCGGCTCTGGCCGCCATCCAGGATGCCCTGAATCTCGCCAACGAGGACCAGGGCAAGGCCGGGCGGGCGAACGCGCCGGCTCCCTCGCCCGACGTCAGGGTCGACGACGACCTGTTTTCCGACACCCGCCGCTCCGATCAGGTCGTCGCGCCGAGCCAGCCGGCCGCCAACGACGATCGCCGCGACATCGCCCAGCTTCTTGAAAGCCTGTCGCGCAAGCCCTCCGCGACGCCGCTCTGGACCGCCCTGTTCCTCTCCATCGCCTGGGTCGGTGCCGGCCTGTTCGTCGGCTCGCGCATGTTCGTCGGACAGATGCCGGACCTGCTCGCGCCCTCCACCCTCACCTTTGCCGCCGTCGTCTTCCTGCCCGTCCTGTTCTTTTTCGTCATGGGCGCGCTGATCCGCCGCTCGCAGGAAATGCGCCTCGTCGCCCAGGCCATGAGCCAGGTCGCGGTGCGCCTCGCCGAGCCCGAGGCCATGGCGCGCGAGAGCGTCGTCTCGGTCGGCCAGGCCATCCGCCGCGAGGTCGCGGCCATGGGCGACGGCGTCGAACGCGCGCTCGCCCGCGCGGGCGAACTTGAATCCCTCGTCCACAACGAGGTCGCCTCGCTGGAGCGCGCCTACAGCGACAACGAACTGCGCGTGCGCGCGCTGATCGAGGAACTGGTCACCCAGCGCGAGGCCATCGTCTCCAACGCCGACCGCGTCCGCGGCGCCATTACCGGCGTCCACGAGCAGCTTGCCGGCCAGATCGCCGATGCCGGCGACCAGCTGACCCGCCGCATCGACGAATCCGGCATGCGCGTCACCGGCTCGCTCGGCGAGAAGGCGGAAGCCATCACACTGGCGCTCGGCCGCGCCGGCGACACGATGATCGACCAGATCCAGCGCCGTGGCTCCGACATCGTCGACCGCCTCGCCTCGACCAGCGACGAGGTGACCCGCGCCCTGTCGACCACCGGCGACCGCGTGACCTCGGTGCTGACCGACACCGGCAACATCGTGACCGTCACGATGGCCGATACCGGCACGACCATGGCGGCCAAGCTCTCCGAGACCGGCACGGCCATGACCAACCATCTCGCCGCGACCAGCGCCGAGATCACCCATGCCATCGCCAGCCGCGCGGACGACGTCTCCTCGCGCCTGAAGGAAACCGGCGAGAACCTCGTCGCCGAACTGTCGATGCGCTCGGGCGAGGTCTCCTCCACCCTGCGCGAGACCGGCGAGGCCCTGATCGGCGAACTCGCCAGCCGTGGCGGCGAGGTCTCCTCGACCCTCAAGATCACCGGCGAGGCGCTGATCGGCGAGCTCTCCGAGCGCGGCGGTTATGTCTCGGCGACGCTGAAGGACACCGGCGAGGCGCTGATCGCGGAACTCTCCACGCGCGGCGACTACGTCTCCTCGACACTCAAGGAGACCGGCGAGAACCTCATCACCGAGCTTTCGACGCGCGGCCATTACGTGTCGTCCACGCTCCGCGAGACCGGCGAGAGCCTGATTTCCGAACTGTCGTCGCGCGGCGGCGAAGTCACCTCGACCCTGCGCGAGACGGGCGAAGCTTTCGTCACCGAGCTGTCGACGCGCGGGAACGAGGTCACCTCGCGCCTGAAGGACACCGGCGAGAGCCTCGTCTATGAACTCTCCACCCGCGGCGGCGAGGTCAACTCGCAGCTGAAGTCGACCGCCGAGACGCTGGTCTATGAGCTGTCCACCCGCGGCGGCGAGGTCACCTCGACCCTGCGCGAGACGGGCGAGGCCTTCGTCTCCGAACTGTCGCTGCGCGGCAACGAGGTCACCTCGCGCCTGCGCGACACCGGCGAGCGTCTCGTCGGCGAACTGACCGAGCGCGGCTCGGAGGTCGCATCCAAGCTGGATACGACCGGCAGCTACGTCGCCGAGACCATCACGGTGCGCGGCGGCGCCCTTGCCGACCGCATCGCCGAGACCGGCGACAAGCTGCACCAGACCGTCACCACCCACGGCGACGAGCTCGACAAGCGCCTCGCCGTCACCGGCCAGCTCATCGCCGAGGCGATCACCCAGCGCACCGCCGAGGCCAAGGGCGCCATCGGCGATGTCGGCATCCAGGTGGTCGAGAGCCTCACCGAGAAGGCGCAGGACGTGCAGCTCGCCCTGCACCGCGCCTCCGAAACGGTCACGACAGCTATTTCCGAGCGCACCGCGAACCTGCGCCAGGAGATCGAACTGGCCGGAACGGACGTGCTGGCGAGCTTCGCCTCGCAGGGCACCGACCTCACCCAGCGCATCGGCCATATCGGCGCCGAGGTCACCAATGCCCTCTCCGCGCGCGGCGAGTTCGTTACCCAGCGCATGGAAGAGACGGCTGCACAGATCTCCGGCGCCGTCGCCGACCACGGCGAGGCCATCGTCACCCGCATCGCGCAGAACGTCATCCAGCTGGACGACGCCATCAACCGCCACACCTCCGGCTTCGAGGCGCGCGTCGCCCAGCACACCGGCGCGCTGGAGGATGCATTCAGCCGCTATGCGTCGGGCTTCGACACCAGCGCCGCCCACCACACGGCCCATATCGAGGACGTGTTCACGCGCCACACGGCCGATTTCGTCACCCGCCTCGGCAACCACACCGCGCGGATCGACGAGACGCTGAGCCGCCATACCGGCAGCCTCGACGGCCGGATCGGCCAGCATGCCTCCGTCATCGAGGAGAGCCTGTCGCGCCACGCCGCAACCTTCGAGGATGTCTTCGGCCGCCATGCCGGCGACATCGACGGCCGCGTCGGCCAGCATGCCTCCGCCATCGAGGAAAGCCTGTCGCGCCATGCGACGGCCTTCGAGGACACGTTCAGCCGCAACGCCGGCAACCTCGAGGGACGCATCGGCCAGCACGCCTCGGCCATCGACGAGACGCTGTCGCGCCACGCGAACCTGTTCGAGGACACGCTCAGCCGCCACACCGGCACGCTCGACGGCCGCATTGGCCAGCACGCCTCCTCGATCGAGGAGAATCTCGCGCGCTACGCCGCCAATTTCGACGAGGCTTTCGGCCGCCACACCTCCACGTTCGAGGGCCGTGTCGCCCATTACGCGACCGGCATGGAAGACGCCGTCTCCCGCCACGCCCTCAATCTGGAGGATGCGGTCGGCCGCCTGTCGGCCGATTTCGAGGCCCGCGTCGGCGGCCACGCGACGACCATGACCGAGTCCGTCGCCAACCACACCGCCCTGCTCGACCACAAGCTGACCGGCCATATCGCGGCCCTCGACCAGACGATCTCGGGCAAGGGCACCGCCCTCGCCGACCGGATCGCCGGTGATGCCCGTGAGTTCGCCGATCGCGTCGCCCAGCAGTCGACCGAAATCACCGAGGCCCTCGACGGCCGCCTCGCCCGCATCGACCAGGCGCTGGACACCCGCGCGCAGGCGTTCAACGCCACGCTCGCCAGTCGCACCCTGGAACTCGCCCAGGTGCTGGGCGAAGGCGGCAAGGCCGTGACCGAGGCGCTGGAGAACAAGTCGGCGGAAATCACCTTCAACCTCACCGCCAAGTCGGACGAGATCACCTCGACCCTGGCCTCGAAGTCGGACGAGATCGCCAACACGCTGGCGACCCGTTCGGGCGAGATCACCGAGACCCTCGCCACCCGCTCGGACGAGATCGCCTCGAACCTGACCACCAAGTCGGACGAGCTGGCACGCCTGCTCAACGATAAATCGGACCAGATCGTCTACAATCTGACGTCCCGGTCCGAGGAAATGGCCCGCGACCTCGCGACCAAGTCGGACCAGATCGCACAGAACCTCGCGACCACTTCGGCGGACATCGCGCAGAATCTCGCCGCCCGCTCGGAGGACATCACCCGTGTCCTGTCCGACAAGTCGGCGGACGTGACCTACACGCTGGCGGTAAAATCCGGCGAGATCACCCGCCTGCTCAGCGACAAGTCCGACGAGGTCGCCTATTCGCTGACCGCCAAGTCGGAGGAGATCACCCGCCTCCTCTCCGACAAGTCGGACGAGGTGACCTACACCCTCACCTCCAAGGCGGACGTCATCACCACGACGCTGTCGGAGAAGGCGGACGAGATCAACCGGACGCTGGGCGGCCGGGCGATCGAGGTGGCCGAGACGCTGGACACCCGCGTCGCGCGCTTCGAGGAGGTCGTGGTCGGCCGTCTCGAGACCGTCTCGCAGTCGCTGGATGCGCGCGGCTCGCATATCGCCGAGACGCTCACCGACAAGGTCGAGGCCGTCACCGCGACGCTCCGCGCCAATGCCGACGAGGTCGAGCGCACGCTGTCGACCATCTCGACCGACATCACGCAGGGCCTCTCGACCCGCGTCAACGAGATCAACGCGGTGCTGGGCGCCCGCTCGGCCGAGCTCGCCTCGCTGCTCGACGATCGCGGCAGCAACCTCGTGGAGCGGCTCGCCGAGAACGGCCTGCAGGTCACCGGCGAGGTCAGCCGCGTTGGCGACCTCGTGGCCCGGACGCTGGAGAACCGCGGCAACGCCATCTCCGAGATCATCGGCCAGAAGGGCGCGGAGATCACCCGCACCCTGTCTCAGACCGGCGTCGACGTGACGCGCGGCATCGCCGACTCCTCCGAGCAGGCCACGCGCCTGCTGGCGGAGAGCTCGGAGAGCTTCCGCGCCAATGTCGAGACCGGCGCGCGCGAATCCGTGCTCGCCCTCACCTCGACCAACGAGCAGCTGCGCGGCGAGATCAACGCCGTCATCTCCCGCCTCGGCGAGACCAACGGCTCGCTGCGCGAGCTCGCCGGCCAGACCGAGACCAACCTCGCCGCCATCAACGACCAGCTCGGCGAGCGCATCGGCCAGTTCGCGACCTCGGTCGAGACCGCCTCCTCGGCCGCCGAGACCTCGACGCGGATGCTCAACAGCCAGGTCGGCCAGCTTTCGAGCGTCGCCACCGCCGTGCTGCGCGACATCGGCTCGCTGGCGGAGCGCTTCGACAACCAGGCCCGGCTCCTCAGCGCCGCCGCCGAACAGGTCGAGGACATGCAGGGCCGCCTCGACGCCTCGCTCGACTCGCGCCGCGAGATCATCGAGGCGCTGGTCGGCCATCTCGCCTCCAAGACCGAGGACATGGACAATCTCGTCCGCTCGTTCACGGCCCTGCTCGACGACAATCTCGGCTCGGCCGAGAGCCGCGCCCGCGAGATCGGCCGCGTGCTGGTCGAATCGACCAACCAGACGACGCAGGCGATCTCCGAACAGGCCGAGACCCTGCGCCTTGCCACCGGCAAGGAGCGCGAGCGCACGACCCACGCCATGCGCTCGGCCTACGAGCAGGCGACCGGCGAGATGAACGCGCTGTTCCGCGAGGCTGCGGAGCGGTTCGAGACGCTCACCTCCGGCATGAAGGCGATGACCTCGGAAATCCAGCGGGAGCTCGCCGACACGCGCACCGAACTGACGCGCGGCATGGTGGAGATCCCGAAGGAGACGCAGGAGAACGCCGCCGCCATGCGCCGCGTCGTCGCCGACCAGATCAAGGCGCTGGCCGAGCTGAACGACATCGTCGCCAAGTCCGGCCGCGCCTACGACGTCACGGACGCCTCCCCTGCCACGCCCCGCCGCGCGATGCGCGACGAGCCGACGGTGCCGCTGCGCGGCGCGGTCGCCGACGTGCCCCGTGCCGAGCCCGCGCGCGCCGAGCCGCCCCGTGTCGAGCCGGTGCGCGAGACGCCCCGCCAGCGCACACCCGAGCCGCGCCGCGAGGCCGAGCCGCGCCGCGAGACGGCTCGCGCCGAGGCGCCGAAGGCCGCCGACCGCAACGGCGGCTGGCTCTCGGACCTCCTCGCCCGCGCCTCGGAGGATGGCGACAACCAGCCGATGCGCACGGCGCCGCGGCGGAACCCGCCGCCTGCCGCCCTCGACAATCTCGATGCGCTGTCCTCGGACATCGCCCGGATGGTCGATCACGACGCTGTCGTCGAGCTGTGGGACCGCTGGCGCCGTGGCGAGCGCAATGTCTTCTCGCGTCGCCTCTACACGGCGCAGGGGCAGCAGACCTTCGACGACCTGCGCCGCCGCTATCGCCGCGACAGCGACTTCCGCGACACCGTCGACCGCTACATCGACGAGTTCCAGCGGCTGCTCGCCGATGTCGACCGGAACGACCGCGACGGCTCGCTCGCCCGGTCCTACCTGACGTCGGAGACGGGCAAGGTCTTCACCCTGCTCGCCCATTCGAGCGGCCGGTTCGACTGAGCCGAACGGGCGATAGCCATGCCCCCGCGGCTGCGCGATCCTCTCGCGCAGCCGGCGCTTCCGCCGGACGCGACGGCGTGAGGGGCGGCCCATGAAGCTCGAAGGCGGATGTTATTGCGGCGGCCTGCGTTACCGGGCCGAGGGCAAGCCGGTGCTTCGCGCCCAGTGTCATTGCCGCGCATGCCAGCATATTTCGGGCGGCGCCCCGAACATGTTCATGCTGATGCCGCCGGACGGCTTCAGCTACACGGCCGGCACGCCGAAGACCTTCACCCGCAAGGATCTCGACAACCCGGTGACGCGCGAGTTCTGCGCCGAATGCGGCACGCATGTCGCGACGCGGCGACCCGGCCTGCCCATGGTGATCCTGAAGGCCGGCACGCTCGACGACCCCGCCGCCTATGGCATGCCGCAGATGGCGATCTTCACCGCGGAGATGCAGCCGTTCCACTGCATCCCCGAAGGCCTGCCCCGGTTCGAGGGGCTGCCGCCGACCCGCTAGGCATGATCCCGAAAAGTGGGGAGTGGCGGGGCTATTCCAGCGAAGCGAGCCCCGCCCGGACCGCTCAGATCTGGCCGGTGGTCCAGAGCACGATATCGCGCATGACCGTCTGCACGGCACCGGCAAAGGCGGCCGAGACATTGCCGGCATCGGTGCCGGCGGCAGGGGCGCGCGCCGCGAACACCCTCCCCGCCAGAATGCGGCCGGAACGGTCGTTGACGAGCTTCACGGACATCTCGACCACCACCTCGGTCGCCCCCTGGGCGACGACCTCGAAGGAGCGGATGTCGGCCAGCAACTGCCAGTCGGAGGCGAGACGATCACCCGGCCGGCCGACCGAGCGCAGGCGGCTGGCATTCTCGAAAGCCTGGATGATTCGCGCCTGAAGCAGTTTCGGCAGCCGGTCCGCCCAGGCGCCGTCGGACAGGTAGGAATAGGCCCCGCCCGGCCCGCGCACGGCGATCCGCTCGGTATCGAGGCTGGCAATGGCCTTGGGCTCGACGACCAGCAGCTGGCCGCGCACCGCGCCTGCCCGCGCCGGGAAGGTCGAGGGCGCCGGAATGTCGTAGACGCGCGGCGCACTGGTCGACGAGCAGCCCGCGAGCGCAAGGCCCGCGACTGCCAAGGATCCGAATGTCAGGCTGCGCCGCCTCGCGTCCAACCCCAACCCCGCATTCCCCTCCCGCATGCCGGACAAGCCCCTCTAGCCTTACCGGCGATTGAATTCAGGCACGCCCGAACCACCGAAGATGAATCTCTGCGGATTGCGCTCCAAGGAACGCAGGGTCCGTTCGAGCTCCGTCAGGGTGCGGCGTCCGTCGGCGGAGAGCGACTGGATATCGCGGATCGTGCGATCCGTGAAGCCGGAGATGGATGTCGTGAGCTGGGCGGTGCGGGTGTCGAGCCTCTCGGCGAGCGTCCGCACCGAGCGCGCCGTCGCTGTGAACTCCGCCATCATGCCGCTGCCGCCCTCGCCCTGGAAGCCCTTGAGCAGGTTGTCGAGGCGGTCGGCCATGCCGTTGAGCTTGGCCGACACCTCGGCGGCATTCTTCAGCAGTTGGTCGACATTGGCCGAATTGTCGCCCAGCGACTGGGTGAAGCGGTCGATATTGGCCATGGCCCGGCTGATCCGCTCGCTGTCGAGCGCGGCAATCACCCGGTCGGCATTGCCGAGCGTACGGTTCAGCGCCCGCACGTCGAAGGCGGTCACCGCCTCGTTGACCGCGCCGAGCGTCTGGGTCAGCGCGCCGGAAGCGCGGCGGGCGTCGCGGATGAGATCGGCGAAGTTCTCGCGCTGCGCGTTCAGGCCGCCGGTCAGCTCGTCGACATTGCGCAGGATCGACGCTATCCGGCCGGGCTGCGATCCCTCCATCATGCTCTCGACCTGCGTCGTCACGCGGTCGAGCCGCTCGGCGAGCGCCGCGATCTGGCGGGCGGCCGCTCCCGTCTGGTCGAGGAAATTGCGGATATTGTCGGTGTTGTCGTTCAGCGCCGCCGTGAAATTCTCGACATTCTGCAGGCTGCGCTGGAACGAGCCCTGCCCCGTCGCAATCGTCTCGTCGAGCCGGCGGACCAGGTTGTTGAGCGTGCTCATTGTCTCCTGCGCGCCCGCGAGCAGGTCCTGCCCGCCCGGCACGTCGGGCCCGATCTGCGGCGGCGTGCCGTCGGCCGGCCGCTGGACCGGCTGCGAGGCGCCCGGCCCGTTGGCTAGGCCGATCGAGGCGATGCCCGAGAGAAGCTGGACGTTGAGGCTGGCGCGCGTCGCCGAGGAGATCGGCGTGCCCTGCTGGATCGCGACGATGGCCACGACCTTGCGCGGATCGGCCGGATCGATGTCGATCTTGCGGACCTCGCCCTTGCGGATGCCGTTGAAGAATACGTTGGCGCCGGTCCTGAGGCCGCCGACCGGTCCGGTGAAGACGATTCGGTAGTCCTCGCGGTTGGTATTGTCGCCGACCCTGAGGAACCACCACAGGAACAGCCCGAACACGGCCAGCACCGCCAGCGTGAACAGCCCGATCAGCGTGGTATTCGCCTTGGTTTCCATCAGCCGCTTGGACCGCGTCCTAACCCTTGATGCCGGCGGAGCGCGCGCGCTCCCCGCCGAAATAACTCCTGAGCCACGGATGCGGATGCCGGACCATGTCCGCCATCGTGCCCGTGGCGATCACCTTGCCCTCGGCGAGGGCTGCGATCCGATCGCAGATTCGCGCCAGGCTATCGAGATCGTGGGTGACCATATACACGGTCAGGCCCAAAGTGTCCCGCAACGTCCTGATCAGCGTGTCGAACTCGCCGGCGCCGATCGGGTCGAGGCCGGAGGTCGGCTCGTCCAGGAAGACGATCTCGGGATCGAGCGCCAGCGCCCGCGCCAGAGCCGCGCGCTTGATCATGCCACCCGACAATTCCGACGGATATTTGTCGGCCGCATCCGGCCTGAGGCCGACCATGGCGATCTTCAGCCGCGCGATCTCGTCCATCAGCGGCTCGGACAGCTTCAGATATTCGCGCAGCGGCACCTGGATGTTCTGCTTGACCGTCAGCGACGAGAACAGCGCTCCGTGCTGGAACAGCACGCCCCAGCGCCGCTCGATTGCGCGGTGACCATCGTCGTCTGCCTCGTCCAGATCCTGCCCGAAGACGTGAATCTTGCCGGCCCGCTTCGGCACGAGGCCGATGATGCAGCGGGTGAGGACCGATTTGCCGGTGCCGGAACCGCCGACGACGCCCAGCACCTCGCCGCGATAGACGTCGAGATCGAGCCCGTTGATGATCAGCCGGTCGCCGAAGCCGACGACGACGTCGCGCGCGGAGATGATGACATCCTGCGCCATCAGTAGCCGAGGCTCGCGAAGAATACGGCGAAAAGCGCGTCCACGACGATCACCATGAAGATCGCCTTCACGACGGAGGCTGTGGTCTGCATGCCGAGGCTCTCGGCCGAGCCCTGCACGCGCAGGCCCTCGACGCAGGCGACGAGGCCGATGATCAGCGCCATGAACGGCGCCTTTGCGAGCCCCACCCAGACATGCCGGTGCGCGACTTCCTCCTGAATGCGCTGGAGAAAGATATCGATCGGAATGTTTCCGTAGATCTGCGCGACGACGGCGCCGCCGGCCAGCGCCGACAGGTCGCCGATAATGGTCAGCAACGGCAGGCCAACCACCAGCGCGATCAGCCGCGGCAGCACCAGAACCTCGACGGGATTGAGGCCCATGACGCTCAGCGCATCGATCTCCTCGCGCATCTTCATCGAGCCGAGTTCGGCCGTGAAGGCGGAGCCGGTGCGCCCCGCCACCATGATCGAGACGATCAGCACGCCGATCTCGCGCAGCGTCAGGATGGCGACGAGATCGACGACATAGGTGTCGGCGCCGAAGGCCCGGAAGAAGAAGATGCCCTGCTGCGCGATGATCGCGCCGATCACGAAGGTGATCAGGAACATGATCGGCACGGCGCGGAAGGCGACACGGTCGAGCTGGGTCACCACGGCCGCGAGCCGGAACCGGCCCTTGCCGGTGAAGATCGAGCCGGCCGCAAGCACCACCTGGCCGAAGAAGGCGACCAGCGCGACCAGGTCGCCCTTGGCGTCGAGCATCTGCTCGCCGACCTTGTCGAGCGCCTGGACATAGCCCGGCTTCGGCGCGGGGCGCGGAGGGGCGGGTTCGGCGAGACCTTCGGCGACCTCCGCATAGATGGTCTGCGCTGCGCCCGCGAGGCCGGTGCGCTCAACCGGCACGCCGCGCGACGAGAAACCCTCCTCGATCGCCCGCACCAGCGCGCCGCCGAGCGTGTCGAGACGCGTCACCTGCGAGAAATCGAGCGTAACGGCGCCCGGCGTGCCGCCCTCGGCCACGAGGCTGCGGACCTTCGCCTCGATCGCGCCGGCGGTCTCGGAGTTCCAGACGCCGGCAAGCGCGACCGTCAGCCGGCTTCCCTCGACGCGGCTCGACACCATTGCTTGCTGCGCGTGGCTCGTCTCGGTCACGGCTCGAATTTCGATAAGTCGCATGCGCGCGCCCGGCTTGGCATGCGCCCTCCACCTCTCCATAAAGGAGCCGCCCGGCGCCGTCGAGGCTGCCGGCTCTTCCCTTGCTTTGTTGCGGATACACCCCATGGAAATCGCCAAGCCCTATCTCCTTTTCCTGGGAGACGTTCACGATCAGCTCGCCGCCAAGACCGCGCAGGGCATCGTCGACTGGCGCCGTGACTGGTGCGTCGGCCAGCTGCGCCTCGAGGGCTGCAAGGCCGATACCGGGCTGAAGGACGTGACCATCGCGCAGGGCAAGAAGGCCGGCGCGAAGACCATGGTCGTCGGCGTCGTCAATGCCGGCGGCGTGCTGCCGCCGCACTGGGTCGATTCCATCGTCGAGGCCATCGAGGCCGGCATGGACATCGCCACCGGCCTGCATGCCAAGCTCTCGGACATTCCGAAGATCGCCGCCGCCGCGAAGAAGCACGGCGCCAAGCTGCACGACGTGCGCCACCCGACCCAGACCTTCGCCACGGGCAAGGGCGGCCTGCGCTCCGGCAAGCGGCTACTGATGGTCGGCACCGACTGCTCGGTCGGCAAGAAGTACACCGCGCTGGCCATGGAAAAGGGCATGCGCGACCGCGGCTTCGACGCCGATTTCCGCGCCACGGGCCAGACCGGCATCTTCATCTCCGGCCGGGGTGTCGCGGTTGACGCCGTCGTCGCCGACTTCATCGCGGGTGCGGCCGAATGGCTCACCCCCGAGGCCGACCTGATGCACTGGGACGTGGTCGAGGGCCAGGGCTCGCTGTTCCATCCCTCCTTCGCAGGCGTCACGCTCGGCCTGCTGCACGGCGCCCAGCCGGACGCCTTCATCGTCTGCCACGAGCCGACCCGCCGCACCATGCGCGGCGTGCAGACGGCGCTGCCGTCGATCGGCGAGGTCATCGACCAGACCATCGCGCTCGGCCGCCTGACCAACCCGGCGATCACCTGCGTCGGCCTGTCGGTCAACACCGAGCATCTGTCGGAAGAGGCCGCCTTCACCTGCCTCGACCGCCTGTCGCGCGAATATGAGCTGCCGGCGACCGATCCGGTGCGCTTCGGCGTCGAGCCGCTGGTCGATGCCATTGCCGAGCTCTACGGCGAGCCCGAGCCGAAGCCGGCTCCGAAGAAGTCGGCGAAGAAGGCCAACTGAGTTCCCACAAAGGAGGTCTTTGAACCTCCTACCGTCATGGCCGGGCTTGTCCCGGCCATCCACGCCTTGAACATCGCCTGTAAGAAAGTCGTGGATGCCCGCCACAAGGGCGGGCATGACGGTAGAGGCGCATAGCCCGACTTTACCAAGGTGCCGAGCATGACCTCCCGCGAACTGACCGTCCGCACTGAAAGCTGGCCCATCGCTGGCACCTTCACCATCTCGCGCGGCTCGCGCACGGAGGCGCTGGTCGTCGTCTGCGAGATCCGCGAGGGCTCGGCGGTCGGGCGCGCCGAATGCGTGCCCTACCCGCGCTATGGCGAGACCGTGGACGGCGTGGCGGGCTACATCGAATCCATGGCGGACGGCATTGCCGGCGGTCTCGACCGGCAGGGCCTTCTCTCCGCCATGAAGGCGGGCGCAGCGCGCAACGCCGTGGACTGCGCGCTCTGGGACCTCGAATCGAAGCTCGCGGGCAAGCGCGCCTGGGAACTCGCCGGCCTTCCGGCCCCGAAACCGCTGACGACTGTCTATACGATCTCGCTCGGTGCGCCGGCCGACATGGCCGAGCAGGCCAAGGCCTCGGGCCGCCCGCATCTCAAGATCAAGCTCGGAGGCGAGGGCGACGCCGACCGCCTCGCGGCCATCCGTCAGGCGGTTCCCAACGCCACGCTGGTCATCGACGCCAACGAGGCGTGGACGCCGGCCAATCTCGAAGCCAACCTCGCCGTCTGCGAGCGCTTCCGCATCGCGCTGGTCGAGCAGCCCCTGCCCGCCGCCGACGACGAGGCGCTGAAGGGCGTGCGCCGTCCGATCCCGATCTGCGCCGACGAGAGCGTCCATGACCGTGGCTCGCTCGACAAGCTCGCCGGCAAGTACGACGCCATCAACATCAAGCTCGACAAGACCGGCGGCCTCACCGAGGCCTTCATGCTGGCGGCCGATGCCGAAGCGCGCGGCCTCAAGATCATGACCGGCTGCATGGTCGGCACCTCGCTGTCCATGGCGCCGGCGACGCTGATCGCGCAACGCGCCTTCCTCGTCGACCTCGACGGTCCGCTGCTGCTGCGCGAGGATCGTCCCGAGGGCCTGCGCTACGACGGTTCGACCGTCTATCCGCCGGCCTCGTCCCTCTGGGGCTGAGGCCCGATCAGCGGTCGGCGGCCGGAACAGCCGGCCGCTCGATCGGCATCGACCGGGCAACGGCTGTCACCGCCATGCCGACGAGGCAGAGCGCGGCCATCGCCAGATAGGCCTTGGCGTCGATCCGCGCATAAAGGTAACCCGCCAACAGTGTCGAGACCGCCATGGCCGAGCCGATGGCGACGGCGACGGTGCCCTGGCCGCTCGCGCGCATGTGCGGGGGCACGCGCGCGGCAAGGTAGGACATCGTCCCGAGATGGACGAGGCCGAAGCCCGCGCCATGCAGGATCTGGAGCGGACCGCCGAACCAGAGCGGCGGATCGAAGGCCATCACCGCCCAGCGGAGCGCGCCGCCGGCGCCGCCGATCAGCAGGAATGTCGTCGGGCGCCAGCCGCGCGTGAACTTCGTGCCGGCCCAGAACAGGGCGATCTCCGCGAAGACGGCGATGGCCCAGAGCGTGCCGATGGTCGCGGCGGAATAGCCGAGCATTTTCCAGTGGATGGAGGCGAAGCCGTAATAGACGGCGTGGCTCGCCTGCAGGAAGGCCGCCGCCGCCATGACCAGCACGAAGCGGGTGTTGAAGTAACCCGGTCCGGTCGGCGCTATCGACTTGTCGCGGGTGTCCGGCACCAGCATGACGCTGGCAATGACCAGTGGGACCAGTGTCAGCGCGATCATCCAGACGATCTGGGTCGGCGCGATGAAGGTGAGCACGATGCCGCCGATGACATTGGCCACCATGAAGGCGACCGAACCCCAGACGCGGATGCGACCATAGTCGAGCGCCCGGCGCGCGACGCCGGCGAGGCCATAGGCATCGGTCAGAGGCACCAGCGGCCCCCAGACGAAGCCGGTGATGACCACGCCGATGAGGATCATCGCATAGCCGTCGGCGAGCCCGACGCCGATGAAGGCGACCGCGGTCGCCGCGCAGCACATGGCGATGGCGATGGACAGCGTGCCGCCCCGGTCGGCGAGCGTCGTCACGATCGGGTTGGCGATGATGCGGATCAGCATGCCGCCGGCGAGCACCGTGCCGATCTGGCCATCGTCGAGGCCCTTGGCCTTGAGCCAGACCGGGAAGAACGGCTGATGCAGCCCGAATCCGATGAACATGGCCGCGTAGAACAACGCGAGGCGCGTTGCGAACAGCTTGGCATCGTCTGATTTGGCGGCCGGTCCGGAGAGCATTATGATTTCACGGAGAGATTCGCGTGTTCGCAATCGTTCTAGACGTCCCCGGCCCTTCCCGCGAGAGCAAGCTCGAACATGTCAGACGAGACACAGCTTCCGGCGCGGCTTGAGCCTTCGCCCCTGACTACGGCGGACTACGGCGCCATCGAAGACGCGGTGATGGAAACCGCGCGCGGGCGCTGGTTCCTGGCCGAATATGCCCGCCGCAACCGCGCGGCCGACACGCTCGCCGTACTGGACGCCATCGGCCGTCTCGAAAGCGCCGTCGGCGCGCCGCGCGCCGTGCCCGAGATCGACCGCATCCGCATGGACATCCGCGAGATGGCCAATGCCATTTCGCGCACCAAGGCGGAAATCGCGGCGATCAAGCCGGAGGGCACCGAGGGCGGTCGTTTCGAGGAGGCGTCGGTCGAGCTCGACGCCATCGTGCAGGCGACGGCGGCCGCCACCGGCGACATTCTGGGTGCGGCCGAGACCATCCAGGAAATCGCCTGGACCCTGCGCGAGATGGGCACTGAGGGCGAGGTCTGCGACCTCATCGACACCAAGGCCACCGATATCTACACGGCCTGTTCGTTCCAGGACATCACGGGACAGCGGACGCGCAAGGTGATTGGCGTCCTGCGCTTCCTGGAAGAGCGCATCGATTCGATGATGGCGATCTGGGGCGAGGCCGGCATTGCCGCCGCGCCGCCTCCCGCCGCCAAGACCGACGAACCCTCGCTGCTGAACGGCCCCGCACGCCCTGGCGAGGGCCTCGGCCAGTCCGACGTCGACATGATGATGGATGACGGCCTGTTCGCCGATCAGGCCTTGGAGCCTGCCGCGACGGCCCCCGTCGAATCGGCCGCGGAAACCGCGCTCGCTGCGGTCGCCCCGATCCCGTCTATCACCGAGGAGCTGCCGGTCACCGCCCGCGCCACTGCGGCGGCGGCCCTCTCGACCGGCGACGCGCCACTGGCGCCGGCGCCCCGCCCGGCCCGGCCGGATGCGCCGCCCGTGCGTTCCGGGCGGCCGACCATCGAGGACATCGAGAAGCTGAGCTTCATCGAGAAGGTGGCGCTGACGAGCTGAGGCTCGCTCCAGCCTTCACGCCACCAGCTTGGCGAACAGGGCCGGATCGACATTGCCGCCCGACAGCACGGCCACCACGACCTGCCCCTTGGCGTCGAGACGGCCAGCAAGCAGCGCCGCCAGCGGAACCGCGCCCGAGGGCTCGACCACCAGTTTCAGCTCGCGGAAGGCGAAGCCGACCGCACGCTTCACCTCGTCCTCGGACACGACCAGCCCACCTGCCACATGCGGCTGGTTGACAGCGAAGGTAAGTTCGCCCGGCTCCGGCGAGAGGAGACCGTCGCACATCGATCCGCCCAGTTTCTCGTTCGAGACGCGCTTGCCGGCCGCCAGCGACCGTGCGTGGTCGTCAAAGCCTTCGGGCTCGGCGGCATAGATCCTGGCGGCAGGCGCCACCTCATGCACGGCCAGCGCCACGCCGGCCAGGAGGCCGCCGCCTGACACCGGCACGACGACGGAATCGGGCTTCAGTCCTTGCGCCGCGAGGTCTTCGACGATCTCGCGGCCGACCGTGCCCTGCCCGGCCATGATGTAGAAATCGTCGAAGGGCGGCACCAGCGTCGCGCCGCGCTCGGCGGCGATGCGGTTGGCGATGGCAACGCGGTCTTCCTTCTCGCGGTCGAACAGCACGATCTCGGCGCCCGCCGCGGCGGTGCGCTCGCGCTTCAGGACCGGCGAATCCTTCGGCATGACGATCAGCGCCGGAATGCCGAGAAGCTGGGCGGCGGTCGCGACGCCCTGCGCATGGTTGCCCGACGACATGGCCACCACGCCGGCCTTGCGCTCGGTCTCGCTCAGGCGCGCGAGGCGATTGTAGGCGCCACGGAACTTGAACGAACCCGTGCGCTGCAGCGGCTCGGCCTTGAGGAACACCCGCGCGCCGGTGATGGCGTCGAGTTCGGGCAGCGTAAGCAGCGGCGTGCGGCGCGCGACCGGCGCGATCAGGCGGGCGGCATCGGCGACATCGGCGGCGGTCGGCAGCGCGGGCATCGGGAACTGGTCCTCTCGGGTCTCGGGCGGGCCGCCATATGAGCCTTGCGGAGCGCTCCGGACAAGCCAAGCTTTGTGCCGCGGCCATCACGGGTGTTGATCGGTCGCGGCCGCGACACCGCCCGCCCTCGCCTTGGGCGCGCCGCCGGTCTAGACACGGCGCTGGAGATGTTCTTGGACCACGCCCTACCGACCGACGACCTGCGAACGCCGGCCGCCGCCGCGAAACCGCTGCGCGTGCTCATCCTGATGAGCAGGACCGGCGGCGGGCATCTCGCAAGCGCGCGCGCGCTCGAGGCGGAGCTCCAGGCCCAGCGCCCCGGCACGGAAGTGCTGATCGTCGACATGCTGACCGATTACATCAGCCCGCCCTTCTCGCTCCTGCCGAAGACCTACGACACCATCGTCAACCGCGCGCCGCGCCTGTGGCACGCGCTCTGGCGCATGACCGCCGGCGCGAAAGTGGGGGGCGCGACGACCGCGCTCGTCAGCCACCTGTCGCGCGGCAGGCTGGAGCGGCTGCTGGCGACGACCCGGCCGGACCTCGTCGTCTCGGTCCACCCGCTGGTCAACCACCTGATGCTGCCGGTTCTGGCGCGCGTCTCGCCAGCGACCCGCTACGTGACCGTCGTCACAGATCTCGGCGGCATTCACCCGCTCTGGCTGCATCCGGAGAACGCGGCCGTCTATCTGCCGACCGAACGCGCCATCGAGGTTGCATCCGCCAACGGCCTGCCGCGAAGCCGCCTGCATGCCCACGGCCTGCCCGTTCGCGCCGATTTCGCCAGTGAGCCCGGCGACAGAGCCGAGACGCGCCGGCATTTCGGCCTCGATCCCGGGCTGCCCGTGGTCCTGGTGGTCGGCGGTGGCGGCGGCATCGGCCCGATCGAGGCCATCGTCGCGGCAACCGCGGACCAGTTGGCGGCGGCCGGCGGCCGGGCGGCCCAGATCGCGGTGGTCTGCGCCAAGAATGACCGGCTGAAGGCCGACATCGAGGGTCGCCGCTGGCCGGTGCCGGTCACCGCCCTCGGCTATGTCGACAGAATGTCGGACCTCATGCATGCCAGCGACCTCATCGTCACCAAGGCCGGCCCGGGCACCATCGCGGAAGCCAGCATCCGTGGCCTGCCCATGGCGATCTACGGCTACATTCCCGGCCAGGAGGCGGCCAATGTCGACCACGTCGTCGAGGCCGGCGCGGGTCTCTTCGAGCCCGATCCGGCAAGGCTTGGCGCGGAGGTCGCCCGGCTGATGACCTCGGGCGCCGCCGATCGGTCGGCCATGGCCACCAGGGCCACGGCGCTCGGCCGCGCACAGGCGACCCACGACATCGTCGCCTCGATCCTCGCCGCGCATTGACCACGCGCGCTGTCGCTTTTCGCGCCGGGGAACCATGCGCGCCACGGCCTTGCGAAACGGTTGAATCCGACATCATGATCCCGGCTCAACGACGTTCTGATGAAGGGGAGAGACGGTCGTGAAACTGGTTCGCTATGGCGCCACGGGTAAGGAAAAGCCCGGCCTCGTTGATCCCGAAGGCAAGATCCGCGACCTGTCCGGCGTGGTGTCCGACATCGCCGGCGAGGCGCTGACCAAGAAGGGGCTCGCCAAGATCGCCAAGGCGAACTGGCAGAAGCTGCCGCTCGTGAAGGGCAAGCCGCGGCTCGGCGCCTGCGTGGGCAATGTCGGCAACTTCATCGCCGTCGGCCTCAACTATGCCGACCACGCCGCCGAAACCGGCGCGGCGATCCCGACCGAGCCGATCCTGTTCAACAAGGCGCGCTCCTGCATCGTCGGCCCGAACGACGACGTGATGCTGCCGAAGAAGTCGGTGAAGGCCGACTGGGAGATCGAGCTTGCCATCGTCATCGGCGAGCGCGCCCGCTATGTCTCCAAGAAGGACGCGCTGTCCGTCGTCGCCGGCTTCTGCGTCTGCAACGACGTCTCCGAGCGCGAATACCAGATCGAACGCGGCGGCCAGTGGATGAAGGGCAAGGGCTGCGAGACCTTCGGTCCGCTCGGTCCCTGGCTGGTTACCGCCGACGAGATCAAGGACGTGCAGAAGCTCGGCATGTGGCTCGACGTCAACGGCGAGCGCATGCAGACCGGCTCGACCAAGACCATGATCTTCGACGTGAAGACCATCGTCTCCTACATTTCCGAATTCATGGTGCTGGAGCCCGGCGACGTCATCACCACCGGCACGCCGCCCGGCGTCGGCCTCGGCATGAAGCCGCCGAAATTCCTGAAGGCCGGCGATATCATGTCGCTCGGGATCGAGGGGCTCGGCGAGCAGAAGCAGAAGGTCATCGCCTGGAAGTGAGGCGGTTTCCGCCATTGCCTCAGCTGGATTTGGCGGCGCGAGGCGCGCCGGCAGCATCCTGAATCGAAATCTGAAGGCCCCGGTGAAAGCCGGGGCTTTTCAATTGGATGGACGCACCGCTGGAATCGATGTCTGCTGTCCACGCACGGTCGGTCGCGATTGCGACAGGTGCAGCGGAGCTGGGAACTGATGATCCGGACGGTCGCCCTCACCAGCCTCGCCATGGTGGCTTTCGCGACCAATTCCGTGCTGGCCCGGCTCGCCCTCGGCGCGGGCGCCATCGACGCGGCCGGCTATACAGGGGTGCGGCTCGCCGCCGGGGCGGTTGCCCTCGTCCTCATCGTGACGATCGTCGACAGGACACCGCCGACCTCCTACCGCCCCGCCGGAAGCTGGCCGCAGGCGGCGGCGCTCTTCGGCTATGCCATCGCCTTCTCGATCGCCTATCTGGCGCTGGGCGCCGCGGTCGGCGCCATCATCCTGTTCGGCAGCGTGCAGCTCGGCATGGTCGGCCGCGCCGTCATGCTCGGTGACCGGCCGGGGCCATGGGAATGGGCCGGGCTCATCGCCGCATTCGCCGCGCTTGTCTATCTGGTCTCGCCGGGTGTTTCCGCCCCACCCCTCTGGGCAGCCGCGCTCATGGCCTTCTCGGGTCTCTGCTGGGCGGCCTATTCGCTGCTCGGGCGCGGCTCGACCACGCCGCTCGCCGACACCACCGGCAATTTCGTCCGCTGCCTGCCCATCGCCATCGTGCTCATCGCGGCGGGGCTCTGGATTGCGACTCCCGCGCCCGCCGGGCTTGCCTATGCCATCGCCTCGGGCGCCATCGCATCCGGCATCGGCTACGCCATCTGGTATGCCGCCCTGCCCGGCCTGTCACGGGTCGGCGCCGCCTCGGTCCAGCTCACCGTGCCCGCCATTGCCGCCGCCGGGGCGGTCCTGTTCATCGGCGAGCCGCTGACCCCGCGGCTCATCGCTGCATCGGTGGCCATCATCGGCGGCATCGCCGTGACGATCGTAGCGGGCGAGCGACGCCGAAGCGCCGGCGCGCGCCGGTAGCGGTCGCCTATGCGACGCCGCGCCGGCGTCCCTCCCAATAGGGCGCGCGCAGCACCTTGCGGTCGATCTTGCCGAGCCCGGTGACCGGGATGGCGTCGACGAAGTTCACCGATTTCGGCGACCAGGGCGCGCCGCGCTTGTCCTTCACATGGGCCTGAAGCTCCGCGGCGCCGACATTCGCGCCCTGCTTCAGCACGACGAAGGCCGTGACGGCCTCGCCCCATTTCTCGTCGGGAATGCCGATGACCGCCGCCGAAGCGACGGACGGGTGCCCCATCAGCGCATCCTCCACCTCGCGCGGATAGATGTTGAAGCCGCCGGATATGATCATGTCCTTGGTCCGGTCGACGATGTAGAGGTAGCCCTCCGCGTCCTTCACCGCGACGTCGCCGGTATGCAGCCAGCCGCCGCGCAGCGTCTCCTCCGTCGCCTCCGGCCGCTTCCAGTAACCCGCCATGACCAGCGGCCCGCGCACGCAGATCTCGCCGGGCATGCCGACGCCGACCTCGCGCATGTCCTGGTCGAACAGCTTCACGTCGACGAAGGGGCTTGGGCGCCCGCACGAGCCGAGCCGCTCTGGCCGCGAGAGGTCATGATCGACCTTGCGCAGCGTGGTGATGCATTGCGGCGCTTCCGTCTGGCCGTAGAGCTGGACGAAGACCTGCCCGAATATGCCCATGGCCTCCTTCAGCCGGTCCGGCGACATGGGCGCCGCGCCATAGACGATCATGTCGAGCGAGGAGAGGTCGTATTTCGCGCGGAGCGCCGGCTGGTCGATCAGCGCATAGACCAGGGTCGGCACCAGGAAGGTGGCGGTGATCTTCTCCTCGGCCACCACCCGGCAATAGGCTTCCGCCTCGAAGCCCTGGGTGAGGCGCACATAGCCGCCGCGATACATGACCGGATAGATCGTCACCCCTGCCGCGTGGCTGATCGGCGTCGCCGCGAGATAGCGGATCTCGGCCGGCCAGTCCCAGTCGCCATAGAGCAGCAGGGTCATGGCGATGATTGCACGGTGCGGCAGCATCACGCCCTTCGACCGACCGGTCGTGCCGCCGGTATAGGCGAGCCAGCCGATCTGGTCCGCATCGCTTTCGTCGATCAGCGGTGCCGGCCTCACGGCCGCCGCAAGCCCCAGCACGTCGCGCACGCCGTCCATCGGGCCGAATGAAAGGACATGGGTCAGCCCCGGCACCCGGGCGCGGATCGCCTCGCCGCGCGCGCCGAACTTCGCGCCCTCGACGATCAGCAGGTCGATCTCGGCGTCCTCGACGATGAAGGCCTGGTCGTCCTCCGCCGCCAGCGGATGCAGCGGCGTGTAGCGCATGCCCATGATCAGGCCGGCGCACATGGCCGCCCAGGATTCCGCGCGGTTGCTGGCGAGGATCGACAGCGCATTGCCACGCTTCAGACCCATCGCCTTGTAGACCGCGATGTAGCGGCCGATCTGGTCGCCGAGTTCAGCGTAGGTCCAGCGCACCGTGCCGTCGCCGAGCGCCGGCCGGTCGCCGTGCCGGATGATCGCGCCGATGATCAGACCGCCCACCGTGCCGCCCGAATAGAGGCTCTCGCTCATGCCCGCTCTCCGTCCGCCGCGCCTCCTCGTGGAAGGTCGCTTCGCGGCGGATTCCTGCACGGCCTGCACGGTGCTGGCGAGAAGCAAATCCGTGACCCGGCCTCGTCCGAAGGATGGACGGCGATCAGCGCGGAGCCCACAGAACCGGAATCACCGTCTGCGCCGATGCCCGCAAGTCGCGGCAAAGGCGCGCGGACTCACTCCATCACGGCGGCCTTGAGGATGCAGACCATGACCGCATGGGCCGTCTCGGTGCCGGTGTTGCGGATGACGTGACGGCCGTCGCAGCGGTAGCGCGCGCTCTCGCCGGGCCCGACGATCTCGACGCGGTCGGCGACCTCGACCTTCAGCTCGCCCGACAGCACCGACAGGCTCTCGATGGAGCCGCGCTGGTGACCGTCGCTCTCCAGCACGCCGCCGGGATCGCACTGGAAATCGTACCACTGCAGCCACTCGACCGTCTTGATCCAGCCGATGATCGAGAGGCGGCACTTGCCGTCGTCGGAGACCAGCAGCGGCGTGTCGGCCTTCGACAGTTTCTCGAGGAACGGCTCTTCGGTGCCGGTCGCCAGCACCCGCTCGATCGACACGTCGAGCGCCTGGCTGAGTCGCCAGATGGTGGCGAGCGTCGGATTGGTCTCGTTGCGCTCGATCTGGCTGATGATCGATTTGGCGACGCCCGACTGCTCGGAAAGCTCGGACAGCGACAGGTTATAGGCCTTGCGAAGCCGCTGGACGGTCTTGCCGAGATTGCCCGAGAGCACATGCGCCCCGGCGTCGAGTTCCTGCTTCTTCGGGTCGCGGTCGGCCATCGTGACAGTGGGGGTCCGGTCGTTGTGACGAACGATCGTTCGTTGAAACGATCCTAAAGACCGTGTCGCTGCGGTGCAAGACGAGACGCGAGGACCGCACGGCGCCACGCCATGACCGTGCGCCCGGCTGCAAACAGATTGCCATCTCATTTATATATGCTTGCATTCGGAATAATATTGGAATAAGAACGGCACATGTCAAACGCTCCCTTTGCCGCCGTCCTGCACCTTCTGAGAGCCCACTCCCTGCTGGAGGAGCGGTTCGCGGGCGAACTCGCCTCCATCCACGGCCTCGCCCTGAAGGACGCGCTGCTGCTGATGCACCTCGCCCGGGCGCCCCTGACGCGCCTCAGCCGCGTCGATCTGGCCAAACGGCTCAATGCCAGCCCCTCGACCATCACCCGCACCTGCCTGCCGCTGGAGAAGCTCGGCCTCGTCGGCCGTGAGGACGATCAGCGGGACGCCCGCCTCTCCTATGTGGTGCTCACCGATGCCGGGCGCGCGCGGGTGGCGGAAGCAGAGGCGACGCTTCGGCAGAAGTCCGCCGACCTGTTCAGCGACCGCTGGAGCGAGGCCGAAATCGCGACACTCGCCGATCTGCTCGGCCGCCTGACGGCCGGTCAGCCCGGCCGCCTGAGCTGAGGAGCCGGTCATGGATCGCGCAGCAACCACCGTCCACTTCATCTGCGGTCCCGTCGGCGCCGGCAAGACGACCTATGCTCTGAAGCTGTGCGAGGCGCACGGCGCGGTGCATTTCTCCATCGACGAGTGGATGGTGACGCTGTTCTCGGCCGATACGCCGCCGACGCCGGACTGGAACTGGATCGTCGAGCGCGTCGGCCGGAGCGAAGCCCAGATCGTCGCCATGGCGATCCGGCTCGGCCGGCTGAATGTGCCCTCGGTTCTCGATCTCGGGTTCCTCGGCCGGGATCAGCGGGATCGCGTGGCCGGGGCCGTTGCGGCGGCAGGTCTTGCCCCCCGCCTGCACGTGCTCGACATCGATCCGGGCGAGCGCTGGCGGCGCATCGAGGCACGCAACGCCCAGCAGGGCGAGACTTACCGCCTCGCCGTCACGCGCCCGATGTTCGATTTCGTCGAGCAGCTCTGGCAGCGGCCCTCGCCAGAGGAGATGGCCACCCTCGACGGCCGGATGCTCGCCGCCTAGACCTCGCGCGCGCCGAGGGCGGCGTGCATCGAAACCCGCGTCCAGGGTGAGATGCGCGCCTGGAAGGCCGCGTAGCTCTCGGAGACTTTGGCCGCCATCGGGCTGCGCGTCCCGAGATCGCGGGCAAGCTCCCCGGCATGGCGACGGGCGATCTGGATGAGCTCGGCGGGAAAGCCGCGCAGCTGAACGCCCTGTGCGCCGACCATCTGCGCCAGCGCGTCCATGTTGAGCTTCTCGATCTCGGCCAGCGCCACCGCCTGTTCGGCATCGGAGGCGGCCTGAACGATGCTCCTGAGATCGGCCGGCAGCGCATCCCAATGCGCCTTGTGGACCACAAGCTCGCTGGAGCCGTTCGGCTTGTTGAAGCCGGGCGCATAGTAGAACGGCGCGACCTTCCATAGGCCAAGCTGGATGTCCGAGCCCGGCGCGGTGAACTCGGCCGCGTCGATCGCGCCGCGCTCCAGCGCCGGATAGATATCGCCGGGCGGCACGGCGAGCGCGGTCGCGCCCATGCGCTGGAACAGTTCGGCGCCGAGCCCGACCATGCGGATCTTGAGGCCCCGGACGTCCTCGGCGGAAGCGATCTCCCGGCGGAACCAGCCACCCATGGAGACGCCGGTATTGCCGCCGAGCAGCGGCTTCAGGCCGAAGCGGGCCGAGGTCTCGTCCCACAGCGCCTGCCCGCCGCCATTCATGATCCACGAATTGTGCTCCGGCGGCGTGAAGCCGAAGGGCACGGAGGTGAAATAGGCCAGCGCCGGCTCCCGGCCGATGGCGAAGAACGATGCGGTGTGGCCAAGCTCGACCGTGCCGTTGCCGACGGCCTCGTGAACCGCGAAGGCTGGCACCACCTCGCCCGCGGCGAAGACCTGCACCTCGATGCGCCCGCCTGAGAGCAGCTTGATACGGTCGGCGATGCGCTGCGCCGAGAAGGCGGGGCCGGGCAGGTTCTTTGGCCAGGACGTCACCATGCGCCAGCGCATCGGGGTCTGCGCCCGGGCGAGAGAAGGCGCGGCCAGCAGGCCGGTCGCAGCGGCGGCAAGGGCGGTTCGACGGTCGGGTCTGTTCATCTCACCACCAGGCATGGAAATGATGGGTCGGGCCATGGCCCTTGCCGATCGACAGGCGGGCGGAAGCGGCGATGGCGGCGGAAACGTAGTCCTTGGCCTCGGCGACCGCCTGGCCAAGCGGGAAGCCCTTGGCGAGCCCGGCGGCCACGGCCGAGGACAGCGTGCAGCCGGTGCCATGGGTATTGCGGGTGTCGATGCGCGGGGCGTCGAGCCTGACGACGCTGCCCGGCGCGACCAGAAGGTCGGTCGAGCGCTCGCCCTGCCCGTGGCCGCCCTTCATCAGCACGGCCTTGGCACCACGCGCGATCAGCGCCTGCCCCTGCGCCAGCATGTCGTCCTCGCCCAGCGCCACGGGCTGGTCGAGCAGGGCTGCGGCTTCCAGCAGGTTGGGCGTCACGAGGGCCGCGCGCGGGATCAGCACGTTGCGCAGCGCCGAGACGGCGTCGGGGTTGAGCAGCCGGTCGCCTGATGTCGCGACCATCACCGGATCGAGCACGATATTCGCGGCCCTGTGGCGGTCGAGGCCGGCGGCGACCGTCTCGATCACCGAGACCTGCGACAGCATGCCGATCTTCACCGCGCCGACGGCAAGGTCGGAGAAGACCGAGTCCATCTGCGCGGCGATGAAGTCGGCGGGAACATCATGGATCGCCTGCACGCCGAGCGTGTTCTGCGCGGTCAGCGCCGTGATGACGCTGGCGCCATAGACGCCGAGCGCCGAGAAGGTCTTGAGGTCGGCCTGGATGCCGGCGCCGCCGCCGGAATCCGAGCCCGCAATGGTCACGGCAATGGCGGTCATGGGCTGGTCTCCCCGGAAGGCGCCACGATCCGGGCGCGCGCGGCGATATCAGCCGCATCGAGCCCGTGAAGCGCATCGAGATAGAGGCTTGCGAAGGTTCCAGGCCCACGCGCGGCCTCGCCTGCAATGTCGCCGGCAACGCCGAGCGCCAGCAGCGCCGAGGCCGTCGCCACGAGCGGATCCTCGCCGACCGCGACAAAGGCGGCGGTGACGGCCGCGCCGGCGCAACCCATGCCGGTGACCGCTGCCATGTGAGCATGGCCATTGGCGATGCCGATGCTTCGCCGGCCGTCGGTGACGAGGTCCGTTGCTCCGGTTGCGGCGACGACCGTCCGCAGGGCACGGGCAAGGCCCGGCGCATCGGCACCCTCGCCCAACACGGCGATCTCGCCGACATTGCCGCGCACCAGCGCCGGGCCGCGGCCGGCGATCTCACGGGCATAGCCGGCCCGCACCGGCGAACGGTCGATGAAAACGGGGTCAAGCACCCAGGGCACCGAGTTCTCGCGCGCCGTGTCGATGGCGAGCGAGATGACCGCGCGGTGCTGCGGCTCCAGCGTGCCGAGATTGATCAGCAGCGCGTCGGCAGACGCGACGAAGGCGGCGATCTCGTCGAGAGCGATGGTCACCGAGGGGATGGCGCCAGCCGCCAGCACGGCATTGGCGGTGATCTCCTGCGCCACCGTATTGGTGATGCAGTGGACGCGGGGACGGCGCTGGCGGACGCGTCCGAGCAGTTCGGCGGCGAGCGCAGCATCGATGAGGGGTGAAAATGACGGGGCTTCCCCGCCTGACAGGGCATTCATCTCGGTTTCCTCCGCCGGCATGATCCGGATCAGGTGCGCGGGTTGGCGGAAAGCCTCTCAGCCCCGGAAAGGGCACCCCGACGAGAACGAGGCAAGAGTTAGGGGAAGGAGGCGGGCCGCGCAAGAGCGGCGGGCGGCGGGCAGCGCATGGCTTGCCCGCAGGGGATGACGCGGCGGCCCTTTGATGGCATGTCAGGACCAGTCCCGGAGATGCCCGCCATGATCCCGTTCTTCGTCCAGATCAAGTGCCAGCTCGGCAAGTCCTATCAGGTGGCGTCCCAGCTCGCCGACCGCGAGATCGCCTCGGAAATCTACTCGACCGCCGGGGAGTTCGACCTCCTGGTGAAGTTCTATGTCGAGCCCGGCACCGATATCGGCCATTTCGTCAACGAGAAGGTGCAGATCGTCCCCGGCATCCAGGACACGCGGACGATCATCACGTTCAAGGCGTTCTGAGCCGATGGGCGCACTGGAGCGGGCGATCGCGATTGCGGTGGAAGCGCACGCTGGACAGCGAGACAAGGCAGGCGCGCCCTATATCCTTCACCCGCTGCGGGTCATGATGGCGCTCGATTCCGATGACGAACGGATCGTCGCGGTATTGCACGACCTGTGTGAGGACTGCCCCGGCTGGACCATGGAGCGTCTCCGGCAAGAGGGCTTCTCGCCGATCATCATTGATGCTCTCGAGGCGGTGACCAAACGAGAGGGTGAAGACTATGAGTCCTTCGTCCTGAGGGCTGGCGGAAACGCCGTCGGCCGTCGCGTCAAACGCGCCGACCTGATCGACAACAGCAACCTCTCGCGCATTGCCGAACCGAACGCCAAGGACCTCGCTCGCCTGGAGCGATACCGCCGCGCGCTGGAAATGCTCGAAGAATAGCTACCCCTGCGGGGTCGAGACCTTGCGCTGCCGCGCGCGCTCCAGCCCGAGTTGCTGCTCGCGCCAGATGACGAAGATGCCCGAGGCGACGACGATGGCGCCGCCGGCGAGCACGTAGCGGCTGGGCAGGTCGGCGAAGACGAAATAGCCCATGGTGATCGCCCAGATCATCGAGAAATACTCGAACGGCGCGATCAGCGAAGTGTCGGCATAGCGGTAGCTGATGGTCAGGAAGATCTGCCCGAGCCCGCCGAACACCCCGACCATCACCAGGACGAAGCCCTGCCAGGGCGTCGGCATGACCCACTGGCCGATGAACGGCACGACCTTGCCGAGCGGCCAGGTGATGAGGGCGAGCACCGCGCAGAGCGCCATGAAGGTGAAGACGATGGAGGCGGTCGTCTCGACATTGACCAGCTTGCGCACCTGGATCGTCGCGAAGGCCGCGCAGACCGCGCCGCCCAGTGCGAACAGCGCGCCGGTGGACTGGCGGTCGCGGCCCGCGAAGGCGGTGATGTCGAGATGCGGCCAGAGAATGACGACGACGCCGACGAAGCCGATGGCCACCGCCGACCAGCGATAGATCCTGACCTGCTCGCCGAGCAGGAAGTAGGCGAGCGGCACGACCATCAGCGGCGCAGCGTAGCTGATGGCGGTGGAATCGGCGAGCGGCAGCATGGTCAGCCCGACGAAGCCGGAGAACATGCCGGTGGCGCCGATGACGCCGCGCTTCATGTGGGACGCGAAGCTCGTATAGCGGAACGCATCCATGATCTCGTGCCGCCACGCGAGCATGATGAACAGCGGGATCAGCGCGAAGAACGACCGGCAGAACACCACCTCGCCGACCGACACGTCCTGTCCTGCCACGCGCACCAGCGTCGACATGCAGGTGAAGGCCATGGTCGACAGGAGCTTGAGGATGATTCCCGTGACGGCGCGGGAGAGGACTGGCATGGACGAGGGAAAGCCGGGCGGTGGGGGCGGACCCTCTTGAACCACATCCATGCAGAATTGGGGAGGCTCGTTGCTGCACGGCGGGCCTGCGACAGGTCGCCCTTCCCTTATCGGCCCCGCGCCGAGGGCCCCGGCCCGCCTCCCCACACGCGGGCGTGACGGTCGGTGATCGGAGGCGCGGCCCGAGCCGACCCCGGTTGTGCCACATCGCTCCATCGATAAGGTCGGAATGCCGCCCGGAAAAAGCGGCTCTCCCCCGCTCCTTGCACTGACGGAATCGACCATGGACAGCATCAATCCGACCCTCAACGCCTGGGCGCCGCGCGTGCTCTCGCTCCTGCGCATCGTCGCCGGCCTCGTGCTTTTGCAGCACGGCCTCGTGAAGATGTTCGGCTTTCCGGTTGCCTTCCCGATGGCGGTCGCTCCGTTCTCCATGTTCCGGTTCGCAGCGCTGATCGAAATCGTCACCGGCCTGCTGATCATCGTCGGCCTGTTCACGCGTCCGGCGGCATTTCTTCTCGCCGGAACCATGGCGGCGGCCTATTTCATCGGTCACGCACCGCGCAACTTCTTCCCGATTGCGAATGGCGGCAATCTCGCGATCATGTACTGCTTCGTCTTCCTCTACCTGGTGTTCGCCGGCCCGGGCCCCTGGAGCGTTGACGCGCAGCGCTCGTCCAACCCCTAAGATCGACACGGTTCACGCCAGAATCACCGGCCGCGGCGACCTCGGGTCCCGCGGCCGTTTTCGTTCTGGAATTCAGATAGTTACCTGCAGGAAACCGCCGCTTTCCCGGACACGAAATCACGTCCCCGGTTCACGACCGCGTGAACGGTCACGCCCCACGACGCCGGCCCACCCCTCGCAAACGAGACCTCACGCAGCCTTGGCCGCCTTTGCGTCCTGAATCGCCTGCCAGACCAGGGCCGGCGTTGCCGGCATGTCGATCTCGCGAATGCCGTAGGCGCGCCACAGCGCGTCCACCATCGCGTTCATCACCGAGGGACAGGCACCGATCGTGCCCGCCTCGCCGGCTCCCTTGATGCCGAGCAGATTGGTGACGCAGGGCACGTTGCGCGTCTCGAAGTGGAAGTTCGGGATGTGGTCGGCGCGCGGCATGGCGTAGTCCATGAAGGAAGCCGTCAGCAGCTGGCCGCTCTCCTTGTCATAGATCGTCCGCTCCAGCAGCGCCTGCCCGATGCCCTGGACGATACCGCCATGAACCTGTCCCGCGAGCAGGACCGGATTGATGGTGACGCCGAAATCGTCGACCACCGTATAGGCGACGATCTCGGTCGCGCCGGTATCGGGATCGATCTCCACCTCGCAGATATGCGTGCCGTTCGGAAAGGTCGGCTCCGGCGGGCGCCAGGTGCCGTGGCTCTTCAGCTTCTCCTCGGCGCCGGGAAGGCTTGCGATCTTCTCGTAGGAAATCGCCTTGTCGGTGCCGACGACGCGGACCGTGCCGTCACGGATCTCGACATCGCCGATGCCGACCTCCATCTCGGCGGCCGCCATGTCCTTGATGACGTCGGCCAGCGCCCGCGCGCCGACATCGACGGCCGCCCCGCCGACGGGCAGCGAACGCGAGCCGCCCGTGCCGCCACCGGAGGGGATCGTCGCGGTGTCGCCCTGGACGACGTTGATCCGCTCGATGGGGATGTCGAGATATTGCGAGGCGAGCTGGGCATAGGCGGTCTTGTGGCCCTGCCCGTTCGACTGGGTGCCGATCCTGATCGTCACCGTGCCGTCCTTCTCGAGGCTCATCCAGGCATTCTCGGGCGAGCCGCCGCCGCAGGCCTCGATATAGGTCGCCATGCCGATGCCGCGGATCTTGCCGGCCTTCCGTGCCGTCTTGAGCCGATCCTTGAAGGTATCCCAGCCGGCGACGTCCATGGCGCGGGTCATGTGGCCGTCGAACTCGCCGGAATCGTAGGTGCGGCCGACCGGTGTCTTCCACGGGAACTGGCCGGGCTGGATGAAGTTGCGACGGCGCACCTCGGCCGGCGTCATGCCCGTCTCGATGGCGATGCGGTCCATGAGCCGCTCGATGAGATAGGCCGCTTCCGGCCGCCCGGCCCCGCGATAGGCGTCCACCGGCACGGTGTTGGTGTAGACGTATTTCAGGTGCACGTGCATGGCCGGGAAGGCATAAACGCCCGCCAGCATCAGCGCGCCGACATAGGGGATGATGGTCGAATACTGCGACAGGTAGGCGCCCATGTCGGCGACCGTTTCGACCTTCACCGCCAGCACCTTGCCGCGCCGGTCGAGGGCGGCGGTCGCCGTCGAGACATTGTCGCGGCCCTGGCTGCAATTGACGAAATGGTCGCCGCGCTCCTGAATCCAGGCGACCTTCTTCTTCAGCCGCTGCGCCGCGACGAGGCAGAGCGGATATTCGCGGAACATGAAGGTCTTGGTGCCGAATCCGCCACCGACATCCGGCGTCACGACGCGGATCTTCTCCTTCGGCATGCCGAAGATCTTGGACGCCAGAATCTGCTGGACGCCATGCGCGCCCTGGCTGCCGAGGGTGAGCGTGAAGCTCTTCTCCTTCGTGTCATACTCGGCGAGGCAGCCGCGCGTCTCCATGTAGTTGGTGATCAGGCGGTTGTTGACGATGGTCAGGCTCACCGTCCGGTGCGCCTTGGCGAAGGCCTTGTCGGTCGCCGCGGCGTCGCCCAGTTCGACCTCGGCGCAGAGATTGCCGGGGGCCTCCGGCCACACCTGCACCGCACCCGGCTTCAATGCGTCGACCGCATCGATGATCGGATCGCGCGAGTCCCACTCGATGGCGATGGCCTCGGCGGCATCCTTCGCGCGCTCCACCGTGTCGGCCACCACGAAGGCGACGCCGTCGCCGACATGGCGCACGGTCTTCGAGCAGAGAATTTCCCAGGTCGGATGGGCGATCGGCGTCTTGCTCGGCACCTGGGAGACGCACGGCAGCGGGCCGAGTTCGGTAACGTCCTCGGCCGTGTAGATGGCCTTCACACCCTTCATCGCTCGCGCCGCGGACGTATCCGTGATCCTGAAGTCGGCATGGGCATAGGGCGAGCGCACGACGTAGCCGACCAGCGTCCCTTCCGGCACCAGATCGGACACGTAGCGGCCCTTGCCCTGGATCAGCGGATCGTCCTCGATCCGGGTCAAGGCTTGGCCCATTCCGAATTTCATCGGCGTCATGACAGTGCTCCGGGGTGCGAAGCACCAGCATGGAACCTTTCCAGCCTGCCGCGCAACCCTTGCCGGGGCAGACGCACAATGCGCTCTGCGGGGTCTGTCAGAGCTCCTTGCCCTCGGTCCGCTCGGCGAACAGGATCAGCGCGTAGATGAGCACGAAGGTGACGAAGAAGGCGATGGCCGCCCCGGTCTCGCCACCGAGCCAGGCCCCCAGAAAGGTCGCGCCGATGGCGAAGACGAGGCTGGCGACAAGGCGCGGCCCCGAAAACAGCGGCATCAGGGCTTCGATCAGCGGACCGATCATGATGTCTCTCCATCCCCGGTGGGCAAGCCACGCATGATTGCTGAAATGCACCTAATGCGCCAGTGAGCAATTAAATCGCCCCAGACCGGAGCGGGTTGGACGGCCGCGGCGACCGCGTCTAAATGGAATCGGCGCGGCACCGTCGTGGCCGCGCTCAGGGACGCCCTCGCACTCCATGCCGGAAGACAAACCCCAGACACCGCTCGCCACCAAGCTCGGCTTCGGCCTGTGGGTGATCTCGCTCGTGTGGTGGTTCGCCTATTACGCCCAGTATGGCGGCGCCTTCGGCCTGATGGACCTGAAGCTCGCCTGCATCTCCTGGCCCACCAAGGAGTGCTACTTCTTCCAGCAGCAGATCCGCGGGCCGGTGCCGCGCTACGTGCCGGCCTTCTGGTATGCCGGCATGCTCGCCTTCGCCGTCGGTCTCTACCAGACCTGGCAGCAGCGCCGGAAATAGGCGGCGTCAGCGGCGCCGCGACCGGGCTCGAACGAGAAGCAGTGTCAGCGCGACGACGAACGACGCGCCGAAGCCGACTGTCCCGACGAAGAAGCCGAAATGGCTGCCCACGGCGAAGCCGAGCAGGGCCGCGATCACCAGCGAGATGATGATCTTCGGCTCCGAGAACAGAACGTCGAGGATCTCGCCCATCGCGATCGTCCGGTCGCTTCAGGCGGTGCGCGACAGGTTCTGCAGCGCGGCCGCAGCCGAGGTGATGGTCGCGCTGACGACGAAGGCCGCGAGCCCCGCGAACGGTCCGGCTCCGAGGCCGATCGACAGGCCCGCGAGGGCGGAGAGAATGAGGGCGAGCGCCAGCTGCGGATGGCGCAGGGCAAGAGCGATGAGAATGGGCATGATGTCGTTCCGTTGAGGTTGGGCGCGTCGGAGCTGGCTGCGACCGGACGCGCGACTTGGGTCTGTGTCGCTGCAGCGCACACAAAGGTTCACGCCGTCGGCCGCCCCTCGCATTGCGGCGGCGGAGACACCATCTGCGGCGAAACGCCCCCGGAGTTCCCCCCATGCTGGACCTCAGCCCCCGTTTCGTCGGTGACGACGCGGCTACCGCGCCGTCGACCGCTCCCGCAACCGCCCCTGCTCTGCCCGTCGACGACAGGCCGCTGCTCGATGCCTATTCCAGCGCCGTGACCGGCGTCGTCGACGAGGTCGGCCCGGCGGTCGTGCGCCTGACCGTCTCCGGCGCCGATGCCCGTCGTGCCGGCACCGGCTCGGGTGTCATCATCTCGCCGGACGGCCTCCTGCTGACCAACAGCCATGTCGCGGGCGGGCGAAAGGGCGAGAAGACCAGCATCCGTGTCGCCACCCAGGACGGCCGCGATCTTTCGGCGCGCCTCGTCGGCGACGATCCCGACACCGACCTCGCGCTCGTGCGGGTCGATGATCCAGCCCTGCTACCGGCGGCCCGGCTCGGCGATTCCAAGGCGCTCCGGCGCGGCCAGCTCGTCGTCGCCATCGGCAATCCGCTGGGCTTCGAATCGACGGTCACGGCGGGCGTCATCTCGGCTCTCGGCCGGTCGCTGCGTTCGCAGACCGGCCGGCTGATCGACGACGTGATCCAGACCGACGCCGCGCTCAATCCCGGCAATTCCGGGGGGCCGCTCGTCGCCTCCACCGGGGAGGTCGTGGGCATCAACACGGCCGTGATCATGGGCGCGCAGGGCATCTGCTTCGCCGTCGCCTCCAACACCGCCTCGGTGGTTCTGTCCGAACTGATCCGGCACGGCCGCGTGCGACGCGCCTATCTCGGCATCGGCGCGCATCAGGTGGCCGTGCCGCGGCGCGCCGCGCTCGCCCTTGGCCTCTCCGGCGATTCCGCCGCCATGATCGCCTCGGTCGAGGCGGGGAGCCCCGCCGACAAGGCCGGCCTGCGCGAGGGCGACATCCTGCTCTACATCGACGGTCGGCCGGTGACCGGCGCCGACGATGTCGTGCGGCTGATGGTCGGGGCGCGGATCGGCCTGCCTGTCGAGGTCAGCTACATCAGGCGCGGCAAGCTGGAAAAGGCCAGCGTCACGCCCATCGAGCGCGAGCGGCGCTGACACGCCAAATGCCTCCGCCACGAAGCAGGCGGAGGCTCTCTCCGGCATTGGCGGGCAACATTGCCGCCCGACACCTGTGCCCGCCGCCGCAGGCCGTTTTGCCTGCCGGCGGACCATGAGCATGGAGAGACCTCTTGAAATCGAGATCTGTTCTCACGATCCCGGCAGCGGCCCTGATGTTCGGCCTCGCGCCCCCCGCCGCGTGGGCGGCACCGGCAGATTCGGCCGCCCCGCAGGCCGGCATCACGCAGCGCCTCGCCCAAACCCCGCTGCCACGCTGCCTGCTCTACTCGTCCACCCGCATCACCGCGCAGGGCATGATGCGCTGTTCCTACCAGTGCGGCGACCGGATCATCATCCGCGGCGGCCAGGACATCTGCCCGCAAAGCGTCGCGCGGCCCGCCGCGCAGTAACGACGACGATGGGCGGGAGCGCGTCGCGCTTCCGTCCTACCCTGCGACGCCGCGCCGTAGTCGCTTCAGGTCGGCGATGAAATCCTTGCCGAACAGGATGACCAGAGCCGCGCCATAGGCGAGCCCGCCCGCGCCCATCAGCGCCACGAGCATCAGCTTGGCATCGAGGCGCGGAGCCGCCGCGCGTATCCCCATCCCGACGAGCACCAGCGTCGCGCAGAGAATGCCGAACGACAGGAACAGCCGCGGCAGGACGCGCTTCGCCCGGTCGTCGAGGCCGATCAGACCCTGCCGGCGGGCGAACCAGGCAAGCATCATGACGTTGACCCAGACGCCCGCGCTGGTGCCCAGCGCCAGCGCGACATGGCCGAGCGGGCGCATGAGCGCCACCTTGAGCATCACGTTGATCACCACCGACACGCCCACGGCGATGACCGGCGTGCGCGTATCGCCCCGCGAGTGGAAGCTGATGGTGAACGGGCGCACCAGCACCAGCGCCGTCAGGCCAAGCCCGTAGGCAGCCAGCGCCGCGGCGGATTTCAGCGCGTCCTCCTCGCTGAAGGCCCCGCGCATGAACAGCGCCTTCATGATCACGTCCGGCACCAGCACGAAGGCCGCGACCGCCGGAAGCGAGAAGACCAGCGTCAGTTCGATGGCGCGAAGCTGGGCGTAGCGCGCGCCGGCCTCGTCGCCGGCGGCGATCCTCCGGCTCATCTCCGACAGCAGCACCGTGCCGACCGCCACCGCGATGACGCCGATCGGCAGCTGGTTCAGCCGGTCGGCGTAGTAGAGCCACGACACTGCCCCGACCACGAGGTAGCTGGCGATGATCGTATCGGCGAGCACGGCGATCTGGCTGCCGGCCGACCCGACCGTCGCCGGCACGAAATTGCGCCAGAACAGCTTCACGTCCGACGTGACGCGCGGGCGGCGCAGCTCCACCATGACATTGGCCTTGAGCGCGTCGCCGGTGACCACCAGGAACTGCAGCACGCCGGCCACGACCACGCCCCAGGCCGCCGCATGGCCCGGCGTCTCGAACCGCCCGGCCAGCAGCAGCGCGGCGATGATGCTGACGCTGAGCAGAATCTGCGCGGCGGCATAGGCGGCGAACCGGCCGACCGCATTGAGCACGCCGCCGACCAGCACGGTCAGCGAGATGAAGGCGAGATAGGGGAAGGTGATGCGCGTCAGCTCGACGGCCGCCGGAAATCGCACGGGATCGTCGGAGAAGCCGGGCGCCAGAAGCATCACCACGGCCGGCATGAACACCATCGCCGCCGCCAGCAGCACGAGTTGCGCGAACAGCAGCAGGGCGAAGATGTGATCGGCGAAGACCAGCGCGACATTCTGCCCGCGCTCGGCCGTGGCCCGCGCGAAAGCCGGCACGAAGGCGGCATTGAAGGCGCCCTCGCCGAAAATGGCGCGAAACTGGTTTGGGATGCGGAAGGCGACGAAGAAGGCGTCGGCCAGCGCCCCCGCCCCCAGAACCGCGGCGAACATCAGGTCGCGGACGAAGCCGAAGAGACGGCTCACGAGGGTCAGGGCCGAGACCGAGAAGATGTTCCTGATCACGGCCGGCCGGATCCTTCGGGCGTCGATGGTGGCAGGCTAGGCCCGCAGCGGGAGTAACGCGGCGGGTAACCGGCGTTTCTGACGAAACGAAGGCTTACGAGGTCGCGCGATTCGGCGCGAGCGATTCGGCGGGCGGAGGATCAGGCGATGCGCGGAGCGGGGCCGCCCGGCGGCCGCACGATGTCGGCATCCGGCGAAAAAACCCGGAACACCGCCGAAACGAGCACGACCAGATTGTCCTCCGCGAAGACCTCGCCGTCGATGAAGGCCATCGACTTGGTGACGCGCCGGATTTTCACCCGGCCGAGAATCCAGTCGCCGACCTTGCCGTTCGACATGAACTTCGTGTCGAGCGCGATGGTGGCGCAGCGCCGCCCGGTGGTTCGGATGATCTCGAAGCCGAGAACCGTGTCCATGAAGGTGGTGAAGCAGCCGCCATGCAGCACGCCGTTCGGGTTGCCGTGGCGGTCATCCGCGCGAAAGCCGTATTCGACGGCCCCGTCGCCATTCTCGCGCCAGTGGAAGGGGCCGGTCAGGCCGATGAAGCCCTCCCGATCCTCGAACGGCCGGAACCCTGCGGGCGGCGCGCCCGCTGTGACATTCAACTGATCCATGATGCGGCAAATGTCGCATCTCCTTGCGACATTTCTCAAGCCCCGCCATTCGGCGGGCTGCCGCGACGTCAGACCGCCAGTGTCAGTCCCGCCGCCTTGGCGTCGGCGACGAAGCCTTTCACCGTGTCGAGCGAGATGTCCTCCGGCGCACGGCCGAGGCCCTCCAGCTTCTTCAGGATGTCGGCGGGCGCGGTGATGATGTGGCAGCCGATCCGGTCCGCCTCGATGACGTTCCACACCTCGCGGGTCGACGCCCAGATGACCTCGACCGTGTCGGTGCCACGGGCAAGCCCGACCGCATATTTCATCACCGGCATGTAGTCGTGCCCGGCATCGCCGAGCCGGCCCGCGAAGACCGAGACGATGGACGGCGCGCCGCCGCGCAGCGCATCGACCGAGGCCTTGATCTGCGCCTCGGTGTAGAGCGCGGTGAAATTGATCTTCACGCCCTCGCGGGTGAGCTTGTGGATGAGGTCGTAGAGCGGCTCGCCCTTCGAATTCGTCACCGGCAGCTTGACGTAGACGTTCCGGCCCCAGGTCGCGATGACGCGCGCCTGCGCCTCCATCTCCTTCAGCTCGTCCGAAAAAACCTCGAAGGAGATGTGATGGTCCGGCACGGCCGCGACGAGATCCTTTGCATAGGTCGCATAGTCGGATACGCCGGCCTTCTTCAGCAGCGAGGGATTGGTCGTAAAGCCCTGAATCCACGGCTTCTTCGCCATCTCGACGATGGAGGCCTTCTCGGCGCCGTCGGTGTAGAGCTTGACCTTGAGGTCTGCGAGGGCCGGCATGTTTTCGCTCCCGGATGTCGTTGCCGAGGTGTTTAAGGCGGCGGGGAGCGGGTGTCCAATTGCTTTGGCCGTCCCCTGAAATGCGCTATCCGTGCCCGCATCTGAATGCGACCGCGAAAAGGGCGCAGAACCGAGAGGATGGTCGCCCCATGGGCGGTATTCGATTCTTAGGTAACGTGTTGTGGTTCCTGCTCGGTGGGATCGTTGCCGGCCTCTGCTGGTATCTCGCCGGCATCGTCGCGGCGATCACCATTGTCGGATTGCCCTGGGCGCGGGCTTGTTTCCGGATTGGCACCTACACGTTCTTTCCCTTCGGCCGGGAGGTCGTCTGGAACAGCGAACTGTCGGGCAAACCGCAGGGCGCGATGGGTGTCCTGCGGCTGATCGGCAATGTGATCTGGTTCATACCCATAGGCTTCTCGCTGATGGTGATCCACGTCCTGGCCGCGGCGGCCTGTTTCATCACGGTGATCGGTATCCCCTTCGGTTGGGCGCATCTGAAGCTAGCGGCGGCATCCGTCTTTCCTCTCGGCCAGCGCGTTGTTCCCATTAGCGTCGCCCGTCTCGCTCGCGAGCAGAACGCTGGCGCGCAACTGGCGGCCTATCGCCATCGATGACACCGGCCGTCACCCAACGTGATCGTCCCGGATTTGCGCTGCGACCCCGCAAAATCGTATAGGTCGCGCCTCCGGCAGGCGCTTCGACGCCGCTGCTTCGACACCAAGGCATCTCCATGACCAGCTCTGATCCCGCGGCGAAACTCCTGCGCGTCGGCGTCGTCGGCCTCGGCGTGATGGGCAAGAACCACGCGCGGGTGCTGGCCGAACTGCCGGGCGTCGTGCTCGCGGGCGTGGCCGATCCCGATGCGGCACAGGCCGAGTTCGTCACCTCCCGTCTCGGCTGCCCGGGCTTCGCATCGCTGGAAGAGCTGATGGATGCCGGCCTCGACGCGCTGACCATCGCCGCTCCCACCCAGCTCCACACGCCCATCGCGCTGGCCGCCATCGCCCGCGGCATCCACGTGCTGGTCGAAAAGCCCATCGCCCAGTCGGTCGAGGAAGGCCGCCGCATCATCGACGCCGCTGCCAAGGCGGGCGTCACGCTGATGATCGGCCATGTCGAGCGCTTCAACCCGGCGGTCCAGTCGATCCGACAGGCGATTGCCGGCGACGACATCCTGTCGATCCAGATCACCCGCGTCGGCCCGTTCCCGCCGCGCATGTCCGATATCGGCGTGGTCATCGATCTCGCGGTCCACGACATCGACCTGATCCGCTGGTTCACCGGCTCGGAAATCGCCGAGATCCAGCCGCAGACCAATTCGGTCCATGCCGAGCGCGAGGACATCGCGCTCCTGCAGTTCCGCACCCAGTCCGGCGTGCTCGCGCACATCAACACGAACTGGCTGACGCCGTTCAAGGCGCGAACGGTGCATGTCGCGACGCGCAACAAATACATCACCGGCGACCTGATCACCCGGCAGGTCACCGAGTGCTTCGACTACAAGCCCGACGGCTCCTATTCGATGCGCCACCTCTCGGTCGCCTATGCCGAGCCGCTGCGCGCCGAGCTCGTCGCCTTCGTCGATGCCGTGCGCACCGGCACCGCGCCCGTCACCGGCGGCGCCGACGGTCTTGCCAGCCTCGACATCGCCATGCGCTGCCTTGGCGACCGCCAGACGCCGGCTGCCCAGCCGAAGCTCGCGGCCGGCGGACGGGCGTGACGACGGAAGCGCGTCACCGACTATTGCGCGCATGACACCCACCTTTCCCGCGCGCTTGCCTGCCGATCCCTCCCGTCGAACACTCGGGCTTCGGTCCGACGGAAACGGGAAACGACGATGGAATACCGCACGCTCGGGGGCTCGGGCCTCAAGATTCCCGCGCTTATGCTTGGCACGGCCACGTTCGGCGGCGGCAGCGACTTCCTGAAGAAGTGGGGCACCACCGACGTCGCCGAGGCGACGGCGCTGGTCGATGTCGCGCTCGACCTCGGCTGCAACATGTTCGACACGGCGGACGGCTATTCCAACGGCCTGTCGGAGGAAATCCTCGGCCAGGCCGTCAAGGGCCGCCGCGACAAGGTGCTGGTCGCCACCAAGACCGGCATGCCGATGGGCCCCGGCCCGAACGACATCGGCACGTCGCGCGCGAAGATCATCGCCTCCTGCGAGGCGAGCCTGAAGCGCCTCGGCACCGACTATGTCGATCTCTACCAGCTGCACGCCTTCGACGGGCTGACCCCCATCGAGGAGATGCTGCAGGCCCTCGACGCCCTCATGCGCGCCGGCAAGATCCGCTATTTCGGCGTCTCCAACTATTCCGGCTGGCATCTGATGAAGATGCTCGCGCTCGCCGACCGCCATGGCTGGCCCCGGCCGGTGACCCATCAGGCCTATTACACGCTGGCCGCCCGCGACTTCGAATGGGAGCTGATGCCGCTCGGCCTCGACCAGAAGGTCGGCACGCTGGTCTGGTCGCCGCTGTCGGGAGCGAAACTCACCGGCAAGATCGGTCGCACCAAGCGGCCGCCGGACGACAGCCGGCTGGCGACGGATGCCAGTTGGCCGGTGCCGGAGGAGCAGCTCTACAGGGTCACCGACGCGCTCGAGCTCGTCTCGGCCGAGGTCGGCCGTTCGATCCCGCAGGTCGCGCTCGCCTGGCTGCTGACGCGCCCGACCGTCTCGTCAATCGTCATCGGTGCCCGCAACGAGGCCCAGCTTCGCGACAATCTCGGCGCAACCGAACTGAAGCTGACGCCTGCCCAGATCACGGCCCTCGACAAGGCCAGCGCGGTGCCGCCTCCCTATCCCTACTGGCACCAGCGCCGCACCATGATGACCCGGACTCCGCCGCCGGTGATCTGACGCCCTGCCCGTCGTGCGGCTGTCATGGTCAGGTGCTTTGCCATGACGCATGGAACGCGCGCACGAGGCTCCGGTCCGAATCGTCATTGTCGGCGCCGGCTATGTCGGCCTCGTCAGCGGGGCCTGCCTCGCAGCCCTGGGCCATGACGTCGCGGTGATCGATCGCGACGCGGCACGGATAGCCGGCCTGCAAGCCGGGATCATGCCCATCTACGAACCCGGCCTCGATGCACTGGTGGCCGAACAGACCGCAGCCGGCCGCCTCGCCTTCTCGACCGATCTCGCCGCCGCGATCCCCGGCTCTGTCGCCATCTTCATCTGCGTCGGCACCCCGCCCCGCCCCTCCGACGGCCATGCCGACATGGCGAATGTCATGGCGGCGGCGGCCGACATTGCCGGCGCGCTCGACCGCTTCGCCGTTGTCGTCCTGAAATCGACCGTCCCGGTCGGCACCGGCGACGAGGTCGAGGCGCTGATCCGCACCCGCCGTCCGGGTGCCGATGTCGCGGTGGTCTCAAACCCGGAATTCCTGCGCGAGGGGGACGCCATCGGCGACTTCATGCGCCCGGACCGCATCGTCGTCGGCACGGATCACGCCCGCGCCCGCGCCGTCATGGCGACCATCTACGCGCCGCTGGCGGAGGCGGGCGTCCCGCTGCTCGCGACAAGCCGCCGGGCCTCCGAGCTGATCAAATATGCCGCGAACTCGTTCCTGGCGCTGAAGATCACCTACATCAACGAGATCGCCAGCCTCTGCGAGGAGATCGGCGCCGATGTAGAACATGTCGCCCGTGGCATCGGCCTCGACACCCGGATCGGCGGCAAATTCCTGAAGGCAGGACCGGGCTTCGGCGGCTCCTGCTTCCCGAAGGACATGCTGGCGCTGATGAAGACCGCGCAGGATCACGGCGTGCCCATGCGCACCGTCGAGACGGCCGTCGCGGTCAATGATGCGCGCAAGGGCGAAATGGTCCGCAAGGTCATCCGCGCGGCCGGCGGCTCGGTCGCGGGCAGGACCGTCGCGGTCCTTGGCCTCGCCTTCAAGGCGGGCACCGACGACATGCGTTCCGCGCCCTCGCTGGTCATCCTGCCGCAACTCCAGCGGCACGGCGCGCGGATCGTCGCCTACGACCCGGCGGCCATGGCCAATGCCTCGCCGCTTTTGCCGGGCGTCGTCATGGCGCCGAGCGCAGAGGCCGCGCTGGCCGGCGCCGATCTCACCGTGATCCTGACGGAATGGCCGGAATTCGCGGCGCTCGACCTGGAGCGCGTGGCGGGGCTCCTGCGCCGTCCCGTTCTGGTGGACCTGCGGAACCTCATCGATCCCCCTGCCGCCGCCCGGGCCGGGCTCACCTGCCACCGCATCGGCCGGCAGGCCGCGCTCGTCGATACCTCGTTGCATTCCGCGCTGCAACAGGCGGCGGAATAAGCAAAGCTCCGTACTGTCAGCGCATTGGCGCATCCGAAGGCGGCCGATGCTGCCATGCAGCGCAACCGGAATGATCGGCTTGGCACTTTCTTGACGTCTTTTCCGTATCGTCCCGCGACGCCTATTCCGACCCCTTGTCCGCATCGCCGGACCAGCATTCGCAGGGAGCCTTCATGACCGTGCTCGTGACCGGCGGCGCCGGCTATATCGGCAGCCACATGGTGCTTGAACTGCTCGATGCCGGCGAAAGCGTCGTGGTCCTCGACAACCTGTCCACCGGCTTTCGCTGGGCGGTCGATCCGCGCGCCACGCTGATCGTCGGCGACATGGGCGACCAGCCGCTGGTCGAGACGGTCATGCGTCTGCACGGCATCGATGCCGTCATCCATTTCGCCGCCAAGATCGTCGTGCCGGAATCGGTGTCTGATCCGCTCGGCTACTACCTCTCGAACACGGTAAAGACGCGCGCGGTAATGGCCGCCGCCGTCGCATGCGGCGTGAAGCACTTCATCTTCTCGTCCACGGCCGCGGTCTATGGCACGCCCGAGGTCATGCCGGTCGGCGAGGACGCACCGACGCGGCCCGAGAGCCCCTATGGCACGTCGAAGCTGATCACCGAATGGATGCTGCGCGACGCCGCCGCCGCCCATGACCTCTCCTACGTTGTGCTGCGCTACTTCAACGTCGCCGGGGCTGATCCCAAGGGCCGCACCGGCCAGTCCACGCCCAATGCCACCCACCTGATCAAGGTCGCGGTCCAGACGGCGCTCGGCCTCCGCGCCAAGATGGATGTCTTCGGCACGGACTACCCGACACCCGACGGCACGTGCGTGCGCGACTACATCCATGTCACCGATCTCGTGCGCGCCCATCTCGCCGCCCTCGCCCACCTGCGCGCCGGCGGGGCGAGCATGGTCGCCAATTGCGGCTATGGCCGCGGCTATTCCGTGCAGGAAGTCATCGACACGGTGCGCAGCGTCACCAAGGTCGATTTCCGTGCCGATTATGCTCCGCGCCGGCCGGGAGATGCCGCCGCCGTCGTCGCCGACCCGACACGGGCGAAGACCACATTCGGATGGCAGCCGGCGCACGACGACCTCGAGGAGATTGTCGAGGCCGCCTATGGCTGGGAGCGCCGCCTCGCCAACGGGTCGCCCGTGGGCTGAGCGGGCGCGATCCGGTTCGCGGCGCGATCAGGAGCCGGCCGTCGGCGTGCCGGAATAGCGCCGCCAGAGCCAGAGCAGGCCAAGGACCAGAAGCGAACCGGCAAAAGCGGCGACCACATCGCGGAGCGACACCGATATCCGGTCGAGGCCCGGTGCGAGCCCGAAGGCGCGGAACAGCAGCCCGCCCAGCAGCGCCCCGCCCAGCCCGACCGCCAGATTGCGCAGGAGGCCGAAGCCCTGCCGATCCCGGGTGATCACCAGGCCGGCGAGGCCGCCGCCCAGCAGCCCGACGATGATCCAGACGATGGCTTGGTCGATGGAGGGCATGCCGGTCTCCATTCTCTGACTGCTGGCCCGCGCCGAGCGCAGGACAGGCTGAGCCTATGCCGGCAATCGGAGAACCGGCAACCATCGGTCGCCGAGCTGCGGCTAACCACCTCACCGGTTACTTACTTGATTGACGCTGTCGGAGCGCTTGCCTATCGTTTCCCGCAACGCGGCTGCGGTGCCTCGATGCCCCGCGACGCGACCGAACAAGACGCACAGCGTCGATCATCCGGGAGGCATTCTTGATCAGCAAAAGGCTGGCGCTCGGCGCCGTTCTCGCCGCGTTCGCGGTCGCTCCGGCGGCGGCCCAGACGTTCCCGCAGCGTCCGATCACCATGGTCGTGCCCTTCGCGGCGGGCGGCCCGACCGACATCGTCGCGCGCCTCGTGGCGGAGCGCATGTCCGCGACGCTCGGCCAGCAGGTTGTCGTCGAGAACGTGGCGGGCGCCGCCGGCACGACGGGCGCCGCACGCGTCGCGCGCGCCGAGGCCGACGGCCACACCATTCTGATGGGGCCGATGAGCACGATGAGCTTCTCGCCGGCGCTCTATCCGAACCTCGCCTTCAACGTGCTGACCGATTTCGAGCCGGTCGGCATCGCCGCCTCCGCGCCGATCATGCTGGTCGCCTCGAAGAACCTGCCGGGCAAGACCCTCGCGGAATTCTCGGCCCACCTGAAGGCCAATGCCGCCACGATCAACAATGGCAATGCCGGCGTCGGCTCCACCTCGCACCTCGCCTGCACCCTGCTCAATAACCGGATCGGCGTCAGCCCCACGCTCGTGCCCTATCGCGGCACGGGCCCGGCCCTGCAGGACCTCGTCGCCGGCAATGTCGGCTACATGTGCGACCAGGTGACCAGCCTCATGGGCCAGGTGCAGGCAGGCGCCGTCACCCCGCTCGCCGTGCTTGCGCCGACGCGTTCGCCGGTCCTGCCCAACGTGCCGACCGCCACGGAGGCCGGCATGCAGGGCGTCGACATGGTCGTCTGGAACGCCGTCTTCGCGCCCAAGGGCACGCCGGCTCCGGTCATCGCCGCGCTCAACACCGCGCTCCGCAAGGCGATCGACGACCCAACCGCCCGCGAGCGCTTCCTCCAGCTCGGCGCCGAGGCCCCGACGGAAGCCCAGCGCTCGCCGGAAGCGCTACGCGCCATCCACGCCGCCGACGTGCAGAAATGGGGCGACGTGATCCGCGGCGCCAATATCCGCGTCCAGTGACGCGCCGGCCCGGCCGGAACCGTTCGCCGGTTCCGGCCCGGCCATTCGGGAAAGCCTGGCACGATGCGTCTTTCCCTCTGCAACGAGGTGCTCCAGCCCTGGGACATCGCCCGGCAATGCGCCTTCGCGAAGGCGGTCGGCTATGACGGGCTGGAGATCGCACCCTTCACGCTGTCGGACGAGCCTCACCGCCTGGGCGCGGGCGAGGTCTCGGAACTGCGCCGGACGGTCGAGGATCACGGTCTCGCGGTGACCGGCCTCCACTGGCTGCTGATGGCGCCGAAGGGGCTGTCGATCACCTCCCCTGACGATACTGTCCGCAGCCGAACCCGCGACGTCATTCTCAGGCTTCTCGATCTCGCCGCAGGCCTCGGCGCGCGTGTTCTCGTCCACGGTTCGCCCGCCCAGCGCCGGCCGGCGGAGGGGCAAGCTCACGACGACGCCTGGGCCAAGGCGCGCGAGCTCTTCGCCGCCATCGCGCCGGAAGCCGCCGCGCGCGGTCTCATCTACTGCCTGGAGCCCCTCGCCCGGCCCGACAATGTCCTCGTCACCACCATCGCCGAAGCCGCCCGCATGGTGGAGGAGATCGGTCATCCCGCCTTTCGCACCATGATCGACACCTCTGCGGCCGGCGTCGAAGAGCCCGAATCCGTCGCCGATGCGATCCGCCGCTGGGTTCCGACCGGCCTGATCGGCCATGTCCAGCTCAACGACCGCAACCGCCGCGGCCCCGGCGAGGGCACGGACCTGTTCGCGCCGGTGATCCGCGCGCTGCGCGAGACCCGGTATGGCGGCGACATCGCCATCGAGCCCTTTATCTACCAGCCTGACGGACCCGCCTGCGCCGCCCGCGCGGCCGGCTATATCAGCGGCCTGATGGAGGCGGTGCCGTCATGACGGCCGCCTGGCCCCGTGCCACTCTGGGCGCGCGTACGAATCGCGGAAGGGGTTTCCATGCCTGAGGGCGAGGGCATGACAGGGACTGAACCGGCGAAGGTCGTTCGCAAGCGCGACAGCGCGGGCACGCGCGCGCGCATCCTCAACGTCGCCACCCGCGAATTCGCCAACAAGGGCTACGAGGGGGCCAAGACCGACGACATCGCGGATCGGGCGCGCATCAACAAGCGCATGATCTACCACTATTTTTCCTCGAAGGAGCAGCTCTATCTGGCGGTTCTCGAGGCAGCCTACGACCGCGCCCGCTCGGCCGAGACCAGGCTCGACCTCGACCGGCTCGAACCGCTGGACGCGCTCACCCGCTTCGTCGAATTCACCTTCGACAGCTTCGTGCGCGACCGCACCTTCATCAACCTGCTGGCGACCGAGAACCGCCAGCGCGCCAAGGTGCTGAAGAAATCCGCCAAGGTGAACACGATGAACTCGCCGGTCATCGACGCCATCGGCCGCATCATCGCCCGCGGCAACGCCAACGGCACGATCCGGCCGGGCCTCGACGCGCGCCATGTGTGGATCACCATCACCGGCGCCTGCTACTTCTTCTTCTCGAATATCTACACGCTGTCGGTGATCTTCGACACGGACATGGAGGCGCCCGCCTCCATCGCCGAGCGGCGGACCCATGTCGTGGAGTTCGTCGTCAGGGGCGTGAGGGCTTAGGGACGCCTCCAACCCTCTCCGTCTGGGAGAGCGTTGGAGATCCCTCCGCACTCGCGTTTCGATCGTTTCACACCACCGACTTGTGCCGCTCGATGCAGGTCCTGAGCACCTCGTCCATCGGGCGTTTCCACCAGTCGAGTTCGGAGAATATCTCCACCTCCGAGAAGCCGGAGAAGCCTTCGGCTTCCACGGCCTGCCGGATCTTCCTCAGTTCGATCACGCCGTCGCCCATCATGCCGCGATCGGTCAGCATGTCGCGGGTCGGCACCAGCCAGTCGCAGACGTGATAGGCCAGCAGCCGCTCCCGCCCCGCCCGCTGGATATCGCGATAGAGGTTCGGGTCCCACCAGATGTGATAGACGTCCGCCGCGACGCCGAGCGCACCGGTCCTGGCCGGATCGAGCCGGTCGCAGATGTCCAGCGCCTGTTCCAGCGTGTTCACGCAGGCCCGGTCGGCCGCATACATCGGGTGCAGCGGCTCGATGGCGAGCGGCATGCCGGCGGGTTTTGCATATTCAAGCAGTTCCGCGATGCCGTCCTCGACCTGTTGCCGCGCCCCCGCGAGATCGTGCGATACGGCCGAGCCCGGCCGCGACGTATGGGGCAGGCCGCCCACCACCAGAACGAGGCAGACGGCGCCCAGCGCCTTCGCCTCGTCCACCGCCCGGCGATTGTCGTCGCGGGCTTCCTGGGCGTGCGCCGCATCGGACGGGAACATGCCGCCCCGGCAATAGCCGGAGAGCTGGAAGCCGTGGGTCTTCACCGCCTTCACGGCGGCGTCGAGCCCGACGGTCGCCACCTGATCGCGCCAGGGCGAGATGGCGCGGATGCCATGGCGCGCGCAGGCCTCGATGATCTCAAGGAGATCACCCTGCTTTCGCACCGTCGCGGTGTTGATCGAGAGCATGGCATGGTCGGTCGAGAAATCGCGCATCAGAACCATCGGCAGAAGAACAAGCTCCAACCCGTCATGCCCGCCATTGTGGCGGGCATCCACGAATTCCTTGGCTTGGTCGTGTTCAAGTCGTGGATGGCCGGGACAAGCCCGGCCATGACGAAGAAGGCCCGAACCCGCGCGTCGGGTCGGGCATGACGAGACGTGTCACACGCCGATGCCCCGGCTCGCCATGACGGTTGCCATGCGCGCGGCGGCGGCTTCCGGATCGCGGAGGATGCCGGCCTTGTCGGCAAGCCTGAACAGCTCCGCGAGGTGCTGCGGCGAACGCGTGCTCTCCTGCCCTCCGACCATGGTGAAATGGTCTTGATGGCCGTTGAGATAGGCGACGAAGACGACGCCGGTCTTGTAGAAGCGCGTTGGCGCCTTGAAGATGTGCCGCGACAGCGGAACGGTCGGCGCGAAGATGTCGTGGAACGTCGTCAGGTCGTTGTCGGCCAGCGCCGAGAGCGCGCCCGCAGCCGCCGGTGCGATGGCGTCGAAAATGCCAAGCAGCGCGTGCGAGTAGCCCTGCTCGTCGCCGGCGATCAGCTCCGCATAGTTGAAGTCGTCGCCGGTATACATTTTCACCGCCTTGTTCAGGCGGCGGCGCATGGCGATCTCCTTGTCCTTATCGAGGAGGGAGATCTTCACGCCATCGACCTTGACGGCATTGCGGTTGATGGCATCGACCGCCGTATCCATGGCGGCATCGACATTGGCCGAGCCCCAGTAGCCGGCGAGCGCCGGGTCGAACATGTCGCCGAGCCAATGAATGATCACCGGCTGCGCCGACTGCGACAGGATGCGGTCATAGACGCGGCCGTAGTCGTCCGGGCTCTTCGCCACGCGGGCGAGCGCGCGCGAGGCCATCAGGATGATGCGCCCGCCGACCGCCTCGATCGCCTCGAACTGCATCTCGTAGGCACGGATCACGTCGTCCACGGACTTCGCATCGGCCGGGTCGAGATGGTCGGTGCCGGCACCGGAGAAAACCACCGCGCCGGGCGTGGCCTTCGCCTGTCTCACCGAGCGCTTGATCAGGTCCAGCGCGCCGGCCCAGTCGAGGCCCATGCCGCGCTGCGCCGTGTCCATCGCCTCCGCGACGCCGAGGCCGAGGCCCCAGAGATAGTCGCGATAGGCCATGGTGCGGTCCCAGTCGATGGCGTTCGACAGCCAGGGATCGTTGTCGACGAAGGGATCGGCGACCATGTGCGCCGCTGCCAGCGCCACGCGGTTCAAGGGCCGCGTGATCCTGTCGGGGAAGTTCTTCGGCACCGAGAGCTGGTAGCGCTCCAGCGTGCGGTCCGCCGTCGGCAGAAGGACGGTCGCGGAAGTCCGGGGCTTGTCGAGCATGGCCATGGCTCCTTGGCGGTTGAGGTCAGTCGAACCATTCGTCGGCCGGATCGAAGGCCGGAATGGGAACGATCAGGCACTGGAGATTGCCGACCGCGCGGTGGCGGCAGCCGGGCTTGATGAAGATCGACGAACGCGGCCTGACGGGAATGCGCTCCCCGTCCAGCTCCATGAACCCCTCGCCTTCCAGGACGACGTAAATCTCGGTCATCCTCTTGTGGTAGTGGGTCTGCGCCTCGGCGCTGATCGTCGTCATGTGCACGGTGGCGAGCCCCTCACCGAACTCGGCGAAGGCCCGGCGCGCGGTGCCGCAGGGGCACGGAACGCCGGGAATCTCGTCGAGCTGGGCGATCGCAAAGTTCGCCACGCCGGCCTCCTCAGACGGTCAGCTTCGGAACGTCGATCCAGCGGCGCTCCTTCCAGCTCTGCAGCGCGCATTCCACGAGCTGAACGCCCTTGGCGCCCTCGATGAGGCCGTACTTGTAGGGAGCGTCCTCCACCACGTGGCGGATGAACATCTCCCACTGCACCTTGAAGCCGTTATCGTAGGTCGTGTTGTCCGGCATGGTCTGCCAGGTGTCGCGGAAGTTGATGGTCTGCTTCTGGTCGGGGTTCCAGACCGGACGCGGGGTCGCGTTGCGCGGCTGGATCACGCAGTCATGGAGGCCGGCGACCGCCGAACCCAGCGTGCCGTCGACGTTGAAGGTGACGAGATCGTCGCGATAGACGCGCGTCACCCAGCTCATGTTCATGTGGGCGATGACGCCGCCCTCAAGCTCGAACGTGGCATAGGCGGCATCATCAGCCGTCGCCTTGTAGGGCTTGCCGTTCTCGTCCCAGCGCTCGGGGATGTGCGTCGCGCCGAGGCAGGAGACCGACTTCACCTCGCCGAACAGGTTGTCGAGCACGTAGCGCCAGTGGCAGACCATATCGAGGATCATGCCGCCGCCATCCTCGTTGCGGTAGTTCCAGGACGGACGCTGCGCCTCCTGCCAGTCGCCCTCGAACACCCAGTAGCCGAACTCGCCGCGCACCGAGAGCATGCGGCCGAAGAAGCCGGAATCGCGCAGCGACTTGAGCTTCATCAGGCCGGGCAGGAACAGCTTGTCCTGCACGGTGCCGTTCTTCACGCCCTTTTCCTTGGCGAGCTTGACGATCTTCAGCGCCTCGGGGAGGTTCGTCGCGATCGGTTTCTCGCAATAGATGTGCTTGCCGGCATGGATCGCCTTTTCGAGCAGGGTCGGGCGCATCTGCGTCGTCGCCGCGTCGAAGAAGATCTGGTTGTTCGGATCGGCGATGGCCGCGTCCAGGTCGGTGCCCCAGCGCTCGACACCGTTGGCCTTGGCGAGCGCCGCCACCTTGTCGGCGTTGCGGCCGATCAGGATCGGATCGAGCTGCACGCGCGTGCCGTCGGACAGCTTAACGCCGCCCTGCGCACGGATGGCCGCGACCGAGCGCACGAGATGCTGGTTCGTGCCCATGCGGCCGGTCACGCCGTTCATCACGAGGCCGAGTCTTTTGGTGGTCATGCGGGCAGTCCTTCGGAAACGGAGAGCGAAAGGAGATCGAGCGAGGCCCAGTCGGGTTCGGCGCCGGAGGCGAAACCCGGGCCGTAGAGCGATGTCGTGTCGAGATCGCCGGAGGCGACGTTCAGGCGGACAGCGTCGCCCGCGCCCGTGTAGAGGGCGGGATGGGCATTGCGGAACCGCTGAGCCTCCGCGGCGGGCGCGAGCCCGAAACCGTCGACGTAGTGATGGCCGTTGCGCTCGACATGGGTCAGGCCGAGAGCCGCGACCAGCGCCGTGTCCTGCTGGACAGCAAGGCCCGGCTGGCAGGTCAGGTCCTCCGCCGAGATGATGAAATCGGGACCGCCGGTCTTTTCGGCATTCCACAGCGCCACGCGCGAGGCGTTCAGCAGCGACTTGTAGAGGCCCTTGCAGCACTTCGAGGAGACGCCGCGATAGCCGAGAGCCTTCGCGCGCGGGAAGGCGTCGTAGCCGTCGTCCGCCTCGTCGATGATGACGCCCCGCGCGGCGATGCGCGGGTCCAGCTCCCGCGCGAAGGTGACGCGGCGATCCAGCGGCTGCTCGATGAACAGCAGGCGCGAAAACAGGCTGTCGAGTGCTGCGTCGGCCCCTGCAAGCGCATAGAGCGTCACGAGATCCTCGGGCGCATATTGCTCGTTGGCGTCCAGCGTCGCGCGATAGTCGATGCCACGCCCGTCGAGCACGCCGGCAATGGACTTCAGCCTGATCAGGTCTGCCGCCGGGTCGCCGCCGACCTTGATCTTGAAATAGCGCAGCGCCGCGGCATCGAGTTCGCTGGCGAGGCTGTCCTCACCCTCGATCCGGTCGTTGAGCCCGACCGTATGGCGGATGGCGATGGAGGAAGCGGGTTTCAGCGCCCCGAGGCGGGCATCGATGACCTGACCGCCCAGGTCCGGCGTCAGCCTGTTGTCGAGGCCGACCGCATTGCCGTTCAGCACCTTGACGAAGCTCGCGCCGAGCGCCTTGGAAAGCCCGTCCAGCACCGCCTTGTCGATCTCGGCGACGCCGAAATTGGCCGATAGCGGCGTGACATCTTCCGCATGCGCCCACGCGAGCTGGCGCCCGTTCAGCTGCGCATGAAGCCCGAACGCCGTATCGGCCCGACCGAGCGCATTCGCCTCGGCCACCGCATGGGCAAGGCTCAGCTTCAGGTCGCGCACCGTATCCTCGGCCGAGCGCTCCGCGCGCTTGTCGAACCATTTCGGCGGCATCAGCTCGGCGGCCATGCCGGTGGCCCGGCCATGGCCCTCGACCTCGACGACCACCCGCACGAAAGCCTGAAAGGCCCCTTCGACCGTCACCGCGCCGAAGCGGAACGGCCTTACGAACGGCGTCCAGCGCTCGAAGGCTTCCACATCATGCAGCCGGATGAGAGGCGCTGACATCAGTCGATGCCTCCCTCGGCGTAGAAATGCGAACGCACCTGCTTGGCAAGCTCGGCGAAGACGGGCGTGCCCATCACCTCGAGGCTGCGCGGGCGCGGCAGCGGCACGTCGTAGATCGCCTCGATCGTGCCGGGGCGGTCGCTCATGACAACGACGCGATCAGCGAGAAACACCGATTCCGGGATGGAATGCGTGATCAGGACGATGGTCTTCTTGGTCTCGAAATGGATGCGCTGCAGTTCGAGGTTCATCCGCTCGCGGGTGAGCGCGTCAAGGGCACCGAAGGGCTCATCCATCAGCACGATCTTCGGATCGTGGACCAGCGCCCGGCAGATGGCGGCGCGCTGCTGCATGCCGCCGGAAAGCTGCCAGGGATATTTGTTCTCGAAGCCATCGAGCCGCGCCGTCTTGATCAGCGCCTTCGCGCGCTCCAGATGCGAGGCATAGTCGAGTTTGCGCACTTCCACCGGCATCATGATGTTGGCGAGCACCGAGCGCCATGCCAGCAGAACCGGGCTCTGGAACACGATACCGACATCGTCCGGCGGTTCGACCACTTCCTTGCCGCCGACCTCGATGGAACCGGAGGTCGGCTCGATCAGGCCGGCGATCAGCTTGAGCAGCGTGGACTTGCCGCAGCCCGACGGACCCACCACCGCGACGAATTCGCCGTCGGCAATGTCGAGATCGATGGGCCGCAGCGTCGGCACATCGCCGTCGCGGGTGCGATAGGTCTTGGTCAGCGCCTTGATGCCGATGGCCGGTTCGCCGGCATGGGCGGGAACGCGCGCGGCGGGCACTTCTGGCGTTTCGATCAGGCGGAGATTGGGTCTGGTCATCGTGTCCGCTTCGTCATGGCAAGGGCCGGCAGGCGGACCGGCGCGATAAGCCGGTCCGTCGCTTGTCGCAGCTCAGTTCGTCGCCTTGCCCGGCAGGAAGTCGGTGGTGAAGAAGCTGGCGAGCTTCTCCTTGGCGGAGGGATCGACGCCGCCATACTCGACCAGAAGGTCCACGGTTTCCTTCACCGCATTGGCGTTGGTGTGGAAAGGCCGCTGATCGGCGGTGACGCGGTAGAGCTTCGTCGAAATCTCGAACCCCTCGGTCAGCGTCTCCTTCTTGCCGGCCTTGGAATCGGCCTCCAGCATGGCGTCGGCAGCGGCCGACGCGTTCTTCTCGGCCGCCTCGGCCGAGAGAGTCGCGGCGCGCATGAAGCGGCGTACGAGGTCCGGGCTGCCGGACAGCGTGTCGCGATGGGCGACGATGCCGGTGGCGACCGCGTTCAGGCCGTAGTCGGAGAACATGATCGGGTAGACCGACTTGCCGGTTGCGTCCTTGAGCTTCATCGACTGGTCATGGGAGAAGCCGAGCAGCACGTCGGCCTGACCGGAGATCACCGCGTTCAGCTTCGTCTGGGCGTCGCCCTGCACCAGGCGCACATCGCTGTCGCGCAGGTTCGCCTTCTTGAGGAAGGCCGGCCAGACCTGCGAGAGCGCATCGCCCGGCGTGGTGGCGACCGTCTTGCCCTTGAGGTCGTTGGCGGTGCGGATGTTCTTCTCGGTGAAGCTCATGGCGGCGGCCGGGTTCTTCTGCAGGAGCACGCCGGTCGAGACGACCGGGGCGCCGCGAATACCGGCGCGCACCACGGCCGACATGTCGACATGGCCGAAATGGGCCGACTTGGCGCCGACCGCCTGCAGGCTCACGCCCGAGCCACGCCCCTCGACGATCTGGAGGTCGATGCCCTCTTTCTCGAACAGGCCGAGCTTCTTGCCGTAGAAGAACGGCGCATGCTCGCCATAGAGATACCAGTTCAGCAGCAGCTGAACCTTGTCGGCCGAATGCGCCGAGCGGATGAGCGCGGGCGCGGCGACGAGGCCGGCACCGGTGGCGATGACGAATGTGCGGCGGTCCATATTGTCCTCCCTTGAGGGTTGGGAGCCCGTTGGCTCGGGCCGATTGTTCTCAGGTGGTTGCAACGAATTCATGCCGGCGGCTGGTGTGCCACGGCAGGGCGAAGCGCTCGATGATGTCGACGATCCAGAACAGCACGACGCCGATCAGCGCGAGCAGGACGAGCGCCGCGAACATGGTCGGCAGCTCGAAATTGCCGATCGAGCGCTGCAGCACGAAGCCGATGCCGGAATTGGAGCCGACGAACTCGCCGACCACCGCGCCGACCACGGCCAGCGTCACCGACACCTTGAGGCCGGAGAAGATGGCCGGCAGCGCATTCGGCAGGCTCACCATCGTGAACATCTGCCAGCGCGAGCACTTCATCGAGCGGGCGAGGTCGCGCATGTCGGTGTCGAGCGCCTTGAAGCCCTGAACGCCCGCCACGACCACGGGGAAGAAGCCGAGCAGGAAGGCGGTGATCACCTTCGGCGCCAGCCCGAAGCCGAACCACACAACGAACAGCGGCGCGATGGCGACCTTCGGGATCGACTGGGAAAACACCAGCAGCGGATAGAAATAGGATTCCACCGTGCGCGAGCCGGCGATCAGCATGGCGATGGGGATGCCGAACAGCGCGGAGAGCAGGAAGCCACCAAGCGTCGCCACCGTCGTCGGGATGGATTCGCGCAGCAGCAGCGGCCCATCCGTGCCGAAAGCCTTCACCACGTCCCAGGGACGCGGGATCAGATAGGGCGGCACATTGAACAGCCAGATCGCGACGTCCCACAGGACGATCATCAGCGCCAGCATCGCGAAGGGCTTGAGCCAGGGCGCATCGAGCCACCGGACAACCGTCGACCAGCCGCTCTGCGCGCGCTCCGCCATCCGTCTCGCTCCCATGCACCCGACCTCTGCGGGTCGGCTCTATATAACTCACCAGTTACTTACCTAAGGCGATGGCGGCGAGTCAATATCGGCAGCCCGGAACGCCTCCATGCGGGTGGGCGACGCGCGGCGCGCAGTCAGATCGCGGCCACGAGCGCGATCAGGCCGGCGACCAGCGCCCAGCCGAGACCGACCGCGCGCCGATAGAGCCGAAGCGCGGCGCGGATGTCCGCTGCCGTCGCCTCGGCCCGGCCCTGCCCCATCCAGCGGTCCTCGACCACGACGTCGCCATAGGTCCGGGGGCCCGCGAGCCTGATGCCGAGCGCTCCGGCCATGGCGGCCTCGGGCCATCCGGCATTGGGCGAACGGTGATGGCGCGCATAGCGGCGGACGGCGTCGAGCGATGCGCGCGCGGGCGCGAGGCCGTCCAGCGCCGCCGCGCCGATGATCAGCCCGGCGGTCAGGCGCGAGGCCGGCAGGTTGACGAGGTCGTCCAGCCGCGCCGCCGCCCAGCCGAAGGATTCATGGCGCGGATTGCGGTGGCCGATCATGGAATCGGCAGTGTTGATCGCCTTGTAGAGCGCTATGCCCGGCAGGCCCGCGACACCGAGCCAGAACGCCGGCGCCGTGACGCCGTCCGAGAAGTTCTCGGCGAGGCTCTCGATGGCCGCCCGCGACACGCCGGCCTCGTCGAGGCTCTCGGGATTGCGCCCGACGATCATCGACACCGCCGCCCGGCCGCCGGCGAGCCCTTCCCGCTGCAACCCCGCGGCCACCGCCGCGACATGGTCGTGCAAGCTACGCTGCGCGATCAGCGTCGATGCCACGAAAGCCAGCGGCACCAGCCCGAACACGTCGAGGCTCTCGCACAGGCCCGCAATGGCGAGCGCCGCGCCGCCGGTCACCGCCAGCACGGCGACCAGCGCCATGACGCCGGCCCGGCGGCGGTCCTGATGGCTGTGCTCCTCCCTGTTCATCAGCCGGTCGAGTGTGCCAATAAGCGCGCCGATCCACGTCACCGGATGGCCGATGGCGCGAAACAGCCAGGGCGGATAGCCGGCCAGCGCCTCGATCACGAGCGCGGCGGCGAGGATCACCAGAGGCGAGAAGGGGGACATGCGTGGGCGAGACCCTGGAAGCCGGCAGCGGAGCCAGACTGGAGCATGGCGGCGATCTTGGCGAAGCCCGCCGCCAGTTTCCGGCTGCATCTGAACCGTGGATCGACCTTTCGACCGGAATCAACCCCGTTCCATATCCCCTGCCCTGCATTCCTGCCGCAGCATGGCAGCGGCTGCCCGCGCGCGCGGACGAGGCGGCGCTGCTGGCGGCCGCCCGAGCGGCCTATCGCGTGCCGGACCGCGCCGCGATCGTCGCGGCGCCGGGTACCCAGATCCTGATCGAAACGATCCCGACGCTGGCGCCTGCCGGCGCAGAGGTCGCCGTGCTCGGGCCGACCTACGGCGAACATGCTCATGCCTGGCGCAAGGCGGGCTTCGCGGTTCGCGAGACGGCCGATCCGGACGCGGCAGGCACGGCCGCCATCGTCGTCATCGTCAATCCCAACAACCCGGACGGCCGCATCGTGGCGCGGGCGGACCTGAATCGGACCGCCGCCCGTCTCGCCGGCATGGGCGGATTGCTGGTGGTCGACGAGGCCTTCGCCGATTTCACCCCCGAGGCCAGCATCGTCCCCGACCTGCCGCCCGCGACCGTCGTCCTGCGCTCCTTCGGCAAGACCTATGGGCTCGCCGGCCTGCGACTCGGCTTCGCCATCGGACCGGCGGACCTGGCCGCCCGCCTTGCCGACCGGCTCGGACCCTGGGCCGTGCCGGGGCCTGCCCTCCATGTCGGGCGCGTTGCGCTTTCCGACCGGGATTGGCTGACCGCGACCCGCGCAGAACGGGAGGCGGATGCGGCCCGCCTCGATGCGCTCCTTGCCTCGTCCGGCCGGGTTGCCGGCGGCACGGCGCTGTTCCGGTTGCTCGAAACACCGGAGGCGCCCGCCCTGTTCGAGCGGCTCGGGCGGCATGGCATCCATGTCCGCCGCTTCGCCGCCCATCCGCACCGCCTGCGCTTCGGCCTGCCCGGGGACGAGGCCGCATGGCAGAGGCTCGCGGCTGCTCTGGCCGCCGACGAGCCCGCCCGCTAGCACGGAGCCATGGGCCGGCGCGGCAGGGAGAACCGGACATGGCGAGCATCGACATGGCGAGCATCGAGGAGCGCATCCGCCGGCTCGAGGACATCGACGCGATCCGCGACCTCAAGGCGCGCTACGCCGAATATGCCGACGAGAAATACACGGACGACCACCGCCGCAAGCCGCAGGACGAACTCGACCGCATCGGGCGGCTTCAGGCCGGGCTGTTCACCGAGGACGCGGTCTGGGACGGAGGCGAGCATTTCGGCCTCTGCGAGGGACGCGAGGCCATCTATGCCTTCGTGCGCAAGGGCGGCTGGTCCTTCGCCATGCACTATTTCCTCAATCCCCGCATCGACATCGACGGCGACACCGCGAAAGCCCGCTGGATGCTCTGGCAGGTCTGCACGCTGACCGAGGGCGACACGCCCTGCTGGATGTCGGCCATCGAGGATGACGAATACCGGCGCACGCCCGAGGGCTGGCTGATGAGCCGGATGACCTTCCGCCTGAAGTTCATGACGCGTTTCGACGTGCCGTGGACCGAGGTCCGCAACCTGCCATTCCCGGTGCAGCAGGCCCTTGCGAAGGCAAAGGGCTGATCACGGCGCCTCGCGGGCGGACACGTCGGCGTTATCCACCGGACGGCGCGGGCTTGCCATGCATTTGCCGTCTTGCTGCATCGCGCCATGACCCCCAACTGTCCTCGGCCGATACCGGCGCTTTCCGCGCCCTCCCCTTGACGGAGCCCCACATGAGCGAAGATGCAAGCCCCCTGTTCCAGCCCTTCACGCTGGGCGACCTCGTCCTGCCTAACCGCATCGCCATGGCGCCGCTGACGCGCAACCGTGCGACGCCCGGCACCGACGCCCCCCACGCGCTGAACGCGACCTACTACACCCAGCGCGCCAGCGCCGGCCTTCTCATCTCGGAAGGCACGCAGATTTCCCGGCAGGGCCAGGGCTATATCTGGACGCCCGGCCTCTATAGCGACGCCCAGATCGCCGGCTGGAAGAATGTCACGGACGCCGTCCACGCCGCCAAGGGCCGCATCTTCGCGCAGATCTGGCATGTCGGCCGCATCTCGCACTCCTCGCTGCTGAAGGACGGCGCCGCCCCGGTCGCCCCCTCCGCGGTTCAGGCCAAGTCGAAGACCTATGTCGAGACGGGCTTCGCCGACGTCTCCATGCCGCGCGCTCTGGAAGCCTCGGAGATCCCGGGCGTCGTCGCCGAATATGCGCAGGCCGCGCAGAACTCGCAGAAGGCCGGCTTCGACGGCATCGAGATTCATGGCGCCAACGGCTATCTGGTCGACCAGTTCCTCAAGGACGGCGCCAACCAGCGCAAGGACGGCTATGGCGGCTCGGTCGAGAACCGCGCCCGCTTCGGCCTCGAAGTGGTCGATGCCATCCTCAAGGTCTTCCCGAAAACGCGCCTCGGCATCCGCCTGTCGCCGGTGAGCCCGGCCAACGACGCGGTGACCAGCGATCCGGCCGAGGTCTTCGGCTATTTCGCGAGCGAACTGTCGAAGCGCGGCATCGCCTTCATCCACGTCGTCGAGGGTGCCACGGGCGGCCCGCGCGACAATGTCGCCTTCGACTACGGCGCGCTGCGCAAGGCCTTCTCGGGCGCCTACATCGCCAATAACGGCTACACGCGTGACCTCGCCATCGAGGCGGTCCGCGACGGCAAGGCCGACCTCGTCGCCTTCGGCAAGGCGTTCATCGCCAACCCGGATCTCGTCGAGCGCCTGCGCCTCGGCGCGCCGCTGAACGAGCCCGACCGTGCGACGTTCTATGGTGGCACGGAGAAGGGCTACACCGACTATCCGACGCTGGCGCAGGCCGCCGAGTAACGCTGCGTTCTCCTGACACGACGAGGCCGCCGGTTGCGCCATGCGACCGGCGGCCTTGCTTTGCCAGCCCTTGCTCGGGACCGCCGGCGCCTTCACACAGGAGGCGAAGGGTCGCGCGACGTCGGCCCGCGAGGGAGACGACGCATGGACGGCCACAATCCCGGCGACAGCCGCTTCGCCCTGCCTGACATGTTCCGCGCGGGCCTCCCGGCCCCCTCCCCGCGCTTCACCGGTCATCCCCCCTACAATTTCGTCGGCGGCCACAACGACCCCTCGCAGGTGCCTGCCGAGGCCCTCGCCGAGGCCGCCGCGAAGGTGCTGCGCGAGCACGGCCACCTGCTCGGCGTCTATTCGCTGGGCGGCTCGCCGCTCGGCCATGAGCGCCTGCGGACCTTCGTCGCCGACAAGCTGGCGAAGCGCAGCGGCATCGCCTGCACGGCCGAGGACGTGCTGCTGACCTCCGGCTCGCTGCAGGGCATGGACCTCGTCAACAACCTGCTCATCGCCCCCGGCGATACCGTGATCCTCGAGGAGTTCACCTATGGCGGGGCGATCACCAAGGTCCAGAAGCTCGGCGCGAAGGTGATCGGCGCGCCGCTGGACGCCGGCGGCATCCGCATGGACGCGCTGCGCGCCATCCTCGAAGACCTCAGGGCGAAGGGCGTCCGGCCGAAATACATCTACACGATCCCGACCGTGCAGAACCCGACTGGCAGCATCATGAGCCTTGAGCGGCGGCATGAACTGCTGGCCCTGTCGCGCGAGTTCGGCGTGCCGGTCTTCGAGGACGAGTGCTATGCCGATCTCGTCTGGGCGGGCACGCGCCCACCGGCGCTCTATGCCCTCGACCCATCACGGGTCATCCATGTCGGCTCGTTCTCGAAGTCCCTGGCCCCGGCGCTCCGCATCGGCTACATCGTCGCGAACTGGGACGTGCTTTCGCGCATCCTCGCGACCAAGTCCGATGCCGGTTCCGGCGCGCTGGAGCAGATGGTCGTCGCCGAATATGTCGAAGGCCGCTTCGACGCCCATGTTCCCGCGCTGACATCGGCGCTGAAGGTCAAGCTCGACGCCATGGTCGAGGCGCTGCACGAGGAGTTCGGAACCTCCGCCGAGCTGTTCATCCCCGATGGCGGCATCTTCCTCTGGCTGAAACTGCCCGATCAGGTCGATGTCAGAACCTTCACGCAGGCCGCGCTTGCGCAGGGCCTCGCCTTCAATCCCGGCCCCGAATGGTCCTGCGACCCGGAGGCGGCAAAGAGCCACATGCGGCTCTGCTTCGCGCTTCCCGACGTGGAGACGATCCGCAGGGGCGTCGGCGAACTCGCGCGGATCTGTTTCGAGAATACCGGCATTCCCGAACATGGCGCGAACCGCAGGCGCAGCTAGCCGGCCGGCGTCCAGCCCGGAAAAGCCCTTCATGGACTTCGCGGTCGCAAAGCCGCACCCTCTCCCCTGACTGCCGGCTCGCGCTTGCGGCCGGCATCCCAGAGGGAGGATCGCCTTGACCGCGCCGCGCCCGTCCAAGACCCATGTCGGCAACCATCCGCTGCAGCCCGAAACGCTGATGCTGAGCTACGGCTTCGACCCGTTGCTCTCCGAGGGCGCGGTCAAGCCGCCGGTCTTCCTGACCTCGACCTTCGTGTTCAAGTCGGCCGAGGAAGGCCGCGACTTCTTCGATTTCGTCTCGGGCCGTCGCGAACCGCCGAAGGGCACGGGCGCGGGCCTCGTCTATTCGCGCTTCAACCACCCCAACAGCGAGATCGTCGAGGATCGCCTCGCCATCTACGAGCGCACCGAGGCCTGCATCCTGTTCTCCTCGGGCATGTCGGCGATCGCCACCACGCTGCTGACCTTCGCGCGGCCCGGCGACGTGATCCTGCACTCGCAGCCGCTCTATGGCGGCACCGAGACGCTGCTGACCAGGACCTTCGCGGCGCTGCAGATCGGCGCTGTCGGCTTCTCGGACGGGGTCGACGAGCCGAGCGTGCGTGCCGCGGCCGATCAGGCCATGGCGAAGGGCCGGGTCGCGGTGATCCTGATCGAGACGCCCTCCAACCCGATCAACACGCTGACCGACGTCGCGCTGATGAAGCGGCTGGCCGACGAGATCGGCGGCCGGCAGGGCCATCGCCCGGTCATCGTCTGCGACAACACCCTGCTCGGCCCGGTCTTCCAGCGGCCGATCGAGCATGGCGCCGACGTCTCGGTCTATTCGCTCACCAAATATGTCGGCGGCCATTCCGACCTGATCGCCGGGGCGGCGCTCGGCACGGCGGCGATGACCAGGCCGATCAAGGCGCTGCGCGGCGCCATCGGCACCCAGCTCGACCCGCATTCCTGCTGGATGCTGGGGCGCTCGCTGGAGACGCTGAGCCTGCGCATGGGACGCGCCAACGACAATGCCCGCATCGTCGCGGAATTCCTGCGTGGCCACCCCAAGGTCTCGAAGGTCCACTACCTGCCATTCCTCGATCCGGCCACGCCCGCGGGCCGCGTCTTCCGCGAGCAGAGCGAGGGGGCCGGCTCCACCTTCTCGTTCGACATCGAGGGTGGCGAGGCCGCCGCCTTCGCCTTTCTCAACGCCTTGCAGATCTTCAAGCTCGCCGTGAGCCTCGGCGGCACGGAATCGCTGGCCAGCCACCCCGCTTCCACGACTCACTCCGGCGTGCCCGAGGCGGTGCGGCAGCGCATCGGCGTTCTCGCGACCACGATCCGCCTGTCGATCGGCGTCGAGCATCCCGACGACCTTGTGGCAGATGTGTCACAGGCGCTGGCGGCGCGGTGAAGATCAAGCCTGAAGGTCGAGGCCAGGCCCATGTTCCCGGTGAACAGGAAACTAAGCAGGAAACCGGGAACTGAGGCGTCTTAGCCTAAGGACCTTCCGGGCTAAGATTGGAGGGTCATGACGCCAAGGGGGATGGCGCACCTGGACCATGCCAAATGCAGTTAAAGAGCGAACTGCGCAGAGCGACCGTAGCCGGTTCCTCAAGAGCCGCATCGACACGCGCAGGTGCCCCCATTGACACGAGAAAAACAATAGATATCCCTGATCAGGACGCTTAAACCCTGACGGAGAAGATACATATAAGAAAGTACGATGTTTTGTCAAGCAAAATGTGCTGGCAAGGCCGAACAGATCGCTCAAACTTACAGACAGAATGAGATTTAAACTGCCCGATATCGATCGGAGCGGCGGTCATCTCTTGCGCGTCTCTTTGAGGCCGTCGGGCCAAAGATAAAACCACTGAAGTCCCAGATCCAGGCGGATCGTCACGCGCGTCACGGTGCGCGTGGTCGGTCGCGCTTTGTCCAACCAAAGGTAAGTTCCCATGACCGATGAACCGAACGGTTCGATGGCTCCGCAGGAGCCGCAAAAGAACCGGAAGTCCGGAGACCACCCGGACAAAGCCGGTGCGGGCGCATCGCGTCCGACCGGCTCCGCCTCTCGCCTTGCCGACGTGGAATCGCGGCACGCCGGGATCGCCACGATGATCCGCTGTGAGCCGATCGACAGCGTGCGGCAGGCGAAGCGGCGCACGCGCAAGCACGCCGAGCGCCAGATCCAGAAGCTGATGGCCTCGATCATGCGCTTCGGCATGGTTGTGCCGCTGCTGGTAGGCGAGGACTTCCGCCTCGTCTCCGGACACGCGCGCTGGGAAGCGGCACGCAGACTTGGCTACAGGGAGGTGCCCGTCATTGTCTTGTCGCACCTGAGCGAAGACGAGCGCCGCGCGCTTGCCGTCGGTCTGAAGCGGATCGCTGAGGAGAGCGAATGGGATGAGCCCGAACTGGTTCTGGAGCTGACCTATCTCGTTTCGCTCGACGAGCTGGAGGTCATGGACGCGATCGGCTTCGACCTGCCGGAAATCGAGGTGCTGGTCGACGGTAAGGGTGGTGCCGCGGATCAAGATCCCGCTGATGCGGTGCCGGAGCTGGCCAAGGTTGTGGTCTCGCGAGCGGGCGATCTCTGGCGTTGCGGCAATCACCTTATCTATTGCGGCAACGCGCTCGATGGCGAGAGCTATGGTCGCCTGCTGAAGGGCGAGAAGGCGCGTCTGGTCTTCACCGATCCGCCCTACAACGTGCCGATCGGCGGGAACGTCTCGGGCCTCGGCAAGGTGCGCCACCGCGAGTTCGCCATGGCCTCCGGTGAGATGAGCGTCGAGGAGTTCATTGCTTTCCTGAAAGCGGTGCTCACGCAGCTGGCTGAGCACTCGATGGACGGCGCCCTCAGCTATGTCTGCATGGACTGGCGGCACATGCACGAGCTGCTGATGGCGGGACGGGAGGCCTATAGCGACCTCGTCAACCTCGCCGTCTGGGTCAAAGATAACGGCGGCATGGGCTCCTTCTACCGCTCGCGCCACGAACTGGTAGCGGTGTGGAAGGCAGGCCACGGACCGATCCTCAACAATGTCCAGCTCGGCCGGTTCGGACGCAACCGGAGCAATGTTTGGGAGTATCCCGGCGTCAACAGCTTCAAAACCGGACGGCTGGACGAGCTTGCCATGCACCCGACCGTGAAACCGGTTGCACTGGTGGCAGATGCGATCCGGGATGCATCGAACCGCGGCGACATCGTGCTCGATGCCTTCTCCGGCAGCGGCACGACGCTGATCGCGGCAGACAAGACCGGTCGCATCGCGCGGGTGATCGAACTCGATCCCGCCTACGTCGATGTCGCTATCCGCCGCTTCGAGGCGCTGACGGGTGCCGAGGCGACACACGCCGAGATCGGCGAGACCTTCGCGACGGTAGCGGATAAGCGCGCCGTCGAGGCACCCGCGGATGCCGACAACGACAATCAGGATGTCCCCGCCCCCGACGCGGCGCCCGTGCGTCGCCGGATCAAGCCGCGCCGGGGCTGATTTTTCTCTCGTCACACCCCAAGCCCACTGAAAGGAATACCCATGTCTAACGATGACAAGAAATCCAAGCGCCTGAAGACCGGTAAGGGCGGCTATTGCGATCCACCGCTCGAACATCAGTTCAAGCCCGGCCGCTCGGGCAATCCCAACGGCCGCCCCAAGGGGCGCAAGACATTCGCCACAGTGCTCAGGGAGGAAGGCCACGAGCAGGTTAGCTACAAGGATGGCGATAAGGTCAAGACGGCCCCGAAGATCGTCGTGGTCGTCAAGAACCTGCTGAACCGGGCGATGAAGGGAGATCAAAAGGCAACCGAACTCGCATTCGCGATCGACAGGTCGAACCTCAGCGAGCCCGAACCGGCAGAAGGCGACAATGCCATGCCGGCCGATGACCTCGCTATCCTCAAGCGGGGGATGGAGAAACGCGGTTGGGCGCGGGAGGAACGCTCGCAGATCGATGACTGGAGCGAACCCGCCAACGACGGGGAGCTCCGGTGCGTGGTAACGCCCGACGGCGCGCTCACGATCGATCTCATGCCGTTTGACGAAGCCCTCACGGCCCCGCTGCTCGAGGCGACCGAGGCGTGGATCGAGCGCCAGCTCGATGGTTACCACATCGATGACCTGATCCGCTTCATACGAGAATGGATCCGGGATCGCCTGGCTAAGCGCGCGCTGGTACGCGAACCGCGCCGCCTCGCGATCGCAGAAGCCGTCACCAGCATCCTCACCAAGGGGGACGGCACGGTCATCGTCTCGCATGCCGGACACTTCGAATGAGCGATCGTCGTCTCCTCCAGGCCCTGTTGCGTCAGGATCTTGGAGCCTTCACCGAGAAAGTGTTCCGGGCTCTCGAGCCCGGACAACCCTACCTGCACAACTGGCACCTCGATCACATCGCCGAGGCGCTCGCCCGGGTGGAGCGCGGTGAGCTGAAGCGGCTGATCATCAACGTGCCGCCGCGTTCACTCAAATCCATCCTCGTCTCCGTGGCCTTCTCGGCCTGGGTGCTAGGCCGCGATCCGCGTAAGCGCATCATGTGCATCTCTTACGCCGAAGATCTGGCGCGCAAGCACGCCCTCGACACGCGCAAGATCGTCGACGAGGCATGGTATCGGGACATCTTTCCAGGTTTCGACATCCCCCGCGGCCGAGCACGCGATCTCGACTTCGGCACCACCCTCAACGGCTACCGCTTCGCCGCCGGCATGGGCGGCTCGATTACCGGGCGTGGCGCGGATATCATCCTGATCGACGATCCGATCAAGCCGGCAGATGCGCTCTCCAAGGCCATGCGCCGGCGCGCCATTGAGTATTACGACGGCACGCTGCAATCGCGCCTCAATAACAAGCGCGAGGGCGCCATTGTCATCGTCATGCAGCGCCTGCACGAGGAAGATCTCGTCGCCCATGTCACGCAGAACGAAGAATGGGAAATAATCTCACTACCTGCCATAGCCCCGGAGCCATCGATGCATCGCCTCAGCAATGATCCGCGCGACATCTATCATCGCGCCGCCGGCGAGGTCCTTCATGCTGAACGCGAGCCGCTGGAAATCCTCGAGCCGCTGCGCCGCTCGATGGGGTCGCTGATATTCTCGGCGCAGTATCAGCAGGCACCGGTGCCGCCGGAGGGCAATATCGTCAAGCGCGACTGGCTCCGGCGCTATGAGACCTGCCCCGAGACCTTCGATCTCGTCATCGCCAGTTGGGACACAGCCTCGACCATCGGCGAGACATCAGATTATTCGGTCGGCACCGTCTGGGGCGCCAAAGGCCTCGACTTCTACCTTCTCGACCTCGTACGCGGCCGCTTCGAGGTGCCGGATTTAGGGCGCCGCATAGTGGCTCTTTCAGCCCGCTGGTCAGCCAATGTCACCTTGATCGAGGAAACTGATATCGGGCGGGCTATTGCCCAGGACCTGCGCAAGACCGACAAGCTGCGTTGCATCCTGCGCGCCCCGCGCTTCGACAAGGAGGCACGTTTCCTCGCGCAGTCGGTACGCTTTGAGGCCGGCCAGGTCCATGTTCCGAACGAGGCACCCTGGCTTGCCGATTGGATGTCCGAACTCCTCGCCTTCCCTAACAGCCGTCACGACGATCAAGTCGATTCAACCAGCCAAGCGCTGCATTACCTGACGGATCGGACTGGTCATATCAAGCGCGCAGAGATCGCGCAGGCAAGGCCCGCGCGCGCGCGACCGGCAAGGGTTGTTCGGCCGCGAGGGCATCGCAGGGGCACACAGTAGACGCAGAACTGGGCGGCCTCTGCCAAGGGGATGTCTATGGAACGAACGGGGAAGGCAGGTGGCAGCGGTCAGTGCGCGTCGGCTCCCCCTCTCCGCCCCTCCAATGAGGCCGATACAACCTGAAGCGCGCTCGAAAAGGAAACTCCAGTCAAACTATCCCAAAACTGGCTTTCCCCCCAATCTTGACTTTTTTGACTCGTGTCGAACGCAATAAAAATGAGAACTTAGAATATAATAGATGTATTAGAGCTACAATTTGCGCGCTTGTTTGAGTTTATAGCGAATCTGAAATGCTACGATCCACCGAATTGCGTCCGTCCATCGTCGAAGATTGCATTGAATCGCTTGTCAGCGTTGACGATGACGACCAACGCCCACCCATCTTAGAGCCTGACCGAAAAAGAAGTTGAGTGATATCAGCCGCTTGTGATTCCGTCGGTGGTTGCGAGACCTTCGATGGAGATCGGCATGTGGACCGATATCACCCGGGCGCATCATGCGCGCGATGG
>JAIUOO010000012.1 GCA_020161695.1 Pseudomonadota bacterium | reverse complement strand
TCGTCCGCCCCGCGCTCGAACAGGACGCTGCCGCTCTCCGCCTCGATCAGGATCGCATGCGGGGCGCTGATATTCGGCTCGTCCTTTTTCGGCGCCGCCGCCGGCGTCGCGGCGAAAGCGGCCGCACCGGCGAGGCACAGGAGGCCGGCCAGCAGCGAGAGGCGGACAGTAACGGAGCGAAACAGGGTCAAAGCCAATGCGCGCGAAAGCGCGCCTCCAAGCGAGGTCGACGCGAGACCAATCAGGCGGAGAAATGCGGCTTTTAGTAGAGGCCGCGGCCGCTCATCAAGCCCGCGGAGCCATCATAACGGGTTGGAGCATAAGCGGAAACCGGCGACGGGGCCGAGGATGGAGATGATGTGTGGAGGACACCCAGATTTCGCGGCGCAAGCGGATTCTGGGGAGCAGCGACCGCGGCGACCTGGCGGGGTGCGGGCTGGCTGATCGGGGCGGTTTCGACCGCGCCCGGCCGCGAATGGGAGGCCAGCACATAGCGGTTGCCGGCCACCACCGGTTCGGCTTGTTCCACCTGGGCGGTCTCGGCCTCCTCACGCGCAACGGCTGGACGCTGCGCCATCGGCCGCGAATCGAGCAGGCTCGGAGCGAACGACGGATCGGCGGAGGCGACCGCGACCCGTTTGGCCGGCTCACGCGGTGCCGCGACGGCAACCGCGGTCGGCCGGTCATGAACCGGACGGCCGTTTTCCCGCAAGGTCGCGGCCAATTTCATGTCGTCGGAGCCGGCGAGCGGCGCCTTGCCTACATACTCGACCCGCACCTTGGCGATGCCGTGGCCGTGGAATTCGAGCAGCTTCGCCGCCCGCGTCGACAGATCGATGATGCGGTCATGCGCGTAAGGCCCGCGATCGTTGACGCGCACGATCAGCGAATGGCCGTTGGTGAGGTTGGTCACGCGCGCATAGCTCGGCATCGGCATGGTGCGATGGGCGGCCGACAGCGTGTGCATGTCGTAGACTTCGCCATTGGCGGTCAGCCGGCCGTGGAACTGGCGGCCGTACCAGGAGGCGACGCCGGTCTCCGAGTGCCCTTCCCGCTTCTCGTAGGGCGTATAGCGGCGGCCGGCGACGGTATATGGACGACCGACGCGATAGACGCCGCCGCCGCGCGGCACGGGCCTGCCCTCCTCGACGACACGCGGCGAGGACGAGACGCCGTAGCGGGAGTTGAAACGATCGACGGAGGGCGAACCCTGAGCGACGCGGTCCTGGGAAGCACAGCCCGCGAGCAGGACACCGATGCCGCACAGCGCGGTGCAGGTGGCAAGACGCCGCCAATGGATGGAAGTGGCTGCGCTTGTGCGCGCAGGCGATCCGCCGCTCGTCGCCGCTGAAGTCAAGCCGCTCGCTCCAAGTCCCGCATGCCAGCGCGGGCTCTCGGCGGCCCGCTTCGTGCCGGTTGTCATAGCCGACGTTAACGAAGCGTTCCAGTGTCGGTGCAAATGAGACGAAAGCGTGGCAGCCGCCCCCGGCAGGGCCCGCATGGTTGAGCAGGGTTTAAGGAATCAGCGCCTGCGCGCCACGAGGAACGGCCGCGTATCCCGGCCGCGCGAGGCGTGACGGCCTCGCTCCACGATGTCGAACCCCGCCGCCGACACCATCTGCTCGATGTCGCCGGCCGACAGGAACGCCACATAGGGCGCCTTGCCGATCGCCTGCATGACCGGCACGGCGAGGCGCACCAGCACGTTAATCTCCTTGAGGCACGGCGTTTTCGAGATGAACAGGCCCCCCGGCTTCAGCAGGCGATGAACCCCCTGGAGCGCCGCCTCGCGCCCCGCCACGAGATGCAGCACGTTGAAGCCGAAGGCGACATCGAACGCCCCGTCCGGCCAGGGCGCCGTGTCGGGCGTGCCGACGTCGAAAGCGGCGTTGGCGCAGCCATCCGCCTGCACGCGCTCGCGGGCGATTGCGATCATTTCCGGCGAGATGTCGGTCGCCACGATACGGCCGACGAAGGGCGCAAGCCTCAGCGCCGTGGTGCCCGTGCCGCAGCCGAACTCGTAGGCCGCCTCGTTGCCCGTGAGATACGCGCGGGCCCGGTCCAGCGTGCGCTCGTAGCCCGCCATGTCCTTGATCGGGTCGGCCGCATATTTGCGCGCGGCGCGATCCCAGAAGCGCGCGTCGTTGGCGGCGTCGGTCATGGCGTCCTCCTGTGGCCGCCGATCTAGCACATGAGTCGGTGACCGGAATGACGGATGCGGGTTCACACGTTCCCGTCGCGCCCGGCAATGGCATCGGGGCCTGCGCTGGCGAACAGCCCGGTCTTCAGCCCGGCAAGCGTGCGCACCATCTCGCGGCGCAGGTAGGGCACGTGCCGCATGCGGTGAAACAGGAGGTCGCGCAGGGAAGCGAGCGACGCCGAATCCGACTGGAAGAAGGCCGTCAGCAAGGCGCTCGCCGCCTGATAGAACCGGATCTGCGTCCGTCGCCGCCGTTCATAGGCCGCAAGCGCCTCGTCGATGCTCTGCGACGCGCGCAGGGCATCGGCCAGCGCGACGGCATCGATCAGCCCCTGATTGCCGCCCTGCCCGAGCTGGGGCGAGGTCGCGTGCGCCGAATCGCCGATCAGCACCAGTGAACCCGATCGGAACACCGGCGCGAGGAAGTGGCTGTAGGCCGCCAGCGTAAAATCCTCGGGACCGCCGAGCCGCGAGAGAAGCGGCCCGCATTCCGGCCAGAGCCGCTCGGCCTCGTCGCGCCAGTCGGTGAACCCGTCGCGCCAGGGAGAGTACGTCTCCGGCTTCAAGCTCCAGAACAGCGCAGCGAGCGGCGGCCCCTGACCGTCGATCGTCCCGACCGGCAGGTAGCCCATCATGATGCGGGCCGCGACGTAGCGCTGGGCGAGGCAGCCGGGCGCGATGCCGATGTCCTCGACTGTCGTCCAGACGGCGCCATAGGCAAACGGGCGCGGCTTGCGCGCCGTCACCTGCCCGCGCAGCATCGAGTTGGAGCCGGAAGCGTCGATGATCAGGTCAAAACTGCCCGAGCGCCGTCCGGAGCTCATCTCAAGCGCCGCTCTGGCGCCGGAAGCCGGCTGTGTCGCGCGAACCTCGGCGCCGGTTTCAAGCGAGGCTCCGCACGCAGTGAAGGCATCCCACAGCACGCCGTGCAGCGCCGCGCGGTGAATGCCCACGGCGTAGAGTGCGGCATCGAGATCGGCATAGGCGACGTCGAAGACGGTTCTGCCGCCGCCGGTCATGCCATGCAGCCGGTCGATCCTGTGCCCGCGTCGCTCGATCTCGGTGCGCAGGCCGAGCCGGCCGAGCGCGGCAAGGCCGCCCGGCTGGATCATCAGCCCCGAACCGAGCGGGCGCGGCGTGTCGAAGCGCTCGAACACCGCGACGCGGTGTCCGCCACGGCTCAGGGCGATGGCGGCCGCAAGGCCCGCGACCCCCGCGCCGACGATCGCGATGTCCAGGGAGGCCGGAAGAGCCACGGGGCGGCTCAGCGTGCCGCGGCCCGCACCGCGCAGCCGTCCATGAACATGCGCACGACGGAATCAGCGAGTTCGTCGAGGGTGTATTTGCCCTGCGGATGGAACCATTCGAGGGTCCAGTTCATCGAGCCGATCAGCAGGAGACGCTGCAATCCCAGATCGATGTCCGGCAGCAGGGCGCCGTCCTTCCGCCCCCGGTCCAGAATGCCGATCCAGATGTTCTCGTAGTCGTCGCGGGCCTTTTTGCAGGCGAGCTGAACATCCGGCGGCGCCTGCTTGAAATTGCGAAGGTGCGTTGCCGTGTAGTCGCCATAGACGTGGAACGCCTGGAGGTGGGCCCGCGCCGCCGCATGAAGACGATTGCGGAAACTTGCGTCACCTTCGACCTGCGCCAGTGCGGTCACCACCGCTTCAGTAACGCGTGCAATGCCGAGGTTGAGGATTTCCGTGATGATCTCGTCTTTAGACTTGAAGTGGTAATATACACTCCCCGCCAGAATATCGCATTCCTTGGCGATTTCCCGCATTGACGTCGATGCGATGCCATTCTGCGCGAAGAGCCGGGCCGCCGCGTCCAGAATCCGTTGTCTCATGTCGCGAGGTGAATCTGCTTCCAACGTCCCGGCCCCGGTGCGGCTGTACATGGCTGATCTTGCGCCCGCTTCATTGGTTCGACGTTGCCACGATGTCAATCGGCGCCCGCAGTGCAGTTCCGGAGCCAATCCGAAGTCTGCCTGCGTCTGATGCTTCGACGCCCGGCGGACTACTTCTGCCGCAAGTCGCGGACGAACGGCCCGTCTTTGCCCGTCCCTTGCGGCATCACCACCAACCGCCCGCGCAGACCGCATCGCTGCCTGAACAATTGCTCGACGGGTTCGAATGCCGCGCTCTCGTGCGGGCCGGTCGCAGGCTCGACGAGAATGCGGACGTCATCGCCATCAGCCTCCCGATGCACCTCCACCCAGAGCCGCTTCGCCAGCGGAACCTCCGCCGCGAGCGCCGCGATGTCGCGCGGATGGATGAACATGCCCCGGACCTTGGTCAGTTCGTCGGTACGGCCGAGGATGCCGACGAGCCGCTTCTCCCCGCGACCGCATGCGCACTCGCCGCCAGCGAAGGCCGAAATGTCTCCCGTCCCCAGCCGCAGCATCGGATAGACCTTGCGGGGAACGGTCACGACGACCTCGCCGGTCTCGCCGTCCGGGCGTGGCTGGCCGGTGGCCGGATCACAGATCTCGACCAGAATGTCGCTGCGGATGTGAAGCCCGGAATGGACATCGCATTCATGACCGATGAGACCGGCCTCGGCCGTGCCATAGGCCTGCCAGGCAGCGACACCGCGCTCGGACAGGAATTCGCGGATATCGTCCGTGACGCGCTCTCCCGCCAACAGGGCGAGGCGCAGCCGCATGGTCGCTTGCCAGTTCCCGCCTGCCTCCTCATGACGCCGGATGAGGCCAACCAGATGGCTCGGCGTGCCGACAAAGACCGTTGGGCGCAGGTCCTCAATGAGTGACAGGACCGCCTCGCTCCCCATGGTGCCCGTCGGGATCACAGCCGCCCCCACCGATTGCAGGCCCTCATCGAACATGAAGGCCCCCGGCGTCCCCTGGTAGGCGAGCGCGACGACGGCGATGTCATCGGGGCCGATGCCGGCGGCGCTCACATAGGCCGCAAAGCCCCAATAGTCGGGCCCGTCCCCGGCGAAGTCGTAGGTTCCGCCGGGCGAACGGAAGATCCGCGAAACCTCCGAGAGCCCGCCGAATGGCAAGACCGCGCGGAAGCCGTCCGCAGCGTCCTGCACTGCGGCAAGGCTCCCCTTCGCCAGGGTCGGCACCGCCGCGAAATTCGATGGGTCCAGCCTGTCGCGGGCAAGTCCTGCACGGCCCATCCGCTGTGCGATCTCCGCGCCGTCCGGCAGGCTCGCAGCAAGGCGCGCGATGCGCTCGAACACACCCTCTCCCCGTTCCATGACCCTAGACCCACCGCTTCTTGCGCCGATACCACTTCACGCTGCTGAAGCGACCGCGGTCGTTGGCGCCCGCGCCGAGGTAGAACTCCTGGACGTTCTGGTCGTGCCGCAGATCCCGGGCGGCACCCTCCAGCACCACCTTGCCGTCCTCGAGGACGTAGCCATAGTCGGCGACTGCAAGCGCGAAGCGGGCGTTCTGTTCGACCAGCAGGATGGTCAGCCCCTGCTCGCGATTGAGACGCAGGACGATGTCGCAAACCTCCTGAACCAGAACGGGCGACAGGCCCATCGACGGCTCGTCTAGCATCACGACCTGAGGACCGGACATCAGCGCGCGCCCGATGGCCAGCATCTGTTGCTCGCCACCCGACAGGAAGCCCGCGATCTGGTTTCGCCGCTCGCGCAAGCGGGGGAAGTAATCGTAGGCCAGTTCCCGGCGCGAGGCGATCTTGCGCCCGTCCCGTTCCAGATAGCCGCCGATGCGCAGATTCTCCTCGACGGTCAGGTCCTGAAAGATGCGGCGTCCCTCCATCACCTGCATGAGGCCGGCGGCTACCCTGCGGTCGGCCGCCATGTGGGTGATGTCCTCGCCTCCGTAGGTGATCCGCCCGCGGGTCACTTCGCCGTCCTCGGTGCCGAGGAGGCCGGATATCGCCTTCAGCGTCGTCGTCTTGCCCGCGCCGTTGGTGCCGAGCAGCGCGGTGATCGCGCCGCTCCTGACCTGCAGCGACAGGCCCTTGAGCACGAGCACGTAGGAATTGAAGACGACTTCAATGTTCTCGACGGTCAGCATGAATTCATCACCGCGCGAAGGGGTAGAGGGACCAGTACATCTTGATCCGCTCCCAGCGTGCCGCGAGCCCGGCGGGCTCGACGATCAGGGTCACGATGATCAAGGCACCGAACAGCCCTTCCCGGAGGAAGGCCAGCATGTCGGTCAGCCGGGAGGCGTCCGGCACGAGCATGGTTGCGCCGGTCGTCAGCGCCTCGGGAATGAGCGTCACGAAGATCGCTCCCAGCACCGAGCCGAGCACGCTCCCCAGCCCGCCGACAATGACCATGACGAGCAGGCTGATCGACAGCCCCAGTCCGAATTGCTCGGGCGTGACATAGCCGACGTAGTGGCCCCACAGCGCTCCGGCGACGCCAGCGAGGAACGAGCCGATCGCGAAGGCGAGGACCTTGGTCCGGAACAGGCTGATCCCCATGATCTCGGCCGCGAGGTCGTGGTCGCGCACGGCCATGAGCGCGCGCCCGGTTGCGGTGCGCGTCAGGTTTCGCACGAAGAGCAGTGCCAGAGCCGCGGCCGCCAGAAGGATCCAGTAGAACGGCAGGTCGCCGTGGATCTCGTAGCCGAATATGTGCGGCGCTCCCGCCGACATGCCCGACGTGCCGCCCGTGACGCTCGTCCAGCCCTTGAACACGAACTCCAGGATGAACTGCGCCGCCAGCGTGGCGATGGCGAGGTACAGCCCCTTGAGGCGGACCGAGGGGATTCCGAAGAAGCTCCCCACCACCGCCGCGACCAGCCCCGCAGCCGGTACCGCCAGGAGGAACGGCACCCCGACGACGCTGACCAGATAGGCCGACGCATAGGCGCCGACGCCGAGAAACGCGCCATGCCCGATCGAAATCTGACCGGTAAATCCGGTGATGACGTTGAGGCCGAGCACCGCAACGATGTTGATGAAGATGAGGTTCGCGAGCCCCAGCTGGTAGCTGTTCGCGAAGATCGGGAAGGCCAGGACGAGGGCGACCGCCACGGCGATCCGCACTCGTCCCCACTTCGTCGGGAACAGACGCAGCGCCTGTTCGTGCCGGACGATGAATTCACCGCTGCTCACAGCTCAGATCCTTTCGATAGCGCGCTGGCCGAACAGTCCGTAGGGGCGGACCATCAGCACCACGACAAGCAGGGCGAAGGCTGCGACATCGCGGAACCCATCGATGTCGAGGAGGCTCTTGAACATGCCGTCCGCGACATTCTCGATCACCCCGATCAGGACGCCGCCGACAGCCGCGCCAACGATCGAGTCGAGGCCGCCGAGGATCACCGCCGGGAACACCTTGAGCCCGAAATGCGAGACACCGAGATTAACGCCGCTGATGGTCGCGAGAAGCACGCCGCCGACCGCCGAGACCACGCAGGCAATGGCCCACGACACCGCGAAGATGCGCCCGACGTCGATGCCCATGGCCATGGCCGCCTGCTGGTCGGTTGCCGTCGCGCGCATCGCCAGCCCGAGACGCGTCCAGCGGAAGAAGGCGCCGAAGGCGATCATGGCGACCAGCGAGAACGCCATGCTGAACAGATACTGGTAGGAGACCGGCACACCGCCGACCATGATGGCGCCGTCCGGAATGGGCGAGGGAATGACCTGCGAGTTGACGCCGAACACGGCCCCGACGATGGCCCTGAGCACGATCGAGAGGCCAAGCGTGATCATGATGACCGAGACGATCGGATCGCCGACGACCCGGCGCAGCACCACCCTTTCGATGATGTAGCCGAGGGTGCCGCAAAAGACGCCCGTCATGAGGAAGGACACCCAGAACGGCAGCTGGTAGCTGACCGTCAGCGCGAAGCACACATAGGCGCCGACGAGCAGAAGCTCGCCCTGTGCGAAATTGATGACGCGGGTCGTTTTGTAGATGACGACGAATCCGAGCGCGACCATCGAATAGACGGAGCCGACGACGACGCCGTTGACGATGAGCGAAAGCAGCGAAGACCAGCTCATGCGAGCTCCTTGATGGCAATTTCGACGTCGAGGCGCTGTGTCCGGCCCGACCGAAGAGCGACATCGATCGACAGGTTCGCGGCCGTGGCGCCCTTGCGGTAGAGATCGTCGACCACGCCGCCGTACTTCTTCTCGATGACCGACCGACGCACCTTGTTGGTGCGGGTCAGTTCGCCGTCGTCGGCGTCGAGCTCCTTCGGCAGCAGCACGAATTTCTGGAGGCAATATTCCGGCGGCAGGCCGGCATTGATCTGCCGGACGTGCGCCGCGATCATGTCGCGCACCTGCGGATGCGCGGCGAGATCACGATAGGTCGTGAAGGTGATGCGCTTGCTCTCGGCCCAGTTGCTGACGATCTTGCCGTCGATATTGATCAGCGCGACCAGGAACGGCTTGCCGTCGCCGAAGACGACAGCCTCCTGGATCGCCGGCACGAATTTCAGCTTGTCCTCGAGGAACTGCGGCGAAAAGCTGGTGCCGTTGTCGAGGTGACAGAGGTTGCGCAGCCGGTCGATCACCACGAGATGCCCCGAGGCGCGGTCGATGTACCCGGCATCTCCCGAGTGCAGCCAGCCATCCACCAGCGTCTTCTCGGTTTCCACCGGATTGTTCCAGTAGCCGGCAAAGACCGCGGGACTCTGCGTCAGGATCTCGCCGTTCTCGGCGATCCTGATCTCCGTTTCCGGCAGCGGTCGGCCGACGCTGTCGAAGGCGATGTCCGCGCCCTGATGCATGACCGAAATGCCGCACAGCTCAGTCTGGCCATAGACCTGTTTCAGCGGGATTCCGAGCGCGTGAAACAGCCGGATCGTATCCGGCGCCAGGCTTCCGCCGCCAGTCATCGGAATGCGCATCCGCGCGAGACCCAGCCCGTCCTTGAGGTGCCGGAACAGCAGCGTCTCGGCGACCTGACGCCCTGCCCTCACCCATAGCGGGATTGGCTTCTGGCTGGTCCTCTGCGCCTCGGCGGCCGCGACGTAGCGCGTGCCGAGCGGCAGAAGCAGCTTGTACATCAGGCGCTTGAAGGGCGTCGTGTCCTCGATGCCCGAATAGATCTGGGAGGCGAGGTTCTGCCAGTACCGGGGCGGGCCGACGATGAAGTTCGGCGCGATCTCGTAGATGTCGTGCGCGACCGTTTCGAGGTTCTCCGGGAAATTGACGGTGAAATGCGCCGCGAGGTGGCAGCCGACAACCGACATCTGCTCGCCCATCCAGGGCATCGGCAGGGCCGAGAGATAGTTGTCGCCGACATGCTTGGCATCGACCCGGTTCATGCCCTCGGCCATCTTGCCCATCGCCGAATAGGTGATGCAGGCGAGTTTCGGCCCGCCGGTCGTGCCAGACGTCACCGCGAGAACCGCGATGGCGTCTTCCGATCCGTCGGCAATCAGCTGCTCGACATCAGCGACAGACGGAGGCGTGTCGCCGAGTTCCGCCCAGAACGCCTCCATCCTGACGACGCGCGGGTCGGCGTACTCGTCGAGCCCCTTCGGCTCGAAATAGACGATCTTCCGGACATTCGGGATCGCATCGCCAAGCGCGAGCAGCTTGTCGACCTGCTCCTGGTCCTCCGCGAAAACGAAGGAGGCATCGCACTGGCTGACGACGTGCAGGATCTCTTCCGAAGTCGACTCCAGATAGATCCCGACGGCATAGGCTCCGATCGCCTGAACGCCGAGCTCGGCATAGAGCCATTCGACGCGATTGGCCGCGATGATGGCGACGCGGTCGCCGTCTTTCGCGCCGCTGGCAAGCAGGGCGCGAGCCGTCGCGATCGCCCGGTCGGCATATTCGCGCCAACCGATTTCCTGCCAGATGCCGTAGCGCTTCTGGCGCAGCGCCACCATCGAGGCGGGAAGCTGCCGCGCGTTGGCAAGGAGTTGCTGAGGAAAGGTCATTGCGCGCGCCCCTCGGCAATGGAGTCGAACATTTGAGGGTCGCCGAGATACGACCGTTGCACCTGCGGATCGGCCATGACCTCGTCGGGCGTTCCGCGTGCAATGACTTTGCCGAAGCTGAGGACCGTAATGTCCTCCGACAGATCCATGATCACGCGCATGTCGTGCTCGATCATCACGATCGTTATTCCGGCCGTGCGATTGAGGTAGACGATATACTTCGCCATATCCTCCTTCTCGGTCAGGGTCATGCCGGCCATCGGCTCGTCGAGCAGCAGCAGTTGAGGCTGCATTGCCAGCGCCCGCGCCAGCTCGATCTTCTTCTGCTGCCCGTAGGCCAGCGTGCCGGCGATCTGATGCCGGAGCGGCTGCAGTTCGAGCAGGTCGATGATCGCCTCGACCTCCTCGCGCGCCTCCACCTCGCGCCGCCGGCTCGGACCCCAGAACAGGCCGTCGAGCAGCACATTGGGACTGAAGCGCCGATGCCGGCCGATCAGGATGTTGTCGATGACGCTGAGGTGGCTGAACAGCGCGAGGTTCTGGAACGTCCTCGAAATGCCGTGCGCGGCGCGCGCCGACGGCGACAGGCGCGTCAGATCATGGCCGGCAAAGCGGATGCGTCCCCGCTTGGACCGGTAGCGGCCGCTGATGCAGTTCAGCAGGCTGGTCTTGCCAGCCCCGTTGGGGCCGATGATCGAAACCAGCGCGCCCTGCGGCACCGACAGCGACACATCGGTAAGCGCATCGATGCCGCCGAACGAGAGCGCGAGACTGTCGACTTCAAGCAGAGGTGCCGTCACGTCGCCGCTCCCGATTTCCGGAAGTAGGCGGGTTCGCCATAGGGCCAGACGTCGCCCCACATCTGCTGGCCGCCATCGACCGTGATGACCTCGCCGGTGACGAACGCCCCGGTGGGGCCGGCGAGATAGGCGGTTGCACCCGCAATGTCCCACGGCGAGCCACAGCGCCGCATCGGGTTGGACTCCGCGAAGCGCGCGGACGCCTCCGGCGGATAGACCCCGAACCCGGTGGTTTCGACCATGCCGGGCGCGACGCAGTTGACCCGGATGCCGTGCGGTGCCCATTCGACCGCAACGGACTTGGACAGGTAGATCACCCCGGCTCTCGCCGCACAGGTATGCGCGACCTGCGGCATGCCGCGCCAGATGTCCGCGACGATGTTGACGATCGTGCCGCCGCGCCCGTCCTTGACCCACCGGCGCGCAGCCGTCTGCATCATGTACCAGGTGCCGTTCAGGTTGGTATCGACGACCGCGTTCCACCCCTTGATCGGGATTTCCAGCGCATCCTTCGGGAACTGGCCGCCGGCATTGTTGACGAGGATGTCGAGACCGCCCTGCCCGGCCGCCACGTCGATCAGTTGCTCGACGGCGTCGGGATCGCGGATCGACATCGGCACAGCTGTGACCTTCGCGCCGAGGCCTTCAAGGAAGGTGCGCGCGACGTCCAGCTTGTCGGCCTTGCGGCCGCAGATCACCAGCGACGCGCCGGTCCGGGCGAAGAGCGTGGCAATCGCCAGTCCGATGCCGCTTCCTGCCCCGGAGACCAGCACCACCTTTCCGGCGAACAGATCGGCGGCATAGGCGAGCGGCGCGACCGCGAGGTCATCCGGCGACGGACCGAATTGTGTTGGGTTCTCGGTCATGGACTGTCACTCGTAGCGCTTGGCGATTTCTTCGAGCATCACCTCGGTGGCGCCGCCGCCGATCGACAGGATCCGCGCATCCCGCACCATCCGCTCGATCTCGCTGTCGCGGATGTAGCCGAAGCCGCCGTGGAACTGCTGGCAGGCGTACATGACCTCGTTGACGAGCTCGCCGCCGAAGGCCTTCACCATGGAGACCTCCTTCACGCAGTCGATCCCGCGCTCCATCAGCCAGGCCGTGTGGTAGACCAGCTGGCGCAACGCCTCGACGCGGGCATCCAGCGCGGAAAGGCGCTGCCGTATGGCCTGCTTGTCCCAGAGCACGCCCCCGAATGCCTTGCGCTCCCTGGCATAGCGTCGCGTGATCTCCAGTGCGCGCGAGCACTCGCCGATCGCCATGGCTCCGATCACCAGCCGCTCGTTCTGGAAGTTCTTCATCACGGAGTAGAAGCCGTGATTGGTCTCCCCGAGCAGAGCATCGGCGGCAATCTCGCAGTCGTCGAACACGAGTTCGGCCGTGTCGGACGAGCGCCAGCCGAACTTCTCAAGCGGACGGGCGACCTGGAATCCCGGCGTGCCCTTCTCGACGATGAACATCGACAGGCCGCGCGACCCCTTGGCGGTGGGATCGGTGCGGGCGGCAACGAAGAAGACGTCGGCGTGGACGCCGTTGGTGATGAACATCTTGCTGCCGTTCAGCACCCAGCCCTTGTCGGTGCGCCGCGCGGTCGTGCGCAGCGCGGCGACGTCCGAGCCGGCATCCGCCTCCGTTACGGCAACCGCAGTGATCTTCTCGCCGGCAATGACCTGCGGCATGTACCGGGCCAGCTGATCGGGGGTGCCGACATGCGCGAGATGCGGTGACGCCATGTCGGTGTGCACGAGAACGGTCGCGCTGAAGCCGCCGAAGCCCGATTTTCCGGCCTCTTCCGCAAGGACGACCGTCGCCAGCTGGCCGAGTTCGGCGCCGCCATACTCGGCGGGATAGCGGATGCCGAGGAAGCCGAGCCGGCCCATCGCCCGCAGCACATCGCGCGGCACGAAGCCCTGATCTTCCCAGGCCCGCCCGGCGGGCCGGACCTCGTTGTCGATGAAGCGGGCGATCTGCTCGCGCAGTGCGCGGTGTTCTTCGCTGAAATAGATACTATTCACGGTTTCCCCCGGTATTCAGGATTTCTTGGGAAGCCAGCAGCGCACGGCTGGCATTGCTGAAATTGGACAGTCCGAGCTCCCGGCACAGCGACTGGCCGATCTGAGCCACCCGGCGCGCATCGATGCCGGTCTCAAGACCGTGGCCGTCGAACAGCGTCAGCACGTCCTCGCTCGCGACGTTGCCGCTGGCGCCCGGGGCGAACATGCAGCCGCCCAGCCCGGAGACCGCTGCATCGACGCGGCGAATACCCGCCAGCAGGGCAACGTCGAGATTGGCGACGGCCTGGCCGTAGGTGTCGTGGAAGTGGACGCCGAGCCTGTCGAGCGGAACCCGTCGAAGCACCTGCTCCAGCAGTCTTCGCGTCGCTGGAGGCGTGCCGCGGCCGATCGTATCGGCGAGATAGATGTCATCGACGCCGAGCTGGAGCAGCGCGTCGCACAGCTCGCCGACGCGGACCGGATCGATCACCCCCTCGTAGGGGCAGACGAAGCAGCACCCGATATAGCCGCTGATGCGTGCGCGGCTGCCACGTCGCAGTTGCTCGATACCGGCAATCCGCTCGAGCGCCCCCGCCCTGTCGCAGCGCTGGTTGCGCGCGAGAAACGTATCGGAGGCGGCGACAACCACCCCGGCCCAGTCGAGCTCAGCCGCCATGAACCGGTGCATGCCGCGGACATCCAGCACGACGCCGCCATAGGCGACCCCGTGACCGCGCGGCAGCTGCGTGCACAGCGTGTCGGCATCGGCCATGGTCGGGACCAGCTTCTGGTGAACGAAGCTCGCCACTTCCAGTCTGGAACATCCCGCTGCGATCAACGCCTGGATGAGTTCGATCTTGCGCTGCGTCGGAACAACGGTCGGGAGTGACTGCAGTCCATCCCGCAGGGTGACATCGGTCAGCATGATGGGTATCTGCATAGCCACCCCCTACGCTTCGCCGGCAAAGCGGATGAGCGCACGGCCCATTTCCACGGTGTCGCCCTTGCGGCATGCCACCTCGGCGACCACACCGGGCCCCGACGCGGTCAGGTTGTGGATCATCTTCATGGCTTCGAGCACCACGACCGGCTGGCCGGCCTCGACGGCGTCGCCCGGTGCCACCAGCACCTCGACGACAAGACCCGGCGTTGGCGCCGCGATGTCCAGGCCGGATTTGGCTCCGGCGCTGGCGCTGCCCATCAGTTCCACAGGGTCCACGTGACGGAACGCCTGCCGAACCGCGCCCGAGGTCACGAACCGCTTGGCACCGCTACGCTCGACCCTCGCCGTGAAGGCACGGTCGCCGGAGCGAAGCAGAAGCCGCTCGCCATCCTGCCGGGCCTCGACCGTGATCATCTCGCCGTCGCAATCGACCCGGTACAGGCCCTTGCGCCCATGCACTGCCACCCTGTGGCTCGCTCCCGCATCGTCTTCGAAATCGACGACGAAGCGCGCTGCGCTGCCCGCCTGTTCGAGCAGACGCCAGCCGCCGAGGCTGCCCCACGGGCTGTTCCGGTTCCGGTCGCGCTGGGCCGCTTCCAGCTCCAGCACTTCCGCGACCGCAGCAGCGATCAGGCTGCGATGCGCGTCCTGGCGCGACGGGGCGACCTCCCATGGCTTGAAGCCGTCGAGGAAGCGGGTGGTCGCGGTGCTCGTCCGGAATTCGGGGGTCTGGAGGATCGAGCCGAGATAGGCGGCGTTGGTCGCGATGCCGCCGACCGCAAGCCCCTCCAGCGCCGTCGCAAGGCCTTGCCGCGCACGCTCGCGATCGGGGGCCCACACGATCAGCTTGGCGAGCATCGAGTCATAATAGGGCGTCACGGTGCTGCCGGCGGCGATGCCGGTGTCGAAGCGGAAACGGCACGACGCTCCGACCTCGTCGGGAACGGCGATACGCTCGATCCGGCCGAGCGCCGGGACGAAGCCGTGCTCCGGCATTTCGGCATTGAGCCGCGCTTCGATGGCGTGGCCCTGAACGGCGATGTCGGCCTGCGCGAACGGCAGCGCTCCGCCACCGGCGACGAGGATCTGCAGCGCCACCAGATCCAGCCCCGTCACCATCTCGGTCACGGGATGCTCGACCTGGATTCGCGTGTTCATTTCCAGGAAATAGCAATCGCCGGATTGCGGGTCGTAGAGGAACTCGACCGTGCCGAGCGAGCTGTAATCGATGGCCTTGGCGAGGCGCACCGAGTTCTCCAGCAACCGGAGGCGCAGGGCCTCGGGCAGCAGCGGCGCGGGCGCCTCCTCGAACACCTTCTGGTGCCGGCGCTGAAGCGAGCATTCGCGGTCGAACAGGTGGACGAGGTTGCCGTGCGTGTCGCCGAGAACCTGCACCTCGATATGGCGACCGGCCGGGATGAACCGTTCCAGCAGGACCGAGGAATCGGCGAAGGCGGCTGCGCTCTCGCGGCGTACGAGGTCGAGGGCCGAGGCGAAGCCGTCGGCATCGTCGACGATGCGGATGCCCTTCCCGCCCCCACCGGCGCTGGCCTTGATGAGCAGCGGGAACCCGACCCGCTGCGCGGCGGCGGCGAGCACTTCGTCGCTCTGGTCGGCGCGGTCATAGCCGGGGACGGTGGGTATGCCGTGCTCCGATGCGATGCGGCGGGCCTGCAGCTTCGAGCCCATGGCGACGATCGCCTCGGGCTCGGGCCCGATGAAGACGATGCCCGCCTCCGCGCAGCGCCGCGCGAGGTCTGGATTCTCGGCCAGGAAGCCATAGCCGGGATGAATGGCGTCCGCGCCAGTCTCGCGTGCGGCCGCCACCAACCGATCCGGCAGCAGATAGCTCTGGGCCGCGTCCGACGGGCCGATCAGAACCGCCTCGTCGCAGGAGCGCACATGCAGCGCGTCGCGATCGGCCTCCGAATAGACCGCGACCGAGACAATGCCGAGCTTCCGGCAGGTCGCGGCGATGCGGCAGGCGATCTCGCCGCGATTGGCGATCAGAACCTTGCGGATCAGGCGCGCCATGACGGCACCGTCTTGTTCAGGAAGGTGCGGATGCCCTCGCGTCCGCATTCGGTTTCCCACGCGTCGGCCAGCCGGTCCGCCGTGTAGGGGATGTTGTCGTGGTCGGCGTGGCTGTCGACGTAGGAAATCAGCGACTTTGTAATCCTGATCGCCTCCGGAGCGGCTTCCAGGAAGGCCGCGATCTCGCGTTCGACGCCGGCGTCGAGCGCGTCATCGGAGACGACCTCGTGAACGAGGCCCAGCGCACGTGCCTCGGTGCTGGAGAATTGCCGGCCGGACAGCGCGAAGCGGCGCGCATTCGCCGCGCCGATGCGCCGCACGACATGGGGAGCGATATTGGCGGGCACCAGCCCGAGCCTGACCTCGCTCAGCGCGAAACGGGCGCTCTCCGCCGCGACCACGCTGTCTGCGATCGACACGAGACCGACACCTCCGCCGAAGGCCGCGCCGTTGACGCGCGCAATGACCGGTTTGCCGATGCCGTTCGCCGCCTGCAGCATGTCCGCGAGGGCACGGCTGCTGGCGACCCGCTCGCTTCGGGAGGCCTCGTTGATGGCGAGCATCCATGCGAGGTCGCCGCCCGAGCAGAACATCTTGCCGGCACCGGTCAGGACCACGAGCCGCACTTCGGCCATGCGGTCGCACTGCAGAAATGCCGCGTTCAGTTCACCGATGAGGCCGTCATTCAGCGCGTTGCCGTTCCGGGGCCTGTTCAGCGTGATGCGGGCGACGCCCCGCGCATCGGTTTCGATGGTGAGATTGTCGTACATGGTGGTCGATCACATCCGGAAAACGCGGAAGCGCGCAGGCTCGGGCGGCACCCGATCCGCAAGCGCCAGACAAAGCCCGAGGACGTCTCGCGTCTGTCCGGGCTCGATGATCCCATCGTCCCAAAGGCGCGATGTGGCGTAGTAGGGGTCGCTCTGGGTGTCGTACTGGTCGCGCACCCGCTCCTTGAGCTCGGCGATCTCCTCGTCGGTGACGGCGGCTCCCTTGAGACCGTTGCGACGCACGTCGACGAGCACGGTCTCGGCCGTCTCGGAGCTCATCGTGGCCACCTTCGAGTTCGGCCAGGTGAACAGGAATCGCGGCTCGAACCCGCGTCCGCACATTCCGTAATTGCCGGCTCCGAAGGACGCGCCGATGAAGACCGTGTATTTCGGCACTGTCGCGCAGGCGACCGCCGCCACCATCTTGGCGCCGTCCTTGGCGATGCCGCGCTCTTCAGCCTGCTGGCCGACCATGTAGCCGGTCGTATTCTGCAGGAACAGCAACGGCGTGCCGCGCTGGTTGCACAACTCGATGAAATGCGTCGCTTTCAGCGCCGATTCCGAGAACAGGATGCCGTTATTGGCGACGATGCCGATCGGATAGCCGTGGATGTGGGCGAAGCCGGTGACGATCGTGGTGCCGTAGGAGGGTTTGAACTCCTGGAATTCGCTGGCATCGACGAGCCGCGCGATCACTTCCCGCACGTCGTAGCCGATCTTGTAGTCGACCGGCACGATGCCGGTGATCTCGCTCGCGTCATACAGCGGCTCGCGGACCTCGCGCCGATCGAAGGTCTGCGTGGTCGGCCAGTTCATCTTGCCGAAGATGCCGCGCACGGCGTGATAGGCCTGCTCCTCGGTCTCCACCAGAATGTCGGAAACGCCGGACTTGTAGGTGTGCAGATCCGCGCCACCGAGGGTCTCCGGATCGACGATCTCCTTCAGCGCCGCTTTGACGATCGGCGGGCCGCCGAGGAAGATCCTGCCGATGCCCCTGACGATGACGACCTCGTCGCACAACGCGGGGATGTAGGCGCCGCCGGCGGTGCAGCCGCCGAGCACCACCGCGATCTGCGGCAGGCCCTCCATCGACAGCCGGCACTGGTTGAAGAACGAATTGCCGAAATGGTCCTTGCCGGGAAAGGTCCGGTCCTGCGTGGGCAGGAACGCACCGCCTGAATCGACGAGGTAGAGGCACGGCAGCCGGTTCTCGGCGGCGATGCGCTGGGCGCGAACGTGCTTCTGCACGGATTCAGGGAACAGGGTGCCGCCCTTCACCGTCGCATCGTTGGCGATGATCATCACGGGGATGCCGTGGATCTGGCCGATGCCGGTGACGATGCCGGCCCCCGGCGACTGGCCGTCGTACTGGCCGTAACCGGCGAGCGTCGACAGTTCGAGGAAAGGCGAACAGGGGTCGATGACCTGCCCGATCCGGTCGCGGGCCAGGAGCTTGTTGCGCTCGAGGTGCCGGCTGATCTCCCGCTGGCGATTGCCGGAGACCACCCATGACTGGCGCTCGCGCAGGGTCTGAGCCAGAGCCTCGTGATCGGCTCGGTTCCGCGCAAAGTTGGGGCTATCGCGCTCGACGCGCGTTTTCAGCGACTGCATGATCTGGGCCTGAAACCAAGGGTCTGGCTGGCGGCCGGCTGTCTGCCGGCCGCCGGTCTGAGGGCTGCGGCGAGGAACCTAGTTGCCGAGCCAGGACGGGCGGCGCTCAAGCCTGACCATGCCAAGCGGGACGGGCTTCTTGGACTCGATGCGATACAGCAGGGCCACGTCGCTCGACCGGTGATCCGTCGCGGTAAACGCCACCGGCTCCATCAGCCCATCGACATCGATCGGCGCGCCGGAATCGAGGGCCGTCTTGATGCCCTGCCCCGTGAGGTTGCCCGCACGATCCGCGACCTTCATCGCGGCTGCCAGCGCCATCATCGACGCCCAGCCACGCACGAAATTCGGGTCGTCAAGCTGCGCGGGATTATCGGCAGCCGCCGCCATGACGGTCGCCACCGGCAGCCCGCGCGCCGTCAGCGCGGCAAGCTGGACAGTGACCATACCCTCGATGCCGGGGCCGGCCAGATCGATGAGGTTGGGATCATAGGTCCACACGCCACCATAGAACTTCGCGGTCAGACCGCTCTTGTGAGCATCGCGGATGATGACGGCAACGGTCGAGGCGATCTGCTGCAGCCAGATGAAGTCCGGCTTCTGATCCTTCAGTCGGGTGATCGGGGCAACCGCATCAATCGCGCCGGGATTGACCACCTCGCGGCCGACGATCTCGATCTTCAGCTCGTCGGCATAGCTCTGGATGGCGGGCAGGACGCTCTTTCCGAAAGCGTTGTCCATGTAGACGATGGCCAGTCGGGGGCGGCGCGTCGTGTCCGTCCAGCTATCGGCGATATGCTTCAGGCCGGCACGGGCCTGCGCCGAATAGTCCGCGCCGACGAAGTAGTTGTAGGGCGCCCGCCGCGGGTCGGCGAGATGCGCCGAATAGGACGCCGAGAACCACGGCATGCGGTCGCGCGCCACGGTGTCCATCAGCGCCTCGGTGTCACCGCTGCCGAAGCCCTGGATCGCGATGACGCCCGCGCTCTTCATCTTCCGGTAGGCCGCGAGCGCGCGGGGGATCTGATAGCCGTAATCCTCGGCCAGCAGAGTGATCTGCTTGCCGCCGATGCCGCCAGCCGAATTGATCGCCCGCACCGCGGCCTGGATGCCCCGTGCATAAGGCACGCTCTGCGACGCCACCGGGCCGGTGGCGTCATAAAGCAATCCAACCTTCACATCCTGTGCGCGGCTCTCCGCCGCCATCAAGGCGACTGCAAGCCCCCCGACGATCGCCAGTCTCTTTGCGAAACTGCTCATGGCATTTCCTCCTACCAAATGCTTGTTTGGCAAAAAGGCTTCAGAGCGCTCCGCTTGTCAATGGCCGGCCGAACCCATCGGATGGCTGATAGACCTTCGGCATATCACCCGTGGGGGCCGCTCCTACGCGACCCGCCCCCCCCCCCCCGGCGCTGCCAAGTCGGCGCTGGCACCCGGTCAGCGCCGCCGCCGGCTCCCGTTCGCGCTCGGCGCGTCGCCCCAGATCCCGCCGCGCAGGAAGTCCAGCAGCGCGACGCGCAGCTCGTCGGTCCGCGACGTGTCGGCCTTGCCGCCGGACAGGCGGGCGATCCTGTTGTTCTTGGTCGTGTCGGTCAGCGTCAGCACCACGGCACTGACCGTGAACAGGTATCGCCAGGATATGTCCCTGACCTCGAGATGCGGACAGGCCAGCGCCAGCGCCGCGATGAAGCGCTTGGCCATGGGGTCGAAATGCTTGCGGATGACCTTCCGCGTCAGCGCCGAGGGCTCAAGCCGGTGCTGGACGATGAAGCGCGCGAGAAGAACGCCCTGCTGCTCGTTGCCGGTCTCCAGATAGGGCGCGACGAAGAGCGACAGGACCTCATCGAGCGCGGGGCGGCGGGTGCCGAGCCCGGCCAGGTAGGCGTCGAGGTCGGCTATGCGCTTGCCGTTGACCCGGCGGGACAGCGTCTCGAAGACGGCCTCGGCCAGACCGTCCTTCGAGCCGAAATGATAGCTGACCGCGGCGAGATTGACCCCGGCTCTCGCCGTGAGTTCGCGCAGCGAGACCTTGCCGATCCCTTTCTCCGCATAGAGGCCGGCCGCCGCCTGCAGCATCCGCGACGCCGCGTCGGTATCGTTGGCAGGTGCTGGTCTGGCGGGCATGTCCGTCCGGATGTGATGGCCTTCCGCAATCTGTCATCACGAGACCCGTCAGCACAATAACGCAGCGACCCGCCGCCCGCTCATCGGCCAACAGGTGTTTCAAACACGCGTTTGACTTTGAACGAACAGCCTCCGACCCTTCGCCACCGGAGCCCGCGTGAAGCTCCACGGCATTCGGAGGAAACAAGCGTTGAGCCGCCAAATCATCGACATCTCGATTCCCCTGCAGAACGACGTGCCGGCCGATCCGCCGGGCGGCCATCCCACCATCGAGTACATCGACCATCAGGCGGGCATGGCCCGGATGCTCTCGAACTTCCCGGGCATGAAGCCGGAGGATCTGCCGGACGGCCAGGCCTGGGCGGTCGAGCGTGTCACGCTGTCCACCCATAACGGCACCCATCTCGACGCGCCCTGGCACTATCACCCCACGATGAATCGCGGCGAGCGGTCGTGGACCATCGACGAGGTGCCGCTCGAATGGTGCTTCCAGCCGGCGGTGAAGCTCGACTTCCGCCACCTTCCCGACGGCCACGTGGTCAGCGCCGCGGAGGTCGAGGCTGAACTGAAGCGGATCGGCCACGAGCTGAAGCCGCTCAACATCGTGGTGGTCAACACCAGCGCCGGCAAGAAGTTCGGCCAGGCCGACTATGTCGCCTCGGGTTGCGGCATGGGCTACGAGGCGACCATGTACCTGCTCGAGCGCGGCGTCAGGGTCACCGGCACGGACGGCTGGAGCTGGGACGCGCCCTTCGTCCACACCGCCAGGAAATATGCCGAGACGGGTGATGCCAGCCTCATCTGGGAGGGCCACAAAGCCGGCCGCCACATAGGCTATTCGCACATCGAGAAGCTGCACAATCTGGAGCAGCTGCCGTCCACCGGGTTCATGGTGGCCTGCTTCCCCGTGAAGATCGAGCGGGCCTCTGCCGGCTGGACCCGCGCCGTCGCGATCATCGACTGACTGGGTTGACGGCAAGGGAACGGCGGCGGAACCTCCGCCGCCGTTCTCGTCCAGGGCAGGTCAGGCCTTCTGGACCCGGACCGAGTTCGCCAGCACACCGATCTTCTCGATCTCGAGCTCGATCCGGTCGCCGTCGCTCAGCAGGCGGCCGTTCTCCAGCCCGCAGCCGTTGCCGACCGTTCCGGACCCGATGAACTCGCCGGGCATGATCGTCTCGTCCTGCGACATGTGCGCGATGATCTGCTCGAACGAGAACAGCATGCCCTTGCTGACATTGTCGCAGACCGTCTCGCCGTTGATCCGCGCCTGCATGCGGAGCGAATAGGGATCGCCGATCTCGTCATAGGTGACGATCCACGGTCCCAGCACGTTGCTGTTGTTGAAGCTCTTGCCCTTGGCCGGTCCGAGTCGCCCGGCCATCTCGATGCGCTGCGCGTCGCGCGCCGAGAAGTCGTTGAAGATCGTGAAGCCGAAAATGTGGTCCTTGGCCCTGGCGGCGGAAATGTCGGCGCCCTTGCCCTTGGTGATGCAGCCGAGCTCCAGCTCGTAATCCATCACCTTGCTGTATTTCGGCCAGTTCACCGTCGAGCCCGGCGCGCCCACCGTGAAGCGGTTGGTGATGTAGTAGATCGGCACCTGCCGGTAGACCTCCGGCAGTTCGCCGAGCGGCTCCGCCTCGAGGCGCTTCAGCTCCGCCATGTCGCCGCGCGCGCGTGCCGCCATCTTCGCACTGCCCTTGGGGCTCTGCAGGATGTGCTGCGGGAAGGACATGCCGTCGCGCATCTGGCGGGGCAGCGGCAGCGGCGCGAGCAGGGCGACGTCGCCTGCGCCATAGCGGAGGTCGGCCTCGCCGCCTCGCGCATCGATCAGGCCGCGCGCCGCGTCCAGCGCGCGATCGCCGCCGTCGATGAGGTCGAGCATCGAGCCGAAGTGCCCTGCGCCCTGCCCGCTGCGGCGTGCCGCGGCGGCGACGTCAAAAAATTCAGCGCCATCGCCCAGCACGATGGCAACCTTCTCTGCATTCTGGTGGACGATGGTCGCCAGTTTCACGGCTTGCTCCCCTTGAGAAAATATATAAGGATGAAATATCGATAAAACACTGAAGTCAACAACCGCACTCGGGAGGTCAACATGAAGAAGCTCGCACTCTTTCTCGCGGCATCCGCCGCGCTGCTGATGGCGCAGGGCGCCGCCAGCGCCCAGCACCGCATCAAGATCGGCTGCACGGCGACGAGCGATTGCTCCTCGGCGATGATCGCCGTCGACCAGGGCATCTTCCGCCGTCACGGCATCGAGGCCGAGATGGTGCTGATCGGCATCAACTCGAACATCCCGGCGGCGCTGCTGTCGAACTCGATCCAGATCGGCGGCCCGACCTCGAGCGTCTTCCTTCAGGCGGCGGACGGCGGCCTGCCCATCGTGGCGGTGGCCGGCGCCTCGGTCATGTCGCCGGTGACCAATCCGGTCGTCGCGGCCTTCGTCCGCAACGGCCTGACGCTGTCCAAGCCCGCCGATTTCGTCGGGCGGAAGGTCGGCGCTCCGGGCTTCGGCGCCTATCTGCACGTGCTCTTCGTCAAGTGGCTGATGGAAGGCGGCGTCGATCCCGCCCGCGTCAATTTCGTCGAGGTCAGCTTCCCGACCATGGCGGACGTCGTGCGCTCGCAGGCAGTGGACGTGGTGCTGGCCGGCGAACCGACGGTCGCCCGCATGGTTCAGGCCGGCGTCGGCACGGTCGGCGCGCGCTATGTCGCCGAGCTCAACCGCACCGACCCGATCATCTTCTACGCGGCGGCCCGCGCCTGGGCTGCGCAGAACCCGCAGGCCGTCGCGGCCTTCCGCGCCGCGATCCGCGAGGCGGCCGAGATCGCCAATACCGATGACGCGAAGGCCACCCAGTCGATCGCCAATTTCACCAAGCAGCAGATCGAGCTGGTCCGCTCCGTCCCGCGCAGCCGGCAGCAGCCGGCCCTGGTCGCCAACGACCTGCGCTGGTGGATCGAGGTCATGAAGCAGCAGAAGCTGCTCCAGGGCACGCCGAATCCCGAGACCCTCATCCTTCCCTGAGAGGCCGCTTATGGCGCGTTCGCTCGCCGCAGCCCCCAATCCCGCACCGGTCCAGGACACGCTGACCGACCGGGCCATCGCGATGATCCAGCGGGACATTCTCGCTGGATCGCTGCAACCGGGGTCACGGCTCGGTGTCGTCGGTCTCGTGCAGCGCTACGGCATCGGGGCGACGCCCGTGCGGGAAGCTCTGTCGCGGCTGGCCTCGCGCGATCTGATCATCGCCATCGGCCAGCGCGGCTTCCGCGTCGCGCCGCTGGAGCGGAGCGACCTTGCCGACATCACCAACATCCGCTGCGTCCTTGAAACCGAGGCGCTGCGGCTGTCCATCGAGAACGGCGCGGATGGCTGGGAGGCTGCGATCCTCGCGAGCTTCCACCGGCTGAAGCGCTACGTGGCCCGCCACGGCGCGGCCTTCGGCGAAGGCACGGAGGAGTTCGACGAACTCCACAAGACCTTCCACTCGGAGCTGATCGGCGCGGCCGGTTCGGCGCGGCTGAGACAGGCGATCTCCGATCTCTACGATCAGGCCTATCGCTACCGGCGGATCATGATGAAGCAGTTCTCCGACCCCGACCGGTTCATCGCGTCCCACGAGCGACTCGCAAACCGCGTGCTCGAGCGCGGCTTCGATGCGGCCCGCGCCGAACTGATCGCCCACATCCATTCGACGCTCAAATACGTCTATCCCGAGACGGGAACGCCATGACCGACAGTGCAATGAACTCCGCCGGCCGGCAGTCGCTTTACGAATTTCGCGACGTCGGTCTCACCCTCGGCGGCAAGCTGATCCTGAACGGCATCGAGATCACCGTCCGCAAGGGCGAGATCCTCTGCATCGTCGGCGCCTCCGGCTGCGGCAAGACCACGCTGCTGCGCCTTGCAGGGGGCCTCTATCGCCCCTCGCAGGGTTCCGTGCTGTTCGACGGCGCGCCGATGACCATGCCGCGCCAGGACGTCGCCATCATCTTCCAGGACTATGGCCGGGCCCTGCTGCCCTGGCGCACCGCGACCGGCAACGTGGCACTCGCTCTGGAGGCCGCGAAAGTACCGGCCGCCGAGCGCAAGGGCCGGATCGAGGCCAGCCTCGCCAAGGTCGGCCTCGCCGACCACGCTGACAAATATCCCACCGAAATGTCCGGCGGCATGCAGCAGCGCCTTCAGATCGCCCGCTGCCTCGCACAGGAGCCGCAGGCGCTTCTGATGGACGAGCCCTTCGGCGCGCTGGACGCCATGACCCGCCAGTCGCTTCAGGACGAGACGCTGGCCCTGCATGCCGATTCCGGCGCGACCATCATCTTCGTCACCCATGACCTCGAAGAGGCGATCTATCTCGGCGACCGCGTCATCGGCCTGTTGCCCCATCCCGGTCGTGTCGGCATCGAGATCGACGTCCATCTGCCGCGGCCGCGCAGCCAGCTCGCCACCCGTGAGGAACCCGAATTCCTCAGGCTGCGGCGCGAATTGTTCGACTTCATCGAGAAGTCGGAGGGCCACCGGTGATGTCCTCGGATCGGCTGAAAGGGCTCATCCTGCCGGCTCTGGCAGTGCTGGCCTTCGAGATCTGGCTCAGGGCCTTCCCGATCGCCAGCGACGCTCTGGCGCCGCCATCCGCTGCCGTCATGGCGCTGGCGCAAGGCCTTGCCGACGGCTCGGTGCTGCTGGCGACCCGCGACACCCTGCTCGGCGCGATCATCGGCCTTGGCATCGGATCGTCGATCGGGCTGCTGCTCGGCGTGCTGACCGGCCTTCTGCCACCGCTCGACCGGCTGCTGGAAGTGTCCATCGAGTCGATCCGGCCGATCCCTTCGGTCGCGCTGCTGCCGATCGGCCTGATGGTTTTCGGCTTCGGCTATGCCCTGGAATTCTCGATCGTCGCCAAGACCTGCCTCTTCGCGACGCTGATCCTGACGCGCTCGGCGGTCAGGGGCGTCGAGCCGCGCCTCATGGAGGTCGCCCGCGCATTGCGCCTGTCGCCCTTCGCGCGCGTCACCAAGATCGTCCTGCCGGCCGCCCTGCCGCAGATCTTCGTCGCCTTCCGGCTCGCGGCCGGCGCGGCCCTGATCGTCGCCGTGACGGTCGAGATCACCATCAACCCGCAGGGGCTCGGCCACGCCATGATGACGGCGCAGCAGGCGCTGCGGCCGGACGTGATGCTCGGCTATCTCCTCTGGATCGGCATTGTCGGTTTCCTCTGGAATGCGGCCCTGCTGCTGGCGCAGCGCCACCTGTTCGGCCGTGCCGCTGTCTCGGAGGCGATGCGATGACGCCGCTCGCGCAGATTTCCTGGCGGATCGCCAGTTTCGCCTTCGCCGCCAGCCTCGTCGTGGCGTGGCAGCTCGTCGCCAACGCGCAGCTGATCTCGCCGATCTTCTTGCCCGGTCCCGACCGGGCCTGGGCGGCGCTGGTCAACGGCTTCACCGACCGCGGTCTCGGCGGCAAGCTCGTCGGCACGCTGAGGCACATGACCTTCGGCTGGCTGGCGGCCTCCATCGCCGCCATTGCGCTCGGCTCGCTGATTGGCTCGTCGCGACGCGCGCGCATCTATGTGGCGCCGTCGCTGGAATTCCTGCGTCCCCTGCCCGTCTCCGCCATCATTCCGGTGGCCATCGCGCTCTACGGGCTCAGCGAAGGCATGGCGATCTTCGTCATCGCTTTCGGCACGCTCTGGCCCATGCTGCTGGCGACCATCCAGGGCTATGCCGGCGTCGAGCCGCGCCTCCTTGAGGTCGCGCGCGCCCTGAACCTGTCGCGGCTGGAAACCGTCACGAAGATATCCCTGCCCTCCGCCATGCCCGACATCCTCGCCGGCATGCGCGTCAGCCTGACGGTGGCGCTCATCCTGTCGGTCGTCTGCGAAATCGTCGCGGGGCTCGACGGGCTCGGCCAGTGGATCCTGATCTCGGCCCGCATGTTCCGCTCGCCCGATCTCTTCGCCGGCGTCATCCTTCTGGGTGCGGTCGGCTATCTCGCGGCGGCCATCATCGCCGAGGTCGAACGCCGGCTGCTTGCCTGGCGGAAGACGCATTAGACCCGAACGCGGAGGCATGGCGCGCCGGGTGCGGCGCACCATTTCGACACCCTGCCGCCCTTTCCCCCGCCCTCGGCATGGCGTATGGCCCCCGGCAACACAGTCTCATCGGGTAGCCCGCGCGTATGATTCGTCTGGAAAGCATCGGCAAGCAGAACGGCAAGCAGATCGTCTTCATCGAGGCCTCGGCCGCCCTCCAGCGGGGCGAGAAGATCGGCCTCGTCGGCCCGAACGGCGCCGGCAAGACCACCCTCTTCCGCATGATCACCGGCGAGGAGCAGCCGGATGAAGGGCAGGTCTCGGTCGATCGCGGCGTGACCATCGGCTATTTCAGCCAGGATGTCGGCGACATGGCCGGCCGCAGCGCCGTCGCCGAGGTTATGGAGGGCGCCGGCCCCGTCAGCGAGGTCGCGGCCGAGCTGAAGGCGCTGGAAACGGCCATGGCCGATCCGGATCAGGCCGATCGGATGGACGACATCATCGCCCGCTACGGCGAGGTGCAGGGCCGGTTCGAGGAACTCGACGGCTATGCGCTGGACGGCCGCGCGCGCGAGGTTCTGGCCGGACTCGGCTTCTCCCACGAGATGATGGAAGGCGATGTCGGCAAGCTCTCCGGCGGCTGGAAGATGCGCGTGGCTCTCGCCCGCATCCTGCTGATGCGCCCGGACGCCATGCTGCTGGACGAACCCTCGAACCATCTCGACATCGAGAGCCTGATCTGGCTCGAGAGCTTCCTGAAGGGCTACGAGGGCGCGCTGCTGATGACCTCGCACGACCGCGAGTTCATGAACCGCATCGTCGGCAAGATCATCGAGATCGACGGAGGGTCGCTCACCTCCTATTCCGGCGACTACGGCTTCTACGAGCAGCAGCGGGCGCTGGCCGAGAAGCAACAGCAGGCGCAGTTCGAGCGCCAGCAGGCGATGCTGGCCAAGGAGATCGCCTTCATCGAGCGGTTCAAGGCGCGCGCCTCCCACGCCGCCCAGGTGCAGAGCCGGGTGAAGAAGCTCGACAAGATCGACCGCGTCGAGCCGCCCCGCCGCCGCCAGACCGTGATGTTCGAGTTCCGGCCGGCGCCGCGTTCGGGCGAGGACGTCGTCAGCCTGAAGAGTGTCGGCAAGAGCTATGGCAGCCGCACCATCTATGACGGGCTGGACTTCAGCATCCGCCGCAAGGAGCGCTGGTGCGTCATGGGCGTCAACGGCGCCGGCAAGTCGACGCTCCTGAAGCTGATCACCGGGGCGACCACCGCAGATGCCGGCAGCGTCAATGTCGGCGCCAGCGTCAAGCTCGGCTATTTCGCCCAGCACGCCATGGAGCTTCTGGACGGCGAACAGACGGTGTTCGAGTGGCTGGAGAGCTCCTTCCCGCAGGCGGGACAGGGCTCGCTGCGCGCGCTCGCCGGCTGTTTCGGCTTTTCCGGCGACGACGTCGAAAAGCGCTGCCGCGTGCTGTCCGGCGGCGAGAAGGCCCGCCTCGTCATGGCCCACATGCTCTACGACCCGCCGAACTTCCTCGTGCTGGACGAGCCGACCAACCACCTCGACATGGCCACCAAGCAGATGCTGATCGAGGCGCTGAAGGATTACGAGGGTACGATGCTGTTCGTCTCGCACGACCGGCACTTCCTCGCCGCGCTGTCGAACCGCGTGCTGGAACTGACCGAGGACGGCATTCACGCCTATGGCGGCGGCTATACCGAATATGTCGAGCGCACCGGTCAGGAAGCGCCCGGCCTGAGGGGCTGATCGCGCTCTTTCCTATCCGCGCGTCCCGAGCCCAATGACCGGCACTGCTCCGGGTGCCGGCGAAAGCGCCAGCAGCGCAATGGCTTGGACAGGGAAATGGCGGAGAGGGTGAGATTCGAACTCACGGTGGGCGTGAACCCACGGCGGTTTTCAAGACCGCTGCCTTAAACCACTCGGCCACCTCTCCGGTGCCGCCTTCCTGCCAAAGCTTAGGCGCGGAGACAAGCGGAACCAGCGGCAATGCTTGTCGGCGCGCGCCGATTGCCCTAAAGGCGGCGCTTTCCGGAAGCCAGAGCCGCGATGACCGCAACCCCCGCCCCCTCGCCCGCGCCGAAAATCTCGTTCGTCTCGCTCGGTTGCCCGAAGGCGCTGGTCGATTCCGAACGCATCATCACGCGGCTGAGGGCCGAGGGCTATGAGCTCGCGCGCAACCATCAGGGCGCCGACCTCGTCCTGGTCAATACCTGCGGCTTCCTCGACAGCGCCAAGGCCGAGAGCCTCGCCGCCATCGGCGATGCGCTGAAGGAGAACGGCCGCGTCATCGTCACCGGCTGCATGGGCGCCGAGCCCGAGCAGATCCGCGCGGCGCACCCCTCCGTCCTCGCGATCACCGGGCCGCAGCAATATGAGAGCGTGCTCGCCGCAGTCCACGAGGCCGCGCCGCCGCAGCACCAGCCCTATCTCGACCTCGTGCCGCCGCAGGGCATCAAGCTGACGCCGCGCCACTACGCCTATCTGAAGATTTCCGAAGGCTGCAACAACCGCTGCACCTTCTGCATCATCCCCAAGCTCAGAGGCGATCTCGTCTCCCGCCCGCTTGGCGAGGTGATGCGCGAGGCCGAGAAGCTGGTCGCCGCCGGCGTCAAGGAGATCATGGTCATCAGCCAGGACACCTCGGCCTACGGCATCGACACGAAATATGCCGAGAGCCAGTGGCGCGACCGCACCTGGCGGACCAAGTTCCTCGACCTCGCGCAGGCCATGGGCGAGCTCGGCGTCTGGGTGCGGATGCAGTACGTCTACCCCTACCCGCATGTCGACGAGGTCATCCCGCTGATGGCCGAGGGCAAGATCCTCCCCTACATCGACATACCCTTCCAGCACGCCCATCCCGATGTTCTCCGGCGCATGAAGCGCCCGGCGCATCAGGAAAAGACCGCCGACCGCATCCGGTCGTGGCGCGAGGTCTGCCCGGACCTGACGATCCGCTCGACCTTCATCACCGGCTTTCCCGGCGAGACCGAGGACGAGTTCTCCTTCCTGCTCGACTGGCTGGACGAGGTGCAGCTCGACCGCGTCGGCTGCTTCAAATACGAGCCGGTCGCGGGCGCGACCTCCAACACGCTCGAAGGCCACGTGCCGCCGGAGGTCATGGACAAGCGCTGGCATCGCTTCATGAAGAAGCAGGCGGAAATCTCCGCCCGCCGCCTGAAGAAGAAGGTCGGCACCCGCCAGCAGGTCATCGTCGACGAGGTCGGCCCGACGGTCGTGAAGGCCCGTTCCAAGGGCGATGCCCCGGAGATCGACGGCTCGGTCTTCATCCACACCAGGCGCAAGCTCGCCGTGGGCGAACTGGTCACGGTGAAGATCGACCGCTCCACCGAATACGACCTGCACGCGGCGCTCTGACCGGCCGATTGCGCCTCTGCGGCGCACACGGCGCGGTTGCCTTGAATTAACCCTCATCTGCCATGGTAGGCGCGAATGCCGCGATCCGATGCGGTGCGCGGGACACAGGTGATGCGCTGCAGCAACAGGTAGCGGCGGATTACCCCGGTCTCACGACTTCGTCATGTTTGCGGCCCCGCGCGGGTGCTAACGACCCGACCCTTGGTTCATGAGACCGCGCCCGGAACCGAACCGGCGTGGGTAAGTTTGAGGCTGATGATGACCGTTGATCGCCGTTTCTTCGTGCTCGGAGCACCGTTTATCCTGGGCGCGTGCACCACGCGCCGCGAGGAGCTGGCGGTGCGTACTCCGCAGTTCGATCCCTATTACCTCGCCATGTATGGCGAGGTCTCCGGCGAGCCCTATCCGATCCCCGCCATCGACCTGACGCAGGTGGACGAGCGCTGGTGGCGCCGCGAGGTTCCCTATCGCGGCCGTGAGTATCCGGGCACGATCGTCGTCGACCCGACCGCCCGCTACGCCTATCTCGTCATGGAAGGCGGCCGCGCCATGCGCTACGGCGTCGGCGTCGGCAAGGAAGAGGGCTTCAACCTGACCGGCATCGCCTCCATCGGCCGCAAGGCCGCCTGGCCGCGCTGGACCCCCACCACCGACATGATCCGCCGCGAGCCGGAGCGCTACGGCCCCTACGCCGGCGGCCTGCCCGGTGGCCCCGAGAACCCGCTCGGCCCCCGCGCGCTCTACCTCTACCGCGGCAACCGCGACACGCTTTACCGCCTGCACGGCACCACCGAGCCCTGGACGATCGGCACGCAGGTCTCGTCGGGCTGCATCCGCTTCCTGAACCAGGACATCATCGATCTCTATGGCCGCGTCCCGACCGGCGCGACCGCCATCGTCCTGCCGTCGGGCTCCACCGTCACCAGCTGACGCCCGCCCACGTTCGTTCGCGAAAACTCCGGAAGGGTCGGCCTCGCGCCGGCCCTTCTGCGTTGAGCGAGCCGGCCGCCGGATGCCGCTCAGCCCGCACCGCGCCAGCGCGACGACCGCCAGCGACCGGACGCCCTGAAGCGCGAACAGCACGATCCCGGCAACGATCCCGACAACCATTCGCGAGCCTCCCGTTCCAACCGCCGGGAGAATAGGGCTGACCGCATCGCCGGGGACTGGCTCGGGACGAAAAAGCGCCGGCCGGCTCGCTGCACGGACGGCCGAAGCCAGGCGGCGCACGGCCTTGCGGGGATGAGATTTTTTTCGCCTTCCCGAGCGGCGGCCGGACTTATCCCCATCCACCCGATGCAACCGCCGGTCACGTCCCGCATGGCCGGCTCAGGGCGATAGCCGACGAAGGGCGGCCGTCGTCAGGTGTGGACCACCCGGCCATAGGCGTCGAGGACGCTCTCGTGCATCATTTCCGACAGGGTCGGATGCGGGAACACCGTGTGGATCAGCTCCTCCTCGGTCGTCTCGCAGTTCATCGCGACGACGAAGCCCTGGATGAGCTCCGTCACCTCCGCCCCGACCATGTGCGCCCCGATCAGCTTGCCGGTCTTGGCGTCGAAGATCGTCTTCACGAGGCCGTCCGGTTCGCCGAGCGCGATGGCCTTGCCGTTGCCGATGAACGGGAAGCGGCCGACCTTGAGGCTGTAGCCGGCCTCCTTGGCCTTGGCCTCGGTGAGGCCGACGGAGGCCACCTGCGGGTGGCAATAGGTGCAGCCGGGGATCATCAGCTTGTCCATCGCATGGGTATGCAGGCCCTTGATGGTCTCCACGCAGATGACGCCCTCGTGCTCGGCCTTGTGCGCCAGCATCGGCGGCCCCGCGACATCGCCGATCGCGTAGATCCCCGGCACGTTGGTGCGGCCGAAACCGTCCGTCTTGATCGTGCCGCGGTCCATGGCGACGCCGACCGCCTCAAGGCCGAGGTTCTCGACATTGCCGACGACACCGACCGCCGAGATCAGCCGTTCCGCGGTCAGCGTCTGCTTCTGGCCCTTGTCGTCCTCGACGGTGGCGGTGACCGAGTTGGCGGCCTTCTCGACCTTGGTGACCTTGGTTGAGGTCATGATCTTGATGCCCTGCTTCTCGAAACGCTTGCGGGCATGGGCCGATATCTCGGCATCCTCCACCGGCATGATCTGCGGCAGGACCTCGACCACGGTCACCTCCGCGCCCATCGTCCGGTAGAACGAGGCGAACTCGATGCCGATCGCGCCGGAGCCCATCACGATGAGGCTCTTCGGGAAGGCCTCGGGCTTCATCGCCTCGAAATAGGTCCAGATCAGCTTGCCGTCCGGCTCGATGCCGGGCAGCGCGCGCGGCCTCGCGCCGGTCGCGACGATGATGTGCTTGGCCGAATAGGTACCGGCCCCCAGCGTGCCCTTGGGCGGCGGCGTCTGCGGCTGCACGGCCGGCTTCGATGCGGCCGCGACCACGACCTCGCCAGCCTTGGCGATCCTCGCCTCGCCCCAGATCACGTCGATCTTGTTCTTCTTCATCAGGAAGCCGATGCCGCCATTGAGCTGGGCGGAGACGCCGCGCGAGCGCTTGACGACGGCGGCGGCGTCGAACCCGACGGTGCCGTTGATGGTCAGGCCATAATCCTTCGCGTGGGTCGCGTAGTGGAACACCTCGGCCGAGCGCAGCAGCGCCTTGGTCGGGATGCAGCCCCAGTTGAGGCAGATGCCGCCGAGATGCTCGCGTTCCACCACCGCCGTCTTGAAGCCCAGCTGCGCCGCGCGAATCGCAGCCACGTAGCCGCCCGGACCGCCGCCGATGACGATGATGTCGTAGGACATGGAGTGAGCCTTTCGATGACCGGCGGAACGGGATGAGGGACGGCTAGAGGAAGGTCAGGCGCGCGGTGCGCGCGCAGTCTTCGTTGATCTCGGCGAACAGCGTGTCGACCTCGGCATAGGCCCGGTCGAAATCGGCGCGCGGCGACCTGTAGGAGTCGCGGGCGATGGCGAACAGCTTGGCGGACAGCTGCGTGTAGCGCTCGCGAACCCGGTCATCGCGGAAATTGGCAAGGAAGGTGCCGAGCGCGCCGAACCGGAAGACGCTGGCCTCGGCCTCGCGCTGGACCAGCGGATCGATGGACCCCGACCCGTCCTGCTTCGCCATGGTCTCGTTCATGGCATAGGCGCGCATCTTGATCTGGAAATAGGCGTCGATGATGTCGCGACAGGTGCGCAGATACTCACCCCGGATGACGTTGCGCTGCGCGACGTCGAGCTGGCGCGTGTAGGAATAGCCCTGGAACATCGAGGTTCCGAGCGACAGCCCCGCCACCACCAGCGACATGTAGGGCAGATAGGACATGGCCGCAGGCTGCATGGCTTACCGGCCCTCCTGCGTGGCGAGCCTCACGCGATGCCGGCGCAACAGCCACCACTGCGTGAGGACGACCGCCCATGTCGGCAGGACGAAGGCCGCGATCAGCGGCGCCTCGCGCCCGAGACTTGCACGGCCGCTGGCGGCGAGGCTCCAGATCGTCAGGCTGATGCCGGCGATGGCCGTGAGCAGGCCGAGGCCGAGCGCCATGCGCCCAAGGCCGGTCACGGTTCCCGAGACGGCGCCGGCGAGGCTCATCGCGACGAGGCCGAGGCAGGCGGCGACCGGTACCCAGACGAAGGCGACGATATAGACCTCGTCGCCGCGCACGGCCTGGGCGATCGCCTGGACGACGATGCCGCCGGCAAGGAGCGACAGGATCAGCGCCAGGAAGAGCGACAGGATCGTGCGCACCATGGCCGGCCCGCCCCTCCGCCGTCAGCAGGTCGTGCGCGCGTTGAGCGTGACGGCCGCGCAGCGAAACCGGTCCGCATGCCGCTTGGCCAGCCAGAAGCGTCCGCCGGTCTGCACCTGCCCCGCCGCATTGGTGGCGCGCAGTTCGATCTGGGCCATCTCGCCCTTTTCCTCAACCACGATGAAGCCGGTGGCGAAGGACGGCACGACGCAGCTCTGCTGGGTCAGCGTATGCCACTCGCGCACCGCGGCCTGATCGTTCACGTCGAGGGACGAGAGCGCGACGAGCCGGCCGTAATTGGCCTCGGTGTCGCACATGACCGGCAGGTTGAAGGCGCCATCATTGGGGCGCGGCGCAGGCGCCTGCCCGAAAGCCGGAGCTGCCAGAAATGCAGCGGCGAAAGCCGAAAGAACAAGCTGTTTCATGACCGATACGTCCTGTCAGACGAGCATGCCCATCGGGTTCTCGATGTAACCCTTGAAGGCCTGCATCAGTTCTGCGCCCAGCGCCCCGTCGACCGCGCGGTGGTCTGTGGAGAGCGTGACGCTCATCACCGTGGCGATGGCCGGCTGGTCGTTCCTGACGATCACCCGCTTCTCCCCGGCGCCGACAGCCAGAATGGTCGCGTGAGGCGGATTGATGACCGCTGAGAAGTCCTTGATGCCGAACATGCCGAGATTGGACACGGCCGAGGTGCCGCCCTGATACTCCTCCGGCTTCAGCTTGCGGTTCTTGGCGCGGGACGCGAGGTCCTTCATCTCGTTGGAGATCGTCGACAGGGTCTTGTGGCAGGCATCGCGGATCACCGGCGTGATCAGGCCGCCCGGGATCGAAACCGCGACGCCGATATCGGCGTGCTTGTGCTTCAACATCGCGCCATCGGTCCAGGAGACGTTGGCCTCCGGAACGGCGCGCAGCGACATGGCCAGCGCCTTGATGACCATGTCGTTGACCGAGAGCTTGTAGGCGGGCTTGCCGTCCTTTGCCGGCGCCGCCTTGTTGATCTGCTCGCGCAGCGACAGGAGCGCGTCCAGCTCGCAGTCGATCGTCAGGTAGAAGTGCGGGATGGTCGACTTCGCTTCCGTCAGGCGACGCGCGATGACCTTGCGCATGTTGTCATGCGGCACCTCCTCGTAGGAGCCGGGCTCGAACAGCTTCTTGACCTGCTCGTCCGAGGGGGCGGAGACCGGCGCCGGCTTCGGCGCGGCCGGCGTCGACGCGGCAGCGCTCGCTGTCGCAGGAGCGGCCCTGGCGGTGCCGCCGGCAGCCGCCGCCTTCACGTCGCGCTCGACGATGCGGCCATGCGGGCCGGTGCCGACCACCTTCGACAGGTCGATGCCGTCGAGTTTGGCGAGGCGCTTCGCCAGCGGCGAGGCGAACAGGCGAATGCCGGACGCTGCCTGCGCGATGCTGGCGGGGGCCGCAGGCACCGGCTGCGGCTTTTCCTCGGCCTTGGCCGGAGCCGCGTTGCCCATCCCGCCTCCGGTCGCGGCCTTGGCTTCCGGAGCCTTCGGCGCGGGAGCCGCTACCGCGGGCTTCGCCCCTGCCCCGCCGGCCGCTGCCTTCACGTCCTCGCCTTCACCAGCGATCACGGCGATCAGCTGGTTCACCGGCACGTCCTGGCTGCCCTCGGGCACGACGATCCTGGCGAGGATGCCCTCATCGACCGCCTCGACCTCCATGGTCGCCTTGTCGGTCTCGATCTCGGCGATGACGTCGCCGGCCTTGATCGTGTCGCCTTCCTTCTTCAGCCACTTGGCGAGATTCCCCTTCTCCATCGTCGGGGACAGCGCGGGCATCAGGATGTCGATGGGCATGATCGTCCTCCGGACGGGGCCGGTTAGCTGATGGCGGTGGTCGTGCCCGGATCGGTCGGGCTGTCGAGTTCGGCGTCGAGCATGTTGCGGATGCGGTCGAGGGTCAGGCCCTCCGGCGCGCCGGTCTCCATGGCGTGGATGCGCGCGACATGGCGGGCGATGTCGGCGAGCACCATGCCCCAGGCCTGCGCATCCTCGAAGGCGCGGCGCACCGAGATGTGCAGCCCGCCCTCGACGATGGCGGCGCGCACGATCTCCACGCCGCCCTTCTCAAGGGCAGCTGGTGGAACGGCGAGAGCCTCGAAGGGCGCTGGCATCACCCCTCCGGATTACTTGTAGGTGACGGCCTTGACCGCCTCGATGACCTCGGCGACCGACGGCAGCGCCAGCTTCTCGAGATTGGCGGCATAGGGCATCGGCACGTCCTTGCCCGAGACGCGGACGGGCGGCGCGTCGAGATAGTCGAAGGCCTGCTCGACCACGCGCGCGGAGATTTCCGCGCCGACGCCGGACTGCTGCCAGCCTTCCTCGACCGTGACGATTCGCCCGGTCTTCATCACCGAGGCGATGATGGTCTCGGTGTCGAGCGGCCGCAGTGAGCGAAGGTCGATCACCTCGGCGTCGATCCCGAGCTTTTCAAGTTCGGCCGCCGCCTTGGTCGCGTAGGTCATGCCGATGGACCAGGCGACGATGGTCACGTCCTTGCCGGGGCGGTGGATGCGCGCCTTGCCAATGGGCAGGACAAAATCATCGAGCTTCGGCACCTCGAAGCTCTGGCCGTAGAGGATCTCGTTCTCAAGGAAGATGACCGGGTTCGGGTCGCGGATCGCGGCCTTCAGGAGGCCTTTCGCGTCCGCTGCCGTGTAGGGCGCGACGACCTTGAGGCCGGGAATGTGCGAGTACCAGGCCGAATAGTCCTGACTGTGCTGGGCCGCGACGCGCGCCGCCGCGCCGTTCGGGCCACGGAACACGATGGGGCAGCCCATCTGGCCGCCGGACATGTAGAGCGTCTTTGCGGCCGAGTTGATGATCTGGTCGATCGCCTGCATGGCGAAGTTGAAGGTCATGAACTCGACGATGGGCTTCAGGCCGGTGAAGGCCGCACCGACGCCGATGCCCGCGAAGCCGTGCTCGGTGATCGGCGTGTCGATGACGCGCCGCGCGCCGAACTCCTGCAAAAGCCCCTGCGTGATCTTGTAGGCGCCCTGATACTCCGCGACCTCCTCGCCCATGACGAAGACAGCCTCGTCCTTGCGCATCTCCTCGGCCATGGCGTCGCGCAGCGCTTCGCGGACGGTGATCGTCACCATCTCCGTGCCAGCGGGAATATCGGGATCGGCGGCAACGGTCGCCGCCGGCGCAGCCGAGGGAGGCGTCACCGACACGGCCGGGCTGGCCACGGACGCGGCGGCTGGCTGTTGCGGTTTGGCCTCGCGCGGCTGCTCGGTGGGATGGGCCGAAACGTCCTCGCCCTCCTGCGCCAGCACGGCGATCAGCTCGTTCACCGGCACGTCCTGCGTGCCTTCGGGGACGACGATACGGGCAAGGATACCCTCGTCGACCGCCTCGACCTCCATCGTGGCCTTGTCGGTCTCGATCTCGGCGATGATGTCGCCGGGCTTGACCTTGTCGCCTTCCTTCTTGGTCCACTTGGCGAGGTTGCCCTTCTCCATCGTGGGCGAAAGCGCCGGCATCAGGATGTTGACAGGCATGGAAGGCTTCCGATCAGGAGGTCAGGAACGGGCGGAAACGATTGACGTGGCGATCCCGGCGATGACGGCGATGAAGAACACGCCGACGGCCTTGTAGAAACGGACGAGATGCGGCTTCGCCTCGGCCGGCATGTATTTGATCGCGCCCATCCAGTTGACGAAGCGACTGAGACCGAGGGCGCGGTAGGGCTCGTGCCGCTCGGAGATCACCCAGGCCTGGAAGGCGGACCAGGCGGCCACGAGCCATGCGCCGGCGGCGATCACGAAGACGCCTCCCGCGATGATGTGGCCCGCCGTCACCCCGCAGCCCTCACTTCAGGATGTCGGTCCAGAGCTCGGACGGATCGGGCTCGGGATCGTTGGTGGCGAACTCGGCGCTCTCGGCCACGATGTCGCGAACGGACGCGTCGATCTTCTTCAGCTCGTCCTCGGCGACCTTCCAGTCCTTCAGGAGGCGCTCGCGGACCTGCTCGATCGGATCGTGCTCGGTGCGCATCTTCTGCACCTCGTCCTTGGTCCGGTACTTGGCCGGGTCCGACATCGAATGGCCGCGATAGCGGTAGGTCTGCATCTCGAGAATGTAGGGGCCCTTGCCCGACCGGCACCATTCCATCGCGCGCTGCGCGGCCGCATAGACCTCGCGGATGTCCATGCCGTCGACCTGCTCGCCGGGAATGTTGAACGACAGGCCGCGCTTGGAGAAATCCGTCTGCGCGGAGGCGCGCGTGACCGCCGTGCCCATGGCATAGCGGTTATTCTCGATGACGTAGATGACCGGCAGCTTCCAGAGCGCGGCCATGTTGAAGCTCTCGTAGACCTGGCCCTGATTGGCCGCGCCGTCGCCGAAATAGGTCAGCGAGACGTTGTCATTGCCGCGATAGCGGTTGGCGAAAGCGAGGCCCGTACCGAGCGACACCTGCGCGCCGACAATGCCGTGGCCGCCGTAGAAATGCTTCTCGGCGGAAAACATGTGCATCGAGCCGCCCTTGCCGCGCGAATAGCCGCCGCGCCGGCCGGTCAGCTCGGCCATGATGCCGTTGGCGCTCATGCCGGTCGCGAGCATGTGGCCGTGGTCGCGGTAGCCGGTGATCATCTGATCGCCGGCCCTGGACGCCATCTGCATGCCGACGACGACCGCTTCCTGGCCGATATAGAGGTGGCAGAAGCCGCCGATCAGGCCCATGCCGTACATCTGGCCGGCCTTCTCCTCGAAGCGGCGGATCAGCAGCATCTCGCGATAGGCGTCGAGATCCTGCTCCCTGGAGAAGCCTGCAGGCTTCGCCTTGCCCGCGCTTTTCGCGCCCGCCGCCTTGGCGGTCGCCGCGGATTTCGACGTCTTCGCCGCCGCGGCCTTGGTCCCGGTTGCAGCCATATGCTTCCCCTGCGCTGCCATCGTCCCCAACATGTAGCGCTGGACACGGCGCGAGGGAAGATCGCCGGCGTTGGGCTTGTGCAGCGCACAAACCATTGGCATTGCAACGCAATCAGCGACTTAACTGCATTTCGGTTGACGATGGGCCGTCAACCGATTTCAGGTTTATGGCCTCGCGCGTGCCGGGTGTGTCAGCGCCGCCGCAGGATCAGCACGAGGTCGCGCGGATCGGCGAAGTTCAGGATCTGCCGCGCGCGCTGATCCAGAAGGTCGGGATCGAGCGCTCCGGCCTGAAGCAGCGTCACACGCCGGGCGACCTCGGCCTTTTCCGACCGCAGAGCCGCCAGTTCCCTGTTGAGGTCGTCGATCTGGGCGATGAACTGCTGCTTGGCGCGAATGCCGTGCTCGCCGTGATAGGCGTGGAAGCCGAAATAGGCGATCATCGCCGCTGCCGCGAGGTAGAGCCCGGCGGCTTGAAGGATTCGCTGACGTCTGGTGCGCACGACCATGCAGGCATCATGCCTGCTGCCGGTTTCAGGAGCGTTAATGCTTCCTGAAGGCTATCGCCGGCCGGTGCCGGCGAGGGTCGCCACCAGCAGGCCGACGACGATGCCGGCTACGCCGAGCGCGGCAAGCGGGCTCGGCACCTCGCCCAGCGCGGGAATGCCGATCAGCGTGCCCAGAACGGGGATCATCGGCGGAAAGCGCGCGGCAAGCGCGATGCCCAGCGTGCGCGCACCGTAAGTCCACATCAGCAGGCCGATGGCGACGTTGAGAATGCCCTGGTTGATGCCGTGGAAGGCGATGATCGGCCACGGAACCTGCGCGAGGCCCGGATCGAGAAGCAGGAAATAGAATGGCAGGAAGGCGACCGCCGACAGCACCGAAACGACGGCGGCGCCCGTCACCGAGGGCACCTGCCAGCGCCCGCACAGCCAGGTGAATGTGCCCCAGCCGAGGCCGCAGACGACGAAGAGCGCATCGCCGAGGATGGTCATGCCGCCTTCCCGCCCCGTCGATCCGGCGACGGCTATCGCGGCAAGCCCGGACAGCACGATGGCGAAGCCGACAGCCGCCCAGAACGGCAGGCGAACCCGCATGCCGAGATAGGCGAGCACCGTGGCGGTCACCGCCACCATGCCGGGCTGGATCGCCGAGGCGTGGGCCGCGGGCGCGAATATCAGGCCGACATTGGACAGCACGGTGAGCGGCACGCCGCCCGTCAGCACCAGCGCGATTCCCTTGCCCCAGCCGAGGCCGGCACAATTGCCGATGCCGGCGCGCACGAAGAAGGGCAGCATGACCGCGCCGGCGAAAATGAACCGCAGGGCCGCCATGTCATAGGCCGACAAGCCGGATTGCAGACCCCAGCGAACCGAAACGAACTGGCCGCCATAGATCGCCACCGCCAGGAACATGGCGGCCAGCGCGAGCTTGGATGGGGGGGAACTGGACATATCGGTCCGACACCCATCGCGCCTTGGCTGCTGCATCGCAACAAGGAACGGCGCAGGTTTGCCATGCCGACGCGGCTGGCAAGCCCGTCGTCAAGCAGACGCGCGCACCGGCGGCCCCCGCAATCCGCGCTTTGCCCGGGCCGTGTTCCGGCGCAATATGCGGAAGACCCGGCGGCCATCCGGCCGAAACCTTCGCGATCGAGCCTCGTTTGGGAGATGGCGCCTCGATCGGGCGCCGATCAGGAGCTGACGATGACGAAACGTCCAACCACCCTCGCCGCGCTGGCCGCCCTGGCCCTCCTTGCGGGCTTCGCGCCCTCGGCAGACGCCCAGAAGCGCCAGCCCAGGCAGGAGCAATCCGGCGGCGAGACCCTCGACCGCATCACGCCCAACCAGATGGCGGGCCTGCTGCGCAATCGCGGCCACCGCGCCGAGATCGTTTCGGAGAACAACCGAACCCGGCTCCGGACGCAGATCGGCAACCGCCGCGTGACCGTCTTCTTCTATGCCTGCAACGATACCGGCTGCCAGTCGATCCAATACCGCGCCCTGTTCGAGCGGAATGATCGCTTCACGCACGCTTTCGTCAACGCCTGGAACTACGAGAAGCGCTTCGCCAAGACCTATATCGATTCCGACGGCGACCTCGTTCTCGAATGGGACGTCGATTTCGATGGCGGCGTGACGGTCGGCTTCATCTCCGAGTCGGTTCAGACCTTCCAGACCATGCTGACGGCCTTCGACCGCTTCACGCCGCGCGACCAGGGCGCAGGTTCTGCCGGCGGCCAGCGCGCGCCCGCTCCGGCCGCTCCCGATACCAGCGGCGGCCGCTCGACATCGCCGGGCATGCCGCCTTCGTCCCCCGGCCAGGCGCAGCCCGATCAGTCCGGCGGTGGTTCGGGCGGCAAGAGCAATACCGGCGATCGCCCGGGCGAACGCCGGACCTGATCGGCCGACGCCTCCTGAGACGCAAAAACGGCGGGCCCGAAGCCCGCCGTTTTCATATTCAGCCGTCGGAGGCCGACGCGCCTTCGCGCCGGCCCGCGGACGGGATCAGCGCTTCGCCTTCAGGGCGTTGCGGCCGGCATAGCGGGCCTGCGTGCCCAGTTCCTCCTCGATGCGGATGAGCTGGTTGTACTTGGCCGTGCGGTCGGAGCGCGCCAGCGAACCCGTCTTGATCTGTCCGCAATTGGTAGCGACCGCGAGATCGGCGATCGTGGCATCCTCAGTCTCGCCCGAGCGGTGCGACATCACCGCGGTATAGGCGGCGTTGTGGGCCATGGAGACGGCCGCAAGCGTCTCGGTCAGCGTGCCGATCTGGTTGACCTTCACGAGGATCGAGTTGCCGAGGCCCTTGTCGATGCCCATCGACAGGCGCTTGGTGTTGGTGACGAACAGGTCGTCGCCGACCAGCTGGCACCTGGAGCCAACGAGATCAGTGAGGATCTTCCAGCCTTCGAGATCGTCCTCGGCCATGCCGTCCTCGATGGAGAGGATCGGGTAGTCGGCCACGAGCTTGGCGAGGTACTTCGCCTGCGCCTTGGGATCGCGGGTCTTGCGCTCGCCTTCATAGACGTAGTTGCCGTCCTTGAAGAACTCGGTCGCGGCGCAGTCGAGTGCGATCACCACGTCGTCGCCGGCCTTGTAGCCGGCCTTGTCGATGGCGGTCATGACGAAGTCGAGCGCCGCCTGCGCCGATTTCAGGTTCGGGGCGAAGCCACCCTCGTCGCCGACATTGGTGTTGTGGCCGTCGGCCTTCAGGGCCGCCTTCAGCGTGTGGAAGATCTCCGAGCCGGTGCGGACGGCGTCGGCGAAGGTCGGCGCGCCGACCGGCATGATCATGAATTCCTGGAAGTCGATGGGATTGTCGGCATGGGCGCCGCCATTGACGATGTTCATCATCGGAACCGGCAGCACATGGGCGAAGGCCCCGCCGACATACTTGTAGAGCGGCAGGTCGCGGGAAATGGCGGCCGCCTTGGCGGTGGCCAGCGAGACGCCGAGAATGGCGTTGGCGCCGAGCCGCTTCTTGTTGGCCGTTCCGTCGAGCGCGATCATCGTCTCGTCGATCTGCACCTGGTTGGTGGCGTCCAGACCGGAAAGCGCGTCGAAAATCTCGCCGTTGACGGCGTCGATGGCCTTGCGCACGCCCTTGCCGAGATAGCGCGCCTTGTCGCCGTCGCGAAGCTCGACCGCCTCGTGCGCGCCGGTGGAAGCGCCCGACGGGACCGCCGCCCTGCCCTTCGCGCCGTCATCCAGCAGTACGTCAACCTCCACCGTCGGATTGCCCCGGCTGTCGAGGATTTCGCGGGCGATAATGTCGACGATGGCTGTCATTGCGGCCTCTGTTGCGCTGCGGAGGAGGATGGCGGGGTTCTACAGCATGGGCCGGGCCGTTCAAGCCGCCGGAGGCAGGTCCGGCCGGCTTTTCGGCATGGCTTGCAGCCATCCGCCCGCCAGAACCGTTACCCGAGCAGCCGCCGCATGGCCGCATCCCGGTCCGGGTCGCCGAATTCCGGATCGGCCCAGCCTTCCAGATAGCGCTCGAGCGCCGTCTGCTTCCGGTAGATGCGGTTGCGGTCCGCGCCGGCGGCAATCAGCAGGGCCACGACATCGGCCGCCGGCAAGGCGCAATGAACGGGGGAATCCACATGACGCGGCGGGTCCGGATCGGCGCCGTTGCGCAGGAGCAGCCCGACCAGCTCGGCATTGTGCATCTCGCAGGCAAGGGTCAGCGCGGTGGCCGGCAGGTTGCCACCCACCCGGTTGACGTCGGCGCCCGCGGCCAGAAGCCAGCGGGCCGAGGCCATCGGGTCGAAGCCGATGCCCGAGCGGAACGCCACCCACATCAGCGGCGTGAAGCCGTTTGAACTGGCGACATCGACCAGCGCGCCGTCGCACAGCGCCCGGATGACGCCGAGCGGGGCGCAATTATAGGCGGCGACCGTCAATGCGAGATCGGCCGGATGGTCGATGCCGAAGGAATAGGTGCCGAGGGACGCGGCGGCCATGCGCATTCCTCTTCTCGGGAATGCCGGCCACCGCCTGCGGCATTCCCCTTCGCGCGGTCGATCTGCTATCACCCGCGCCAATCAGGCTGTCGGTGTTCTGTGGCGGCGCAGGGGCGCAAAGTTCACGGACCGGCGGCGAAATCCGCGCGGATTTGCGCGGCAGGACCGGAGACAAGCAGCCATGACCGAACTGAAGCTCGGCAAGGCGGTCGAAACCCCCGCCTCCCCCGAAGTGGCGGAACTCGACCGCGTGCCGAACCCGCATGCCGACACCAACTACGTCACGCGCTTCGTCGCGCCGGAATTCACCTCGCTCTGCCCGGTGACGGGGCAGCCGGACTTCGCCCATCTCGTCATCGATTTCGTTCCCGATCAGTGGCTGGTGGAATCGAAATCGCTGAAGCTGTACCTGACCTCGTTCCGCAACCACGGCGCGTTCCACGAGGACTGCACGGTCGCGATCGGCAAGAAGCTCGTCAGCGTCATCGATCCCCGCTGGCTGAGGATCGGCGGCTACTGGTATCCGCGCGGGGGCATTCCCATCGACGTGTTCTGGCAGACCGGCGAGCCGCCGCGCGGCGTCTGGATCCCGGAGCAGGGCGTCGCGCCCTATCGCGGCCGGGGCTGATCGATCGTCCCGATGGACGTTGGACCGTCGAATCAGCGACATCTGACGCGCCATGCTCAAGGCCAGCCGCGACAAGGACGATGCCGAACTGACCGCGAAGCTCGACGGACTGACCGACGAGCCGCCGCGGCGTCTCATGTCGCGCCTGATGACCTGGGCCGGCGTTGCGCTGTTCATGGTCTCCGCGGCCATCATCGCGACGCGTACCGAGGCTGGTTCGCAGCGCGTCGCGCGGCTGTTTGCGCCCTCGCCGCCGGTTCAGGTGGCGCAACGCGCCGAGCCGCCCCGCCAGCCTGCCGCCGACCCGATGCTTGTCTATGAGACCCGCCGGCTCGCCGACCAGCTGCGGCTCATGGCTGCGGAGCGCGAGGCGCTGATCGACCGGCTTGCCGCCGTCGAGCGCACGGTGGGCGACGTGACAGCATCCATTCCACGATCGGAGCCGGCCCAGCCGCGGCCGGTTCGCGTCATCGAGGCCGCGCCACCACCCGCCTCCGCAGTTCAGCCACCGGCCCCTGTTACCGCCACCGCACCGGCAGCCGCCCAGCCCGCGCCCGCCACCGCACCCGTGCCGAGCCCGCCGCCGAACCAGGCCGCCGCCGCACCGCCCGACACCCAGGACTCCACCGCCATCCGCACCGAGTTCGGCGTCGACATCGCAGGCGAAGCCACCATGGACGCCCTGCGCGCGCGCTGGCAGCAGTTCCGCAACCAGCATGGCCCGATCATGGAGGGGCTGCGCCCGGTGGTCGCCGTGCAGGAAGGACGCCAGGGAGCGGTCGAACTGCGGCTCGTGGTCGGCCCGCTTTCCAATGCCAACGCCGCAACACGCCTCTGCGCGACGCTCTCCTCCGCAGGTGTGAATTGCAAACCGGCCGTTTTCGACGGACAAAGGCTGGCAGTGCGCTGACCCGCCGGTTTGCGCGCGCCGCGTGAGCGGTCGTCCAACATCCAGAACAAGAGCGGAGCCCGGGCTGTCCGGAAACATCCGCCGGTCAGGGAGGAATTCCGCATGGCATCCAGGCCGTTCGCTTGGGAAAAGTCCTATCCGCCGGGTGTGCGCTGGGACGCGCCGATCCGCGTCACGACGCTCGGCACGCTGGTCGACGAAGCCGCCGCCAGCTTCGACGAGCGCCCGGCCTTCGAGTTCCGCGATCAGTTCATCAGCTATGCCGAGCTCGGCCGCCGGTCCGATGCCTTCGGCGGCGCACTGCTCCGCGCCGGCCTCGGCCGCAACGACACGGTCGCTCTTTACCTGCCGAACACTCCCTATCACCCGATCTCCTTCTTCGGCGCAGCCAAGGCCGGCATCCGGCTCGCCCATCTCTCGCCGCTCGATGCCGAACGCGTCCTCGCCTACAAGCTGAAGGATGCCGGCGCGCGCACGCTGGTCACCACCGACATCGCCCCGCTGTTCGGCACGGCCCTGAAGCTCTTCGATGCCGGACTGATCGACCGGCTGATCGTCACCGAGGATGCCGCCTTCGGCCCGTCCGGCATCCCGACGCTTCCGATCCCCGACAAGCCGGGCATCGTCACCTTCTCGTCCTTCGTGGACGGCGCCGCGCGCCCGGCCGCCTGGCCGGAGGTGAAACCCGACGACGTCGCCCTGCTGCAATATACCGGCGGCACGACCGGCATGCCGAAGGGCGCCATGCTCAGCCACGGCAACCTCACCTCGGCGGTATCCATCTATGACGCCTGGCAGGTGGCGCTGCCGACCGGCGATCCCGCCAAGGACAAGATCATCCTCGTCCTGCCGCTGTTCCACATCTACGCCCTGACCAGCGTCATGCTGCGCCAGCTGACGCGCGGCTCCTGCCTGATGCTGCGCATGCGCTTCGACCCGGACCAGACTTTCGACGATTTCGAGAAGCGCCGCGCGACCATCTTCCCGGGCGTTCCGACCATGTGGATCGCGCTGGTCAACCATCCCCGTTTCGCAACCGTCGATCTGTCGTCGCTGATCTATGCGGCGTCCGGCGGCGCGCCGCTGCCGGTCGAGATCGCGCGGCGGTTCGAGAGCCGCGCCGGCTTCCGCCTGACCGGCGGCTGGGGCATGACCGAAACGTCGCCGGCAGGCACCAACGTGCCGAATACCGGCCTGTCCAAGCCCGGCACCATCGGCCTTCCCCTGCCCGGACTGGAACTGGACATCTGCGCCCTCGACGACCCGCACAAGGTGCTGCCGCCGGGAGAGATCGGCGAGATCCGCATCCGCGGCCCGAACGTCACCCGCGGTTACTGGAACAAGCCGGAGGAATCGAAGGCCTCCTACGCCGACGGCTGGTTTCTCACCGGCGATATCGGCTTCATGGACGAGGACGGGTTCTTCTTCATCGTCGACCGCAAGAAGGACATGATCATTTCCGGCGGCTTCAACGTCTATCCGCAGATGATAGAGCAGGTCGTCTACGAGCATCCGGCCGTCGCCGAGGTCATCGTGCTCGGCGTGCCGGACAGCTATCGCGGCGAGGCAGCCAAGGCCTTCGTCACGCTGCGCGAGGGCGCCAAGCCCTTTACGCTGGAGGAGTTGCAGGTCTTCCTGAAGGACAAGGTCGGCAAGCACGAAATGCCGGCGGCGCTGGAATTCCGCGACAGCCTGCCGAAGACGCCGGTCGGCAAGCTCTCGCGGGCCGAGCTCCGCAGCGAGATCAAGGCGGTCGGCTAGACCGGTCGCGGCCGGCGCAGCAGCCGGATCAGCAGCGGCGTCGTGAAGATCGGAAACTGCGCGGCGGCGAAGTAGAGCGCGACGAATGGGTCGATGCCGCTGCCGAGCGCCGCCCAGATCAACCCGACGTTGCGGTTGCCCATGGTCAGCCCGATCTCGATGCGATCGGCAAGCTGACCGGGCGAAGCCAGCGCGAAGCCCAGCGCGAGGATGACGTTCGCGGCATAGGCGACCACGACCGTCAGCAGCACCGTTGCCGGATCGGCCCAGAACAGCCGCGGCACGCCGCTCATCGTCGCCATGGCGAACACGAACAGGGCTGCGACCACCACGCGGTCGAACAGGCCGCCATTGTCCTCGACGAAACGGGGCGCGAAGCGTCTGAGGATAAGCGTCAACCCGCCGGCAGCGCCGAGCAACAGGAACAGGCGGACGGCGAGATCGGCCGGCGACAGGTTCGCCTGTGTTGATCCCGACAGCATCATGACGAGCGGCGCCGACAGCGGGACGGCGAAGGTCGCGACCGTCGTGACGACGAAGGCGATCGATCCCGTCGCGCCCAGCATCCGGGCGATCGCAGCGTTGGCGCTCGACGGCGGTGCGGCAAGGCTGAGCACGAGCGCCGCCGCGAGCGGGCCCGTCCAGCCGATCGCGGCCGCCCCCTGGGCCACGGCCAGCGGCGTCAGCACGATCGCGGCGAAAGGCAGGACAATGCCGAAACGCGGGTTCTTCAGCGCCGCCAGAACCGACGCGCCATCCAGCCGGAGGAACGTGCCCGCAACGAAGACGAAGACACAGGCCGTCAGCAGCGGTCGCACGGCGTCGGCCAGCGGCGGGAGCGCAAGTCCCGCCACAACGCCAAGCGTCAGAACGACCGGCCCGTCGGCCGCGAGCGCCCGCAATCGCGTCAGCACCTGCATTCCCCCATTTGATAGGGCGCGGACGATAGGTCGCCGACCTGCGATCCAGCAGCACCGGGGTTGCGCCGCAGCCATGAATCGCACCCGCTTGCCAGAGTACCGCCGGCATGCTTGCTGTCAGCGAGAGGGGGAATGCCTCCGGGGCGGGAATCATGGCGACAACGAGCGAGGCAAAGCGCGCCTACCTGCTGCTGCTTGTCATGCCGCTGCTGTTTTCGTCCAATCTGGTCATTGCCCGTGCCATGGGCGATGCCGTTCCGCCCTTCACGCTCGCCGCGCTGCGCTGGGGCGTCGCCGCCATCCTGCTGTTGCCGTTCACCTGGGGTTCGCTCGCTGCCGAGCGTGAGCGCCTGGTCATGTCATGGCGACGTATCCTGCTGCTGGGCTTTCTCGGCATGGGGATATGCGGTGCAGGCGTCTACTGGGCCCTCGGCATGACGACGGCGACCAACGGCACGCTGATCTACACGACCTCGCCCGTTCTCGTCCTTCTGATCGAGGCGGCGGCCTGGGGGCGCCGGCTGCCGCTGGCGCGGCTCGGCGGTGTCGCGCTCGCCATGCTGGGCGTCGCCGTGATCGTCCTCCGGGGCGATCTCGGCTCGCTCGCGCGCCTTGATCTCAATCCCGGCGACATCGGCATGGCGGCCGCCGCCCTAGCCTGGGCGGTCTATTCGCTCGTGCTGAAGAACGACCGGCTGACCGCCATACCGACCTTGACCCTGTTCGCCGCCATCGCCCTCGCGGGAACGGCTGTGCTCGCGCCTTTCGCGCTGGTCGAACTGGCGACGCAGGGAGGCTGGCCCGATACCGGCCGGATCTGGCTCGGCGTGGTGGCACTGGCGCTGTTCTCGGCCGTCGGTGCCTTCTCGCTCTACCAGTACGGTGTGAAGGTCGTCGGGCCGTCGATCACGTCCTGCTTCCTCTACCTGCTGCCCGTCTATGGGGTCGGCATGGCCGTGATCTTCCTCGGCGAGGAGTTCCGTGCCTTCCATCTCGCAGGCATGGCCCTTGTCCTTGTCGGCCTCATCGCCGCCACAGCTCCGCCAGACATTCTGCCCATGCTGCGCCGGCGCGAAGTGGAGTGAAGTCCCTCGTCTTCGCCTCGAATTCGTCTATAACCCCACCTGCCTCCAGCGCATGCCCGCCGACCGGGGGCCGGGCCCGCCCGAAAGAACCGCCGACCGACCGCTTCATGCCGAGCCGCCGCACCCTCCTCACATCCCTTCTGGCCGCGCCCGCCCTGATGGCGTCGGCCCGCTCAGCCTTCGCCCAGCAGACCGCGCTCCAGACCGCGCAGGCTGCCGTGTCGGACGGGCAGGCGATCTCGCGGGACGCGCTGATCGATTTCGCGCGCGAGGTTTCGCGTGCCCCGTTCCAGGCGCCGCGTGCCGAAATCCCTCGCGGCTTCGCCCAGCTCAACCTCGAGCAATACCGGCAGATTCGCTTCAAGCCCGAGCGGCGCATCTGGGCTGGCGAGAATCGCGGATTCACGCTCGACCTCCTGCCCGCCGGCAACGTCTTCACGACGCCCGTGACGATCCGCACCGTCGATGGCGGCATTATCCGCGACCAGCGTTTTGCCGCCGACATGTACGACTATGGCAGCGTTCCCCCGCCGCCCGCCGACATCCAGGTGCCGTTCAGCGGTTTCCGTGCCTTCGCCGCACTGAATCGCCCCGATCCCGCCGACGAGTTCCTCGTCTTTCAGGGGGCGAGCCTCTTTCGCGCGCTCGCGCGCGGGCAGGCCTTCGGCATCATGGCCCGCGGCCTCACCCTCAACGTCGCCGAGGCGCAGGGCGAGGAATTCCCCTCGTTCCGCGCCTTCTGGATCGAGCGTCCCGGCCCCGGCGGATCGAGCCTCGTGGTCCACGGCCTGCTCGACTCGGAGAACGTCACCGGGCTCTACCGCTTCTCCATCCGGCCCGGCGATGTCACCGTCTGCGATGTCGAGGCGACGCTATTCCCGCGCGCCGACCTTGCCCATGTCGGCATCGCGCCGATGACGGCGAACTATCTCTTCGCCCCCAACGACCGCATCAACATCGACGACGTGCGCGGCGCCGTCCACGACACCAACGGCCTGCAGATCTGGAACGGCAACGGCGAATGGATCTGGCGGCCCGTCCAGAACCCCGACACGCTGCAGATCGCGGCCTTCGTCGATCAGAATCCGCGCGGCTTCGGCCTGTTGCAGCGCGACCGGCGCTTCGAGGCTTTCAACGACCTCGACGGCCGTTTCGAACGGCGGCCGAGCGTCTGGATCGAGCCGCTCGGCGAATGGGGTCAGGGGCAGGTTCAACTCGTCGAGATCCCCGTCAACGACGAGATGAACCGCAACATCCTAGCCTACTGGCGCCCGCGCGCGCCGCTCGGCCGGGGCACCGAGCATTCCTTCACCTACCGCATGCACTGGTGCTGGTCGCCGCCCGAACGACCGCAGGTCGCGTGGGTCTCCGCGACGCGCACCGGCCGCGCGCCCGGAGGCGGCCGCCGGCGGCGCTTCCTCGTCGACTTCTCCTCCGACGACTTCGCCGATCCGGCAAAGGCGCAGAATCTTCGACCCAATCTCACCAATCAGCGTGGCAGGGTGCTCGGCGTCGATGGCCGGCTGGTCCCCGAAGTAAAACTCTTTCGCGTCGCATTCGATCTTGACCCGGAGACCGCCAATCAGGTGGAACTGAGGCTGGTTCTGGAGCGCGAAGGACAGGCGCAAAGCGAGACATGGCTCTATCGATGGACGCCCTGACCGAACGGCCGGCAGTTCAGCCGGTCGCCCGCGAACGCGCCGCCATGCCTGCGCATGCCCCGCTCGCCATGCCCGCCCAGTCGCTGCGCCGGTGGAACCGGGCCGAGCGGCGGCCGCGCCTTGCGCCGGAGCTCTGGCGCAAGCCTGCCTTCTCCCGCCTCGTCGCCTTCGGCGGCATGGCGGCGATCACGGGATTCGGCGCCTGGCAGATGTACAAGGTGGTCGAGGCTGGCGGCGTGACGCTGCTGGAATGGGCCTTCCTCATCCTGTTCGTCATCAATTTCTCGTGGATCGGGCTGGCCTTCACTACGGGCCTGCTCGGACTCGGACACCTGTTGTGGAACGGCCTCAACCGCAAGCCGGTGCTCCCGGATGCCCTGACCGAGCGCACGGCGCTGGTCATGCCGATCTACAATGAGAGCCCGGCCAGGGTCTTCGGCACGGTGCAAGCCATCGCCGAGGACGTCATCGCCACCGGCCATGGCGCATCCTTCGACTTCTTCTTCCTGTCGGACACGACCGATCCCGACATCTGGATCGCCGAGGAGCGTGCTTTCGTCGCCCTGCGCGAGCGGCTGCCGGACGTCGGCGTCTATTACCGTCATCGCCCCAAGAACACGGCGCGCAAGGCCGGCAACATCGCCGATTTCGTCACGCAATGGGGCGGCAACTACGCCCATATGATCGTGCTCGATGCCGACAGCGTCATGACCGGCGAGACGATTGTCGCGCTCGCCGACGCGATGGAGAAGGACCCGGATTCCGGCATCATCCAGACGCTGCCCCGGCTCATCAACCGCAACACGCTGATCGCGCGGCTCCAGCAGTTCGCCGCGCGTGTCTATGGACCCGTCTGCGCGGCGGGTCTTGCCGTCTGGTCCGGCCGGGACAGCAATTACTGGGGCCACAACGCCATCATCCGCATGGAGGCCTTCGCGTCGTCCGCCGGGCTCCCGGACCTTCCGGGCAAGCCGCCCTTCGGCGGTCACATCCTGAGCCACGACTTCGTCGAGGCCGGCCTGATCCGGCGGCGCGGCTATGCCGTCTACATGCTGACCCATCTCGACGGATCCTACGAGGAAAGCCCGCCTTCGCTGATGGACCTTGCCATCCGCGACCGCCGCTGGTGCCAGGGCAACCTTCAGCACAGCCGGGTCATCGGCGCCAAGGGCCTGCACTGGGCGACGCGGCAGCATCTCGCCACCGGCATCATGAGCTATGTGTCGAGCCCGCTCTGGTTCGTCCAGCTGCTCATCGGCCTGTTGCTCGCCTTGCAGGCCGCCTTCATCCGCCCGGAATATTTCACCAACCAGTTCACGCTGTTCCCGGCCTGGCCGGTCTTCGATTCCGAGCGCGCCTACAATCTGTTCCTGATCACCATGGGCATCCTGCTGGCGCCCAAGGTCTTCGGCTGGTTCGTCACCCTGTTGAACGGCCCGGCGCGGCGCGGCAGTGGCGGCGCGATCATGCTGACCATCTCCACCGTGCTGGAGATCATCCTCTCGGCGCTGATCGCACCGGTGATGATGCTGATCCAGTCGAGTTCGGTCTTCTCGATCATTTCCGGGCGCGACACCGGCTGGAAGACGCAGCGCCGGGACGACGGCTCGATTCCCTTCCGCGCCATCGTCCAGCGACACTGGCGGCACACCGCCCTCGGCATCGTCGCCGCGATCGCCGCCTTCTCGATCTCGCCCTATATCTTCGCCTGGATGTCGCCGACGATTGTCGGCCTCTGGCTCGCCATCCCGACGTCCTGGGCCTCCGCCTCCGCCGGCTTCGGCTGGGCCCTCCGCCGCATGCGGCTGCTGCTGATCCCCGAGGAATCGGCCCCTCCGCCGATCGCGGAGCGGGCCTGGAAGCTCGGCCAGGAATTCGAGGCGCTCGATCTGGAGAACCACAAGGCGCTCGACCTGATCCACGGCGACATCGCGTTCCGCGATCTGCATCAGCAGATCATCCAGATCCCTGCGCCGCGCGTCAGGGGCAAGATCGACACCGACCGGGTCATCGCCGAAGCCAAGCTCACCGATGCCCAGTCCGTCGAGGACGCCCGCGCCTGGCTGTCGGGGCGGGAAACCATGCTGGTTCTGCACGACCGCGCGCTGATCGCCCTGCTCGCGGCGCTGCCCGAGGCAAGTGAACCGCGGGTCACCTAGCGTCGCCAGTATCGGTTTTCTCCGGACATTGACCACCTTGCTGGCTCGCCGCACTGTTCGAAAGGACTGCGGGGGGACTGGTCATGAGATATACTGTCAAAACCACGAGGATGGTTACAGCAGCTGCCGTTCCGAGCGACGTTGTTCCAGGCCACTGCTTCGTCGACAGGAAGAAGAGCCGAGCCGTCGAGATCAGGAACAACGGCAGGTCAACGATCAAGAACGTCGCTCTCGCCGTCCTGTCCCAGGGTGACGATTTCTGGCGAAGCCCGATCGAGATCGCTGCCAAAGTGCCGGCGAAGGGCGCGGTGTCGTTCGATCTGCGGCCTGAGAACATCCGCCTCGTCGAGTGCAAGCTGAAGTTCACCTCGCCTGACGGAACGTTCACGGACTCGATCATCGCCGACAAGGGCCTGTTCATCAGTTGTGTCGGGGTGACCGTCCATGCCGACGGCACATTCACCACCTGGTGGACCCAGATGGCGCTGCCCGCCAGCAAATAGACCCGACTGGCGCCCCAACTACGGTGCGGGCACGTCGACGCGGGCTCGCTGCTGCATTGCACAATTCGGCGGCACCGAATCGCGGCAAGCCTAAATCGGCCGCATTGCGCTGGATTGCAGCGAGTCTCTCGGATCGCCACAATATGCTGAGATCGCGGGTATTTTCGCGACCTGATGGTTCTGGCACCCCTCTTGCTTTGTACGAGGCCAGTCTTTCTGGCCGCCAATGACGCCGGCCCCTCGCTCCACACGGGGATCGGATGTCACAGGACTTCAGCGCCGAGCAGAAGCGCTATCTCGAGGGTTTCGTCGCAGGTGCCGCCGCCTCCCGTGCGGTCGGCGGGCTTGGCGGCTCCACGCCTTCGGCCGCCGTGCCGACCGGTCCGGATGCGCCGCACCTCCTCGCCCAGGATGCCCAGACCAGGGCCGGCCAGAAGCTGGTTGATCAGGAGAAGTGGAAGCGCGACGAGCATCCGTTCGACGCCTTCCATCGCCTGACCACGGAGGCCGCGACCGGCAAACTGCCCCCGCCCCCGGACAATTTCCGCTGGCGCTATTTCGGGCTGTTCAATGTTGCTCCGGCGCAGGACAGCTTCATGCTGCGCATGCGCATCCCGAACGGCATCCTGAAGGCGCACCAACTCGCGGGCTGCGCTGCGCTCGCCCATGAATTCGGCGGCGACTACCTGCACGTCACGACGCGCGCGAACCTTCAGATGCGCGAAATCCGCCCCGAAAGCGCCAAGGCGCTGCTGGAGGGCCTCGCCGATCTCGGTCTCGTCGCCAAGGGCTCCGGCGCGGACAATATCCGCAACGTAACGGGCTCGCCTCTTGCCGGGATCGACGCGCAGGAACTCATCGACACGCGGCCGCTCTGCCGCGAATGGCATTTCCACATCCTGAACGAGCGGGTGCTCTACGGCCTTCCCCGCAAGTTCAACGTCTCCTTCGACGGGGCGGGTGTCTCGCCGGCGCTGGAAGAGACCAACGATATCGGCTTCCAGGCGGTGAACGTGCTGGAAGGCGCAGGCGCCGAGCCCGGCATCTGGCTGCGCATCGTGCTTGGCGGCATATCCGGCCACCATGACCTTGCCCGCCCGACCGGGACCTTCTGCCGGCCGGACGAAGCAACGGCCGTCGCGGATGCCATCGTGCGCGTCTTCGTCGATCACGGCGACCGATCCAACCGCAACAAGGCGCGGCTGAAATATGTGCTCGATGCCTGGGGCTTCGAGAAGTTCATCGCGGCGGTCGAGGAGAAGCTCGGCGCCAAGCTCGCGCGGATCGACGAGGCGCACATCGCGCCGCGCCCCGCCACCGACCGCTACGCCCATGTCGGCGTCCACAAGCAGAAGCAGGCCGGCCTGAACTGGATCGGCGTGGTGATGAACGTCGGCAAGCTCACGCGCGCTCAGGCGGACGGCCTCGCCGCCATTTCCCGGGAGCTCGGCGACGGCGATGTCAGGCTCACCGTCTGGCAGAACCTCATCCTCTCCGGCATTCCCGACGCCAGGGTCGCGGCAGTCGAGGCGCGCATTGCCGCACTCGGTCTCTCGACGACGGTGACGCCGATCCGCGCCGGCCTCGTCGCTTGCACCGGCAATGCCGGCTGCAAATTCGCGGCGTCCAACACCAAACGCCACGCGCTGGAGATCGCCGACCACGTCGAGGCACGCGTCGCCATCGACGTTCCCGTCAACATCCACCTCACCGGCTGCCACCATTCCTGCGCGCAGCATTATATCGGCGATATCGGCTTGATCGGCGCGCGCGTTCCGATCAACGAGGATGGCGACACGGTCGAGGGCTACGACATCGCGGTGGGCGGGGGCTTCGCCGAGAACGCGCGGATCGGCCGCTATCTCTGGAAAGCCGTGAAGGCCGAGGACGCGCCCCGTCATGTCGAGGCGCTGCTGAAGACCTATCTCGCGCACCGCGCCGGGCCCGACGAGAGCTTCCAGACCTTCACCCTCCGTCACGAGGCCGAGGCGCTCGATGCCCTTGTGACCCCGGCTCTCGCGACCATGAAGGAGGCCGCGGAGTGACCGCCCATCCGACCACGCAGATCTACGCGCTGATCCCGGACTCCGCGCCCTTCTCGGTCGAGCAGCGCCAATGGCTGTCCGGCTTCTTCTCGGCGGCTCTCGCCCCCGGCGGCGTTCCCGGCGCGGTCGCCATCGAAACTCCAGCCGATATCGGCGGCCCGTCCTCCGATCTCGCCAGCAACGATGACGCTCCCTGGCACGACCCGTCCATGGCGATCGGCGAGCGCATGAAGCTTGCCGAAGGCAAGCCTGTGGCACCGCGCCTGATGGCGGCCATGGCACAGCAGGACTGCGGCCAGTGCGGCTACAACTGCGCCGACTATGCCAACGCCCTCGCGCTGAAATCGGAGGAACGGCTGAACCTCTGCGTACCCGGCGGCAAGGACACGATGCGGGTCCTCAAGAGCCTGGCCGCCGAGATCGGCGCCGCGCCTGCCGCGCCCACCGCCACGTCGGAAACGGAGCCGGCAAAACATGCTGCGGCGACGGTACCCGGCCGGTCACGCGAGACGCCTGTGGAGGTGACCTTCCTCTCGCGCAAGCGGCTGAACGCCGAAGGTTCGGAAAAGGCCACCTTTCATGTTGAGTTCGACCTCGCCGAGGCCGGTCTCGACTATGTCGTTGGCGATGCCTTCGGGCTCTTTCCCACCAACGACCTCGGCCTCGTCGACCAGATCATCGCCATGCTCGGCGCCTCCCACGTCACGGAAGTGCGGGGGCGGCCGTTACGTGATGTCCTGACGGAGGACGTGTCGCTGTCCCCTGCCCCGGATTCGCTGTTCGAGCTTCTGTCCTTCCTCACCGGCGGCGCGCAGCGCGCGAAAGCCCGGGCACTCGCCACCGGCGAGGATCCGGATGGCGATGCCGAAACGCTTGATGTGCTCGCCGTGCTCCAGAAGTTCTCCGGCGTGCGCCCGCATCCCGAGGCTTTCGTCGAGGCGCTGGAGCCGCTCCAGCCCCGGCTCTATTCGATCTCCTCGTCGATCAGGGCCAATCCCGGCCGCGTCTCGCTCACGGTCGATGCCGTCCGCTACCAGATCAACAAGCGCAAGCGCCTCGGCGTCGCCTCGACCTTCCTCGGCGAACGGGCTGCCCCCGGAGGCAAGGTCCGCGCCTATGTCCAGCGCGCCCATGCCTTTGCCCTGCCGGCCGACCCGACAAAGCCGGTCGTCATGGTCGGCCCCGGCACGGGCGTCGCACCATTCCGCGCCTTCCTGCAGGACCGGTGGGCGGACAAGGCAACGGGCCCCAACTGGCTGTTCTACGGCCATCAGCGACAGGCCACGGACTTCTTCTATGCCGACGAGATGGACGCGATGAAGAAGGCCGGCGTGCTGACCCGCCTGTCGCTCGCCTGGTCGCGCGACGGCTCCGAGAAGATCTACGTGCAGGACCGGATGCGCGAGAACGGCGCCGAGCTGTGGCGCTGGCTCTCCGAGGGCGCACATCTCTACATCTGCGGCGACGCCAAGCGCATGGCGAAGGATGTCGAGGCCGCGCTGGTCGACGTGATCTCAGGTCATGGCGGCAGGTCGCCCGACGAAGCCGTCGCCTATGTGCAGGAGATGAAAAAGGCCGGCCGCTATCAGGCCGACGTCTATTGAGGACGGCATCATGACCGAGACGGCCTTCCGCATCCCGAAAGCCGGCCATGCGCCGCGGATGGCCCCGCTCGCCGTGCTGCCCGTCTTCCTGAAGCTCGCAGGGCGGCGCGTCGTCGTCGCCGGTGGCAGCGAGGCGGCGGTCTGGAAGGCGGAGCTGCTCGCGGCTGCCGGGGCCAGGGTCGAGGTCTTCGCGGGCTCGCCTTGCGGCGCCATGATCGCGTTGGCGGAAGCTTCGAACGGCGCGATCACGCTTCATCCGTTGGAGTGGAAACCCGGCGACCTCACCGGTGCATCATTCGCGATCGGGGCGATGGTGGGCGATGCTGAGGCCGCGCGCTTCCGTGACGCGGCCCGCAACGCCGGTGTGCCGGTCAACGTGATCGACAAGCCGGAATTCTGCGACGTGCAGTTCGGCGGCATCGTCAACCGTTCGCCGCTGGTCATCGGCATCTCGACAGATGGCGCCGCTCCCGTGTTTGGCCAGGCTGTCCGTGCACGCATCGAGGCGGTCCTGCCGCAGGGGCTTGCACGCTGGGCCGAGGCGGCAAAGGCATGGCGCGGATGGCTCGCCTCTCTCGCCTTGCCGTTTCATGCACGTCGGCGGTTCTGGGATCGGTTCGCGCGGCAGGCGCTGGCCGAACCGGAGCGGGTGCCGACCGCAGCGCTCGCGGAGCGGCTGGAATCCGAAGCCGTGGCGGCAGCCGCAGTGACGAGCGGGCGCATCCTGCTGGTCGGCGCCGGTCCCGGCGATCCCGAACTGCTGACGATGAAGGCCGTCCGCGCGCTGCAGTCGGCCGATGTCATCGTCCATGACGATCTGGTGCCTTCCGCCGTGCTTGATGTCGCACGGCGTGAGTCTCTCCGGATTTCGGCCGGCAAGCGCGGGCGCGGCCCCTCGTGCCGGCAGGAGGACATCAATGCGCTGGTGATCCGCCTCGCCCGAGAAGGTCGTTGCGTCGTCCGCCTCAAGTCTGGCGACCCCATGATCTTCGGGCGGGCCGGCGAGGAAATCGCCGCCACTGGGGCTGCGGGCATTCCCGTCGAGGTCGTTCCCGGCATATCGGCCGCCCAGGGGGCATCCGCAGCGCTCGGCCTGTCGCTCACTCACCGCGATCATGCCCGGCGGCTGCAATATGTCACCGCGCACGGCCGAGACGGCCGCCTGCCAAGCGACCTCCATTGGCCCGCGCTCGCCGATCCCGCGGCGTCCACGGTCGTCTACATGGCCGGCGGCACTTGGCTGGACATGGCCGCGCGCCTGGTCGGAACAGGTCTCGATCCGCATACGCCGGCGGTCGCGGTGGTCAATGCCACGCGCGCGGATCAGGTGGTGATCGCCTCGACGGTCGCCGCCCTCGGGCAGGAACTCGCCGCCGGGCAGTGGTGCGGGCCTCTGCTGATTCTCTACGGCAGCGCCTTCGCGGAGCCGAAGGCGGTCACGGAAAGCATCGCAGCCGCCTTCAGCGACGCCTGAACGGCCTGCGCCCTGCTTTTCCTTGACATCGCGGGTGCGACCTGTCACATCCCGCCCGATCAGCTGGTGGCGACGCAGCGGGCAATCGCCTGCTATTCCCGAGGCCGGCGCCGAAATCAGACCTTCCGCGAGGACTTGCCATGGCCAAGGCCGCAACCATCAAGATCAAACTCGTTTCGACCGCCGACACGGGCTATTTCTACACCGCGAAGAAGAACTCGCGGACCATGACCGACAAGCTGTCGATGAAGAAGTACGACCCGGTCGCGCGCAAGCACGTCGAGTTCAAGGAAGCCAAGATCAAGTGATCGGCTGCCCCTGATCGTCTGGATGTTCCCAATGGCCCCCTCGCGGGGCCATTGTCGTATCGGGCCCTGGGAGTTGAAGGCACAGCGGGAAGGCTCATGCGCCAGTCCTGGCCCCTCTGGCTGTTCGGCGGCATCGCGGCGACTGGCGCGGCGATCATCGCGCTGACGTTCTATTTCGGTTCCATCCGCATTTGCGGGCGCATGTCGGGCTGCGCTTCCTACAGGCTCGATCACGCGCCGGGCATGTTCCTGCTGTCCCTCAGCCCGGCCCTTCTGCTCCTCGCCGCCGGCCTCTACGGGTTCTGCTGGATGAGGCGGGTGCGGCGACGCCGCTAGCGCATCGGGAGCCGCCGCGCGTCGCAGGGCACGGTCCAACGCGACCGGTCCGTGCGCAGATCCGGTCCCGGCGAAGATCCGGTACATTCGGGGAGCGAGGTGGCCGGCCGGGCCTGCGGCTATGCGGAGAGGCCATCCGCGCCGAACCCGACCGGCCGACCCTACGGGACCAGGAGATGCGGCGGACCTGGTGACGCGCAGGGCATGAAGACCAGGACGAACGCAGATCATCGGATGGGATGATCATGTCCTGATCTGCCGGGAGCTTACCCGAGCCCGGGCCGATGCTTCAATGAAGACGAGAGGATACAGCCGGTAAACCGGATCTTAACCTAAAGCGGCAAGGTTTATTCTTATGGTGAACACGGCTCACGCAGCATCCAGCACCACCCTGTTGCGGCCGTCGCGCTTGGCCCGATAGAGCGCCTGGTCGGCGCGCTTCACCAGTTCGTCCGCCTCGGTATCGCCAGCCTGCCGCTGGGCCATGCCGATGGAGACCGTCACGTCGATCGCGCGCGCGCCCTTGTGGATCGCGAAGGCCTCGCCCGCGACGCGCGCGCGTATGCGCTCGGCGACGATCGAGGCGACACCGGCATCGGTGTCCGGCATGACCACCACGAACTCCTCGCCGCCGAGGCGGCAGGCAAGGTCGATCCCGCGCACGCTCTTGCGCAGGCGCTGGGCAAATTCGCGCAGCACCTCGTCGCCAGCGTCGTGGCCCCAGGTGTCGTTGACCGCCTTGAAGTAGTCGATGTCGAGAATCAGCACGGAAAGCGGCTTGCCACGCATCGAGGCCTGCTCGACCAGCGTGCCGAGATGGCTCTCCATGTAGCGGCGATTGTGCAGGCCGGTGAGCCCGTCGGTGATCGCCATCTCCATCGACTGCTGGACATTGTCGCGCAGGCGTTCGGTGTAGCGCTTCTTGCGCACCTGCGTGCGCACGCGCGCGGCCATCTCGTTGCGGTCGATCGGCCGCAGCAGGTAGTCGTTGACGCCGATGTCGAGGCCGCGCAGCAGCCGCGCCTCGTCTTCAGGTTCGGCGATGACCAGAATCGGCAGGCCGCGGGTCCGGTCGATCGACCTGATCTGCGAACAGAGCCGCAGCGGGTCGAAATCGGTAAGCCCGAGCGACACCATGATCATGTCGAAATTGCCCTCGGCGGCCTTGAACAGGGCCTCCTGGGCGCGCGGCTCCACCTCGACCTGATGCTGGGCGCTCAGCGCCTGGACGATGCGCTCGTGGGACGAGGCGCGGTCGTCGACGATCAGGATCCGGCCGTTCAGTCCGGTCTCCGCGACGGCCTCGGCGAGCGGGTCGCGCATGCCGATTTCGCGCGACGTGACCGCGCGCATGCGAAGCTCGTCCTGCATCATCTTCAGGCGCACGAGCGAGCGCACGCGCGTGATCAGGGCGAGGTCGTTGACCGGCTTGGTCAGGAAGTCGTCGGCGCCCACTTCCAACCCGCGGATGCGGTCCGACGGCTGGTCGAGCGCGGTGACCATGATGATCGGGATGTGGTGCGTCGCCGGGTTCGCCTTCAGGCGGCGGCAGACCTCGAACCCGTCCATCTCCGGCATCATCACGTCGAGCAGCACGATGTCGCACTGGGCGCGTTCGCAGATCGACAGCGCTTCAGGGCCCGACATGGCCGTGATCACGTCGAAATACTCGGCGGACAGGCGCGCCTCGAGCAACTTCACATTGGCGAGTATGTCGTCGACGACAAGAACACGTGCGGTCATCGCTGCAATCGCCTTCTCATGATCCGCCGAGGAAATGACGGACGGTCTCGATGAACTTCGCCACCGAGATCGGCTTCGACAGATAGGCCTCGCAGCCCCCTGCCCTGATGCGTTCTTCGTCGCCCTTCATTGCAAAGGCCGTGACCGCGATGATCGGAATGTGCCGGATCGTGTCGTCTTCCTTGATCCAGCGCGTCACATCCAGGCCCGAAATCTCCGGCAGCTGGATGTCCATCAGGATCAGGTCGGGCTTGTGATTGCGGGCGAGGTCCAGCGCCTCGGTGCCGTTGCGAGTCTGGATCGTCCGGTAGCCGTTGGCTTCCAGAAGGTCGTGGAAGAGCTTCATGTTGAGCTCGTTATCCTCGACGATCATGACAGTCTTCGACATCGGAACTCGCAGGGCCGGGGCCGCACCGGCATGGTTGCCGAGCGTTGACGGATGGCGGACAAGCTAGTTGGAATTCCTTACAAAAGGACAAACCATGACGTTGCGTCCGGGTGAACGGGACCTTGCCGAGAGCCTCGCGGCGAACGCTCTGGCCTTTCTCGCCGCCGAACCCGAGCGGCTGGAGCGGTTTTTGTCCCTCGCGGGCATCGATCCCGGGGGAATCAGGGCTGCGGCCGCATCGCCCGGATTTCTCGTCGCGGTCATGGAACACCTGATGTCCGACGAGCCGCTTCTGCTGGCCTTTGCCGCGAATGAAGGGATCAAGCCTGAGCGGGTGGTGAAGGCCGCCCACGCGCTGGGCATCGTGCCATGGGAACGTGGCTTCGCCTGACACTGGTTGGGGAAAGGCAGCCGGCTGATGCCAGATCCCGGCTCAGGCCGCCTTGAATCCATCAGCCACCGGGATCACCCTGACGGGCGCCGGACCCTGATCCACTGGGAACGTAGAACGTGGCGCTTCTCGCCTTCTGCCGGGACTGTTTCACCGAGGCCGGCCCGGCCTCGGCGCGGTGCCGTGCCTGCGGCTCGCCCCGGCTGGCCCGTCATGCCGAGCTCTCCGCGCTATCGATCGCCCATGTCGACTGCGACGCCTTCTACGCCACGATCGAGAAGCGCGACGATCCGAGCCTTGTCGACAGGCCGCTGATCGTCGGCGGGGGCAAGCGCGGTGTCGTCTCGACCTGCTGCTACATCGCGCGGATCCATGGCGTCAGATCCGCAATGCCGATGTTCAAGGCGCTGGCACTCTGCCCTGAGGCGGTCGTCATCAAGCCGAACATGGAGAAATATGTCCGCGTCGGCCGCGACGTACGCGAGGCCATGCGGGCCCTGACGCCGCTGGTCGAGCCGCTCTCCATCGACGAGGCCTTCCTCGACCTCACCGGCACGGAACGGCTGCATGGCGCCCCGCCGGCCGTGGTGCTGGCGAAATTCGCCAGAGGCGTCGAGCGCGACATCGGCATCACGATCTCGGCTGGCCTCTCCTACAACAAGTTTCTCGCCAAGATCGCCTCGGACATGGACAAGCCGCGCGGTTTCGCGGCCATCGGCAAGGCGGAAGCGCTCGAATTCCTGGGGTCGAAGCCGGTTTCGCTGATCTGGGGCGTCGGCAAGGCCCTGCAGGAGACGCTTGAGCGCGACGGACTGAAACGCATCGCCGATCTTCGCAGGCTGGACGAGAGCGAACTGATGCGCCGCTACGGCGCGATGGGCCTGAGGCTGTCGCGCCTGTCGCGCGGCATCGACGAGCGCAAGGTCGAGCCGGATGGCGAAACCAAGTCGGTTTCCGCCGAAACGACGTTCGAGACGGATATCCGTCACGCCCGAACGCTGGAGAAGATACTGTTCCGGCTGGCCGAAAAGGTCTCTGCGCGCGCCAAGGCGCAGCAATTGGCGGGACGAATCGTCACCCTGAAACTGAAGAGCGCCGATTTCCGCATCCGGACGCGCTCGCGCAGTCTGGCATCGCCGACCGTGCTGGCGGCGCGCATCTTCGAGGCCGGCCGCGACATGCTGATGCGCGAGGCCGACGGCACCGCCTACCGCCTCATCGGCATCGGTATTTCCGAACTGACTGGCCTCGACAAGGCCGACCCTTCCGACCTCGTCGATGGCTCCATCGCCCACAACGTCAAGGTTGAGGGCGCCGTCGATGCCCTGCGGGCCAAGTTCGGCAAGGCCGCCGTGGTCAAGGGCATCACCTTCGACGATTGATGCCGGCGTATGTATTTTTTCCTAGACGAGCGTAACGCTGTGTGGTAGGAAATTGGGTATTCGGGGAATTGTCGCTACGGTTTGCAGCCGCCGGGCCTTACGTCGGACTGGCGGCCGTCGCGTCGCCTTGCGATACACCAATTCATGAACTGGTCGTTCGATGACGCCTTCCGCCGCGAGGTGGAAGCTCGCTATGCCGCATTCAGGCGGAGACCCGCCGATCATGCTCCCGCGACGCTGAAGCGCGCAGCGGTGTCCATCGTCCTCGTACCGGGCGAGAACGGGAGCGCCCCGCCCGCCTTCCTGCTGACCATGCGCGCTGCGACACTGCGTGCCCATGGCAACCAGTGGGCGTTGCCGGGAGGCCGGCTGGACGACGGCGAGACCGCGGCCGATGCCGCCCTGCGGGAACTGGAGGAGGAACTGGGCTTGCGGGCAGGCAGCGACCAGATCATCGGCCTGCTCGACGACTATCCGACGCGCTCCGGCTATCTCGTGACGCCGGCCATCGTCTGGGGCGGCGCGACCGCCCCGCTTGTGCCGAACCCGCAGGAGGTGGCGTCCGTTCACCGCATTCCCGTCAGCGCCGTCGCCGATCCCGACGCTTTCGACTTCGTCAGCATCGCCGAAAGCGAGCGGTCGGTCGTGCGGGTCCACATAGCGGGCCATGTGATCCACGCGCCCACCGCCGCGCTCATCTACCAGTTCCGGGAAATGCTCGCAGGACGAACCACCCGCGTCGACCAGCTGGAACAGCCAGTCTTCGCTTGGCGCTAGGCGGCGGCGATCAGCGGCTGCAGGCGGTCTCGGCCTGCCATTCCAGCTTGGTCAGCGTGCCCTGCAGCGCGAACTCGCCGTAGTCGATGACCAGTTGGCGCGACACGCCGTTCTCGTAGAGCTCGAAGGCGATGGAGTAGATCGGCGTCGCGCGGTCGCTGCCGTCCTCGAAATAGCTGATCGTCACCGGCCAGCGGGAGAGCGCCGCGAGCTTCGGATCGCGCGCGGCTTCCTCGACCTCGCCAGCGCCGGGCGCTATGCGGCGGCCGATGACTGCGGTGGCGTTGTAGATCTTCTCGCCGGTCTCGGCGCCGTCATAGACCTTGACCTCGAGGATGGTCTGGCCGGCGCGGGCCGCCTTGACGAGCTGCATGAGGTGCTCGGTCGGGAAGATGGTCGCAGCATCCGCGCGCGTCTCGAGTTCGCGCGGGCGGCGCACGGCGATCTGCAGGGCATCGCCGGTGCGGCGGGCGCTGCCGTCCGTCTCGTTGCGCGGCGCGCCGTTCTCGCTGGAACGCGAGGTGAAGCGGAAGCCGGTGCCGTCGCCCTCCTCGAAATGGGCGGTGTTGACGTCCATGGTCACGGGATTGCCGTTGACGGTGAGCTGCACGACCTGCCGGAACGTGGTGGTGAAGCCCTCGCAGCGGTTGCCGCTGGTCTCGAACAGGATGCGGCCGCGGGCATCGTCCATGCCGCGGGCGGCGCGCCGGCTGTCGAGCCTGAGGTCGTAGATCGCCCGATGCGGCCCGAGAACCGGCTCGGATGCCGGCTGCGTGGCGGCAGGCGCCGCGACGAGGGTTCCGAGCAGCGCCGCAAGCGCGAGCGGGCGGACAGGCTTCATCGGCAGGGCTCCGGCGGAGGCTGGACTGTGCGGGATTCGCAACGAGCCTCCCGGTCGCAGGATAGAGAGGCCTATCGGAGGCGACAACGCGGCATGGATGTGTCGGCGACGTCCGCCTTGCCCGGCCGGCGGGCTTGGGGCAGGGTCCGCGCCGAAACATACGAGCCTGAAGGAGCGCGCCATGTCGTCCGTCGCCAAACACCTCGCTGATCTCGGCATTGTCCTGCCGGTTCCGGTCGCGCCGATCGCCAATTACGTGCCCTTCGTGCGGACGGGCCATGTGCTGACCATTTCCGGCCAGATCTCGCTCGGGGCGGACGGCCTGATGGCCGGCAAGCTCGGCGGCGGCGTCTCCATCGAGGATGGGCAGAAGGCGGCGCGCCAGTGCGCGCTCAACGTCATCGCGCAGATCCAGGCGGCGGTCGGCAATCTCGACAATGTCGTGCGCATCGTCCGCCTCGGCGGCTTCATCAACTGCACGCCGGATTTCGTCGATGCGCCGAAGGTGATGAACGGCGCCTCCGACCTGATGGTCGAGGTGTTCGGCGACAAGGGCCGCCATGCCCGCTCGACCATCGGCGTCGCCGCCCTCCCCGCCAATGCCTCGGTCGAGGTCGAGGCGACGGTCGAGATCGCCTGATGGCGACCGATCTCGGCTTCCTGACCCGCCGGCCCATCGCCCATCGCGGGCTGCATGGGCTGGCGCCCGGCGTGGTGGAGAACCAGCCGGCGGCCTTCGCCGCGGCGATCGCCGGCAACTACGCCATCGAATGCGACGTGCAGCCGACCGCCGACGGCGATGCCGTCGTCTTCCATGACGGCACGCTGGACCGGCTGACGACGGCGGCGGGGCGGGTCGAGGCGCTGACGGCGGCTGAACTCGCCAGGGTCCCGTTCAAGACGACGGGCGACCGCATGATCACGCTGTCGGGCCTGTTCGCCCAGGTCGCCGGTCGCGTGCCGCTGGTCGTCGAGATCAAGTCGGAGTTCGACGGCCGGCTCGGCCTGACGAAACGCGTCGCGGAACTGGCGGCGGGCTATGCCGGCCCCCTCGCCCTGATGTCCTTCGACCCGGCGCCCATCGCCTGGCTCAAGGCCAATGCGCCGCAACTGGTGCGCGGCATTGTCGCCGAATCGCACTATGCCGGCGCCCATTGGTCACGCATGCCCGTGGACGTCCGCCGCGACCTGGCCGCACTGGCTCATTTCCCGCAGACGGATCCGCATTTTCTGTCCTGGCGCGTCGCGGACCTGCCGAGCGCGGCCACCGAACGCTATCGCGGCTCGCTCGGACGCCCCGTCATCTGCTGGACCGTGCGCACCGAGGGCGAGCGCTCGATCGCTGCCGAGCACGCCGATCAGGTGACCTTCGAGGGCTATCTCGCCTAGCGTCTCGTGATCGCGTTTTCTTGACGCGGACCGGTGCCCACTTCGCTCGAAAACGCTCTAGTATCAGACCGATGAGCGCCCCGACCTATACGATCCGCGTCGCCTCGAGCCTCAAGGACATCGCAGCCACCGACTGGAACGCCTGCGCCGCCGATGCGGCCGGCGTCATCGATCCGTTCCTCGACCATGCCTATTTCCTCAGCCTCGAGGAATCGGGGTCGGCTACCCGGCAGACCGGCTGGCTCGGCCACCATCTGGTGCTGGAGGCAGACGGCGCGATCCAGGGCATCCTGCCCTGCTATCTCAAGGGCCATTCGCGCGGCGAATATGTCTTCGATGCCGGCTGGGCGGAGGCCTATGAACGTGCCGGCGGTCGCTACTACCCGAAGCTGCAGGCGAGCGTGCCCTTCACGCCCGCCACTGGCCGCCGCCTGCTGGTGAAGCCGGGCGAGGCCGGCGGCGCGGCGCGGTCGGCGCTGGTGCAGGGCGCGGCGCAGGTCGCGCTGAAGCTCGGCGTCTCCTCGCTCCACGTCACCTTCTGCCCCGAGGACGAGGCGGCGCTGATGGGCGAGGCAGGCTATCTCCTGCGCACCGATACGCAGTTCCATTTCGAGAACGAGGGCTACGGCTCGTTCGATGGGTTTCTCGCCGCTCTCGCTTCCCGCAAGCGCAAGGTCATCCGCAGGGAGCGCCGCGAGGCGCTGGAAGGTCGCGGCATCACGATCCGGCTGCTCACCGGAAGCGATCTGACCGAAGAGGTCTGGGACGCCTTCTTCGCCTTCTACATGGATACCGGCTCGCGCAAATGGGGCCGGCCCTACCTGACGCGGTCATTCTTCTCGCTGATCGGCGAGCGCATGTCCGACCGCATCCTGCTGGTCATGGCGGAACGCGAGGGGCGATATATCGCGGGCGCGATCAATTTCATCGGCGGCGACGTGCTCTATGGCCGCCACTGGGGAGCGGTGGAGGAGCATCCCTTCCTGCATTTCGAGGTCTGCTACTACCAGGCCATAGACTATGCCATTGCCCACGGCCTGAAGCGGGTCGAGGCCGGCGCGCAGGGCGAGCACAAGCTCGCACGCGGCTACCGCCCGGTGACGACCCACTCGGCCCATTTCATCGCCGATGCCGGCTTCCGCCGGGCCGTGGCCGATTATCTCGACCGCGAAAGGCGCCATGTCGCCGATGCGGTCGAGGAGCTGGACGCGCTGGCGCCGTTCCGCCGGGCGGCGGCAGAGGTCGACTGACCCCCTGCCGCGACCAGAATGCCGGGACGGCCTGCGCCTGAAAGCCTAGAAGTCGATCCCGCCGAGGCCTTCGCCGATCGAACTGGCGATATCGACCGCGCCCGAGGCAGCCGATCCGACGACATTGACCGCGCCGGAGGCAATCGAGCCGGCAACGTCCACCGCGCCGCCCGCAACCGTGCCTGCGACCTCTGCCGCGCCGGACGCGATCGAGCCGACCATGTTGGCGGCTCCGCCCGCGACCTCTCCGACCGCCGAGGCGGCGGACGAAGCAGCCTGTCCGACACCGGACAGCATGCTGCTGGCGAGATCGAAGAGACCATATCCGGCATCGCCGACGTCGATATAGCTGCCCTGCTGCGCCTGCTGCTGGCGCTGCTGCTCTTCCTCGGCGCGGCGCGCGGCCTCGGCGAGAGCGGTGAGATCAGGATTGGTCGACATGGAAGAACTCCGGTCGGATTCGCCCCGGCATGATGCCCGGAACATTTCGGCAATCGTCGGGCACAACCCGTCGGGGCTGCGCCGATTTCGGGCAATCCTGCGGACAGAGGTATTTCTGTTCGATGCCTTGCGGACCCCGAGGCGCGTTCAGTTGACTCATCGATGTCGATTCATTCGTAATATCAATTATTTAAATGTCGATTTGCAATGCCATGATCGCGCCAATCTGAACGCTTCATAAACGCGGCGATATGAGCGGTTCAGTTTGAACGGTGCACCTTGTGCGTGAGCCGGGTGGTCCGGCCTTCACGAAACCGAGGAAAAGCCATGTTCGACCGTCGCACCTTCTTCACCGCGCTCGGCAGCGGCGTTGCCGCAACCGCTCTCGTCGCCGTCGCCGGCACGGCTCAGGCCGCTCCGGCGGTCGACCGGCTGATCGACGCTATCGCTCCGGAGGCGCCCGCCGCCGTCGCCGCCGACGCCCAGCCGCTCGAAATGCGCCGTCGTCATCGTCGCCGTCACCGCCATGGCCATCGCGCCGTCCGTCGCCGCCGCCATCTTCGGCGCCCGCGTCGCGCTGCCCGCCGCGCCTCCTGACGCCTGACCCATCTGCATGCGACGCCCGGCGACATGCCGCTGTCAGCCGGGCGTCGTCGTGCAGAAACAGAACCCGTCAACTCTGGTGAACGAAGCGGCTTGACGCCGCGGAAGTCGGTGCCCCAGTCTCGTGCCTGGATGCGCCAAGGCAACTCTGCAGGAGGACTATCCATGCTTCATCGCCGTATGTTCGTCGCTGCCCTCGCCGGAGGCGCTGCCGTCGCCGCCACCGCCACGGCTGCCTCGGCTGCTTCGGCTGCTCCCGCCGCCGCCCCTGCCGTCCCGGCCACCGGCGAGCCGCAGGAGATGCAGTATTACATCGTCCGCCGCCGCCGCTACCGCTACTATTACCGGCCGCGCCGCGTCTACGTCATCCGCCGCCGCTACTGGCGTCGCCGCTACTACTGGTAAGTCCTCGCGGACTACCGTGGTGCCGGTGCGGGAAACCGCGCCGGCATTGTCTTTTCGGCTACTGCCGTCCGGCGCTTGACGCCGCCGTTCTGGATTGCGACACCCTCGCGCCTGATCCGTGCGAGGGTTTTCCATGTCAGCGACCGCCTACGACCCGAACAACATATTCGCCAAGATCCTGCGCGGCGACCTGCCGGCCCACAAGGTCTACGAGACCGACAAGGTGCTGGCCTTCATGGACATCATGCCCCGCGCGGACGGCCATGTGCTGGTCATCCCGAAGACCGCGGCGCGCAACCTCCTCGACATCAACCCTGACGATCTCGCCGATCTCGCGAAAGCCTCCCAGTTCGTCGCCAAGGGCGTCAAGCGGGCCATGGCCGCCGACGGGCTGACGATCCAGCAGTTCAACGAGAGCGCCGGCGGGCAGGTGGTGTTCCACATCCACGTCCACATCCTGCCGCGCTGGACCGGCGTCGCGCTGCGTCCCCACTCCGGCGCGATGGAGAATCAGGACGTGCTGGCCAAGCACGCCGCGACCATCCGCTCCGCGCTGGAGGCGATGCAGGCCGGCGGGTGACCAAGTCTATCTGACGCCGAGCCACCAGGCGCTGCCGACGATGACCGCTTCGGCCGCGAGAACTCCGAACAGCACGGACTTGCGGCCGAGGAAATAGGCGGCGAGACCCGCGACGAAGGCTCCGGCGCGCCAGCCGAGCGGCAGCGCGGCGAGCGCGCCCGCCGGGAAGAAGGCGAGCTTGGCGACGACGGCCGCGAGCGTCGCCGTGGCAACGGCGCGGACCCAGACCAGGATCTCCGAGCTCTCGTCGAGGCCGCGCCCGACCACCAGCGCAAGCCATCGCCAGATCTCTGTCGGCAGGACGCCGAGCAGGATCAGCGCGAGATAGGGCGTGAGATCCGAACCGATCAGGGTCATGACACCGCCCTCGCCCGCCTGATGCGGCCAAGCGCATAGGCGAGCGTGCCGCCGCCGAGCCCGGCATAGAGCAGTTCGAGCCCGTCGCCTGCGAGCGATGCGAGGAGCAGGCCGAAGAAGCCGATGCCGATGGCGAGGCGGTCGGAGAGCATCCGCGCCGTGGTGAACAGCGACAGCAGGAAGAAGATCGGCGTGAGGAACAACAGGCCCGCGGCGAAGGCGTTGGGGATGATCCCGGCCAGCCCGTAGCCGACCGCCGTGCTGCCCACCGCCGAGGCGAGCAGGCCGGTGCCGAGGCCGAGGAAGAAGGGCACCCTGCCCTCGGCATCGACCTGCGGCAGCAGGCGCAGACCCTCGACCCAGATCGAGATGGCGACCATGTGCGCGCAGAGCGCCGCGATCAGCGGATGGCGGTCCTTGAGCCGCAGATAGGGCAGCAGCGACACCACCATCGGCAGGAGCCGCACCGACGACAGGCCGACGGTGAGCGCGAGGGCGACCCAGGAGGCGCCGCTGCCGAGCCCGCCGACGAGGATGAGATGCGCGGGGCCCGCCCAGATCAGCAGCGTCGCGAGCAGCGCCCAGGCGAGCGGCATGCCGTAATCGGCGCAGACCGAGCCGATGCCGATGAAGGTCGCGGCCAGGATCACCGCTGGCAGCGCCGCCGACGCACGCAGGCCCCGGCGATACCAGGCGGCCTGCGACAGCGGCACATAGGGAGGATTGGGGGCGTTCATCGCCGTCGATCAGTCAGGCAGAGCGCTGCACCGCACAAGGACCAAAGCCGCATGCGGGCCATTCGACAGCCTGAACGACAGACCCCGGCGCGAGGCTGGCCTCGGCCGGGGTCGGATCGCATCGCGGGCGAGGCCTTGAGCCTCACTCCGCCTTGAGCGGCACTTTCGGCACCGAGCCGGAGGGGCGCTTCGGCTCGGTCGGCACGGGAACCCCGCCCGATCCGCCGCCGGAGCCCTTCGGCTTGCGCTTGGCCTTCGCCGTGCCGGTCTTCTTCGCGGCGGCGCGCTTGGCGATGCGGCGAACGTCGGGCGCCACCGGCTCGGGCTTCGGGGTGACCGGGCCGGCGGGATAGTCGAAGCCGAGGATGGGGAAGCCCTCCTCGTCCTTCTCGACGATCACGCGCACGTGGCCGCCGTTCTTCAGCCGGCCGAACAGCAGGTCCTCGGCCAGCGGCTTCTTGACATATTCCTGGATCACGCGGGCCATCGGCCGCGCGCCCATCTGCTCGTCATAGCCGCGCTCGATCAGCCAGTCCTTGGCGTCCGGCGACAGCTCGATCGTGACCTGACGGTCGGCGAGCTGGGCCTCGAGCTGGAGGACGAACTTCTCGACGACATTGCCGATCACCTCGGTCGACAGATGGCCGAAGGCGATGACCGCATCGAGGCGATTGCGGAATTCCGGCGCGAACAGCCGGTTGATCGCATCCGTATCGTCGCCGGTGCGCTTGTTGCGGGTGAAGCCGATTGCCGGCTTGGCAAGGTCGGAGGCGCCCGCATTGGTCGTCATGATCAGGATGACATTGCGGAAATCGACCTGCTTGCCGTTGTGATCGGTCAGCTTCCCGTGATCCATGATCTGCAGGAGGATGTTGAACAGGTCCGGATGGGCCTTCTCGATCTCGTCCAGCAGCAGCACGCAATAGGGGTTCTGGTCGACGCCGTCGGTGAGCAGGCCGCCCTGGTCGAAGCCGACATAGCCGGGAGGCGCGCCGATCAGCCGCGAGACGGTGTGGCGTTCCATATATTCGGACATGTCGAAGCGCAGGAGCTGCACGCCCAGCGTGTTGGCGAGCTGCTTGGCGACCTCGGTCTTGCCGACGCCGGTCGGGCCGGAGAACAGGTAGTTGCCGATCGGCTTCTCCGGTTCGCGCAGGCCAGCGCGGGCGAGCTTGATCGAAGCCGACAGGGCCTCGATGGCCTTGTCCTGCCCGTAGACCACGCGCTTCAGCGTCGTCTCGATGTTGCGGAGAACCTCGGCATCGTCCTTGGAGACGGTCTTCGGCGGGATGCGCGCCATGGTCGCGATCGTCGCCTCGATCTCCTTGATGCCGATGGTCTTCTTGCGCTTGGCCTCGGGGACCAGCATCTGCGCCGCGCCGCTCTCGTCGATCACGTCGATCGCCTTGTCGGGCAGCTTGCGGTCGTGGATGTAGCGCGCGGAAAGCTCCACCGCCGCCTTGATGGCCTCGTTGGTGTAGCGCAGCTTGTGATAGGTCTCGAAGGCCGACTTCAGCCCCTTCAGGATCTCGATCGAATCCTCGACCGTCGGCTCGTTGACGTCGATCTTCTGGAAGCGGCGGACGAGAGCCCGATCCTTCTCGAAATACTGGCGGTATTCCTTGTAGGTGGTCGAGCCGATGCAGCGCAGCGTGCCCTGGGCGAGCGCCGGCTTCAAAAGGTTCGAGGCGTCCATGGCGCCGCCCGAGGTCGCGCCGGCGCCGATCACCGTGTGGATCTCGTCGATGAACATGATCGCCTTGGGGTGGGCCTCCACCTCCTTGATGACCTGCTTCAGCCGCTCCTCGAAATCGCCGCGATAGCGCGTGCCGGCCAGAAGCGTGCCCATGTCCAGCGAGAAGACGGTGGCATCCTTCAGGACGTCCGGCACGTCGTTCTCGACGATGCGCTTGGCGAGGCCCTCGGCGATGGCGGTCTTGCCGACGCCGGGATCCCCGACCAGCAGCGGATTGTTCTTCTGGCGGCGGCAGAGCACCTGGATCGTCCGGCTGATCTCGGTGTCGCGACCGATCAGCGGGTCGATGCGACCCTCGCGCGCCTTCTTGTTGAGGTTGACGCAATAGGTATCGAGGGCGTCGCCCTTCTTCTTCTCGCCGTCCGGCGCCTTCTCCTTGGCCTCCTCCGGCTCGTCGGAGCCCTTCGGGGAGCGCGCCTCGGACAGGCCCGCGCGCTTGGCGATGCCGTGCGAGATGTAGTTGACCGCGTCGTAACGGGTCATGTCCTGCTCCTGCAGGAAATAGGCGGCATGGCTCTCGCGCTCGGCGAAGATCGCGACCAGCACGTTGGCGCCGGTGACCTCCTCGCGGCCCGACGACTGGACATGGATCACCGCGCGCTGGATGACGCGCTGGAAGCCGGCGGTCGGCTTGGAATCGTCCGAACCGTCCGTGACGAGGTTCTCAAGCTCGGAATCGATATAGCCGACGAGGCTCTTCTTGAGCTTCTCGAGATCGACGCTGCAGGCCTTCATCACCGCCGCCGCGTCCTGGTCGTCGACCAGCGCGAGCAGCAGGTGCTCCAGCGTCGCATATTCGTGCCGCCGCTCGTTGGCGAGCGCGAGCGCCCGGTGGAGCGACTGTTCGAGGCTGCGTGAAAATGAGGGCAAGGGGAACCTCGTCAGTAAGTCATGATGCGCCGACAGGCGCGAAAGGTGCCGAAGGAATTCACTTCTTCTCCATCACGCATTGCAGCGGATGCTGGTGCTTTCTCGCGAAATCCATGACCTGCGTGACCTTGGTTTCCGCGACTTCGTAGGTGTAGACGCCGCACTCGCCGACGCCGTGCTGGTGAACGTGCAGCATGATGCGGGTGGCGGCGTCGGAGTCCTTGTTGAAGAACTTCTGGAGGATGTGCACGACGAACTCCATCGGCGTGTAATCGTCGTTCAGCAGCAGCACGCGATAGAGGCTCGGCCGTTTGGTCTGCGGCCGGGTCTTGGCGATCACCGACGTGCCCGGCCCGCCCGGATCCTGGTCGCGCTCGTCGCGCTTGCCGGCCATCGTCACCGCGAGGTCGTCCCGCAATGGCGCTCCGTGGCTGTCGTCGATGGGCCTTGCGTCCTGCATCATGGTCTTGAGTTCGTGCCGCATTGTGCGCCACGCCTGAAACTGTCGGTTCGATCGATGTCCATTCCAAGGCGGATCATGGACGAGTGCAATGCGAGAATCATGCCGGGCGAGATGCCCTGAGACTAGCCCCAAAATAGGAACCGGCGAACGGCGCCGCCAGTGGCGGTGGACAAAGCCCTAACGCGCCCTACCCTTTGGCGCGGAATAGCGGGGTGGTGCATGAGGCGGGTTGACCGGGGCCGGGTTGTGGAGAGCCCGGAGGCATGAACGGCGTCGATATCGGCATTCGCCTGGTCGGCGCGTTCTACATCGTGGCGGGGATCGTCGCTGCACGGCAGATGGTGTTGGACGCCTTCATGGACAAGGCCCTCGCCAGCATCACCCTGAAGCCGGTTCCACGCGCCGACAGGCTGCGCGGCCGGTGGATGCTCGCGACCGCCATCGCGGTCTTTTCGGGCGGCGTCCTGCTGGCGGTTCTCAGCATCCTCGCCGTGCCCGCTTTCCTCGCCTGCGCCGCGCTTCAGGCAGCCTATATCGGCTATGCCGCGCCGCGCTTCATCGACGCCGACGAGGAGCCGGACCCCGACGGGAGGCGCGCCACCATCAGCGCCTTCCTGATCTATCTGGTGGCAACCGCCCTGGTCGTTGCGGTCGCGTCAGCGGGGTTGCTGCGTTCGCCGCTGGACGAGCCCTGGCCGCTTGCCGGCGCGGCCATCGCGGCGATCGCCTTCAACGCCTATCATCTGCGCCGGGCGGCGGCCCTGCCCGCAGGTCCGGTCATGTCGGCCCATGCCGACCCGAGCGCACCGGACGAAGCGGCCGTCCTGCCGCCGAAGGTCCGGTTGATGATCCGCCCCTTCGTCCTGCCCTTCGCGGACGATGCGACGGGGTGGGTCGTGCCGCAGGCGCTGGCGGTCGAGACCTTCGGCGAGGAACTGGTCGGCGACATCCTCGACTGGGAGACGAACTATCTCGGCACGATCCCTCAGGGAAAGCGCCGGGGCGGCTTCACCGATCCACGGCAGGCCGAGGACCACGAGGCGGAGGGGCGCTCGCTGGCGGCGCGCATGGCCGAAAGGATCGGCGCGGAGCGCGTCGCCTATGCGCCGGTGGGCACGGTCTTTCCCGAGGCTCCCGAGCGGATCCACACCAATCCGAAGCGCATCAAGCTGATGGCCGATTACGGCTGCCATCCCGTCTGGTCGATGGACGACGGCTATGGCGGCAATATCGACCCCGAGGTGCTGGGCTTCTCCCCTACGCTTGTCGCCGATCTCAACGCCTGGGCGGAGCGCTTCGAGGACGCGCTGGACTGGGACAATCCCGGCGCCTTCAGGGAGAATAACGGCTTCCTCGAACGGCACGAAGCGGAGGGCCGCAAGCTTGCCATCCGCGTCGCGCGGGAACTGCGCGATCAGGGGCGCGGCGACGTCATGGTGTTCGTGATGACGCAGGAGATCGGCGTCGTCCTCGTTAACGCCGACGACTGACGCTCAGCCGCGCGCCATCAGGCTGTCCAGCCGGCCGCGCACCTGGAACAGCCGCGCCTGCGCCCCGGCAATCGCTGCGGAACGCTCCTGCAGGCCTGTCAGCACCGATGTGTCGGCTGTCTCGAACATGCCGCCGACGAGCCTCATCCGGGTCCTGTTGGCATCGATATAGGCGGCTGCCTGATCGACGCTGTCGAACAGATCGTCGAGCCCGTCGAGCGTCGCGATGAACAGCGGCGCAACCTCCGTGACCGTCTTGCGATAGGCGTCCTGATAGACCGCCCTGAGGTCGTCCGGCTGGGCGAGATGGCTGACCGTCGTGTTGGTGGCGGCGAACAGGTCGCTGGCGCGCGTCCTGGCCTGGCCGATCAGCTTGCGGCTTTCGGCGACGTCGGAACGCTTCGCCACCCAGTCCTGCGGACGCCGCAGTGCCGGCAGGATGCGTGCGGCACTGCTCATCAGCGGCGCGACTTCGCGCGTCAGCGTGTCATGGAACTCGCGGATCGGGTCGTAGTGGCGCGCATAGATGCCGAAGCGGCGCGTCTCGGCCTCGGTCAGCGGCGGAATACGCAGGCCCCGCGGCTCGATCAGCCGCTCCTTGAGGAAGGCGATGAAGGCGGCGCGCCCCTGCCCTTCGCTGTCGGCGCAGGAGGCGGCGAGCAGGGCGAGCCCGCCGAGGACGAGCCCGCGCCGCGACAGGTTGGCGTTCATGCGTGAACCCCTGGATGGCGAAGCCGCGCGATGGCGGCTGTTTCCATGGGTTGTCTCACGGCCCTGATTCCGGCCGATGCCTCACGCGGCTTTTTTCGTTTCCGCGATCTTCACGAGGTTGCGCAGGATGACGGCCGCACCCTTGAGCCGGTCTTCGGACTTCGGCCAGTCGCGGATGAACACGATCTTCTGGTCGGGCCTGACCTTCGCCAGCGAGCCCTGTTCGCCGATGTAGCGGACGAGGCCGGCGGGATTGGCGAACTTCTGGTCGCGGAACGACAGCACGATGCCGCGCGGGCCGGCATCGACTTTGTCGACATTGGCCCTGCGGCAATAGGCCTTGATCACCGCGACCTTGACGAGATGCTGCACCTCGTCCGGCAGCGGCCCGAACCGGTCGATCATCTCGGCCGCGAACGCGTCGATCTCCTGGTCGGTCGTCAGGTCGCCAAGGCGGCGATAGAGCGACAGGCGCAGGTTGAGGTCCTCGACATAGTGCTCGGGGATCAGGATCGGCGTGCCGACCGTGATCTGCGGCGACCACTTGTCCTCCACGGTCTCGTCCACGAGGCCCGCCTTCATCATCGACACCGCCTCTTCCAGCATCTGCTGGTAGAGCTCGTAGCCGACTTCCTTGATGTGGCCGGACTGCTCGTCGCCCAGGAGGTTGCCGGCGCCGCGGATGTCGAGGTCGTGCGAGGCGAGCTGGAAGCCAGCACCCAGCGTGTCGAGCGATTGCAAGACCTTGAGGCGGCGCTCGGCCTGCGGCGTCACCGGCTTGTTCTCCGGCAGGGTGAACAGGGCATAGGCGCGGGTCTTGGAACGGCCGACGCGTCCACGAAGCTGGTAGAGCTGGGCGAGGCCGAACATGTCGGCGCGCCAGACGATCAGCGTGTTGGCGGAGGGAATATCGAGGCCGGATTCAACGATCGTTGTCGAAAGCAGGATGTCGACCTTGCCGTCATAGAAGGCGCCGATCCGGTCTTCCAGTTCGCCGGCGGCCATCTGGCCGTGCGCGACGATGAACTTCGCCTCCGGAACGTGCTCGCGAAGGAAGGCTTCCACCTCGCCGAGGTCGTCGATGCGCGGGCAGACGAAGAAGGCCTGTCCGCCGCGGTAGCGCTCGCGCAGCAGCGCCTCGCGGATGATCAGCGGATCGAAGGGCGTGACGAAGGAGCGGACCGCGAGGCGGTCCACCGGCGGCGTCGCGATGATCGATAGGTCGCGGACGCCAGTCATGGCGAGCTGCAGGGTGCGCGGGATAGGTGTCGCGGTCAGCGTCAGGACGTGGACCTCGGCGCGCAGCTCCTTCAGCCGCTCCTTGTGGCCGACGCCGAAATGCTGCTCCTCGTCGACGATGACGAGGCCGAGATCCTTGAACGAGATCGCCTTGCCGAGCAGCGCGTGGGTGCCGACGACGATATCGACCGTGCCTTCCGTGAGACCTTTCTTGGTCGCGGCGAGTTCCGCCGAGCCGACCATGCGGGAGGCCTGAGCGACATGGACCGGCAGGCCCTTGAAGCGCTCCGAGAAGGTCTTGAAGTGCTGGCGCGCGAGCAGCGTGGTCGGAACGACGACAGCCACCTGCTTGCCGCCCATGACCGCCGCGAAGGCGGCGCGCAGCGCGACCTCGGTCTTGCCGAAGCCGACATCGCCGCAGACGAGACGGTCCATCGGCCGGCCCGCGCCGAGGTCTTCGAGAACGGAATCGATGGCGCCCGCCTGATCCTCGGTCTCGTCATAGGGGAACTTGGCGGCGAATTCGTCATAGGCGCCGTCCGGCGCGATCAGCTTCGGCGCCTCGCGCAGGGCCCGCGCGGCGGCGATCTTGATGAGACCGGCCGCCATTTCGAGGATGCGCTTCTTCATGCGCGCCTTGCGCGCCTGCCAGGCACCGCCGCCGAGCCTGTCGAGCTGCGCCTCGGCATCCTCCGAGCCGTAGCGCGACAGAAGCTCGATATTCTCCACCGGCAGGAACAGCTTGTCGCCGCCGGCATAGTGGATCTCGGCGCAGTCGTGCGGCGCGCCGGCCGCCGTCACGGTTTCGAGGCCGACGAAGCGGCCGATGCCGTGATCGACATGGACGACGAGGTCGCCGGCCGAGAGGCTGGTCGCCTCGGTGATGAAGTCCTGCGCCCGCTTGCGGCGCTTCTGGGCGCGCACGAGCCGGTCGCCGAGAATGTCCTGCTCGCCGATGATCGCGAGGTCCGGCGTCTCGAAACCTTCCTCGACCCCGAGCACGGCCAGCGCGATCTCGTCGCCGCGCAGCGCCTCGGCCGCCGACCAGCTCGCGACCGGACGGATCGCCTTCATGCCGTGGTCTTCAAGGATCGGCTGCAGCCGCTCGCGCGAGCCCTCCGACCATGCCGCGATCACGACACGCTTCTTCGCTTTGCGCAGCGCGGTCACGTGCGAAGCGACCGCGTCGAAGACATTGGCGTTCTCGTCGGCCCGTTCGGCGGCGAACGAGCGGCCACGCCGGCCGTCGAGATCGATCAGCGCACCATCGGAGGCCCCGGCCAGCGCGAAGGGCGACAGCTTCACGACCGCCTCGCCGCCACGCCGCCGGTCCCATTCGTCCATCTTGAGGTAGAGCGCGTCGGGCGGCAGCGGCTTGTAGGCGGCGCCGCCGGAATCGTGCTCCAGCGCCGTTTTGCGGGCGTCGTAATAGTCCGCCACGGTGGTCAACCGCTCTTTCGCGGCCTCTTCCACCTGCGCGTCCAGCACCACGCCGGAATCCGGCATGTAGTCGAAGACCGTATCCAGCCGGTCGTGGAACAGCGGCATCCAGTGCTCGACGCCGGGATAGCGCCGGCCCTCGGAGACGGATTCATAGAGCGCGTCGCCCTTGGTCGAGCCGCCGAAGGCGCGGACATAGGCGAGGCGGAATTTCACCATGGTCTCGGTGGTGATCTGCACTTCCGAGGTCGGCACGAGGTCGAGGCGGCGCAGGTTGCCGGTAGTCCGCTGGGTTTCCGCATCGAAGGTGCGGATCGATTCCAGCGTGTCGCCAAAGAAATCGAGGCGGATCGGCGCGTCGAAGCCGGGCGGATTGAGGTCGAGAATGCCGCCGCGCACGGCATATTCGCCGACATCGCGGACGGTCGAGGTGCGTGAGTAGCCGTTCACCTCCAGCCAGTTCTGGAGGTCGCTCATCGAGATGACATTGCCGGGGGCCGCGGATAGCGACTGTTTGGCGAGCAGCGCCCGCGCCGGCAGGCGCTGGAGCGCCGCGTTGATCGTGGTCAGCACGACGGCAGGGGTCGCGCGGCCCGACGTGCGGGCAAGACGCGACAGGGTCAGCATGCGCCGCGCCATGATCGAGGCGTTCGGCGAGGCGCGGTCATAGGGCTGGCAGTCCCATGCCGGCAGGGTCAACACCTCGATGCCGGGGGCGAAGAAGGTCAGCGCCGTCTCCATCGCCTGCATGCGCGGGCCGTCGCGGCAGATCACCAGCAGTTCGGGCGAGGCCTGATTGCCCTTGGCATGGAGCTGGCGCGCGAGGTCGGCGACGACCAGCGCGTCATAACCTTGCGGCACGCCCGCAAGGGTCAGCCGGCCGCGCGAGGCGACGACATCGGCGGGGGCGCGCTTGGCCATCAGCCCAACCAGGCTCCCTTGCCCTCGGAATGGAACTGCTTCAGCGCCCGGAATACGGCGGTGTCGTAATTGCCGGGCGTCTCGGCCTTGTCGGTGACCCAGGCGAACAGGTCGCGGTCCGGCACCTCGATCAGGCGCTCGAACTCGTCGAGCTCGGCATCCGAGAAGCCGCCGATATGGACATCCGCAAAGCGGCCCATGATCAGGTCCATCTCGCGCGTGCCGCGATGCCACGAGCGGAACAGCACCTTGCGGCGGCGCGGATCGAGGTCGGCGGAGGAGCGGGTCGTGCCGGTCATGGAGGCTCCGGGGCAAAACGGCGAAAGCCGGGGACGCCTTTTCGCGCCGCCCGGTTCTGACAGTGTCACTATCAAACACGAGAGACGCTGTCAGCGGTCCATCGAGCGGATACATTCCGGCCATGCGTCCCGCGCGACTCGATCCGCTCTTCGCCTCGCTGACCTCGCTGAAAGGCGTCGGCGGCAAGCTCGAAGGCCTCTACAAGCGCCTCCTCGACACGGAGGGGCCGCCGCGCGTCGTCGATCTTCTGTTCCACCTGCCGAGCGGCGTGATCGACCGCCGCGCGCGCCCGACGCTGGCCGAGGCCGTGCCCGGCGCCATCGTCACGGTCGAGGTACTGATCGAGCGGCATCGTCCCTCGCCGCCGGGCAAGAGCCGCGCGCCCTACCGGGTCCAGGTCTCCGACGAGACCGGCGACCTGACCCTTGTCTGGTTCAACGCCCATCGCTCGCGCATCGAGCAGATGTGCCCGGTGGGCGAGACGCGGATCGTCTCCGGCCGCATCGAGTTGTTCGACGGCATGCGCCAGATGGTCCATCCCGACCGGGTGATGACGCCGGAACAGGCGGCGACCATGCCGCTGATCGAGCCGGTCTACCCGCTGACCGAGGGGCTCGCCTCCGGCTTCGTGCGGCGAGCGGCCGAGGCGGCGCTCCAGCGGCTGCCGAAGCTCCCCGAATGGCTGGACGCGCGCCTGCTGGACCGCGAGAACTGGCCGGATTTCGCGGCGGCGCTCAACCGCGTCCATGCGCCCGCCGAACCCGAGGACTTCGCCCCCGAGGGACCGGCATGGAGCCGCCTCGCCTATGACGAACTGCTGGCGAACCAACTGGCGCTCGGCCTTGTTCGTGCCAACCTCAAGCGGCCGGCCGGACGGCGCAATGTCGGCGACGGCTCGCTGCGGGGGATGATCGAAGCCGCCCTGCCCTTCGCGCTGACGGGCTCACAGATGCGGGCGCTGGCGGAGATCGCCGCCGACATGAGCGCGGAGACGCGAATGCTGCGCCTGCTCCAGGGCGATGTCGGCTCCGGCAAGACGGTCGTCGCGCTGATGGCCATGGCGGCGGCAGCCGAGGCCGGCCGGCAATCGGCGCTGATGGCGCCGACCGAACTGCTGGCGCGCCAGCACGCGAAAACGCTCAAGACGCTTGCCGGTCCCTCGGGCCTCGAGGTTGCCATCCTCACCGGCCGGGAGAAGGGCCGCGAGCGCGAGCAAATCCTCGGCAGGCTTGCCTCCGGCGATACCGCCATCGTCGTCGGCACGCATGCCCTCTTTCAGGAGCACGTCATCTTCCGCGATCTCGGCCTCGCCGTGATCGACGAGCAGCACCGCTTCGGCGTGCACCAGCGGCTGGCGCTGGCCGCCAAGGGCGAGGCGGTCGACCTGCTGGTCATGACCGCGACGCCCATTCCGCGCACGCTGGTCCTGACCTATTTCGGCGATATGGAATCCTCGCAACTCACCGAGAAACCGGCGGGCCGCAAGCCCATCGATACCCGCATCGTCGCCATGGATCGCCTCGGCGACGTGATCGACGGCATCGGCCGCGCGCTGGAGGCGGGCCGGCAGGTCTACTGGGTCTGCCCGCTGGTGGCCGAGAACGACGACCCCACGGTCGAGAGCCCCGAGCTCGCCGCCGCGGAGGAGCGCTTCGAGCTGCTGCGCCAGCGCTTCGGCGAGGCGGTCGACCTCGTCCACGGCCAGATGAAGGGGCCGGACAAGGATGCAGCCATGCTGCGCTTCCAGCGCGGCGATACCCGCGTTCTGGTCGCCACCACCGTGATCGAGGTCGGCGTCGACGTGCCCGAGGCCTCGATCATGGTCATCGACCATGCCGAGCATTTCGGCCTCGCCCAGCTGCATCAGCTTCGCGGCCGCATCGGGCGCGGCGAGACGGCCTCCACCTGCCTGCTGCTCTATAAGGGGCCCTTGGGCGAAACCGCCCGCCGCCGGCTCGACATCATGCGCGAGACGGAGGACGGGTTCCGCATCGCCGAGGAAGACCTGAAGCTGCGCGGCGAAGGCGACCTTCTCGGCACCAAGCAGTCGGGCATGCCGGGTTTCCGCCTCGCGCGGCTCGAACACCACGCGCACCTGCTGGAAACCGCCCGCAGCGACGCCCGGCTCGTCATCGAGACCGACCCGAAACTGGCCGGCCCGCGCGGCGAGGCCTTGCGCGACCTGCTCTACCTCTTCGGGCGCGACGAGGCGATCCGCCTCGTCAAGGCGGGCTGAGCCGTGAACCGTCCCCTGAACCCGCTCTGGCGCTGGCTGCTGTTCGTCGCCGGCTGGCTGTTCACCGCCATCGGCGTGGTCGGCGTCATCCTGCCCGGCATTCCCGGCACGGTATTCCTGATCCTCGCGGCCTGGTGCTTCGCGCGGTCCTCGCCGCGCTTCGAACACTGGCTGATCACCCATCCGCGCTTCGGCCCGCCGGTGATCAAATGGCGGGAGCGCGGCGCCATCGCGCCCCGCATCAAGCTTGTCGCCATCGGCTCCATGGCGCTGTCGTGGGGCATCGTCTGGCTGACCGCACCGCCCATCGGCATCGCCGCCTCCGGCCTCTGCCTCGCCGCCAGCGCCCTCTATGTCGGAACGAGACCGAATTCATGAATGCCACGTCGAACCCGCGCATCGTCTGCGCAGGCATCACCACGCTCGACTTCATCTACGCGGTCGATGTCATGCCGTCGGAGCCGCTGAAATACCGCTCGAACGCCATGGTCACCTCCGGCGGCGGGCTTGCGGGCAATGCGGCGACGGCCTGCGCCCGGCTCGGCGCCAGCGTCAGGCTGGTAGCGCGGCTGGGCGATGACTTCTGGGCCGATCCGATGATCGCCGAGCTCGAGCGCGACGGTGTCGACTGCACGCTGGTCAGGCGCTGTCCCGGCCACCGTTCGCCGGTCTCGGCGGTGGTGGTCGACCCGAAGGGCGAGCGCCTCGTCGTCAGCTATTCCGATCCCGACATCCCCTCCGATACCGGCTGGATACCCGCCGATCTCGCGACACAGGCCGACGCGCTCTATGCCGAAACCCGCTGGATCGAGGCGGCGCTCGCCGTCCTGCCGCAGGCCCGCGCCGCCGGCATTCCCTCCGTTCTCGATGCCGACCGCAAGCCGACCCGGCCGGAAGTGCTGGCGCTTGCCTCCCATGTCGGCTTCTCGGCCCCGGCCTTGCGCGAATTCACCGGCATCGACGACCTGCCCGCCGCCCTCGCCCACGCATCCACCGGCATCGCCAACGTGTATCTGGTGACCGATGGCGCGAACGGGGCCTGGTATATGGACGGCGGCGAGGTGGTCCACGTGCCGGCCTTTCCAGTGACATCGGTCGATACGCTGGGGGCCGGCGACACCTGGCACGGCGCGCTCGCCGTCGCGCTGGCGGGCCGCCAGCCGCTGGAGCGCGCGGTGCGCTTCGCCAATGCCGCTGCTGCCCTCAAATGCACCGAATTCGGCGGCCGAAAGGGCATGCCGACACGCCCGCGCGTCGAGGCCCTGCTAGCCGCCGCGTGAGGGGCTGGCGGGATGCACGATGAATGCGGTTCGGCTAGGATGCGCCCCGTGAACAGACGCCTGTCAAACCTCTTTCCCTTCGGCTTCGCCGCAGCCCTCCTGCTGATTGTCGCAGGCGGCGGGCCGGCGCGCGCGGCCGACGGCTTTCTCGCCCGGATCGGCGAGGCACAGGTGCTCTACCGGACGACGACCGTCGCGCTCAGGGCGAACCGCGCTGAGGAAGCGCAGGCGAGCCTGAAGCGCCTGACCGAACTCTGGATGGCCGCGAGCGCCCGCGTGCCGGGCCTGCCGCCGGGCGTCACCCCGCGCGTGCCCATGCTCGCCGAAATGATGGATGGCGGCGCCGCGCGGCTGAAACAGGCCAGCGAGGCGGTCGCGCAGGGCCGCGGCGACGCCGCCCTCGAGACACTCGCGCCGCTCAAGCGCGAATGGATCACGCTCCGCCGCGCCGCCGGCCTCTACGGCCTCGTCGAATGCCTCGACGAGGCCAGCGAAGCGCTGGACTACTTCCACGCCATGCGCCGCAACCCGCAGGATCTCGCGCGGCCCGAGACGCGCGGCGACGTCATTGCCCGCGCCGCCGTCTATCGCTTCGCGCTGAAGCGCTGCGAGCCTTTCGCCGTGCTCGATCTCGGCATCGACGCGGACTACCGCCGGCAGGCCGACAGCATCGCGGCGGCGCTCGACGTGGTCGATTCCGCCCTGCGCCTGCGCGACGCTGCCCTGCTCGACCGCGTGCTCGCCGACCTGAAGACCTTCGACACGCAACTCTCCCAGCGCTACGGCGGGTAGCTCGCATATGGACAGGCGCGCCCGCGCCATGTCACGACTTCAATCCAACGACTTCAATCGATTTGGGCCGCGCGAGAACGGCCCGGACGTGTAGCGGGAGCGAAATCATGGCGAAGCGGTTGCAGGGCAAGGTCGCGGTGGTCACGGCCGCCGGCCACGGGATCGGGCGGGCCATCGCCGAGGCCTTCGTCGCCGAGGGCGCCAAGGTCTATGCGACCGATATCGACAAGGCGAAGCTCGAAGGCATCGCCAAGGCGAAGAAGCTGAAACTGGATGTGACCTCGACGCGCCAGGTGGAGGCTTTCGCCGCGAAGACCGGCCCCATCGACATCCTCGTCAACGCCGCTGGCTGGGTGCATCACGGCAGCGTGCTCGACACGTCGGAGGCCGACTGGGACCGCTCCTTCGACCTCAACGTCAAGTCGATGCACCGCACGATCAGGGCGTTCCTGCCGGGCATGCTGGAGAAGGGCGGCGGCTCCATCGTCAACATCGCCTCCGGCGCGTCCTCGGTGCGCGGCGTGCTCAACCGCTACGCCTACGGCTCGTCCAAGGCGGCGGTGATCGGCCTGACCAAGTCGGTCGCCATCGACTTCATCCGCCGCGGCATCCGCGCCAACGCCATCTGCCCCGGCACGATCCAGTCGCCCTCGCTCGACGACCGCATCAAGGCGCTGGCCGCATCGACAAAGCAGACCGAGAAGGCCGCGCGTCAGGCTTTCATCGACCGCCAGCCCATCGGCCGGCTGGGCACGGCCGAGGAGATCGCCTGGCTCGCGGTCTACCTGGCCTCCGACGAGAGCGCCTACACGACCGGCGCCATCCACATCGCCGATGGCGGCTTTTCGCTGTGATGGGAAAGTGGCTGGACGATGGTGAGCGGGGAGGGGATCGAACCCTCGACCACATGATTAAAAGTCACGTGCTCTACCGCTGAGCTACCCGCCCATCGGTCCAGGCGGGCGGTTTGACGGATCGCGGCTGGGAAGTCAACGCACCCCCCTGCCCCATCTGCCATCCTTGGGAAATCTCCTGTTCGGGAACAGGAGAAACGCGGCGCCGTATTGAGGACATTCCCGCTGGTCGCATCGCCTGCTGCGGCTTCGCGCAGGCAGCGGAGAGGAAATTCGGCGCGCATCCCGATGCCATCGGCCGCGCGCGAGACCGACAGGGAATCGCAGCGATAGGGGCTTATGATGCCTCCGACACATGGATCGGCGGATGGCGTCATGGTGCTGCGACGGATCGTCTTCTTCCTTGCCCTCCTGCTCGGCGTCGTCGCCTCGCAGGTGCCGGAATTCGCGCAGCAGTACCGCCAGCGCCTCGGCGGCGCGGTCGACGAACTGGCGCGCGTCATCGGCGAGTTCGACGCCGACGCAGCCCGTATGAACCTCTCCCGGCAGGCAGGCATCGACCGCCTGATCGGCAATGCCGATACCTTCGCGCGCCAGCGCGGCGAGCAGGTGAAGAGCGATGTCGAGCGCGTCGGGCGACTGGAAAAGCAGCTCAGTTCCTATGCCGAGGCGGGTCCGTTCTGGCGGCTCGGGGTTTTCGCCCGCAATTACGAACCCGACATCGCCCGCCGCGCGGCGGAGAATTTCGAGCCGGCGGTGCCGGTGACGTCCGAAGGGCTGTTCGCCACCGTCGCGGGATTTCTCGCCGGCTGGCTCGGCGGCCGCGCGCTGATCGCGCCGATCCAGCGCCGTCGGCGGCTGAAGACCGCGAGCGCCTGATCCCTATTCGGCCGGCGCCATCCGGCGGAAGCCGTCCCTGATGAAGACGCGGAACGGCGTCGTTCCCGATGCGGAGCCATCAGCCGAGCGCCAGCGGCCGTTCGTGCAGAGAATGCCGCCCTGCGCAGGCTCCGCGTCGAACTCGACGGTGTTGCGATAGACCGTGCCGTCCGGCAGCGTCGCGGTGAATCCGGTGCGGCACTTGCCGTCGACGACCACCGGATCATAGCCGCCGATCATCACCCCGCCGCCGCCCGTGCTCGGGAACGGGTCGCGCAGCAGCGGCCAGCGCCCGTAATCCTCCTGCGCCGGCGCGGCGGGCGCCCATACGGCGGAGCCCACGGTGACGATCAGGGCCACGACCCCCATCAGGCTGCGCAGCGACATCGCGTCCTCCCCTCCGAAAGCTCTCCTCGCCGAGGGAACACGCGGAAACGGCGTTCGGATGCATGGCTTGCGCCGGCGCGCGCGGAACAGAACAATGGCGATCCCTCTCCCCCGCGAGTGCCTCATGCAGCCATCCTGCCCGAAGAACCTCCGCCATCTGGTCGTCCAGCCCGGCTCGAAGCCGAAGCTGAAGGACATCGACACGCGCGACGTCGACTTCCTCGGCAAGGAAGACAAGGCGCGGGAGCAACTGGCTGAGGACATCGTCGCCATCGACCGCCTGCAGGACCGCCTCTACGGCGAGGGCCGGCGCGCGCTGCTCGTCGTCCTTCAGGGCACCGATACCAGCGGCAAGGACGGCACCATTCGCGGCGTGTTCAACGCCACCGGGCCGCTCGGCGTCTCCGTCACCGCCTTCAAGAAGCCGAGCGAGGAGGAACTGGCGCACGATTTCCTCTGGCGCGTGCACATGGCCGCCCCCCGCCGCGGCACGATCGGCATCTTCAACCGCTCGCATTACGAGGACGTGCTGGTCGGCCGCGTCCGCAATCTCGCGCCGAAGGAGGCTATCGAAAGCCGCTACGACCAGATCAACGCCTTCGAGCAGATCCTCGCCGAGAACGGCACGGTGATCCTCAAATTCATGCTGCATATCTCGAAGCAGGAACAGGGCGAGCGGTTGCAGGAACGTCTGGACGAGAAAGACAAGAACTGGAAGTTCAACGCCTCGGACCTCGACGACCGCAAGCTCTGGGGCGATTTCCAGAAGGCCTACGAGACCGCCCTCGCCCGCTGCTCCACCGATGTCGCGCCGTGGCATGTCGTGCCGGCCGACCGCAAATGGGCGCGCAACTGCATCATCGCCTCCATCGTGCGCGACACGCTTGAGACCATGGACCCGCAATATCCGAAAATGCCCTGGAAGGCGTCCGACTTCACGATCGAGTAGCGGGATGACCCGACGCGCCGGCGAAACTCTAGAAGCGCCCGCCCGTCTCGAAGCCGTCGCCGCCACCCGAGGAGCCGCCGGAGGAACCTCCGCCGCCGCCCCATGATCCACCGCCGCCACCGCCGGATGATCCGCCACCGCCGCCCCAGCTGCCGCCGGACGATCCACCGCCCCACGAGCCGCCCGACGAACCGCCGCCCCAGGAGCCGCCTCCGCCCCAGTTGCCGCCACGGCCCCAGCCATCGTCATCGTCGTCGCGGCGCCGGTTCCAGCGCCGGCCCTGCTCCATGCGCGACCAGTAGTCGGCGCCGGTGATGACGCCGGTGACGAGGCCGCGCAGCAGCGCGCCGACCACGTCATTGTCGAAGACCGAGCCGTCGGCATCGTAGCGGCGCTGCCGGAAGCCGGTCGCGACCTGCGATGTCTCGGACCGCCGGCGCGAGATCTCCGCGAGATCGGCGCGCATCTTGCGAGCCTCGGCCGCGAACCGCTCCTGCGCGTCGCGGCCGGACTGGATGCGGCCGACGATGGCCTCGTCTTCCGGCGAGGGCGTGCGGCGCGCTTCCTGATAGAGCCGGTCGATATCCTCGCCGCGCAGCGTCTCGGCCAGCATGCCGATCGCCTGCTGGAACCGCGCGTCCTGGCCCCGGCCGAAGGCTTCCGCCTCCTTCTCCAGCGCCTCGTGCTGCTGCTCCGCGGTCTGGCGCGCCGCTTCCAGTTCGTCCAGCCGCTTGCGCTGGTCGGCAATGGCGGCATCGGTGCGGTCGCCGCCGACGGCGACGAAGGCCGACTTCTCCATGGCCTTGACCTGCTCGACCGCATCGACCGCGGCCGCCGCCGCCCGGTTGGCGTGCTCGCGCAGGCGCTTCGGGATTTCGGTCAGGCGCGCATAGTTCGGCCGCGCGTCCTGATAGCGCACCAGCCGCGCCACCCAGCCGTCGAGCAACCGCGCGATATTGCCGGCGCTGTAGTCCTGCGTGGCATAGCCGCGCTTCCACAGATAGATGAACAGTGCATCGCTCTCGTAGGGCTTGCGCTTGGTCTCAAGCTCGTCCTCGGCGAGCTTCGCCTTGCGATCGGCCTCGGCGGCGACGCGGGAGGCCTGCTCGGCCGAAGCGCGCGTCGATGCATAGTCCTGCCGCGCGGCAAGACCCACCTGCGCCTCGTTCTGAACGGCGGTGCGCTGCTCCTCCGCCTCGGTCAGTGCCTTGGCGAAAGCCTCGCGGTCGGCGGCGATCGTGGCGATGCGGGCCTCGACGTCGACGATCCGCTTGTCGAGATTGTTGCGGTCGTTGAGCCGCAGCGCCAGCACGGCGCGCACCTGCGTCGCCACCTGATTGAGCCTGCCGCCGAGGCCGCTCTCGCTGTTGAGGCGGAAGGCGGCCAGCTGGCGGAACAGGTCGCCCTCGGCGGCCTGCGCCTCGGTCGCCTGCCGGTTGGCGTCGTCGAGCCGGCGCGTCGCATTGTTCTCGGCCTGCCGAAGCTCGGCCAGCGCGCCCTCGATGCCGCCCAGCGCGGAATGTCCGGGGATCATTCGCGAACCTCCTACCAGCTCGTGATGGCGCCGCCCGGCAGCGCTTCGCGCCAGGTCGGCTCAAGCTGGCCGCGCGCCTTGCGGCCGAGAATGTTGTTCTGGACGATGCCGTCGTCGCGCTTGTCGGCCTCCACCTGACGGTACAGGCTCTCGGGAACCCTGATGCCCCATTTGGTGACGACGCGGGTCGCGCTGTCCTCCTCCGAGGTGATCGCCCGCGACAGCGCCCGGCCATCGCGGCCGATGGCCTCGACGATGAGGTAGTAGTTCATGGCGTTGGGGTTGCGCCGGGGGCGGCGCCAGACGCCGGTGGACTCGCCCGGCCGCGAGACGATGCGCACGTCGTATTCGGAGCGCACGTCGTCGCGCAGGCGCTCCAGATCGGCGACGGCGGCGCGCGCCGCCTCCGCCTTGCCGTCGCGCGCGGCGGTCTGCCCGTCCGTGACGAGCGCCGCGACGCGCTGGCGCACGGCATCGACGGTCGCGTCGCGGTTGATGTCGGCGGCAATCCGCTCGATCGCTGCGGGAATGGTCTGCGTCAGTTCCGTGCGCGCGGCATAGCCCTGATAGGACAACGTGCCGATGCCGATGCCGACAGCGGCGACGGCGGCGAGCGCCCATTTGCCCCACCGGCCGCGCGTCACGTAGAGCCGCGCCAGCTTCATCGAGAAGCTGTCCGCCGGCGGCTTGTAGACGAAGCGTTCCTCGCGCAGGGCTTTCACGCCCTGCCGCAGGATCTCGTCAGGCACGGCGATGCCCTGGTTGCGGTAGATCGTCCTGAGCCGCTCGATCAGATCCTCTTCGCGGTCGCCCTCGGCAAGTTCCCGCTCGGTGATCTTCTGGTCATGCCGCAGCGTATCGACGACATCCATGGCGAGCATGATGTCGTCGAGCTGGGCGGGCGGCTTCTCGGCCGCGGGTGCCGCCGGGGCGGCGGCAACGGCGGTATCGGTCATCGGGCGACCCTCCGGTCAGGATGCACGTCGGTTGTCAGGGAACGCACCCTCACATGCCGAGCGCCGCGCCCTTCTCGGCGAGCGCGGCGAGCCGCTTCTTGCCGTCCTCGACCACGTCGCGGATCTCCTTGGAGTTCTGCGTGGAGAGCTTGCGCATTTCGTAGATGATCTCGCCGGACTTCTCCTGGAACGAGACGACGCTCTCGACCAGCTTCTTCACCGCGTCGGAGCGGATCGTCGGGCCGTAGCCGGCGCGCAGCGCCTCCTCCTGCACCTTGTCGCCGATCTCCGAGAGGGTTTCGAGCGACTTGGAGACGCCCTCCTTCATCTCGTTCAGCGTCTTGGTGGATTCGTGCAGGCCCTGCAGGCCGGTGAACGAGGCCTTGAGGGCGGTCAGCACCGCGTCGTTGGTCGAGAAGAACGAGATCGCCTGCGAATAGACCCGCTCCTTGGCGTTGGTCGTCTGCATCAGGCGCGCCATGATGACCTCGGACGTGTTGTAGCCGATGGTCAGGTTGTCGGAGAGGTCCTTGGCGATCTGGTAGCGCTTCTCCTCGTCCTGCATCTCGCGCAGCTTGGTGTCGCGGACGAGTTCGAGATTGGCGCGCTCGGCAGGCACGGTGCCGGTATAGGCGGCGACGCCATCCGAGGCCGCCTTCAGCTCGGCCTGCTTGGCCTGGAGCTTGTCGTTGGCCTTCTCCAGCACTTCGAGAGCCTGAACCTCAGCCTGTTTCAGCGCGCCGCGGAAGTCGCGATAGGCGTCGAGAATGGTCACCTCGCGCTGGATCTGGTCCTTGGTGGCGCGCGCGACGTCGAGATAGACCGTGCGGATGCCGTCGAAGCGGGTGGCGATGTCGCCGCGCCGCACCTTGGTCCAGATGTTCTCCAGCCGCTCGAAGGTCGAGATCTTGCCATCAGCGAGCTGGTCGACCATGCGCTTGGCATCGTCGCGGATCGAATTGAAGCTCTTGGTGATCAGCTCGTAGCGCTCACCGATCTCCATACCGGCGACCTGGTTGCGCACCACCTCGTTGAACACGCCGACCTGGTTCAGCGTGCGGGCGATCATCGTCACCCGGTCCTGGTCGAGGTCGGAAATCTTCTGCAGCAGCGGGATGATCGGCTGTTCGTCGATCTTGGCCGGCATCAGCCCAAGGTCGCGCAGGACGCCCGTGGCGCGGTCGAGATACTGCATCGGAGAGGGAACGACGGTCTTGGTCGCGGTGGTCGTGGGCGTGGTGCTGCTGCTCATCTCGACACTCGTTGGCCAGGCCGGCCCGCCGCCGGCCGGCTCAATGTGATGGCCGCCTCACCCAAAGGCAAGGCGCGCTGACAGATGAGCTGTCCGATGGCCGGCTAAGGTTTCTAGCGCGCGGTACCGGCGATGGTGCCGGCCACCTGCTCGGCCATGCAGGCGTGGCCGGAGGCCGTCAGGTGCAGGCCGTCCCACGCGATCAGGCCGTCGAAGGCGGAGCGGTTGGAGGCCGCGACCAGCCGCATCGCCGCATAGCGCCTGACCACCGGCACGCCCTGCCGGCCGGCTTCCTCCGCGACGATGCGGGCCGCGACCTCGGTGGCGTTGGACCGCTCGGCCCAGCGCGAATATTGCGGATCGACCAGCAGGGCTTCCGCCCCGGCGGCACGGATGGCGCGGATACCGCCCGACACGGTCGCGCGCAGGCTGTCGGAGGAAACGCCGAAATTGGCGTCGTTGGTGCCGACCTGCCAGACGACCAGCAGGGGCTTGTGCCGGACGAGCTCGGAGGCGAGGCGGCCGGCCGCGCCCGATGCCGTTTCTCCCGATACGCCGGAAACGACCACTTCGATGGTGGCGCGCGGGAAGCGCGACTTGAGGATGGGGCCGAGCCGGTGGGCGAAGCCGAGGCCGCCCGAGCCGACGCCCGCCGTGGTCGACGAGCCGATGGCGAGGATGCGGACCACCTGTCCGCCTTTCAGCCGGGCGGCGGTCTGCGGCAGCGATGCCGCGGAGACGGCGCCGGCAAGCGACGGCACCGGGCACTGCGCCACGGCGAGAGCCGGCATCGCAAGAAGTCCGCCGACAAAAGCCGCCGCGGCGACAACCGACCTGTGCATGAAGGGAATACCCCACTGGAGGAGCAGGCCGTTCTATGCCCGAAATACTTGGATTCCGCAATGGGATGCCGCGGAAGCGAACATAAACTTCGGTTAAGCTTTGCTACGGAGCACCATGCGCGCGGCTAAAGGCAACAGGACCGCGATGCCGACGAACCGCACGAGATGGTGCGCTCCGACGAAGGCCGGGTCCATGTCGAGCACGAAGGCGAGCACGGCCATGGCCTCGATGCCGCCCGGCGCATAGGCCAGGATCACCTTGCCGACCGGCAGACCGGCGACCAGCGCGACGGCCGTCGCGACCAGCGCCGTCACCGCGGTTCCCACCAGAAAGGCGCCGACCGAGGCGCGCAGCAGCAGGCGCAGTTCGGCGAGCGAGGTCCCCGCGAAGCGCCCGGCGATCAGCACGCCCATGACGATGAAGCCGCCGATGACCACCGGTTCCGGCACTAGCGCGGTGACGAGGCCGCTCGCATGCAGCACGGCGCTGGCCAGCATGGCGCCGACTGTCGCGCCCCCGGGCACGCGCAGGCGCTCCATGCCCAGACCGCAGCTTACCGAAAAGGCCACCAGCAACGCCATTTCCGTCCAGTGGACCGGTGCGCTTCCGGCAACCGGCCGCGCCGTCGATCCGAGCCCGGCGAGCGCCATCAGGCTGGGCAGCGCCGCCACCAGCAGAACCAGGCGGAAGCTCTGGATCACAGCCACCACACGCGCGTCGGCGCGGGAATCCAGCGTCAGCGCCATCACGTAGTTCAGCGCCCCGGGGATCGAGGCGAAGAAGGCGGTCTCGCGGTCGAACCGCTCGATGCGGACCAGATAGACCATGATGCCGCCGACGATGGCCGGGACCAGAACCACCAGTCCCGCCATCGAGATGGGCCATGAGAGCATCAGCCGCAGCGTGTCCGGCGTCACCGCCGAACCCATCACGATGCCGATCAGCAGGAAGCCTGCCGTCGCCACCGGACCGGGCACGCGCACCGGCAGCCCGGCAAGCGTCCCGATCGTCACCGCGATCAGCGCGCCCGACAGCCACGCCGCCGGCAGGCCGAGCCGGTCGAACGCGAAGCCGCCGGCCAGCCCGATCAGGCAGGGCAGGACGAAGGTGCGAGCGAAGTGTCGGGCGGCGGCAAGGCTTGGCACCCTCCCCGCTTCGCACGAACCGCAGCGCCAAGGCAAAGCACCTCCCGGCATGGCTGCCGGGACCTGCCTCAGGCGGCCGGCGGGCGGACCGCCGAGACCGTCAGCCGGTGCGGGTGGCCGCTCGGGCCGGTCCAGTTGAAGGACTGCCCGGGCGAGAGGCCGATCAGCGCGGCGCCGACCGGCGTCAGGACCGAGATGCGGCCGGACGAGATGTCCGCCTCCGCCGGCATGACCAGCCGCACGGTGCGCGCCTCGCCGGCGTCGGAGACATAGTCGATCTCCGAGCCGAGGCCGACGACATCGGCCGGGCGGCGCGCGACCGGCACGACGCGGGCGCGGTCCATCTCGTCGAGCAGCGTCTCGGCGACATCGGGAATGCGCTCATAGGCGGAATTGGCCAGCGCGGTGACGATCCGGTGATCGGTCTCGCTGACGATGATGGCGGGCATGGCCCGCCGGCTGCGGCGCGGGGCCGTCTGGGTCGTCATGGTGGTGTCCTTGGGAAAAGCGCGGCCGCGCGCCACCTGGCGCCGGCCATTGGAGAAATCGGGGGGTGAACAGCGTACCGGTGTCGGACGGATGGATGTCAGACACGACGACGGCCCCAGACCCGGGGCACGCGTCCGGGCAAGGGGCTAGGAGCCGAAGATCAGTTTCGCCGGCAGGAGGCCGGGACGCGGAAGGGCTGCGCTGGTCATGCCCCCAATGTCGGCACGGCCCGGTCGATTGTCAATCCGCACATGTTCTCTTTTCGTTCGCATTCAAGCCTCAGGCGTGCTAGGCGTGAGGCATGTCCGAGACCGTCCTTGTCGTTGCCGGCCGCGCGATCACCGCTGGCGAAATCGCTCTCGCCCTGATCGGCCTGTCGGTCGCGCTGCTGCTCGTCCTGTTCGTCGCCATGCGACGGCAGGCCGCAGCGCGCGCTCTGGAGGCGGAGCGCGCCGTCTTCCACGCGCAGGAGATCGAGGAGCGGATGGGCGAGATGGCGCGCATCCAGGCCGAGCTCACCGGCCGCATGCAGGCCATGGCGGAGGGGCTCGGGTCACGGCAGAACGACCTCGCCAAGGCCCTTGGCGACAGGCTCGACGGCATGTCGACCCGCATCGGCCAGTCGCTGGAGGGCCAGACCAAGACCACGGTCGAGAATCTCGGCAGGCTCAACGAGCGCCTCGCGGTCATCGACAATGCCCAGAGGAACCTGACGGACCTTGCCGGGCAGGTCGTGACGCTGAAGGACGTGCTCGCCAACAAGCAGGCGCGCGGCGCCTTCGGGCAGGGCCGCATGGAGGCGATCCTTCAGGACGGCCTGCCGTCGGGCGGCTACGACCTTCAGGCGACGCTCTCCAATGGCAGGCGGCCGGATGCGCTCGTCAGGCTTGCCGGCGACCCGCGCGGCCTCGTGGTCGACGCCAAGTTCCCACTGGAGGCGGTGACCATGTGGCGCGAGGCGCGGGCGGAGGAAATGCGGCGCATGGCGGCGCAGCGCCTCAGGCAGGATCTCTCGGTCCATATCCGCGACATCGCCGAGAAATATCTCATTGCGGGCGAGACGCAGGAGGTGGCGCTGATGTTCGTGCCCTCCGAGGGCATCTATGCCGACCTCAACGAGCATTTCGACGACGTGATGCAGAAGGCCTTCCGCGCGCGCGTGCTGATCGTCTCGCCCTCGCTGATGATGCTGGCGGTTCAGGTCGTGCAGGGCCTGCTGAAGGACGAGCGCATGCGCGAGGAGGCGCAGGTGATCCAGAAGGAGGTGGCTCACCTGCTCGGCGACGTGAAACGCCTGTCGGAGCGGGTGCTGAACCTGCAGAAGCATTTCGGCCAGGCGCAGGACGACCTCGGCCAGATCCTCACCTCCGCCGACAAGATCACGCGGCGCGGTGGGCGGATCGAGGCGCTGGAATTCGAGGAGAGGCCGGCCAGTCTCGCTGCCGGGCTGCCGCTGAACGGCAGGCTGGCGGCCGAGTAGATTGATCCGCAGCGGGTTACGGATGAATTGAGGGCGGCGGGCAGCAGGCGTGAATGCTCCGGCTTCGTTGCGTCATGCCCGGCCTTGTGCCGGGTATCCACGACTTTCCTCGCCGTCCTGATTCAAGTCGTGGATGGCCGGGACAAGCCCGGCCATGACGAGCAGGTTTCGACTTCCAAACAGTCTCTCAGCTCGCGACCGGCGCGATATCGCCCCTCGCCCAGCCCTCGCGCACCTCGGCCGCGTAGTCGGCGAAACGGCCGGCGGCGATGGCCGCGCGCGCCCCGGCCATGAGCTCCTGGTAATAGGCAAGGTTGATCCAGGTGATCAGCATGGACCCCAGCATCTCCTCGGTGCGCACGAGATGATGCAGGTAGGCGCGCGAATAGTCTCGCGCCGCCGGACAGGACGAGGCCTCGTCGAGCGGGCGCGGATCGTCCATGTGGCGGGCATTGCGGAAATTGACCTTGCCGAAGCGCGAGAAGGCCTGCCCGTGACGGCCGTTGCGGGTCGGCATGACGCAATCGAACATGTCGACGCCGCGCGCCACCGCCGCCAGCAGGTCGTCCGGCGTGCCGACGCCCATCAGGTAGTGCGGCTTCTCGTCCGGCAGGTGCGGCATGACCTCCTCGATCATCGCCAGCATCACCTCCTGCGGCTCGCCGACCGCAAGGCCGCCGATGGAATAGCCGGGAAAGTCCATGGCTGAGAGCGCCTTCGCGCTCTCGATGCGCAGATCGGCGACATCGCCGCCCTGAACGATGCCGAACAGCGCCCTGCCCGGCGGCTGCGTCTCGAAAGCGCGCCTGGAGCGCTCCGCCCAGCGCAGCGACAGGTGCATGGCCTTTTCGATTGCGGCACGCTCGTTCGGCAGCGCCACGCATTCGTCGAGCTGCATCTGGATGTCGGAGCCGAGCAGGCCCTGGATCTCGACGGAGCGCTCCGGCGTCAGTTCGAAGCGCGAGCCGTCGACATGGGAGGCGAAGGTGACGCCCTGTTCCGTCAGTTTCCTGAGCTTGGCCAGCGACATGACCTGAAAGCCGCCGGAATCGGTGAGGATCGGCCCGGTCCAGCCACCGAACCGGTGCAGGCCGCCGAGCGCTGCGATCCGCTCGGCGCCCGGCCGCAGCATGAGGTGATAGGTGTTGCCGAGGATCACGTCGGCGCCGAGCGCCCTGACCTGATCCATGTACATGCCCTTGACGGTCGCCTGCGTGCCGACCGGCATGAAGGCCGGCGTGCGGATGTCGCCGCGCGGCGTCGAGACGATGCCGGTGCGCGCCGCGCCGTCGCGGGCCCGGATGGCGAAGGAAAAGCCGGTCATCTGGCCTCGCGGAGGATCAGGCTGCCGTCGCCATAGGAGTAGAACCGGTATCCGGTCGCGAGGGCGTGGGCATAGGCCGCCTTCATGGTCTCGAGCCCGGCAAAGGCGGAGACCAGCATGAACAGGGTCGAACGCGGCAGGTGGAAATTGGTCATCAGCGCATCGACCGCGCGAAAGCGGTAGCCGGGCGTGATGAAGATCGAGGTCTCGGCGGCGAAGGGCCGGATCGTGCCGTCCTCGGCCGCCGCGCTTTCGAGGAGCCGCAGCGAGGTGGTGCCGACCGCGACGACGCGCCCTCCCCGCGCCCTGACGGCGTTGAGCGCGGCAGCGGTCTCCGCGGTCACCAGCCCGTATTCGGGATGCATGCGGTGGTCGGCGGTATCGTCGGCCTTCACCGGCAGGAAGGTGCCCGCGCCCACGTGAAGCGTCAGAAAATGCAGCGAAACGCCCTTCGCCTCCAGCCGCTCCATCAGGTCGGGCGTGAAGTGAAGGCCGGCGGTCGGGGCCGCGACCGAGCCTTCGTCGCGGGCATAGACGGTCTGATAGTCGGCGCGGTCCTGCAGATCTTCCGGGCGCTTCGAGGCGATATAGGGCGGCAGCGGCACGTGCCCGACCCGGGCGATCGCCTCGTCGAGATAGGCGCCAGAAAACTCGAATTCGAGGACGACGCCGTCGTCGTCCTTGGAGATCACGGTCGCATGCAGCGCGGCGAGCAGGCAGGCTTCCGGCGTCTCGCCGAAGCGCACGAGGTCGCCGGGTTGCAGCTTCTTCGCGCCCTTGACGAAGGCGAGCCAGCGCTCCGGCGCCAGCCGCCTGTGCAGGGTCGCGGAGATGGTCGCGACCGCCCCGTCCCGCTCGCGGATGCCTTCGAGTTGCGCCGGAATGACCCGCGTGTCGTTGAACACCAGGGCGTCGCCGGGCTGCAGCAGGTCCGGCAGATCGCGCACGATGCGGTCCTCAACTCCGCCCGGCCGCACGATCAGGAGGCGCGCGGCATCGCGCGGGCTCGCCGGGCGAAGGGCGATCCGGTCGGACGGCAGGTCGAAATCGAAAAGGTCGACGCGCATCGGCAGCGAAAGGCGGCACCAGAAAAGGAAACGGCGCCCGGATCGCTCCGGGCGCCGCGTCACCTATCACATGAGGTCAGAGCTTGGCGACGATATCGCCATAGGTCGCGGCGTCGTCCGCGGCGATCTTGGCGACGACGATCTTGTCGGGATCGCGGACCGGCTCGCCGCGCTTGATGCCGTCGACATTCTCCATGCCGTCAACGACCTTGCCCCAGACGGTGTACTGCTTGTCGAGGAAGCGGGCGTCGTCGAACACGATGAAGAACTGCGAGTTCGCGGAATTCGGGTTCTGCGCGCGCGCCATGGAGGCGATGCCGCGCACATGCGGCTCGGCGTTGAACTCGGCCTTGAGGTCCGGGTACTTCGAGCCGCCCGTGCCGGTGCCGTGCGGGCAGCCGGTCTGGGCCATGAAGCCGTCGATCACGCGGTGGAAGACGATACCGTCGTAGAAGCCCTCGCGGACCAGCTTCTTGATGTGCTCGACATGGCCGGGGGCAAGGTCCGGGCGCATGGCGATGACGACACGACCCTTGGTCGTCTCGAGGATCATGGTGTTTTCGGCGTCGAGGGCCATTGGGGCCTCCTTGTCGTTGGAATCGTGAAGAAAATCAGCGGATGTCGGCGGCGACGCGCACGCGGACCATGCGGTCCGGCCCGGTGACGGTGCCGTTGGCGGCGGGATTGCCGCGCTTGATCTTGTCGACCGCTTCCATGCCCTGGATGACGTTGCCGAACACCGTGTACTGGCCGTTCAGGAACGAGGCGGCGGCGAAGCAGATGAAGAACTGCGAATTGGCCGAGTTCGGGTTCTGCGAACGGGCCATGCCGAGCGTGCCGCGCACGAAGGGCTCGCGCGAGAACTCGGCCGCCACGTTCGGCAGCTGCGAGCCGCCCATGCCGGTGCCCTGGGGGTCGCCGGTCTGGGCCATGAAGCCCTCGATGACGCGGTGGAAGACGATGCCGTCATAGAAGCCCTGCCGCGCCAGCGTCTTGATCCGCTCGACATGCTTCGGGGCGAGGTCGGGCCGGAGGCGGATGATGACCGGGCCGTCCTTCAGCTCGATGACCAGCGTGTTCTCCGGGTCGGCGCCGGCCGGCAGGCGGATGGCCTGTGCGAAAGCGGGGGCGGCGGCGATCGCCATGCTGCTGGCGAGGAAGGTTCGGCGCTTCAAGGGCTTGTCTCCGAGGCAACAATGGCCGGAAGGGGATAGATGGGCCGGTCAGGTCTTGTTCGCCACCCGCGCGGCCACCTTGGTCGCGAGGGCGCGGGCGACGGCGGGCGGCACGAAGGTGGTGATGTCGCCGCCCATCACGGCGATCTGGCGCACCAGCGTGGCGGTGATGGGGCGAACCGTGGGCGAAGCGGGCAGGAACACGGTCTGCACGTCCGGGGCCATGGCGGCGTTCATGCCGGCCATCTGCATCTCGTAGTCGAGGTCGGTGCCGTCCCGGAGGCCGCGGATGAACAGGCTGGCGCCGGCGCGCTGCGCCGCCCAGACCGCGAGATCGTCGAAGGTGATGGTGCGGAAGACGCAGTTCTCGGCCGCGGCGATCGGCTGGCAGACCTCGGCCAGCAGCGCCTGGCGCTCGTCCGCCGAGAACATCGGCGTCTTGCCGGGATGGACGCCGATGCCGACGACCAGTTCGTCCGCCAGCCGGCAGGCATTGCGGATCACGTCGAGATGGCCGTTGGTGACCGGATCGAACGAACCCGTATAGAGCGCGATGCGTTTGGTCATGAGGCTCCGCTGGCCATGAGGCTCCGCCTGTTGTCGGGCCTCGGCTTAGCGAAGGCGAAAGGCGCGCGCAAGGGAACCATGCCGGCGCCACGTTGCGCGGCGCGCGCGGGCCGGCTTCAATGACGGCCCCGAGGAGAGATGCATGCCCGATACCGCAGAAGCCGCCGTCATGGATTGGATCGCCGCCCGCAAGGACGCGATGATCGACCTGCTGCGCGAGGTCGTCGACACCGATTCAGGCTCCTACGACAAGGCGGGCGTCGATGCGGTCGGCGCGCGCTTCCTGCGCTTCTTCGACGAGCACGGCATTGCCGGCTGGAAGGAGCAGCACGAGGTCTTCGGCGACGCCATCCACGGGCTTGTGGCCGAGCCCGGCGCCAACGAGAAGCCGATCCTGCTGATGGGCCATCGCGACACCGTCTTCCCCAAGGGCGAAGTATCGCGCCGGCCGTTCTCCATCGAGGGCAACCGCGCGCATGGCCCCGGCGTCGCCGACATGAAGGCGGGCCTCGTCATGAACGTCTTCGTCGCCGCCGCCTTCAAGACGCTCGGCGGCGCACCCTGCCCGATCAAGGTGCTGATCACCTCGGACGAGGAAATCGCCTCGCCCTCCTCGCGCCCGGTCATCGAGCGCGAGGGCCGCGCCGCCCGCGCCGTCTACAATTCCGAGCCCGGCCGGCCCACCGGCAATGTCACCACCGGCCGCAAGGGTGGCGTCTTCATGCGCTTCGACATCTACGGAAAAGCGGCGCATTCGGGAGGACAATTCACAAGCGGTATCAGCGCTATCGGCGAGCTTGCTCATAAAGTGGTTCAAATCCATGCGCTGACTGATCTCGACAAGGGCATCACCCTCAATGTCGGCCTCGTCTCGGGTGGCCAGTCGGTCAACACGACCGCCCCGCATGCCGAGGGGCAGATCGACCTGCGCTACATCCACCCCGCCGACCGGGCGAAGACGCTGGCCGCCATCCAGGCCATTATCGACACGCCGACCGTGCCGGGTACGACCGCAAAGCTCGAGATCAAAGGCGAGTTCCTCCCCGTGGTGGAGACCGAGGCCTCGAAGGCGATCTTCGACGCTTACAAGGATGCGGCCCGGGATGCCGGCCTGCCGAACCTCGCGGGCGAGTTCTCCGGCGGATGCGCCGATTCCGGCTTCACGGCGAGCGTCGGCACGCCGACCATCTGCGGCGTCGGCCCAGTCGGCGGCAATGCCCATACGGTGGAAGAATATATGGAGCTCGACAGCATGGTGCCGCGCGCGCAGGCGCTGGCGCTGGCGATCCTGCGGACGAAGGTGGATTGAGCGGTTCGCGCGCTGACCATCATCGGCGCGGACCAGCGTACTCCCCGTCATGCCCGGCCTTGTGCCGGGCATCCACGAATTCTTTGATGTCGCGTTCAAGTCGTGGATGGCCGGGCCAAGCCCGGCCATGACGCTGTGCTAGAGAGAGTGCGCGCCCGCCTACTCGCCCGCCGCCCTACTTGCCCGCTTCCGCCTCGCCGGTCTCCGCGTCACCCTCGCCGGCCTCGTCCTCGCCCTCGTCCGTGATGCGCTCGACGGAGACCACCTTCTCGGTCTCGTGGGTGTCGAAGACGATGACGCCCTGCGTGCCGCGGCCGGCGACGCGAATGCCGTCGACGGGGCAGCGGATCAGCTGGCCGCCATCGGTGACCAGCATGATCTGGTCCTTGTCATCGACCGGGAACGAGGCGATCAGCGGGCCGTTGCGCTCGTTCACCACCATGGCGACGATGCCCTTGCCGCCGCGTCCGGTAATCCGGTACTCGAACGACGAGGTCCGCTTGCCGTAGCCGTTCTCGGAGAGGGTCAGCACGACCTGCTCGGCGGCAGACATTTCCGCATAGCGCTCCAGCGAAAGCTCGCCGGTGCCGTTGGCCTCCTCGTCATCCGCCACCACTTCGCCGGTATCGGCCTCGCCTGCCATGGCCCGGCGACGCTTGAGATAGGCGACGCGGTCTTCGGAGCTGGCCTCGAAATGGCGCAGGATCGCCATCGAGATGATCCGCGCGCCCTCGGCGAGGTTGATGCCGCGCACGCCCATGGAATCGCGGCCCTTGAAGACGCGCACCTCCGGCACCGCGAAGCGGATGCACTGGCCGCCATCGGTGGTCAGCAGCACGTCGTCGGCCTCGGTGCAGACGGCGACATCGACGATGGCCTCGCCCTCGTCCAGCTTCATCGCGATCTTGCCGCCGCGATTCACCTGCACGAAATCGGACAGCTTGTTGCGCCTGACCGTGCCGCGCGTCGTCGCGAACATGGCGTCGAGCTCGGACCAGGTGGCCTCGTCCTCCGGCAGGGGCAGGATCGTGGTGATCCGCTCGTCCGCGTCCAGCGGCAGGATATTGACGAAGGCCTTGCCACGCGCCTGCGGGGCCGCCAGCGGCAGCCGCCAGACCTTCATCTTGTAGACCTGCCCCTTCGAGGAGAAGAACAGGATCGGCGTATGGGTGTTGGCGACGAAGAGGCGGGTGACGAAATCCTCTTCCTTCGTCTGCATGCCCGAGCGGCCCTTGCCGCCGCGGCGCTGCGCCCGGTAGGTCGATAGCGGCACGCGCTTGACGTAGCCCGTATGCGTGACGGTGACGACCATGTCCTCGCGGGCGATCAGGTCCTCGTCCTCGAACTCGCCGACGCCGTCGACGATCTCGGTCTTGCGCGGCGTGGCGAACTCGTCGCGGATGGCGGTCAGCTCGGCCTTGATGATGCCGAGGATGCGCCCGCGCGAGCGCAGGATGTCGAGATAGTCGACGATCTCCTCGGAGAGTTTCTTCAGCTCGTCGCCAATCTCGTCGCGGCCGAGAGCGGTCAGGCGGCGCAGCGGCAGGTCGAGGATAGCGCGCGCCTGCGTCTCCGACAGGCGGTAGGTGCCGTCATCGTTGATCGGGTGGCGCGGATCATCGACCAGGCGGATCAGCGGCGCGATGTCCTTCGCGTCCCAGTCCCGGCTCATCAGCGCCTCGCGGGCGGTCGCAGGATCGGCCGAGGTCCGGATGATCCGGATCATCTCGTCGATATTGGCGACGGCGATGGCGAGGCCGCACAGGATATGGGCGCGGTCGCGCGCCTTGCCGAGCAGGAACTTGGTGCGGCGGGAGACGACCTCCTCGCGGAACGCGATGAAGGTGACCAGCATGTCCTTGAGGTTCATCACCTCGGGACGGCCGCCGTTCAGCGCCACGAAATTGCAGCCGAAGCTCTGCTGCAGCGCGGTGAACCGGAACAGCTGGTTCAGCACCACGTCGGCGACGGCGTCGCGCTTCAGCTCGATGACGACGCGCAGGCCCTCGCGGTCGCTCTCGTCGCGGAACTCGGCGATGCCCTCGATGCGCTTCTCGCGGACGAGCTCTGCGAGGCGCTCCAGCATCAGCGCCTTGTTCACCTGATACGGGATCTCGGTGACGATGATCGCCTCGCGCTCGCGGCGGACCGTCTCGATCGCGGTGCGAGCGCGCATGATCACCGAGCCGCGGCCGGTCTGGTAGGCCTGGCGGATGCCGGTGCGGCCGAGGATCAGGCCGGCGGTCGGGAAATCCGGCCCCGGCACGATGTCCATCAGCTCCTCGATCTCGATCTCGGGCTTGTCGATGGTGGCGATGCAGGCGTCGATGACTTCGCCGAGATTGTGCGGCGGGATATTGGTCGCCATGCCGACCGCGATGCCGCCGCCGCCATTCACCAGGAGGTTCGGGAACTTGGCGGGGAGCACCTTCGGCTCCCGCTCGGAATTGTCGTAATTGTCCTGGAAGTCGACCGTGTCCTTGTCGAGATCGGAGACGAGCTGGTCGGAAATCTTCTCGAGGCGGACCTCGGTATAGCGCATCGCCGCCGGCGGATCGCCGTCCACCGAGCCGAAATTGCCCTGCCCGTCGATCAGCTCGACGCGCATGGAGAAGTCCTGCGCCATGCGGACGAGCGCGTCGTAGACCGACTGGTCGCCATGCGGATGGTACTTACCGATGACGTCGCCGACGACGCGGGCCGATTTGCGGTAGGGCTTGTTCCACTCGTAGCCGTTCTCGTGCATCGAATAGAGGATGCGGCGGTGGACGGGCTTCAGGCCGTCGCGCGCATCCGGAAGCGCGCGCGAGACGATCACGCTCATCGCATAGTCCAGATAGGACCTGCGCATCTCGTCGGTGATCGAGATGGGGCGGATTTCGGTCGGGTCGGAGGGCTGCGAGCCACCCGGCATCGTGTCGTCGTTTTCGGCCAATTGAACTCTTCCGGTGGCGCGGACGCGAGGCATCCGCCGACTGGCGCCGTTCTAGCCGATTCCGCCCGCGATCTCCAACCCCGCGCGCCGTTTTGGTCGTCAAAATTCTCTTTTGTTTTCAGCTATTTGAGCGGGCGACTATCAGGGTTGTGGACGATAGGCGTCACAAGCGGGCAGAAATACCCGTCAAGGCCCGTGAAAAGGGCCGTGGATGGCGGAGCGAAAGCGGGCGCATGACCCTCGAATTCCTGACCGGCGCGCTGGTCACCATGCTGGTCATCGTCGAGCCGATCGCGCTCGTGCCGATCTTCCTGGCGGTGACGCAGGGCTTTTCCGCCGACCAGCGCCGGCAGGTCGCCTGGCGCGCCTGCGTGATCGCCTTCGCGATCCTTGCCTCCTGCGCCTTCGTCGGCGACTGGCTGCTGTCCAAGGTCGGCATATCGCTGCCGGCCTTCCGCATCGCGGGCGGCCTGCTGGTGTTCTGGATCGCCTTCGAGATGGTGTTCGGGCTGAGGGCGAACCGCAAGAACGAGGTGGCGCGCGACGCCATCGACAAGGAACACATCGTCAATGTCGCCGCCTTTCCCATGGCGATTCCGCTGCTCGCGGGCCCCGGAGCGATCACCGCGACCCTGCTGCTCGCCGGTCAGGCCGAAGGTCGTCCGGCACTGATGGCGACGCTGGTGGCGGTGCTCGCCGTCGTCATCCTGATCTCTTGGATCTGCCTGCAGGCCGCCGAGCGGGTCGACCGGATGCTGGGAACGCTCGGCAACGTCGTCGTCTCGCGCCTGCTCGGCATCATCCTGGCCGCGCTCGCGGTGCAGTTCGTCATTGACGGCATCCGCGCCGCCATCCGGGCCGCCTGACCCGCTCAGCCGCCCGCCACCATCTGGAACATCACGCGTCCCGGCAGGAAGGCGAACGCGCCCGCGATGAACCACCCGGCCGTGATCATCATCATGGCCCGGCGGTGTTCGGCGATATTCCCGGCCCGCCGGGCGCGGATGGCGCCGAACAGGCCGGCAATCGTGATGATCGACAGGATGTGGATGGGGCTGAACGGCCCTACCAGCCGGATCGAGTGAATCCAGAACGACGAGACGGCCGCGATGGCCATCAGCACCACCCACGCCCAGCCGAGCGCGCGGTGATGGATGCCACCCTTGCGCCGCCAGAACTGCACGGCCGTCAGCGGCACCAGCACGAGGGCGGCAAAGGCATGAATCTGGATGGCCAGCGGGGCATTGATCAGCGGCGCGAGTGTCATGGTGGACCTCGGTGGGGGATGGATAAGTTATTTACATTTACATTTTACTTTGTCAACCCGTCGTACCCGCCGCGACTTCGCGAGGTGGCGGTGTCGCCTGCCGAAACTGCCGGTCGGCGCCCCTCAGGAGACGGCCTGTCCGCCGTTGTGGTGCCAGCCCCGCGCCTTGCCTGCCCAATGCCGGCGGCGACACGACCGACCGCAGACGCATGAGGCACCGGGGCCGGCCGGGGAACGGGACCGCGCCGCCGGGCGGTGCCCGCTTCACATGACCCTTACTTCACATGGCCGCCCACAGCGCCAGCCCGCCGATGGCGAGGAAGAACGGCCAGCCGACATGGCGGCCGCGGCTCATGGCGAAGACGAACAGGCCATGGCCGACAAACACCGCGCCGATGACGACGGCGACCCGCCTGCCCTGCGCATCCAGCGGCGCGAAGGCGAGACTCGCGAGGACAAGGCCCATCCCGGCCCAGGCAAAGGACGTGATGTGCCAGGCATTGCGCAAAACCCGTCGCAGGAAGCGGCGGGCAAGCGGTCCGTCGGCGCTCGGTGCAGCCAGCAGCGGCCCGATCAGCAGCCGCTCCCCGAGCCATGAATGAAGCAGGCCGACCGCGACGGTGAGCAGCGCGGCCAATAGCAGGCTCGGATAGGTCATTCCGCGTCTCCATACGTTGCCGTATGGACGCTAGATCCGCCGCTTGCCCGCGTCAATACGCCAACGTATGGTCGTGAGCATGAATGAACGGCTCGACCGACAGGCATGGATCGATGCGGGCTTGGCGGCCATGGCCGAGGGCGGCGTCGAGGCCGTGCGGATCGAGCCACTGGCGGCGACCATGAAGGTCACCAAGGGCAGCTTCTACTGGCACTTCAAGGACCGCCCCGCCCTGCTCGCGGCGCTATTGGAGGCCTGGCAGGCCTCGGCAACCGGCGACATCATCGCGCGCGTCGAGGCCCGCGGCGGCGATGCGCAACAGAAGCTCGGCCACCTCTTCGCCATCGTCATCGGCGCTGACGGCCGGCTCGACATGGCCGTGCGCAACTGGGCCGATCAGGACCCGGCCGCGCATGCGGCGATGAATGCCGTGGACCGGCGCCGCCTCGACTATGTCGCCGACCTCTTCTCCGCGCTCGGTTTCGGCGCGGCGGAGGCGCTCGCCCGCGCCCGCTTCGCCTATCAGGGCCTGATCGGCCAGTATCGGATCGGCGGCGTTCCGCGCGAGGAACGGCTGACGGAGGCGCTCGTCATCGTCCTGCCGATGCTGACGCGGCGCGGCTGAGCGCCGCCCGCGCCGCAGATCGGAACGTCAGAACGGGATCTCGTCGTCGTCCATGCGGCGACCGCCGCCGGCCGGCGCCGCGGGCCGCTTCGGAGCATCCGAACGGCCGCCGGAACGCCCCTCGATCGCGCCGCCGCCGAAGCCGCCGCCACCGCCGAAACTGTCGTCGCCATAGTCGGAGGCCCCGCCCCCGCCGCCGCCGCGGCTGTCGAGCAGCACCATTTCGCCGCGGAAGCGCTGCAGCACCACTTCCGTCGAATATTTTTCGGCGCCCTGCTGGTCGGTCCACTTGCGCGTCTGCAACTGGCCCTCGACGTAAACTTTCGAGCCCTTCTTCAGGTACTGCTCGGCGACGCGCACGAGATTCTCGTTGAAGATCACCACCTGATGCCACTCGGTGCGCTCCTTGCGCTCGCCCGAGGCCTTGTCCCGCCAGGTTTCGGTGGTGGCGAGGCGCAGGTTGCAGACCTGTTCGCCGTTGTTCAGCCGGCGGACTTCCGGGTCCCTGCCCAGATTGCCGACCAGGATGACCTTGTTGACGCTGCCTGCCATGTCGCCTCTCCTTCTCCCCCGCGACGCATGCATCCGGGGCGCTTTGCGCTGAACGGCCGAGCCTTCCCACGTTCCGGCAGCCGCGTCATCGCGCGGTCCCGCCATTTCGCGACCTATCCCCAGCTTCGCAGGGCGGCGCGCCGGCCGACCCAAATGTTCCTTATTTGTTCTTGATGCGCATTGCAAGCGCTGCTAGCGTGCCGGCGCGGGAGACCATGGCAGAATCAGACCCCCGGCCTGCGCCCTGGCACTGGCGCGGAGGGCCTGGCGTTTCTAATTTGGGGACATCGGTTCTGCTGCTGCCAACCACTTGCCGGCCGCGGGTTAGGTTCGCCTGATCCCGGCCCGGCCCGAGAGCTTTTGATGAGCGATCTTTTCGACAAGTTCCGCGACGATGTCCGCCGTCCGGATTCCCGCGCCATCACCGTGCGCGGCGCGCGCGAGCACAACCTGAAGAACGTCGACCTGACGATTCCCCGGGATTCGCTGGTGGTGTTCACCGGCCTGTCGGGATCCGGCAAGTCCTCGCTCGCCTTCGACACGATCTATGCCGAGGGCCAGCGCCGCTATGTCGAGAGCCTCTCGGCCTATGCCCGCCAGTTCCTGGAAATGATGCAGAAGCCGGACGTCGACCAGATCGACGGCCTCTCGCCGGCCATTTCCATCGAGCAGAAGACCACCTCGAAGAACCCGCGCTCCACCGTCGGCACGGTCACCGAGATCTACGACTACATGCGCCTTCTTTGGGCGCGCGTCGGCGTGCCCTATTCGCCGGCGACCGGCCTGCCGATCGAGAGTCAGACGGTCAGCCAGATGGTCGACCGGACCCTCGCTTTGCCCGAGGGCTCGAGGCTCTACCTGCTGGCTCCCGCCGTGCGCGGCCGCAAGGGCGAATACAGGAAGGAGCTCGCCGACTGGCAGAAGAAGGGCTTCCAGCGCGTCAAGATCGACGGCGCCTTCTACGAGATCGCCGATGCCCCGGCGCTCGACAAGAAGCTGAAGCACGACATCGACGTGGTGGTGGACCGCGTCGTGGTGCGCGCGGACATGGCGACGCGCCTCGCCGACAGTTTCGAGACCGCGCTGAAACTCGCGGACGGCATCGCCGTCGTCGAGTTCGCCGACAGTAAGGACCAGTCCGGCGAGGCTATCAGGGTGATCTTCTCGGAGAAGTTCGCCTGCCCCGTCTCCGGCTTCACCATCCCCGAGATCGAGCCGCGCCTGTTCTCGTTCAACAACCCCTTCGGCGCCTGTCCCGCCTGCGACGGCCTCGGCGTCGAGCAGACGGTGGACCCCGAACTGGTGGTTCCCGACAAGGAACTGTCGCTGAAGAAGGGCGCGCTCGCGCCCTGGGCGAAGTCCTCCTCGCCCTTCTACATCCAGACGCTGGAAGCGCTCGCGAAGCATTACGGCTTCACCCTGACCGCGCCCTGGCACAAGCTGCCCGAAAAGGTGCGGAACGTCCTCCTGTTCGGCACCGGCGAGGAGACCGTCACCATCCGCTATGACGATGGCCTCAGGTCCTACGAGACGACCAAGACCTTCGAGGGCGTCGTCCGCAACCTCGAACGCCGGCTTAAGGAGACCGAGAGCGACTGGGCGCGCGAGGAAATCTCGCGCTTCGTCTCCGATACGCCGTGCAAGGCCTGCGGGGGCTTCCGCCTGAAGCCCGAGGCGCTCGCCGTGAAGGTCGGCGCGGTTCATATCGGCGAGATCTCGCAGCTCGCGGTGCGCGGCGCCAGCGAGTGGTTCCTGGCGCTTCCCGAGAAGCTGACGGCCAAGCAGAACGAGATCGCCGGGCGCATCCTCAAGGAAATCCGCGAGCGGCTGCACTTCCTCGTCGATGTCGGCCTCGAATATCTCACCCTCGGCCGCAATTCCGGCACGCTGTCCGGCGGCGAGAGCCAGCGCATCCGCCTCGCCAGCCAGATCGGCTCGGGGCTGACCGGCGTGCTCTACGTGCTGGACGAACCCTCCATCGGCCTGCACCAGCGCGACAACGAGCGCCTGCTGGGCACGCTGAAGCGGCTGCGCGACCTCGGCAACACCGTCATCGTGGTCGAGCACGACGAGGACGCCATCCTCCAGGCCGACCATGTCGTCGACGTCGGCCCCGGCGCGGGCATCCACGGCGGCCGGATCATCGCCGAGGGCACGCCCGCCGACATCATGGCGAACCCGAAATCGCTCACCGGCAAATACCTGACGGGCGAACTCGGCGTGCCCGTGCCGAAGCGGCGCAAGCCGCAGAAGGGCCGCGCCCTCAAGATCGTCGGCGCGCGCGGCAACAACCTGAAGAATGTCGATGTCGAGATCCCGCTCGGCACCTTCACGTGCATCACCGGCGTCTCCGGCGGCGGCAAGTCCACGCTGCTGATCGACACGCTCTACCGGGCGGTGGCGCGCAAGCTGAACGGCGCGAGCGAGGCCCCTGCCCCGCACCAGCGCATCGAGGGCATCGAACTGCTCGACAAGGTCATCGACATCGACCAGTCGCCGATCGGCCGCACGCCGCGCTCGAACCCCGCGACCTATACCGGCGCTTTCACGCCGATCCGCGAATGGTTCGCCGGCCTGCCGGAGGCCAAGGCGCGCGGCTACCAGCCGGGACGCTTCTCCTTCAACGTCAAGGGCGGCCGCTGCGAGGCCTGCCAGGGCGACGGCGTCATCAAGATCGAGATGCACTTCCTGCCGGACGTCTACGTCACCTGCGACGTCTGCAAGGGCAAGCGCTACAACCGCGAGACGCTGGAGGTCATCTTCAAGGGCAAGTCCATCGCCGACGTGCTCGACATGACCGTCGACGAGGGCGTCGAGTTCTTCAAGGCCGTGCCGCGCGTGCGCGACATCCTCAAGACGCTGGCCGAGGTCGGCCTCGGCTACATCCATGTCGGGCAGCAGGCGACGACGCTCTCCGGCGGCGAGGCGCAGCGCGTCAAGCTGTCCAAGGAGCTGTCGCGCCGCTCCACCGGGCGCACGCTCTACATCCTCGACGAGCCGACCACCGGCCTGCACTTCCACGATGTCGCCAAGCTCCTCGAAGTGCTCCACGAACTGGTCGAACAGGGCAATTCGGTGGTGGTGATCGAGCACAATCTCGAGGTCATCAAGACCGCCGACTGGGTCATCGACATGGGCCCCGAGGGCGGCGATGGCGGCGGCGAGGTCGTGGCCGAGGGTCCGCCCGAGGTCATCGCGAAGGAAAAGCGCAGCCATACCGGCCGCTTCCTCGCCGAGGTGCTGGCGCGGCGGCCGATGAAGGTGAAGAGCGAGGCGGCGGAATAGCGATCCGACCAGCAACCTGATTTCGGATCGGCCGGCTGGCGCTTGCAGGCCCGGCGGTCTTGGCTCAGCCTCGCGACTGCCGGCTGGCGCAGGTCTGGCACGGCTCATCGCTGCGGCACGGGTGGAAACCATGAACCAGGCCACGAGTGCAGTCGCCGCCCTGCTCGACAGCCAGCCGCAGCCAGCCTGCGCGGCGCTCACGCCGTTCACGCTGGTGGAAGCCGACATCGAGGCCCGCTCTCTGATGCTGGAATTTCCGCCCCAGCCGGCCTTCCGCAACCATTTCGGCAATGTCCAGGGCGGGTTTGCCGTGGCCGTCCTGGATGTGGTCGTGTCCGTCGCCGTCTTTGCGGCCCTGCGACAGTGGGCGCCGACGATCGAAATCAAGACCAGCTTCCTCGAACCGCTGCCGATCGGCGTCTGCCTTGGCGAAGGCCGCGTGCTCAAATCCGGTCGAAGCCTTGCCTTCGTCGAGGGGCGGCTCATGACGCCGGAGCGGCGCGTCGCCGTCACGGCCACCGCCACCGTGCTGCTCGCCGCGCACTGAGCGCCCGGCGAACCGATGAAGGGGGCGACCGTGGCGGACGAATGGCGATCCGCCCGGCCGCGTTCCGACATCGTGACGCGGGCGGCCGATGCTGCGACAATCGGGCTCGTGAACGCTCCGGTCCGGCTGGCGTTCCTTTCCAGCGCCGCATGACCAGATCCCGCATATGACCGAGCTCGAACTCTTCCAGCGCTTCGGCGTCGCCCTCGCCATCGGCGCCCTCGTCGGCGCGGAACGTCACTGGCGCGACCGCGACGAGGCGGACGGCCAGCGCACGGCGGGCCTGCGAACCTTCACCCTGATCGGCATGTTCGGTGGCGCGGCCGGCGCGCTCGAACTCGCCCTGCGCGACGGCGCCAATGCGGGCGGGCTGATCGTCATCGGGCTGTTTGTGCCCTTCGCCGCCGCCTTCACCCTGTTCCACTATCGCGAGCAGATGGCCGACAACAATTTCTCGGTGACCACCGTCATCGCGGCCATGCTGACCTATGGCCTCGGCGCGCTCGCCGTCCTCGGCGACATCAGGCTTGCCGGCGCGGCCGGCGTCGTGCTGGCCGGCGTGCTGGCGGCGCGTGAGACGCTGCATCGCTTCATCGAGGCCGTGACCTATCCCGAACTGCGCTCGGCCATCGTCCTGCTGGCCATGACCTTCGTCATCCTGCCGCTGGTGCCGGACGACCCCATCGGACCGTTCGGCGGCGTGGCTCCGGCGCGCATCTGGACGCTGGCCATCCTCGTTGCCGCCATCTCCTTCGCCGGCTATGTCGCGGTGAAGCTGATGGGCGAGGCACATGGCGAGCTCGTCGCGGGAGCCGTCGGCGGCCTGCTGTCCTCGACCGCCGTGACCGTGACCAATGCCCGCAGATCCTCGGCCGAGGCGTCGGGAGCCAGCGCCGGAAGCCTCGCGGCGGGCGCGCTCGGAGCCGGCGTCGTGTCCTATCTGCGCACCGGAGGGCTGGTGATCGCCCTTGCTCCGGCGCTGGTCTGGCAGGTCGCGCCGCCGCTGGCGGCCGCGGCGCTGGTCATGGCCGGGACGGCGTTCCTGCTCGCCCGCAACGATGCCGGAACCCACGAAACCTCAGCGCCCACCAACCCGTTCGACCTGTTCAAGGTGCTCCAGCTCGCGGCCCTGCTCGCCGCGATCGCCTTCGCCACCCGCGCGGCGGCCCATGTCTTCGGCGATTCCGGCGTCATTGGCGTCGCCGCAGTCACCGGGCTCGGCGATGTCGACGCGCCGGTCATCACGGCGGCCGGCCTCGCCGGCAGGGGCGTGTCGCTGGAGACCGCCGCCATCGCCATGCTCGTCGCTGCCCTCAGCAACACGCTCGCCAAGGCCGCCTATGGCGTCGCGCTCGGCGCGGGCCGTTTCGGCTGGCTATTCGGGCTCGGCAGCTTCGCCGCCATGGTGGCCGGCGCCGCCGTCTGGCTGACGATGCGCGGCTTGACCTGAACCGGGGGCGTTAACGACGGCATGCCCGCACCGCATGGGTGCAGTGCACAATTTCCTTCTTCGCAAATGCGAAATGAGGATTATGTCTGGGCCATAAGACAGTCAGGGAAGAACGCTCGAATCCTTCAAAGGGATCGACCGAAATGATCTATTTCCTCAACGCCATCATCGACCGCATCAAGTCCTACGTCGTCTATTCGAAGACGCGCGCGGAACTGGCCCAGCTCGACGACCGCTCGCTGGCCGACCTCGGCTTCCAGCGCGGCGAGATCGAGTTCATCGCCCGCAAGGCGGCCGAAGCCAACTGATCCGCTACTGCCTGATCGCGCCGGCCCGCCCGAAACGGCGGGCCATGCGCCACAGTGCCCATTGCCGGCGCCACTGCGCGACCTCGATGCTCGTGCGGAACGGCGCGGCGGCCAGCCGGTCCATCCGGCCGAGATAGAGCCGCGCCGCGGCCATCGGCAGGAAGGCTGCAACCGTGCGCGGATCGGCGGCGGCGGCCAGCACCTCCGCCTTCGCCAGGTGATCCTCCGCCAGCCCGCGCATCGCGTCCAGCGCGCGCGACAGGCCCGGCCCTTCCCGACCGGCGACGATGTCGTCGCGCGACACGCCGCTATCCGCCAGAATGTCCGCGGGAATGAACACCTGCCCGCGCGCGGCATGCAGCGGGAAGGCCCGCAGCAAGCCCGTCATCGCATAGGCGGCCCCGGCATGGCCGGCGAGGTCGGCGGTGCCGGGATCGTCGCCCCCGGCGAGGATCAGCGCGGCGATCTGCATCAGCGCCGACGAGGTTTCCCCGCAATAGCCCTCGAGATCGTTCACCGTCGGCATCGGATCGTCGTAGAGATCGAAGACCCGCGCATCGATCAGGTCGACCAACGGCTTGATCGCGAGGTTCCGCCGGCCGATCACGTCGAGGATCGCCGCGGCGACGGGGTGGCCCGTGACGTCGCCCCTGCCCTCGCCGGTCAGCACGTCGCGCCACCATTGCAGGCGAACCTCGCCGGGCAGCGGCTCGGACACGCGCTCGCGCACCGAGGCGATCTCGATGTTGAACGCATGGAGCGCGTTGAGATCCGGCCGCATAGCTTCCGGGGCGAACAGCGCCGCGAGCCAGCGATCCTTGTCGGCCTCGCGCACGGCGCTCTCGCAATGCGCGAAGGCGGCGGCAAGGGCCTCGGCTCGTTCCGGGGGCATGGCGTCAGTCGACCGGCAGCAGTGCTGCGGCGACGCGGCGGTTCTCGCCCAGCATGATGTTGTAGGTGCGCGCCGCGGCGCCCGTCGCCATCACGTCGAAGCCGATGCCGGCATCGCGCAAAAGCCAGCGGATGTCCTCGGCGAGCAGGCGCGGCACGTCTCCGGTGCCGACCAGCAGCGTGTCGATGGCGGCCTTTTCCGCGAGAACCAGCTCGAAATCGGCAGCGGTCAGGCCAGCGCCTGCCTCCACCGGCCAGCGGCGAACGCCGGAGGGCAGCGCGAGGATCGCACCACGATGGCTCATGTCGGCGAAGCGGAATCCGCCCCGGCCATAGGCGTCGATGGCGAAGCGGCCGGGAACGAAGCCGTCGTGAAGCTGCCGGACGGGCTCGCCGCGCGGCACCGTCAGGCCTTGGCCTTGGCCTCGGCCGCCTGCGGCTCGGTCGCCTCGGACGAGGTCGCCCCGAAGCCGCCGGCCTTGAGGCCGAGATAGATCAGGATCGGCGCGGCGATGAAGCTCGACGAATAGGTGCCGACGATGACGCCGATCAGCATGGACGAGGTGAAGCCGCGGATGACCTCGCCGCCGAAGAAGAACAGCGCGAGCAGCGCGAGGAACGTCGTCATCGCGGTGATGGTCGTGCGCGCCAGCGTCGAGTTGATGGCGAGGTTCAGGAGCTCCGTCGCCTCCATCCGCTTGTGCTTGCGCATCATTTCCCGGATGCGGTCGTAGATGACGACCGTGTCGTTCAGCGAATAGCCGATGACAGTCAGCAGCGCGGCGATGGAGGAGATGTCGAAATCGGCTCTCGTCACCACGTAGAATGTCATCATGGCCGTCACGTCGTGCAGCGTCGCGATCATCGCGCCGACGGCGAATTGCCACTCGAACCGCAGCCACAGATAGACCAGCACCGCGAAGATCGACAGGATCACGCCGACGACCGACATCTGGACAAGTTCGGACGAGACGGTGGGGCCGACGACCTCGGTACGGCGAACCTCGTAATCCGCATCGACCAGCGCGCGCACGCGGCGCAGCGCCGCCTGCTGGCCTTCCTCGCCGCCGGGTTGCTCGCCATAGCGGACGAGGACCAGGTTCGGCCCGCCGAACTCCTGCAACTGGACCTCGCCGACACTGGCGCGGGTCAGCCGGGTGCGCAGCTCGCCGACATTGGCCGTTCCCTCCTTGGTCTGCAGCTCGACCAGCGTGCCGCCCTTGAAGTCGATGCCGACATCGAGGCCGAAGGTGAGGAAGCCGACGAGGGTGACGATCTGCAACGCCATGGAGAGCATGAAGGCGTAGGGCCTCAGCCTCATGAAGTCGATCTTGGTATTGTCCGGAATGATCCGCAGCAGGCGCACGGTCGAAACTCCTGTCGCGATCAGAGCGGAATCCGCACCGGCTTGAACCAGCGCAGCCAAAGCACCACGAGGTAGCGCGTGAAGGTGATGGCGGTGAACATCGTGGTGATGATGCCGAGGCCCAGCGTCAGAGCGAAGCCCTTCACCGGCCCGGTTCCCAGATAGAACAGGATGACCGAGGTGATCAGCTGGGTGATGTTGGCATCCATGATGGTGCCCATCGCCTTGGTGAAGCCGCCGTCGATGGAGGCCATCACACTGCGCCCGCTGTGAGCCTCCTCGCGTATGCGCTCGAAGATCAGCACGTTGGAATCGACCGCCATGCCGACGGTCAGCACCACGCCGGCAATGCCCGGCAGCGTCAGCGTCGCGCCGATCAGGCTGAGAAGGCCGAACATCATCAGCACGTTGACCAGCACGGCGATGTTGGCGAACAGGCCGAACAGCCCGTAGGTCGCGAACATGAAGACGACGACGAAGGCCGAGCCGATAAGGGCTGCGTTCGTGCCGGCCGTGATCGAATCCTGACCGAGCGATGCGCCGACGGTGCGCTCCTCGACGAAGGTCAGCGGCGCCGGCAGCGCGCCCGCCCGCAGCAGCAGCGCGAGCGTCGCCGAGCTTTCGGCGGTGAACCGGCCGGAAATCTGGCCCGAACCGCCGAGGATCGGCTCGCGGATGACGGGGGCCGAGATCACCTTGTTGTCGAGGATGATGGCGAAGGGCCGGTTGACGTTCTCGGTCGTCGCCTGGGCGAACTTGCGGCCGCCGGAGGCGTTGAACCGGAAATTGATGACCCATTCGGCCTGCTGCGCGTTGAACGCGGCCTGGGCGTCGATCAGGTCCTCGCCGGTGACGATGGCGCGGCGCTGGATCAGGTAGGGCACCTGCTGGACGACGCGGTTCCCCTCCTTGACCTCCTCGTAGAGGATGACGCTGTCGGCCGGCGGCCGCGAGGCGATCGCCTCCTCCACCCGCATGGACTGGTCGACGAGGCGGAATTCCAGCTTGGCGACGTCGCCGATGAACTTCTTGATCTCTTCGGGATTCTTCGCGCCCGGCACCTGCAGCAGGATGCGGTCGAGGCCCTGACGCTGGATGATCGGCTCGGTCGTGCCGGTGGCGTCGATACGGCGGCGGATAACCTCGATCGACTGGGTGACGGCGCGCGAGACCTTGTCGCGGATGCCGGCTTCCGTCGCGGTCACGGTGAACGTGTCGCCCGAACGCGAGACCTCGGCATCATACTGGCCCGAGGTCGAGAACGCGCCGCCGATCATCTGCGGGATCTTGCGCAGCTCGGTCAGCGCGAGGTCGCCGTTCTGGCCTTCGCGCAGGCGGGCGACCACAGCATTGCCCTGGAAGCCGAGGCCCTGGACCTGGATGCGCGAGTCGCGCAGCACGCGCCGCACGTCGTCGCGCAGGTTCTCGAGCTGCACGCGGCGGACGTCGTTGGCATCGACCTGCAGCAGCAGGTGGACGCCGCCCTGGAGGTCGAGGCCGAGCGTCATGTGGGTGCGCATCGCGCGCGGAAGCCGGTCCACCCAGGACTGGGGCAGGACGTTGGGCGCCGCCAGCATGATGACGACGAAAGCCGTCATCAGGATGAGGGTCGCCTTCCAGCGCGTGAAGCTCAGCATCGCTCAAATCCTCGCAGGCGGCCCGGCATGCCGGGCCGCGGGGCCGGCATTCACTTCTCGTCGGCGGGTTCGCTCTTGGAGCGAAGCTCGGAGACGAACTGCTTCGCCGCGCGGATGCGCACGTTGTCGGCGATTTCGAGCTCGATGGTCGTGTCGTCGACGACCTTGGTGATGCGGCCGATGACGCCGCCCGACAGGGTGACCTGGTCGCCGCGGCGCAGCGCGCCGATCATCGTCTGATGATCCTTCACCTTCTTCTGCTGCGGCCGCAGGATCAGGAAATACATGATGACGAAGATCAGGATGAACGGCAGCAGCGACATCAGGATGTCGTTGGTGCCGCCCGCGCCGGTCTGCGCGAAGGCCGGGGTGATGAACATGAACGGTCCTCTTCGGGAGGGCTTCGACGTGGAAAGTCCCGGTGCCTGAATGCCCCGGGACCGAATTTGGCGCGGACTATAGCCAGCAAGGCGTCGAATGCAATCGACGCCCGACAAGCGCGCCGTGACCGGCGAAACAGCCATGTAATCCGCGCGCGGCGATCTTTCCAGTGGCCTCATTGCCTCATGCGGCGCGCTGGTGCATGGGGTCGTGCACAACCGCCGGAGAGTGCCGACCGTGTCCGAAGATATCGCCCGCGCCGCCGAAACCATTGCCGGCACGCTCGCCCGCATCGCCTCGGCTCTCGACCGGCTGGCGCCCCCCGCCCCCGCCGTACCCGATTTCGCGGCCGCCGACGCCTATGTCTGGAACCCAGTCGGACCGCGCCTCGACCCCGTGCCGAAGGTCAATCGCGTCGAGATGATCCTGCTCCACGGCATCGACCGGGCGCGCGACACGCTGATCGAGAACACCCGCCGCTTCGCCGACGGCCTGCCCGCCAACAATGCCCTGCTCTGGGGCGCGCGCGGCATGGGCAAGTCCTCGCTGGTCAAGGCCGCGCACGCGACCGTCAATACGGCCCTGGTGGCGGGCGGCGGCCGGGCGCTGCTGAAACTCGTCGAGATTCACCGCGAGGACATCGAATCGCTGCCGCAGCTGATGGCTCTGGCGCGCGGCTCCGACTACCGCTTCATCGTCTTCTGCGACGACCTGTCCTTCGACAACAACGACACGTCCTACAAGTCGCTGAAGGCGGTGCTGGAGGGCGGCATCGAGGGCCGCCCGGACAATGTCATCTTCTACGCGACCTCCAACCGCCGACACCTCCTGCCGCGCGACATGATGGAGAACGAGCGTTCGACCTCGATCAATCCCGGCGAGGCGGTCGAGGAGAAGGTGTCGCTGTCCGACCGCTTCGGCCTCTGGCTCGGCTTCCACAAATGCAGCCAGGACGAGTATCTCGCCATGGTCTTCGGCTATGCCAACCATTTCGGCCTCAAGGCCGACGAGGACACCGTCAGGGCCGAGGCGCTGGAATGGGCGACGACGCGTGGTTCGCGCTCAGGCCGCGTCGCCTGGCAGTTCGTGCAGGACCTCGCCGGCAGGCTCGGCGTCCGGCTCTGAGAGGCTATTCGGAAGATCTCCGACGCACCACGTCATGCCCGGCCTTGTGCCGGGTATCCACGCATTCTCAAAGGAACTGCCCATTTCAAGTCGTGGATGGCCGGACCAAGCCCGACCACGACCAAAGGGACCTGACTTTTCACACTGTCTAAGCCTCAAAAAAGAATGGGGCGGCACCGCCGTGCCGCCCCGTGAATGACCGGCCCCTTGGAGGTCGCAGGAGAGGGCCGATCGACTACTCGTGTCCGGCCTGTCGGCCGGCAATTCCTCAGTTGCTGCCCAGCAGCGTCATCGGATCGACCGGGGTGGCGCCCCGGCGGATCTCGAAATGGATCTGCGGCGACGACACGTTGCCGGTCTGGCCGGCGGCCGCGATGGTCTGGCCGCGCCGCACCTGTTCGCCGCGCCGGACATTGATCGCGCTGTTGTGGGCGTAGGCCGTGACGTAGCCGTTGGAATGGCGCACCAGGACAAGGTTGCCATAGCCGCGCAGCTCGTTGCCGGCATAGGCGACCACGCCATCCTCGGCGGCCTTGACCGGCGTGCCCTGCGGCACCGACAGCTTGATGCCGTCATTGGTGCCGGCGCGGAACCCGGTGATCACCCGGCCACGGGCCGGCCAGCGGAACTGCGGCTCGGCCGACGAGGCGGTGGCGGGTGCGGCAGCCGGAGCCTCGGCCTGTGCCGGAGCAGGCGCCGGGGCGGCCTCGCTCTGGGCGGCGGCGAGAGCCGGCTGCGCCGGCGGAATGGCGGCGGTCGGAGCCGGATCGGCGCGCCGGCCGGCAGGGGTCGCCTGGGCCTGCGCCACGGCGCGCTGAGCCTGCTCGCGGCGCTGGGCCGGCGCGGCCGTGGCCGTGGCCGTGGTGGCGGGCGCGGAGGGCTCGACCGACAAGGGACGGGTCTGGGCGGTCGCGGCGGGAGCGGCACCCGGCAGGCGCAGCGTCTGGCCGATCCGCAGCGACTGGGTCGGCTGCAGATTGTTGGCGCGGGCGAGCTGGTCGCGGGTCAGGCCATAGCGGCGCGCAATGCCGATCATGGTCTCGCCGGAGGCGACCTGATGGGAGGTCGGCCGCGCGGCCTGCTGGGCCGGGCGCGCCGGCTGGCTCGTGGCGGCGGGCTGGGCGCCGGCCTGCCAGCCGGCGCGGGTGGCCGCGGCGGGCGCAGCCGGCTGCCGGACGAGATCGGACGAGCCGCGCGACGGCGGCGCCGACGCGACCTGCGGCTGCGCCACCGGCGCGGCCTGCTGGGCGGGCGCCGTCAGCGAATAGGTCGGGATGACCACGGGCTGGCCGGCGGCGAACGACTGGTTGCCGCCATTGGCCTGGACGATCGCCGCCGTGGGCACGCCGTAGCGGCGCGACAGGCCTTCGGCGGTATCGCCCTGCGCCGCGCGGATCTGGGTGCCACCCGCCGCAGACCAGGAGCCGCGACCGCTCGCGACCGGGCCCGATCCGCCACCGACCGTCTGCGACATCGCCATCTGGCGCACGGCAGGCGTATTGGGGCTGGACGAGCCGAAGCTGGGCTGGCGCTGCGTGACCGTGCCGGTGGTCATGCCGGGATCGGCGCCCTGCCCGAACGGCGACGAACCGCCGGAGGACGGCGCCGGCAGCGGCGCGGAAGCGACAGGCGATGACAGCGGCGCGCTCTCGACGCGATGAACCGGCGCGGAAGCCACCTCGCGGTGCTGCGGCGCGCTCGCCACCTGCTGCGAACGGAACGGGTTCTCGTCGAAGCGGGCCACGTCGGAGCTGCAGGCAGCGCCAAGGGCCGAGGCGGCGACGATGAGGGCGGCCCGGGACAGGCCGGAAAACGCACGAGGACGCATGGTTACTCTCACGCGGTACGCAACTTGTGACCTCGTGATTTATGACCTGTTCAGGTTAAGGTTCGGTTGTCGTCGCCAAAATTCTTCAGCGGATTCCGCAACCGGTCGCCCCCATCAGAGCCGCCGTGCAACGCCCGAAACCGCAGGGTCGACCTGCCCCTGCCCCGCGGTCGCGCGGGTCGTTCCATCGGCTCCGCGCGTCAGTTTCACGATCTCGCCGCCGGTCAGCGGCGCAACCAGAACACCGCCCGGCGCGAGCTGGGCGATGAGCGCCTGCGGCACGTCGCCCACCGCGCAGGTCATCAGGATACGGTCGTAGGGCGCGCGCGGCGGATAGCCGCCGAGGCCGTCGCCGAACTGCGTCTCGACCATGTCGTAGCCGAGCCCGCGCAGCCGGACATGCGCCTCGTCGGCAAGCTTGCGCCAGCGCTCGATGGTCACGACCGCCGCTGCCAGCCGGCCGAGCACCGCCGCCGTATAGCCTGACCCGGTCCCCACCTGCAGCACGCGGTGCGCGGGTTCCACCGCCAGCGATTCCAGCATGGCGGCGGCGAGAGTCGGCTTCAGGATCGTCTGGCCGAGCGCGATCGGCAGCGCGATGTCCTCGTCGGCGAGATGGAAGAAGCGCGGATCGAGGAACGGCACGCGCGGCACCTGTTCCATGGCGCGCAGCACCCGCCGGTCGCTGAGGCCGGATTGCCGCAGCATCAGCACGAACTCGGCCGCGGCGACGAAATGCTCGGGGCCGGGCGCAGCGTTCATGGGCGGATCAGGAGCCGGGAGCGCGGTCGCCGGCGAAGACCGCGGCAAGGCGCGTCATCATCGGCTCGTCGGTCATGTTGATCTCGAGCGGCGTCACCGAGACATAGCCTTCCGACAGCGCCCACAGGTCGGTGCCGTTCTCGATCCGGTGGCGGTTCCGCACGAAGGCGATCCAGTAATAGGGATTGCCACGGCCGTCGTGACGCGGGTCGATGGTCAGGATTTCCTGGTCGCGCCGGCCCTGCGCGGTCACCTGGATGCCGCGCACCTGATCGGGCGCACGGTTGGGGAAGTTGATATTGACCAGCGAACCCGGCCGGAAGCCTTCCTCCAGCACGGTGCGGATGATGCCGGGCGCGTGGGCCTCGGCGGTCTGGTAGGGAACCGCATGGCGGTTCTCGGGACCATAGGCCTGCGACAGCGCCACCGAGGGAATGCCGAGGATCGTGCCCTCCATCGCACCCGCGATGGTGCCGGAATAGCCGACGTCCTCGGCGACGTTCTGGCCGCGATTGACGCCCGAGATGACGAGGTCCGGACCTTCTCCCGCAAGAATGTGCTTCACCGCCATGATCACGCAGTCGGTCGGCGTGCCCTTCACGGCGAAGCGCTGCTCGGAAACCTCGCGCAGGCGCAGCGGATCGTTCAGCGACAGCGAATGCGACACGCCGGACTGGTCGGTCTCGGGCGCGACCACCCAGACATCGTCGGAGAGGGCGCGCGCGATGCGCTCGGCGGCGATGAGGCCGGGGGCATGAATGCCGTCGTCGTTGGTGACAAGGATCCGCATCAGGCACGTCCGATCGTGGTCAGGCCGCCCATATAGGGCTGGAGTGCGGCAGGCACGGCAATCGAGCCATCTTCCTGCTGATAGGTCTCCATCACGGCGATGAGCGCGCGGCCGACCGCCGTGCCGGACCCGTTGAGCGTATGGACGAATTGCGGCGCCGGCTGCTTGTTGTCGGTCGCCTTCGGCCGGTAGCGCGCATTCATGCGGCGCGCCTGGAAGTCGCCGCAGACCGAGCAGGACGAAATCTCGCGGAACGCCTTCTGGCCCGGCAGCCAGACCTCGATGTCGTAGGTCTTGCGGGCCGAGAAGCCCATGTCGCCCGTCGACAGCGTCATGACGCGATAGGCGAGATCGAGGCGCTTCAGCACCTCCTCGGCACAGGCCAGCATGCGCTCGTGCTCGTCGGCCGACTGCTCGGGCGCGGTGATCGACACGAGCTCGACCTTGGTGAACTGGTGCTGGCGCAACATGCCGCGCGTGTCGCGGCCGGCGGCCCCCGCCTCGGAGCGGAAGCAGGGCGTGCAGGCGGTCAGCCGCATCGGCAGCACGTCCTCGGCGACGATGGTCTCGCGCACCAGATTGGTCAGCGTCACCTCGGCGGTGGGGGTCAGCCAGAAGCCCTCGCGCGTCTGGAACATGTCCTCGGCGGCCTTCGGCAGCTGTCCCGTGCCGTAGACGACGTGGTCGCGGACCAGCACCGGCGGGTTCACTTCCGTGTAGCCGTGGGTGTCGACGTGCAGGTCAAGCATGAACTGGCCGAGGGCGCGCTCCATGCGGGCGAGGTGCTTCTTGAGGATGACGAAGCGGGCGCCCGACAGTTTGGCGGCGGTCTCGAAATCCATGTCGCCCATGGCCTCGCCGAGCTCGAAATGCTCCCTGGCGAAATTCAGCTGCTTCGGCGCGCCGAAGCGGTGGCGCTCGACATTGGCGCTCTCGTCCGGCCCGACCGGCACCTCGGCCAGCGGCAGGTTCGGGATGACCTCCAGCGCGGCGGTCAGGTCGGCACTGGCCTTCTTCTCGGCGATCTCGGCCTCGGCCATGCGATCCTTGAGCGCCGCGACCTCGGCCTTCAGCGCATCGGCGCGCGCGGCATCCTTGGCCGCCATCGCCTGGCCGATCTCCTTGGAGGCGGCGTTGCGGCGCTCCTGACCTGCCTGCAACGTGGACACCGCCGACTTGCGGGCATCGTCGAGCGCGATCAGCGAGGAGGACAGCGGCTCGCGGCCGCGCGAGGCGAGCGCGGTATCGAATGCGGCTGCGTTGTCCCTGATCCAGCGGATGTCGTGCATGGCGGTCTCTGACGGCTAGGCGGAAGTCGGAAATTTCCGACTTCCGCAGGCCTTGCGGCTTAAGCGAGGCCCGGTTCGAAGGCAAGCTCCGCCAGCGGGCGAGCCGATGGGAAAGGCTCCTTGCGCTACGCAAGCGCGCCCTTCGAGGCTCGCTACCGCTCGCACCTCAGGATGAGGAAGGTGGTGCCTGGCGCCGGGGTCACTGCGGCTCGGCCGCCGTACCTGTTTCAACCGTCGTGCAATCCACCACGTCCTCATCCCGAGGTACGAGGAAGCGTCAGCGAACGAGCCTCGAAGGATGCACTTCCTCCATGCCGGTCGCCATCACCCCACCAGCCTCACGAAGGTCTCGCGCGCATCCGGCATGGCGAGCCCGCGCGGCTCGAACACGTGCCGTGACAGGAAATAGCCGGTCAGCCGGAAGCCGGCGGCGATATCGGCGCTCTCCGCCACGCCCGATCCGGTCAGGAAGCCCGGCAGCGCGAGCAGCCTGTCCTTCCAGGGCTCGCCGGCCTCGCGGCTGACCGCGCGCGACGATTTCGGCGAGACATAGACGAGGTCCTGCGTCGCGCCGCTGGCCGCGCATTCGCTCAGGTCGAGCCCGAAACCGAGCTCCTGCAGCACTTCAAGTTCGAAACGCACCATCAGCGGCGCGGCGACCGAAACCTCCGGCAGCGCGTCGGCGATCAGCTCCAACGCCTCGAACAGGCCGCCATGAACCTCGCGCTCGGGCATCAGGCGGGCAAGCGCGGCAAGATGGGTGATGCCGGCAACGCCAGCCCTGCCCTCCATCAGCCGCGCGGCGCGCGAAACCGATGGCTCGACCGTGTAATTGCCGAGATGCTCATCGAGCCGGGCGAACCAGGTGACATGGACCGTATTGCCCGGCTGGAGCACCGGCTGCTGGCGCCTGGAACGACCGCCCCGGACGAGGCCGAGATGGCGGCCGTGCGCGCGGGTATAGAGCTCAAGGATCACGCTCGATTCCCCGTGGGAGCGGGTGCCGAGCACGATCCCGTCATCAGTCCATTGCATGGATTGCCCTCGACCGCGCCGGTTGCTCCCGAACCGCTACGCCAGCCCCTCGACGCTGACGAGCCGCGCGGAACTGCAGGCGTCCCTGACGGCCTTCAGCCCCTGATAGGTGGAGCCACCGTAAAACGACTCCCAGGCGGCGACCGAGGGGAACTCCAGCAGAACGATCCTGCGAGGCTCCCAGTCGCCCTCGTAGACCTTGTGCGTCCCACCACGGGCAAGATACTTGGCTCCCGCCGCTTCAAGGGCTGGCTTCACGCCCGACATGAACTCCTGGTAGCGCGCGGGGTCGCTGATATCGACGTCGAAAATCACGTAGGCAGCCATCGCAACTCCCCCCAGGGACTGTTCCGATGGAAGGCTAGCACATCGGCGGCGCCTGATGGATGCGCCGCTGATGCAACGCCAAAGCTCCGGCAGGCTTGCGCCCGGCGACCTGTCGGCAGCAGCCGTATCAGATCGACCGCCGGACGCTCACGCGTTGCGGCCTAGTAGTCGGAGAGCTTCAGGTCCGGCGAATAGTCCACGTCCTCGACCTCCTTGACGATCGCCTGCCCGCAGATGGTGCGGCCCTGCACGGCGTCGAAGGTCAGCGTCGGATGGCCGTAGAGCTGCCAGCCCTTGTTAATCGCGGCGCTGACCTTGTGGCAGAAGGCGGAATCGTCGACGCCGGTGAGGTAGCGGTAGAGGGTCGTGGTCTTCTTCGCGCGGACGGACAGCATCGGTCACCTGCCTTTGGGATATTCCAGCCCCATGCGCTCGTAGCGCTCGGGGTCGTCGCCCCAGTTCTCGCGCACCTTGATGAACAGGAACAGGTGCACCTTGGTTTCGAACAGCTTCGAGAGCTCCTCGCGCGCCGACTGGGAGATCAGCTTGATCGTCTCGCCGCCCTTGCCGAGCATGATCTTCCGCTGCCCCTCGCGCACGACATAGATGGTCTGCTCGATGCGGATGGAGCCGTCCTTCCGCTCCTCGTAGCTCTCGGTCTCCACGGTCGAATCGTAGGGCAGTTCGTCGTGGAGGCGGTTGTAGAGCTTCTCGCGGGTGATCTCGGCGGCGAGCATGCGCGCCGGCAGGTCGGAAATCTCGTCTTCCGGATAGTGCCACGGTCCCGCCGGCGCGGTCGCCGCCAGATGGCGCTTCAGGTCCGTGACGCCGGAGCCGGTGGTCGAGGAGACCATGAAGGTCTTGCCGAAGGCGGCGCGGTCATTCACCGCCTGCGCGAGGTCGAGAAGCTTCGGCCGCTCCACGAGATCGACCTTGTTGAGCACGAGATCCTTGGGCTGGCGCACGTCGGCGAGCTTGTCGAGGATCGCGTCGACCGGCTCGTCGATGCCCTTCTTGGCGTCGATCAGCACGATGACGCGATCGGCATCGGCAGCCCCGCTCCAGGCAGCCGAGACCATGGCGCGGTCGAGCCGCCGCTTCGGCGAGAACAGGCCGGGCGTATCGACCAGGATGATCTGCGAGGCGCCTTCCATGACGATGCCGCGCACGAGCGCGCGCGTGGTCTGCACCTTGTGCGAGACGATGGTGACCTTGGCGCCGACGAGGGCGTTGACGAGGGTCGACTTGCCGGCATTCGGCGCGCCGATGATGGCGACGAAGCCGCAGCGGGTCTCCTGATCGACTGTCCGCTCTTCGCTCATGCCTGGTCTCCGCCCGGTTCCGACCAGACCCCCTCGCGAACGAGCACGGCGGTCGCCGCCGCGATCTCCGCCGGGCGCTTGGCGCTGCCCTGCCCTCGTCCGTCGGCAAGGCCGGGAATGACCACCGCCATGGTGAAGACCGGCGCGTGGTCGGGGCCGGAGCGGTCGACCTGCCGGTAGACCGGCGTCGCCAGTCCCCGCCCCTGCGCCCATTCCTGCAAGGCGCTCTTGGCGTCGCGCTGGGCCGGCGCGCCGGCCGCCAGCCGGTCCTGCCAGTTGCGGGCGACGAAGGCCTCGGCCGCTTCCCAGCCGGCGTCGAGATGGATCGCACCGATCACGGCTTCGCAGAGGTCGGCGAGCACGCCGGCGCGCTTTCCGACCGCCATCTGGCTCTCGGTCGGCCCAACCCGCACGCCGGAGCCAAGGTCGAGGGCGACCGCCACCTCGGCGCAGGTCTCGGCCCGCACGAGGTCGGACAGCCGGCGCGACAGCGACCCCTCGTCCTCGGTCGGCATGGCCTCGTAGAGCATGCCGGCCACTGCGAGGCCGAGAACCCGGTCGCCGAGAAACTCGAGCCGCTGATAGGATCTTTCGCGCTTTTCGACGCCGCTCAGCGCGCTCGGATGCGTCAGCGCGCGCGCCAGCAGGTCGCGATCGGCGAAGACATGGCCGATCCGCGCCTCGATCTCGTCGAGACCCGCGCGCTGCGCTTTTGCCTTGCGACCCGGTGCCAAGCCTTTCGTCACCTCACGAGGGAGCCGAACCGCGACCAGCGGATCGACCAGGGCCAGCGCCAGAAGGCCCAGGCCCGCTCACCCTCTTCGAGCGAGAAGAACAGAATCTGCGCCCGGCCGATCAGGTGGTCCAGCGGAATCGGACCGACCTGGCTGAGCACGCGGCTGTCGGTGGAATTGTCGCGGTTGTCGCCCATCACGAAGACGTGGCCGGCCGGCACGTCATAGACCGGCGTGTTGTCGTAGAAGCCGTTCTCGTAGAGGTCGAGCGTCGTGTAGCTGACGCCGTTCGGCAGCGTCTCGCGGAACCGGCGGGTGCGCGTCTCGCGCCCCTCCTCCACCTCGACGAAGTCATCGACGCGCTGGCGCGCCACGGGCACGCCGTTGATATGCACCTGACCGCCGATCACCTGGATCTTGTCGCCCGGCAGGCCGATGACGCGCTTGATGTAGTCGACGTCGGGCTCCTTCGGCAGGCGGAACACCACGACGTCGCCTCGGTTCGGCACGCTGCCGAAGACCCGCCCCTGGAACAGGTCCGGCGAGAACGGCAGCGAATAGCGCGAATAGCCGTAGGAGAATTTCGAGACGAACAGATAGTCGCCGACCAGCAGCGTGTCCTTCATCGAACCGGATGGGATGTTGAACGGCTGGAAGAGGAAGGTGCGGATCACCACGGCGATGAGGAGCGCATGGATTACCACGCGGACCGTTTCGCCCAGTCCGCCTTTGCTGTCGTCGGCCACGCGCGTCCATCCCAAACCGAAAGAGATCGCCCTATAGCCCGCTTCGCGGGACCCGCGCAACGACGGGCGCGGCGGCAGTCGATCAACTGCAGTTGGTCACCTGGTTGGAGCAGATGCCGTTCCACCAGCCGCGCACCCCCTCGATCTCGATCAGGCCCCAGTAGCCGGAGCAGGCATGGAGCCGCTGGACGATGTCGCCCGTCGAGATCGGCTCGCCCTGCCGGGTCACGGGACGGACCTCGGCATGGGCGTTCGGCGCCTGAAGCAGTTGGCCGCTGGGCAGGCCGCCATTGGCGAGTGCCGCGCCGACGAAGCGCGCTGACACCCAGCCCTGCCCGCGATAGGGCTGGGGCCGGGAGCGCGGATAGCGCTCGCCGTAGTCCGTCCCCGGCGCACGGATGTTGCGGATGAAGAACCAGCCGTCGCGATAGCCGGCAATGTCGAACTCGGCGCGGTAGTTGGTGCCCTCGTCGCCGTCGCGCCCGGCGGCGTTCCAGGCCGGCGGCACCCGGCCGAGGACGCGGCCGCGCGCCGAGGGCTCGGAGCGAACGTTCAGGCCGGCGGGGTCGGCATCGATCGACCAGCCGGAAATCTGGCAGGGCTCGGTGCCGGCCGGCAGACGCTTGCGCGCCTCCGCGGCGGTCTCCTCGCTGTCGGCGATGGCGGCGCTCTCCTCGACATCCTGGATCTCGTGGCGTTCCACGCGCTCCACGGACCTGACGACGAGACGGCCATCCTCGAAGGCGAGATTGGCTTTCAGCAGCTTGTGATCGGTCAGCGCGGAGGTCCGCAGCGCGGGGTCGTCGGAGCCGAGCGGGAAGATCGAGAGATAGCCCGCCATGCGCGCGAAATCCGTCAGGCGCACCTGTCCGACTGTGAATCCGGGGCCGGCAAGCTCGCGGGCGCGCGGCACCCAGCCATGGGAATCGAACCGCACGATGCCGGCTGCGGTCAGGCGGTAGGCGGCGGCGACGCCCCGCCCGAGCGTCAGGATAGGGTCGCCATCGACCACGGCGACCTGCGGATCGATGAACGGCTTGTCGCGTGAGATGTCGTAGGCGGCCAGGAATCGGCCCACCGACTCCTCGCCCTGCGGCGTGACGCGCGAGACCGTATAGAGGTTGACGCTTTCCTCGACCCCCGCGCTGCCGTCGGCGGCCGGCTGGTGCACCTTGGCGCGCAGGATGCGCAGCCGGACGTCGCCGCCTGCCGGCTCATAGACCTCGGTGGTCTGGCAGATCAGCCGCTCGACGCGCTGGTTGCGCACGGCCGGATGACGGCTCTCCGCAAAGACGCGATCGTTCCGCCAGTCGAAACCGTCCATCGAGCAGGCCGGCAGGGTCGCGGCGCTGGCGCCGGCAGACAGCGCGCAGGAGGACAACAGCGCAACAAGAAGCCGTTTCATCGGACCAACCCGTTCAGTAGCAGCGCTCGATGAAGCGCGAATGCATCCAGCCCGCATGGCCCGGACCGAAATAGCCATCGTCGATGCCGGTCCGGCGCATCAGATGGACGCGCTGCCACGCGCCGTTGCGGCCGGTCTCGAGGAGCACTTCCTCGCCGCTGCGCATGCGCGTGACCATGCGGGCGCCGGCATCCGGCCCGATGCGTAACGCCACGAAGCCGTCCGGCGTCCGGGCGACATAGCAATAGGTGATGGCCGAAGCCGGGGCGGCGCTCAGCGTGCCGAGCGTTGCAAGGGCGGCGGCCAGAAGCCAACGCCGCCGGATGGTCGGAAGCGAACGGGCCATGACCGCCTCAACCGCACTCGCCAAGCAGGCTGTGGTGCACCCAGCCCTTGCGGCCGCGGCCGAAGCCGCCGGCCTCATGCCGCGTCTGGCCGCGCCAGTAGGTCACCTCGCGCCACGGCCCGCGCTCGCCGAGGCCGAGCATGACCTCGTCGGTATGGCGCATCCGCACGAGGATGCGGGCATTGGCGTCCGGCCCGGCGCGGAGGGCGGCAAATCCGTCGGAGGTCCGCTTGATATTGCAGAACGACGTCGCCGAGGCCGGCAGCGCGATGAACAGGTTGAGCGCCACCGCGCCGGCGGCCATGGCGGCGAGCCGCGCGGCGCGGGTCGACGAGAACGCGATCAGCCGGCGGGTGAGGCTTTGGCGGGAAGTGATCAGGCGGGAAGTGATCAGGCGGGACATGGGTCGCTCCGGGTTGTCCGGCTTGTCCCACGGCTTGATTGCACGGCTGCGCCGACCGGGCGCCCCGCCTGTTTCGCCTGTATCGGGCTACGGAAACGCGTCAGAACTCGACGCGCTGGCGGTTACGCAGCGAATTGCCGGTCGTGTCGCGCAGTTCCGGCTGGAGCACCGGCGGCGGCGTCCCCGGACCGAGCGGATCGCGCGGCACCGAGACCCGGCGCGGCTCCGGCCGGTTGCGATCGACGGTGGAGGGAATGACCCCCGCCGACTGGCCGCCGACAATGGTTCCGCCGAGCCCGCCGCCACCGCCCGAGGACGAGGACGAGGTGCGCGAGACGTTGGGCAGGCTCGCGCTCTCGCGGGCGCCCGGCGCGCGCGCCATGGTGGCGACCTGCGCCTGGCTCATGCCTCCGGAACTCGCCGGGGGAGCCGATGCGCCGGACGAAGCCACGACCGTGCCCCCTCCGCCGGAAGGCGGCGGCAGGGCCGAGGCGGTAACCGGCGCGACCGGGACCGCCTGGACGGGCGCCTGCGCCGAAACCGGCGGCTCCGAGGCCCCCATGCAGGCGCCGAGCAGCAAGGCGGGCGCGAGGGCAAGACAATGACGCATCGTCGATCCGTTCAGGTGGCCGGCAGCGCGCTCGGCATCAGGTCGTAGGGTGGTTTCCAGCCCGGCAGCGCGACGAGACGCTGCCGCCAGGCATGGATGTTGGGATGCGACAGGGAAAGGTCGTATCCGGTTTCGGCATTGGGGTAGAACATATAGCCGGCCAGCGACAGGTCCGCGATGGTCGCGCGATTGCCGACCAGGAACGTGTGCTTGGCGAGATAGGTGTCGACGACGCCGAGGGCGGCGTCCACCCGCCCGCGCATGAACGACAGCACCGCCGGGTCCGAGGGCTTGCCGGCCAGCGACAGCATGAAGCGGTGGGTCGCGAAATAGCTGGTGAACTTGTGGTTGTCGAACAGCATCCAGCGGAGGATGTCGAGTTCCTCGTCCTCGTTCTCGGGCCCGAACCGGCCGGCGCGGCGCGCCAGATAGGTCAGGATCACGCCCGACTGGGTCAGCTTGCGGCCGCCATGTTCGAGGACCGGCACCTCGCCCATCGCATTGGTGTCGGACCGCCACTCCGCCGCCCGCGTCGCGCCGTCGAAATAGCGTACCAGCACAGGCTCCCAGTCGAGCCCGCACAGTTCCAGCATCAGCGCGGCCTTGTAGGAATTGCCCGACTGGGCGAAGCAGTGCAGCCGGTATTCGGGCACGGGCGACCTCGTTCGACGGATTGCCGGCGCAATTGACCGGCGGGCCGTGTCAAAAAAGAGGCGGCATCAGCGCGGCGCGGGCGCTCCGGGGGCCCTCGTTCCCCGTGCCTGGCCCTGCGTTGCATGGGCGCCGAGCGCCGGGTCCGGCGGCAAGGGCGGCGGCGTGGCATTGGCGACCGGCGGGCCGGGAGGCGTCGCGGGCGCCTGCGTCTGGGCACAGCCGGCAATGCCCAGAGCGGCGAGCGCGGCAAGAAGAACGACCGTCGGTTTCATCGGCGCGGAACCTCCCTCGATGCTTTTTCTGCCTTTAGCCGCCGTCCGGCAGGTCGTGCAAGATGGCGCGGACGCGTCAACCCTCCCGCAACCTTAAGGAGGCTTTAAGCGCTCTCTCCTAGTTTTGCGGTGACTGTTCAAGACTCGCTCGTTCGGGCGTGGGGCCGATCCATGGATATCGCAACAATTCTCGGCCTGGTCGGCGCGGTGGTGGTCATCGTCGTGCTGATCCTCATCGACGGCGGCAACTTCGGACAATATGTCGACAAGCACGCGATCATCATCATCTTCGGCGGCGCCTTCGCGGCGACGCTGACCCGCTACCCGCTCGGGGTCATCCTCCACGGCCTTCCCATGGGGTTCAAGGCGGCGCTCGCCATGCCGCGCATCAGCCCGCGCGAGCTCGTCGAGGAAATCACCCGCGTTGCCGAAGTCGCACGCAAGCAGGGCCCCAACGCGCTGGAAAAGCTGGAAATCGCCGACCCGACCCTCGCCCAGGGGGTCCGCTATATCGCCGATGGCTACGACGCCGAATTCATCCGCCAGACGATGGAGACGGAAAAGGACAACGTCTACGCCCAGCTCGACGAGGCACAGAAGATCTACCGTTCGATCGGCGACTGCGCCCCGGCATTCGGCATGATCGGAACGCTGCTGGGCATGGTCAACATGTTCGCCAACATGACCGACCCCTCCAAGCTCGGCCCCATCATGGCCATGGCGCTCATCGCGACGCTCTACGGCGCCGTCGTCGCCAACATGGTCTGCATGCCGATCGCCGACAAATGCCACCTGAAGATGGCCGAGGAGGATATTTCCCGGTCGATCATCATCGACGGCGTCATCCAGATCCGGAATCAGAAGAGCCCGCAGATCGTCAAGGAGATGCTCCTCGCCTATCTGACGGCGCATGATCGCCACGAGCTCGCGGAAGCGGCCTGAGCCATGGCCAAGCGCAAGGCAGATGGTCACGCCGGCGGTCACGGCTGGTTCGTAACATTCGCCGACCTGATGGGCCTGCTGATGTCCTTCTTCGTCGTGCTTGTCGCGACGTCGAACCAGGACGAGCGCAAGAAGCACATGATGACCGGCTCGTTCCGCGAGGCGTTCGGAACCACCAGCAACACCCTCATGTCGGGCATCGTCGAGCTGCAGGGCGTGCCGACCCGCCCCTATGTCCAGAATGTCTCGCCCTCTTCCGACTCGCCGACCGACCGCCCCGGTCCGCCCGGCCCGGAGAGTTCCCCCGACGGCATCCCGGTCGCGCAGAGCCGGCAGCTTGCCCTCGCGGCGGCCAGCCTCCGCCAGGCGCTGCAGGCCTTTCCAGAAATCGCCGAGCTCTCCAAGAACGTCATCATGGAGGAGCGGCCCGACGGGCTGGACATCCAGATCGTCGATCAGGACGGTCGCGCCATGTTCCCGCCGGACGGCCGCGAGCCCTATGAGCGCACGCGCAAGCTGATCGCGGCGCTCGCGCCGGCGCTGCGCCAGCTGCCCAACCGCATCACCATCACCGGTCATACATCGGGTTCGCGCGTTCTCGGCCGACCGGGTTACGGCCCCTGGGACCTGACCGCCGACCGCGCCAACGCCGTCCGCATGGTTCTGGAGGAAAACGGCCTGCCGCCGGACCGCATCTTCGCGGTCACCGGCAAGGGCGACAGCGAGCCGATGTTCCCCGACGATCCCTATCTCGCCGCCAACCGCCGCGTCTCGATCATGCTGATGAAGGAAGCACCGGTCCTGCCGCAGGGCTTCCTGCGGAACGGCGGCAACGGCACCCCTGCTCCCTCGCGCTGATCAGTTCCAGCCGATCTCGGCGAGGAACCCCTCCACCGTCGCATTGAACAGCGTCGCCCGCTCGAAATAGACGGAGTGACCAGAGACCGGCACGGTGACCGTGCGCGCCTTCGGCAACGTGCCGGCGACGAGTTCGATGCCCCGCGGGCAGATCAGCAGGTCCTCCTCGCCGATCACGAACAGGGCCGGACAGGCGATCCGCGCCGCATCCTCGGCGCCGCGCGTGCGGATCGCGCGGATGCGGTTGCCGACCTCGTTCTTGTCGAGGCCGAAGGTGAGCCGGTCGATGCCCTGGTAGAGCGCATGGAGGTCGGGCTGCTCGTCGGCCATGCGCGCGCCGGCGGCGCGGTGGATGCCCCGCTCGACCAGCGCGGCGATGGCCTTCGGCGCCGCCTCGCGCCACGCCTTCACGCCGGGATCGCCGAACCGGTCGTAGTCGAACGAGCCCGAGGTACAGGACATGACGATGCCGGCAACGCGATCCGGCGCGGCAAGCGCCGTCTCGACCGCGGTCCAGCCGCCCATCGACTGGCCGACGATCACCGCCTTCGGGATCGACAGGGTGTCGAGCAGCGCGACGAGATCGCCGGCATAGAGTTTCGGATCGGGCAGCCCGCCGGGCGCGACCGACGGCGAGAAGCCGCGGTGCGAGAACACCACCACCTTGTGGTTTTGCGCGAAGACCGGCGCGGACTGCCACCAGCTCAGGTGATTGCCGCCGAGGCCGTGGGCGAAGACCATGGGCGGCCCCTCGCCCGCCACCTCGTAGTGGATCACCGCGCCGTCCGGCCGTTCGAGCCGGGCGGTCGTGAACTGGGGGATGGCGACCTTCGGCGCGGACCGGGACATGCGATGGCTCCTCTGAACGCGAGCCTAGCCGGCCCGCCCCATGCGCGGAAGTGCGGCCGGCGCACGGCGCGCCTGTGGTTCGGGCACTTTCCCACGGCGGGCCACTGCGCCAAAATCCATCCAAAATGCGGGAGGAATGCATGGCCGTAGTGAATGCCGAACGCCTGAAGGCGCTCGTGACGACGATCTTCGAGGCGGCGGGTTGCGCGGGCGACGAAGCCGCGCGGATCGGCAATTACCTGACCGAGGCGAATCTCACCGGCCATGACAGCCACGGCGTCGCCCGCGTGCCGCGCTATGTCGGCTGGCTGAAGGAAGGCCGGGTCGAGGCGGGCAAGGAGGTCACCGCCATCGTCGACACGCCGTCCATCGCCGTCCTCGACGGTCACTACGGCTTCGGCCAGACGGTCGGCCCGCAGGCGGTCCGGATCGGCATCGCCAAGGCGAAGCAGGCGGGCCTTGCGGCCGTCGCGCTGAAACATGCCGGCCATCTCGGCCGCATCGGCGACTTCGCGGAAATGGCGGCCGCCGAGGGCCTCGTTTCCATCCATTTCGTCAATGTCGTCGGCTCGATCCTCGTCGCGCCCTATGGCGGCGTCGACCGGCGCATCTCCACCGCGCCCTACTGCATCGGCGTGCCCATGCCCGGCCGCGCGCCGCTGCTGCTCGATTTTGCGACCTCGCTGGTGGCCGAAGGCAAGGTGCTGGTGGCCTCGATGGGCGGCAAGCCGATTCCCGCCGATGCGCTGGTGTCGCCGGACGGCGCCCGCAGCGGCGATCCCGCCGTCCTGTACGGACCCTACCCGTCCGGCCCCGGTCCGCGCGATCCGATGAACGGCCCCGGCGCCATCCGCGCCTTCGGCGAGCACAAGGGCTCGGGCCTCGCCTTCATGTGCGAGATCCTCGGCGGCGCGCTGACCGGCGCGGGCGCGACCGGCCCCGGCAAGCGGTTCTGCAACGGCATGATGTCGATCTACATCGACCCGAAGATCATCGATCCCGACGGCTTCTTCCCCGCCGAATGCGCCGAATATGTCGCCTATTACAAGAGCGCGCGCCCCGAACAGGCCGGCGGCGAGGTGCTGGTGCCGGGCGAGGCGGAAGCGCGGGCCAAGGCGAAGAAACTCAAGGAGGGTGTGCCCCTGTCCGACGGCACCTGGGATGCGATCGCCGACACGGCGCGCAGCCTCGGCATCGGCGACAATGTCATCAAGGCCGCCTTGAACTAGAGCGCCTCCGCGAACCGGCGAATGAAGGTTTGCGCGCGCCGGCGACGGCGGTACTCTGAGGCCGTCGAGGGCCGGCTTTGCCCTGGCCCGTCGTGCCGCCGCATGCACCAATGAGCTGTCGGAGACCGCCATGACTGCATTCAATGCCGTGCGTTTCAAGGTCAAGCCGGGCATGGAGGACGCCTTCCTCGATGCCCATCGCGTCTCGGTGGCGGCGTGGCCGGGCCTGCGCCACGCCAACATGGTCAAGATCGGCGAGGCCCGCTACTGCATCATCGCCGAATGGGACAGCATCGACGCGATGGCCAACGCACGCCCGCAGATGATTGCGACGCTCAACAGCTTCCGCGACACGCTCGAGGACCTCGGCGGCGGCATGGGCGTCACCGATGCGGTCTCGGGATCGGTGGTCCTGTCGATGAAATAGCCCCGGCCAGGCCGGGTCAGATCGAACCGAAATCGCCGCCGCGACCCTTCCCGGCGGCGAATCGGGCCGCGCCTGCCGCGCCCTCGGAGAGTGCGAAGTCCGACGACATCCGCCACTCGTTGCGCAGCGCGCCCTTGAGGTCGAAATCCCACTGGGCATAGGCGGAGGCCCGGTCCGACCGCATGCACCCCTGCGGGAAGCGGGCGATCTCGTGCGCCAGCGCCTCGGCCGCCTCGCGAGACTGGCCCTTCGGCACGACGCGATCGGCAAGCCCGATCCGCAGCGCCTCCTCGGCCTCCACCTTGCGGCCGGTGAGGATCAGGTCCAGCGCCCTGCCCTGCCCGACGAGGCGCGGCAGGCGCACGGTGCCGCCGTCGATCAGCGGCACGCCCCAGCGGCGGCAATAGACGCCCATATAGGCGTCCTCTTCCATGACGCGCAGGTCGCACCAGAGCGCGATCTCCATGCCACCGGCAACCGCCGGCCCGGCAATGGCGGCGATCACCGGTTTCGACAGCATCAGCCGCGTTGGCCCCATCGGTCCGCGCGGCCAGTTCTCGTCGCTGTCGGGAATGTCGAGCACGCCGCCCGCCACGGCGCCCTCCGCGCCCGCCGCCGCCACCTTCAGGTCGAACCCGGCGCAGAAGGCCCCGCCGGCGCCCCAGAGGACGCCGACGCTCGCGCTCTCGTCGGAATCGAAGGCGAGAAGCGCGTCGCAGAGCGCCTGCGCACCCTCGGGGTTCATCGCATTGCGCGCCGCCGACCGGGTGCGGATGAAGGTGGTGACCGGGCCGTTCCGCTCGATGACGAGATCGGTCATCGTCAACTCCTCAATCCACAATGCCGGGCGTGTTCATGACCATCATGGTCGCGGTCATCAGCGTGATCAGCTTGCGCTTGCCGGCTTCCTCCGCGAAGCACTCGCCGAGCGTCACCATGAGCTGGCGGCCCGGCTTGACGACGCGCCCCACCGCAACGAAGCGCTCTCCCTTGCCGGGCGACATCAGGTTCATCTTGAACTCGGTCGTCAGCACGCCCGCGCCTTTCGGCATCATCGACATCGCCGCGAAGCCGCAGGCCGTGTCGACGATGGCGGTCAGCGCCGCGGCATGGACGAAGCCGTGCTGCTGGAGGATATGCGCGCCGAACGGCATGGCGATTTCGACATGACCGGGCCGGACGGTCAGGATTTCCGCCCCGAGCGTCGCCATCATGGTCTGTTTCGCGAAGCTCGCCCGCCCCCGCGCCTCGAAATCAGGGTCCGGCGCCGAGTAATCGGGTGGCGAATTTTTCTGGTGATCGGCAGCCATGCACGGTCCGGTTTCTTGCAAACGGGCGGAATGTTCGCAAACTGACGGGAACGGGCAACCTGTCCGGATGAACGAGGGACGGCGTTGCTCTTCTGGTACATGCCCCGCTTCACGCAGGCTGCGCTCGGCGCCGCGACGCTGTCGGCCTCGACCGCCGTCGCGGCCGGCGTCACCATTGCCCATCGCATGATGCTGCTCGGCGATCCCGCCGCCCTCGCCTTGCCGTCCGGCCAGATCGAGGCCATGCGCATGGTTGCGGAGAAGATGAACGCCGCGACCGAGGGCTCGGTCGAGGCGGCCATCGAAACAGGTCGCTTCATGATGCGTTCGGCATTCGGAGACGTCTCGCCAGATGACGTCGCCCACGGGCTCGTGGCGATCGGCGTTGCTGCGACCCGGCCCGCGGCGCGGCGCGCCAGGGCCAATGCCCGGCGGCTCAGCCGGGGCTGAGCGGCCGGAGCGGCATCGCGGGCGGCGGCTGTCCTGCCGACGGAGTGCCGGTTCAATGCGCGAAACTCTGTCCGGACAAGCCCGCCATGCCGGGCGGAGAATGGTCTTCCCGCTGCTGGCTGCCGGTATTCTCGTCGCGGCGGCAGGACCGGCCCGCGCGCTCTGCCATATCGACTGGCGGCCCTTCATCATGGGCCAGCCGGCCGTGATGTATATGACGGTGGCGCGCGAGCCCTGCCGCATCAGCCTCTATGCCGGAAGCCACAGCCGCTATGAGTCGCTGCGCCTGCTCGAACGGCCGCGGGGCGGCAGCGTCAGGCTCGACGGCCGCACCGGCGCCGTCTACACGCCGTCGCCCGGCTTTGCCGGCCCCGACCGCTTCGTGATGGGCCTGACCGGCACCAGCAGCATCGGTTCGGGCACCTCGATCATCACCGTCGAGGTCGACGTGCCCTGAACCGCGCCGCCTAGGTCAGCCAGTTGACCAGCCAGAGCGCCAGCGCAGGGAAGGCCACCACCAGCGCGAGCCGGATGACGTCCGCGAGGACGAAGGGGATGACGCCCTTGTAGATCGACACGATCGGCACGTGCCGGGCGATCGCCGATACCACGAAGACGTTGAGGCCTATGGGCGGCGCGGTCAGTCCGATGCCCACCACCATCAGCACGAGGATGCCGAACCAGATGGCGATATCGTCGGCGGGCATGCCGAGATCGAGCGCCGTGACGATCGGGAAGAAGATCGGCAGGGTCAGGAGGATCATGGCGAGTTCGTCCATCACCCCGCCGAGGATGATGTAGAAGATCAGCAGGCCGACGATGACGCCGTAGGGCGGCAGGCCGGACTGGGTGACGAGCTGTGCGGCCGTGTCCGGCAGGTGCGACAGCGCCAGGAAGGCGTTGAACACCTCGGCGCCGAGCAGGATGATGAAGATCATCGCGGAAGTCTCGGCGGTCTGGATGATCGACGCCTTGATCTCCTCCCAGCCGAGCGTGCGCTGCACGACGCCCACCACCATCATCGCGACGCAGCCGACGCCCGCGCCCTCGGTCGGCGTGAACACGCCGCCATAGATGCCGCCGACGACAGTGATGGCGATGAGCATGACCGGCCAGACGCCGACGACCTCGCGCATCCGCTGCGGCCACGGCACGCGTTCGAGCGCCGGCGCGGCCGCCGGGTTCAGCCGCGCCATGATGGCGATGACGATGCAGTAGAACACGGTCGCGAGCAGGCCGGGGATCAGCGCCGCCATGAACAGCTTGGCGATGTTCTGCTCGGTGGTGATCGCATAGACGACGAGGATCACCGAGGGCGGGATCAGGATGCCGAGCGTGCCGCCGACCGCCACCATGCCGCCGGCAAAGCCGCTGTCATATTTGTAGCGCTCGAACTCCGGCAGCGTCGCGCGGGCGAAGGTCGCCGTGGTCGCGACCGACGAGCCGCAGATCGCGCCGAAACCGGTGCAGGCGCCGATCAGCGCCATGCCGAGCCCGCCGCGCAAATGGCCGAGAAACGCTGCGGCGGCGCGGAACAGCGCCGTCGACAGACCCGACTTTTCCGCCAGCGCGCCCATCAGGATGAATAGCGGTATGACGGAAAAAGTGTAATTGGCAAAAAGGTGATACGGGGTTGTCTTCATGTAGTTCATGAAGATCGGCAGGCTCGTGAACCACGTATAACCAATCGAGCCGGCCGTCAGCATGGCGAGCCCGATCGGCATCCTGAGCGCCAGCAGGACCAGCATGCCGGCAAAGCCGATGACGGCGACGATCGCTCCACTCACGATGCGCTCCGATAGCGGCGAATGGCCGTGACGGCGGCCACAACGGCGAGGAAAGCGGCCATCACCGCAGTCGCGAGGATCGCCCATCCCGTGGGGAGGGCCAGCACCATCGAGCTCGTCCGGGAACTGATCGCGTCGAAGGCGCCAAGCGCCAGGCGCCAGGCGATCAGCGCGGCGAACCCGGCATAGACGAGGTCCCACAGCGTATCGAGGCTCCGGTTGAACCATGCCGGCGCCCGAAGCGTGAAGGTATCGACGAAGACATTGCCGCGCCGCCACTGGCAGAGCGGCAGGAAGGCAAAGACCGCGACGGCCGTCGCGATCTGCACCATCTCGAAATCGCCCTTGACGCCGGACTTGAACAGCCAGCGCGAGACGACCGACACGACGACCATGACAGCGGTGGCGAGCATCAGCGCGCCTCCCGCGACCGCCACAGCGCGCGCAATGCGCCCGATGACGTCGCCGGCCTTGCCGGCGACCTCGTCCCCAGTCCCCTCCAGGCTCATGTTGCGTCAGGCCGCCATATGCTTGGCGACGGCGGCGCGCACGTCATCGACGATCTTCTGGCCGTCGAGATTGCGCTCCTTGACGCTGCGGATCCAGGCTTCCTCGACCGGCTTGGTGGCCGCACGCCACTTCGCCGCCTCGTCCTCGGCCAGCATCGTGATGGTGTTGCGCGAGCGGCCCTTGACCATCTCGCTCACCGCCCGGCCGCGCTCGTCCCACATCTCGCCGGCCATGACGGCCGCGGGCATGCCGGAATGATCGTCGATGACCTTTTTCAGGTCGGCCGGCAGGCCCTCGTATTTCGGCTTGTTCATGGCAAGGATGAAGGTGGCCGAATAGAGCGTCGGCGAGCCCGGAATCTCCGTGTGATGGCGCACGAGCTCGTGCAGGCGCAGGGCCGGCACGACCTCCCACGGCACCACGGCGCCGTCGATGACACCCTGCGCGAGCGCTTCCGGCACCTGCGGGATCGGCATGCCGATGGCGGTGGCGCCCAGCGCGCGCAGCGCCTCGCCGGCCTGACGGGTCGGGAAGCGCAGCTTCAGGCCCTGCAGGTCGGCCTGCGTCCGCACCTGCTTGCTGGAATGGATGAGGCCGTGGTCATGCGCCCAGAGGCAGAGCGGCTGGGCCTCGGAATATTCCTTGTAGAAGTGCACCGGGCCGAGCTCGGCCATGGCCTTGGAATTGGTCACGCCACGCTTGCCGGCGATGAACGGCAGTTCCATCGCCTCGGTCGCGGGGAAGCGGCCGGGCGTGTTGCCGGGCAGCGTCCAGACGATGTCGGCGACGCCGTCGCGGGCCTGGTCGAAGAGCTGGGGCGGCGCGCCGCCAAGCTGCATCGAGGGGAAGATGTCGATCTTGATGCGTCCCTGCGACGCCGCCTCCACCTGCCGCGACCAAGGCACCAGGAAGCGCTGATGGGCATTCGAGACGGGCGGCAGGAAGTGATGCATGCGCAGCGTCACCTGCGGCGTCTGGCCGAAGGCAGTGCGCATGACGGCGGGCGATGCGACAGCAGCGCCGGCGAGGGCCAGCGCGTTGCGGCGGGTGAGAATCATGGAGAGCAACCTCGTCGAGCGTTCCCGGAAAACCTGACTTGCGCCTTGCCGGCGTCTTTCGTCTTCCGCCGGACGATAGTCGCACCGGCGCGGCGTGTAAAATGGCAATAGTTACAAATGCGACTATTTGTGGAGAAATATCCGCCCCACCTGGTCCCGCGGCATCCGCCGACCAGCCGACTATCAATCGTGCAACTACACGATGCAGAGTCGCCCGGACCATGCGCCCCATTTCCGACGAAACCCTGATCATCCCGGCGACCGACGGCTATCCGCTGGCAGCGAGCATATTCGAGCCCGATGGCCCTGCCCGCTCGACGGTCGTCATCCAGTCCGCGACCGCCGTCCCGCGACGGTTCTACGCCGAATACGCCGCCGACCTCGCCGCACGGGGCCGCCGGGCGATCACCTTCGACTATCGCGGCATCGGGGGATCGGCGCCGGCCCGGCTGAGCGGCTTCGAGGCGACGATGCTCGACTGGGCCGACAGGGACGCCGCGGCCGTGGCCGACTATGCCGCGACGACGTGGAACACTGTGCCGCTCGGCCTCGTCGGCCACAGCTTCGGCGGACAGGCCTATGGGCTCAATCCGCATCCGCGCGTCTCGCATGTGTTCGGCGTCGCGACGCAGATCGGGGACATGAGGCTGTTTCCAACAAGGACGGCTGCCGGATTTCGCTTCCTGGCCCGTGTCGCCGGTCCGGTCGCGATCCGCCTGACCGGCCGCTTCCCCGCCAACTGGTTCGGCCTCGGCGAGCCCATGCCGGGCGGCGTCTTCCGCCAGTGGGCGCGCTGGTGCCTGACCCCGGACTATTTCTTCGGCGATTCCGCGATCGGCGCCGAGGCGCGTTTCGCGCGCGCCGGGGCGCAGGTGCATCTTGCCGCCTTCGACGACGACACATTCGCGCCGGAAGCGGCCGTTCGGGCGCTCGGCCGGCGCTTGCCGAACGCCCATGTCGAAGTCATCCGCGCCGCAGACACCGATGCCGGGCGGATCGGCCATTTCGGCTTCTTCCGCAAGGCCGTGGGCGGCGCGCTCTGGGATCGGTTCGACGCGCGGCTCGGCTGATCCGCCAGGCCTGCCTCACATCGTCGCGCCGATCTGCCACGGGACAAACTCGTTGTCGCCGTAGCCGAGCAGTTCGGACTTGGTCTTCTCGCCCGACGAAGTCCTGAGGATCAGGTCGAAGATCTCCTGTCCCTTCTGGTCCAGCGACACCCCGTCCAGCACGTCGCCGCAATTGATGTCCATGTCGTCGATCATGCGGGTGTAGATGTCGGAATTGGTCGCGAGCTTGATCGACGGCGTCGGCTTGCAGCCATAGGCCGAGCCGCGGCCGGTGGTGAAGCAGAGCACGTTGGAGCCGCCCGCCACCTGCCCCGTCGCGGCGACGGGATCGTAGCCGGGCGTATCCATGTAGACGAAGCCGTTGCGGTCGATCTTCTCGGCATAGTGATAGACGCCGCGCATGGTGGTCGAACCGCCCTTGGCGGCCGCGCCCAGCGACTTCTCGAGAATGGTGGTGAGCCCGCCCGCCTTGTTGCCGGGCGAGGGATTGTTGTCCATCGAGCCCTGGTTCTTGGCGGTGTAGTCCTCCCACCACTTGATGATGCCGACCAGCTTCTCGCCGACCTCGCGGGTTTCCGCGCGGCGGGTCAGGAGGTGCTCCGCGCCATAGATTTCCGGCGTTTCGGACAGGACGGCCGTGCCGCCGTGCTTGACCAGCAGGTCCACGGCCTTGCCGAGCGCGGGATTGGCGGTGATGCCGGAATAGCCGTCGGAGCCGCCGCACTGGAGCGCAAGGCAGAGTTCGGAGGCCGGCAGCGTCTCGCGCTTCGACTGGTTGACGACAGGCAGCATCTCGCGGATGCGCGCCATGCCGGCCTCGATGGATTTCTTCGTGCCGCCGGTTTCCTGGATGGTCATGGACTGGAAGCGGTCGCCCGGCTCGATGCCGTAATCCTTCATCAGGCGCGGGATCTGGAACACCTCGCAGCCGAGACCGACGATCAGCACCGCCGAGACGTTCGGATTGGTCGCATAGCCCCAGATGGTGCGTTCGAGCAGCTCGAAGCCGAGCCCCTCGCCCGCAAGCCCGCAGCCGGTGCCATGGACCAGCGGGATGACGCCGTCGACGTTCGGGAACTCCGCCAGCATGCCCGACCGGTTCACCGCTTCCGCCATGAAGCGCGCAACCGAGGCCGAGCAGTTCACCGAGGTCAGGATCGCGACGTAGTTGCGGGTGCCGGCGCGCCCCTTGGCGCGGCGGAAGCCCTCGAAGGTCGCGCGCTGCTCGACCGGCAGAACGGCCTCGGGCTGGGCGTCCTCCGCGAAGGCGTAGTCGCGGTCGAAGGCGGCGAAGGCGCAGTTATGGGTGTGGACCCAGTCGCCCGGCGCGATGGGCTTGGAGGCAAAGCCGATGATCTGGCCGTATTTGACGATGGGCTGCCCTTCCGCAATCGCCCTCGTCGCCATCTTGTGGCCCTTGAGCACGCGGGCCGCCGCCTTCACGCCGTCCACCATCTTGCCGGGATCGATGAGATCGACCGCGACGACGACATTGTCCTCCGCCGCGAGGCGGATGAAGCGGGGCTGGGTGGTCATGGCGGCGTCTCCAGGCAGGCGGCCGTTCGGCCTTCCCTATCTGCGATCATGACCTTTGAACCGTTTTAGGGAAAGGGCTTTGGCGGCTTGCCGGCCATCTGCCGGCGCAGACCCCGCGCCCGCGTGCAATGTCTCGCGCGCGATGCTAGAGCCCCGCCCATGGCTCCTCCCCTTCTCCAGTTGCAGGGCATCGCCCTGACCTTCGGCGGCACGCCGCTGCTCACCAGCGCCGACCTGTCGGTCGAGGCCGGCGACCGGCTGGCGCTGGTCGGCCGCAACGGCTCCGGCAAGTCGACGCTGCTCAAGATCGCCGCCGGCCTCATCGAGGCCGATTCGGGCAAGCGCTTCGCCCAGCCCGGCGCAACGATCCGCTACCTCCTGCAGGAACCGGACCTCGCCGGCTTTCCGACCACGCTCGCCTATGTCGAGGCGGGCCTTGGGCCGAGCGACGATCCCTATCGCGCGCGGCTGATGCTCAACGAGCTCGGCCTGACCGGCGAGGAAGGCACGACGGCGCTGTCGGGCGGCGAGCAGAAGCGCGCGGCGCTTGCCCGCGTGCTCGCCCCCGAGCCCGATATCCTAATCCTCGACGAGCCGACCAACCATCTCGACCTCCCCGCCATCGAATGGCTGGAAGCGGCGATCAGGGCCTCCTCCTCCGCCATCGTCATGATCAGCCACGACCGGCGGTTCCTTGAAAACCTGTCGCGCGCCACCGTCTGGCTCGACCGCGGCACCACCCGCCGGCTCGACAAGGGCTTCGGCCATTTCGAGGCTTGGCGAGACGAGGGGCTGGAGCAGGAGGAGAAGGAGCAGCACAAGCTCGACCGGCAGATCGTCCGCGAGGAGCACTGGCTGCGCTACGGCGTCTCGGCGCGGCGCAAGCGCAATGTCCGCCGCCTCGGCAACCTCCACGCCCTGCGCAAGGACTTCCGTGAACACCGCAGGGCCGTCGGCAATGTGTCGCTGACTGTCTCGGATGCCGAACTGTCCGGCAAGCGGATCGTCGAGGCGCTGGGCATCTCCAAGGCCTATGAGGGCCGGCCCGTCGTCGCCGACCTCTCCATCCGCATCTTGCGCGGCGACCGGCTCGGCATTGTCGGGCCGAACGGCGCCGGCAAGACCACGCTGGTCCGCATGCTCACCGGAACGCTCGACCCCGATTCAGGCACGGTGAAGCTCGGCGCCAACCTCGCCATGGCCACCCTCGACCAGAAGCGCGAGGCGCTGGACCCGGCGACGCCGCTGGCCGAGGCGCTGACCCGCGGGCGCGGCGACTACGTCACCATCAACGGCGAGAACCGCCACGTCGTCGGCTACATGAAGGACTTCCTGTTCGCCCCCGAGCAGAAGGGCACGCCGGTCGGCGTCCTTTCCGGCGGCGAACGCGGCCGGCTCCTGCTGGCGCGGGCGCTGGCGAGCCCGGCCAATGTCCTCGTGCTGGATGAGCCGACCAACGATCTCGACCTCGAAACGCTCGACCTTCTCCAGGAAATGCTCGCGGACTTCCCCGGCACGGTCATCCTCGTCTCGCATGACCGCGATTTCCTCGACCGGGTCTGCACCTCCGTCCTCGTCAGCGAGGGCGAGGGTCGCTGGCGCGAATATGCCGGCGGTTATTCCGACATGCTCGCCCAGCGCGGTTCGGGCGTCGAGGCGCGTGTCGTCGAAAAGCCGGCCCGGAAAGCTGCGGCCGAGCCTGAGACGCCGCGCGAGCGCGCGCCGGAAGCCAGACGCAAGCTGTCGTTCCGCGAGAAGCACGACCTCGACAGCCTGCCCGGCCGGATGGAGGCGCTCGGCCGCGACATCGCCAAGCTCCAGCAGATCCTCGCCGATCACGCCCTGTTCACCCGCGACCGCACCGCCTTCGACAAGGCGTCCGCAGCGCTGGCCAAGGCACAGGGCGAACTCGCCGCCGCCGAGGACCGCTGGCTGGAACTGGAAATGCTGAAGGAAAGCCTGGAGGCCTAGCAACGCGCGGAATGCCGGCGAGCGGATCATTCGACAAGCGCAAACCTGATCGTCATGGCCGGGTTCAGCCCGGCCATCCACGACTTGCTCTAGGCAGTCCGTTTGAGAATTCGTGGATACCCGGCATAGCCGGGGCAAAGCCTCGGCGTTCAATGTCGAGAAACGGCGGCCAGAGGCCGCCCAAGGCCGGGCATGACGAGATGTGAGCGGAGGCCTTCCAAACGGCCGTCAGGCGGCGGCGCTGCCCGCGAACCGCTCGTTGAACGAATAGCCGGAGCCACGCACGGTGCGGATCGGGTCGGCCTCGCGGCCGCGCCTCACCGCCTTGCGCAGGCGGCCGATATGCACGTCGACCGTCCGCTCGTCGATGTAGACGTCCCGGCCCCAGACCCCGTCCAGAAGCTGCTCGCGGGTATAGACGCGACCCGGCGACTGCATCAGAAACTCGAGCAGGCGGAACTCGGTCGGGCCGAGATTGATCTCGCGTCCGGCGCGATGGACGCGGCGCGTCTCGCGGTCGAGTTCGATGTCGCCCGACTTGAGCAGGCTGGAGAGATGCTCGGGCTTGGCGCGCCGCAGGAGCGCCCGGACACGCGCCAGCAGTTCCAGCACCGAGAACGGCTTCACGATGTAGTCGTCGGCACCGGTGGCGAGCCCCCTCACCCGCTCGCCCTCCTCGCCGCGCGCGGTCAGCATGATGATCGGCAGGCGCTCGGTTTCGGGGCGCAGGCGGATGCGGCGGCAGAGTTCGATGCCGGACAGGCCCGGCAGCATCCAGTCGAGCAGGACGAGATCGGGAACCGCCTCGCGCAGCCTGACCTCGGCCTCATCACCCCGTCCCACGACCTC
>JAIUOO010000011.1 GCA_020161695.1 Pseudomonadota bacterium | reverse complement strand
GTCGCGGCGAAGCTGGCCGTCGGCTACACGCTCGACGAGGTCAAGAACGACATTACGGGCGGCGCGACGCCGGCCTCGTTCGAGCCGACCATCGACTACATCGTCACCAAGGTTCCCCGCTTCGCTTTCGAGAAGTTCCCGGGCGCCGACCCGGTCCTGACCACGTCGATGAAGTCGGTCGGCGAGGTCATGGCGATCGGCCGCACCTTCCAGGAATCGCTGCAGAAGGCGATGCGCGGCCTGGAGACGGGCCTGACCGGCCTCGACGAGATCGAGATCGAGGGCCTCGGCAAGGGCGACGACAAGAACGCCATCCGCGCCGCGCTCGGCACGCCGACGCCGGACCGGCTCCTGAAGGTCGTGCAGGCCATGCGGCTCGGCATCTCCAACGAGGAGATCCACGGCTACTGCAAGATCGACCCGTGGTTCCTCGACCAGATCCGCGGCATCGTCGATGCCGAGGCCGAAGTGCGCGCCAAGGGCCTGCCGAAGACCGCGGGCGCGTTCCGCCGCCTGAAGGCCATGGGCTTCTCCGATGCGCGGCTCGCCGTGCTGGTCGATGCGGCGGAGGCGGATGTCGCCAAGGCCCGGCGCGGGCTCGACGTGCGCCCGGCCTACAAGCGGATCGACACCTGCGCGGCCGAGTTCGCCTCGCCCACCGCCTACATGTACTCGACCTACGAGACGCCCTTCGCCGGAGCGCTGGCGGATGAATCGCGGCCCTCGGATCGCGAGAAGGTGGTGATCCTCGGTGGCGGCCCGAACCGGATCGGTCAGGGCATCGAGTTCGACTATTGCTGCTGCCATGCCTGCTTCGCGCTCAGCGATGCCGGGTATGAGACCATCATGATCAACTGCAATCCGGAGACGGTCTCGACCGACTACGACACTTCCGACCGGCTCTATTTCGAGAGCCTGACCGGCGAGGACGTGATCGAGATCCTGGAACGCGAGAAGACCAACGGCACGCTGAAGGGCGTCATCGTCCAGTTCGGTGGCCAGACGCCGCTCAAGCTGGCGCGGGCCCTGGAAGAGGCGAAAATTCCGATCCTCGGCACCTCACCCGACGCCATCGACCTCGCCGAGGACCGCGACCGGTTCAAGCGCCTCCTCGACAAGCTCGGCCTCAAGCAGCCGAAGAACGGCATCGCCTATTCGGTCGAACAGGCCCGTCTGATCGCCGGCGAACTCGGTTATCCCCTGGTCGTGCGCCCGTCCTACGTGCTCGGCGGCCGCGCCATGCAGATCATCCGCGAGGAGGGTCAGCTCGGCGACTACCTGCTCGGCACGCTCCCCGAACTGGTGCCTGCCGACGTCAAGGCGCGCTACCCGAACGACAAGACCGGCCAGATCAACACGGTGCTCGGCAAGAACCCGCTGCTGTTCGACCGCTACCTGTCGGACGCCATCGAGGTGGACGTCGACTGTCTCGCGGACGGCAAGACCTCGTTCGTCGCCGGCATCATGGAGCATATCGAGGAAGCCGGCATCCATTCCGGCGATTCGGCCTGCTCGCTGCCGCCCTATTCGCTGTCGGCCGAGACTCTCGCGGAGCTGGAGCGCCAGACCAAGGCGCTGGCGCTGGCGCTCGATGTCGGCGGACTGATGAACGTCCAGTATGCGCTGAAGGACGGCGACGTTTACGTCCTCGAAGTCAATCCGCGTGCCTCGCGCACCGTGCCCTTCGTCGCCAAGGTGGTGGGACAGCCGATCGCCAAGATCGCCTCGCGGATCATGGCGGGCGAAAGCCTCGCCTCGTTCGGGCTGACCAAGCAGGACCTCGGCCATATGGGCGTCAAGGAGGCGGTATTCCCCTTCGCACGCTTCCCCGGCGTCGATGTTCTGCTCGGCCCCGAAATGCGCTCCACCGGCGAGGTCATGGGCCTCGACCGCACCTTCGCCACGGCCTTCGCCAAGAGCCAGCTCGGGGCAGGGGTGATCGTGCCGACCACCGGCACGGTCTTCGTCTCGGTTCGCGACGACGACAAGGCCCGCATCCTCGAGTCGATCCGCAGCCTGCACCAGCTTGGCTTCAAGATCATCGCGACCTCGGGCAATCAGCGCTATCTCGCCGAGGAGGGTATTCCCTGCGGCAAGATCAACAAGGTGCTGGAAGGCCGTCCGCACATTGTCGACGCGATCAAGAACGGTGGGGTCCAGCTCGTCTTCAACACGACGGAGGGCGCCCAGGCGCTGGCCGACTCGCGCTCGCTGCGGCGTGCGGCCCTCTTGCAGAAGGTCCCCTATTACACCACTCTGGCAGGGGCCATCGCGGCCGCGCAGGGCATCAAGGCCTATCTCGAGGGTGACCTCGAAGTGCGCGCGTTGCAGAGCTATTTCGGCAATTCCTGATCCGTTCGGGCGCTGCCGGAGCGTTTGTTTCATCCATGAAGGTTCGCGGGACCGGCGTCCTCGGTCGCGCGAACCTTTCTTCGTCATGAAAGGCAAGGGCGAGCATCATGGAAAAGGTTCCGATGACCGTCGGCGGCTTCGCAAAGCTCGAGGCCGAGCTGAAGGAACGCCAGCAGGTGGAGCGGCCGCGCATCATCGCGGCAATTGCCGAGGCGCGCTCGCACGGCGACCTGTCGGAGAATGCGGAATATCATTCGGCGAAGGAGCAGCAGTCGCTCAACGAGGGCCGCGTCGCGGAACTGGAGAGCCTGATCGCCCGCGCCGAGGTGATCGACGTCACCAAACTGTCGGGAGAGACCGTCAAGTTTGGTGCGACGGTGAAACTCGTCAATGAGGATACCGAGGAAGAAAGGGTCTGGCAGATCGTCGGCGACAGCGAGGCGGACGCCAAGGCGGGCCGCATCTCGATTTCCTCGCCGCTGGCGCGCGCGCTGATCGGCAAGGCCGCCGGCACGGTCGTCGAGGTGAATACGCCGAAGGGTGCCCAGAGCTACGAGGTGCTTGAGGTCCGCTGGGGCTGAGCCCCGAAGCCTCATACCCCGGCCCCAAAAGGAAAAGGCGCGATGCAGGCCCCTGCATCGCGCCTTTGTCGTTTCAGGCCGGGGCGACGCCCGGCGCGGGCATTACTGCTTGAAGTTCGTGTTGACCTTCTCGAACGCGTTGAGCGTGTTCGTGCCCATGGTGTTGACCGCGACGATGACGACGGCGGCGATGCCGGCGGCGATCAGGCCGTACTCGATGGCGGTGGCGCCGGAATTGTCCTTGGCGAAACGACGGAACAGCGATTTCATGGAAGAACCCCCAGTTGCAGTTGTGTCTTTGCGTGGTCTGCGAAGAGAAGACCAATTGATCTTCTGGAAGTGAAGGTACATGGAAGATATCGACGAATACTGAAGTACCAATGTGATATTTTAGTGTAATATTGCGCGCTATTTTATTTCAAAATGCGCAAAATTAGAATGAATGAATTCGGACGGTATCAAGGTCCGGTGCGCGGGGTGAGCGCAATGATCTGACGGTCGCATCGTCACGATCGGGAAACGCGGCGATGGTTCCGTGGAAACCGGAGGATTGCTGACCATGACCCCAGCCATCTCACGTCGCACCGTGGCGCTGACCTGTCTTCTCGCCCTCGCCACGGCAATGCCCGCCACCGCCCAGAACCAGCCCCTGCCGGACGACGCCGCGCTTCAGGCCGCGCTCGGCAAGTCGCGCGCCTATGTCGACCTGATGAACCGGACCATGCGGGCCGTGCAGTCATGGAACCGGTACAAGAGCTGGGTGGACATGCGCCGCGGGCCGACCGGCCGCGAACGCTACATCTCCTACGGGCTGTACAGCCTCTATGACGTGCGCGGCGAGATCGAGAAGGCCTCGCAGGCCGCAACCCAGGAGCCGGCATTCCCGAACCTCGACGACGTGGTGCGCCGCTACATACAGGCCTACCAGGCGCTGGCGCCGCTGATCGAGCGTGCGGAGCGCTATTACGAGCGCAAGGACTATCGCGACGACAACATGGCCGAGGGCCGCGATCTGCACCGCCAGATGGTGCCGCTGGCTGAGGCTTTCCTCGCCGACCGTGCTGAACTCGAGGCGGAGATGAAGAAGCTTCGCGAGCGGCTGAACGGGCAGGAGCTTGCCGCCATCGAACGGCGGGAGGGCAAATCGGCCGCCTGGCAGATCCGGAACATCATGATGTCGGCCCGCGAGATCATCGACGTCATGCCGACCAATGAGAGCCCCATCGCCGACTTGCCGGCCTTCGACGCCGCGATCGCTCGCTACAGCGCCGCGGTGCGCGAGATGGACGCCTTCAAGCAGACCAATCCCGGTGCCCTGTCGATCATCGACAGCCAGGCGAGTTCCTGGCTCGGTCAGGTGCGCGAACTGCGTGAGAAGCTCGGACGCTCGCGCGGCGACGTCCGGCGCGCGGCCAATGAGGCGAACTGGGTGTTCCGCCAGTTCAACATGATGGTGTCGATGGCCGATACCGCCTTGCGGATGCGCCGCTGATCACGCGATTGCGACGCTTGCACACATGGACCTGCGGCAGGCGGGCGGCGTTGAATGTGCTGCTGCCCGTCAAAGCCCGGAGGAAGCCATGATCGACCGCCGAACCCTCGTCGCTGCCGGTATCGCCGCGGTTCCCGCTGCAGCTTCCGCCCATCACGGCTGGGGCGGTTTCGACACGTCGAAAGTGCTCGATCATACCGGGCCCGTCGCGCGGTCGACCTACGCCAATCCGCACGGCACGCTCTACATGGTCAAGGATGGCGAGGAACTGACCGTCGAACTCGCGCCGACCTCGCGCATGCAGGCGCGCGGCCTGACGGCTGAGGCGGTTGCCCCCGGCAAGACCGTTCGCGTCTATGCCTACCAGAACCGCGGCAACCCTAGGGTCTATCGCGCCGAATGGGTTGAGGTCGGCGGCAAGCGCATCGAATTGCGCTGAGCGGAGTTCAAACGAAGGCGATCCAGCGACCGAGCGCGATGACGACCGGCCAGCAGGCGAGCGACACCAGTCCGGCCGCGCGCCCAAAGGGCGTATCGACCAGCGCGGCGAGCGTCCGGCCGCGCGCCATGGCCTCGAAGGTGAGGGCATTGGCGAGCGCCAATGCCACGACAGCCATCTTGGCGAGGAACACCCGGTTGGCGAGGTACTCGGCCGGCCGGGCCGAGGCGAGCAGGATGCCGGTCGCGACCGCCAGTGCCGCGCCTGTGCGCGCCAGGGCACGCAACTGCGCCATGGCGTCGAGATCGAGGCGGCGCATGAGGCCCACGAGGCGCAGATCGACCAGCACGATGCCGCCGACGAGCAGCGCGATTCCGAGGATGTGCAGTGCCGAGACCGCTGCGTAGAGCGGCGAGGAGAGGGCGATGCCGCTGATCCGGCCGGCTTCGGAGAGGGCCGCGATCAGCGCATCCATGCCGTCAGCTCAGGAGTTCCTTGACCAGCGGGCTGGCCTTGCCGAAGTCCATGCGCCCGGCAAAGCGGCCCTTGAGCTCGCCCATCACCTTGCCCATGTCCTTCATGCCGGCGGCGCCGATTTCGGCGATCAGCGCGGCAATCGCGACCTTGGCCTCGGCCTCGTCCATCTGCTGCGGCATGTAGCCGGCGATGACGGCGATTTCGGCCTCTTCCTTGGCGGCGAGCTCGGGCCGGTTGCCTTCGATGTACATCTTGGCGCTGTCGCCACGCTGCTTCACCATCTTCTGCAGCAGCTGGAGGATGTCCTCGTCGCCCAGCGGCTCCTTGCCGAGCCCGCGTGCCTCGATGTCCTTGTCCTTGAGCGCGGCCTGGATGAGGCGGATCGTCGCGAGACGGTCCTTCTCGCCGGCCTTCATCGCCGCTTTCAGGTCGGACATGAACTGGTCGCGCAGCATGGCGTGCCTCTCTTCGGGGAGGATGGGGGCAGGGCGGCAAAAAATGCCGGAGAAACCGGCCGCATTCCTTTGACCGCCGGCCAAGTCGTCGCTATCTAGGCGTCTCATGACACACACACAAGACCAATCCGGCTGGAGCGATCCCAAGCCGACCGCTTTGCTTGTCCTGGCGGACGGCACTGTCATCGAAGGCTTCGGCCTTGGCGCCGAGGGCGTCGCCGATGGCGAAGTCTGCTTCAACACCGCCATGACCGGCTATCAGGAGATCCTCACGGATCCCTCCTATGCCGGCCAGATCATCACCTTCACCTTCCCGCACATCGGCAATGTCGGCGCCAACGAGGAGGACATCGAGACGGTCAACATGGCCGCCGCCTCCGGCGTCCGCGGCGTGGTGCTGAAGGCTGATATCACCGAGCCCTCGAACTACCGCTCGCACGCTCACTTCGATGCCTGGCTGAAGCGCCGGGGCATCGTTGGCCTCTGTGGCATCGACACGCGCGCCCTGACGGCCCTGATCCGCGAGAAGGGCATGCCCAACGCGGTCATCGCCCACGCCGCCGATGGCGTGTTCGACGTGGAGGCACTGAAGCGCCGGGCGGCCGGCCTGCCGCTGATGGACGGGCTGGACCTCGTGCCGGGCGTGACGTCCTCGCAGCGCTATCCCTGGTCGGAGACGATCTGGGAGTGGAACGAGGGCTATGGCGCGGCCGGCGAGCCGAAATATCACGTCGTGGCGCTGGATTACGGCGTGAAGCGCAACATCCTGCGCCTGCTCGCCAATGCCGGCTGCAAGGTCACGGTCGTGCCCGCCAGCGCCTCGGCCGAGGATGTGCTCGCCCTGAAGCCGGACGGCGTCTTCCTGTCGAACGGTCCTGGCGACCCGGCCGCGACCGGTGAATATGCCGTTCCGGTCATCCGGGCGGTGCTGGACAAGCAGATCCCGACCTTCGGTATCTGCCTCGGCCACCAGATGCTGGGCCTCGCTGTCGGTGCGCGAACCAAGAAGATGCATCAGGGTCATCACGGGGCGAACCACCCGGTGAAGGACATGGACACCGGCAAGGTCGAGATCACCTCGATGAACCACGGTTTCGCCGTCGACGAGGCGACGCTGCCGGCCCATGCGCGACCGACCCACATCAGCCTGTTCGACGGTTCCAATGCGGGCATCGCGCTGACCGACCGTCCCGCCTTCTCTGTGCAGTATCACCCGGAGGCGAGTCCCGGGCCGATGGACAGCCACTATCTGTTCGACCGGTTCGTCGCGCTGATGGACAAGGCGAAGACGCCTGAAAAGGCGGGCTGAGACACCGGAACGGCGCGCCGGACGCGCCTTCCCGTACGTCAAGTTGTCCACGTTATCCACAGGCGCCCGATCTCGGGCGCCTGTTTGCGTTTTGGTTGTCTGTTCGGATGAAGCGCCAAGATAACAGACTATTACATATAGATGCTAAAGCACTTTGTTATGCACCGGCTTTCAGCCGAGCCTAGTTGAATGTGCAGCCATAGGCGGCCAGCGCCTGGGTCATCTGGGTCCTGTGCAGCTGGCAGAGATTCTCGACCTGGGGGCGCGCCTGAGGGTCGGTGGCAAGCTGGCGGAGCCCTGAGCGCGTCTGTTCGATGGCATCGCGGAAGGCCGAGCGCTGCGCCTCGGGAATGCGCGACGACACGCAGGCCTCGTACTGGCGATAGAACGTGTCGCACAGCGCGATGCCCATATCCTGCGCGCTGGCAAGCGACGGCAGTGCTGCGAGCGCAGCGACGACCATGATCTTCTTCATGGGAATGACCTTGTCTGGTGGAGAGGAGAGGAAGGGCCACGCGGCATGCAGGCCCGGTGTGGGCGAGTGGCCGGGGGTGTTGCAGGTTCAGTCGAAGGTGCAGCCGTGGGGCGCGAAGAAGCGGGCGGACTGCTGCCTCTGCTCCTGGCACGTGCGCTCGGCCGAGGCCCGGTCCTCGGGATCGGCCGCCTGTTCGCGGATGTCCGCCCGGTTACGCTCGAGGGTCTGCCGGAAAATGCTGCGCTGGGCTTCGGGTAGGCGCTGCATGATGCAGGCCTCGTAGGCGCGGTAGTAGCGGTCGCAGGCCGGAATGCCTGTGTCGGTCGAGGACTGGGCGAAGGCGGCGCCGGCGAGAACCGTCAGGGCTGCACCGAGCAGGCCGCGACGAATGTGGCGGGATGTCATGCGGTATCGTTCCATGCGCGAGAATGCCACCCGCCGCCGGAGTGGCGGGCCCGACGAGCCCGCCGGACCCCAGCCATTGCCGGGGGACAGTCTCTGCCGCATGTCGAAACGGATCGATCTGTGTATCGTCGCTGAAACGCGACGGTACTGAATTACAGACGAGCGACGCGCACGCGGGCGACGCCGCGGTTGATGAAGCCGATGCGACGCGCGACGCCGCGCGAGACGTCGACGATGCGGCCGCGGACAAACGGGCCGCGGTCGACGATCGTCACGACGGCCGACTGGCCGTTCGACAGGTTGGTGACGGTCACCTTCGAGCCACAGGGAAGCGAACGGTGGGCGGCGGTCATCGCCTCGGGATTGTGGCGGCCGCCGCAGGCCGTCCGGCCCGGCAACTGGTACCACGAAGCCATTCCGACGGCTTCGGCAGCCGAGGCCGGCGTGGCAACAGCAGGCACAAAAGCGGTGATGGCGGCCGAAAGCGCCGCGATGCGGGTCGAATTGTTCATGAAAGTGGTCGGTTTCCGTCTCTCGCGCGAGGCTAATGCCCAACAGCGCGGTGGGTTCCGCGGACAGCGCAGATAGCACATCCGTCCGCAAGCGGCAGAACGTCACGTAGAGGCGAAATAAGACCAGAATGCGGTCGGCCAGGTTGGAGCCGACATGACGCAGCGTAATCTATGGAAGGCCAGCTTCATGGCTTGAGCTCGATCAGCAATTGGATCGACAGCCGAAAATGAACGGTGCGGCAAGGCCTGGAACGTCACTACGTTTTCGCGTTGCGCGAACGCGGGGTTGCGGCAAAGCTCCGGTATCGCCCCACCCCCGTCCTCAGCCGGAGAGTGCCGCCGTGACCCCAATCTTTCGCGCCGGCGACCTGACGATCCACCGCATCGTCGAAATGGAGTTCGGCTTCCTCGACCCCTTCGACATGCTGCCCGATCTGACGCCGGAGATGCTGGACGCCCATCGCGACTGGTTCGCCCCGACTGGCCTCGATGCCGAAGGAAGGCTGCTCATGGCCTTCCAGACCTATATCGTGCGCACGCCTGACCATGTCGTGCTGGTCGACAGCTGCATCGGCAACGACAAGCGCTCGGCGACGCGGCCGAACTGGCACATGAAGAGCGACAACCGGTTCATGGCCGGGCTGAAGGCTGCGGGATTGACCGTGGACGACATCGACTTCGTCGTTTGCACCCATCTCCATTCCGACCATGTCGGCTGGAACACGCGGCTGGAGAACGGCCGCTGGGTGCCGACCTTCCCGAAGGCGCGCTACCTGTTTGGTGCGACGGAATACGAACACTGGCAGGCACTGAATGCCCAGACGCCTGTATTTCCGTTCCAGGACAGCGTGCTGCCGGTGGTCGAGGCGGGCAGGGCGGAGCTTGTCGCCGGCGACCACGCCATCGGCGACCATGTCCGGCTGATGCCGACGCCGGGCCATACGCCCGGCCACGTCTCCGTGCTGTTCGGAAGGGGCGAGACGGTCGACGCGATCGCGCCCGGAGACCTCATCCATTCGCCCCTGCAGGCCCGCCTGCCGGAACTATCGACCAAGTTCGACACCGACAGGGCGGAAGCGGCACGCACCCGCAGGTCGGTGCTGGAGCGCTTCTGCGACACGCCCACGCTCTGCTGCATGGCGCATTTTCCTTCGCCGTCGGTCGGGCGTATCAAACCGTTCGGCGACGGATTCGCCTGCGCGCCGGTGGCGGTGGAGTAGCATTGATGCGCTTGTTGATATCGTTCATCGCCATCGGTCTGTCGGTCGCGCCCGCTTTGGCGCAGAGCGGGGCGCCGACATTTCCGCAGGGTACGAGCTATGCCGAGGCGCGGGACAGCCTGATCGGGCTCGGCTGGTCGCCCGTGACCCTGCCGGAATCGGACCGCTGCTCCCGCAACGACGAACGCTGCGCCGGTCGCCCGGAAATGCACGCCTGCTCCGGCACCGGCCTTGCTCCCTGCTCCTTCACATGGAGGCGCGGAGACACGCTCATCGAGGTGCTGACGGTCGGTGAGCCCGCTGTGGTGAACGGCTCGCGGTGCCGCGCGGGTTGCCGCTGATCATCAGTCCGGGCGGTAGAGGTAGCGGTCGATCTCGTCGAGCACCGCGGGTGACGCGATGGTGCCGCATGGCGCATCGCCCATCCGCTCGACCAGCCGCTGCCCGAGGAACAGGGCGGCGAAGCCGGCGCTGCTCGTATCCGGGCGGGGGCCGATATCGGGATGCCGCTCGCGAAACGCCGCCTCCTCGCGCTGATAGTCCGCGTGGGACTTGCGCAGGAGTAGAGCGAGCCAAGCCAGCGGCCGTCGCTGGCAGCGCTCGGCCACGGCGCCAGTGAACAGGCGCTCCGTGACCGCGTCGAGACGGCCCTGATGGTCGCGCAGGGCGAGCTGCTCGGCGGTCAGCCCCTGCGAAGAAGCGGGCGTGGACACCGCCAGCCCTGCCCAGAAGACGAGGCCGGCCAGCCACCGATGCACTGCTCTTCCCGTCATGCGCTCAGGCCCAGAGCCGCTCGTTCTGCCGGTCTTTGTAAAGCGGTGCGACGAACTCGCCGTAGCCGTTGAAGATCTGGGTGTTGACGCGGCCGCCGCCGCCGATCAGCTCCTCGGTCGCCTGGCTCCAGCGCGGATGGGCGACCGCCGGGTTCACATTGGCCCAGAAGCCGTATTCGCCGCCCTGAAGCCGCTCCCAGAACGACACCGGCCGTTCCGCGACGAAGGAAATGCGGACGATCGACTTCACCGACTTGAACCCGTATTTCCACGGCACGATGAGACGCAGCGGCGCGCCGTGCTGGCGCGGCACGGGCTTGCCGTAGATGCCGGTGACGAGGATGGCGAGGTCATTGGCGGCTTCGTCGATGGTGAGGCCCTCGACATAGGGCCAGGAGTACCAGGGCGAGCGCATGCCCGGCGCCCAGGGCTGCGTGTCGAAGGTCTCCATCCGGACGAACTTCGCGGATCCGAGCGGCCGGACCATGTCCATCAGCGCCTTGATCGGGAAGCCGGTCCACGGAACCGTCATGCCCCAGGCCTCGACGCAGCGGAAGCGATAGACGCGCTCCTCGATCGGCATGGCGCGGATCAGTTTGTCGATGTCGACCGTCTGCGGTTTTTCGACCATGCCGTCGATCTTCACCGTCCACGGCCGGAGCGGCAGCGACTGCGCCGCGCGCGCGATCTGCTTGGAACCGCCGAACTCGTAGAAATTGTTGTAGTTGGCCGCGACCTGCTCGGCTGTGAGCGGGCGCTCGACGGTGTAGCGCTCGTTGCGGCGCGCCGGATAGAGATCGGCGGTCGGATCGGGAACATCGGCGAGGCGCTGGGCGCTGGCCGGGATGGATATGCCGGCGGTCGCGAGCCCCATGCCGGCGGCGATCACGTTGCGGCGCGTGAGGAACGCGCTTTCCGGCGTAACCGCGCTTTCGGGAAGTTCCCACCCGCGTTTCGATCGGATCAGCATGGGCGAATGTCCTTCCAGTTTCCCAAGAAGCGTATAGAGCTTGCCGCGTTTGACCAAATCACGCTCCGGCGAGTCGGTTTCGACCGCAGCCGGCTGCGGAGGATCCATGGAAGCGCCGTCGCTCATCTCCCTTATCGGTCTGGCCGCCGCTTTTGTTACGACCGTCTGCTGGGTGCCGCAGGCCTGGCGGATCATTCGCACACGCGACACGCAGGCGATCTCGCTTTTCGCCTATGGCGGTTTCGCGACCGGCATCGCCCTCTGGCTGATCTATGGCATCGCGCTGGGCGACGCGCCGCTGATCCTCGCCAACACGATCACGCTGGCGCTGCAACTGACCATTGTCGGCCTGAAGCTCCGCTACGGCTGACAGGCGGCTTCTCGCGGCGCCAATCGGCGTGTCATGGTCCGGTGCCCATGATCGGGCACCGCCGGAGACATGCATGGCCGCCCTGACATCCCCCTTCGTTTCGCCGATCCTGCTGCTGATCGCGTCGAACGTGTTCATGACCCTCGCCTGGTACGGCCACCTGAAATTCAAGGCGGCGCCGCTGGCGCTGGTGGTCCTGGCGAGCTGGGGCATCGCCTTCGTGGAATATTGCCTTGCGGTGCCGGCCAATCGCATCGGCCACGAGGTCTACAGCGCCGCCCAGCTCAAGACGATCCAGGAGGTGATCACCCTCTTGGTCTTCGCCATCTTCTCGGTCGTCTATCTGAAGGAGCAGCTGACCTGGAACCATGCCATCGGCTTCACGCTGATCGCAGCCGGCGCCTTCTTCGTGTTTCAGGGGCGCTCGGCATGACCGGCTTCCAGAGCGGCATTCCCGCGGTCGATGCCTATCTGGCCGACGGTTTCGATGGCGTCAGGGGCATGTCCTCGCGGTTCTCCGCGACGATCTGCGCGCATCTCATGCGCCGGCAGAGCGAGATGGGCATTCGCGGCTCTGTCGCGGAGATCGGCACCTTCGAGGGGCGGTTCTTTATCGCGCTCGGACTGGCGCTGGCCGAGCGGGAGCACGCCTACGGCTTCGATCTGTTCACCTGGCCCGACGACAAGGTGCTCGACCGGTTCACCGAGAACGCCCGTCGCAACGGCCTTGCCGAGCAGCGGTTCACGCCTCGCCCCTTCGACACCGGAACGCTCGATGTCGAGACTTTCGCGGGCCTGACGGGCAGGGCGCCGCTGCGCTTCATCCATGTCGACGGCGAGCATTCGCCGGAGGCGCTCGGTCACGACCTCATGCTTGCCCATGCGAACCTGCATCCGCAGGGGCTGATCTGCCTCGACGACATGCTGCACCCCGGCTACCCGTTCCTGGTCGTCACCGTCCACGACTACCTGCGGGCGCATCCGGACATGCGGCTGATGTGCGTGATCGACCGCGAGGACATCGTGGCGGCGCCGAAATTCCTGATCTGCCGGGCCGATGCGGTCAGGCTCTACGAAACCGACCTGATGGCGACCTTCAAGAGCCAGCACTTCATCCTCGGAGGCGATGCCATGGGGCATCACTGCGTGGTGCTGACGCCGAACCCGAGGATCGCCGAGGTGTGAGCTAGCGTTTCGGCGTGACCCGCAGCAGCTGGCCGTCCGGTGCGTCGGTCAGGAGCCAGAGCGCTCCGTCCGGGCCCTGCTGCACGTCGCGGAAGCGGTGGCCGAGGTCATCCAGCAGCCGTTCCTGCGACACGATGCGCTCGCCGTCGAGCACGATCCTGACCAGCATCTGGCCGGCCAGCGCGCCGGAGAACAGGTTGCCCCTCCACGTCGGAAACAGGTTGCCGGTGTAGAAGGTGAGCCCGGAGGGTGCGATGGACGGCGTCCAGTGGACCAGCGGCTGGTCGAGGCCCTCGCGCTCGCGCAAGCCGCCATTGACCAGGCGGCCGTCGTAATGCGTGCCCCACGAGATCAGCGGCCAGCCGTAGTTGCGGCCGGCACGCACGACATAGAGTCCGTCGCCGCCGCGCGGGCCGTGGTTCGAGACCCAGAGCTCGCCGGTGGTCGGATGGAGCGCGGCGCCCTGCGCGTTGCGCAGCCCGATCGACCATACGACAGGATTCCATCCGCCGCCGGGATTGCCGGGGGCCGGCGCGCCGTCAGTGGTGATGCGCACGACCTTGGCCAGCGTGTTGGCCGGGTTCTGCGCCTCCTGCATCTGGCTGAAGCGGTCGCCGGTGGTGACGAACAGGTGCCCGCTGCGATCGAAGACCAGGCGCGAACCGAAATGCAGCCTGCTGGCGATGGACGGCTCCTGCCGCCAGATGACGTGCCCCTGCTCGAATGCGGTGGCATCGGCATTGAGGCGGCCGCGGAAGACTGCGGTGTTGTTGACCTCGCCGCTCGCGCGTTCGGAAAAGCTCAGATAGACGCGCCGGTTCTCGGCGAAGGCCGGATCGAGCGCGATGCCGAGAAGCCCGCCCTGTCCGACCGCGTGAACCGGCGGCACGCCTGCGACGGGTTGCGACAGGCGTCCGTCGCGCTCGACGACACGCAGGCGGCCCGGCCGCTCCGTGACCAGCACCCGTCCGTCGGGAAGGAACGCGATGCCCCACGGGTTCTGCAACCCCCGCGCGATGGTCATGACGTCGAGCGGCGGGGAGGGCGCTGGCTGGCCGAAGGCCGCGCCGGCGGTCGCGACAAGAGCGAGGATGACGGCGGCAATGCGCATGCGGTTTCCTGATGCGTCGGGACAGCGCCTCAGGCGGCGACCGGCGGTTCCTTGCGCTGGTGGCCGCTGCCGATGAAGCGGCGGAGCAGATAGGTCAGCAGGAGCCCAAGGCCGACGGACATGACGATGACCGCGCCGGACGTGACCAGCGTCTCGGCATCCGCGCCATCCTCGAAGGTCGAGGGATCGACCAGTTCAGCCGAGAGGAAGACGCCCGCGACGATCAGCGCGGCCAGCAGCGCCAGCACCACGCCGGCGGAGATGATGGTCGGTACGCGCGGATGTGCCTTCTGGAAGCCCAGGCGCTGAGGCTTCACGCGGAAGGAATGAGGCGCTCGCGGCATGTTTCAGAACTCCTTCGTTCCAAAATGTCGTGGTGCCGTGCCGAACTCACGCAGGCCGATCACTCGCTCTTTGGGTGCAGATCCTGTCTGGCACCGAACTGGGGTCGAGCCTCGCTGAAACAATGGTCCTGCGGCGATTGTTGCAGGCAAAATCGTGGCGGAGGGTCACGATGCCGTGACAGGGAGACCCGAGTAGCGGTCATGGGCTGTGAACCCGGTTTTAACCTCAACGGTTCCATAAGGAATTGCCGAAGACTGGCTGTTGCGTTTCGAGGTCCTCGATGTCCCGCTGGATTCTGTTTGCCGTCGCCGCCGGAGCGGTGGTGCTCGCGCAATATGTCGACCGCGGTTCGTCATGGCTCGCCGAGCGTCAGGAGATCGCCCGCAACCAGGGCGACGACGCCATCGTGACCGGCTCGATCCGCCAGCCGAGACGCTGACAGCGACCCTCGCTGCATCGCGAGACAGCGCCCTTGCGCCGTCCTCCGGGCGGCGCGACGATGCCGATGCGCGAGGTCCAGCCAACAAGACCCTCCGCTTGACCTGTCACTTCCGGGTCGACCTTCTCGCCCGGGCCCCGGACACAAGGGGACGACGGACATGGGCGACCATATTGCAGGAGAACAAGGCGGCAGAAGGCAGGCGGGTCCCCGGTGCATTGCGCTGGTGGGCCCGTTCCAGAGCGGCAAGACCACCCTGCTCGAAGCGATACTGGAGCGCACGGGCGCCATCCAGCGCATGGGCTCCATAGAGAGCGGAACCACCGTTTCCGACGCGAGCGACGAAGCGCACCAGTTCAAGATGAGCGTCGAGGCCGGTTTCGCCACGACCAGCTTCATGGGCGACAGCTACACCTTCGTCGATTGCCCCGGCTCGATCGATTTCCTCCACGAGATGCGCAACGTCATTCCGGCCGTGGACGCGGCGGTGGTCGTCTGCGAGGCGGACGAGAAGAAGGTGCCGGCCCTCAGCCTCATCCTGCGCGAACTGGAGGACCGGGGCATTCCGCGCATCCTGTTCATCAACAAGATCGACAAGGCGGACAAGCGCATCCGCGAGACGCTGGAGCTTCTGCGTCCGGCCTCGCGCGTGCCGCTGCTTCTGCGGCAGATCCCCATCTGGTCCAACGGCATCGTCTCCGGCTTCGTCGATCTCGCGCTGGAGCGGGCCTTCGTCTATCGCGAACACGCTGCCTCCGAGGTCGTACCGCTCGACGGCGACAATCTCGACCGGGAGAAGGAAGCGCGCTTCACCATGCTGGAGACGCTTGCCGACCACGACGACGAATTGATGGAGACGTTGCTCTCCGATCTCGAGCCGCCGCGCGACAAGGTGTTTGACGATCTCGGCCGCGACCTGAGCGATGGCGCGGTCGTGCCCGTGCTGTTCGGCTCGGCGACGCGCACCAATGGCGTCCTGCGGCTCCTGAAGGCGTTGCGCCACGACGTGCCCACTGTGGATGCTGCGGCGCGGCGCCTCGGCGTGAAGAACGGCGACGCCATGGCTCATGTCATGAAGACCATCCACACGGCGCATGGCGGCAAGCTCTCCGTCGCGCGCCTGCTGACGGGGGGCCTCGGCGATGGCGCGATCCTGACGGGAGCAGACGCGGCGCAGGAGCGGACATCCGGACTCTTCAAGATGTTCGGGCCAGGCGTCGACAAGCTGCGCGATGTGTCGGCCGGCGACACGGTGGCGCTTGGCAAGCTTGATCACGTCGCCACCGGCGAGGCGATCACCACCGGCCGTCAGGCTCCGCCGCGGCTCGCGACCGCAAAGCCGCCGCAGCCGGTCCTGTCGGTCGCGCTCAGCGCCCGCGACCGCAAGGACGACGTCAAGCTCGGACTGATGCTCGCCAAGCTGACCGACGAGGACCCCTCGCTGTCGGTGGCGCATGTTGCCGATACCGGCGAGATCATCCTGTCGGGGCAGGGCGAGATGCACCTGCGTGTCGCCATCGCCAAGCTGGCCAATCGCTACGGCGTGCAGGTGAATCAGGGCAAGCCCGGGGTCGGCTATCGCGAGACGATCAAGAAGGCGGCGCATGGCGTGCGCGGCCGCCACCGCAAGCAGTCGGGCGGTCACGGCCAGTTCGGCGACGTGGTCATCGATGTCAAACCACTGGAACGCGGCACGGGCTTCGTCTTCGATGACAGGATCACCGGCGGCGTGGTGCCGAAGCAGTACATCCCCGCGGTGAAGCAGGGCATCGAGGACACGCTCAGGAAGGGCCCGCTGGGTTTCCCCGTGGTCGATGTCGGCGCGACGCTGACCGACGGCAGCTACCACACGGTCGATAGTTCCGACATGGCGTTCCAGCAGGCGGGCCGCATCGCGATCCAGGAGGCGCTGTCCACCTGCCACCCCGTGTTGCTCGAGCCGATCCACCGGGTCGACGTCGCGGTGCCCTCGGACGCGACCGCGAAGGTCAACGCCATCGTATCGGGGCGACGCGGCCAGATCCTGGGATTCGACGGGCGCGAGGGCTGGGAAGGCTGGGACGTCGTCTCGGCGCTGATGCCGGAATCGGAGATCGGCGACCTCATCGTCGAGATTCGCTCGGCGACGGCGGGCGTCGGCTCGTTCACGTCGAAGTTCGACCACCTTGCCGAGCTGACCGGCCGCGATGCCGACAAGATCGTCCAGGCCCGCGCGGCCGCCTGATCAGGCCGGGATCGCTGGGCCAAAAAAAAGGGCCGGGCTGAAAAGCCCGGCCTTATAAGTTTCGGCTTCCGATGCAGAGCACCTGGAAGCCGCCTTCCAGAGGGGAACGCCGACAGCGACACGAGATCACAGGGAGGCGTGACCCGCCAAAACCGTCGACCCGTCTGATATGCCGCGACCGTGTGCAGCGCACAACCGGGATCGCTGCATGGCTGGGCAGACCCACCCGCACGCCTTGTTCGGATGCATCGAAATTGAGCAAAACGGAGCCGGGCCGGTTCCGCGTCAGGGGCTGTGGGAAGCGGTGGATGACGCAGCGTCCGGCGCGCCGGACGGTGGATAATTGCAACAGTCCGATTGCGGATGGATGACGAATCCAAGATCGCTAGGCGGGTCAGTAGGCAGCGTCGTCGTCCTGCGTTAGGGTTTGGTCCAGAGATCGATTCGGGCAATCGAATCAAAAGGTTGTAGGCGACGAGCTTTGCTCGCCATGACTTGGTCTCCTGTCCGGTTGCGTCCCGTCGCGTCTGTCCGACAACCGAGCGAACCGCACGGGGGCGGAATGTCCTTGATCGATATCGACACCACCGACCGGCAGGTCAATCCTGTGGACTTGGTCGAAAATCTGGCGGCCCTCAACGAGTGGTCGTTCGACCGTTCTGGGGATGACGAGATCACCCTTTCGGTCACTGGCCGTTGGGCTGACTATCATGCCTCCTTCACATGGATGGATGATATTGAATCCCTTCATCTGGCCTGTGCTTTCGACCTCAAGGTGCCGGAGCGCCGCAGGGGCGAGGTGAGGGAGCTGATCCAGCTCGCCAACGAGCAGATGTGGCTCGGCCATTTCGACCTCTGGCCGCAGGAAGGCGTGGTCATGTTCCGCCACGCGTTGCTGCTCGCCGGCGGTGCGGAAGCCTCTGGTCGCCAGTGCGAGGCGCAGCTCGACGCCGCCATGGAAGCCTGCGACCGCTACTATCAGGCGTTCCAGTTCGTGGTCTGGGCCGGCAAGTCGGCGCGCGAGGCCATGGATTCGGCCCTCTTCGAGACTTCCGGCGAGGCATGACGCTTCGCGCCGCGTGACAGCCGGCCTTCCGGCGGCTATCGGTTCGCGCCGACAGCCGCCGAGGACACGATGACCGAGCCGCACCGCGACGAACCGCTTTCTCTGTCCGACTTCACGGGCCAGGTCGTCCTGGTCGGCGCCGGCCAGATGGGCGGCGCGATGATGCGCGGCTGGCTGAAGCACGGGCTCGCGCCGCAGCGGATCACGATTTCCGATCCGCGTCCGCCGGCCAATATCCAGGCGGTCATCGACGCCCACGGAATTGCGTGCAATCCAGCCGATCCGAAGCCTGCCGGCGTGCTGATCCTGGCCGTGAAGCCCCAGATCGCCGACGACGTCATGCCGCTGGTGAAACAGTTCGTCGGACCGGACACCGTCGTGGTCTCGGTCATGGCCGGCAAGACGATCCAGCGGATCGAGCAGGTGTTCGGCACGGGGACGGCGGTCGTCCGCACCATCCCGAACACGCCGGCGGCGGTCGGCCGCGGCATTACCGGTGCTGCGGCGAGCGCCAATGTCACGCCGGCCCAGCGGCAGGCGGTCGAGCGTCTGCTCGCGGCGGTCGGCCAGGTCGAATGGCTCGCGCGCGAGGACTGGATCGACATCGTCACCGCCGTATCCGGCTCCGGACCGGCCTATGTCTTCCTGCTGGCCGAGGCGCTCGCGCGTGCGGGCGCGGCCGCGGGGCTGCCGGCAGACCTTGCCGCGCGTCTTGCACGCGCGACCGTCGAGGGCGCCGCCGAGCTAATGCACCTGTCCCCGGAAGTCGAGCCCGCGACGCTGCGCCAGAACGTCACCTCGCCCAATGGCACCACCTACGCGGCCCTGCAGGTTTTGACCGGTCCCCACGGCATCGACCAGCCCTTCGTCGAAGCGGTGGCGGCGGCAGCAAAGCGGTCGCGGGAACTGGCGGGCTGACGGCACCACGCCTATCTTCGGAGCGGGGCAGCCAGACCAGGAGCCGAGATCGCCATGGCCAAAGCGTCCAAGACTTCCGGAACATCGTCGGAATCGCCGCGCGACGCGATCGTCGCCGCCTTCATGGCACTCGCCGCCGAGAAGAACCTCCCAGACGTGACACTGGCCGAAGTGGCCGAGCGTGCCGGCGTCACGCTCGGCGAACTGCGTGACGCCTTCAGCTCCCGCCTCGACATCATCGCGGCCTTCGTGAAGGGCGTGGACCGCGCGGTGCTCGACGGCATCGACGCCGACCTCGCCGATCAGGACACGAAGGAGAAGCTCTTCGACGTGCTGATGCGCCGGCTCGACGTGCTCGGCCCCCACAAGGCTGCGATCCGCAACATCACCAAGGCCGCGATGCGCAGCCCGCCGCTTGCCATGGCGCTGAACCGGCTGGCGGTGCGCTCGCATCACTGGATGCTGGCGGCTGCCGGTGTCGAGGTTGCCGGCCCCGGCGGCGCGATCCGGGCACAGGGCCTGGCAGTGGCATTCGGCCGCGTCGTGCGCGTCTGGCTCGACGACGAGGATCCGGCATTGGCGAAAACCATGCGCGCCATGGACGAGGAACTGGCGCGCGCCGGCCGTGCCGCAGGCATGCTCCGGAGCGTCGAGCAGCTGACGGCACCTTTGCGCTCGCTGTTCTGTGCGCCGGCCGCCTTCTGCGCCGGACGGCGTTCGCGGCGCGACCGGGATCGCGGCGAGGATCGCTCCACTCGCGAGGAGGGCTGGCGCGGCGACGATCTCCGCGACCCACGCGTGACGCCGGTCTGACGCCGGCGGCTTGACCTGATTGCGGAAATGCCGTGGAAGGCCGGGCTTGCCCGGCCTTTTGCCTGTCGGTCGGGACATTCCGGAGTTTCGCCATGCAGTCCGCTGACCGCCCCGGTCCCATCGCCTTCGACGACTTCATGAAGGTTGACGTCCGCGTCGGGCGGATCGTCGAAGCCGCGCCCTTTCCCGAGGCGCGCAAGCCGGCGATCAAGCTGGTGATCGATTTCGGTGGCGATATCGGCCGCAAGAAGTCCTCGGCCCAGATCACCAAATACTACCAGCCAGAAGCTCTGGTCGGCCGGCAGGTGCTTGCCGTCGTCAACTTCCCGCCGCGCCAGATCGGAAAGTTCATGTCGGAGGTGCTGACGCTGGGCGTGCCGGACGAGGCCGGCGAGGTCGTGCTGATCGGTCCCGGTCACGAGGTGCCGGAGGGCGGCCGGCTGTTCTGACCGCAAAAAAGAAAACGGCCGGGCGAGCCCGGCCGTTCCCGAATGATACCGTGACGGACGTGCTCAGGCAGCGGCGGCCTTGGGCGTCACCTCGGCGGTATAGTCTTCCATGATCGTCTTCGACATGTTGCCGGGCGTGAACCGATAGGGCCCGATCTCCGAGACCGGCGTCACCTCGGCCGCCGTGCCGGTGATGAAGCACTCGTTGAAGGTCGAGAGCTCCTCCGGCATGATCCGGCGCTCGATCACGTCGAAACCGCGCCGCTTGGCGAGCTCGATGACCGTCCGGCGGGTGATGCCGTCCAGGAAGCAGTCGGCTGTCGGCGTATGAATCTGCCCGTCCTTGATGAAGAAGACGTTGGCGCCGGTGCATTCGGCGACGCGACCCTGCCAGTCGAGCATCAGGGCGTCGGCATAGCCCTTCTTCTCGGCCTTATGCTTGGAGATGGTGCAGATCATGTAGAGGCCGGCCGCCTTCGAGGTCGAGGGCGCCGTCGCCGGATCGGGGCGGCGGAACTCGGCCATGTCGAGGCGGATGCCTTTCATCTTGGTCGCCGGATCGAAATAGCTCGGCCATTCCCAAGTCGCGATGGCGAGGTGGATCTTGTTCTGCTGGGCCGAGACGCCCATCATCTCCGAGCCGCGCCAGGCGACGGGGCGCACATAGGCGTCGGTCTGGCCGTTGGCCTTCAGCGTCGCTTCCTTGGCGGCGTCGATCTCGGCGACCGAATAGGGAATCTCGAAGTCGAGCAGCGCGGCCGACTGTTTCAGGCGCGCCGAATGCTCGGTGCCCTTGAAAATGACCCCGCCATAGGCCCGCTCGCCCTCGAATACGGCCGAGGCGTAGTGCAGGCCGTGGGTGAGGACATGAACCTGCGCGTCGCGCCACGGGATGAGCTTGCCGTCCATCCAGATGAAGCCGTCGCGGTCGTGGAACGGGACCAGTGACATCGTCTTTTCCTCCTGTACGCCTTGGGCCGCGGATCGGTCAGCCTGGCGTTTTGCGAAGCGGGCCGGGTCCGGCTAACCTTGTCAAGCGAGAGGCGGCGCTGAGCGACGATTCCCGATGAGGCCGGTGGCCGTTGGGTACGATCGTTTCGTGAATGCGGGCGAATGAGTAACAATCGGCATCGAATATGTCAACATGGCTGACATAAATGTCTCACCGGCGCAGCGCCGGCCCATGAACGGCGTGCCGGGCGCGGCAGGCGAGGGCCCCCCGCGGGAGCCCGCCTACGACCTCATCGAATTGATGTTCTTCGCCTATCGGGATTTCGTCAGCGATCCCGACCACGTGCTGGAGCGTTTCCAGTTCGGGCGGGCGCATCACCGGGTGATCCATTTTGTCCATCGTCATCCGGAGATCAGGGTTGCGGATTTGCTGGATATCCTGCGGATCACCAAGCAGAGCCTCGCCCGCGTGCTGCGCGACCTGATCGAACAGGGCTTCATCCTCCAGAAGGAGGGGCAGGCGGATCGCCGCCAGCGTCTTCTGACCGTGACCGAGAAGGGGCAGGCGCTGGCGCTCGAGCTGGCACGGCTCCAGACCGAACGGTTCACGCGCGCCATTGCGGCCTCCGGCACGCCGCGCGATCAGGCGGTGCGCTTCCTCTATGCGATGATCGACCCGGATGCCCGCGAAGAGGTGACCCGCATGATCACGCAGGCCGGCCGCGCTGTCCCACAGAAGGACCGCTGAGTGATGACGACCCCGCCCAAGGCGCTGGCGGACGATGCGCCGCATCTGCTCGTGGTGGACGACGACCGCGTGATCCGCCAGACGCTGGCGCGCTACCTGACCAACAATGGCTACCGGGTGACTACCGCGGAGAACGCCCGCGCCGCCCGCAAGAAGCTTGATGGCCTGACTTTCGACCTCCTGATCCTCGACGTGATGATGCCGGGCGAGACGGGCTTCGAGCTTGCCCGCGCGATCCGTCAGGGCGGAGCAGGGCCGACCGCGGCGGTGCCGATCCTGATGCTCACGGCGCGATCCGACCTGTCCGACCGCATCACGGGGCTGGAGATCGGAGCCGACGACTATCTGGCCAAGCCTTTCGAGCCGCGCGAGTTGCTGCTCCGCATTGGCGGCATATTGCGGCGGGCGATGCCTGCGCCGCAGCCGGTGGTGGAATCCGTGAAGTTCGGCGATTTCCATTTCCAGCTCGCGCGCCTGGAGCTGAAGAAGGGCGAGGAGGTCGTTCGCCTCACCGATCGCGAAAAGGAAATGCTGCGCGTGCTGGCGGTGAAGCCCGGCGAGACCGTGCCGCGCTACGACCTTGCCGCGCCCGGCGGCGACATCAACGAGCGCACTGTCGACGTGCAGGTGAACCGCCTGCGCCGGAAGATCGAGGTCGATCCGACCAATCCCGTCCATCTCCAGACCGTTCGTGGCATCGGCTACCGGCTGATCGCCACCCCTTGAAATGCTCCATGAGCTATTGAAATGTTCTACCAGGCCCGCGCGGTCCGGTTGAAACATGACGGTGGCGGTATGCGGGGGAGATAGGGGGATTCCGCATGAGCACGGATTCTGATGGCGGCTGGAATTCCGGTCCGTCGACGGAGGGCGAGACCTTCACTGACGGCGATTCGACCACCGAACATGTCGGCTTCCTGGAGCGGCTGTGGCAGTCGCTGGTCGGGATCCTGATCGGCTTCGGCCTGATCGCCGCGACGATCTGGGGCATCTTCTGGAACGAGGGGCGCGCCATCGGCACGACCCGCGCGCTGAACGAGGGCGCTGGCGTCACCATCTCCGTCCCGGCAGCACGGGTCGACGCCGCGAATGAGGGCAAGCTCGTCCACACCAGTGGCAATCTCAGCGGCGGCCCGCTTGCCGACAGCGAGTTCCAGATCCGCTCGCAGGCGGTGCGCCTCGTCCGCAAGGTCGAGATGTACCAGTGGAAGGAAGAGCGCCGCACCGAGAACCGCTCGAATGCAGGTGGCTCGCAGACGCGCACCACGACCTACACTTATGAGCGCGTCTGGTCCGACAGGCCGATCTCCTCGCAGAATTTCCGCCAGCGTGACGCTCACCAGAACCCGGCCATGCCGATCACTGGCCGGACCGAGACGGCGAGCGGCGCCATGCTCGGCGGCTTCCGCGCCGATTCCCGCGTCATCGGTCTGTACGGATCGTCCGCGGAACGCCGGCTCGATGTCACGCAGGCGCAACTCGCCCCGTTCCAGAGCCGCTTCGGCAATCGGGCCCAGCTCAATGACGGCGGCGTCTATGTCGGCTCGGACACCGGCAATCCGCAGATCGGCGATCTCCGCATTTCCTATTCGATCCTGCCGGAGGGGCTGGCAAGCATCGTCGCGCGCCAGAACGGCGAGGGCTTCGGCCCGTATACGGCCTCGAACGGCCGCGAGGTCTTCCTCGGGGCCATGGGCGCGCGGACGGCGCAGGAACTCTATCAGGGCGCCCACGAGACCAACCGCATCATCACCTGGGTACTGCGCGGCGTGATGCTGTTTTCCGTCTGGCTCGGCTTCTTCCTGATCCTGCGGCCCTTCGTGGTGCTGGCGGACGTCATCCCGATCTTCGGCAGCGCCATGGCTGCCGGCGCCGGGCTCGTCTCGGTCGCGCTGGCCCTCGTGGTGTTCCTGCCGACCATCGCGATTGCCTGGTTCTGGCATCGTCCGGTCATGTCGATCGCATTGATCGTCGCTGGCTTCGCCGGCGCCTATGGCTTCAGGATGCTCGGCGAGCGCCGCCGTGCAGCGAAGGCGGTTGCGCCTCCGGCCGGTGGCGCGATGAGTGGCGGCCAGCCGATGGGCTACCAGCCGGCTTTTGCGGGGCATGGCGGCTATCCGCAGGGAGCGCCACCCCGGCCGGGCTATGCGGCACAGCCCGCCTACGATCCGAACGCCTACCCGCCGCAGCCTCAGCAGGGATACCCGCAGGGCGGCTACGGCCAGCCGGCCTATCCGCCGCAGCAGCCCGCGCCGCAGAGCGGCGGATTCCTCAACGTGCCGCCGGGACTGAGGCCGGGGCAGGGCGGCTGAACGCTACCCGCCGAACGCAGACAAAAATGCCCGGCTGCGAGGCCGGGCATTTGCTTATGCGAGGCTATCGATCCCGTCAGGGGATGAGGATCATCGATCCCGTCGTCTTGCGGCCGGTCAGGTCCTTGTGGGCCTTCGCCACGTCCTTGAGGGCGTATTCGGCGGGTTTCTGCACCTTCACCGTGCCGTCCTGAACCACCGCGAAAACGTCCTTGGCATTGGCCAGCAGTTCCTTGCGCGTCGCGACATACTGGAACAGCGTCGGCCGCGTCAGCGAGGCCGATTTCGCCCCGAGCATCAGGGGAGAGATCGGATCGGGCGGGCCCGAGGCCGCGCCGTAGAGCACCAGATGGCCGCGGATCGCGAGGCAGTCGAACGACTTCAGGAACGTGTCCTTGCCGACGCCGTCATAGACGACCTGCACGCCCCTGCCGCCGGTGATTTCCTTCACGCGGGCGACGAAGTCCTCCTTGGTGTAGACGATCGGGAACTTGCAGCCGTTCTTCTTGGCGAGCGCCGCCTTTTCCTCGGTGGAGGTCGTACCGATGACGGTTGCGCCCAGCGCCTTCGCCCATTGGCAGAGCCACAGGCCCATGCCGCCGGCAGCCGCCTGTACGAGAACGAAATCGCCCTTCTTGACCTGATAGGTCTCCTTCAGGAGATAGCGCGCCGTCATGCCCTGCAGCATGATGGCGGCAGCCGTCTTGTCGTCTATGGCCTTCGGCAGCTTCACCAGAGACGCGGCCGGGATCAGGCGCTTCTCGGCATAGGCGCCGGGCGGGCCGCCCGCATAGGCGACGCGGTCGCCATAGGCGACTTCCGTCACGCCTTCGCCGATCGCCTCGACGATTCCGGCGGCTTCCATGCCGATGCCGTGCGGCAGCGAGGGCATCGCATAGACGCCGGTGCGCTGGTAGATGTCGATGAAGTTCACGCCGATCGCGGTCTGGCGGATATAGGCCTCGCCCGGACCCGGCGGCTTCAGCGACACGTCCTCGTAGACCATCGCCTCCGGTCCGCCCGGTTTGTGGATGCGGATCGCCTTCACCATCTGCCGTCCTCTCGAGAATCCGATGCCATTGCCGATCCTGCCGGCATGTCATGCACTTGTAATGCGATCGGCCGCGATCCGTCGATATGGCGCGGTGCAGATTGCGCGCGCGGCGTTCCGCCCTCTTTGCGCCTCCCGCATCGCGGTATAGCTCTTGCGACATCGAGGGCGAGGTGCCCATGCCGTCCCGTCGCGAAACGCTTGCTGCTGCCCTGACCTCCGCCATCGGCCTTGCCGGCGGCGCTGCGTCTCCGCTTGGCACAATGCTCCTGTCCAGCGCCGAAGCGCAGCCGCGCCCGTTATCCGCCGACTGGGCCGTGCCGTTTGGTGCGGCCGTTCGCGATGATCCGCTGGCGAACGAACCGGATTATCGCGCGGCGCTCGCCCGGCATTGCCGGCAGATCGTCGGGGAGGGCGGGCTCAAATGGTTCGACATCCGCCCGACGCGTGAGCAGTTCGTCTTTGACGGGCCTGACCGGCAGATCGACTTTGCCACCCGCAACGGCATGGAACTGCGCGGCCACACGCTCGTCTGGTACGGTGCCATGCCCAACTGGACCAAGACCATCGGCTCTGCCGCCGAGGCGGAGCGCGAGCTGACCGGCCATATCGAGCGGGTCATGACCCGCTACAAGGGCCGCATCAGGAGCTGGGACATCGTCAACGAGCCGATTCCCGACGATCCCGCCAGCCGCTCGGACATCCGCCCGTCCATCTGGCAGCAGCGCCTCGGCGAGGCGCATATCGCGATGGCGCTGCGGACGGCGGCGCGTGTCGATCCCGGCGCTCAGCTGGTCATGAACGAATACGATATCGAGTTCGTCGGGCCGCGCTTCCGGCGCAAGCGCGAGGCCTTCCTGCGCCTGATCCGCGACCTGAAGCTACGCAACGTGCCGCTGCATGCCATCGGCCTGCAGGGCCATCTGCGCGGTGATCTCGCCATCGACAAGGAGGGCGTCTCGGCCTTCGTCACCGAGTGCAGGGCCATGGGGCTCGACGTGCTGGTCACCGAACTCGACGTCATCGACGACAAGCTGCCCGGCCCGCCGGAAGTTCGCGACATCCTCGTCGCCTCGCGGGCCTATGACTTCCTCGATGCCATCGCTTCGGTGAAGCGGCCGACCGCCATCCTCACCTGGGGCATCACCGACCGGCACACCTGGGTTCCGATCTACTTCAAGCGCACGGACGGCTTCAGGAACCGGCCGCTGCCGCTCGACGAGAACTACCGCCCGAAACCCCTGATGCAGGTGATCGAGCATTTCGCCAGGGGCGGTCGCTGATGCTCATTCGACAGACCTCCACCTACATGGTCGCGCATGGCACGTCCGCCGCGCTGGGCTTCCTGTCGGTCATCCTGTTCACCCGCCTGCTGACGCCGGCGGAATATGGCTTCTACGTCATTGCCCTCAGTATTGCGGGCGTCGTCTCGGCGCTGCTGTTCACCTGGGTGCGGCTTTCCGTCCTGCGATTCGAGTCCGAGGGCGAGGCCGCCGATATCCGGCTGACCGCGCTTGCGGCCTATCTCGCATCCGTCCTGACCATGCCCGTGGTGCTGGCCGTCACAACGCTGGCGCTTGGCATTTCCTTCGACCGGGGGCTCGCCGCCGTCGTGCTGGCAGCGGCTCTGGGCCTGTTCGAACTGGGTCAGGAGATCCTGCGCGCGCGGCTCGACGCCACCGCCTATATGCGCGCGACCGTGGTCCGCGCCTTTTCGGCCATCGCCGTCTCCTACGCGCTGGTGCAGGCCGGCTTCGGCGGGCTCGGCCTCGTCGCCGGCGTGGTCGCCGGCTATGTCGTCTCGGCTCTCCTGTTTTCGCCGGCAGTCTGGAAGGGGCCGCGGAAACCCTTCGACCGGGCGACCTTCAACATCATGCTCGGCTTCGGCATTCCCATGGCCATGTCGGGCGGCGTCTTCGCGCTTCACGCGGCGCTCGACCGGCTGCTGGTCGCATGGCTGCTCGGCGATGCGGCGGCCGGCATTTACGGCGCGGCGGCCGACCTTGTCCGTCAGATCATCCTGTTTCCGGCCCTGTCGGTGGCTTCCGCCGTCGTGCCGCTCGCCATCCGCTCGCTCGCCGAGGAGGGTGCGGCGGCGGCCGACGAGCACCTCACCCGCAGCGGCGAATTGCTGCTCGCTGTCGTCATGCCCGCGGTTGTCGGGCTCGCCATCGTCGCCCCGCATTTCGCGGCGCTGATCCTTGGTCCGGAATTCCGCGACACGGCGGCCGTTCTCATCCCGATCCTGGTCTTCGCCTGGCTGTTTCAGACCATTTCGCAGCAATTCGTGCAGGTCAGCTTCCATCTCGCCAAGAAGCCATCGCTGATGGTGGCGCACGGCACGGTGATCCTTGTCGTCAACGTCGTGGCCATGGCACTGCTGGTGCGGCCCTTCGGGCTCAAGGGCGCCGCGTGGTCGCTGGTCATCGCGGAGTTCGCGGGCGTCGTCGCCGGTTACATGCTGTCCCAGCGGGCCCATCCGCTGCCGCTATTCTGGCGCCCGGCGCTGAAGGTGGCCGCCGCCGTCCTCGTCATGGCTGTGCCGACGGCGCTGGTCGAATGGAGCGACCCGACCGGCAGTTTTGTCGGCCTGGCCGTGTCGGTCGGCGTCGGCGTGCTGGTCTACGGCACCGCGACCTTCGCGCTCGATATTGTCGGCATACGCGGCATCCTGATGCGCCGCATGGGCTGGAGCGCCGGCCCGCCCTGATTGTTTTTGCGGTTGACGGTGGCGCTGCGGAGCAGCGCCGTTCCGCATTGCTCAGGCTGACCAGTCGACCCGGGCGAAATGCGCCTTCAGGAGATCGTCGGCCTCGTGCACCGCCGGGTCGAAGCGCTCGGCGCGCGTGCGGGCATATTTCCAGTTGTCGTTGATCTCGCGGAAGTGGCGATAGCCGAAAGCGTCGCTGGTGCGCAGTGCCGCCGGCCACCGATCCACCGTATGGACGCGCCACTGGGCATTGTCCGGGCAACGGGATGGCACCAGCGTCCATTTCGGCGGGCAGGCGAGCGCATCACGCGGCAGGATGCCGAAGCGGCGGCGCATCTGCGCGCGCTGGACCGTGCCGAAATCCGCGTGGCGAACATGGTCCGGCGGGGCCTCCGCAGGCTCGCCGATGCCGACGACCCAGCGGCCGCGATAGCGAACGATGCCGAACCGGTCGTTCTCAGCCGCCTCGAACACGCTGCGGCCGTCGACGGAGACCACCATCTCGTCGACATCGGCGTTCTGGGCACTGGCGGCCGCCTCGAGGAAGCGGCGGCGCGCATGTTCCCACGCGCCGTGCTGGCAATAGTCTGAATCCCAGAAGCGCCAGGCGTCGAGGCCCTGCGGACCGTATTTGAACGGCCAGGAGACGACCCGTGCCACCGCGATGCCGCCGACCGCATCGATGGCTTCCGCCAGCTCCTCGGTCGAATAGCGTGTGGAGCCATTGTCGTAGAACAGCACGGCATCCGCGCCATGGGCGTCGCGGGCGAAGCGGATCCAGTCCTGGATCCAGTTCAGCCGGTTGTTCTTCGACAGCGTGAACAGCACCCGCCGGCCGAAGAAGAGATCGACCTCGCTCGGACCGACCGCGATGTCGATCCGCCCGAACGACGTTTCGACGGAAAGATGGGTCGTGTCGTCCGGCGCATCGACCAGGACCTGGCCGTGGCGGTCCCATTCGCGCAACGCGAAGCGGCAGGCGGCGCCTGACGGGCGCGCCGTGATCGCCATGGCTTCGAGCGCCGGCTTGAGGTTGAGGAAGGGCGGGCCGAGCAGCACGATGCGGCCGTCAGCGCCCCGGAAGGCATCGTAGAACAGCGTCTCGGCGTCGAACTTCGCGTCGAAATCCTCGTCGCGATGCGCCAGAGGCCGGGTCGGCTCGCGCCGGACGCCGGCTGGCAGCATGACGGGGGCCGGGCGGACGATATCGGTCGGCGGAACAGCGAACCGGGGCCGGGTGGGAGGCGGGGGCATGTCCATCGGACCCATATGCCTCAGGCAGACCGTGTCGCCATCAGGTAGAGCGCTTTCGGGTTGGTCACTGCATAGCGCCAGAACAGGCGGCGCGGCTCGAGCCAGATCCGATAGACCCATTCGAGCGATGCCTTCTGCATCCATTCGGGGGCGCGGCTGTTGGTGCCGGACAGGAAGTTGAACAGGCCGCCCGACGTCTTGATCATGCCGACATTCGGCAGTTTCTCCGCGTGGCGCGCAACGAAATTCTGCTCGTGCGGCACGCCCATGGCGAGCCAGAGGATGTCCGGCTTCAAGGCATCGATCTCTGCGAGCTTCGCGTCGAGGGCGGCATCCTTGAGAAATCCGTGACAGGCGCCGGCAATGGCGAGGCCGGGATAGCGGAGGCGGACATTGGCGACCGCCCGTGCGTTCTCTTCCCTGGTCGCGCCGAGCATGTAGAAGGTCGCGCCGCTGACGACGGCGCGCTCCGCGACATCGTGGAACAGATCGGTTGTTGCGACGCGCCCGGGCAGCGGGGTGCGGCAGCGCAGCCGCGACGCGACGACCAGCGGCTGGCCGTCGGCCACGATCTGGTCCGCCGAGAGGATCTGCCCGGCAAAGGCGGGATCGGCTGCGGCACGGGCGATCACTTCGCCGTTGGCGGAGGTCAGATAGAGCGGGCGCTGCCCGCGCGGGTGCGTGCGCGCTGCGCGGATCATCCAGTCCGCCGTCGCGGCGCGGTCGAGCACGGCAATGGGCAGACCGCCGACCGTGACCGTCGGCATGTCGCTGCCGTCCTCCGGCGGGGCTATCAGGGCATCGGCCATGGCAAGCGTTCCGGTCATGGTCAGACGAGCCGCGCGACGGGCGGCTGGTGCCGCACGAAGGACGATCCCGCGGGCGCCATGCCGAAGCCGGCCTTCAGCAGGGCAAGGAGCAGCGCGATGCCGACGCCGAGACCTGCACCCCCGACGAAGCCGGCCATTGCCAGAACCACGCCGCGCGGCGGGAACACGCGGTCGCGCGGCGGCTGGGCCACCGTAATGATCCGGGCATTGTTGGTGTCGAGGCGCTCGAGCTCGCTGGTCTCGCGCGAGCGGGCCAGGAAGGCATTCAGCAGGTTGCGGTTGACATCGACCTCGCGCTGCAGCTCGCGCAGCTGCACGAAGGCCTGGCCGGCGTCGGAGGCCTGCGCGATTAGCTGGTCGACGGCCCGCCGCTGGCTCGCCTCGGCGGCGCGCGCGCGGTCGAGATCGGCGCGTGCCGACTGGGCGATGCGGGCAAGTTCCTCGGTGATGGCGCGGTCGAGGTCGGATACCTGCGCCTGCGCGTTGCGAACGGTCGGGTGGCGCGGACCGTATTCGGTCGAGGCGTCGGCAAGCCGCCGGCGCGCCTCTGCCTGCTGGCCGCGCAGCGCCGCGATGGTCGGCGAGATCACCGCCTCGGGCAGGGCGCTGGCCGCCCCGTTCGAGCGAAGCGCGCGCTGGATCTGCTCGTTGCGGGCGAGGGCTTCGCCCGCGCGCGCCTGAGCCTGCGCAAGCTGGGTATTCGCATCCGTCAGCTGCTGTTCGGAAACGAGCTGTGTGCGGGTGCCGACGAGACCGTTGCGGCGGCGGAAATCCTCTGCGCGCTCCTCCGCGGTGCGAACGCGCGAGCGCAATTCGTCGAGGCGGTTGGTCAGCGCCTGCGTCGCGCGGCGGGCCGTCTCCGAGCGGGCTTCGGTCTGGCTGTCGATATAGGCGTGGGCCACCGCATTGGCGAGGCGCGCAGCCTTCTCGGGGTCGCCCGCGCGCACGGTCACCTCGATGACGAAGGTGCGCTCCGGCCGGCGGACGATGACGCGGTCATAGAGCGCGTTCAGCGCGAGCCGCTCGCGGGCCTGGAGGCTCTCCTCGCCGCCGCGGCGCATGCCGAGCGAGCCGAGCAAGGCGGCCGCCCACGACGCGCCGCCCTGGCCGTTGAACTCGGGATCCTCGGTCAGCCGTTCGCCGTCGATGACGCGCGCGAGCACGCTCTGCGAGGTTACGATGCGCGCCTGGCTCTCGACGAAGTTGATGGCCGTGTTGGAGTCCTGCTGGCGCGGGGTCAGCTCGTTGTCGAAGACCTGCAGCCCGCGCGGATCGACGAAGATCTGGGCTGTCGACATGAAGCGCGGCGCGATCATTCGAGACGCCATATAGGCGATGCCGGCCCCGACCAGCGCGAGGACCGCGATCAGCATCCAGCGTCGCGCAACCTCGGCGATGATGTTCGGCGAGGCAGACGGAGCAGATCGCGGCTCGGATGAGCGCGCGGGAATGGGACTGGTGCGACCGTCTTCGTACATGGGGTAGACCCCTCGGCTCGCAATCCGGTGGAGGGACGCCCGTCCCGGATTGATACACGGAGATTGTTCTCCGTTCATGCCGCGCAAGGTCGGGGCCAGCGGTTGCAGTGGCGTTTCAGGACACGCCGATGCGCGTCAGGGCGTCGCGGATCGACAGCACGTCCATGCCGCGCCGCGCGGCGCCGAGCAGGGCGGCTGTCAGAAGCGCGGGCGATGCGCCGAAGCGGGTCGGCCGGTCGGCGATGTCGTGCGTGAGGAACACGAGCCAGCCGTTGCGGGCCGCGGCATCGTCGAGAAGCTGCGTCAGTTCATCGAGCGAGAGCCCGCGATCCGTCAGCTCATAGGCGCGGATGAAGTCGAGATCGAGCTTGCCGACATTGAGTCCGCGCTGGACTGACCGGCTGGCGCGTGCGAGGCGACCAAGGGTCCGCTTCTGTGACAGCGTCGACAGGCCGAATGGATAGGCGAAGGTCTCGTGCGCGAGGTCCGGCAGGATTCGGCGCAGCGCTGCCCGGTTGGCGGCGAGGTCAGCTCCGAACTGCCGGCGACCCATGAGGAAGGATGGCCGATGGCTGTGGGTGTGAAGCCCGATCTCGTGCCCATGATCGTGGAGGTCGCGGATCGCATCCGCGCCGGCGATGGTCCACAGCGCACGCTTCTGGCCGATCAGACCGCTGGCCGCATAGAAAGTGCCCTGGGCGTCATGATCCTGAAGAATGCGGGCGCCGGTCTCGTGGGCCGACGCGGGGAAGTCATCGAAGCTGAAGGAGACGATCGGGCGATCGAGCTTGATTGCCGCCGTGCGGAACGGAACGCGCCGCGCAATCGTGTGAACGAGGCGGTCCGACAAGCGTCGGAACGTCGCATCGTCGCCGTCGTCGAACGGCGACAGCGCGGCGGCCGGAGGAATGGGCCTGCGCTGTATTCGGGTCTCGTGGTCCGCCAGCATGATGCCGTTTCGCCCCTCGCGTCCGGGCGCGGATGTCCCGCTGCGGGATCATTCGAGCCGACCTGTGACGGTCTCGCAAGGCGCGGGCCAGCGGCGACCCTCGCGGCACGCGCCACGCGGCAGGAGACTTGCTCCCGCGTGCCAGAGACCCTTGATCGAGCCGCGGAGCGCGACCCATGCTGCGCCAGAATGAGATCGCCACCATGCAGATGTCCCCGATGAGGACCGACCGGACGGTTGCCATGCCGCCGGGCGCGGTTGCCAGCCCCGGCCTCGACGCGGCCGCGGTTCAGGCCGTGGCGGTCGTGCCGACCTTCCGCCGGCCGGCCATGCTGGCCGAGACGCTAGCATCGCTGGCGGCACAGCGGACGGCTGTTCGGTTCGCTGTTCTGGTGGTCGAGAATGACGCTGCCGGCCGCGAAGGGCATGGCGTCGCGGCCTCCTGGCTTACGCCCGGCACCCTCGCGGGGATGGCGCTGGTGGAACCGCAGCAGGGCAATGTCCACGCGATCAATGCCGGTTTCGCCGCTGCCCTCGAACATTTTCCCAATGCCGAGCATTTGCTGATGATCGACGACGACGAGATCGCGTCGGCGGGCTGGCTCGACGCCATGGTGGCCGGCGCCGAGGCGAGTGGTGCCGATATCGTCGGCGGGCCCGTGGTGCCGAGGTTCCGCGAGGATGCGCCCGGCCTGCTCCGTCGGCATCCCGTGTTCTGGCCGAGCCACGGCAGCACGGGGCCAGTTCCGATGATCTACGGCACCGGCAATTGCCTGATCCGTCGCCGCGTCTTCGAACGCCTCGGCCAGCCGGCGCTCGATCCGCGCTTCAATTTCCTCGGCGGCGGAGATCTCGACTTCTTCACCCGCGCGAAGCGGGCAGGGTTGCGCTCCCATTGGGTACAGGAAGCGCTGATCAGCGAGACGGTGCCGGGAGAGCGTGCGCGCTTCGGCTGGGTCCTGAAGCGCGGCCTCAGGATCGGTTCGATCAACCGGGCGGTCGAGGTCAAGCAGGCGGAAGGCGCTGCCGGCCGGCTGAAGGTGCTCGTCAAGGACATCGCGATCGTGCCGCTGGCGCTCGTCCGTGCTCTCGGCCAACTCGCAGCGACGCGCAATCCCGCTGTCGCCGCGCATCCTCTTGCCGTTTCATTCGGCCGCCTGATGGCGGCGGCTGGCATTGAACAGCAGCCCTACCGCGCCAAGGACAAGGGCTGATGGCCTATTCGTCGACAGGGCAGGCGGCATGAACGAGGCAGCCCCGTCCGCATCCATGCTGGTCCTGGTATCGGGCAGTGCGACGCCGTGCGGCGTCGAGGCCTTCGCGCGCCGCCTCGCTGAAACTGCGGGTGCGCGAACCCATGTGCTCGACGCCAGCGCCAGTCGGCTCGCACAGGCGTTGGAGGGTGCCGAGGCCCTGGTCCTCAACCTGCCCGTCGTGGCCTGGAAGAAGAAACTGATCGAGCCCGCACTCGCTGCCGCCGTCGCGCGGCGCCGTTGCGCGGAGGTGATCGTCGTGCTGCACGAATGGGACGATCTCGATTGGAAGCGCCGCGCCAGCTACGCGCCGCTGCTGCCGCTCGCGACGGCAATCCTGTTTTCCTCGCCCGAAGTTGCCGCCCAGTTTGCTGCCAGCCCGGCAAGCCGCGTCGCAACCGGGAAGCGCGGCATTGTGCCGATCCCGCCGAACCTGTCGCGGCCCGCGATCACGATGGCGACGGCGCATTCGATGCGGATCGCGGCCGAGAAGGCCGCCGGCCGACTCATCATCGGCCATTTCGGCTCGATCTATCCGAAGAAGCAGTCGACGGCGGTGCTGGAGGTGGCGGCGGAGCTACGCCGCCGGGACATCGACGTGTTCTGCGCCTTCGTCGGCTCCTTCGTGAAGGGGCAGGACCGTGTCGAGGAGCAGTTCCGGGCGCGCGCCGCGGAACTCGGCCTCGCCGACCGGATCATGGTCAGCGGATATATCGCGACCGATGCCGAGGTCTTCGGCGCCCTCGATGCCTGCGACCTGTTCCTCTACTCGTTCACCGAGGGGCTGACCGCGCGGCGCGGCAGCGTTCTGGCCTGCGCCATGACCGGTCGTCCCGTCATCGTCAACGCGCCGGCAAAGCCGGGCGCCTTCGATCATCACCCGACCTATCAGCGCCTGATTGCGGATGGGTCGCTGGTGCTTGCCTCGCACAATACGACACCGGCGGCGCTGGCAGATGCGGTCGCAACCGCGCGCGGCGCGGCTCCGTCTCGGCAGGGCTTGGACGTCGAGGCGGCGTGGCAGGATGCCCGCGCGGCCGTCCAGCACGTCATTGCCTTCTAGATCAAAGCGGAGCCGGCAAAAAAAAGCCCGGCCTTGCGCCGGGCTTTTGTCGTTGCGTTCGCGCGTGCCGCTCAGAAGGCGTTGTCGTAGGCCTTCCGCGAGAAGACGGTGCGGAACAGGATCTCGATGTCGAGCATGATCGACCAGTTGTCGATGTAGTAGAGGTCGTGCTCGACGCGGGCCTGCATCTTGGCCTCGGTATCGGTTTCGCCGCGCAACCCGTGCACCTGCGCCCAGCCGGTAATGCCGGGCTTCACATTGTGGCGGCGGGCATAGAGGCTGATCCGGTCGTCGAACTGGCGGTCGTGGGCGATGGCATGCGGGCGCGGACCCACCAGCGACATCTGGCCGGCCAGCACGTTGAGCAGCTGCGGCAGTTCGTCGAGGTTCCAGCGACGGAGGAAACGGCCGACTCGGGTGATGCGCTGGTCGTTGCGGGTCGCCTGCCGGATCACGTCGCCGTCGTCCTGCACGGTCATGGTGCGGAACTTGACGATCTGGAAGGCGCGCTGGTTGAAGCCGAGGCGCCGCTGGCGGAACAGGACCGGGCCGGGGCTGTCGAGCTTGATGGCGAGGCCGACCAGCAGCAGGACCGGCGTGAACAGGAACAGCGCGAACGAACCGAGCGCGATGTCGAGCACGCGCTTGACCATGATCTCGCCGGCCGAGAGCGGCGGGCGGCCGAGCTGAAGGCTGGCAATGCCGCCGGCCTTGGCGATGTGAATGTGCTCGAAGCGGTCGAAGATGCGCTCCGGGCCGAGGTGAACGGTCACCGGCATGCGCATGAAGGCCTCGATCAGCAGGTCGATCGTGCCGACCTCCGACCAGGGCACGATGATCATGACATCGTCGAGCTGCATCTCGCGCGCCTGCGCGACGATGCGGGCGATGTCGCCGCGGCTGGGCTGGCTTTCGCCGGGCGTCAGGAGACCCGTCCCGGCGACATGCATGCCGGCATTCCAGGGCTGGTAGCGCAGCGCGAACGAGGTCACGTCGTCCTCGCGACCGACGAGCATGACCCGGCGCGCCGGGATGACCCCGATTTTCGAGCCGAGCGTCATCAGCCGGCCGGCGCCGCCGCGAACCAGCAGCACGGCGGGCAAACCCGCGAAGAAGGTGGCGACTACTGCGACGCGGGAGAAGACGTCGGTGGATTTGGTCGCGAAGGCAAAGGCCATCAGCGTGACGAAGGTCGCAGCCCACAACGTCAGCGTGGTGCCGAAGGTGCGCCGCGCGCCAACGTAATTGGCGACCTGATACTGACCCTTCAGCGCGCTGAGCAGCACGAAGAGGCTCGCCAGCAGCAGGGCGAGATCGGCCTGCGGCTGCGCCGTCCAGAACTCGCCGGCGGTCACGCGGCTGTAGAGCAGCGAGACGACAAACGAGGACCCGGCCACCACGATCCAGTCGAGGGCGGCGGTCGCGGTCATCAGGCCGAAACGCGACCAGGCATAACCCCCGCGGCTGCGCCAGGCGATGGAACCGACCGGAACTTCAAGATCCTTCAGCGTCATCACGGATACTCGACGACTTCACGAAACGTCCCGGAACGGGACGCCTACCGCATGTTCGCCTAAGCTCAAGCAGAAGTTGTGCCGTGGGCGACCTGTTTGGCGGCGGAACCCTGGACCGCGCGTGTTGCTGCCAGAACGCGCTCGAACAGCGCCTGCCTTGCGGCTGGCGGCGTCAGGTCGTGATCTGAACCGGCAATCAGCGTCATGACGACGCGCGGATCGTTGGCGAGGCGGCGTCCACCCGCTCCAAAATGGAGCGCGAGGTCGCCGAGACCGGGATCATCAGCGCTGAAGAACAGTTCGACGCGCACGCCGCGCGCCTGAAGGCGGGCCATCATCGCGCGGGCTCGCCGGGTCTCGCCCGATGGCACGACGGCGCGCAGCCGGCCCGCCGCGCGGCGGGCAAATTCCCGCACGAGCGGCCAGAGCTTCCGCTCCCCGGTCAGCACGCGCCGCCAGGAGCGCGCGCTCCAGACCTTGGCGACATAGCTTGAAGCCAGTGGATAGGCCGAGGCGATGGCTTCTGCGACCGTCTCGCCCTTGCGCCAGACGAAGCGCTGGATGTTGACGAGGACCAGACCGGCGATGCGCGGATCGCGCGCGGCGCTGTGGAAAGCGAGGTAGGCGCCGCTGCAAGCGCCTGAAAGCACGATCGGACCGGGCCGGTGCGCGGCGAGGAGATCGATGGCGGCGGCTGTCTCGAGCTCGGTCGCGGGATGATAGAGCACGCTCTCGACGGCATCGGGGGCGCCCGGGCGGTCGACGCCGTCGCCGATACCGGCGAGGTCGATGCGCAGGGACGCGACGCCGTCCGCTGCCAGCCGCCGTGCGAGGTCGACGCCGGATCGGGCCCAGCCGACATGCGGATTGCGGCCGGCATTGACGATCAGGACGGCCGGTTTCGCCGGATCGAGGTCGACCGGATCGCAGAACACGCCGAACAACCGGCCGCCTTCGCCGAAAGTCACGGCATTCTCGATGAACTGCGGTCCGGAGAGCGTAGCCGCGCCAATCGCGCCCGGCGTGGCCAGGGGGCTGTGCGGCAGGGTCTCGGTCCAGTCGACCGCAGTCGCGAAAGCCTCGTGCGGCGTGGTCGCCATGGTGGGGCTGATGGAAATGCCGTCGAATCCGCCCGCCTCTGCCGCCGTGACGGTGGTCTGCGTGACCCAGACGGAGGCGAGCGCAGCTGCGTCGGCCGCGCCCTTGCGGTGCAGGACCAAGATCGGTGCCGCAGGCGCCGGAAGCTTGCCGAGGTCGAGGCCGCCGATGGCCTTGAGCGTTCCCGGCGTGGTCAGATGGCCGCCGACCAGCAGGCCTTCCGGCGTCGAGGTCGCATCGGGATCAAGCCGCGCACCCTCGGCGACCGCGCGGGCGGTGATGGCGAGCTCGCGAGCATAAAGGCGGCCGCGGACGACCGGGTCGAGCAGGACGAGACCGGCGAGGTCGGGGATCGACTGAGCGCCGAGCGTTCCGATCAATCCTCCGAACCGCAGGCCGAGGACAATGGTCCCGCCGGTGCCGGCGCATTCGCGCAGCATCCGGGCAGCGGCTGCCACGCTCGCTGTCCAGGCGGGCACGCGGTCCGGATCGCCATCGCCGCCGAGCGAGTCGGCGGTTCCCGGCAGGTCGTAGCGCAGCACGGCATGGCCTGCGGCCGCAAGCCCGTCCGCAAGGATGCGCAGGCTCTTGGTGGCTGCCAGCGCCTCGAGCCCGTGTGGCGGCACGACCACCACTCCGAGCCCGGAAGCCGGGCCGGACGGCAGGTGCAGCTTGCCGAGCATGCCGTCGAATGTGACCGGGATCATGCGGCGACCCCGTAGGCGACCGGGTGGCTGTTCAGGGCGGCAACCGCACCGCGGGGCGCCGGGCCGGGCGCGCCGCGTAGCGGTACGAGACGGGACTCTCCCGGCGCGAGGCAGAAGCCCTCGTCGTCCGGGCAGAGCCGCTCGTCGTCGATGGTGACGAACCGGGCAACGCGCTCGGAGGTGATGGTCAGGATCGGAGCGTCCGGCGTTCCGCCGGTCTGGACGGCGAGCCCGATATCGCGGGGCTCGGCGGCGCAACCCGGCAACACGTGCGCCGCCTCGGCAACCAGCGTGCCTGTTTCGGCATCCGTCAGCCGCGCCAGCGTCGCCTCGTGGGCGCGCGGGCCGAAGCGATAGGCGTTGGCGATATCGAAGAAGCGGCCAAATAGAGCGTGGCTGGTCACGCTCGTCGTGGAGCGGGGAGCCAAGGTCATTTCCGTCGCGGTTCTGGCGAGAGGATGCGGCCCGTCGCCATAGCTCGCGAGCGACAGAACCAGCCGGTGATATTCAGCGGTCTCATTGGTGAGATGAACGGCGAGGCCATTGAGCCCCTCGTCGGTGAGGCCGAGATGCACCGGGCGGAAGGCGCGCTTCAGCGCGTGATAGGTCGTCTTCGGCATGCCGGCGTGATCGAGCACGCCCCAGCCCGCGCCGGGCATGAGATCGTTCAGGAACCAGACGAGCCCGCCGCCGCAGGGCGAACCTGCGCGGCGCCATTCCGCGAAGACGGCTTCCATGAGTTCCGCCGGGGCGGCGCGGCCGAGCGCAAGATAGCGGGCGGGATCGGCATTTCGCAGGACTTCGGGATCGTGCCCGTAGAGCGCGCGAACGTAATGGTCCCGCACGTCCTCGAAGTTCCAGTCTGCGCCGGCGTCGCGGGGAACGCCGCGGTTCCATCCTGCCGATGCCGGGTCGCTCAGGCCATCGCGGCGGAGCGCGGCGGGCGCGGGCACGTTTGCGAAGGCGAGACACTCGCTGGCGAAGCGCACTTCGGCGCGGCGCGCATCCTCCAGCGGCCGGCGATAGGCTCCGACGCCGAAATAGTGCGTAATGCCTTCATCCGTGACGAAGGGCAGGGCGCCGCCCCAGGGCGTATGCGGGACATAGACCGCCTGCGACGCGGTTTCGGCGGCGATCGCGGCAAACGTCTCCTCGAACAGCGGCATTGCGGCCTGCTGCGGCGTCAGGCCGAGCATGGTCGCCTGCTGGGCGATCTCGCTGCCGCCGCAGACGATCGCCAGCGAGGGCGAACCCTGCCGTCGGTCGAGCAACTGCCGGACTTCCGTCTGGACCAGCGCGGCAAAGGCCGGATCGGCGGCTGGATAGTCGAAATTGGCGAAGGGCAGGTCGTGCCAGACGAGGATGCCGAACTCGTCGCAGAGATCGTGGAAGGCATCCGCTTCCGGTGTCATCGTACCGGACAGCCGGATCATGTTCATGCCGGCATCGCGGGCGAGCGTCAGCAGATGGCGCGGATCGCGGGCTGCGGGAGCGGCTGGATCGACCGGCATCCACGATGCGCCGCGGCAGAAGATGCGTTCGCCGTTGACCGCAAGCGTGAAGTCCTTGCCGTCCGCGCCATGATCGATCGAGAGCGCACGGAAACCCACCCGGCCAAGATCGACGATAGTACCGCCGACGCGGATCGCCACGTCGTGTAGCGCCGGATCGCCATGGGTGTGCGGCCACCACGGCGCGACGCCGTCGATGGTCAGGCGGCCCGACCAAGTCGCTTCGTCCGAGCGGTGCAATGGATGCGCGTGGCCTGCGCACAGCAACTCGACCGGTTCCTTGATTGCGCGATCGAGCATGATGCTCGCGTCCAGGACGCCGAGGTCGTGGCGCAGGGTCGCCGTCAACCGCGTTGAGAGGACGCGGAACGGTGCGCGGCGATGGATCAGTTCCACCGGTCGCCAGGGGCCGGCGATCGCGACCGGCGGCGCCCAGCCGGGCATGTGGCCGAGCGGCGTGGTTCGGACGAGGCGCAGCGTGCCCGGCTGGATCATCATCGGCCGCCAGCGCGCGCGCGGTCCTTTGGCTTCAGCAAGAAGCGCATTCAGCGCGTGGAAGCGGATTGCCAGTTCGTGGCGGCCCGTGCCCGCAAAATCCAGGTCGTGCGCGAGGAACATGGAATTGCTGGTCAGCACCGGCTGGCCGTCGAGGAAGATCTCGGCAAGGGTCGCAAGGCCGTGAAAGCGGAGCGTACAGGCACCGCGCGCCTCGAGCGCGATCCGGTACCAGACGTCCTGATCGTGCAGCGACGCGCCGCCGGGAATCTGTCTGCCAGCCGCACGGAAGGCGCTCTCGACCGTGCCGGGAACCTCGGCAGGCAGCCATGTGCAATCAGCCGGCAGGTCGTCAGGCATGGCAGCGGCATTCGGTGCGCATGTCGTCACCGACCAGCCCGCAGCGAGGGGGACGCTCGTGTCGCCCGATATGCTGCGGATGCGTGCCATGCTTGCTCTCAGGAGGCGGTCCGGACCAGCGTCGGTGTCCGGGCTGCGGTGAAGCCGAAGGCGCGGCCGATCTCGTCCATGGCCAGGTCGTAGTCGCGGGCGATAGCGTCGAGGGCGGTATCCAGTCCGTCCGTCTTCTTGCGGGCGCGAGCGCGCGCAAGAAGAAACTGGAACGTCTTCATGCCGGACGACATGGCCTCGCAGAGCGCGATGGATTGGCCGAGCCCTCCGACACCCTGCCGCGCCAACCAGTCCAGGTGAGCGGCGAGCAGCGACATGCAGGCGCCGAACTGTCGCGCCGTGTTGAAGGCATAAGGGTGGAACGAGCATGGCGGCTCGCTGGCGAGCCAGTCGAGGTGGGCCGGCAGGGCCGCGCGATAGGCATCGACCGGGTTGCGCTCCGGCCGGTTGGCCCAGTGATCAGCGAAGCGGGCGATAGCCGCGTCCCGCAGCGCGCGCCCGGTGAGCCCAGGACCCGCAACCTTGGCGAACTCCACATAGGGCGGCAGGACCGGCCGCGCGACCGAGCCGAAGCCGAACAGATGCTCGACATCCTCGCCGGCCATCTCGAAATAGCCGGCATTGTGAAAGTAGCCGAGCGTCGCCGAGGCGCGGTCGAAGCGGTTGACCGCGATCGTCGTCTTGGAATGGTCCGCGAGATAGGTCACGCCGCGCGTGTCGGGCAGGCGGTGCGCATCGACCTCGACGAGGACGATGCGGCCGCGCGCCGCCTGTTCCTCGATATGGTCGACGAGCGGCCGGTAGATCGACAGTTCCTGCACGTCGAGGCCGAACAGCGTTTCGATATCGCGCGTCGGCATCTTGAAGAAGGTGAACTGGTCGCCCTCGAAATCCTGCGCGACGGTCATGCCGAGGCCGGCCGCGGGCTCGCGGCCAAGCGTGTGCAGCAGCTCGATGAACAGGTCGGTGTGGCAGTTCGTCTCCGGCCAGGCCCGCTCCGCATGGTGCAGGGCGTGGCGTGGATAGGTTGCCGCACCGAGTTCGGGAAAGACGACCTGCATGGTCAGAGGCCCAGGGCGGAGCGGACCGACGCCGGCCAGCGCGCGACATCGGTGCCGTGATGCTTCAGGAGGGCCAGGATGACGCGTTCATGCCCGAAACCGACGCAGGCCGTGTGCGCGACCTCGCCATCGGCGGAGGTCAGGCCGAACGTCTTGCCGAAATGGTCCTGGTGGTAGTTGAACGAGAGGCAGGCCGTCGGGTTCTCCTCGCTCTCGATCGGGATGAGCAGCTCGAACTTCAGGCGCTGGTCGCGCTGGTTCACGGCGAGCATCTTGCCGGTGCGGCCGAAGAACGGATCGTTGGCGACGTCGACAGCGAAGGGCAGGCCGAGATCGCCGATCAGCTTCTGGCCACGCTCCAGCCAGTTGGCGCGGAACTCGGTGACCTGGTCGGGCGTGCCCATGCGGACATATTCGCGCATGCGGAAGAACTGCTGGCGGGCCGGATCCTTGGAGGGCTCGTGCCGGAAGCAATAGGAGAGCAGGTCGTAGAGGCGGCCCTCGGCCGGCAGATCGCCACGCTTGGCGGCGGTCGGATAGAGCGGATAGCAGGCAGCTGGCGTCAGCACGACGTCGCTGGCCTTCTGTCCCTCGGTCCAGTCGCCCTTCTGCTCGATCGTCTGCAGCAGGCTGACGTGGTCGGCGGGGTTGCCGCAGAAGCAGTGAACGGTGCCGGCAAGCTGCGGGAAGCTCTTCATGTAGCCGGACTGCTCGAAGACCGAACGCGCCATGGCCGGCGGGAAGCGCACGACCTCGGCCTTGTCGGCGGCGCCGTAGCGCGAGACCAGCGCCTGGAACCCGTCGCCGATGGCCTCGAACAGGCCGGAGCGGCCGTAGAGGCCATCGACGCCCGTCTCGATCAGAAGACCACGGTCGAACAGTTCGTCGAGGAAGGAGGTCTCGTTGACAGGAGTCTTGGCAAGCACGGATCAGCCCTCCAGCTCGGTATCGAGGCGCGACATGAGAAGCATGGTCGATGTGTTGGCGAGCACGCGGTCGTTGGCGATCATCAGCGGCGCGGACAGGATGTCGCGAAGCTGACGGCCGACCGACAGCGGGTTGGCGTTCTTGTAGCCCTGGATGCCGATGATGCCGAGCGCCGCCTGGACGATGGCGACGGCCTTTTCGGAGGCCTCGACCTTCACCGCGTTCATGGCGATGGCGAAGGCCATGGAGTTCAACTCGTCCTCGTCGTGGCGGGCGCGCTCGAACCGGGCGATGCCGTCGCGCACCAGCGCCTTGAGGCCCGCGAGGTCGGCGGCGGAGGCGGCCAGGCGCGCTGCGCCGGGGGGCAGGACGTTCGGTGACTTGCGGGCGGCTGCCTTGACGGCGGCCTGCGCCTTCGACAGCGCCGAGCCGGCAATGCCGAACCAGAGAGCCGACCAGAACAGGTGCGAGGAGGCCAGCATGCTCTGCGCCGCGATCTCCGCGAAGGGCTTCGGGAAGACCTGAGCGGCCGGGACACGGGTCGTCAGCTTGAAGCCATGCGAGGTGGTGCCGCGCATGCCGAGCGTGTCCCACACGGAAGTCTGGGCGAGACCAGCCTGATGCTTCTCTATTACGACCATGACCTGGTCCGACGAGGCGGCGTCCGGTGCGCGGCGGGCGGTGGCGAGGATGGCGTCGGCGTCGAGGCCGTAGGAGATGACGATGGCGTCCTTCTCAAGGGTGACATGGTCGCCGTCCGGAACGATCGAGCAGACCGAATTGCGCAGATCGCCGCCGATGCCGCCCTCGGAGGTCGCGGAGGCAATCAAGAGCTGGTCGCGGGCGATCCGGCGCATGAAATCGCGCATCCAGTCGCTGTCTTCGCCATGGTGGACGAGGCTGGCGACCTTGATCTGGTGCATGGCGAAGACCATGCCGGCTGCCGAGCAGGCGCCACCGAGCGTCGCGCAGAGGTCGGCAATCTCGGCGAAATCGGCACCCTCGCCGCCGTGGTCGCGGGGGATCATCAGGCTGAGAAGGCGGGCTTCGCGCATCGCATCCACCGCTTCGCGGGGGAAACGGGCGTCGCGGTCAACGGCGTCGGCGTGGAGGCTGGCGATCTTCGCCACCTCCTTCATGCGCATGGCAGCAGACGCCGCGTCTGCAGCGCGGTCGGAACCCGTCCGGTCCAGCATGATCAGGCTCCCGCCTTCTCGGAGGTAAGTTCGTCCAGGGCGGCCCGGATGGTCGCGATGGATGAGAAAAGCCGGCGGTTCAGCATCCGCTCGGGAAACTCGACGTCGAAGGCTTCTTCGAGTGCCAGCATGAGCTGGACCGAGCCAAACGACGTCATGCCCGCCTCGTAGAGGTCGGATGTGTCGGTCAGACTGTCGATGCCCCCCGGCAGCTCGACGGTCCGCGCGATGATCTCGCTGATCTGATCCTTCATAACGGATCGCTCCTGTGAGCCGATCCCCGTTCCCGAGTGTTGCATTACTTGCATTCTAGGAAAGGGAGCAACCTTTGATTACCGATAGTGTTAATGGGATGACCCAACGTCATTGCTGTGTCGTGTCATCGCGGATCGGTGCTGTTGTACCTTGGCCGGATGAAGTGTCCCCGACCGGGACGGAGCAAGAGCCGCATGGATTTGTAGGCAAGGAGTGGGCCGCGGCCGAATGGGCGCCTTCGAACCATTCATGGCCCGGCAAGGCGGGATGAAATGCGCGCATTTGCTGACAGGCGCGTGTCGCTACGGGACGCAACCATCGCGGGTTGAGGGCGCATGTACCAAAGCGGGCGAGACCGGAATTCCCGAAACGGATAGCCAAACGAAAAAAAGGGTCGCAGCGTGCGCGACCCTTCAACAAGGCAAAGTTGCGGAACTTAGCGCTTCGCGCCGCCGCCAGTTGATGGGCCCTTGCCCGGTTTGGGTGGGGCTGGGTCCTTCATGCCGCCGCCGGTCGAGGGGCCCTTCGGGCTCGCGCCCGCCTTCTTGCCTGTATCGCCTGCCATGGAGTGCCTCCGAGGATGGGTGAGCGAGGACAGCAGGGCGGGCAATCGTGGCCGATCCGTGGCTTCCCAGCCACGTCAGCGCGACGAATTCGGCGATGTCGGATGATGCCTTGGTAGCGGGAGGCAGAGTCGAACTGCCGACCTCAGGGTTATGAATCCTGCGCTCTCACCAACTGAGCTACCCCGCCCCAAAGGGCAACCGGACCGGCGAACCGGTTCGGAGAGCGCGGATATAAGGTCCGGCCCGGAGCAGTGTCAAGGCGAGCCGTGCGTCAGCCGCGCCTTTGCCCCAGAAGGCGGTCGAAGCCGACGATAACGAGCGCGACCAGGGCGAACAGAGCCGTAACCACAAGGGCGTTGCGCGCCATGACGGCGTAGCCGAGCTTGCCGGCATCGATGAAATAGTAGGGGTACCAGCCGTCCACTGCCCCACGCGCGAGGCTCCAGCCGAGATAGGCAATGGGGAAGATCAACCAGGACGGGATGATGCGGACGGAGAGGCGGCCCTTCGGGACGAAGACGAGCCAGAAGAGGCAGGCGAGGACGGGCACGACATCGTGCAGCACCCTGTCGGCGATCAACTGCCACCCCTGCGGGTCCCAGATGTGCCGGAGCGCGACGGAATAGGTAATGCCGACGACCGCGATGTAGAGCGTAGCGGCACCCAGCAACGGAGCCGCCGGCGCCCGGCCAAGCGCGACGCGGGCGAGCATGGCCGCCACGATGGCATTCGAGAGAATCGTGAAAAAGCAGAAGAAGTTGAAGACCGCCCACACGGCAGTTCCGCCGCTTGCGGTCGTGGTGCCGATGATCAGGACGAGTTGCAACGCGAGCCCGAAGAAGCCTGCCGCGGCGGCGACGCCGGCGACCAGTCGTCCGGCAGGGCTGATGTCGGTCATGGGGGCTGTGTCCGGCTTTGGCGGAGACCGCCGTCAGGCTGCAGGGCTGGATCGCCTTGGATGGCGGGAGCGGCGCCGGGGGCGTCGCTCCCGCTGCTCGTCGAAAACGCGTCGCTAGCCGATGGCCATCGGCGCCGGGAAGAAGCGGAACGTTTCCGGGCCCGTCCGTCCCAGATAGCCGTGGCCGGGCCACGGGAAATGGAACGCCAGCATCGGAATGCGGTCCTTGGACAGCATGTCGAATACCCTCAGGCGGGTATCGACAGCCTGTTTGGGGTCGCTGTCATAGGCGAACTCCGTCCGCGGCCGCTCGGTCAGGAGGATCTGGTGGTGCGTCACGTCGCCGGTGAAGGCCAGCTTCTTTCCGTCCGACTCGATCAGATAGATCGTATGGCCGACGGAATGCCCCGGCGCGTTCACTGCTTGAACGCCGGGCACCACCTCCTGGCCGCCAGTCACCCATTTGATCCGGTCACGATAAGGCAGAAGGTTCGCGCGAGCATGCCGGACGAAGAGGCCGAGGGTGCGGTCGGACAGCTTCGCTTCGTCGGTCCAGAAGTCGTGGTCGACCTTTGAAATATGGATGGTCGCATTGGGGAACAGTCGCCGTCCCCGCTCCGTCGCCAGCCCGCCGATATGATCGATATGGGCGTGAGTGATGATGATGTCGTCGATCTGCTCGGGCCGGATGCGCGCCTCGCCGAGACTTCTCATCAGGCGACCGGTGGTCGTGCCGAACGCCTTGGAGAAGCCCATTCCGGAATCGAACATGATGAGGCGGTTGCCCATGTTCACGATCGCGATGTTCTGCTCGAGCACGACGGAATCGGTCGGCAGGAAATTGTCGGTCAGGGCCTGCGCGATTTCGGCTTCCGACATGCCCTTCATCGTATCGGACGGCTTGCCGAGGGCCAGCGTGCCGTCTGAGACCATCGTCACCTGGGCCTTGCCCAGTGGGAAACGGTAGAAATAGGCGGGCTGCGTACGCGCAAACGGAGCGCGTGCCAGGGCGGGCGAGGTGCCCGCGGCCAGCCCGGATGCGGAAGCAAGGGCCGCTGCTCCGATCAGGAGGTTGCGGCGCGTCGGATTCAGATCGTCGATCATTACGGCTGTCTCCCTGCATTTCCTGTTGCAACAAGCCGCGCATGCTTCGTCGCGGCATGCGCGCTTGTTGCAGGAACTGTATGGGGCGGCCGGGGCGGCTTCAACCGAGGCTTGCGGCGGAAACGGGTGGCGCGGAAACGTGAACGGCGTCAGCCGGCCTTCTTGAACCGCACAAGCGTGAACAGGCCACCGAATCCGGCCGGCCGCTTCTCGACCATTGTCAGATCCTTCTCGCCCATGACGCGCGAGAACGGAAAGTCGGGATGCCAGCCGAGCTTGTCGCCGAAGGGCGCCGCGGCTTTCTCGACCAGAGCGCGGATGCCGCCCTCGGCCGCGAAGTGGTTGACGAGAATGACCTCGCCGCCGGGCTTGCAGACGCGGTTGAGCTCGGTCATCACCGCTTCGGGATCGGGCACGACGGTAATCAGATACATCGCCACGACGCAATCGAACGAGGCGTCGGGAAAGGCGAGGCGACCGGCGTCCATCTGCAGGATGCCTTCGACATTGGCCAGCCCGTCATCCACCCGTTTGCGGGCGATCTTCAGCATGTCGAACGACAGGTCGAGGCCGATGACCCGGCAGTTCGGGCTGTAGTCGGGCAGGGCGATGCCGGTGCCGACGCCTACCTCGAGAACGCGGCCGCCGACCTTGCTGGCGGCTGCAACCGCCGCGCGCCGGCCTGTCGTGGTGATGCGTCCGAACAGCGGGTCGTAGATCGGCGCCCAGCGGGCATAGGCCTTCTGGATGGACTGGGAGTCGAGTTCGGCGGCGGGCATCGGGGCTCCGTCAGACGGCGGCTTGCAGAGGCAGGGTCGCAGGGAGAATAAGGCTCTCGCGCTTCTTGATGAAGCCACCGCCGAGAACGCGGGCAGGGCCCTGTTCCGCATCGTAGAGCACGCAGGCCTGGCCGGGGGCGACGCCCTCCTCGCCGTCCAGGAGCTCGATCTCGGGGCCGGTGGCCGTCATGGTCAGGACTGCCGCCCTCGGGGGGCGCGTCGAGCGCACGCGGGCGTAGCATTCCATCGTATCGCCCACCGCCAGCGGGGCGTCACCCAGCCAGTTGAGATCGCGCAGGCCGATGGCGCGCGTCGCCAACGCCTCCTTCGGCCCGACGATCACGCGCCGACCAGCCGCATCGAGGCCGACCACGTAGAGCGGCTCGCGCGCGGCAATGCCGAGGCCGCGGCGCTGGCCGACGGTGAAGCGCATGACGCCGTCGTGGCGGCCGAGAACACGGCCATCGACATGGACGATGTCGCCGGCCTCGGCCGCCTCCGGCTTCAGCTTCTCGACAATGGCGGTGTAGCGGCCGGACGGCACGAAGCAGATGTCCTGGCTGTCGGCCTTGTCGGCGATGGCAAGACCGAAGCGGCGGGCGTGGTCGCGAGTTTCCGGCTTGGTCATGGTGCCGAGCGGGAAGCGCAGCAGATCGAGCTGGTCCGGCGTGGTCGCGAACAGGAAATAGCTCTGGTCTCGGTCGGCATCGACCGGACGGTACATCGCACGCCGACCGTTCGCGGCGGCGCGGCTGGCGACATAGTGACCGGTGGCCAGCACGTCCGCGCCCAGGCTGCGGGCCGTGTCGAGCAGATCGGCGAATTTCACGTGCCTGTTGCAGTCGACGCAGGGGATCGGCGTCTCGCCATCCGCATAGGACTGGGCGAACCGGTCGATCACCGCCTTGCGGAACCGCTCCTCGTAGTCGAGCACGTAATGCGGGATGCCCAGACGCTCGGCGACGCGCCGTGCGTCGTGGATGTCCTGCCCCGCGCAGCAGGCGCCCTTGCGGTGCACCGCCGCCCCATGATCGTAGAGCTGGAGTGTGATGCCGACGACATCATAGCCCTGCTCAGCCATCAGGCCGGCCACGACCGATGAATCCACGCCACCGGACATGGCCACGACCACGCGGGTGGCGTGCGGCGGCTTGTCGATGTCGAGGCAGTTCAGCATCGGGCGGTGATCTCGTCTGTTCGATGGCTATATAGGCCCGACCTTCCGATGGCGCAAAGCGCCGCGTCGGCGCGCGCGTGCAGCGCGGCAACAGGAAGCTGGCGGCAAGCCATGACGGTGAAACCTTGCCCGCCGATGCTGTAACGACAGCAGGAAACCTCCTCATGCGCATCTTCGGCATTCTTCTCCTGGCGACCGCCGCCACATTGGCCATGGCACCGGCCGTCCCGGCGCAAACTGCGCCCCCCGCGGGGCGGCAGGTGGAATGTCCGGCCTCGCTTTCCGCCGATATGCGCGGCGACTGCCTCGCCCGCATCAATGCCGAGGCGGATGCCGCCCTCGAAATCGCGCGCCGCGATGCGCTGCGAGCCATCGCAGACTGGAACGGCAACATCGATTCTGCCGGCAAAGCCGAGTGGGCGGGCGAGTTCGGGCGGCTTCTCGGGCTCTGGGTCTCGTTCCGTGACGGCCAGTGCGCGCCGGTCCTTGTCGGTTTTGAGCGCAATCTTGGGGCTGGCGAGGCCGAGCACGCAGGAGCTGCCTGCCGGGCGGCGATGACGCGCGTGATCGTTGCTGACCTGACAAACCGGTTCGGGGAGGCGCTGCCCGATCTCGGACGGACGAGCTTTGCGAGCGGTGCGAGAGGCCCGAACCGCCGCGAACTGATCGGCGCGGAAGGCCGCCAGCCGCTGTGTCGTCATCCCGGCCGCGGCGGCGACTATCAGCCGCTGACGGAATGCTACCGCCGGCAGGCGCGCCGCGTTGACCACGATCTCAATACCGTATGGCGCGATGTTCTCGCCGCCATCCGGGCCCGGCCTGGTCTCGACGATTCCAGGCGTGCGGCCTGGGCCGAGGCGCTGCGGGCGGCTCAAAGGCCCTGGGCGGAACTGCGCGACCTTGCCTGCACGCTGGAGGCCTATGAAACGCCGAACCGCTTCGCCCATTCGATCTATTCGCAGGTCACCGGCCCCTGTCTCGTGGTCGAGACCGAGGCGCGCACGCGCGACCTGAAACGGGCCTACGGGCTGCCGTAGTGCCTTTCCGTCTTGAGCCATTCATGTCCGCCGGCTAAGCGCTCGCCATGACCACACGCTACGCCCTCTACGCCGCTCCGCCGCCCGACGACCCGCTCTGGCGGTTCGGCTCGTCCGTCATCGGTTATGACGCGGCTCTCGCCCGCGATGCGGCTTTTCCGGCCGGTGAACCCTTCGGGCGCCCGGACTGGGCCGAACTGACCGACGATCCCCGCCGCTACGGCTTTCACGGCACGCTCAAGGCGCCCTTCGAACTCGCCGAGGATGCCAGCGAGGCCGACCTGCTCGAAGCGGCGATGATCTTCGCCGAACGGCGGTCGGCCGTGGTTCTGCCGGCCATGACCGTCGCCTTGCTGAAGTCTTTCATTGCGCTGGTGCCGGCCGAGCCGTCCGACGCGCTCGCCACTCTCGCGGCGGATTGCGTTCGCGACCTCGACGCGTTCCGCGCGCCGATGAGCGAGACGGATCGCGCGCGCCGCCTGAAAGCTCCACTGACGGAACGCCAGATCGCCCAGATGGATGCCTTCGGCTATCCCTACGTTTTCGAGGATTTCCGCTTCCACATGACGCTGACAGGCTCGTTGCCCGAGCCACTCCGCATTCCTGTGCGCGAAGCGCTGGCCGCGGCCTACGCGCCACTTGCGGCTCCTGTCCGTGTCGATGCGCTTGCCGTGTTCCGGCAGGATGACCGGCAATCCAGCTTCACCATCCTCGCCCGGTTTCCGTTCGAGGGCTGACGACCTTCGGATAACCCCTTATCAGGGCCGAGCCGCGCGCTATATGCTCCTCTCAACGCGGTCGCGCTGGTGGATGCCGGACGCGCCGCGGCCGAACAATGAGGGAGGAGTTTTCATGTCGATCAACCTGACGCGCCGCGTGGCGCTGGCCAGCGGTGCCGCAATGCTGTCCGCGCCGGTTTTCGCGCAGTCGCGCACCCGCCTGACCATCGCCACCGGCGGCACGGGCGGCGTCTATTTCGTCTATGGCGGCGGTCTTGCCCGCATCCTCACCGAGAAGATGCAGAACACCCAGGCGACCGCGCAGGTCACCGGCGGTTCCGTCGATAACATCAATCTCGTCTCGGCCGGCGATGCCGATATGGGCCTGTCGACGCTCGATTCCGTGGTGGATGCGCTGGCGGGACAAGGCGCCTACGCCCAGGGCGGCAAGCGCGAGGTCAGCGTGCTGGCCGTGCTTTATGACAACATCCTCCATGTCGTCGCTCAGCCCTCGATCAATTCGATCGCCGACATGAAGGGCAAGCGCATTGGCGTCGGCTCGGCGGGCTCATCGACCGAAGGCTGGGCGGACCGCACGCTTGAGGCCGCCGGACTCAATCCGCGCACAGACATCACGCGCGACAATCTCGGCGTCGCCGAATGTGCCAATGCCTTCGCCGACGGCAAGATCGCGGGCTTCTTCTGGGGCGGCGGAATTCCGACCGCTGCCGTGCGCGACCTCGCGCAGGGCGGGCGCGCGCCGATGAAGCTGGTCGATGCGTCCAAGGAGCTGGTGGCGATGAACGCCAAGTATCCGGGACTCTATCGCGGCTTCACCATGCCCGCGAACAGCTATGCCGGGCAGACCGCACCGGTGCCGGCCATCGGCGTCGCCAATGTCATCGTGGTCAATTCGAAGGCGCCGAACGCCCTCGTCACGCGCATGCTCGAGGGGGTGTTCAACAACCTGACCGACGTGCAGGGCATTCATCCGGAGGCGCGCAAGCTCAACCTGCAGAGCGCAGCGACCAAGACTGCGGTTGCCTTCCATCCGGCGGCAGAGGCCTTCTACAAGTCCAAGGGCGTCGCCATGTGAGCGACGCGAGCCGGGCGGCCCCGAACGGCCGTCGGTTCCGCGGACATCGCGCGAAAGCCGGGGACGGAACCCTCCGCCCCGGCTTTTTTCCTTGGCGACAGCCGCTATGGTGCGCCGAGGAGTAACGGGGACAAGGCGTCGTCAAGGCGCTGCCCCGCCTGCGCGGGGAGGCGAGGAAGGCATGACGTCCGTTCAAGCGGAACAGCGGAACGGCGAGCGGCAGCTCACCGCCGAAGAGATCGAGAAGCTCTCGTCCGATTCCGAGGGTGGGCCGGCCCGCCGTGTCGACGGCTGGCTTGGCTGGCTGACCAGCGGCGCTTGCCTCGCGATCGGAGGATTCGCGCTCTACTGGACGCAGTTCGCGATCAACACGACGGTTTATCGCTCGACATTCCTCGCCGCCTGCCTGGCCCTGACCTTCATTCTCTATCCGCTGACGAAGCAGGGCGCCGACGGCTACCCGCAGACGCGGCGTGCGACGCCCGAGGAACTGGTCGCCTGCCTGCTGGCCGCCGCCGCCATCGCCTATCTGCTGCACCACCCGAACCCGATGTTCGCGATCTATGGCCGATCCAGCGTCGCCTACGGGCTCGGCGTCGTGCTGGCGCTGTGCTTCCTCAGCTATCCGCTGCTGGTATCCAATCGCTGCCTGGCGCGCCTTCAGCCCGTCGACTGGATCTTTGCGGCGGTGGCGCTCTACACCGCAGTTTATCTGTCCCTGAACATCGACGCCTACAAGTCCCGCGCCATGCGCCCGGCGCCGGAGGAACTGGTCCTCGGCCTGGCGCTGATCCTGCTGGTGCTGGAGGCGACGCGCAGGGCGGTCGGCTGGATCCTGCCGGCCATCGCGCTTGTCTTCCTGGTCTATTGCTATGCCGGGTCCGGCTGGCTGATCCCGGATGTGTTCGAGCACCGCGGCTTCACGGTGAACCGCATCATCGGCCAGAATTTCCTGACCCTCGAGGGCATCTTCACCACCCCGCTCGACGTGGCCGCCACCTTCATCATCCTGTTCACCATCTATGGCGCGGTGCTGGATCGCGGCGGGGCCGGGCGCTTCTTCATCGAATGGGCCTTCGCCCTGTTCGGCAAGAACCCGTCGCCGTCAGCACCGGGACGGGCGGTGGTCGCCTCCGGTTTCCTTCTGGGGACGGTTTCCGGCTCGGGCGTCGCGACGACGGTCACGGTTTCCTCGCTGGCCTGGCCCATGCTGAAACGGTCGGGCTACTCGCCCAACGTCGCCGGCGGCATGCTCTCTGCAGCCGGCATCGGCGCGACCCTGTCGCCGCCGACGCTGGGCGCGGCGGCCTTCATCATCGCCGAGTTCCTCGACGTCGATTACCTGCAGATCCTCATCTACGCGACGATCCCGACCATCCTCTACTATGTCTCGTGCTGGCTGATGACCGAGGCCGATTCCCGGCGCATGAACGTCTCTGCCGTGCGCACGTCCGACGCCTCGCTCTGGGAGCTGACCAAGGCCGGCGGCTATCACTTCATCTCGCTCGGCGCGATCGCGATCTTCCTCGTGCTTGGCTTCACCAGCTTCATGGCGGTCTACTGGTCGATCGTGGTCGCCTTCGTGCTGTCGATGCTGCGGCCGGACAGCCAGCTCGTGACCCGGAGCGGCTTCCTGATCGGCTGCGGCGCGGCCCTTGCCGCGCATTTCTTCGGGCTGTCGGACATACCCCGCACGTTCGGGATGCACGAACTGTTCGACGGCCGCCTGTCGGTCGCCAGCTTCTGGGGCATTGCGGCGGCCGTGGCCGCCTCGGGCGTCCAGTCGCTGCTCGCGATGCGGTCGGGGCGCGCCCTGCCGGCCGGCGGCACGGCCATGATCGAGGCGCTGATCGACGGCACGCGCTCGACACTTGCCATCGTTGCTGTCTGCGCTTGCGCCGGCGTCATCGTCTCCGTGGTGAACCTGACAGGGCTCGGCCTCACCATTTCCGGCATCATCATCGCGGCCGGCGGTTCGAACGTGTTCCTGATCCTGCTCATGGCTGCGGTGGCCATGTGGATCCTCGGTCTCTCCGTGCCAGTGACGGCCAGCTACATCATTGCCGCTGTGATGCTCGTGCCGGCGCTGGTCAAGGTCGGCGTGCCGCCGGCCGCCGCGCACATGTTCATGTTCTACTATGCCGTGCTGGCCGACGTTTCACCGCCGACGGCGCTTGCCCCCTTCGCGGCCTCGGCCATTACCGGTGGCGAGCCGTTCCGCACCACGATGCAGGCGTGGAAGTACACGCTGCCGGCCTTTCTCGTGCCGTTCATGTTCTGCCTGACGCCCGATGGCGCACAATTGCTCATGCTCGTGCCGACCGGCACCAATGCCGCCGGCGCGATCACCTATGGGCTGCCGTCGGGTCTTCTGCCCTGGCTTTCAGTGATTTGGGTGACTATCACCGCCTGCCTGGCGCTGGTCGGCCTCTGCATCATGTTCACCGGGCAGGCCCTCGAACAGGCGACCTGGACGGAGCGAATCCTCTGCCTGATCGGCGGTGGCCTGCTCCTTGCCCCCAGCGCCTATGCCGATGCGGCGGGGCTGGCCTTCCTCGGCGCGGGCTTGGCGCTGCATTGGTTCCGGGTGAGAACGGCGAGAGCGACGCCGCCACTCCGGGACACGACATGAGCCACCGCCTCGACGCCTCTGCCGATACGGCCCACTGGGGTTATTTCGAGGCGGTCCTACCGCCGCGCCTGACGATTGCCTCCGGCGACCGGGTGACGATCTCGACCGTTTCCGGCGGAGCTGACGTCCTGCCGCCGGCCGACTGGGGCATTCCGCCGGCCCTGACGGCGATCCACCAGAAGTTTGGCGGTCCGACGCTACCCGGCCACATCTGCACGGGGCCCGTGGCCGTGGCTGGCGCGAAACCGGGACAGGTGCTGCAGGTCGATATCGAAGCGATCGACCTGCACTATGACTGGGGCTACACCTTCGTGAAGCCGCTGTCCGGAGCCTTGCCCGACGACGTCAATGCCTTCCGGCTGTTCCATTCGCGCATCGATCGCGCCCGCAAGATCGCGACCATGCCCTGGGGTCATGAGATCGCGCTCGACCGGCCGTTCTTCGGCGTTATGGCCGTTGCGCCGCCAGCCGAATGGGGCCGCGTCAACACGCTGCCGCCACGCCGCAACGGCGGTAATCTCGACAACAAGGAACTGGTCGCCGGCACGACGCTCTACCTGCCGGTCTTCGTCGATGGCGCGAACTTCTCGGTCGGCGACGCCCATGGCGCGCAGGGCGACGGCGAGGTCTGCATCACCGCCATCGAAACCGGATTGATAGGCACGTTCCGGCTGACCCTCCGCGACGACATGAGCCTTGTCTGGCCCATGGCCGAGACGCCGATCCACGCCATCACCATGGCCTTCGATCCCGATCTTGACGCGGCGGTGCAGATCGCCCTGCGCTCGATGATCGATCTGGTCACGGCGCGGTCGGGCCTCGATCGCGACGAAGCCTTCGCGCTCCTGTCGCTGGTCGCCGACGTCCGGGTGACGCAGGTCGTCAATGGCAACAAGGGCATCCACGTGATGCTCGACAAGAAGTGGCTCGCGAAAGTGCGCTGAACCGCGCGTGCCAAATGCAGTGCAGGTCTGCATTGCCGCGCTGACGAGGCCATTTCGACAACGAATTGTCGATGAATTGTTGACTTGCGCCCTGCGGCGCTGGAATGTCACCGCCCATACCGCAGGCGGTCGTGAAACGGCGGCGTTTCGTGCGACAATCCTGCGACCTCGGCAGCGGCCTGCATGGTGCATCCGCGTGCCGGCCTCACGGATCGGACCGACCTCAGCATGGCCAAATCAGCAGCCAAGCCCTCGACCAAGGCAGCGTCGTCACCGAAGGCGAAATCGGGCATCACCCGCCTTGCCACCGATATCGGCGGGACGTTCACCGACATCGTCCTTGAGCAGGGTGACAGGCGTTTCACCACCAAGGTGCTGACCACGCCCCATGCGCCCGAGGAGGCGGTGGTCGACGGCACGCGCATCGTGCTGAAGGAGGCCGGCATCGGCTTCGCTGACCTCGACGTCTTCGTCCATGGCACGACGCTGGCGACCAATGCGGTGATCGAGCGCAAGGGCGCCCGGACCGCGCTGATTGCCACCGACGGTTTCCGGGACGTGATCGAGATCGCCGACGAGGGGCGCTACGACCAGTACGACATCTTCATCGACAAGCCGCGCCAGCTCGTGCCGCGTCAGTTGCGTTTCACCGTTCCCGAGCGCATCGACGTGATGGGCAAGGTCTGGGTCGAACTCGACGAGGCCGCAGTTGTCCGCCTCGCCAAGGAGCTGAAGAAGCAGAAGGTCGATGCGGTCGCGGTCGCCTTCATCCATTCCTACGCCAACGGCAAGCACGAGGAACGGGTCCGCGAGATCCTCGCCAGGGAGGTGCCGGAGATTGCGGTCACGCTGTCCTGCGAGGTCTGCCCGGAGATGCGCGAATACGAGCGCACCTCGACGGCGGTCGCCAATGCCTATGTCCAGCCGCTGATGGCCGGTTATCTCGGCCGCCTGAAGGCCCGCTTCGCCGCCGAAGGCTATGGGAAGCCCATTCACCTGATGACCTCGGGCGGTTCGCTGGCGACGCTGGAAACGGCGGCGCGCTTTCCGATCCGCCTTGTGGAGTCGGGTCCCGCAGGCGGCGCGATTCTCGCGGCGCACATTGCGGCCGAGCGCGGCGAGGACAAGGTTCTGTCCTTCGACATGGGCGGCACGACCGCGAAGATCTGCCTCATCCACGATGCGACGCCCTACAAGGCGCGCACCTTCGAGGTCGACCGGCAGTCGCGTTTCATGAAGGGCTCGGGTCTTCCCGTCCGTATCCCCGTCATCGAAATGGTCGAGATCGGCGCGGGCGGCGGTTCCATCGCGCGCGTCGATACGCTGAAGCGCATCACGGTCGGGCCGGATTCCGCGGCCTCGGTGCCGGGGCCTGCCTGCTACGGACGTGGCGGTGAGCTGCCGACCGTCACCGACGCCGATGTTGCCATCGGCAAGATCGAGCCCGCCCGTTTCGCAGGCGGCGCGATCAAGCTCTATCCCGAGAAGTCCGATGCGGCGCTCGATGCGAGCGTCGGCAAACCCTTGTCGCTGTCGACCGCGATGGCCGCCCATGGCGTCGCCGAGATCGTCGATGAGAACATGGCCAATGCCGCCCGCGTCCATTCCGTCGAGCGCGGCGTCGTTGTCTCCGATCACACCATGGTCGCGTTTGGTGGCGCCGCGCCGCTCCATGCGGCCCGCCTTGCCGAGAAGCTCGGCATTGCCCGCATCGTCGTGCCGGCGGACGCCGGCGTCGGCTCGGCAGTCGGCTTCCTGCGCGCGCCGGCGGCCTATGAATTGGTCCATTCCAGGTTCATGCGGCTCGACCGTTTCGACCTGAAGGAGGCGAACCGGCTGCTGTCCGGCATGAGCGCCGAGGCGTCGGCCCTCGCCAGGGCGGCCGCGGGCAACCGCAAGCTGACGGAAACCCGCACAGCCTTCATGCGCTATGCGGGGCAGGGGCACGAGATCGCGGTCGCGCTGCCGATCCGTGCGCTGACGGACAAGGACATGGCGAAGATGCGCGACAGCTTCGAGGCAGGCTATCGCCAGCTGTTCGCCCGTCACATTCCCGGCGCGGCCATCGAAATTCTGTCGTGGTCGCTGCTGGTGACGACCGACACCGCGCGGCCGCCAATGCTGGCGAAGCCGAAGTCCAAGACGGGGCCGAAACCGATCGGCACGCGGCCCGTCTTCGACGCCAAGGCCGGCAAGACCTTGAAGGTGCCGATGTACGACCGCCTCGCCATGGCGCCCGGCGCTCGGATTGCCGGTCCGGCCATCGTCGTGGAAGCCGGCACGTCCACCTTCGTCACGGCGACCTTCGATGCCGAGATCGACGGTGGGCTCGGTCTCGTCCTGACCGCCCGCAAGGCCGGCAAATCTGCTGCGAAGGCCGAACCTGCCTCGAAGAAGGGAAAGTGACCGTCATGAGCAAGCTTTCCGACATCGAACTGCAGGTCATGTGGAACCGCCTCATCGCGGTGGTCGAGGAACAGGCGCAGGTTCTGCTGCGCACCGCCTTCTCGCCCATCGTGCGCGAGGCGGGCGATCTGTCCGCCGGCGTCTTCGACCGCGAGGGCAACATGCTGGCCCAGGCCGTGACCGGCACGCCCGGCCACGTCAATTCCATGGCCGAGAGCGTCAGGCATTTCGTCAAGGCCTTCCCGGTCGACACGATGAAGCCGGGCGACATCTACATCACCAATGACCCGTGGATGGGCACCGGCCACCTCAACGACTTCGTGCTGACGACGCCGGCCTTCCATCGCGGCAAGCTCGTCGGGCTGTTTTCCTGCACGAGTCATTTGATGGATATCGGCGGCATCGGCTTCGGGCCCGACGGCACCGACGTGTTCATGGAGGGGCTCTACATCCCGCTCCTCAAGCTCGCCGACCGGGGCAAGCTGAACGAGACGCTGATGGCGATGATCCGCGCCAATACGCGCCTGCCCATCGACACGGAGGGCGATGTCTATTCGCTTGCCGCCTGCAACGATGTCGGCTGCGAGCGCCTCTCCGAGATGATGGAGGAATTCGGCCTGAAGGACCTCGACGTGCTGTCCAGGCACATCATGTCCCGCTCCAAGGCCGCCGTCCTCGAGGCTGTCGCGGCGCTGCCGCAGGGCAAGTGGTCGAACACCATGACGGTCGATGGCTATGACGAGCCGGTGACGCTGTCCTGCACGGTGGAAGTCACAAGGAAGGGTATCCACGTCGACTTCACCGGCACCGGACCGGCATCGAAGCGCGGCATCAACGTGCCACTCGCCTATACCACCGCCTACACGGTGTTCGGCCTCGCCTGCATCGTCGGCAAGGACATCCCGAACAATGCGGGGTCGCTGGCGCCACTGACCGTCTCCGCGCCTGAGAACTCAATCGTCAACGCGCTCAAGCCGAAGCCGGTCGCTTCGCGCCACATCATCGGGCAGATGTTGCCCGACGTGGTGTTCGGCGCGCTCCGGCAGGCCATTCCCGACCGCGTGCCGGCAGAGGGCACGTCCTGCCTGTGGAACCTCAATGTTCGCGGCCAGACGGAAGATGCCGGCCTCGGCAATTACGGGTTCACCATGGCGGTGACCTCCAATGGCGGCACCGGCGCGCGCCCGATGAAGGACGGCCTCTCGGCGACCGCCTATCCCTCGGGCGTTAAAGGAACGCCGGTTGAGATCGCCGAGTCGATCACCCCGCTGATCTTCTGGCGCAAGGAGTTCCGCGAGGATTCCGGTGGGGCTGGTCGCACGCGCGGCGGGCTCGGCCAGGTGATCGAGGTCGGCAGCCGGATCGGCAAGCCCTTCGACCTGCTCGCAGCCTATGATCGCATCGATCACCCCCCGCGCGGGCGCGACGGGGGCAGGGACGGTGCTGCCGGCGCTGTCGCGCTGAAGTCCGGCAAGAAGCTGAAGGGCAAGGGCTTCCAGCTCATCCCGCCGGATGACCGTCTCGTGGTCATGACCCCGGGTGGCGCAGGCATCGGCGATCCCGCCAAGCGAGATCGAGCGGCGCTGGAGCGCGATCTCGCAGAGGGGCTGGTGTCGTCGAAAGGCGCCAAGGCCTATGGCGGCTGAACGGCTTCAGGCCGTCACCATCGCCAGTTGATGGGTGTCGGTGAGGTGGCGGAATCCCGTCACCTTGCCATCCGGGCCGAAGGTCCAGAGATGCGCCTCGAGGTCCTTGAAGCGCTTGCCGTTGGATTTGACCGTCAGTTCGACGTGGATGACTGCGACGACCTGATTGCCACCCTCCAGCAGGTTGGCCGGCTCGAAGAGCAGGAAGTCGAAATCCGCCAGCGTCTGGAAGAAGCCCGCGACGTCGGCGGGCCCTCTGCGCGACCTGTACCATTTGAGCGTGGCCGCGCCCCAGTCGTGTTCCCACGCAACGTCGTCAGCCAACAGGGCCAGGATCGCTGGGATGTCGCCGCGACCGAACGCGGCATAGGCGGCCTTCACTGTTTCGACGTTGCGGCTCATCGTGTCCTCCCGTTTCAGGAACCGGCAAGCGGTTCACCGACGGTAACACTGTGTCCGACGGGCTGGATGCATTCGAACGATGGTTCGATCAGAGGCTCGCCGCGGCGCGCGCCGCCTGATCGTAGAGGCCGGACAGGGCCCGCATCTCGGTGGCGATCCGGCTGAGGATCTGAGCCTCCGTACCGAAAGCCTTGACGCCCTGGATCAGCAGCGCCTCGCGCACCTCGTGGTAGCGCGTCACGGCGTCGGCCCCCTTCTTGGTGACGGAAACGGCCTTCTCCTTGCCGATCTTCTCGCCCTTCACCAACCCGGCCTTTTCCAGCTTCTTCACGGCATAGGTCACGAGGTGCATGTCCTCGACATTGAGGACGAGCGCGATATCGGCCAGTCGCTTCGGCCGCGCGCGATGATAGACCGTGTGCAGGATCATGTTCTCAAGCGCCGAGAGCCCCGGGGCACCGGCCGCGGCCGCGCAGCGCACCGTCCAGCGGTGGAAGGCGTGGCTGACCATGATCATGCCGAATTCGAACTCGGACAGGGCCGGCATTTCACCGGCTGCGAGATGCGCTGACGAGACTATGGGGCCGAGGCTGGGGGGCGGGGCCATCTTGACGTCTCCGGCTCTGTCCACGACGCGGCCGAATAGAATGGATCGACATCTCGTCAAAATCAAATGCATAAAACGGCAACAAAATATCAACGTTATGTTGACAGCGGCGCGGGGCGGGCGGAATGTTCGGGCGAGCGTCGGCGGTGTCGGCGGCAGTTCCTGAACGGCCGGGCGGGTGCGTTGCAGCGCACCGGGCAATGCGGTGCAGGGCCTTGTCACCGGGCTCGAACGGCGGTCCAATCATACCCAAGGGCACAAGCCTTGCCGGTCGGCAGCGACCGGGCATTCCAGAGACGGGAACTGCAGGAGATTTCCCAATGATCGATCGCCGCAAATTCGTCGCCGGCGCAGCCGGTACGGCAGTCCTGGCAGCGCCGCTCGTCGCGCGCGCCCAGACCGCCTGGGACATGCCGGTTCCCTATACGGACGGCACTTATCACACGCAGAATGTCCGCTGGTGGGTCGATGAGGTCGCCAAGGCCACCAACAACGGCATCAAGATCCAGATTCACTCCAACAATTCGCTGATCCGTCTGCCGGAAATCCTCCGCGCCGTCGGCAGCGGTCAGGTTGCCGCGGGCGAGATCCTGATCAGCCAGTTCGGCAACGAAGACCCGATCTACGAACTCGATTCGATTCCGTTCCTCGCGCAGGGCTTCGATCAGGGCCAGGCGCTCTACGCGGCATCCAAGGCTGCGCTCGAAGCCGCCTGCCAGCGCCGCGGCATCCGCGTGCTCTACTGCGTGGCGTGGCCGAGCCAGGCCTTCTACTCGAAGACGCCGATCAACTCGGCTGCCGACATGCGCGGCATGAAGTTCCGCACGGTGTCGCCGATCACCTCGCGCATGGCCGAGCTTCTCGGCGCGGTTCCCACGCTGGTGCAGGCCTCCGAAGTGCCGCAGGCCTTCGCGACCAACATCGTCACCGGCATGATCACCTCCGGCGCCACCGGCGTGCAGTCGCGCGCCTGGGAGTTTTCCAGCCAGTTCATCAACCTGCGCGCCTCGATGCCGAAGAACGCGGTGCTCGTGAACGAGCGGGCCTGGCAGCGCCTGCCCGAGGCCGTCCGCAAGGCCATGACGGAAATGTCGGCCAAGGCCGAGGAGCGTGGCTGGAAGCTGGCCGGCGAGGTCGAGACCAACTCGATCGCCGAACTGCGCAAGAACGGCATGACCATCGTCGATCCGTCGCCTCAGCTGCTGACCGAGGTGAAGGCAGTCGGCGCGAAGCTGACGGAAGAGTGGGTGGCGAAGGCTGGCGATGTCGGTCGCAACGTCATCGCCGACTACCGCAAGCGCATCGGCGCCTGATCGCAACGCACTGTCCGGACCGGCTTCCCGGCCGGTCCGGCAGGCGGCGCAGTGGCATTACACCGCATTCTCACTCAGCCTGAAGCCGCCGCCGACACTGTCCGCGACGCGCGTCGATGGACCATAGGCCGGTCATGCGAAAAACGCTCGATTTCCTCTACACTGGAGCCGCGTGGCTGGGTGCCGCCTGCGTTCTCTCCATCTGCCTCCTGATGATGGCCCAGGCCGCGCTGCGGCCAGTGGGCGTCATGGTGCGCGGCGCCGACGACATCACCGCCTGGATCTGTGCCGGCGCCGCCTTCCTGCCGCTGGCCGCGACCTTCAAGCGCGGCGAGCTCGTCCGCATGGGCATATTCATCGACCGCTTTTCCGACCGCACCGCGCGCTGGATCGAGCTCGTCGCGCTCGCCATGTGCTCGGCCTTCGCGCTCTTCCTGACCTATGCGCTCGGCAACATGGTCTACGAGAGCTACGTCTTCAACGATCGCGGGCAGGGTCTGCTGCCGCTGCCGCTCTGGATACCCCAGGCGCCGGTGGCACTCGGTGCGGCCGTGCTCGCGGTGGCTCTCGTCGATGAGCTGGTTCGCGTCGTCGGCGGCCTCGTTCCGACCTATGTTCAGCAGGTGCGCGACCGCCACGCGGCCGGCGACTATTCGGGCGAGGTCTGAGTCATGTCGACACTCGCCATCGGCGGCGTCCTGCTCGTCGTCATGTTCGTGGTCCTGACGCTCGGCGCCTGGATCGGCTTCGGCCTCGCCATTACCGGCTGGGTCGGCATGGCCTTCTTCACCAATTCCTCGCCGACGCTCAATCTTGCGACGGCTGTCTGGCAATCGGTCGCCTCCTGGGAACTGGCAGCGCTGCCCCTTTTCGTCTGGATGGGCGAGATCCTGTTCCGCACCAACCTCGCCAACCAGATGTTCATCGGGCTGGCGCCCTGGTTGCGCCGCCTGCCGGGGCGGCTCCTGCACGTCAACGTGCTCGCCTGCGGCATCTTCGGCTCGGTGTCCGGCTCCTCCGCCGCGACCGCGGTGACCATCGGCAAGATGACCGTCCCGGAACTGAAGCGCCGGGGCTATCCCGACAACATGTCGCTCGGCTCGCTGGCGGGCTCCGGCACGCTTGGCATCCTCATCCCGCCCTCGATCATCATGGTCGTCTACGCGGTCGCCGCCGAGGTCTCGATCATCCAGATCTTCCTCGCCGGCTTCCTGCCCGGCCTGCTCGTGATGGTGCTGTTCTCGGGCTACATCATCGTCTGGGCGCTGCTTAATCCGGACAAGGTGCCGCCGGACGACATCGGCTCGACGACGCTGCGGCAGAAGCTGCATGCCTCGCGCGAACTGATCCCCTGCATGCTGCTGATCCTCATGGTGATCTGGGTCATCGTTGCGGGCTGGGCGACGGCGACCGAGGCCGCTGCCTTCGGCGCCGTCGGTTCGCTGGCGCTCGCCTGGTGGGGCCGCTCGCTCACCTGGGAGAATTTCCGCGAGAGCCTCCTCGGTGCGACGCGTCTCTCGGCGATGATCATGTTCATCCTCGCCGGCGCTGCCTATCTGACGCTGGCGATGGGTTTCACCGGCATTCCGCGGGCGCTCGCCGAATATGTGGCGTGGCTGAACCCCTCGAAGTTCCAGCTCATCGCCGTGCTGACGATCATGTACATTCTGCTCGGCACGGCGCTGGATGGCGTGTCGATGATCGTGCTGACGACGACCATCGTCCTGCCGATGATTCAGAAGGTCGGCATCGATCCGATCTGGTTCGGCATCTTCATCGTACTGCTGGTCGAGATCGCGGAGGTGACGCCGCCCGTCGGCTTCGTGCTCTTCGTGCTGCAATCGATGAGCGGCCGCGACAGCTGGTTCGTCGCCTACGCCTCGCTGCCCTTCTTCCTGATGCTCGTCGTCGCGATCGCGGTGATCACCATCTTCCCCGAGATCGTGACGGTGCTGCCGCGGATGTTCGTGGAGGCGACGCAGGCGGGAGGGCCGCCGCGTTAGGCGGCGGCAGGCATGCGATTCAAGGAGTGAATGGAATGGGCCTCGCCGTCCGGCCGCGCTTTCTCGCCTGCGGTGACAGCGCGGTGACGATCGAGTTCGGCACCGAGATCGACGACGGGATCAACGCCCTGTGCCTCGCCTTCGACGAGGCATTGTCGGCGGCGGCCTTTCCCGGCGTGGTCGAAAGCCTGCCGACCTATCGTTCCGTCTTCGTGCAGGTCGATCCGCTGGTGATCGACATGCCCGCTTTCGAGACGCGGGTTATGGAATTGCTGGACGGCCTGACGACGGACACGAAGGCCGCCAGGCGCTGGCGCATTCCCGTCGTCTATGGCGGCGCGTTCGGTATCGATCTCGAGGACGTCGCGGCCGCCCACGGCATCACCGCCAACGAGGTGATCCGCCGCCATTCCGAACGGGTCTATCGGGTTGCCATGCTCGGCTTCCTTCCGGGCTTCTGCTACCTGTCGGGGGCCGACCAGTCGATCGCGCTGCCGCGCCGTACCGATCCACGGCTCAAGACGCCGGCCGGCACCGTCTCCATCGGCGGTGTGCAGGCGCTGTTCGCTTCCGTCGAGGCGCCGTCCGGCTGGCATCTCCTCGGCCGCACGCCGGTGCGCAACTTCATGCCGGACCGCGATCCCGTCTTCCTCGTCGGCGCGGGCGAAGAGGTCGTCTTCCAGCCGATCGATGCATCCCGCTGGGACGCGCTCGATGCCGCGGCCGCCGCCGGCGAGCCGGTCGCGGAGCTGGTCGCGCCATGACCGTGCTCAAGGTCAAGGATTGCGGCGCTGGAACCTCCATCCAGGATGGTGGGCGCTTCGGGTACCGCCGCTATGGCGTGGGATCGGCAGGAGCGGTGGACCGGATCGCGCTGGCCGTCGCCAACATGCTCGTCGGCAACGATCAGGGCACGGGCGCGATAGAATTCACCGTCATGGGCGGCTCCTTCGTTGTCGAGGGCGGCCCGGTGCGCATCGCGCTTGCGGGCGCCGTTGCCGACCTCAGGATCGATGGCGAGGCAGTGCGGCCGCTCACTTCGGCGACGGCCGAGCCGGGCCAGACGATCACCGTCGGCCCCGCCAAGGCCGGGACCTTCATGGTGCTGGCGGTGTCGGGCGGTTTCGACCTGCCCCGGGATCTCGGCAGCCAGTCGTTCCACCTGCGCGCAGGGTTGGGTGGCGTCGGCCGTGAGCCGGTAAAGGCCGGGCAGGTGCTCGTCGTCAACGGCGCGCCGATGGGGCCGGATTTGACCGCGACCGTGCCGCCACGCGTCCATGCCGGCCCGTTCCGCGTGGTTCTCGGTCCGCAGGACGACTATTTCACCGCAGCCGGTATCGAGACGCTGGTCGGGCAGCCCTACGTGATTTCACCGCAGGCCGACCGGATGGGCTATCGTCTGACCGGCGCCACCATCGAACACGCCAAGGGTTTCAACATCGTCTCGGACGGCATCCCGACCGGTGCGATCCAGGTTCCGGGTTCGGGCGAACCTATCGTGCTCCTGGCCGATGCGGGCACCACCGGCGGCTATCCGAAGATCGCGACGATGATCTCGGCGGATCTGCCACGCTTCGTCCAGAACCGCCCCGGCAGCGAGGTCCGCTTCGAGATCGTCTCGCAGGCGGCTGCCATCGTGGCCGCCCGCGAACAGGCGGCCATGCTTGCCGCCGTGCTCGGCGGGCTGAAGGCGATAGGGCCCGCCTTCGATCCGGAAGCGCTGCTCGCCGCTAATCTCGTCGACGGCTGGGTCGATGCTCACGGGCGGTTCGACCTCGCGACCGGCAACACCTGAGGAGAAGGCCATGGCCAGCGTCGATCTGAATGCCGACATGGGCGAAGGCTTCGGGCCCTGGAAGATGGGCGACGACGACGCCATGCTGTCCATCGTCTCGTCCGCCAACATTGCCTGCGGCTGGCACGCGGGCGACCCGATCATCATGCACCGCACCGCCGAGATCGCGAAGGCGAAGGGCGTCTCCATCGGTGCGCATCCCGGATTCGGCGATCTCTGGGGCTTCGGCCGCCGCACCATCCGCGGCGAGACCATGGCGGATATCGAGAAGCAAGTCGCCTACCAGATCGGCGCCATGCAGGCCTGTGCGGCGCTTGCCGGTCACAAGGTCACGCATGTGAAGGCCCATGGCGCGCTCGGCAACATGAGCAATGACGACGAGGACATCGCCCTCGCCATCGGCCGGGCGATCAAGGGAGTCGATCCCTCGCTGGTCTTCGTGGTCATGCCGACCCTGCCGACCGAGCGCGTTGGAGAGAAGCTTGGCCTGCCCATGGCGCGGGAGATTTTCGCCGACCGCACCTACGACGACAGCGGCAACCTGACGAGCCGGAAGAAGGAAGGCTCGATCATCCACGATGCCGCCCTCGCGGCCGAGCGCGTGCTGCGCATGGTGCAGGATCAGGAAGTCACGACGGTCACTGGCAAGAAGCTGAAGGTCGCCATCGACACGATCTGCGTCCATGGCGACAACCCCGCCGCCATCGCCATGGCCCGCAAGGTGCGTGACACGCTGGAAGCAGCCGGAATTGCCATCCGGCCGTTCCGGACGGCCTGATCTAACGCCCTGAAAGCTGCGCGAGCGCGCCGCGCACCGGCTCGAATGTGAAGCGCACGGTGGCTCGGCCGGCTGGAACCTCGACGGCGCGCACGAGGCCATAGGCCCGCCGGATCGGCACTTCCGCGCCGCCGGTCCGTGCCCGCCACCACGGGTGCCAGGCATCGGCCAGAACCAGCGTGCCGCCGTCGGCGGTTTGGGTTTCAACCACGATCTCCGTGTTGCCGTAGGACACGATGCGCGCCGTGCCGCCGCTCCGCCGGGGAGAGACCGGCCCCTCGATCAGAACGGTGTCCCGTGGATCGAGACCAGCTGGAAAACCGGCTGTGGCAAGATCAGGCGGCGTCGGAGCCGTCGCCGGCGCGACCCATGCGCGGGGCAGGGCGCGGGTGTTCTCGTAGATGTAGGCATCCGGCGTCCGCGCGACGAGCGGGAAGGCATCCGGGGCGAGGGTCTTGTCGACCTGTTCGATGGGCACGCCGGACACGACGAAGCGCAGCCCGAGAATGTCGGCGAGCGGCGACCGGTATGACGGAAAGGCCGACGGAAACCGGCGCTGGCCGGGCAGGGCGGCGATGTCTTCGGCGCCGACGAGATTGGCATAAGCGGCCGAGCGCACGGGATTGAAGCCCAGAGTGTCCTCGAAACCGTGGGACAGCGCAGCGTTCTGCCAGGGGTAGCCCAGCCCGATCAGCTCGATCCGGTCGCGGCGTTCGCCGTTGCGGACAATGCGAGTCTTCAGAAGCGCGACAGTCGGGTCGGCGGTTTCGGGTTGCAGCACGTCATAGGCCTGCGGCGGCAGGGCCGTGGACTCGCTCGGCGCATTGGTGATCGCGATATCCTGCACGAGCACCGCGGCGAGCGCGAGCGGCAGCAGGCTCGGTTTGACGAGTCGGGCGGCGCCCAGGATCGCCAGCGACAGGACCAGCGTGACGATGCCGATCAGCAGCGAGACCCAGGCGGTCATCGGCGCCTGTTTCCACAGGATCAGCATCATCGCGAGGATGACGAGCAGGAAGGCGATGCCCGTCTCGACGATCCAGCGGGTCGCCAGCTTGCCGGTCAGCAGCAGGTGCGCGCCATAGCCGGCGAGGATCGCTGTCAGGCCACCGATGACGAAGACCGCATCCGCCGGCCGGCGGAACAGGCCGATGCCTGGCAGGTGCCAGAACAGCTGGAACACGGGCGTGTACCAGCCGAGCGCATAGACAAGCATCAGGGCCAGTGCCGCGGTCACGAACCGAATCTCGGTGCGGAAGGCCGCGCCGGAGCAGATGGTCGCGAGGATCAGGAAGAAGGGGATGGCCCCCGAGTAGAGCACGCCCATGTTGCGGGCGAGGAACAGGCCGGTATCGCCCCATGTCGGGCTTGGCGGCCCCCAATGGTTCGCGAGCATGCCCGCCGCCCCATAGAGGTTGCCGATGGCCACGGTCAAAAGATGGGCCGGGTGAAGCGAGCCGCGACCGGCTCCATCGAGATCGATCACCACGCGGTTGGATTCGGCTCCCCATAGCGCCGACATCACCACGGGAAGGGCCGCGACCAGGAGGCAGGCGATCCCCGCCGCGATCAGCGGCGGCAGGCTCGCCCGGAGCGCGGCACCGCGATGCTGTGCGCGCAGACAATGGTCGAGCACGACACCCGCGAGGAGATAGGCGGACAGCAGGGCAACCTGGTCGCGCCCGAGCAGCATCGCGCCGGCCGCCAGTCCTGCGAGAACGCCGTGAACGAGCGAGGAGCGGTTCAGGGCGCGCGACAGCAGCCACCAGGAGATCATCCACCAGCAGAGCGAGAAGACCTGCGACAGGTGCTGCAGGCGCCATGACGCCGCCGCGCCGAACGCAAACGCGATCGCCGCGACAAGTGCGCCGCCCCAATGCCAGCCGCGGTCGCGGAACAGCATGATGACGGCAGCGCCGCCGGCGAGGAGCATCAGGAACACCGCCCAGTCCATCGCGAGCAGGGACGGCGAGGGGCGCAGCAGCGCGAGCAGAAGCAGCGGAACCGAGAACAGCACGGATTGCGGATCGGCGATTTCCGGCGAGCCCGCGAAGATGTTGGGTGTCCAGGCGGGGCTTTCCCCGCCATGGAAGGCGCCGGACGCGAAGACGAGATGCGGATACCAGTGCGCCTTGCCGTCCCAGGGGATCGTCACGCTGCCGATCAGCCAGGGGCCGGCCAGCACGAACCAGGCGAGGCCAAACAGCCCGAACGCGATCGTCAGGGGAAAGGGCGGGCGATCCTCGGGCATGCGGTCATCCGGCGGCGGGAAGCGCTTTGATAACCCATCGGCGGTTGCGGTGCGATGAAGGATGCCCGTCGCATCCTCGACCGCCCGTTCACTCGCGATTCAGCGCAAACGGTGCCCGGTTACTTGCCGGCAGTCAGGCTGGCGAGCAGCGCGTCCGCATCGATGGCGTGGCCGGCGCGGTCGCGCTTGGAGGTCAGGTAGCGGACGTTCTGGTCCGTGGCCCGGCCGATCACCCGCCGCTCCGAAACGACATCGAGACCGGCGTCACGCATGGCGGCGACCTTCACGGGATTGTTGGTCATCATGTCGATGCGCGTAACGCCGAGTTGCTTGAGCATGTTGGCCGCGAAATCGAAGCGGCGCTGGTCGAGATCGAAGCCCAGCACCTCGTCGGCGTCGTAGGTGTCCCAGCCGAGCGACTGCAGCCGGTAGGCGCGCATCTTGTTGGCGATGCCGTTTCCGCGCCCTTCCTGATCCAGATAGAGCAGGATGCCGCCACCGTTCTCGGCCATCCACTGAACAGTACCGCGCAGCTGGTCGCCGCAGTCGCACTTCAGCGAGCCGAACAGGTCGCCCGTCAGGCAAGCGGAGTGCAGTCGCACAGGCACCGGCCGGTCGTGGTCGGGTTTTCCGACGATGATCGCCACCTGATCGCGCAGGCCTTCGCCGCCGCGGAACACGACGAACTCGCTTTCAGGGGCATTTTCGAGGGGCACGGGGGCCCGCCCGACAATGGCAAGGCGGCGCGACTGGGCGCGGCGGTAGCCGAGCACATCATCGGAGGAAACGGCGATGACCTCGTCCGGCGTGGCGTCCGCGCCGAGAGGCACGACCACGACGGCAGGCACGGTCAGGGCCAGGCGCGCCAGTTCAAGGGCTGCCTCGTCGAGCGCATCGACCGGCGCGACTGGCGCGTCGATGCGCGCTTCGATCAGCAAGGCGAGCTGCTCGACACGCGCGAGATCAATATGGGGCAGAGCGACGCGGCCGGGAACGCTGCGCTCTAGCCCGAGGCGGCGCAGGCGTGCCGCCGGCAGGACCAGATGCGGCGCGCTGGACGCACGTGCCGCAAGGGCGGCCGCGAGCGACAGATCGAGCGTTTCGACGCCGGCGACGGCGATCCGCGCGCCATGCCCGTCGATCCGCACGGGACGTCCGGCACGAAACTCGGCGATGGCCCGTTCGGCGCGGGCGCGGGAAACGTCGTCGGACGACCCGAGAAGGCCGGTCTCACTCGTCATGCGGCTGCCTTGGCAATGTCATTCGGGGGTGCAGGTCGAAACGTCGGCCCCCGACAGGCTTATCTGGGTTGGTTCGACGCACCGTTCAAGCACGAGATCGCGTGGCAGGTGCGATGAAACCGCCGTGACCATAGAGCCACGATTGGCCGGATCGTGTCACTACGCGCTTCGGCTGACGACAGGAATGGGCGGGACTTCGGTTCCGGTCACACTTGCAAGTTGCGGAACCGCCGCCGATCATCGCGCCGAGACGGAAGGTTCCGCCAGAGGCGGGATGGCCGGTTGCGCGATCCTTGCGCATCCGCCGGCCGGTAGCAGGGTGTATCCGACCAGCAGCACGATCCTCCACACCGGGCGAGAGCATCAAGCCATGCAGCCAGAGACCTACTCGACCCCCCATCGCATTATCCACTGGGTGATGGCGGCCATCATCTTCGCCATGGTGCCGGTCGGCATCTACATGGCCAGCATTCCCTATCCGCCTGATCCCGCTGCCAATCCGGCATTGAAGAACTCACTCTACGAATGGCACAAGTCGTTCGGACTGATCGTGTTTTTCCTGGCCTGCGCCCGCGTGGCCGTTCGCCTGGTCAAGGGCGTTCCGCCGCCGGAAGCGTCGCTGACGCCGTTCGAGCGCATCGCCTCCACCAGCGTCCATCATCTGCTGTACATCCTGATCTTCGTCGTGCCTTTCGCTGGATGGCTGGCGACATCCATGTGCTACGGCCCGGTCAACCTGTTCTGGACCGTTCCGATGACGCTGCCGTTCTCGGGGCAGGAGGCGACCTGCACAGCCATCTACAAGGTTCATTTCGGCGCGGCATTGCTCATGACACTGCTGGTCTTCGCCCATATCGGCGGCGCCCTGATGCACCTCGTCGTCAAGCGCGACGGTGTGTTCTGGCGGATGTGGGCGCGATAGGGCAGGTCAAAAACGAAACCGCCGGCGCCTCAAGGGCTGCCGGCGGTCCGTTCAACGGTTCGTCCGCGCCGCGCGCGGCCATGATCCGGTGGAGTGTCCTTTAATGCACACTCCGCTCGCCGGACTTCAGGCGAGCAATCTCGTCCTTCAGGAGCAGTTTGCGCCGCTTGAGCGCAGCGATTTCATCGTCGCCCGACGAGGGACACGCCATCGTCTCGGCCAATTCGCGATCGAGCGCCTCGTGGCGCCGTTCGAGTTCCGTGAGATGCGACTGCAGGCTCATCCATATCCTCCTGGGAATGGGGCTTGCCGGCGCGGATCGGACAACCGTCCGAAACGCATCGGACACCAGTCAGTCTGGACCTGAATACGGCAAAGTAAAGTCACGGAATGTTACGGCTCACAGGACAGCTTCCGTGGCCCGCGCTCCTTGCCCTCGTGGCTCCCCGACGCGATAGTGGCGCGGCACGGGTCGCGGATGGACCCGGCGACAGGCTTGCGGGCGGCAGATGGCATTGAGCGAAGACGAGGAAAGCGCGCTGGCCGATGAGCTGGAGCGTCTGCGGCAGGAACACCGCGACCTCGATACGGCGATCGAGGCGCTTGGGGCGCTGGTCGTGGCCGATCGCCTGCAGCTTCAACGCCTGAAAAAGCGCAAGCTCGCCCTGCGTGATCGCATTGCCTATCTCGAAGACGTGCTGACGCCGGACATCATTGCGTGATGCTGCCGGGCCGCGCCTAGGTTATTGGCCTGCCTGCCGCGGTTAGGTCGCGGCTATGAAAATACATCAAGAAAACTCGTTATCATTCTGGAGGTGCGGGTATTTGCGTATTGCGCCGCGCCTTCGATCTGCCGGCAAGGGTTCACATCCGCTCGCGCATACTGCGATCCGGGAGGCGCCATTCAGTACGCGTGCCAACGTGTCGCCGCCCGCGCTTGAATGGCCAATCGGCCGCCTTTCCGCGTGATACGGAAGTGCTAGTTGCCGCCCTTGCCGCGCCGCAAGGCTCTGCCTATGCTCCGCCGCTTCTTGTCGCATGCCGTCGATCCCTCGACGGGCGGGGGAGGCGTCGATGCCGGAGACGGCCGCGGGCGGGGCGAAACCCGTCGCAATCATCATGGGTTCGCAGTCCGACTGGACCACCATGCGTCATGCCGCGGAAACGCTGGAGGCGCTGGGGATCGGCCACGACGCGCTGATCGTGTCGGCCCACCGGACGCCGGACCGGCTCTATGACTTCGCCAAATCGGCCAAGGCCAGGGGCTACCGCATCGTCATCGCCGGCGCGGGTGGCGCCGCGCATCTGCCCGGCATGACCGCGTCGCTGACACCGCTGCCGGTCTTCGGCGTGCCGGTCGAGAGCAAGGCGCTGTCGGGCGTCGACAGCCTTCATTCCATCGTGCAGATGCCGGGCGGCATACCGGTCGGCACGCTTGCCATCGGCAAGCCCGGCGCGATCAACGCGGCGCTGCTTGCGGCGGCCGTGCTGGCGCTGAACGACGACGCGCTGGCCAACCGACTGGACGATTATCGCGCGCGCCAGACGGCCGCCATTGCGGAGCGCCCTCGTGACGAGCAGTGATCGGTCCGCCGGACCGGATTCGATCATCGGCATCCTCGGCGGCGGCCAGCTCGGCCGGATGCTGGCGCTGGCGGGAGCAAGGCTCGGCCTGCGTTGTCAGGTTTACGCCCCCGAGCCGGAAAGCCCGGCTTTCGACGTCGTCAGGCGCATCACCGAAGCCGACTATTCCGACGAGGTGGCGTTGGCGCGCTTCGCCGAGGACGTCGATATCGTCACCTACGAATTCGAAAACGTGCCCGACAAGGCCGCGAACTTCCTGTCGAGCCGCCTGTCCGTCCGGCCGGGGCCGAAGGCGTTGTCCGTCTCGCAGGATCGCGTGGTCGAGAAGACCTTCGCACGTGAATGCGGCCTCGGCGTCCCGGACTTCGAGCCGGTCGACAGCGTCGAGGACCTGACGCGCGCCCTGGAGCGTCTCGGCCGGCCTGCCGTGCTGAAGACCCGACGCTTCGGCTACGACGGCAAGGGGCAGGTCGTGGTGCGGCAGGGTGACAGCCCCGAGACGGCTTTCGCGGCCATCGGCCGGCAGCCGGCCATCCTCGAGGCCTTCGTGCCGTTCGAGCGCGAGATTTCAGTGCTGATCGTGCGCGGCGTTGATGGCGAGATCCGCCATTACGACCCGGTCGAGAACGTCCACAGGGGCGGCATCCTCCGCACTTCCACTGTGCCGGCGACGATCGATGTCGGCCTGTCGGCCAAGGCTGCGCTGATGGGCACGGTCCTTGCCGAGAAGCTCGACTATGTCGGCGTTCTCGCCGTGGAACTGTTCGTGACCCGCGAGAAGACCCTGCTGCTCAACGAGATGGCGCCGCGGGTTCACAATTCCGGCCACTGGACGGAAGCCGCCTGCCACTGTTCGCAGTTCGAGAATCACATGCGCGCGGTGGCCGGCCTGCCGCTCGGCTCGACCGAACGCCATTCGGATGCGGTGATGCAGAATCTGATCGGGCAGGATGTCGAGAACTGGCGGCGGCTTGCTGCCGAGGAGGGCGCGGTGCTCCACCTCTACGGCAAGCGCGACCAGCGCGACGGCCGCAAGATGGGCCACGTGACGAGGCTCTCGCCGCTCACCCGTAGCTGAGCAGCACGGCGACACCGGCGACGATCAGCACGATGCCGAAGGCATCGCGTGGCGATGTCGCCTGTTTGATGATCGCGCCCGAGACGATGCCGGCGAACAGCACCTCGACGAGCGCGAGCGTGCGCACCTTGGCGACCGTTTCCAGCGCGAAGGCGAGGAACCAGAACTGCGAGGCGAAGGCGCCCATGAAGCCGGCCACGACCGAGACGCGCCAGGCCTTCAGGATGGCGACGAGGTTGGCGCGGTCGGCGATGGCGAGATAGCCGGACAGCACCAGCGTCTGGATGCCGAGGCCGCAGGCCAGCGTCGTCGTGGCCGCCAGCACGAAGCTGTCCGTGTCCAGCGAACGGATCGCGCCACGGAAGCCGACGGCGGCGATGCCGAACAGCGCTGCCGAAGCGACGCCAAGCAGCGCCGGACGCATCGATTGCTCGGTCCCCGGCTTCCACGACATCAGCAGGATGCCGGCCGTCGCCACGACGATGGCGAGCCACGCATAGCCGTTGAGGTGGTCGCCGAGCAGGACGACGCCGAACAGGGCCACCAGCACCGGCTCGGTCTTGGTGTAGGCGGTCGTGACCACGAAGGATCGCTGCCGCATGGCGGCGAGCATCAATGCTGTCGCGCCGATCTGCGCCAGCCCGCCCATGAGGGTCCAGAGCCAGAACGTGCCGTGCAGCGCCGGGGCCTTGGCCGGTACCATGGCATGGACGAGGCCCAGGAAGATCAGCGCGAAGGGAAAGCCGTAAAGGAAGCGGACATGCGTCGCGCCAATCGTGCCGAGCGTCTCGGTGAGGCTGCGCTGCATGGCATTGCGCGCCGTCTGGGCGGCGGAGGCCAGCACGGTGAAGGCGGCCCACAGCCACGGAAAGACGACGGCGCTCATGCGGAAATCCCCATCCTGTCCCACCTATTCCCGGCGGGAGGGCGGAGGGTCAATGGCTGCGCCCGCAGGGGAGGCCGGCGGTTCAGCGCGCGCCGGTCTGTCGGATGGTTGAAGTGCAATCGCCGGAGAGCCGGGTCTGGTTGGTGGTCAGGCAGGCGCGGATGCGCCCGGTGTCGCGTCCCGCATCCGGGCAATGACGGTCGAGATCGGGCTTGCAGGCGCGATAGACCGCGAGGCGCTGGGCAAAGGACAGGCTGTCGCTCTGGGCCATCGCCGGCATGGACAGGCCAAAAAGCACCATCGTCAGGGCAGCAAGGCGCATGGGATCACCCGTTCGTCGTCGATAGCGGAAACTCATCGCCCCAGCCGCATTTGCGGGTCAGGCGCGTTCTGTCGCGGTCGCGCGTTGCGACCTGCTCGTCGATGATGCCGGACGGCGTGCAGAGGCGAAATCTGGTTGCCGGCTTCGTGGCCTGCGGCGGGCGCAGGATCCGCGCGGCAGCCGGGCGCACGGCGATGCCTGGCGCGGCTGCGGCGACATAGGAATAGGGCTCGTCCTCGAACGGAACTTCGGCACCCTTGGCGGCGCGATGGGCGCGCAGCCGAGGCAGCCGCTGCGAGAAGTGGCACCAGTCCGGCGCCTTGATCGGACAGGCACCGTCGCCAGGGCAGGGGGCGAGGATCGACCAGCCCGCCGCGATCAGGGCGTCGCGCAGGGCGCGGACGGCGGCGAAGCCCGCCATGGAGCCCGGCTCGACAATGACGACAAGGCCGCGCGACAACCGCGCGAGCGCCGCCCCAGAGGCTCTCAGCCGCTCGGCCGGGAGTTCGTTGAAGGCGTAGGACGCGACCACGATGTCGGCCGTTGCCGGCCGCTTCAGCGCATCGTCGATGGCGAGCGTTGTCCAGGCCGCCCCCGCCAGGGCCGGCGGAGCGCCCGCGGCGAGACGCTGGCCGGTCGCCAGCATTCCCGCGTGGGAATCGACCAGTTCCGCTCCGGCGAGCGTCGGAAATGCCTCGACCGCCGCCCATGCGGCCGATCCCGGCCCGCAGCCGAGATCGATGAGCGAGGCCGGTGCGAAGTCGGTCCGCGCCGCCGCTTCGGTCAGGGCGGCGCGCGCCGCCGCGAAGGTCGCGGGCAGGCGCGTGACCGCGTAGGCGGCAAGATCGACGGGCCGGGAAAAGCGCGTGCCCCGGCCGGCGCGGTAGTCCGCCGACATGGCGGCGCTCGCCGTCGCAAGCTCGCGGCCGGGGAACTCGGCCGCCAGCGCCTCGACGGCTGCACGCAGCGCCGGCGGCAGTTCGCCGCTCAATCCTTCACCGGAACCGTGTAGTTGAGGCCGAGCCGGCCGCCATCGGCATAGATCGTCTGGCCGGTGACGTAGCTCGATGCGTCGGAGGCGAGGAACACCGCGACGCTGGCGATCTCGCCGGGTTCGCCAAGGCGGCGCAGCGGCGTGCGCGAGAACAGGCGATGGCGGGCGGCGGGATCGTTGTTGACGCTCGCCAGCATCTCGGTGGCGATGGAGCCGGGGCCGATGGCGTTGACGCGGATGCCCCATTCGGAGAGGCCGAGCGCCATGACATTGGTCAGTTGGCTGACGCCGCCCTTCGATACGCAATAGGGGATCTGGTTGGCGATGGCGAGCCGGGCGTTGACCGAGCTCATGTTGACGATGGCGCCCGCCGCCTTGCCAGCCTTCACCTGCTCGACCATGCGCTTGGCCACCGCTTGTCCCACGAGGAACGAGCCCTTGAGGTTGACGCGCAGGACCTTGTCGAAATCCGCCTCGGCGAGATCGAGGAATTCGGCGGAGTGAACGATGCCGGCATTGTTGATGAGGATGTCGATATCGCCCGAAAAGGCCGAGCGCGCGCCTTCCACCAGCGTCGCGACGGAGCCGGCATCGCCGACATCGGCGAAGACGAAGGCGGCCTTGCCGGTCTTGGCGAGCTCGGCGGCGGTCGCGGCGCCCGCATCGGCATTGATGTCGGACAGGACAACGCTTGCGCCTTCGGCGACGAAGCGCGCCGCGATGGCCTTGCCGATGCCGCGCGCGGCTCCGGTGACGATGGCGACCTTGCCGTCGAGTGCGCCCATTGTTCTCTCCCGATGCTGGATGCTGCTCCGCCGTGCTTCTAGAGCATTTCCAGGGCAGGTGGATACCGGGTCTCGCGCGCGCCTCACCCGATATGCATAGCTTGGCCGATGCCGTCGCTCGCGATTCCAACCCTCGCCGCTTTCGCCGCTGCCGCCATTGCCGAGATTGCCGGCTGCTTTGCCTTCTGGGCCTGGCTGCGGCTCGGCAAGTCGGTGCTCTGGCTCGGCCCCGGCCTGATGGCGCTCGCCTTCTTCGCCTGGGCGCTCGCGCAGGTGGAGGCCGAGCATGCCGGCCGCGCCTATGCGGCCTATGGCGGCGTCTATATCGCGGCCTCGCTCGCCTGGCTGTGGATGGTCGAGGGGCAGCGACCCGATCGCTGGGACATGACCGGCGCGGCCATCTGCCTCGTCGGCGCTGCGGTGATCCTGTTCGGTCCGCGCAGCTGACGGCTCAGACCTTTTCCAGCGGACGGTGCGGCGCGGCCGGCAGTTCGACGTCGATCCGGTCGCCGATGCTGATCTGTCCGCCCTCGATGACGATGCCCATGATCCCCGCCTTGCGGATGAGCCTGCCGTCGGCGTCGCGGTCCAGCACCGCCTGCATCAGGCCATCCTGGAACCGATCGAGCTGGATACAGGGATTGCGCAGGCCCGTGATCTCGATGACGGCGCCTCCGATGGAAAGGCGTGCGCCGGTCGGCAGGGCGAGAAGGTCGATACCCTCCGTGGTGATGTTCTCGCCGATATCGCCGGGAGCCACGGCGAAACCCTTCGTGGCAAGTTCGGCGAACAGTTCCGCGTGGATGAGGTGAACCTGCCGGAGATTTGGCTGGCTCGGGTCAGCCCGCACCCGCGAGCGGTGTTTCACCGTGACCCCGCGGTGGGCGTCGCCCTCGACGCCTTCGCCGGTGATCAGCGCAATCCGCTCGGCGCGCTCCTTGGAGAAGCGATGACGGCGATCGAGGCTGACGGAAATGACCGATGCCATGCTGCCTGTCCCTCCGCCCGATCCGGAATCCGTGCTTTTTGGCCGAACGGGCAGGTCTTGTCACGCCATGTTGCGGCGCAGCGGGCGTGCGGCGTTGCGGATGGACGCGGAGCGCCCTCCGGCCTAAACGGGCCGGATGTCCACGACCGTGCTCTTCGATCTCGACGGAACGCTTACCGATCCGGCGCCCGGCATTGTCGGCTCGGTCCGCAAGGCGCTTGTCGATCTCGGCCACGAACCGCCGCCCTTCGAGGCGCTGACCTGGGTCATCGGGCCGTCGCTCCGCCAGAGTTTCAGGCAATTGCTTCCCGCGGACGGCGACCCCGAAGCGGCGCTCGATCGCTACCGCTTCCACTATCGCGGCGGCGGCATGTACGACCTCTCGCTCTACCCGGGCATCATGGACGCGGTGACGGCCGTCCGCGCCACCAGCGACCGCATGTTCGTCTGCACCGCCAAGCCCGAGCCCTATGCCGTGCCCATCGTCGAGCATGTCGGCTACGGGCCCCTGTTCGAACGGGTCTATGGCGCGGCGCTCGACGGCAGCCTCGACGACAAGGCCGATATCATCGCCAAGATCATCGCGGAGCAGGGGATCGATCCGCAGCACACCGTGATGATCGGTGACCGGTTGCACGACATCCATGCGGCCCAGCGGCACGGAATCCCGTCCATCGGGGTCGCCTGGGGCTATGGTGGCGTTGCCGAACTGACGGAAGCCGGCGCGACGGCCATCTGCGAGCGGCCGGTGGACCTGCCGGGGATGGTGGCGGGGCTAAGGCGGCAGGCTTAGCGCGCCGGACGTCGCGCCAAACTTGCGCTTTCTGCCCTGATCGTGTATCGGCCGGCCCATTCCACACGCGGACCCGCGGCTGAGGACACATTTCCTTTGCCGCTCCGGTGGTGACGGGCTCCATCCGGAGCCGGCCATAGTCCGCGGAGGCATAACCGGAGAAGACTTATGGCGCTGCCCGATTTCAGCATGCGTCAGCTTTTGGAAGCTGGCTGCCACTTTGGCCATCAGGCCCATCGCTGGAACCCGAAGATGAACCAGTACATCTTCGGCGTTCGCAACAACATCCACATCCTCGACCTCGCGCAGACCGTGCCGATGCTGCATCGCGCGCTCGTCGCCGTGTCCGACACGGTGGCCAAGGGCGGCCGCGTGCTGTTCGTCGGCACCAAGCGCCAGGCCCAGGAGGCGATCGCCGGCGGTGCCAAGCAGTGCGCCCAGTACTACGTCAATTCGCGCTGGCTCGGCGGCACGCTGACCAACTGGAAGACGGTGTCCGGCTCGATCTCGCGCCTGCGCAAGCTCGACGAGCAGCTCTCGGGCGGCGGTGCCGGCTACACCAAGAAGGAAGCGCTGACGCTGTCGCGCGAGAAGGCCAAGCTCGAGCGCGCCCTCGGCGGCATCAAGGAGATGGGCGGCGTTCCGGACCTGATGTTCGTGATCGATACGAACAAGGAGGCCATCGCCATCCTCGAGGCGCGTCGCCTCGGCATCCCGGTCGTAGCCATCGTCGACACCAATTGCGATCCGGACGGCATCACCTATCCGATCCCGGGCAATGACGACGCCGGCCGCGCCCTGACCCTCTACTGCGACCTGATCGCCCGCGCCGCCATCGACGGCATCGGCCGCGCCCAGGGCTCGTCGGGCATCGATCTCGGCGCCTCCGAGAAGCCGGTCGTGGAAGACCTGCCGGTGGCTGCCGGCGGCGTCGAGCGCCTTGCCGGTCCGCGCGGCCCGGCCGACGAGCTCATCAAGCTCACCGGCGTGTCGCCCGACATCGAGAAGCAGCTCAACGATCTCGGCATCTTCCACTACTGGCAGGTCGCCGGCTTCACTCCGGCCGATGCCGCCGAGATCGGCGACAGCGTCGGCCTTCCGGGCCGCGTCCAGGGCTGGATCGACCAGGCCAAGGCGCTGGTCGAAGCCGAGGCGGCCTGATCGAGGCGGCGTCATCCGCTCGACACGAAATTCGTGTCGGGGGAGGCTGGTTTCCTGAGTTCCGGCCGGTCCGTTCAGCGGGCCGGCCGTTTCCCATCCGATTGATCACTTTCGAATTTCGAGGACAGACCCATGGCGAACATCACCGCCCAGATGGTCAAGGAACTGCGCGAGATGACCGGCGCAGGCATGATGGACTGCAAGGCCGCGCTCGCCGAGACCAACGGCGACATGGAGGCGGCGGTCGATCTGCTGCGCAAGAAGGGCCTGTCGAAGGCCGCCAAGAAGGCCGGCCGCGTCGCCGCCGAGGGTCTGGTCGGCATCTGGACCGAGGGCACCAAGGCCGCCGTGGTCGAGGTCAATTCCGAGACCGACTTCGTGGCCCGCAATGATCACTTCCAGGGCCTGGTGAAGATGATCGCCCACGTCGCTCTGAAGACCGGCGACAATGTCGAGGCGATCCTCGCCGCGCCCGCCACGTCCAGCGGCACTGTCGCCGATGCCATCGCCTCGTCGATCGCCACGATCGGCGAGAACCAGTCGCTGCGCCGCGCCGCCGTAGTCGCCGTTTCCGACGGCGTCGTCGGCTCCTACGTGCACAATGCGATCGATGCCGGCCTCGGCAAGATCGGCGTGCTGGTCGGGCTGGAATCGACCGGCAAGAAGGATGAGCTCGCCGCGCTCGGCCGCATGGTCGCGATGCATGTCGCGGCGGCCAACCCGCTGGCGCTCGACTTCGAGGGCCTCGACCCGGCGGTCGTCGCCCGCGAGAAGGCGATCCTCGCCGAGAAGAATGCCGGCAAGCCGGAAAATGTGCTGGAGAAGATCGTGGCCTCGGGCCTGAAGACCTACGCCAAGGAGGTCTGCCTGCTCGACCAGATGTACATCCATGACGGCGGCAAGACCGTCGCTCAGGCGCTGAAGGAAGCCGAGGGCAAGGTCGGCGCACCGATCAAGCTGACCGCGTTCGTGCGCTACGGGCTCGGCGAGGGCATCGAGAAGGCAGAGAACGATTTCGCGGCCGAGGTCGCGGCCCAGGCCGGCATCAAGGCCTGAGGGCTTCAGTCACTGGAATGCGAGGAAGGGGCGGGCGACCGCCCCTTTTTCATGGGCCGTAGCGGTCGCGCCGCCAGCGCTCAGCTCGCCAGCATGTCCTCGACGTCGCGCAGCCGGTCCTTGCCGAAGAAAATCTCGCGGCCGACGAAGAATGTCGGAATGCCGAAAGCGCCCCGGCCGACCGAAGCCTCGGTGTTCTCCATCAGCTTCGCCTTGATGCCCGGATCCTGCGTTCGTTCGAGAATGCGTGCGCCGTCGAGGCCGGAGGCGTCGAGCGCGGCCCTGAACACCGCCGGATCGTCCATCTTCTTCGGCTCCTCCCACATGTGGTGGAACCCCGCATCCATGTAGGCGGGGAGGATGCCGTCGGCTTCCGCGGCCACCGCGCCGCGCATCAGTGTCAGCGTGTTCACGGGAAAGAACGGGTTCATCCGGAACTGCGAGAGCCCGTGGCGTTCCAGGAAGCGCTTCATCTCCAGTCGCTCGTAGTCGAGCTTGTTCTTGATTCCCGAGAAGGCCTCGAACGGCGAGCGGTTGTTGGTTGCCTTGAAGATGCCGCCGAGAAGCACCGGCACCGCGCGCACGGAGGCTCCTGTCCGCGCTGCGATGGCCGGCAGGACCTTGTGGCTGAAATAGGCATTGGGGCTGCCGAAGTCGAAATGGAACTCGATGATTTTGGGGCCTGCTGCCTTGGTTTCGTCGCTCATGGTTTCACCAGCGTTCGCCATAGGGGCGGATGTCGAGTTCGTGGGTCCAGGCATCGCGCGGCTGGCGGTGCAACTGCCAGTAAGTCTCGGCGATCGAGGCCGGATTCATCAGTTCGTCTGGCTCGATGGCGTCGCGGCCGATCCGCTTCTTGCGGAGATCACGGACGAAGGCGGTATCGACCCCGGAATCGATGACGAGATGGGCGACATGGATGTTCTTGGGCCCGAGCTCGCGCGCCATGCTCTGGGCCACGGCCCTCAGTCCGAACTTGGCGCTGGCGAAAGCTGCAAAACCCGACCCGCCCCGCATGGAGGCGGTCGCGCCGGTGAAGAAGATCGAACCCTGCCCACGCGGAACCATCAGCCGTGCGGCCTCCCGACCTGCAAGGAAGCCGGAATAGCAGGCCATCTCCCAGACCTTGCGGAAAACCCGCTCGGTCGTCTCCAGGATCGGGAAATTCACGTTGGCGCCGACATTGAAGATGCAGACCTCGAGCGGCGCATGCGCATCGGCCTCGGCGAGGAAGGCAGTGACCTCGTCCTCCTTGCGGGCATCGAGCGAGCGGCCGATGCAGGTGCCGCCGGCTGCCGCAATCTCCGCGACAAGCGGCTCGAGCTTCTCGCCGTTCCGGCGGCCGGCGAAAACGCTGTAGCCCTCCGCCGCGAAGCGACGCGCGATGGCGGCGCCGATATAGTCGCCGGCGCCGATCAGCGCGACCGTCGCGTTTCTGTTCGCCATGATGGCCTCTCCGGATGCCGGTCCGCCCACCGGTGCCGATGAGGCTACATCGTGTATCAGCACGGTGCCAAGCAGGGGGCGGGTTTTCCCGCATGCGGTATACGTGCGCGGTTGCGCGCGCCGGCCATTGCGCTAAACCGGCCCGCGGAAAAGCCGCATCGGGCGCGACGAATCGGGGAAACGGGATGGCAAGGCCACGCTACGGACGGGCGCTGGTGAAAGTGTCCGGCGAGGCGCTGGCCGGCGCGGAGGATTTCGGCTTCGATCCGAAGACCGTCCGTGCCGTGGCCGAGGACCTGATCGCCGCCGCCAGGGCGGGCACGCAACTGGCCGTCGTCGTCGGCGGCGGCAACATCTTCCGCGGCAAGCAGATTTCCGGCATCGGCCTTTCGCGCGTCGATGCGGACGCGATCGGGCGGCTCGCCACCGTCATGAACGCCATCGCTCTCGCCGGCCAGATCCAGGCTCTGGGCCATCCCGCCGTGGCCCTGTCGGCCGAGCCGGTGCCGGAGGCGCTCGACATCTACACGGTGCGGCACGCGCTGGCGCATCTCGCCGCCGGCAGGATCGTGGTTCTCGGTGGTGGTATCGGCGTGCCGCTGCTGACCACCGACACGACCGCCACGATGCGGGCGGTGGAACTCGATTGCGAGGTCGTCCTGAAGGGCACCAATGTCGACGGCATCTATTCCGCCGACCCGAAAAGGGACCCCAAGGCGGTGCGCTATGATCGGCTGACGGCCGACGAGGCGATTGCGAAGGACCTCAAGGTCATGGATACCGCCGCCTTCGCGCTTGCCCGGGAGAACCGTCTTCCGATAATCGTGTTTTCCCTCGACGCGCCGGGAGCCGTGGCTTCCGTTCTGGCCGGAGAGGGGCGTTGCACCGTGGTCACCGCCTGATCGCGGCCGATTGTTTCGCGAGCCGGCCCGGCCCGCATCCTGACTGAAGAGGCTGCCCCATGGCCGCGTCCCCGACCTTCGACATTGCCGACATCACGCGCCGCATGCAGGGCGCCATCGGCTCGTTCAAGCATGAGCTCGGCACGCTCAGGACTGGCCGTGCCTCGCCCAACCTGCTCGATCCCATCACGATCGAGGTCTATGGGCAGAACATGCACATCAACCAGGTGGCGACCGTCAGCGTCCCCGAGCCGCGCCTCCTGTCGGTGCAGGTCTGGGATCGCTCGACCGTTCAGTCGGTCGAGAAGGCGATCCGTGAATCGAGCCTCGGCCTCAATCCGCAGACCGAGGGGCAGGTGATCCGCCTCCGCATTCCGGAACTGACCCAGGATCGCCGCAAGGATATGGTCAAGGTCGCGCACAAATATGCCGAGGGCGCCCGCGTGGCGGTGCGCCACGTGCGCCGCGACGGTCTCGACATCCTCAAGACGAAGGAAAAGGACCACTCGATGAGCGAGGATGAGCACACCCGCGCCGCCGATCAGGTCCAGAAGGAAACCGACAAGCACATCGCCGAGATCGACCAGCTCCTTGTTCACAAGGAGAAGGAGATCATGACCGTCTGAGGCAACATCCGTGACGATGGCAAGCCTGCAGGATGCTGCGATGACGGGCGGTTCGGGCCCGGTCACGCTGCCGCGCCATGTCGCCATCATCATGGACGGCAACGGTCGCTGGGCGACGCAGCGCGGCCTGCCGCGCGTCGAAGGGCACCGCAAGGGCGTCGAGGCTCTGCGGCGCACCCTCAAGGCAGCCCGCGAGATCGGCATCGAGATCGTCACGGTCTATTCGTTCTCGTCGGAGAACTGGTCGCGCCCGCCGACCGAGGTTTCGGCGCTGATGGGCCTCCTCAAGCGCTTCATCCGCAACGATCTCGCCGAACTGCACGAGGCCAAGGTGCGCGTGAGGATCGCCGGCGAGCGCAACGATCTCGCGCCCGACATCAGGGCGCTGCTCACCGAGGCTGAGGCCCTGACTGCCGCCAATACCGGCCAGACGCTGATCGTCGCCTTCAACTACGGATCGCGGCAGGAGATTGCCGCCGCAGCCCGCCGGCTGGCCGAGGAAGTCGCTGCCGGCAGGCGCGATCCCGCTTCCATCACGCCGGAGACCTTGGAGGCGGGGCTGTCCACCGCGGGTATTCCCGATCCCGACCTGATCATCCGGACATCCGGCGAGATGCGCCTGTCGAACTTCATGATGTGGCAGGCCGCCTATTCGGAACTGGTGTTCCAGCCAATCCTCTGGCCCGACTACGGCCGGGACGCGCTCATGGAGGCGCTCGCCGAATATGCCCGCCGCGAGCGGCGCTATGGCGGACTTTCCTCCGCCGCGGGCGCGTGACCTCGATGGACCCCGACCAGAGGCCCGCCGGCGCCTTCTCCGATCCCGATCTCCTGCGACGCGTCGTCTCGGCGCTCGTCCTCGTCCCGGTGGCCATAGGCACAGCCTGGCTCGGCGGCTGGCTTTTCGCGCTGTTCTGGCTCGCGGGCGCCGCGGTCGTCCTGTGGGAGTGGAATCGCCTGATCCTGCCCGATGCGCCGCCCGTCCTGTTCGGCGGAGAGACTGTTTCGATCGCGGCGGCCGTCATCCTGCTGCGCTTCTTCTGGAATCCGGGTTTCGCGCTGATCGCTCTCGGGGTCGGCACCGGTATCGCTCTGGCGCTGTCACCGCAGGGGCGCTCCCGCTGGGCCGTTGCCGGTCTCGTCTATGCCGCAGCGGTCGTCGCCGGTCCGGTCATTCTGCGTGATGATGCGACACTGGGTTTCGTCGCGATTCTCTGGCTCTTCGCGCTGGTCTGGGGCACCGATGTCGGCGCCTATTTCGCTGGCCGCTCCATCGGCGGCCCGAAGCTCTGGCCGCAGCTGTCCCCGAAGAAGACCTGGTCGGGCTTCGTTGGCGGCTCGCTGGTGGGAACGGTGCTGGCGCTCGTCGTGGTGCGCGTTGCCGGATTGCCGCTGACCGTCCCGCTGGCCTTGATCACGCTGGTTCTCTCCATGGCGAGCCAGGGCGGCGACCTCTTCGAATCCTTCGTCAAGCGGCGCTTCTCCGCCAAGGACGCGGGCACCCTCATTCCGGGCCATGGCGGCGTGATGGACCGGCTCGACGGCTTCCTCGTCGCGGCGATCCTCGCGGCGCTGATCGGTCTCGCGCGCGGCGGCTTCGGCCAGCCTGCCGCCGGCCTTCTGGTCTGGTGAGGCGATGAAACGGATCACCCTGCTGGGCGCGACCGGCTCGGTCGGATCGAGTGCCCTCGACCTGATCGGCCGGCACCGCGACCGCTTCGCTGTTGAGGCGGTGACCGCCAATGGCGATGCCGCGGGCCTCGCGCGGATCGCTCGCGCCTTCGGTGCCCGTTTCGCGGCGGTCGCCGACGCGACGGCCTATCCGGCGCTGAAATCAGCCCTTGCCGGATCGGGGATCGAGGTGGCTGCCGGTGCTGCAGCGGTGTCCGAGGCGGCAGCCCGCCCGGCGGACCTCGTCCTTGCGGCCGTTTCGGGAGCAGCCGGGGTGGAACCGGTGCTCGCGGCGATCGGGCAGGGCACGTCGATCGCTCTCGCCAACAAGGAGAGCCTTGCCGCGGCCGGCGCCATGGTCATGGCGGCGGCACGCGCGCGGGGTATCACGGTTCTGCCGGTCGATTCCGAGCACAATGCCGTCTTTCAGGCCCTCGCCGGGTCCCGCATGGAGGATGTCGAGACCGTCTGGATCACCGCCTCGGGCGGACCGTTCCGCACCTGGGACGCGGCGCGGATCGCCGCGGCCGTCCCCGAGGATGCTCTCAAGCATCCGAACTACGCCATGGGCGCCAAGATCACCGTCGATTCAGCTGGCCTCATGAACAAGGGGCTGGAACTCATCGAGGCGCATCATCTTTTCGACATTGCACCGGAACGGCTGAAGGCCGTCATCCATCCCCAGCAGATCGTCCACGGCATGGTCGGCTACCGCGACGGCTCCGTCGTCGCCCAGCTCGGCGCGGCCGACATGCGCGTGCCGATCGCACACTGCCTCGGCTGGCCGGAGCGTATCGACGGGCCGTCGCGGCGGCTGAATTTCGCCGAGATCGGCCAGATGACCTTCGAGGAGCCGGACCTCGCGCGCTTTCCGGCGCTGCGTCTGGCGATCGAGGCGATGCAGACAGGCGGGAGGGCTCCAACCGTGCTCAACGCCGCCAACGAGGTCGCCGTCGAGGCCTTCCTCGGGCGGAGCATCGGCTTCGGCGACATCGCGCGGGTGGTGGGGGAGGTGCTGGAGGCACTGGGGTCCGGCCCCGCTCCGGCCACATTGGACGATTTATGGTTGATTGACCATGCCGCGAGAGATCGCGCGCGGGTCTCTATGCATCGCGCGCCGGCTCCGGCATCCTGAACCGTGGGAGGGTATGAGTCCGCGCGCCGGGCCCATATCCAGGGACATTGATATGAACGCCGTTTCCGCTCTGGGCGGGTGGGGCCAGACTTTCGTCTGGACCATCATTCCGTTCCTGTTCGTGCTGACCATCGTGGTGTTCTTCCACGAACTCGGGCACTTCTGGGTCGCTCGCCGCAATGGCGTGCGGGTCGAGATGTTCTCGATCGGTTTCGGCCGCGAACTCATCGGCTTCAACGATCGTCACGGCACGCGTTGGAAGCTCTGCGCCATTCCGCTCGGCGGTTACGTGAAATTCTTCGGCGACGCCGACGCGGCTTCGACCCCCGATTTCGAGACGGCCGCCTCCATGAGTGCGGCGGAACGCTCCGAGAGCTTCTTCCACAAGACGCTCGGTCAGCGGGCAGCCATCGTCGCTGCTGGCCCGATCGCCAATTTCATCCTCGCCATCGTCATCTTCGCCGGCATCTTCATGCTGTCCGGCAAGATGATCCTCCAGCCGCGCGTGTCGAACCTGGTGGTCTCAGCGCAGGTCGATGAGGGCGGTTTCCGCCGCAACGACGTCATTCTTTCGGTCGACGGCCAGCCGATGACCAGCCTGGACGACGTGCGCCGCGCGATCGAGGCGAAATCCGGCCAGCCGCTCGAATTCGCGCTGGCGCGCGGCATGCAGCAGGTGAAGGTCCAGTCGGCCGCCAATTCCGCATGGTTCCGGTCGTCGGTAGCCGAGCAGGCGGGCTTCCGGCCCGGCGATCTCGTCCTGAGCATCGACGGGCGCGCGATCGAGAGCTTCTCCGACATGCAGCGCATCGTCGGCGCCAGCGCCGGCCAGGCCCTTGCCATCAAGGTCGAGCGCGACGGCCGGCAGGTCGACCTGACGGTGACGCCCGCGATCTTCGAGTTCAAGGACCGCTTCGGCGGCACACATCGCATCGGCCGGATCGGCATTTCCAAGTCGAACGAGCCCGGCGACACCCAGTTCCGCCGCTACGACCCGCTCACCGCCACCTGGATGGGCGTGAAGGAGACCTGGTTCGTCATCGATCGCACCTTCGCCTATCTCGGCGGCGTCATCATGGGCACGCAGAGCGCCGACCAGCTCGGCGGTCCGATCAGAATCGCCCAGGTGTCGGGAGAGGCGGCGCAGATTGGATTCGTGGCGCTTCTCAGCCTCGCCGCGCTCATCTCGGTGTCCATCGGGCTGCTCAACCTGTTCCCGATCCCGATGCTCGACGGCGGTCATCTGGTCTTCTACGCCATCGAGGCTATCCGCGGCCGTCCGATGAGCGAACAGGCCCAGGAAGTGGCTTTCCGCTTCGGTTTGGCGCTGGTCCTGATGCTGATGATCTTCGCCACGTGGAACGATATCCGGGGGCTCGTCGGATGACGGCCCGCGTGGCACTGGGGCAACGCCCCGTCAAAAACCGGCCGGCAGCGGGAGGCGTCGTTTGCACTCCCGGTGAAACCGGCTACAAGCGTTTCGCCCGGGAGGAATCCACGGGCGGTCCGCGTTCGCGCGGAACCCACATACCGAACAGACAGGCGCGTGCTTCATGACTTCTTTCGCTCGGACGGTCCGAACGGTCGTGATCGCAGGAACGATGACCGCAGTGGGCCTGGCGACCGCCGCCACCACTGGCATCGTCCTTTCTTCTGGCGCGCAGGCGCAGTCTGCCTCCTCGATCGTCGTGCAGGGCAACCGCCGCATCGAGGCTGATACGGTGCGCTCCTACTTCCAGACCGGCCCGGGCGAGCCGCTGTCGGCGGCCCGCGTCGACGAGGCCATCAAGGCCATGTACGCCACCGGCCTGTTCCGCGATGTGCGCGTGAGCCGCCAGGGCGGCCGCCTCGTGGTCACGGTGTCCGAGAACGAAGTCATCAACCGCGTGGTCTTCGAGGGCAATCGTCGCCTGAAGACCGAGCAGCTCCTCAACGAGATCGAATCGCGCCCGCGCGGCACGTTCTCGCGCGCTACCGTCCAGTCCGACACCCAGCGCCTCTACGACGTCTACCGCCGCACCGGCCGTTACGACGTCGAGATCGTGCCGAAGACCATCACGCAGCCGAGCGGTCGCGTCGATCTCGTCTTCGAGATCAACGAGGGCAAGAAGGCCGGCGTCCGCTCCATCAACTTCGTCGGCAACAATGCCTTCGGCCGCCAGCGCCTGCTGGACGTCATGACCACGGCCGAGACGGGCCTCTTCTCCTGGCTGAAGTCCAACGACGTCTATGACGCCGACCGCCTGAACGCCGACCAGGAGGCGATCCGCCGCCTCTACCTGCGCAACGGCTATGTCGACATGCGCGTCCTGTCGGCCCGCGCCGATTTCGATCAGGCCGCCAACAGCTTCACCGTCACGATCGAGATCGAGGAAGGCCCGCAGTACCGCGTCGGTGCCGTGGACGTGCAGTCCTCCATCCGCGACGTCGATGGCGCGACCCTGCGCGGCGCGGTCAAGACTGCTTCGGGCTCCGTCTACAATGTCGAGCTGGTCGACAAGTCGCTCGAGGACATCACTCTCGCGGTCGCCCGTCGCGGCTATGCCTTCGCGACCGTCCGTCCGCGCGGCGAGCGCGACCCTTCGACGCTGACCGTCAATCTGGTCTACGTGGTCGAGGAAGGCCCGCGCGTCTATGTCGAGCGCATCAACGTGCGCGGCAACACCCGCACGCAGGACCGCGTCATCCGCCGCGAGTTCGACATGGCGGAGGGCGATGCCTACAACCGCGTGCTCGTCGATCGCGCCGAGCGCCGTCTGAAGAACCTCGGTTTCTTCAAGAATGTCCGCATCACCACCGAGCCCGGCTCGGCCGCCGACCGCGTCGTCGTGAACGTGGATGTCGAGGATCAACCGACCGGCGCCTTCTCGATCTCGGGCGGTTACTCGACCGCTGACGGCTTCATCGCCGAAGCCTCGGTGGAAGAGCGCAACTTCCTCGGTCGTGGCCAGTATGTCCGCCTTGGCGGCACGTTCGGCCAGCGCACGCGCGGCGTGAACTTCTCGTTCACCGAGCCCTTCCTGATGGATTACCGGCTGGCCGGCGGCTTCGACGTGTTCTGGCGGCACTCGAACCTGTCATCCTATCAGCCCTTCGCCTCGACCTCCTACGGCGGCACGCTGCGTCTCGGCATTCCGCTCAACGAGAATTTCGGCGTCCAGCTGCGCTACAGCGCCGTGGCTCAGAAGATCTCGATCCGCGACGATCAGACCAACTGCTACACGGGCTATGGTGGGCCGCTGCTGCAGTTCACCGACGGTAGTGGCAACGTCCATAACTTCCAGGCCGGCGACCCGCGTGCCGCGGGCATGGGCGCTGGCGCTACGCTGTATCGCGATGCCAACGGCATGCCGACGACCACCCCGACAGCGAACATCTACAACTGCCTTGACGACGGCGAGACCTCGGTCGCTCTGCGCGCCATCAATGGCCGCACGCGCTTCATCTCCTCGGTCGGCTACTCGCTGATGTATTCGAACCTGGATCGGGCGCAGAACCCGAGCCAGGGCCTCTATGCCGAGCTGCGTCAGGACTTCGCCGGCGCTGGCGGCGATGCCCGCTACATCCGCACCACCGGCGAAGCGCGCTACTACCACGACCTGACCAACGACTGGATCGCGATGTTCCGCGTTCAGGGCGGTCACATCATGGGTATCGGCGGCCAGAAGACCGGCGGCGGCCAGCTCGACTCGGTCGACCAGTTCTTCATGGGTCCGGAACTCGTCCGCGGCTTCCAGACGGCCGGTATCGGCCCACGCGACTTCGCGGTCTCGCAGCTTCTGGCGGCGCAGGGCATCAACCGTCCGGGCGATGCGGTCGGCGGCACGGCCTATTGGGGCGCTTCGGCGGAAGTAACCTTCCCCTTCACCTTCCTGCCGAGGGATTTCGGCATGCGCGGCGCTCTCTATGCCGACGCGGGCTCGGTCTGGGGCTACAACTCGATCCGCAGCTTCAACACGGGCGGCGGCACACTGCCGGTGGTGCTCGACGGCTCGGACGCACACAAGATCCGCTCGTCGGTCGGTGTCGGCCTCCTCTGGAACTCGCCCTTCGGCCCGATCCGCTTCGACTATTCCTTCGTGCTGTCGAAGGCGCGCGGCGACCAGACGCAGGCATTCCGCTTCTCGGGCGGCACGCGCTTCTGACCGGTCACGCCGCGCCCGAAGGCGCGGCGTTCCGGTTGCGGGACGAACATGGCTGAACCAGACTTCTTCCATCCGGCCGAGGCGATGACCGTCGCCTCGGTCGCAGCTTTTCTGAAGTCGGAGTTCGCGGGCGGGGGCGGTGACCGGCCGATCCGCGGCGTCGCCGCGCTGGCCGATGCCGGCCCCGGCGATCTCGCCTTCCTCGACAACGCCAGATATGCCGACCAGCTCTCGGCGACGCGCGCCGCGGCCTGTCTGGTCCAGCAGCGCAATGCCGGCCTCGTGCCGTCGGGCACGGTCGCCATCGTCGTCGGCCATCCCCATGCCGCCTTCGTCTCGGTATCCCGGCGGCTGTTCCCGCAGGCGCTGCGTCCGCAAAGCCTGTTCGGTGCGACTGGCATTTCTCCGGGCGCGAACATCCACCCGTCCGCGCGGCTGGAGGCGGGCGTCATCGTCGATCCCGGCGTCGTCGTCGGCCCGGGCGCCGAGATCGGCTCGGGCACGCTGCTGGCCGCCAACGCGTCCATCGGACCGGGCGTCAGGATCGGCCGCGACTGCGCCATCGGGCCCGGGGCCTCGCTGACCCATGCGCTGCTTGGCAACCGCGTGATCCTCCATGCCGGCGTGCGCGTCGGCCAGGACGGGTTCGGCTTCGAGCCGGGCAGGGCGAAACACGCCAAGATCCCGCAGATCGGCCGTGTCATCATTCAGGATGACGTGGAAATCGGCGCCAACACCACCATCGATCGCGGACATATCCGCGATACCGTGATCGGTGAGGGCACCAAGATCGACAATCTCGTGCAGGTCGCGCACAACGTGGTCGTTGGCCGCCATTGTCTGATCGTCAGCCAAGTCGGCCTGTCTGGCTCGGCGACGCTGGGCGATTTCGTCATGCTCGGTGGCCAGGTGGGCGTCAACAATCACGTCACCGTCGGCCATGGCGCGCAGATCGCCGCCACTTCAATCGTCAAGGACGATGTGCCGGATGGCGCGCGCTGGGGCGGCCGGCCCGCCAAGCCCGTGCGTGACTGGTTCCGCGAGATCGCCGCCGTCGAGCGGCTGGCGCGGACCGGCAAGGCCGCCGGCCCAGACGGCGCCTGACGGCGCAACCTGCAATCGGACAGTAGCCACCGCCGCCGCAAAGGGTTAGGCAGAACCCAGGCGTCGGAAAGGGGCGGAGACCAGCGGATTATGGACGAGACGACCAGCATCGACACCGTGGGCATCAGCAAGCTGCTCGCGACCTTGCCGCACCGCTATCCGTTCCTGCTGATCGACAAGGTCGTGCGCATGCGCGGCGACGAGTTCGGCGTCGGCATCAAGAACGTCACCGTCAACGAGCCGCAGTTCATGGGGCATTTCCCCAACAACCCGATCATGCCGGGCGTGCTGATGATCGAGGGCATGGCCCAGACCGGCGGCGTCATGGCGCTTGTGTCGGCCGGCAGCACCGGCAAGCTGGTCTTCTTCATGACCATCGACAAGGCCAAGTTCAGGAAGCCCGTCGTGCCCGGCGACGTCGTCGAGTACCACATGACCAAGATCGCCAAGAAGCGGAACATCTGGTTCTACCGTGGCGAGGCCTATGTCGACGGTCGTCTCTGTGCAGAGGCCGAACTGTCGGCCATGCTGGCGGACGCCTGACGCATGAGCACCGCTATTCATCCGCTCGCCCATGTCGCCGCCGGTGCGAAGCTCGGCGAGGGCGTTCGGGTCGGTCCGTTCTGCACAGTCGGGCCGGAGGTCAGCCTCGGCGACGGCGTGGTGCTGCATTCCCACGTCAATGTCGACGGCCTGACCGAGATCGGCGCGCGAACGGAGATATACCCCTTCGCCTCAATCGGCACCGCGCCTCAGGACCTGTCCTACAAGGGTGAGCCGACGCGTCTGGTCATCGGCGAGGACTGCGTCATCCGCGAGAGCGTCACGGTCAACCGGGGTACGCCCAAGACCGGACTGACCCAGATCGGCGATCGCTGCTTCCTGATGGCCTATGCCCACGTCGCGCATGATTGCCGCGTCGGCAACAATGTCATCTTCGCCAACGCGGCGACGCTCGGCGGCCATGCCAAGGTCGGCGATTTCGTCTTCCTCGGCGGGCTCTGCGCCGTCCACCAGTTCACGCGGATCGGCGATTTCGCCATGATCGGCGGCGTCACCGGGGTCAAGGACGATGTCATTCCGTTCGGCATGGCCTTCGGCGCCAATGGCACTTCGGGTGAACTGATTGGCCTCAACGTGGTCGGCATGAAGCGGCGCGGCTTCGGCCGCGAGGACGTGAAAACGGTGCGCGCCTGCTACGAGATGCTGTTCTACGGGCCGGGCACGTTCGCGGAACGGCTCGCCGAGGCGACGGCTACCTACGCGGCCCATCCCGCGGCCGGTCGCCTGATCGCCTTCATCGAGGCCGGCGAGAAGCGCCCGGTCATGATGGCGGCGCCCAAGAAGACGCGCGTCGCCGGCGGCGGTCCGGCCGCGGCAGATGACTGACACAACGCCGCTCGGCATCATCGCCGGGGCAGGGGCCTTTCCGCCTGCGCTGGCGCGCGCGGCGACGGCGCAGGGACGTCCGGTCTTCGGCCTTCTGCTCAAGGGCATAGCGGGGCGGGAGCTTGAGGCTTATCCCCACGCCTGGGTCGGTATTGGCCGTTTCGGCGCGATCCTGAAGGCCGCGCGGAAGGCCGGCTGCCGCGACCTCGTGCTGATCGGCTCGCTGGTGCGGCCGAACCTCTGGACCACTGTGCCTGACATCGGCGCGCTGAAGGTGCTGCCCGACGTCGTGAGGCTCTACCGTGGCGGGGACGACCATCTTCTGCGCGGCATTGCCGGGCTCTTCGAGCGCGAGGGTTTCCAGCTGCTGGCTGCGCAGGACGTGGCGCCTGAACTGCTGATGCCGGCCGGCGTGCTCGGCCGCCTCGCCCCGACGGAGGCCGATCGCGCCGACATAGCGGTGGCGCTCGCGGCCATCGCGGCGCTCGGCCCCTATGATGTCGGGCAGGGCATGGTCATCGGCGGCCGGCGGATCGTCGCGGTCGAGGGCGCCGAAGGCACCGATGGCATGCTGGATCACTGCCGCCACATGCGCGAAAGCGGGCGGCTGAAATGGCCGCCGGGAACCGGCCTCATCGTCAAGGCGCCGAAGCCTGGCCAGGACCGGCGCATCGACATGCCCGCGATCGGGCCGGCGACCATCGAGAAGGCGGCTGCCGCAGGCCTGCGGGGCGTTGCCGTCCCGGCCGGCTCGGCGCTGGTGGTCGATATGGAGGAGGTCGTGCGGCGCGCCGATGCGCTCGGCCTGTTCGTGGTCGGGCTTGAGGCAGGCGTGAAGTGACCAGGAAGCCGCTCGACATCTTCATTCTCGCCGGCGAGGAATCCGGCGACCAGCTCGGCGCGCATCTGATGGACGCCTTGCCGGCCATGCACCCAGCCGGGGTCAGTTTCCGGGGTGTGGGAGGCCCGCGCATGGAGCAGCGCGGCCTTTCCTCGCGCTTTCCGATGTCAGACATCGCCCTGTTCGGCATCACCTCGATCATCGCGCATATCCCGAAAATACTGCGACACGTGCGGGAAACCGTGCAGGCGCTCGTCGACAATCCCCCGGATGTGCTGGTGCTGATCGATTGCCCCGGCTTCAACCGCCGCGTCGGCCGGCAGATCCGCAAGCTGCGTCCAGATATCCCGATCGTCTTCTACGTCTCGCCGACCGTCTGGGCATGGCGGCCGAACCGAGCAGCGGAGATGCGGCCCTACGTCGATCACCTGCTGGCGCTGCTGCCGTTCGAGCCGGAGGTTCACCGCCGGCTGGACGGCCCGCCGACGACCTATGTCGGCCACCCTATCTCCGAACGCCTCGCCGATATCCGGCCCTCGGCCGCGGACCAGGCGCGGCGCGATGGCACCCCGCCGCGCGTACTCGTTCTGCCCGGCTCGCGCCGGCTCGAGATCGAACGTCTCAGCCCGCTTTTCGCCGACGTGCTGGCGAAGGTCGAGGCGCAGCGCGGCCCCATCGAGTGGGTTCTGCCCGCTGTTCCGCACCATCGCGCCCTGATCGAGCGGCTGGTATCACGCTGGCCGGTGAAGCCGGTGATCCTCGATGGCGAGGCTGCCAAGTTCGAGGCTTTCCGCACGTCGCGGGCGGCGCTCTCGTGCTCCGGCACGGTGACGCTCGAAGTGGCGGTCGCGGGCGTACCGCAGGTCGTCGCCTACCGCACGGGTTGGCTGGAAGCCCAGATCGCGCGCCGGCTCATCACCGCCGAGAGCGCGGTGCTGGCCAATCTCGTCATCGGCGAGAAGGTGATTCCGGAATTCCTGCAGGAGTACGGCACCGTCGAGGCCGTGGCTGGGGCGCTGTCCGAGGTGATCGGCGACACGCCCGCGCGTGCGCGCCAGGTCGAGGCGATCGGCACGCTCGATGCGCTGATGGACTTTTCCGGCGAGGATCCGAGCATCAAGGCCGCGCGGGTCGTCCTCGACACGTGGCGCATTCGGTTCGACGCGCGGAAGCGCAGCGCCTGAAACGCAAACGGGGCGCCGAAGCGCCCCGTCAGATCAATCATCGATTGCTGATCACTTGCGACGCGAAATCGGCAGATAGTCGCGGCGCGTCTCGCCCGTATAGAGCTGGCGCGGACGGCCGATCTTCTGCTGCGGGTCCTCGATCATTTCCTTCCACTGCGCGATCCAGCCGACCGTGCGTGCGAGCGCGAACAGAACGGTGAACATGGCGGTCGGGAAGCCCATCGCCTTCAGCGTGATGCCGGAATAGAAGTCGATGTTGGGATAGAGCTTCTTCTCGATGAAGTAGTCGTCCGAGAGCGCAATGCGCTCCAGTTCGATGGCCACGTCCAGCAGCGGATCGTCCTTGATGCCGAGCTCGCCGAGGACCTCATGGCAGGTCTTCTGCATGATCTTCGCGCGCGGGTCGTAGTTCTTGTAGACCCGGTGGCCGAAGCCCATCAGGCGGAACGGATCGTTCTTGTCCTTCGCCTTCGCGACGAATTTCGGGATGTTCTCGACGTGCCCGATCTCGCCGAGCATCTTCAGCGCGGCTTCGTTGGCGCCGCCATGGGCCGGACCCCAGAGGCAAGCGATGCCGGCCGCGATACAGGCGAAGGGATTGGCTCCGGACGAGCCGGCGAGACGCACCGTCGAGGTCGAGGCGTTCTGCTCGTGGTCCGCGTGCAGGATGAAGATGCGATCCATAGCGCGGGCGAGAACCGGGTTCGCCTTGTAGTCCTCGGCCGGAACGGCGAAGCACATGCGCAGGAAGTTCGACGAGTAGTCGAGATCGTTCTGCGGATACACGAACGGCTGGCCGATGGAGTACTTGTAGGCCATCGCCGACAGCGTCGGCAGCTTCGCGACGAGGCGGATCGAAGACACCATCCGCTGGTGCGGATCGGCGATGTCGATGGAGTCGTGGTAGAAGGCGGACAGCGCGCCGACCGCCGCGACCATTACGGCCATCGGGTGGGCGTCGCGGCGGAAGCCCTGGAAGAAGCGCGACATCTGGTCGTGGACCATGGTGTGGCGCGTGACGCGGTAGTCGAAATCGGCCTTCTGGGCTGCGGTCGGCAGTTCTCCGTAAAGCAGCAGGTAGCAAGTCTCGAGGAAGTCGCCGTGCTCGGCGAGCTGTTCGATCGGGTAGCCGCGATAGAGTAGGACGCCCTCGTCACCGTCGATATAGGTGATCTGGCTCTCGCAGCTTGCGGTCGAGGTGAAGCCGGGATCGTAAGTGAACATGCCCGTCTGGGCGTAGAGCTTGCCGATGTCGACCGTCGACGGTCCGACGGTGCCGTCCGAGACCGGCAGCTGCACGGTCTTGTCGCCATAGGTCAGCGTCGCGGACTTTGAACTTGCGGCCATGGGCAACCCCTTGAATTCGCGAAATAATCTAGTCGCGTCCAATCATGGCCCCAGCCGTGACCTGACGCGCCCCATGGATCGGATAGACGCTTTTTCGCAACGCGGCAAGTTGCGGCGGGCAGCGAGCGCGTGACCTGCTACGGAAGGAGGGCTTGCTTATCGCCCTCCCGGTTGCGCGAACCGCCTCAGAGGCGAGCCTGATCGGCAATTCGCGCGAGGCTCTCCTCGCGGCCGAGCACGTCCAGCACATCGAAAATGCCCGGTGACGTGGTGCGGCCGGTGAGGGCGGCGCGCAGCGGCTGGGCCAATGCGCCGAGCTTGGCGCCACGCGCCTCCGCCTCGGCACGCACGGCCGCGTCGGCGGCCGTCGCACTCCATTCTGGCATGGCGGCGAGGCGGGCATGGAGCGCGCCGAGATGGCCGCGGGCCTCCTCGGACAGGAGCGCGCTCGCCTTGTCGTCGACCGCCAGCGGGCGCTGCGCGAGAAGGAAGCCGGCGCCGTCGATCAGGTCGAGAACGGTCTTCGCACGCTCTTTCAATCCCGGCATGGCCTTCAGCAACTGCGTGCGCACCTCCGGCGTCAGCGCCGCCTGGATGGCCGCTCCGTCGGGGATGTGCGGCAGCACGTCGTCGATCGCGGCGACCAGGCGGGCATCGTCGGCATGGCGGATATAGTGGCCGTTGACGGCCTCGAGCTTGACGAAGTCGAAGCGCGCCGGTGACCGCCCGACGCCGGAGAGGTCGAAGGCCGAGATCATCTCGTCGGTGGAGAAGAACTCCCGGTCGCCCTGGCTCCAGCCGAGGCGGACGAGATAGTTGCGCAGCGCCTCCGGGAGGTAGCCGAGCGCCCGGTACTGCTCGACGCCGAGCGCGCCGTGGCGCTTGGAGAGCTTGGCGCCGTCCGGCCCATGGATCAGCGGAATGTGCGACATGGACGGCACCGACCAGCCGAGCGCCTCGTAGATCTGCGTCTGGCGCGCGGCATTGGTCAGGTGGTCGACCCCGCGGATGACATGGGTCACGCCCATGTCGTGATCGTCGACCACCACGGCGTGCATGTAGGTGGGCGTGCCGTCCGAGCGCAGCAGGACGAGATCGTCCAGATCCTTGTTGGGGATCACCACGCGGCCCTGAACCTCGTCATTGACCACGGTCTCGCCGTCCTGACGCGCCTTCAGGCGGATCACCGGCTTGACGCCTGCGGGCGCTTCGGACGGGTCGCGGTCGCGCCAGCGGCCATCATAGCGCGGCGGACGGCCCTCCTTCATGGCGAGCGCGCGCATCTCGTCCAGTTCCTCGGGCGTTGCATAGCAGTAGTAGGCCTTGCCCTCGGCCAGCAGCTGGCGGGCGACCTCGGCATGCCGTTCGGCGCGGGCGAACTGATAGATCGTCTGCCCGTCCCATTCGAGGCCGAGCCAGGTAAGGCCATCGATGATCGCTCCGATCGCCTCGGTGGTGGAGCGCTGGCGGTCGGTATCCTCGATGCGCAGCAGCATCTGGCCGCCGGTCTTCTTCGCGTACAGCCAGTTGAACAGCGCGGTGCGCGCGCCGCCGATATGCAGGAAGCCCGTCGGGGAGGGGGCGAAACGGGTGACGACCGTCATGATTCTTCCGAAGACGACAGGAGGGGCCGGCAGACCTTAGGCTGGGAGCCGGAAAGCGCGTGCCTGTAGCACGGCGCGCGCGGCTTGGGGAGCGTCGGTTGCGGGGGCGGGCGAGGGCCATCGCGGCAGTGCTGGGAACGGCCGGGCGGCCGGCGGCGGCCGGTCGCGCGGGGCTCGCCGTTGCCGAGGCGCGCGTGCGGCTCGCCAATTGGCTGGCCCTGGAGGTCGAGCGCGGCAGGGCCTTCCTGTTCCTGCCAGTGGCATTCGGCGCTGGAATCCTCGTCCATTTCGGCGCGCCCGACGAGCCGACGCTATGGGCGCCCGCGCTCGCCACGGTCGGTCTCGGGCTGCTGGCGATGCGCCTTCGGGAGCATCACTGGGCATTCCTCGGCGCCGTCGCCCTCGCGGCGATGGCCGCCGGATTCGGCGTGGCCGCCCTGCGCACGCAGATTCTGGCCCATACGGTGCTTGGGACCGAGACCGTCTTCGTGCGCCTCACAGCCTGGGTCGAGGTGGTCGAGAGGCGCGAGAACGGTGACCGGCTGACGCTGGCCCCGATTTCGGCGGAACCGGTCTTGGCGCAGTTGCCATCGCGCATCCGGGTAACCAGCAGAACCGCTACCGGCGCGAAGGTGGGGCAGGCGGTTGTCTTCTCCGGCCGCCTTCGTCCTCCCGCAGATCCGGCAGCGCCGGGGCTCTTCGACTTTGGCCGCGACGCCTATTTCGCAGGTGTCGGCGCAACCGGCTTTGCCGTCGGGCGCATCACTCCGGCAGAATCTGGCGACGCGCCACTCGGCGTCAGGATGCGCGCATCGCTGGACCGGTTGCGGTCGGCGATCAGCGAGCGGATCCGGGCGGCGATTCCCGGTCATGCCGGCGCCATTGCGGATGCGCTGGTCACCGGCAAGCGAGATGGCATACCCGAAGGCCTCAACGAGGCGATGCGCGCGTCCGGCCTCTACCACATTCTGTCGATCTCGGGGTTTCACATGGCGCTGGTCGCCGCGCTGATCTTCGCCGTGGTGCGCGGCGGGTTGGCGCTGGTGCCGGCACTTGCACTCCGGCGGCGAGTCAAGGCATGGGCGGCCTTCGCGGCGCTTCTGGCCTCAACAGCCTACCTTGTCATCTCGGGCGCCGAAGTGGCAACCCAGCGCTCCTGGCTGATGATCGCCGTCGTGCTGATCGGCGTCATGCTCGACCGCGGCGCGTTGACGCTGCGGACGCTGGCGCTTGCGGCTCTCGCAGTGCTCATCCTGCTGCCGGAGAGCCTTCTCGGCCCGAGCTTCCAGATGTCCTTCGCGGCGACACTGGCGCTGGTCTCGGGCTACACCATGCTGCGGCCCTGGGCCGAGCGTCATGCAGACGGCGGCGTCAGCGCCGGCCGCACGCTGCTGCTCGTGACGAACGGCGTCGCGGGCCTTGCCATAAGCTCATTCGTGGCCTCGCTGGCGACGACGCCCTATTCGGCCTACCACTTCAATGCGATCCAGTTCTACGGCGTGCCTGGCAACCTGCTCGGCGCGCCGATCATCGAATTCTTCGTCATGCCGCTGGAGATTCTGGCGCTGCTGCTCTGGCCGTTCGGCTGGGATCGGCCGGTCTGGGCGTTGGCGGGGCTGGGCGTCGAACTGTTCATCAAGATCGCGGAATGGGTGGCATCCTGGCCCGGCGGCAAGTCCGTCGTGCCCTCATTCGGACCGTCAGCGCTGGGGCTGATGTCGGCCGGGTTCATCCTGATGGCCGCACTGTCCACGCCGCTGCGCTGGTTCGGCGTGCCGCTCTTCGCGCTCGGCGTGGCGCTGGTGCCTGGCGCCCCGCGGCCTGCAATCATCATCGACGCCGAGGGTTTTACCGTCGCGGCCCGTGGCGCCGACGGGCGCATGCGCGTCGTCTCGCCACGCGGCAACCGCTTCACCGTGCAACGCTGGCTGTCATCCGACGGCGACGCGCGGATCGCCTCCGACAATTCGCTGATGGCGGGCGTGCGCTGCGACACTTTCGGCTGTGCGATGCCGCTGCCGGAGGGCGGCCGGATCGCCGTGCCGCGCCAACCCGAAGCGGTTGCGGATGACTGTCACGAAGCGCGCGTCGTCGTCACGCGTTTCGCCGTACCCGCCAATTGCCGCGCACGCGTCATCGACACGCGCGCTCTGGCCTGGACCGGGGCGGTCCGTCTGTTTCGGGAAGGCGATAGCTACCGGGTTGAAACCGCGCGTCCCGCATCGGGCACGCGCCCATGGTTCCGGCCAAGGCCGGCGGGAGAACCCATACCACTGCTGCGTCCGACGCCGGGAAGCCAATCCGCCCCGCCGGCTCAACCCGCAGCCGACGATGGGGCGGATCCACCAGCCGATGCCGATCAGTAACGCCGGATGAGCCCGACGAGCTTGCCCTGGATGCGCACGCGGTCAGGACCGAGAACGCGCGTCTCATAGGCCGGGTTCGCCGCCTCTAGGGCGATCGAGGTTCCGCGCTTGCGCAGGCGCTTCAGCGTCGCTTCCTCGTCATCGATCAGCGCAACGATGATGTCGCCGGTCTCGGCCGCCTCGCCTCGGCGGATGAGGGCAAGGTCGCCCTCGAGAATGCCAGCCTCGATCATCGAATCGCCGCGCACCTCGAGCGCGTAGTGCTCGCCGCGCGTCAGCATTTCCGGCGGCACCGAAACCGTGGAGGTGCGGTGCTCGATCGCCTCGCGTGGCACGCCGGCGGCGATGCGGCCCATCAGCGGCACCGCGACCGGCATGACGGTCTCGTCATCCACCGGCGCAGGGCGTGCGCGCCCCAGCGAGCCTTCGATGACGCTCGGTGAGAACTTGCCACGCTGCGGGCCCGCCGACTGTTCGGGCTGCTTGATCACTTCCAGTGCCCGCGCACGGTTGGGCAGGCGGCGGATGAACCCACGCTCTTCCAGAGCCGTGATGAGACGGTGGATGCCGGATTTCGATTTCAGGTCCAGCGCCTCCTTCATCTCGTCGAAGGACGGCGGCACGCCGCTCTCCTTGAGGCGCTCCTGGATGAACCGGAGAAGTTCGTGTTGCTTGCGTGTCAGCATCGGATTCGCCCCTCGTCGCGACAGGCCCGACTCGCGTCGAACAGACCATGAACGGTCACTATCCGTTCTTTATGTGTTCCGCAAGCATTGAAATTTCGTGAAGTCTGCGATCAGCGCGCGAGACGAATGATGCGGCAGGGTTCGCCCGCTTGGGCGGCGCTCGCGTGGGGCGCTCGCACGATCAGCGCCTCGGCTTCGGCCAGAACCCGGATCATCGACGAATCCTGGATCGGGAATGGCGTCGCGACCAGCTTTCCGTTCGATTCGATCAGTGATGCGCGCAGATAATCCTGCCGGTGATCGTTCGCGCCGAGGGCCACCCCCAGCACAGCGCCTTCCTCGAGGGGCAGGATGTCCGTGCGCCCGGCGAGACGGCGCATCAGGGGACTGAGAAACAGCGTCGCGCAGACGAAGGAGGCCACGGGATTGCCGGGCAGGCCGAGCAGCCTCATGCCGGAGAGATTCGCCATCATCAGCGGTTTGCCCGGTCGCATCGCGATCTTCCAGAAGGACGGTTCGGCGCCTTCCTCCGCGATCACCTGGCGCATCAGATCGTGCTCGCCAACCGAGGCGCCACCCGATGTCACGAGGATGTCGTGCCTCTCGGCGCGGGCATGCCGGACCGCTGCCAGCGTTGCGTCCAGCCGGTCAGGAACGATGCCGAGCAGGGTCGCGTCGCCCCCTTCGCGCCGGACAATGGCGGCAAGCGCCAGAGCGTTGGAGGAGACGATCTGCCCCGGTCCCGGTTCTGCGCCCGGTTCGACAAGCTCGTCGCCGGTCGACAGGATCGCGACGCGGGGGCGCCGATGAACCGGCACGGTGGCGTGGTTCATGGCAGCGGCGAGTGCGAGGCTGCGCGGCTCGATCCGCGTGCCGGCGGCGAGTGCGGGCGCGCCCTCGGCGAAATCGAGGCCCTTGCGGCGAATGAACTGGCCGGATGCCGGCCTGTCGCGGAAAGTGACCATGTCGCCAGACCGGGACACGTCCTCCTGGATCACGACCGCATCGGCTCCATCGGGAATCTCGGCGCCCGTGAAGATCCGGATGGTGGTGCCGCCGGGCATCGAGCCGGCAAAGGACCGGCCTGCCGCAGCCTCGCCGGCGACGGGCAGCGTCGCCGGCAGGTCGGCGGCGCGCACCGCATAACCATCCATGGATGACATGTCGGACGGCGGCTGCGTGCGGCGCGAGGCGAGCGCCCGCGACAGAATGCGGCCATCGGCACTGCCAATCGGAACCCATTCCTCGGGCAGGGGGACTGCGCCCTCCAGCACCCTGGCGAGCGCGTCGGCGACTGGCGTCAGCCCTGCCATGTCACTCGGCCCGGTAACTGCCGGAAGCGCCGCCGGCTTTCTCGACCACGCGCACGGCCTCGATCCGCATGCCGCGATCCACGGCCTTCACCATGTCGTAGACGGTCAGGCACGCGACCGAGACGGCGGTGAGCGCCTCCATCTCCACTCCGGTCTGGCCGGTCACCTTGACCGTCGCCCGGACGGTGACGCCCGGCAGCACCTCGTCCGGCTCGATCTCGACAGACACCTTGCTGATCAGCAGGGGATGGCAGAGCGGAATGAGCTCATGGGCCCGTTTGGCGGCCATGATGCCGGCGATACGCGCGGTGCCGAGCACATCGCCCTTCTTGGCCTCGCCGGCCTGCACGATGGCGAGGGTCTCGGGCTTCATGACGACGCGGCCCTCGGCGACCGCGACACGCTCGGTCGCGGGCTTCGCCGAGACATCGACCATGTTGGCCTGCCCTTGGGCGTCGAGATGGGTGAGGCGGGTTCCAGTAGCCATGAAGCGGGATTAGCCGGTTGCCGCCGCTGCGGCAACGCCGCCGAATACGCGTCTGCGCATCAGGATGCAGCCGCAGGCTCTCCGGCTTCCGCCGCGGCCTGCCGGATCGCGCCGGCGATCGTCTCGGGAGCCTCAGCTCCGGCTATGCCGTACTTGCCGGCGACGATGAAGAACGGCACGCCGGTCACGCCGATGCGCTGCGCGGAGGCGATCTCGCGGCGGGTGCGCTCGATATCGGAATCCGAGCCGAAAAGTTCGGTCAGCAATGCCGGATCGAGGCCGTTGGCCGCACCGATCTCGATCAGAACCGCATCGTCGGAGAGATTGCGCCCTTCGACGAAGAAGGCGCGGAACAGGGCCTCGACCACGTCGCCCTGCCGGCCACCGGCGCGCGCCCAGAGCACGAGGCGGTGCGCGTTCATGGTATTCGGGGCCACCGCAATCCTGTCGAAGTCGAAAGCGATGTCCTCCTCGGCACCGATGCCGGTCAACCGCTGGTGGATCTGCTCGATGCGCTCGGCGGAGCCGAACTTGGCGATCATATAGGCGCGGCGGGGAGTGCCTTCGGCCGGCAGTTCGGGCGCAAGCTGGTAGGGCCGCCAGTGCACGTCCACCACCACGTCGGGAACGAGCGCGATCGCCTTCTCGAGCCGGCGCTTGCCGACGAAGCACCAGGGACAGACGACATCGGATACGACATCGACGGTGAGTGCGGTGCTTGCCATGATGGTCTCCTGCGCGGGAGCATCCATCCTATCGCCGCGCCGCCGCTTTCGCCACGCTCAGCAGCTGTTCCAGCACGGCCTGCGTGTCGGCCAGCGCATCACGTCCCGGTGAGGTGTCCTTCGGCCGCGTGTCCTCGAAGGGCAGGGGGCCGCTCTGGCGGGTGCCGCCGGGCACGCCGAGGGGCGTCACGCCCGTTTCGGCAAGCCTCTGCGACAGACCGACGATGGCGCGACCGTCGCCGATGACACCCGCCACCCGCTGACCCAGCAGCGGGTCGGCCCGCACGACCGGCGCGATCTCGCCGCCGGCCTCGGCATAGGCGGCATGCAGGTCACTCTCGGCGAAGCGCCGGCCGCCGACCGCGACGATCCCTGTCGCATCGCCGGCGAGCAGGATGGTCTTGGGCGTCAGGCCAACGGTCGCGGGAATGCCGGTGTCGCGGAAACCCTCGGCGTCGGTAGACCAGTACGGTGGCAAGCCGTTCTCGGCGCCGGGCGGGAAGGCGTTCAGCGGCACCATGGCGCCGCGCATCATCAGCGCGCCTTCCGCGCCGATCCGCGTCTCGATCAGCGTCACGGACTGGCCGCTGCTCTCGGCTCCGAGCGGCAATGCGCCGTCGGGTCCGGCTATCCTGACGAGGCCAGCCTCGCCGGCGGCCAGAAAGACGTCGCGGGCGGTATCGCCGCCGGACGCCACTGCGGCTGCCGCTTCCTGTCCGCGGCGAGCAAGCAGCGTCACATGACGCAGCGAGCCCAGGGATTCGGGATCAGCACGGTCGAGGCTCTCAGATGCCGCTGCGGGAAGGACAAGGTGACTCGTCGCGCTCTCGGCGACGTCGTCGATCAGCGCGCGCAGGGCCAGCGGCGGGTGGGCGACGAACTGACCACCGCTCATCAGCCAGGGCACGACCTGCAGTGCGAGGCCGGCGAAAGTGTCGGGCGCAAGCGTCGCGGCTATCACCGAACCCTCGTCGGGAGCACTGGCGACAAAGGCGGCAAGCCCGCCCGCGATCAGCTCATTGTGGCTCCGCGGCACGGCGACATGGCCCGCGGCCGTCGCGTCGGCAGTGACGAGGACGACATGGTCCGCAGGGTTGTCTGTGCGCTCGATCTCGAAATGTTCAGCTTCGCTGGCTGCGTCGAGGACGTCGTCCAGCGCCATGACGCCGTCCAGCGCCGGACCGCCGATCGAAAGCACGGCGCGCACCGAGAAGCACTCGGCGGCTGCGTGGCGCATCAGATCGGCGCATTCCACCGGCCCGGCACGGCCGGTTGTCAGGATCGCCCGCGCACCGAGCCGCTGAAGGTGCTGGACGGTCTCGCGCCGGCCCCATCCGAGCGGAACGGGCGCGGCAACCAGTCCCGCGCGCGCGATGGCCAGCAGCGCGATCACGGCCTCCGACGACAGTGCGAACTGGGTCGCGACCACGCTGTCGACAGGCAGGCCCAGCGCGCGCAGCCTGCCGGCTGCGGCGTCGACGATGCCGTCGAGTTCGCCCCAGCTCAGATTGATGACCGGCCCGCCGATGATCAGCGGGCGGTTCGATGCGTCGCGCAGGGCCGGATTGTGTGGGCGGATCGCGGCAGCCCGGCGCAACAATCCGTCGATCGTGGCACGTCCGGCGACGGCCATCGATTTGTCCCTGTTGGTCCGGTTGAGAATCACCGCTGCGCAGCCCCAGAGGCGTCGCGACGCCACCACGTCTCGGTGAGATAGCCGAAAACCGATGATTCGGCAGGCATGCCGACATGGTTCCAGCGGGCTATCCACTGCGCTGGCTGGTGGAACAGCGGGACCATGTAGAAGCCCGACGTGATCGTGCGGTCGAGCGCCCGCGCTGCGGCAACCAGGTCTTCGCGGGTCTTCGCCTCGACGATGGCCTCGACCAGCCGGTCCACTGCCGGGTCGGCAATGCCTGGAAGGTTGCGGCTGCCCGGCTGCCGGCCGGCAGCACTGCCCCAGTAGAAGGCCTGCTCGTTGCCGGGCGACAGCGACGTGTTCCACCAGCGATAGTCGACCATGTCGAAGTCGTATTCGCGCAGGCGCCGGTCGTACTGGACCGCATCGACATTGCGGACGTTCGCGGCGATGCCGGCCCGGCGCAGGAAGCGCTGGAAGGTCAGCGCCAGCCGCTCCTGCTCGCGCGTCGCGACGAGGATTTCGAAGGCGAAGGGCTGATCGGTCGCACGGCTGCGGAGCACGCCGGCCTTGAGCACCCAGCCGGCAGCCTCGAGCAGGCGGATCGCCTCGCGCAGGCGGTTGCGGTCGGCTCCAGTGCCGTCCGAAGCCGGCACGCTGTAGCCGCCGTCGAGGATGTCCTCCCGGATCGTCGCGCCGGCACGGGTGAGGAGGGCGCGCTCAACGGGGTCGGCCGGACGCCCGCGCGCGGAGAGGTTTGATCCCTCGAACAGCGACTGCGTCCGCTCGAACCCACCGGAATAGAGGTTGCGGTCGGTCCATTCGAAGTCGAACAGCAGGCCGATGGCTTCGCGAACCCGAACGTCCGAGAAGATCGCGCGGCGGGTGTTCATGGCAAAGCCGCGGATGCCCTTCGGCGTGCCCTGCCGGATCGTCTCGCGCGTGATGCGCCCCTCGCGCATGGCGGGGAAGTCGTAGCCGGTCGCCCACTGGCCGGGATCGCTTTCGACGCGGCTGTCGACCAGTCCCTTTTTGAAAGCCTCGAACAGCGTGTTGCTGTCGCGGTAGAAGTCGAAGCGGATTTCGTCGACGTTGAACAGGCCGCGGTTGATCGGCAGGTTGCGGCCCCACCAGTCGGGATTACGCCTGAGCGTGATGCTCTCGCCGGGGCGCATCTCGCCGACGACATAGGGTCCGGAACCGAGGAGCGGCGTCAGCGTCGTCTCCTCGAAGGTCTCGGGATCGATCGCGTGCCGCGGCAGGATCGGCATCAGGCCGAGGATCATCGGCAGTTCGCGGTCATTGGCGCCCGCGAGATCGAAGCGGATCGTCAGGTCGTCGATCAGATCGACCCTTGCGACCTTGCCGTAATAGGTGCGGTGGTTCGGGCGCCCGCGCGTGCGCAGGAGGTCATACGAGAATTTCACGTCGTGCCCGGTCACCGGCCTGCCGTCCGAGAAGCGCGCGCGGGGGTCGACATGGAAGATGACCCAGGAGCGGTCGTCCGGAACCTCGAGCCCGCGGGCAATCTGCGGGTAGAGCGTGAACGGTTCGTCGTAGCCGCGCGTCAGCAGGGTCTCGTGCAGGTATTGCCGCGCGCCCGGCACGGGCAAGCCGCGCACGACGAAGGGATTGAGCGTGTCGAACGTGCCCGAAGCGCCGAGTACCAGACGGCCTCCCCTGGGGGCATCGGGATTGACGTAGCGGCGGTGCGCGAGGTCGGGAGCGGAGGCCGGATCGCCGTGCATGGCGATGGCCGGGCGCATCTCGCCGCGTGGCCAGTCCGACGCCTCGGCCCCACCGGCGCTTTGCCCAACGGCGCCCAGTGAGACGATGAGAATGCGAAACAGGGGCAGGATGCGGCGCGCCATGCTGCGGATGCTAGCACGAAGCGAAGCGATTCCGGCTTTTCAACCGGCCGGCGAGAGGCTATTCAGCGCACGCTCCGGCCGCGCCACCATGTCGCCACGTTCCACGGCGAAAGAGCGCGTCCGATCCGAATCCTGCCCGTCCGACCCGCCGCCGACCGCGCGCCCCGGACACGATCGAAAGGGCCCGTACATGTTCGCATCCGCCAAAGTCGCGGTCCGTCTCGGCCTCGGCGCCGCGCTGTTCCTGGCTCCCGCCGTGGCTTTCGCCCAGGCCCAGCAGCAGCGCCCCGCGCAGCGTCCGGCACAGCCGGCCCCGGCTGCTCCCGCCGCGCCTGCCGCTACGCCGGGCGCCCCGACGACGAACGACAACATGGCTGCGATCCAGACCCCCTGGGTGAAGCTGTGCGACAACGTGCCCACCGACGAGCGCACGCCGCCGACCACCAAGAAGCTCTGCATGGTCGTGCAGGAGACCCGCGCCGAGAACGGCCAGATGCTGGCCTCCGTCCAGATCCGCGAGCTCGAGGGCGAGCGTCCGCGCCTGATCATCGCCGTGCCGGTCGGCATGTCGCTGCAGCCGGGCATCCGCGTCGTGCTGGAAGGCGGTCAGGGCGCTGCCCAGCCGCAGGCCATGCGCTACGAGGTCTGCCTGCCCAATGCCTGCTTCGCGCAGATGGAAATGCAGCCGGACTTCCTGACCCGCATGAAGCGGTCGAACAACATGAACATCCAGGTGGTCAACATGAACAACCGGGCGATTTCGCTCGGCATGTCGCTGCAGGGCTTCGCGGCATCTTACGACGGCCAGCCGGTCGATCCGAAGGCCTATGAGGAAAGCCAGCGCCGCCTGCAGGCCGAACTCCAGCGTCGTGGCGAGGAGGCGCAGCGCCGCCTGCAGGAGCAGCAGCAGCGCCAGCAGGGCGCGCCGGGTGCTCCCGGCGCCGCGCCGCTGCCGGGCATGACGCCGATCCCGGGCGCCGCTCCGCTGGCTCCGCCCCAGCGCTGATCGATCCACATCAGGGTTTCCAGAACGGCGCGGCTCAGTCCGCGCCGTTTTTCTTTGCCGCCTCGATATTCTTTGCCATCGTGCGTTTGCAGTGCAGCATCCGCCCTTCCACGGAATTGTGCGCGGCAACGGGACCGGCTAACCCGAGAGCATAAGGGGAGGGCGCCATGAAGCTGCCGCGCAACATCTACAAGCCGCTCGCCATCGGCGCGCCGGAGCCTTTCCGCGAATTGCCCGTTCGCCTCGAGCGCATGATCCATTTCGTGCCGCCGCACATGGAGAAGGTGCGCGCGAAAGTTCCTGACCTCGCGAAATCGGTCGATGTCGTGCTGGGCAATCTCGAGGATGCCATCCCGCTCGACGCCAAGGAGGCGGCGCGGAGCGGCTTCATCGAGATGGTTCAGGCCACTGATTTCGGCACGACCGGTGTCTGGACGCGCGTCAATGCGCTCAACTCGCCCTGGATTCTCGACGACCTCACCGAGATCGTCGCCGCCGTCGGCAACAAGCTCGATGTCGTCATGCTGCCGAAGGTCGAGGGCGCCTGGGACATCCACTATCTCGACCAGCTGCTGGCCCAGCTCGAGGCAAGGCATCAGGTGAAGAAACCGATCCTGATTCACGCCATTCTGGAGACGGCCGAGGGCGTCAAGAACGTCGACGACATCGCCTCGGCCTCGCCGCGCATGCATGGCATGAGCCTCGGACCGGCCGATCTTGCCGCCTCGCGCGCCATGAAGACCACCCGGGTCGGCGGCGGCCATCCCGAATACAAGGTGGTTGCGGATGCGGCTGGCGATGCGCCGCGCGCGGTCTACCAGCAGGACCTCTGGCACTACACGCTCGCCAAGATGGTCGATGCCTGCGCCGCCAACGGCCTCAAGGCCTTCTACGGCCCGTTCGGCGACTTCTCGGACCCGCTGGCCTGCGAAACCCAGTTCCGCAACGCCTTCCTGATGGGCTGCGCCGGCGCCTGGACCTTGCATCCGACGCAGATCGACATCGCCAAGCGGGTCTTTTCGCCCGATCCGGCCGAGGTCGCCTTTGCGGCGAAGATCCTTGCCGCCATGCCCGACGGCAGCGGAGCGGTCATGATCGACGGCAAGATGCAGGACGACGCCACCTGGAAACAGGCCAAGGTCATCGTCGATCTCGCGAAGATCGTCGCGTCCAAAGATCCGGATTACGCCAGCCGCTACGCGCTCTGACTGCTTACGGCTTCGGCAACACGATCAGCGAACCGGTCATTGACGGCTGGTGCGTGCCGCAGACGAAGCCGAACATGCCGGCCCTGTCGGCGCGAAACGTCACGCGGTGCGCGTGGCCGCGCTTCAGCGTGAAGCTCTGCCCGAAGGCGGTGATCGTGGTCGGGTGTTCCGCGCCGTTGATCCCGACGAATTCGAGCGTCACCTCGTCGCCCTGGTTCACGACGATCTGGCTGGGTTGCCAGACATAGGCGCTGACCTCCCAGCGCCCCTGAGCGTTCGGCGGATTGGTGACGTATCCGCCGCCGCCGGGCAGGGGCTGAGTGGGGAACGGCTCGCGGTCCGTGGTCACGCCGCCGCGCGGCTCAACGGCCAGCACGGTGAAGAAGCGGCTCTCCGCCGAGGCCGGAGCGGACTGGAAGGTGGCACACGCGGCAAGCAGGCCGGCCGCCAGAACGTTCCGAACGGACGGCTGCGACGGTCGAGAGGTAACAGGCATGAGTTTCCCTCCATTGCTCATGCAAATGAGTTGCAACAATGGTCTCAGTGGCAGGCCGGCGTCAATACCCGGATACGGCCTGTGGGAGACTGCCGGGCTGCAGGGGGACGAACTGTCCGGCTGCACTGGGCGAACCGGGGCTTGACCGCCTATCGAAGGTTGACATCGCCCGTCGATGGGGATTTGGTCCCCGGCCTCGCATCAGCCGGCAAAATTCGGGCCCCAGATACCGTGATCGACAAGCCCCGGACCGCAAAATTCAAGATCGGACAGGTCGTCCGCCACCGGTTCTATCCGTTCCGGGGCGTGGTGTTCGATGTTGACCCGACCTTCTCCAACACGGACGAATGGTACGAGTCGATCCCGCAGGAAATCCGCCCGAAGAAGGACCAGCCGTTCTACCACCTGTTCGCCGAGAACGCCGAAAGCGAATATGTCGCCTACGTTTCCGAGCAGAATCTCGAGGCGGACACCAGCGGCGATCCGGTCAGGCACCCGCAGGTGGACGAGGTGTTCGAGCGCGACGACGAGGGCGAGTACCGCGCGCGCAGGTCCGGCCTGCATTAGCCGCTTCGCCGGGACGTCCGTTCGCCCGGCGCGTTGACGGGCCTCTGCCGCAACGCTAGCGCATAAGGCGATGATCCCCACAAGCCTTGCGCCATGATCCAGGTCCTCAACCTCGCCATGCCGTTCTTCGGCCTGATCGCGCTCGGTTTCTTCACCGCGCGCTTCAAGGCCTGGCGCGGCACGCCGATCCCGGAATCCGGGCTTGGCTGGATGAACTTCTTCCTGATCTACATCGCACTGCCGGCGCTGTTCTTCCGCATTCTCGCCAAGACACCGCTGGAAAAGCTCAACAACGTGCCGTTCGTCGCGGGCACGACGCTGGCGACGTCCATCGTGTTCGTGCTCGGCTTTGCCTATGTGATGCTCCGCTCGAAGGGCCACATGCGGCACGCCACGGTCGCAGGTGTCTGCGCGGCCTACGGCAATATCGGCTATATGGGCCCGGGACTTGCCTTCTCGACGATCGGGCCGGAAGCCGCCGTGCCGGTGGCGTTGATCTTCTGCTTCGACAACATCCTGCTGTTTTCGCTCGTACCGCTGCTCATGGCGCTGGCCGGCACCGAGCGGCGCTCGGCCTTGTCGGTGCTCGCCGAGGTCACGAAGAAGATCGTGACGCACCCGTTCATCGTCGCGACGGTTGCGGGCGTGATTTCCGCCTTCATCCAGTTCGATCCGCCCGAAATGCTCGATCGCCTGCTCGGCTTCCTCCAGTCGGCGGCGGCACCGGTCGCCTTGTTCACGCTCGGCGTGACCGTCGCGCTGCGCATGGAGAGCTTCACGGCACTGGCCAGGGTCGCAGCCTCGATCTCGCCGATCCTCGCACTGAAGCTGATCGTTCACCCGGTTCTGGTGATCCTGCTCCTGGCGGCGCTCGGCCGTTTCGAAACATCCTGGATCTACACGGCCGCCCTGATGGCCTGCCTGCCGCCGGCGCTGAACGTCTTCATCATCGCGCGGCAGTACGACACCTGGGTGGAGGAGGCCTCGAACGCCGTCCTGCTTGGCACCGTCATCTCGGTCGTGACGCTGACCAGCGTGCTCTATCTCGTCAAGAACGGCCTGCTGCCGATCCACCCGTTCTGAGCATCAGGCGGCGTCCGCGACCTCATCGCGCATCAGCCGGGGCTCGGCCATGGCCGGGGCCAGACCTTCGCGCATGAAGGCGCGCCGCACCGGGCCAATGCGGTCCATCAGCCAGAGACCCGCACCGCGCAACGCTTGCACCGGCAAGAGCGGCGACAGCAGCGACCGGTTCAGGGTATCGATGGCGAAGGTGCGGCTGACGATGTCGGCACGGCGGGCGCGGTCATAGGCAGCGAGCGCCTCGGGGCCTCCAATGTCAGCGCTGGCGGCGACGGCATCCGAAAGGCAGTCGGCGAGAGCCGCGCCGTCGCGCAGCCCCAGATTCAGGCCCTGCGCGCCGATTGGCGGGACGACATGGGCGGCCTCGCCGATCAGGACGGCGCGGCGGCCGGCGAAACTGCGCGGCGTCATGGCCGACAGATCGAAGCGCCCGCGACCGGGTTCGACCGTCACCTTGCCGAGGATCGCCTGCGAGCGGCGCTCGATCTCGTGTGAGAACGTGGCGTCGTCCATGGCCAGAAGCCGGTCCGCGTCCGCCGGCGTCACGACGCAGACGAGGCTCGACCGGTTGCCGGGCAGCGGGACGAGGGTGAACGGTCCGGTTGGTGTGTGGAACTCGGTCGAGGCGTCGTCATGCGGCCGCGAGTGCTGGAAGTTGGCGGTCACCGCAGTCTGCGGGTAGCGGGTCGCCACCGCATCGATACCCGCCGCCGCGCGCACCAGAGACGCGCGGCCGTCCGCACCCGCGATCAGTGTCGCCGTGATCGTTCTGCCCGAGGCGAGCGTCGCGGTTGCCGCGTCGGCGTCGAGTGAAACATCGACCGCCTTGTCCTCGATGACCGGGATGGCGGCCGCTGCGACGGCGTCGCGGAGGCCCTCGTTCAGATCGCGGTTGAGCAGGTTGTAGCCAAAGGCATCGAGGCCGATCTCCTCGCTCCGGCCCTCGAACAGCGGCGCGCGCACGAGGCCGCCGGTATCATCGACGAGCCGCATGAGGCGGAGCGGCGCGGCCTTCTCCGCCACGCGTGCCCAGACACCGAGCCGTTCCAGCGCCCGGACCGAACCGCCGAGCAGCGCGCTGGAACGTGGATCACCGGACCCATCCATGCGCGGCGCGACGAGAGTGGGCGCGAGCCCGGCATGTTTCAGCGCGAGCGCCGCGAACAGTCCCGCCGGCCCGGCGCCGACGATGATCACGCCACGATCCGATTGGGTTGCCGATGCCATGGTCTTCTCCCGCCGCGCTTCTAGCACCGCCGGAGCGGCTCCTCCAGACAGGCCGCCTGCGGACTAGCCTGTCGCCAATCGCCGCCGTGCCGTGGCCAGCGCGGCCTCGACCGTCGGCGCGATCCCGATCCGCGGCTCCTCAAGGCCGAAATGGGCGAGGGTCCGCGCGATCGGCCCGCGCGCGCCCGCGATGATCACCGCCGTGCCGCCGCGCTCCAGCTTGTGAACCGCGGTTTCCAGCGTGTAGGCCCCGGTCGTGTCGAGGAAGGGCACGCCGGCCATGTCGAGGATGAAGACTTTCGGCGGTCGACCGATGCGGTCGAAGACCGCACCGACGGTCGCCGCCGCGCCGAAGAAGAATGCGCCGCTGAGACGGTAGATCACGATGTCCTCGTCCGCCCCGCGCCGCGTGTCATAGGCGGGCCGGCCGGCGGGATCGTCCGCCGTGTCTTCCTCGACCATCCGCGTTGCCGAGCGGACCTCGATGGCCTCGGCCATGCGGTGCATGAACAATAGCGATCCCAGCACGATCCCGACGCCGATGCCGGCGGTGAGATCGACGAAGACCGTGAGCAGGAACGACGCCAGCAGCACGACGGCGTCGCCGCGCGAGGCGCGCAGCAGCGAGAGGAACTCGCGCTTCTCCGCCATGCCCCAGGCGACCACGACGAGAACCGCGGCAAGCACCGCCAGCGGCACGTAGCCCATCCAGTTGCCGGCGACGACAAGGAAGCCGAGCAGGAACAGGGAGTGGAGCATGCCGGAAACGGGCCCCCGCGCGCCCGCGCGCACATTGGTCGCCGTCCGCGCGATCGTCCCCGTGACGGGGATGCCACCGCAGAGGGCTGACGCCATGTTGGCGAGACCCTGCGCCACCAGCTCGCAATTGGAGCGGTGCCGGCGGCCTGTCATGCCGTCGGCGACGACGGCCGAAAGCAGCGATTCGATGCCGCCGAGCATCGCGATCGCTATCGCCGGCACGATCAGTTCCCGAATTCGGTTGAGGGAGAGACCTGGCAGGCCCTGATAGGAAATGCCTGTCGGCAAGGCACCGAAGCGCGACGCAATCGTCTCGACGGGCAGCGACAGGAGGACCGCGGCGCCGGAGCCGGCCACGACAGCAATGAGAAGAGCGGGCAGGGCCGGGCGAAACCGGCGGATCGCGACGATGATGGCAAGGGCGAGCGCAGCCACGCCGACAGCGGCGACATTGGCGCTTGGCAGGGCGCTCCAGAGGACCGGAAGCTTGTGCAGCATCTCCGCCGGCTCGGCCTTGCCCAGCGTCAGGCCAAGAAGGTCGCGGAGCTGCGCGACGAAGATGATCACTGCGATGCCGGCGGTGAAACCGACGGTCACGGGGTAGGGAATGTACTTGATGTAGGTGCCGAGGCGCAGCGCGCCGACCACGACCAGCATCAGCCCGGCCATGAAGGTCGCGATGGCCAGCCCCTCATAGCCATGAACGGCGATCGTTGTCGCCACCAGCGGAATGAACGCCCCGGCCGGGCCGCCGATCTGGAATCGCGAGCCGCCGAGCGCGGAAATGATGAAGCCGCCGATCACCGCCGTCACCAGCCCGCGATCGGGCGTCGTGCCCGAGGCGATGGCGATGGCCATGGAGAGCGGCAGGGCGACGATCGCGACGGTCAGGCCGGCAATGGCGTCGCGGCGAAGGTCGGCCGAGCCGTAGCCCTCGCGCAGCGTCGTCACGAGCTTGGGCGTGAACAGTTCGGCGAGGGAAGGCTGCACCGATGCAATCGTCGTCATGGCAGAGGCCGTGGCTGAATCGCGCCAGTCCGCTTGCAAGGCGGGCGGACGACTCGCGGGGAACCTCGAAAGCCTAGGAAAGCAGGCGCGCCCGGCGCGTCAGGGGAACTACGCAGGAGCCGCGCAGGCCGGCCATTCTTTCGCGGTGCAAACCACTCGCGGCCGTGCTGAAATCAGGTTTCGAATGACAGAAGGCGAAGGACTTTCATGACCGGGCATTCCCGCCAGCGCCCGCTTCGTTTCGTGCATCAGGGCCGCGTCGTCGAGATCGACGATCTGCCGCCGATGACGACGCTGCTCGACTGGCTTCGGCTCGACAGGCGGCTGACCGGCACCAAGGAGGGTTGCGGCGAGGGCGATTGCGGTGCCTGCACCGTCGCGCTCGGACGCGTCAAGGGCGGCCGGCTGGTCTATGAGCCCGCCAATGCCTGCATCCTGCTGCTCGGCCAGATCGACGGCGCGGAACTCGTCACCGTCGAGGACCTGGCGGCGGGCGGGCATCTGCATCCGGTCCAGCAGGCCATGGTCGACCATCATGGCTCGCAATGCGGCTTCTGCACGCCGGGCTTCGTCATGAGCCTGTTCACGCTCTATCAGGACGGCTGCGTGGCAGCGGACGGCCGCGAGGCGGTTCTGACCCGCATCGCCGGCAACCTCTGCCGCTGCACGGGCTACCGGCCGATCGTCGATGCCGCGCTCGACGCCTGCAGCCAGCCGGCCAATGACCGGTTCGTGACGGCCGCCGCCGCGACGACCGCCATGCTCGCCGATCTCGCGGACGAAACCGATCTGTTCGTCGGCGACGACAACTCGTTCTTCGCCGCGCCGGCATCGCTGGATGCGCTGTGTGCGCTGACGATGCGCCACCCCGACGCGACGCTGGTCGGAGGTGCGACCGATGTCGGGTTGTGGATCACCAAGCAGCTCCGCACCCTGCCGAAGATCATCCATACCGGGCGGGTGAGTGAATTGCGGCGGCTCGATCAGGGAACAGACGGCCTCGCGATTGGAGCGGCCGTGACTTATGCCGAGGCGCGGGGAGCGCTTGCAGCCGTCGATCCCGACATCGGGGTCTGGGCCGACAGGCTCGGCTCGGCACAGGTGCGGGCGGCTGGCACGATCGGCGGCAACATCGCCAACGGCTCGCCCATCGGGGACAGTCCCCCTCTGCTGATCGCACTCGGAGCAACGCTTCACCTGCGCCATGGGGGCAAGGCACGCAGCCTGCCGCTGGAACGATTCTTTCTCGCCTATGGGAATCAGGATCGGGCGGCGGGCGAGGTCGTCACCCATGTCACCGTGCCGAGGCCCGAAGCTGGCGAGCACATCCGCGCCTTCAAGATCGCCAAGCGCAACGACCAGGACATTTCTTCGGTGATGGGCGCGCTGAAGATCGGCCTCGACGGGTGCCGCATCGCCTCGGCGCGCATCGCTTTTGGAGGACTGGCGGGCATTCCCAGGCGTTCCGAGACGGTCGAGGCGGCCCTGATCGGCATGTCGATCGATGATGAGGCAGCCGTCGCCGCTGCGGTCTCGCGGATAGCCGGAGATTTCACTCCCATGGACGACCACCGCGCTTCGGCGCGCTACCGTCTGACCGTTGCCGGCAACCTGATCCGCAAGGCGCTCATGGAGATTGCCACGGGCTCGCGGGGCGAAACCCGCATCGCCCATCTGCGCGAGGCCCACCATGCGGCATGATCGCGACATCGGGGCGCTGCGCCACGTCCATAGGCCGCTGAAGCACGACGCGGCCGACCGGCATGTTCAGGGCTCGGCGCCCTATATCGACGACATCCGCGAGCCCGAAGGCACGCTGCACGTCGCGCCTGGCGGCTCACCCGTGGCCCGCGGCCGCATCGTCAGGCTCGACCTCGACGCGGTCGGCACCGCCGCCGGCGTCGTCGCGGTGCTGACCGCCGCCGACATTCCGGCCGTCAACGATGTCAGTCCGGTTGCGGGCGACGACCCGCTATTCGCAACGGAAGGCGTCGAATTTCACCTGCAGCCGATCTTTGCCGTCGTGGCCGTGACCCGCGATGCCGCGCGGCGGGCAGTCGCGAAGGCGGTGATCGAGATCGCCGAGGAGACCCCGCTTGTGTCGGTGGACGACGCGCTCGCTGCCGATGCCGACATCATGCCGGACTACGCGTTCCGGCGCGGCGACAGCGCCGAGATCCTGCAGAATGCCGACAGGACGCTGGAAGGCGCCGTGCGGATCGGTGGACAGGAGCACTTCTACCTCGAAGGGCAGGCCGCACTGGCCGTGCCGCAGGAAGACGGCACGTTCACCGTCCATTCCTCCACCCAGCATCCGAGCGAGGTGCAGCACGTCGTCGCCCGCGTTCTGGGCATTCCGGATGCCGCCGTCGAGGTCGAAGTACGCCGGATGGGCGGCGGCTTCGGCGGAAAGGAGAGCCAGGCAAGCCATTGGGCCGCGATGGCGGCGCTCGCCGCGAAGGTGACCGGTCGGCCGTGCAAGCTGCGGCTAGACCGCGACGACGACTTCGCCATGACCGGCAAGCGTCACGATTTCCTGGCAACCTACCGTGCGGCTCATGATGTCGAAGGCCGCCTTTCCGCCGTCGAGGTCGGCTTCGCCAGCCGCTGTGGCTACAGTCACGACCTATCCTCGTCGATCAACGACCGGACGATGTTCCACGCCGACAATGCCTATTTCTACCCGAACGTTGTCATCCACTCCCGCCGGATGAAGACGAGCACGGTGTCGAACACGGCGTTCCGGGGGTTCGGCGGGCCGCAGGGCATGGTCTTCGCCGAGCGGCTCATGGACCGGATCGCCTGGGCGACGGGCCGCGATCCGCTCGATATCCGCTACGCCAATCTCTACGGGACCGACGACCACAACATCACGCCTTTCGGCATGACGGTGGAGGACAATGTCGCCGGCGAGATCATGCGCCGGCTCGAGGCGAGCTGCGACTATCGCGCCCGGCGCTCCGAAATCACCGCCTTCAACGCTTCATCGCGCGTGCTGAAAAAAGGTCTCGCGCTGACGCCCGTGAAGTTCGGCATCTCCTTCACGACGACGTTCCTCAATCAGGCCGGCGCGCTGGTCCATGTCTATCAGGACGGCTCGGTTCACCTGAACCACGGCGGCACCGAGATGGGGCAGGGGCTTTTCGTCAAGGTCGCGCAGGTCGTGGCCGAAGAGTTCGGCATCGCGCTCGACCGCGTGCGCATCACTGCGACCCATACCGGCAAGGTGCCGAACACGTCGCCGACAGCTGCCTCCTCCGGCACTGACATGAACGGCATGGCGGCGCGCAACGCTGCCGCCGAAATCAAGGGGCGGCTCGCCGAGTTCATGGCGCGGCACTGGCAGGTGCCGGTCGACACGGTGCAGTTCCGCAACGACCGGGTGATCTCGGGCGAGAATGTCATGGGCTTCGCGGAGGCCGTGAAGAAGGCCTATCTCGCTCGCACCCATCTGTCGGCGGCCGGCTATTACGCGACGCCGAAGATCACCTGGGACCGGGCCAGCGGCACCGGCAGGCCGTTCTTCTACTTCGCCTATGGGGCATCCTGCTCGGAGGTGACCATCGACACGCTGACCGGCGAGTTCACGCTGGATCGTGTCGACATCCTCCACGATGTCGGCCGCTCGCTGAACCCGGCCATCGATATCGGCCAGATCGAAGGCGGCTTCGTTCAGGGCATGGGCTGGCTGACCATGGAGGAACTGGTCTTCGACGCGAGGGGACGACTCAGGACCCATGCGCCCTCGACCTACAAGATTCCGACCGCGCGGGACGTGCCGGCAGACTTCCGCGTCGCCTTTTTCGACGATGCGAACCGCGAGGATACGATCTACCGGTCCAAGGCGGTCGGCGAGCCGCCGCTGATGCTGGCGATCTCCGTCTTTTCCGCCATTGCGGATGCCGTCCATGCACTCCGGCCGGGCCGGGCTGTCGTGCTCGACGCCCCGGCGACGCCCGAGGCGATTCTGTTCGCCTGTGAGGCCCAGCTTGCGGGAGGCTCCTGACATGGAGGTCTGGCCGCGGATCGAGGCGATGATCGAGACGCACGGCGCCTGCGCCCTCGTCAGCGTGCTGGCGACTCAAGGATCGGCGCCGCGCGAGGCCGGCGCGCGCATGATCGTGCGGCCGGATGGCGCCTTCTCGGGTTCGATCGGCGGCGGCACGCTGGAATGGCAGGTTCTGGCGAAAGCACAGGCCATGTTTGCCAGGGGCGAACGCGCCGTGCGCCTCATCGATCAGTCGCTGGGTCCGGATCTCGGCCAGTGCTGCGGCGGCCGGGTTACGCTGGCCATCGAGGTGTTCGACCGGAGCGACCTGGCCGGCGTTCATGGGCTCGCAGCAGCGGAACGCGCTGGCCCCATCGCCGTCGAGACCATCCTCGATGGCGAGCGCTTTCAGAGGCGGGTCGTTGGACCGGGTGCTTCGGTGGGTCGTCCGGACACGACGCATTTCATCGAGCATTTCGGCGAGCACGCGCCGACAATCCTGCTGTTCGGCGCCGGTCATGTCGGGCGCGCGCTGGTCATGGCTCTTGCGCCGCTGCCCTTCCGCGTCGTCTGGAACGACGAGCGCGCGAATGCCTTTCCCGCGGCTGTTCCGGCCAATGTCGAGGCGACCGCCGCGCCGTGGAGCGACATTCTCGCCCATCCCCCGGCGGGATCGCAGGTGCTGGTGATGACCCACAGCCACCCGCTTGATCTGGAGATTGTCGCTGCCGCGCTTTCGAGCGACCGCATCGCGCAGGTCGGGCTCATCGGCTCGGCCACGAAACGCGCGCGGTTCGCGCGGCGCCTGTCAGAGCGCGGGCTGCCGACAGGGCGGATCGGTGACTTGCGCTGCCCCATCGGCATCGGCGGCATTCGCGGCAAGGAACCGGCGGTCATCGCCGCATCGGTGGCGGCGGAGTGCCTGGCCTTGCGCGAAGCGCGATCCATCGGGCAGAACAGGCCGGAGGCGCGGCGGCGCGCCTGACAGCCACCCTAGAGCGGAGTTTCCATGGACTTTGCCCTCGCCGCCGACTGGTTCAACCTCCTGTCGCGGTGGTTCCACATCACGGTGGGCATCACCTGGATCGGCACCAGCTTCTATTTCATGTCGCTGGACTACAGCCTGAAGGCCAAGCGGCCGGGGGAGGCGGGAGCCGACGGCGTCGCCTGGGAGGTCCATGGCGGCGGCTTCTACCACGTGCAGAAATATCTGGTCGCGCCCGACAACCTGCCGCCTGACCTCCTGTGGCACAAATGGGCCGCCTATCTGACCTGGGTGTCGGGCTTCACCCTGCTCGTCGCGCAATACTACCTGAATGCCCGCGGCTTCCTGATCGACCCGACCGTGGCCGACATCCAGCCCTGGCAGGCCATTGCCCTGTCGCTCGGCTCCATCGTCGCCGGCTGGCTGGCCTATGACGCGCTCTGCAAATCGCCGCTCGCGGCACGCCCCGCCCTGCTGGCGGTCGTGGTTTTTGTCATGGTGGTTGGCGCGGCCTGGGGATTCGGGCAGGTCTTCTCGGGGCGTGGCGCCTTCATCCATGTCGGCGTCTTCGTCGGCACTATCATGGCGGCCAACGTCTTCCTGGTGATCATCCCCAACCAGCGCATCGTGGTCGGTGACCTGATCGCCGGCCGCAAGCCCGATCCGAAATACGGCAAGATCGGCAAGACCCGCTCGACCCACAACAACTACCTGACCCTGCCGGTCCTGCTGATGATGGTGTCGAACCATTATCCGATGCTGACCAGCCATCCCCACGGCTGGCTGATCGTCGCCTTCATCCTCGTCATGGGCGCGCTCGTCCAGCACACGCTGAACCGCCACGAGGCCGGCGACGAGTGGCAGAGCTACGGCTGGGCCGTGCCGGTGGCCGCCTTCGCGCTGGTCTGCACCATCTTCATCACCAGCCAGCGGCCGAAGCTCGATGTCTCCGCCGCCGGGCAGGTCAGCGAGGCGAGGGCGCTCGAACTTTCGGCGAAACACTGCGCAACCTGCCATGCGCGCCGTCCGACCCATCCGGGCTTCACCGAGCCGCCGAAGGGGATTGCCCTCGAAACCACTGCTGACCTGCGCCGCCATGCGGCCGCGATCGCCCAGCAGGCGGTCCAGTCCAAGGCCATGCCGCTCGGCAACGAGACGCGCATGAGCGATCCCGAACGCGCCGAGCTCGGTGCTTATCTGGCGGCCCTGCGATGACGACGCTCGACACCGAACGCCTCGGCCGGCGCGCCGAGGCCATGCTGGAGGAACTGGCGGCGATCTCCGAGGAGCCGGAGCGGCTGACCCGCCGCTTCCTGACGCCCGAGCACAAGCGAGCCGCCCATCTCGTGGGCCAGTGGATGGCCGAAGCGGGCATGGAGGCCACCGAGGACGCCCTCGGCACGGTTCGCGGTCACTATTCCCGGGAAGGCGAGACGCCAGGCGCCAATGTCGTGCCGCGCCTGCTGATCGGCTCGCATATCGACACGGTGATCAATGCCGGCAAGTACGACGGCATGCTCGGCGTGGTCGCGGGCATCCTCGCCGTCGAGCATTTCCGCGATGCCGGCAAGCGCTTTCCCTTCGCCGTGGACGTGCTTGCCTTTGGCGATGAGGAAGGCGTGCGCTTTCCGACAGTGCTTTCGTCGTCGGCCGCGCTTGCGGGCCGTTTCGAGGAGCGCTGGCTGGCGGGCGCAGACCGCGACGGCGTGTCTCTGGAGGACGCGATGCGCGGCTATGGGCTCGACCCTGCCGCCATTCCCTCCGCTGCGATGCGGAAGGACGAGGCGCTGGCCTATGTCGAGGTCCACATCGAGCAAGGCCCGGTGCTGGAGCAGGACGACCAGCCGGTCGGCGTCGTCACGTCCATTGCCGGGCAGAACCGCACGCGCGTCACTGTTTCCGGCATGGCCGGTCACGCCGGCACCGTGCCCATGCCGCTCCGGCAGGACGCGCTGCTCGCTGCGTCGGAGATGATGCTGGCCGCCGAGGGCATCGCCAAAGCGCATCCGGAGGCCGCCATGGTCGCGACCGTCGGCCAGACGAAGGTCATGCCCGGCGCGATCAACGTCATTCCCGACCGCGTGGAGTTCGTCCTCGACCTGCGTGCGGCCTCCGATCCGCCGCGGCAGGCCGCCCTGCAGGAATTTCAGGCGCGTGCGGAGGCGCGTGCTGCAGCGCGAGGCTGTTCCGTCGCGTTCGACACCTATCACGACTGCCCGACGGCCCCCTGCGCGCCGTGGATCGTCGATGGGCTTGCAGACAGCCTCGCCTCGCTCGGCCTGCCCGCGCCGCGGCTCGTCTCCGGGGCAGGGCATGACGGCCAGTCCATGGCCCACCTCACCGATTTCGCCATGCTGTTCGTGCGCTGCAAGGGTGGCATCAGCCACAATCCGCTGGAATCCGCGACGCCCGCCGATATGGGGCTGGCTGTTGCGGCATTGATCCGCTTCGTCGAGCAGTTCGACGCCTCGAGGCGGCCAATCTGATCCCGGCGGTCGACGGGCGGCAGCTCTGCGCGCCGAGCCTGCGCCCTTGCGAAAGCCGGCCCCGAACGCCTAATGATGCCTTCCGCTCCACGGAATCCGCCATGGCCACCCTGATCGACACGCTGAAGCGGGATTCACGCCCCCGCCACCCGGAAAAGGCGCATCGGCCCGACCAGCCGATCCAGCGCAAGCCGGAATGGATTCGCGTCAAGGCGCCCGGCTCGCCGAAATGGGCCGAGACCCACAAGATCGTGAAGGAGAACGGCCTCGTCACCGTGTGCGAGGAGGCTGGCTGCCCGAATATCGGCGAGTGCTGGGAAAAGAAGCACGCCACCTTCATGATCATGGGCGACACCTGCACGCGGGCCTGCTCGTTCTGCAACGTGAAGACCGGCATGCCCGGCGCGCTCGATCCGAACGAGCCCGAACACACCGCCATCGCCGTTCAGAAGCTCGGCCTCGAGCACGTCGTCATCACCTCGGTCGATCGAGACGATCTCGCCGATGGCGGCGCGCAGCATTTCGCCGACGTGATCCATGCGATCCGCGCCCGTTCGCCGAAGACGACGATCGAGATCCTGACCCCCGACTTCCTGCGCAAGGACGGTGCGCTCGAAGTGGTGGTGGCGGCTCGGCCCGACGTGTTCAACCACAATCTCGAAACCGTTCCGTCGAAGTACCTTAAGGTTCGGCCGGGCGCGCGCTACTTCCATTCCATCCGCCTGCTGCAACGCGTCAAGGAACTGGACCCGACCATCTTCAGCAAGTCCGGCATCATGGTCGGCCTCGGCGAGGAACGGAACGAGGTGCTCCAGCTCATGGACGACCTCCGGTCCGCGGAGGTCGATTTCATGACCATCGGCCAGTACCTGCAGCCGACCCGCAAGCACCACGAAGTCGTGCGTTTCGTCACGCCCGACGAGTTCAAGGGTTTCGAGACCATCGCCATGACCAAGGGCTTCCTGCTGGTGTCGTCGAGCCCGCTGACGCGCTCGTCGCACCATGCCGGCGATGATTTCGCCCGCCTCAAGGCCGCGCGCCTGAGCAAGCTCGGCCGCTGACCGTGCCATGCAGCGCGTGCTGGTGATGGGCTGTTCGGGCTCAGGCAAGTCGACCTTCGCCATGGCGCTCGCGCGGAAGTTCGGACTGCCCTACGTCTCGATCGACGCGCTGTTCTGGAAGCCGGGCTGGGTCGAGCCGGATCGCGAGACGTTCGGCCAGTCCATGGTCAGCGAGGCCGGCAAGCCGGCGTGGATCATGGACGGCAACTACACCAGCCATCTCGGTGGCGAACTGCGCCGCGAGCGCGCCGACACCGTCTTCTGGTTCGACCTGCCGCGCCGCGTCTGTCTTGCCGGCGCGCTCACGCGCATTGCAAAGACCTATGGCAAGGTCCGCCCCGAAATGGCCCCGGGCTGCCCGGAGCAGTTCGATTTCGGCTTCCTGCGATGGATATGGAACTACCGGGCGAAACACCGCCCCAGACAGCTTGCCTTTCTGGCCGGGCTGCGGCCGGAGCAGCGCCTCGTCACCTTTACCACGCGCCGGCAGGCTGACGCGTTTCTTGCCACGGCAGGGGCCTGATCCATGCCGGTGTTCAAAACCGAGCGGCGCGTCAGGCATCGACCCGACCAGATGTTCGACCTCGTCGCCGACGTGGACAAATATCCGCTCTTCGTGCCGCTCTGCGAAAAGCTGAAGGTTCGCAGGCGCGTCAATGCCGGCGACGACGGCATCGCGATTCTCGTCGCGGACATGACCGTCGCCTACAAGATCATCCGCGAGACCTTCACCAGCCGGGTGACGCTGGACCGGCCCCGCCTCCACATCATCGCGGAGTACATCGACGGGCCGTTCTCGCGGCTCGAGAACCACTGGCGTTTCGCGCCGGAGGGCGAAGGGACGATCGTGTCCTTCACCATCGACTACGAGTTCAAGTCGCGGGCGCTGGCCCTCGTCATGGGCGCGGTCTTCGACGCGGCGTTCCGGCGCTTCGCGGAAGCCTTCGAGAAGCGCGCCGACGAGGTCTTTGGCGCACAGGGCGCCGCGGCCATCGGCTAGCCTTGCCGTGGCTTCTGCCCCGAGGCCATCATGAGGAGCAGATGCAGGGCGACGATGACGCTCCTGCGGCGGACCTCGTCCCGCCCGATATCGCCGAAACGTTCCTCGCGCCGCATCAACTGGCCATCCTCGGTCGCGGCGGCGAAATGGACGAGCCCGACCGGCTTGGTCTCCGTTGCGCCGCCCGGTCCGGCAATGCCCGTCACCGAAACGGCGATCTGGGCCCGCGAGTTCGTCAGCGCCCCCCAGGCCATCGCCTCGGCAGTCTCGGGCGAGACGGCACCGACGGTGTCGATCGTTGCCGCCCGGACGCCCAGCATCTCGATCTTGGCCTCGTTGGTGTAGGTGACGAAGCCGCGTTCCACGACGGCCGAAGAGCCGGGAATGGCGGTCAGCGCGGCGGCGACAAGACCACCCGTGCAGCTCTCCGCCGTCGCGACCATCAACCCGCGCTCGCGGCAGGCATCCAGCACCTGCACCGCGAGCTTCCGCGCCTCGTCGTCCATGTCAGCCTCCGGCCAGGATCACGGTCGCAAGCGCGAGCGCGGCAAGGCCCTCGCGCCGGCCAGTGAAGCCCATCTTCTCGCTGGTTGTCGCCTTGATCGACACGCGATCGGCCGAAATGCCCACGATGGCGGCGATGCGCTCCCTGATGGCCTCGCGATGCGGCCCGATCTTCGGCGCTTCGCAGACGACCGTCAGGTCGATATTGCCGATCCGGCCGCCGCGCGCCGCAACGAGAGCCGCGGCATGGGCGAGGAAACGGTCGGAGGAGGCGCCGCGCCATTGCGGATCGCTCGGCGGGAAATGCGTGCCGATATCGCCGTCGCCGATGGCGCCGAGCAGCGCGTCGGTCGCGGCATGGAGCGCCACGTCGCCGTCGGAATGGGCGATGACGCCGCATTCGTGCGGGATGCTGATGCCGCCCAGCCAGACATGGTCGCCGGGACCGAAGACGTGGACGTCATAGCCCTGACCCGTGCGGATATCGGTCATCGAAACTCCTCCGAGACGCCGCTCGGCGGCATCGAAATCCTCCGGCAGCGTCAGTTTGCCGTTGCCGGGCTCGCCGGCAAAGACCGTTACCGGGTGGCCGGCCCATTCCATGACCGCGGCATCGTCGGTAGCGGCAAGGCCTGGAACCGTCGCTGCGCGCCGGTGCGCATCGAGAAGGCTCACGAAATCGAACGCTTGCGGGGTCTGGATCGCGCGCAGCGACGAACGTTCGGGCGTGGCCGTGACCCGGTCGGTGCCGTCGACCTGTTTCACCGTGTCGGTGAGCGGCACGCCGGGAACTGCCGCCACGGTGCCGGAAGCGAGCATCTCGCATGACCGCGCGATCAATCCTGCGGAAACAAAGGGGCGTGCGGCATCGTGGATCAGAACGACATCCGGCGGTGGCGCAAGCGCTGCGAGCGCCTCGAGGCCCGCCAGCACCGATGCCTGCCGCGATGCGCCACCACCGACCGGTGCGACGATTCGCGCCGAGGCCGGGAGACATGCGTCGTAGAGGGGCCGATCCACCGGGTCGATCACCACCTGGACGATGTCGATGGCCCGATGCTCGACGAAAGCCGAGATGGTGCGTGCCAGCACAGGAACGCCGCCGAGCAGCCTGTATTGCTTGGGGACCTCGCCGCCGGCGCGCGTTCCGCGCCCTGCCGCGACGATCAGCGCCGCAACCTGTCGCGCTTTCGCCATGCCTGCCTACCCCCGTCGATGGCGACCTCTAGCCTGTTCACCACGTCGTGTCTTGCACGAGAGGGACGCGCACGCGCTCTTGTGCAATGCGGAAAATGATGTCTAAAGTGTAGGCACATTTCTGGACGCACACGAAATAGGCAAATAGATGGCCCACCTTTCGACCACGACGCCGCGACAGCAGGCGTTGTCGATCGGTCCCTTCGGCATAGCCAGCCCTGTCGCCCTCGCGCCCATGTCGGGAATAACCGACGCGCCGTTCCGGCGCATGGTGGCGCGCTTTGGCATTGGCTGGACCGTGTCGGAGATGGTCCCCGGCGACGATCTGGCCGCCGGCGGCGAAGAAGCGCGCCTGCGCGCCGAAGGCGAGGGGCTGGCCTTGCACGTGGTGCAGATCGCCGGCTGCGACCCCCACTGGATGGCGGAGGGCGCCCGCGTCGCGGTGGCGGCGGGCGCGGATATCATCGACATCAATATGGGCTGCCCTGCCAAGCGGGTCACGGGCGGTTACGCCGGCTCCGCGCTGATGCGGGATCTCGACCACGCCGAGAAGCTCATCGCCGCGACCGTCGCGGCCGTCGATGCGCCGGTGACGCTGAAGATGCGCCTCGGCTGGGACCACGGCTCGATCAATGCGCCGGAACTTGCCCGACGCGCCGAGGCCCTCGGCGTCGCGCTGGTCACGGTTCACGGCCGCACGCGCCAGCAGTTCTACAAGGGCTCGGCCGACTGGGCGGCGATTGCCGCCGTGCGGGAGGCCGTTTCCATTCCGCTGGTCGCCAATGGCGACGTTGCCGCACTCGATGAAGTCGACCAGGCGCTGGCGGCATCCGGCGCCGACGCAGTGATGATCGGGCGCGGAGCACAGGGGCGCCCATGGTTCCCGGCGCAGGTCGCCGCCCATCTCGCGGGCGATTCGGTTCCCGTCGATCCCGCGCTGGCCGAACAGCTCGCCATCGCCACCGAGCTCTACGAGAACCAGCTTGCCCACTACGGCATCGCCGTCGGCGTGCGCCATGCGCGCAAGCACCTCGGCTGGGCGCTCGACACGGCGGCCGCCAGCGCCGGCGCCTCGGCGGCGCAGCTCTCCACCGCCCGCGCCGAGGTTCTGACAGGGGACGATCCGCGCACGGTCGTCCGCAGCCTCGCTGCGCATTTCGACGCCTTTGCATGGAGGGCAGCCGCATGACGCTTGCCGCCGCAGGCCTCGACATTCAGGATTCGATCCTCAACGCCCTGCCTCACCCGGTTATCGGCGTCTCCGCTTCAGGAATGATCGTCGACGGAAATTCAGCTGCCGAGGCCTTCTTCCAGGCTTCCATCTCGGTGCTGCGCCGCCACGCCCTGCGTGATCTGGTGCCCTTCGGCAGCCCGCTACTGGCGCTCATCGAGCAGGTGCGCGACCGCCACGCGGCGGTCAACGAGTACAAGGTCGACCTCGGCACCCCCCGCAACGGCCACGAGCGCGTCGTCGACATCTATGTCGCGCCGGTGCCGGAGCGGGCCGGGGAGGTGGTGGTCATGCTCCAGGAGCGCACCATTGCCGACAAGATGGACCGCCAGCTGACCCATCGTGGCGCGGCGCGCTCGGTCACCGCGCTTGCCTCGATGCTGGCGCATGAGATCAAGAACCCGTTGTCGGGCATCCGTGGCGCGGCGCAGCTTCTCGAGGCGTCGGTCGACGATCAGGACCGGACGCTGACCCGGCTCATCTGCGACGAGGCCGACCGGATCGTGAAACTGGTCGACCGGATGGAGGTGTTCTCCGACGAGCGGCCGGTCGAGCGCGAACCCGTCAACATCCATGTCGTGCTCGAACACGTGAAGAAGCTGTCGCAGTCGGGCTTCGGGCGCCACATCCGCTTCGTCGAGGAATATGACCCGTCGCTGCCGCCGGTCTTTGGCAACCGCGACCAGCTCATCCAGGTCTTCCTCAACCTCGTGAAGAACGCTGCCGAGGCGATCGGCGATCACGCCGCTGACGGCGAGATCATGCTGACGACCGCGTTCCGGCCCGGCGTCCGCCTGACCATGCCCGGCACGACCAGCCGTGTCGGCCTGCCGCTCGAAGTCTGCGTCCGCGACAACGGGCCGGGCGTCCCCGACGACCTGCTGCCGCACCTGTTCGACCCCTTCGTGACGACCAAGAGCTCCGGCTCGGGCCTCGGCCTCGCGCTCGTCGCCAAGATCGTCGGCGATCACGGCGGCATCGTCGAATGCGACAGCCAGCCGCGCCGTACCAGTTTCCGCATCCTTCTGCCCATGGCGCGTGTGTCGCAGGTCGACGCCAACGGCCGCAAAGCACTCTGACGAGGACGACAATGCCGACGGGAACAATCCTGGTCGCCGATGACGATGCGGCCATCCGCACGGTGCTCAATCAGGCGCTGTCACGGGCGGGCTACGATGTCCGCCTCACCGGCAACGCCACGACGCTCTGGCGCTGGGTCGCGCAGGGCGACGGCGACCTCGTCATCACCGACGTGGTGATGCCGGACGAGAACGCCTTCGACCTGCTGCCGCGCATGAAAAAGCTGCGGCCCGACCTGCCGGTCGTGGTCATGAGCGCGCAGAACACCTTCATGACCGCCATCAAGGCCTCCGAACGCGGCGCCTACGACTACCTGCCGAAACCCTTCGACCTGAAGGAACTGGTGGCGATCGTCGGGCGGGCGCTGTCCGAGCCGAAGGGCAAGCCGGGCAAGGCCCTGCCGGTCGACACCGACATGATCCCGCTGGTCGGCCGCTCGCCGGCGATGCAGGACATCTACCGCGTGCTCGCGCGCCTGATGCAGACCGACCTGACTGTGATGATCGTCGGCGAGAGCGGCACCGGCAAGGAACTGGTCGCCCGCGCTCTTCACGACTACGGCAAGCGGCGCAACGGCCCCTTCGTCGCGATCAACATGGCCGCCATTCCGCGCGACCTGATCGAAAGCGAGTTGTTCGGCCACGAGAAGGGCGCCTTCACCGGCGCCCAGTCGCGCAATCCCGGCCGCTTCGAGCAGGCCGAGGGCGGCACGCTGTTCCTCGACGAGATCGGCGACATGCCGATGGAGGCGCAGACGCGCCTGCTGCGCGTGCTTCAGCAGGGCGAATACACCACCGTCGGCGGCCGCACGCCGATCAAGGCCGATGTCCGCATCGTCGCGGCCACCAACAAGGACCTGCGCCAGCAGATCCAGCAGGGCATGTTCCGCGAGGACCTGTTCTTCCGCCTCAACGTCGTCCCGCTGCGCCTGCCGCCGCTGCGCGAACGCTCCGACGACGTGCCGGATCTCGTCCGCCACTTCTTCGCACAGGCGGAACGCGAGGGGCTTCCGAGCAAGCAAATCGACCAGGCCGCGCTGGAAAAGCTGAAGCGCTATCGCTGGCCCGGCAACGTGCGCGAACTGGAGAACCTGATCCGCCGCCTCACGGCGCTCTATCCGCAGGAGATCATCACTGCGGCGATCATCGACAATGAGCTGTCGACGCCAGAGCCCGCACTGGCGAGCGAGGAGCCGCGCGACGACGAGACACTGATGGCCTCGGTCGAGCGGCACATGGGCGCCTATTTCAAGGGTTTCGGCGATGACCTGCCGCCGCCCGGTCTCTACCACCGCGTGCTGCGCGAGGTGGAAATCCCGCTGATCTCGGCGGCTTTGGCGGCGACCCGCGGCAATCAGATCAAGGCCGCCGACCTGCTGGGGGTCAATCGGAACACCCTGCGCAAGAAGGTGCGCGACCTCGACATCCAGGTCATTCGCACCTCGCGATAGCGGTGCGGCTCGCGCTGACGTGACGACATCTGGCGTGACAATTCTGTCACACCTGTTGTAAGAGGGCATCGAATCCTCAACGGCAGACCGGCATCGACCACGCATTTGCCGGGATGTCGGGAGACGATCGCCCGATGACCGCAACGATGACGCCGCCAGCGGCTGCCCATCCCGTCGATACCTCGGCATTCATGCCGGGCCTGCGGTCGCGCCGCGCCGGCCCGGTCATGGTCGGCATTGCGCTGTTCTTCGGCCTGATCACCTTCCTGCTGGTCACCGGCTTTCTGCCCATCCCGGCCACCCACGAGGTGGTGCTGACCGTTCTGCTGATCGACGCGGTGCTGGTGCTGGTGCTGATCGTGCTGATCGCGCGCGAGATCCTCATGCTTCGGCGTGCGCGCAGGTCCGGCCAGGCGGCCGCGCGCCTGCATGAGCGCGTGGTGCGCCTCTTCGCGATCGTGGCCGCGATTCCCGTCGCGATCATCGCAATCGCGGCTTCCGTCACCCTCGACCGCGGCATGGAGAGCATCTTCTCCGGCACGGTGCGCCGCGCGGTGGAATCCTCCGCCAACGTTGTCGGGGCCTATGTCCGCGAGCAGGTCGACGTCGTGCGCGCGGAAACGGGCGCGCTGGTCCAGGACATCGAGCGCGTGCGCTCGCTCAACCAGCCGCAGCTCGATTTCAGCCGCTTCCTGACCGCCCAGGCCATGGTTCGCGGCCTCACCGTGGTCCGGATCATGCGGCTCGACGGAACCGTCGTCGAGCGGGCGGATCTGCCGATGCAGAGCGATTTCGCGGTTCCCGCCGCGATCCTCGAGGAAATCGCCAAGACCGACGACATCATCGCCAATGTCGCCGCGCGCGGCGAACGCGATTTCGTCGAGGCCATCGTCAAGCTGAAGCGCGGCGGCGACGAACTGATCTACGTCGTCCGCCAGATCAACCCGGAGATCGCGCAGCATCTGCGCGCCTCGCAGCTCGGCCTGCTCGAATATCAGGAGATCCAGGCCCGACGGCTCGGCCTGCAGATCGCCTTCGCGCTGATGTTCGCGCTGATCGCCTTCCTCGTGACTCTGTCGGCGGTCTATCTTGGCCTGTCCTTCGCCAACCGCCTCGTCCAGCCGATCAGGCGCCTGATCGGCGCCGCCGACCAGGTCGCGGCCGGCGATCTCAATGTCGAGGTCCATATCCGCCGGTCCGAGGGCGATCTCGCCAATCTCGGCGACACGTTCAACAAGATGACGTCGCAGCTACGCGACCAGCGCGAAGACCTGATCAGCGCCCGCGACCAGATCGACAGCCGGCGGCGCTTCACCGAGGCCGTGCTGGCGGGCGTAACCGCCGGCGTCGTCGGTCTCGACGAAGCCGGCAACGTCACCCTCCTGAACCGCTTCGCGGTCGACATGCTCGCGGTGAGCGAACCCGACCTGATGGGGTCGCAACTCGCCGAGAAGGTGCCCGAGCTCGCGAGCCTGATCGCCCGGGCCGAGCGCGGCGCACCCATCGTGCAGGGGCAGGTGACACTGCTCAGGGCCGGGCGCGAGCGCACGCTGGTCGTCCGCGTCGCGCTCGAGGCGGACGAGGCCGGTGCGCACGGCGCGGTGGTGACGCTCGATGACGTGACGGATCTCGTCGTGGCGCAGCGCACCTCCGCCTGGGCCGACATCGCCCGGCGCATCGCCCACGAGATCAAGAACCCGCTGACGCCGATCCAGCTCTCCGCCGAGCGCCTGAAGCGCCGATACGGGCGGGTCATCACCGAGGATCGCGAGGTCTTCGACCAGTGCACCGACACGATCATCCGGCAGGTCGGCGATATCGGCCGCATGGTCGATGAATTCTCGTCCTTCGCGCGGATGCCGAAGCCGGTCTTCGAGACCGAGGACGTGGCCGACACCGTGCGCCAGATCATCTTCATGATGCGCATCGGCTATCCCGAAATCGATATCGAAGCCGACGTGCCGGAGGGCACCTGGATCGCCTCGTTCGACCGGCGTCTTCTCAGCCAGGCCCTGACTAACATCATCAAGAACGCCACCGAGGCCATCGCCGCCGTCCCGGAGGACGAGCGCGGCAAGGGGCGCATCCTCGTCCGGCTGGCAGCCACGCCGCCGTTCTTCGCGGTGGATGTCATCGACAACGGCATCGGCCTGCCCAAAGAAAACCGTCATCGGCTGCTTGAGCCTTACGTTACGACACGTGAGAAGGGGACGGGCCTCGGCCTCGCCATCGTCGGCAAGATCCTGGAGGAACACGGGGGCAGCCTCGGACTCTACGATGCGCCCGCCGATGCCGAGGGCCACCAGCGCGGCGCCCATTTCCGTCTCACCTTCAAGGACCAGAAGCTCGCCGCGGCCCCCGCCGCTGCGGCGGAATAGATGGATCGGGGAGCATGGCAGGCGACATTCTCGTAGTCGACGACGAGGCGGACATCCGGGACATCGTGGCGGGCATCCTCGACGACGAGGGCTACCGCACGCGCACGGCCCGCAATTCGGACGAGGCTCTCGCTGCCATCGAGGCGCGCAGGCCCAATCTCGTCTTTCTCGACATCTGGATGCAGGGGTCCCGGCTCGACGGACTGCAACTTCTGGACGTGATGAAGGAGCGCCACGCCGAGGTGCCGGTGGTCATGATTTCCGGCCACGGCAACATCGAGACGGCTGTCTCCGCCATCAAGCGCGGCGCCTATGACTATATCGAGAAGCCGTTCAAGGCCGACCGCCTGGTGCTGATCGCCGAGCGGGCCATCGAGACCTCGCGCCTGCGCCGCGAGGTCAAGGAGCTGCGGCAGATATCCGGCCAGGCCGCGGGCCTCGTCGGCAAGTCCTCGGCGATGAACCAGCTTCGGCAGACGATCGAGCGCGTTGCGCCGACGAACAGCCGGACCATGATCTTCGGCGCCTCCGGCGCCGGCAAGGAACTGACCGCCCGCACGATCCACGCGGCGTCCCAGCGCGCGAACGGTCCCTTCGTCGTGATCAATGCCGCCGCCATCACGCCGGACCGGATGGAGATCGAACTGTTCGGGTCGGAGGCGATGAATGGCGAGGGCCGGAAGGTCGGCGCCATGGAAGAGGCGCATGGCGGCACGCTGTTCATCGAGGAGGTCGCGGAAATGCCGCGTGAGACCCAGAACCGCATTCTGCGCGTTCTGGTCGAACAGAGCTTCCAGCGCGTCGGCGGCACGACCAAGGTACAGGTCGATGTGCGTCTGATCTCGGCGACCGCCCGCGACATCCAGAGCGACATCGTCGAGGGCCGCTTCCGCGAGGATCTCTACCACCGCCTGGCGGTCGTGCCGATCCGCGTGCCTTCGCTCGCCGAACGGCGCGAGGACATTCCGGCGCTCGTCGAGCATTTCGTTGAGCAACTGGCCACCGTGTCCGGTCTGCCGCGCCGCAAGATCGGCGACGACGCCATGGCGGTGCTCCAGTCGCACGACTGGCCGGGCAACCTGCGGCAGCTGCGCAACAATATCGAGCGTGTGCTGATTCTCGCTGGCGGCAATCCGGATGCCGTGGTCGATGTGTCGATGTTGCCGCCCGATGTCGGCTCGTCGGCGCCGTCCATGCCGACCGGGCAGGGGGGCGAGCACCTCATGGCCCTGCCGCTGCGCGAGGCGCGCGAAGCCTTCGAGCGCGAATATCTCGCCGCGCAGATCAACAGGTTCGGCGGCAACATCTCTCGCACGGCCGAGTTCATCGGCATGGAGCGCTCGGCTCTTCACCGGAAGCTGAAGGCCCTGTCGGTCGAGTGATCCGCATTTTCGGCAAGGCCGCCTTGCGCGTCTGACGCCCGTCCACGGTTCGCGCGGCAGGCGAACCGTGCGACATACGCTGTTGCGGTGCGGTGGACGCGCCGGTTCGCCCTGTGGCCGCGGCAATCCCGCAACGGTAGCCAGGGATGGGGGAGTGTCTGACGATGTCGCGTGTCGCCTATGTGAACGGCAGCTACGTTCCTCACGGGGAGGCGGCCGTACATATCGAGGACCGGGGTTATCAGTTCGCCGACGGCGTCTATGAGGTCTGCGAGGTGCGCGGCGGCCGGCTGGTCGACGAGACGCGCCATGTGGACAGGCTCGAGCGCTCCCTGCGCGAGCTGCGGATCGACCTGCCGATGGCACGCGGCCCGCTGGGCGTCGTCCTGCGCGAGACCGTGCGTCGCAACCGCGTCCGCGAGGGTCTCGTCTACATGCAGGTGACGCGCGGCGTCGCCCGGCGCGACCACGCCTTCCCGAAGCCCGGCACGCCGCCGGCCCTGGTCGTCACCGCCAAGAACATCGATCCCTCCAAGGGCGAGGCCAGCGCCGCCAAGGGCGTGAAGGTGATCTCGCTGCCGGACAACCGCTGGGAGCGCGTCGACATCAAGTCGGTCGGCCTCCTGCCGAACTGCCTCGCCAAGCAGGCCGCCCGCGAGGCCGGCGCCTACGAGGCCTGGCTGGTGGACGAGGACGGCTTCGTGACCGAGGGGTCCTCGACCAATGCCTGGATCATCACCAAGGACGGCGTCCTCGTCACACGCTTCGCCGACAACGGCATCCTGAAGGGCATCACCCGCACGACGCTGTTCGACCTGTGCAAGCGCGAAGGCGTCCGGATCGAAGAGCGCAAGTTCACGATCGAGGAGGCCCAGAACGCCCGCGAGGCCTTCCTGTCCTCGGCGACGACGATCGTCATGCCGATCGTCGAAATCGACGGCCGTCCCGTGGGCAACGGCGCGCCTGGCTCGATCGCCACCGAACTGCGCTCCAAGTTCCACGAGGTTGCGGAGATCGTCTGAGACCTTGCCGGATTGCACACGAGCCTGTGACGACTCGCCACTTGTGCAGTGCGGCATGATGCGCCTTGATAGGCTAGCCGAAAAACAAGCCTGAGGCTGGCGCGAGCCGGCCGAATAAACCTTCGCGGCGTCTGGTCCGCGGCAACAACGGAAAAAGACAATGGCGGAACGAGCTCAGAACCTCCAGGACACCTTCCTCAACCACGTCCGCAAGCAGAAGATTCCGCTGACGATTTTCCTCGTCAACGGCGTCAAGCTGCAGGGTGTCGTCACCTGGTTCGACAATTTCTGCGTCCTGCTTCGGCGCGACGGCCACTCGCAATTGGTCTATAAGCACGCCATATCGACCATCATGCCGGGCGCGCCGGTCCAGCTCTTCGAACCGCAGGACGGGGAGGGCGAGCGGGCCTGATCACCGGCTCTTCTCGTCATCCGAGGCTCTATTTGGACATCAGACGTCCGGACATCATCGATTCATCGCATAACGCCGGCTCCGACGAGCCGCGCGGCGAGCCAACCCGTGTCGTCGTCGTCGTGCCCGTCCCGAAAGGCGGCCGCGGCGGCGAGGAGGCGCATCTGCCCGTGCGCACGGCGGAAGCCAAGCGAGACGAGGCGGTGGGCCTTGCCGCGGCGATCGAACTCGACGTCATGGAAGCGGTCATCGTCACGCTCGGCACGATCCGGCCGGCGACGCTGATCGGCAAGGGCAAGGTCGACGAGATCGCCGGCCTCGTCACGGCGCATGGGGCAGGGCTCGTCTTCGTCGATGCCGCCCTGTCGCCGGTGCAGCAGCGCAACCTCGAGAAGGCGTGGAGCGCCAAGGTCGTCGATCGCACGGGCCTGATCCTCGAGATCTTCGGCCGGCGGGCGCGCACCAAGGAGGGCTCGCTTCAGGTCGAGCTCGCCCATCTCAGCTATCAGAAGAGCCGTCTGGTGCGGTCCTGGACCCACCTGGAGCGCCAGCGCGGCGGTTTCGGCTTCCTCGGAGGCCCCGGCGAGACGCAGATCGAGGCCGACCGCCGCATGATCCAGGAGCGCATCACCCGCATCGAGCGCGAGCTGGAACAGGTGACGCGCACCCGCCGCCTGCATCGCGAAAGCCGCCGCCGCGTGCCGTACCCGATCATCGCGCTGGTCGGCTACACCAATGCCGGCAAGTCGACGCTGTTCAACACCCTGACTGCCGGCGGAGTGCTGGCGCAGGACCTCTTGTTCGCAACCCTCGACCCGACGCTCCGCCAGATGCGCCTGCCCAACGGCACCAAGGCGATCCTGTCCGACACGGTCGGCTTCATCTCCGATCTGCCGACCATGCTGGTCGCGGCCTTCCGCGCGACGCTGGAGGAGGTCATCGAGGCCGACGTGATCCTGCATGTGCGCGACGTCAGCCACGACGACACTGAGGCGCAGGCCGCCGACGTCGCGGCCATCCTTGCCGATCTCGGTATCGATCCCGCGAGCCGGACACTGGTCGAGGTCTGGAACAAGGTTGATCTGCTGGATGCGGAAGGCCGCGAGGAGGCGCGCAACCGCGCAGCGCGCGGCGAGGACGGCCGCCGGCCGCATTTCGTCTCGGCGGTAACCGGGGAGGGCGTTCCGGAACTGCTCGCCGCCATCGAAGACCTGATCCGTGCCGATCACGAGCGAATGACCGTGACCGTGCCGGCCGCCGACGGCCGCACGCTCAACTGGATTCACGAGAATGCCGAGGTCGAGAGCCGGCACGCCATGGAATCCGGTGAGACGCAGGTGACGCTCAGGATCGCCCCGGCAAAGCGCGCCCAGCTCGAACGGCGGCTCGCAGCGGCGTCCTGACGAGCCTCAGCCTTCGCCGCGCTCGCGACGCTTGGCCTCGTTCCAGAGCGCATCCATCTCGGCGAGCGTCGCCTCGGCCGGACTGCTGCCCCTGGCGGCAAGCGCGGTCTCGATGGACCGGAAACGCCGCTCGAACTTGGCATTGGTGCCGCGCAGCGCCGCCTCCGGATCGACGTCCAGATGGCGCGCGAGATTGACCGCCGCGAACAGGAGATCGCCGACCTCGTCGGCCAGCGCCTCGCGGCCCTTGTCGGCGGCGCGCGCCTCGGCGATCTCGCGCGCTTCCTCGACGATCTTGTCGAGGACGCTGCCGACATCGTTCCAGTCGAAGCCGACCGCGCCGGCCTTTTCCTGGAGCTTCAGCGCGCGCGTCAGGCCGGGCAGGGCGACGGGAACGCCCCCCAGAACGCCGGCAGGCGGTTCCGCCGGTAGCCCGAGCCGGGCCCGCTCCGCGGCCTTGGCCCGCTTCTCGCCAGCCTTGATCTCGGCCCAGAGGGCGTTCACCGCCGCCGTCGGCAGGCGGCCGGCATCGCCGAACACATGCGGGTGCCGCCTTATCAGCTTCTCGCTGATGGCCCGCACGACGTCCGGAAAGGCGAAGTGGCCGGCTTCCTCGGCCATGCGCGCATGAAAGACCACCTGCAGCAGCAGATCGCCCAGCTCATCCTTGAGGTCGGAGAAGTCGCCTCGGATGATCGCATCGGCAACCTCATAGGCCTCCTCGATCGTATAGGGCGCAATCGTCGCAAAATCCTGTTCGAGATCCCACGGACAGCCTTCGCCGGGCGTGCGCAGCTTCGCCATGATGGCGACGAGCGCGCCGATCTCATCCGAGGGATTGAAGGTCATTGGCAATGGCGCCCAGCGGTGGGTTGAGGACAGGAGAGCCGGTGGACCCTGAAGAGGTTCACTTCAGGCGACAAGCGTCACCAGCGACAGTCCGAAGGCGAGCGCGCAGATCAGCACGCGCGCGCGGTGCCAGGCCGCCCAGGTCGCCAAGGCTACCGGCAGTTCCGCGGCCGACACGGCGCGTCGTGCGAGCGCGTCGTTCGCCGCCTTGAAATACAGCAGGTAGATCGCAACCAGGCTGAAGGCGAGCGCTGCCGCTGAGATCGCGGCGAGGCTGCGCGTCGCGAGTGCCCCGGATTGCAGGGTGACCTGAACCGCCGCCAGTGCGGCGGCCGGCGGCGCCGCCATTGTCAGCGGAGCGAAGAAGCGAAACAGGAGCGGTCCATAGGTCGGGTGCAGCTCATAGAGGGCCTTGGCCGACAGCGTACGCCAGTAGGGCACCAGCAACCGGTCTTCGGCCAGCAGCGCCCCAGCGAGCAGGCCAAGGCTGGCAGCCGCGAGCAAGGGAAACAACTGGCTCGCCAGAGCGACCATGGAGGCACGTCCTTCGCCTGTGGATTTCGATCCGCAGCATTACATCCTGTGCTGCGACCAGAGGAAGAGACAAAGCGCGTCCTCGCCATGGCCGCCGGTCAGGGTGCCCCCTCAGTTCATGCTCCGCCACGTTGCTGGAGTGACGCCCTCCCAGCCTCGAAACGCGCGGTAGAACGAGCCGGTGTCCTGAAATCCGAGCAGGAAGGCGATCTCGTCGATGCGATTGCGTCCGTCCGCAAGCAAATGACGGCCCAGTTCCTGCCGTGCTTCATCCAGCAGGCCGCGATAGCTGGCACCGTGCTCGGCGATCCGGCGCTGCAGCGAGCGCTCGCTCATGCCAAGCTCGCGCGCCACGTCCCCGATTTCCGGTTTGCCACTGGCGATGCGGCGCTTGATCAGGATCTTGACCTGTTCGGGAAGCGTGGATTGTGCCTCGATCTCGCCCAGAGAGGCGGTCAGCGACGAGTCCAAAATGGCCAGCAGGTCGGGATTATGCCCCGCAAAGGGCAAGTCGAGATCGCCCGCGCGCAGCACCAGTGCATTCTGGGAGCAGCCCGTGCGGATAGGGCAGTCAAAATAGCTGCAATGCGCGTTGGATACCGAGGCGGGGCGGGTCATCTCGACCCGCAGGGGCCGGATGGGCCGCCCGGTGCCCCGCCGGCCCAGTTCAAGAATTGCGGCAAAGATGACGTCGGTAGCGGCGTCCGGCTCTGCCTCGGTGGTGAAAAGCCAGCGCACGGCGATGCGACACTCGCCATCTGCCTCGGTCAGCGTCAGCTCTTCGGGCGTGCAGAGTCGCTTGAACCGCGCCAGCCTCTGCAGCCCATCGCGATAGTCCCGGGCAAAAAAGGCCGACATGGTGGCGGGCGGATGGACAGATGTATCGGTCTCGACGGTCATCCGAAGCCCGATGGCGGGATCATTCGACAGGGCCTCGACCGCCCGCCACAGCGCGAAATACTGCGCTGTGGTCAGCCACGCATCCGGCCTGACATGCAATGTCGCAGGCAGCTGCGCCTGCCGCAGCAGGGCGGGCGCGGGCAGGTCGAACCTTTCCGCAGTGCGCCAGAAGGCTTGCGGCAACCGGCACCGGTCGCTGGTATAACCGTTCAAGGCAGAGTCCTCACATCTGGCTCTTGATCAGCCGGTCAAAGACGCGATCGCCCAGCCATTTGCGCACCCAGATCATCAGCTTGGCATATTTGCCGGCGGCATAGCGGGTTTTCGGGCGTGCAGACTTCACGGCGTCACCCACCACATCGGCGATCACCTTCGGATCGGTGCCCTGACCGCGCCCATAGCTACGCTCCATCGAAGCGGCCACGCTCTGCGACAGCTTTGCATAGGCGCCGTTCACCGAGCGCTCCAGCAGCCCATGCGAGGCCGCTGCACCGAAGCCGGTTTCGATCAGTCCCGGCTCGATCACCACCACACGAATGCCGAAGGGTTCCACCTCAAGCCGCAGGCTGTCGGACCAGCCCTCCAGGGCATGCTTGGTCGCATGATACCATGCGCCCAGCACGGTGTAGATCTTGCCGCCCATCGAGGTGATGTTGACGATGGTGCCCTTGCCCCTGGCGCGCATTGCCGGCAGCAGAAGCTGGGTCAGGCGGGCAGGGCCGAAGACATTGACCTCGAACTGATAGCGGGCCTCGTCCAGCGCGATCTCTTCGACCGGCCCGTAGAGCCCGTATCCGGCATTGTTCACCAGCACATCGACACCGCCGGACCGTTCCGTGATGGTGGCGACCGCCGCGGCGATATCGGCATCCCTGGAGATGTCCATCGCCAGCGGTACTGCACCCAGTTGAGCCAGATCGGTCATCTTGTCGATGCTGCGGGCGGCCACATAGACCAGATAGCCATCGGCAATCAGCCGTTTGGCGATGCTCTTGCCCATGCCGGAGGATGCTCCGGTAACCAGGGCGGCAGGTTGGGATTTGCTGTTCATGTTGCACCTTTGCATCTGCAATGGCGACAAACTAATTGGCGCCCACCGCCAGATCATTGGCAGGCGGCGCCAATGGGGTGGGGAAGTACGCCAGACATTCGAATGACGGTCTTGGGCTCGAACGGCCGGTCTGCTCATTCCGCCGCGTGAGATGCCGCCGCTTTGGCCGCCTTCGCTCTACCTGCGCTATTCGCATAAGACATATTATGGAATGTTTTCGTTGATGCAGTGATGCCGCAGCCGGAGTGGAGCTGCCTGCCGTGGACCCCGGAATGCCGATCGACCGACCTTTCATCCGAGGTCAGATCGCCTCGACGACCATCCCGTCGAAGGCTGGAACCACGCCGTCCGGCAGCGCGGCCGCCAGCGTCGCATAGTCGAGGTCGGAGTGAAGATTGGTCAGAATGGCGTTGGCCGGTTGCGTCCGCTCGATCAGGGCAAGCGCTTCGTCCACCGTGAAGTGGGTCGGATGCCGCGTATAGCGCAAGGCATCGAGGATCAGCGTTCCGGCGCCGGACACGATGCCTTCAGAACGCGAGCTAATTGCGCTGATATCAGGGCAATAGACGATATTGTTAAACCGGAATCCGAAGGCCCGGTAGGCATGGCCGTGCTCGACTGGAAACGGCATGAAGGCGATCGGCCCACCGTCTCCCGATACCGTCACGGGCTCGTACGCCTTGAACGTATGAAGGTTGATGATCGGCGGATAATCGCTGCCCGGGGGCGACGCGAAGCAGTAGCCGAAGCGCTGCGACAGCGTCACCCGCGTCAGTTCGTCGGCATAGGCGTCGATGCGCCGGCGCATCGAGATGACCAGCGGCCGGATATCGTCGATGCCATGGGTGTGGTCGGCATGGTCATGGGTATAGAGCACAGCGTCGAGCCGCGAGACGCCGGCCGCGAGCAGTTGCTCGCGCAGGTCCGGCCCGGTGTCGATCAGCACCGTGGTCGTGCCGCCGGTATCGGTCTGCTCCACGAGCAGCGAGCAGCGGCGGCGGCGGTTCCTTGGATTGGCGGGGTCACAGGCGCCCCAGCCCTGTCCGACCCGCGGCACGCCGCCTGACGAACCGCAGCCGAGGATCGTGACGGTCAGAGCCATGGCGCGGCTCAGACGGCGAGGCGCTGACCGGGGTCAGCCTTGGAGAACAGCCGGTAGAAATTCTCGGTCGTCTGCGCGGCAAGCGCTTCGGGCGTCATGCCGCGCGCCTCGGCGACGGCCTTGCCGGTCTCGACCACATAGGACGGCTCGTTGGTCTTGCCGCGGAACTTGCCGGGCGCGAGATACGGCGCATCCGTCTCGACCAGGATTCGGTCGGCCGGCAGCCAGGCGGCGATGTCGCGCAGGTTCTGGGCGCTGCGATAGGTGGCGATGCCCGAGAACGACACGTAGAGCCCGAGATCGACGCCGGCGCGCGCCAGCATCTCCGACCCCGTGAAGCAGTGCAGAACCGCCTTGAAGGCGCCCTTCCCCATTTCCTCGGTCAGGATGTCGACGACCCGCTCGTCGGCCTCGCGGGCGTGGATGACCAGCGGCAGGCCGCTCAGGCGTGCCGCCGCGATATGCGTGCGGAAGCCCTGTTCCTGCGCCTCGCGCGGCGAGTTGTCGTAGTGGTAGTCGAGGCCGGCCTCGCCGATGGCGATGACCCTGGGATGATCCGCCAGCGCCACAAGCTGTTCCGCCGTGACGTCCAGTTCCTCGTGGGCGTTGTGCGGATGGGTGCCGACGGAGCACCAGATGCCGTCATGCGCCTCGGCGATCGCGCGGATCGTGTCGAAACGCCTCACGCGCGTCGAGATCGTCACCATGGACTGCAGGCCGGCCCCGGTCGCACGGGCGATCAGCCCGGCGCGGTCGGCGGCAAGCTCCGGAAAGTCCAGATGGCAATGGCTGTCGACCCACATCAGGCCGAGGCCTCCGGCTCCACATATCGCGGGAACACGCCCTGCGGCGACGGCAGCACGGTGCCCGGCGCCAGCCGGTTGCCGAGCGCGGCGAAGTCGCGGGCATCCCCAGGTACCGCCAGCAGATCCAGCAGTTTCGGCGCGCCGACGGGAATGGCCGGCTCGGCGAGGATCGCCGCCTGCCGGATCACCTCGGCGGTCACATAGAGAACCGTGCCCATGCGAGCGAGATCGGTCTTGCGCAGTGCCCAGGGCGCCTGGGCCGCGAAATAGCGGTTCGCCTCGCCGACGACGGCCCAGACCGCCTCCAGCCAGCGATGGATCTGCTGTTTCGCGATTGCCTCGCGCGATGCCTCAAGCATGCCGGCGGCGGCCGCCAGGATCGCCTCGTCCTCGGCCGTGAAGGCGCCGGGGGTCGGCAGCACGCCGTCGCAGTTCTTGGCGATCATCGACAGCGAGCGCTGGGCGAGATTGCCGAGATCGTTGGCGAGATCCGCATTGGTCCGCGCGACGATGGCCTCGTGCGAATAGGAGCCGTCATTGCCGAAGGCGACCTCGCGCAGCAGGAAATAGCGCATGGCATCGACGCCATAGGCTTCCGCCATGGCGAAGGGATCGACCACGTTGCCGAGTGACTTCGACATCTTCTCGCCGCGGTTGAACAGGAAGCCGTGGCCATAGACGCGCTTCGGCAGGTCGATGCCCGCCGACATCAGGAAGGCCGGCCAGTAGACCGCATGGAAGCGAACGATGTCCTTGCCGATGACGTGCAGATCCGCCGGCCAGAACGGCCATTTCGGATCGCTCTCGTCCGGAAAGCCGGTCGCCGTGAGATAGTTGGTCAGCGCGTCGACCCAGACATACATGACATGGCCATCGGCACCCGGCACCGGCACGCCCCAGTCGAAGGTCGTGCGCGACACCGAGAGGTCCGCGAGACCGCCCTTCACGAAGCTGATCACCTCGTTGAAGCGCGTGTCGGGTCCGACGAAATCGGGATGGGCCTCGTAATGAGCCAGCAGCTTGTCCTGGTACTTCGACAGGCGGAAGAAATAGGTCTCCTCCTTCGTCCATTCGACCGGGGTGCCCTGCCCGCCGACGCGCACGCCGTCAGCGCCGACGGAGGTTTCCTCCTCGCCGTAGAACGCTTCGTCGCGCACCGAGTACCAGCCCTCGTAGGCGCCGAGATAGATGTCGCCGGCCGCGACCATCCGGTCCCAGATGGCCTGGCTCGCACGGTAGTGGCGCGGTTCGGTCGTCCGGATGAAATCGTCGTTGGAGATGGCGAGCGCCTGCGCCATGGCGCGGAACCGGTCCGAATTGCGGTCGGCCAGCGCGCGCGCGGTCAGGCCCTCGCGCTCTGCGGTCTGCACCATCTTCAGGCCGTGCTCGTCCGTGCCGGTCAGGAAGAAGACGTCGCGCCCGTCGGCCCGCATGAATCGCGCGATGGCATCCGTCGCGATGACCTCGTAGGCGTGGCCGATATGCGGCGCGCCGTTCGGATAGGAAATGGCGGTCGTGACGTAGAAGCGGGGCTTCGCCATGGCGGATTGCTGGACTTTGTCGGTTCAGGTGCGTCGCCGGCCGGCCTCGGCGAGCCAGCCGAAAACCTGAAAGACGAAGGGCTTGCGTTCGAGATTGAACGTGCGCACCTGCGCTGCCGCGACCTCGACCTTGTCCCATACCTCCGCATAGGGCGCAAGGCGGCGGGCGCCCTCGCCCGCCCCTCGAGCGACGCGCCGGTGCAGGTGGTCGCGCACCGTGCGCACGAAGACCTCGAAATCGTCGTCGTCGCGGCGTTGCAGCCGGTCGCCGATGGCATGGGTCTTCAGGGGATCGATGGCCGGCGCCGCATCGATCGCACCCTCGATCTCGGCGGCAAATTCCTCCTGCCCGCCGAGCGCGGATTCGAGTGCCCGCCGCAGGCTTCCCTCCGCCCGCGCGGCGATGCGCCTCGCCTCTTCGTCCGGCAGGCGGATGTCCTCGAACGTGCCGAGGCCCGCGACGATATCGTCGTCCGCGAGCGCCGGCAGCGTCAGCATCCGGCAGCGCGAGCGAATGGTCGGCAGGAGCCGCCCCGGCATATGCGACACGATCAGGAACAGCGAGCGCTCCGGCGGCTCCTCCAGCAGCTTGAGCAGGGCATTGGCGCCGTGGCGGTTCAGTTCGTCGGCGCTGTCGACGAGGCAGATGCGCCAGCCGCCATCGCCTGCGGTCGAGCCGAAGAACCTGACGATATCGCGGACGAGCTTGACCGGGATGTCCTGGGGTACCTTGTCCTTGCCCGCCTCGGCGATGCGCCTGAGCGCCAGCAGATCGGGATGGGCGCCGGAGACGATCCGCCGGAAGACCGGGTGATCCGGCGGCAGGAACAGGTCGGCCTTGTCGGATGGCACTGCCGCCGGGCGCGGATTGGCCAGCACGAAGCGGGCGAAGCGATAGGCCAGCGTCGCCTTGCCGATGCCCTCCGGGCCACCGATCAGCCAGGCATGAGGCATGCGTGGCCCCCGGTAGGCGTCGAGCAATTGCCGCTCGGCCGCATGGTGGCCGATGAGAATGTCGCGCTCGCGCGGATGCGGAGCGCCGTCCAGCCGGTCGGCGGCGTTTTCCTCGATCATGAGGTCACCAGCCGCGCGGCGAAGCCGAAATGTTCGGCGACGACGGTCCGGATTTCCTCGGCGACGATGTCGGCGTCCTGAGACGCGTCGATGAGCTTGCAGCGATCGGGTTCGGCCCGCACCAGCGCGCGAAACCCTTGACGCAGCTTGTTGTGGAAGGCGATGCCCTCCTTCTCGAACCGGTCTGTCGCCCCTCCCCGGCTTGCGACCCGCGCGAGCCCGACCTTGGCCGGCAGGTCGAGCACCAGCGTCAGGTCCGGCCGGTCGTCACCCACGGTGACGCGCTCGACGGCAAGCACGAATTCGTTCGGCACCCGCCCGGCATGGCCCTGATAGACGCGGGTCGAGTCGGCGAACCGGTCGCAGATGACCCAGGCGCCGCGCTCCAGCGCCGGCAGGATGGTCACGTTCAGGTGGTCGCGCCGCGCGGCGGCGAACAGCAGCGTTTCGGTTTCGGCACCGAAGGCTTCCGCGCCGCCACCAAGCAGCACGTGACGGAGGATCTCCGCGCCGGGAGAGCCGCCCGGCTCGCGCGTGAGCACGACGTCGATCCCGCGCGATCTGAGGAAGTCCGCGAGACGGCGGGCCTGTGTCGACTTGCCGGCCCCCTCCCCGCCTTCCAGCGTGATGAACCGGCCGCGTTGCGGCTTCACCTCGTTCACGGCCGGGCGATCCCGGAACGCAGCCAGCCCGTGGTCCATTCCCACGCGCCCTGCATGGCCCGCTGTGTCAGCGTCCCGCTGGCGACATCGGCCGCCGCATAGACCGGCACCTCCAGCGCGACCTGTGAGCCGCGCAGCACGCGCAGGCGGCCGATCTCAGCGCCCTTAGCGACCGGCGCACGGATGGGCCCGCGATAGACGATCTGCGCCGAAACACGGTCCGACTGGCCGCGCGGCAGCAGCAGCCGCACGAGCTTGCCGGCATTGACCGGCACAGAGCTCTCGGCCCCGCCGAACACCTGGACGCTGCCGAGCGCCTCGTCGGCGGCGAACAGTTCGCGCAACTCGAAGGAGCGGAAGCCCCAGTCGAGCAGCTTGCGCGCTTCGTTGGAGCGCTCCTGCAGCGAGCGCGCGCCGAGCACCACGACGATCAGCCGCTGGCTGTTCTGCACGGCCGAACCGGTGAGGCCGAAGCCGGCTTCCTCGATATAGCCGGTGGTCAACCCGTCGGCGCCCGAATAGGTGCCGAGCAGCGGATTGCGGTTCTGCTGGCGGATGCCGCCCCAGGTGAACTCCCGTTCGGCATAGGTCGCATACTGCTCCGGAAACGAACGGATGATGTGATCGGTCAGCCGCGCGATCTCGCGCGCGGTCATCTTCTGCTCGGGGTGCGGCAGACCCGTGGAGTTGCGGAACACCGAGCGCGACAGGCCGAGCGCCCGGGCCCGGTCATTCATGCGCGGCACGAAATTGGCCTCGGTGCCGGCAACCGCCTCGGCCAGCGCGATGGCGGCGTCGTTGCCGGACTGGATCATGATGCCGCGCAGAAGGTCCTGAACCTTCACGCGCGAATTGACCGCGGCATACATCGAGGTCGAGCGCGAGGGCGCGCCGCCGCGCCGCCACGCGTCCTCGCTGATGACGATTTCCTGCTCGGGCGTCAGCCGGCCCTGCCGCATCTCCTCGAAGATCACTGCGAGGGTCATCAGCTTGGCGAGGCTGGCGGGCTGCTGCAGATCATCCGCAGCCTTCTCGAACAGCACCGATTCCGTGCCGACATCGAACAGGATGGCGCTGCGCACGGTCGTCTGGAAATTCTCCTGCGCGCCAGCGCCCGACGCCGCGGCGGCGAGCAGCAGGCCGATCAGGCCGATCCGGATGCGGTGGACGACGGAAGGGATCATGACTCGCAGCACCTCGACCCCATGGATGGGGCGCGGGCCGGGCGAAATCAAGCGCGGAGCGGCCGGATCAGTAGAGCGAGCCGAAGCCGAGCGACGCGCGGACGGGCCCGCTTGCCGGCATGGCGGCAATGGCGGGCGCGGGCGCGGGGGCCGGCGCATAGGCCGAAGCGGTCGGCATGACCACCGGGCGCGAGGACGCGGTCGCCAGAACCGGCGCGGCCGGTTGCGGGCTCGCCTGCACGGCGGGCGTCGCGACGACGGTCACGCTCTGGCTGGACGCCTGCTGAACGTCGCGCGAGGCACGGGCAACGACCGTGGTCTGCGGAACGACGTCGATGCCGGTCGGCCGGCTCTGCGGCATGGGAGCGCTCGCCATGGTGATGGCCTCGGAGGCCGCCTGGGGCTGCGGTGCCGGCGTGGAGCTGGCGCTGGCGAGCTGGAACAGACCGCGCGGCGCCTCCTGGGCCGGCGCTTCAGCCTGCTGGACCGGCGCCGGAACCAGAGTCGGAGCGCTCGCCGCCTGCGGCGCGGCAGCCGGCTGCGCGGCGCAGGTTCCGGGTCGCCTGCCAGCACATCCTGCAGATCGTCCGCATCGTCCAGCGATCCGACATTGGTCTCGATTTCGCTCTGGAACGCTGCGAAATCAGCATCCAGCATGTCGTAATCGTCGCTTGGAGCGGGTGATTTCGCAGTCGGCTGGTTCACTGGCGCGGGCCGAGGCGCAGGCTGCGCAACGGACAGCTGATTGAACGCGTCGGCAAAATCAGCATCAAAATCATCAAAACGACTGGCCGGCGCGTCTTCAGGAGCGGCCAGGTCTGGCAGGTCAAGCTCATCGGTCACCGCAATGGCTTCGTCCGGCACGTCGACAGTTTCAAAATCGGTCGCGAATTCGTCTGCCAGCAGATCATCGAGTTCCGATGCGTCGAACTGATCTTCTGCGGCCTGGTAGGCAGCCGAATGATCCGTCTGCGCGCCTTCACTGCCCGGTGTCGCAACATCATAGGACGCCGCGACCGGCACAGGCTCAGCTTGATAGGCTGGGGCAGCAGGCTGATAGGTCTTGGTGTAAACGGGCTCCGCCGAACGGGCGATTTCTGGCGCAGCCGCAACGGCCGGCGCCACAAAGGCGGGCGATGGCGAGACGACAGGGGCCGGCGTCTGGGACACCGGCGCTGGCGGGGCAACATAGCGTTCACGCGCTACGGCTGGCTCAATGCGCGCGACCGGTTCGCTGCGAACCACAACAGGTTCAGGAGCACGCTGCTCAGCACGCTGATAGACATCGCGCTCGGAACCGCGGTTGACTGCAACGGGGTTCGCCCGTCCCAGCGCCTTAAGGATTGGGGGGGCGGCGGCCAGCGCAGCAAGGGCGGCGAACGGATCGAGCTCTTCTTCGGCTGGCTCGGGCTCAGCAGGCGCAACAGGGCCAGCAGCGACTACTGGCTCGGGAGCAAATGATGGCCGCAGCGGCGCAGGATCGGCCGCCTCAACCCAATCGACTGCCGCCTCGCCTGCGATCACATCTTCCTGGGCAGTCGCAGCCCAGTCGTCGAATTTGGCAGGCGGCACGTCGGCACTTGCATCGCCCTGCCACGATGAAACGCTTTGGAGCTCTGCGATGGCAGCCTCGATCTCGTCCGATGCAGAGACTTCCGCCAAAACCGTGGGGTCTGCAGCAACAGGTTCAATTTCTACCACCGGCTCAATCTGGGCCTGAACGGGATCTTCCGCCTCGTAACGATCTTCGGCAAAAGTCTCGACAACTGGCTGGCTCGCCAGATAGGCGTCAGGCGCAACAACCTCGTCCTGCGGCGCGTCGTAACCTGCGTCGAGTTCGAAGTCTGCATCGTCAAACGCGATCGTTTCAGCAGCATCCAAAGTCGGCTCATCGGCCACAACTTCGGGTTCGAAGGCATCAATAGCCACCGAAGCCGCTTCAACAGCCTGGAAGTCATGCAGGGGTTCAACGCTGCCGAATTCCTGATCGCTGATTGGAGCGACGAATTCAGCCTGAGCGGCGACCGGCCCCTCATTCAGCAGCGCGCCGAGTTCATCCTCAAGGCTCTGAACAGGCTGATGGACCACAACGGGTTCGACCGGCGTGACATCTTCGGCCTCAAACCTCGCCACTTCGAATTCTTCAACCCCGGGCGCTTCGTCAGCCA
>JAIUOO010000010.1 GCA_020161695.1 Pseudomonadota bacterium | reverse complement strand
CGAGTCGCGGAACAGGTAGATGACCAGCAGCAGCAGCGGCAGCTGCGGCAGCGACAGGAACAGGTCCGTCACCCACATCAGCGCCGCATCGACGCTGCCGCGGGCGACGCCTGCGATGGCCCCGATGATGACGCCGACGACGATGGCCACGACCATGGCCGCGAGACCGACGGCAAGCGAGATGCGCCCGCCATAGATCATGCGCGCAAGCAGGTCCTGCCCGAGATCGTCGGTGCCGAACGGGTGCGCGCGCGACGGCCCCTGGAGCCGCGCGGTGAAGTCGATGTCGTTGATCGAGACCGGCCAGAGCCAGGGCCCGACCGCCACGGCAGCGATGATCGTCAGCAGGACGATGGTGGAGACGAGCGCCAGCTTGTGTCGCCGGAACCGGCGCCACGCATCCAGCCAGGGCGAGATGTGGACGTCCCGGCTGTCGATGACGACGGCCGCCGCCTCAGCGGTAGGAGATGCGGGGGTCGAGCCAGCCATAGAGGAGATCTGCAATCAGGTTGAACAGGACGACGAGGCACGAGAACACGAATGTCACCGCCATGATGACCGGCGTGTCGTTGGCGAGGATGGCGCTGATCAGCAGCGAGCCGATTCCGGGGATGCGGAAGATCTGCTCGGTGACGATGGCGCCGCCGAACACCGCCGGCATCTGCAGCGCCACCAGCGTCACCACCGGGATCAGCGCATTGCGGACGACGTGCTTGATGACGACGATACGCTCGCTCAGGCCCTTGGCGCGGGCGGTCGTGACGAAGTCGAGGCGGATCACGTCGAGCACGGCCGAGCGCACGTAGCGGGTATAGGACGCCGCCTGGAACAGGCCGAGCACCGCCACCGGCATGATCGCCTGCTTGAACTGCTCCCAGAACCAGCGCCAGCCGGTCGCGTCTATGTCCGTCCGGAACACGAAGGGCAGCCAGTCCAGCCAGATCGAGAAGACCAGGATGAACAGCAGGCCGGTGAAGAAGGTCGGCAGCGAGAAGCCGATGAAGGCGAAGGTGTTGGCGATCTGGTCGAAGATCGAATAGGGCCGCGTCGCGGCATAGATGCCGACCGGCAGCGCGATCATCAGCGCCAGGACCTGCGACGAGCCGACCACGAAGATGGTCGCCGGCAGGCGCTGGAGGATCAGGTCATCGACATTGACGCGGCTGGCGAAGGAGAAGCCCCAGTCGCCCTGCATCATGGCCGTCAGCCAGCGGATGTAGCGCACATAGACCGGGTCATCGATGCCGAACTTCTCCCGAAGCGCCATGCGCACCTCGGGAGGAATGTTCGGGTTGGTGGCCATCTCCTCGAAGGGATCGCCGGGGGCAAGCGCCAGCACCGTGAAAAGCACGATGCTGATGCCAAGGAGGCTCGGAATGGCGATCAGCAGTCGCCGGATCAGATAGGTACCCATCGTGGATGTCCGTCGGTGTCGACGATGAGGACCCGAAGGTCCTCATCGAGTCCTCAGGGCCGATGCCACGCGTTGATCATCCACAGGTCGTTGTCCCAGCCGCTGGGATTGACCACGAGGTTGTTGCTGCAGGCCGCCATGCGCGTGCGCGCCAGGATCGGCAGCAGGATGTTGTCGCCGCAGAAGATGTCGTTCATGCGGACGAAGAGCGCGGCGCGGCGGGCCGGGTCGAGCGAGTTCTGCGCCTCGCGGAACGCGTCGTCGGCTTCCTTCGACGAGTAGCGGGAGATGTTGCGCCCCTGCCACTTGTTCTCCTTGTTGGCGATCTCCCACGACACGAGCTGCAGCATGAACCGCTCGGGGTCCGGCTGAAGCATGGTGGTCGTGTACATCTCCATGTCGCAATAGAACTTGGAGTAGGTGTCCGGGTTCGCCACGTCGGACGAGAAATAGACCGAGGCCGTCACCGACTTCAGCTCCAGGTCGATGCCGGCGCGCTGGGCCGCCTGCTTGACGATGGCCTGGTTCTTCTGGCGCGGCGCGTTGATCGAGGTCTGGTAGACGTATTTCAGCTTCTTGCCGTCCTTGGCGCGAATGCCGTCGGCGCCGCGTACCCAGCCCGCCTTGTCGAGGATCTGGTTCGCCTTCTCGATGTTGAACTCGTACTTCATGTTCGGCGACGTGAAGCGCGCCGGCGCATTGACGAAGTTCGCGGTCGCCTTGCCGCCGCGGCCGTAGATGAACTTCTGCACCGATTCACGGTCGATCAGCAGGTTCATCGCCTGCCGCACCGCCGGATCGGTGAGCGTCGGATGCTTGGTCTTGACGCTGGAGCGCTCGCCGTCCACCTCGGTCCACGGATCGGTCGTGTTCAGGATGATGAACTCGATATTGCCGCTCGGCACGGGAACGGCCTTGCCGCGGCCGCCGCGCTCCATGCGCAGCAGAATCTCGTCCTCCACCTGCATGTTCCAGGCATAGTCGAACTCGCCGGTCTGGATCACCGCGCGCGCCGCCGACACCGCGTCGCCGCCGCCCTTCACCTCGACCGTGTCGAAATGCGGCTGGTTGGCGATGTGGTATTCGGGATTGCGCTCGCCGCGCAGGATGTCGCCCGGCTTGAAGTCGACGAACTTGTAGGCGCCCGTGCCGACCGGCTTGAGGTTGGCCGGCGCATCGCGCGAGGCGGCGCCCTTGAACGGCTCGAAGACGTGCTTCGGAATGACCATGCCGACCGCGCCGACGAAGGCGTCGGCCCAGAACGGCGTCGCCTTCTCGAACACCACCTTGATCGTGAAGTTGTCGATCTTCTCGACCTTGATGTTCTGGTAGGTGCCGATCGAGGTAGCAGCGGTCGCGGGGTCGGCGGCGTATTGCCAGGTGAAGATGCAGTCGTCGGCCGTGAACGGCTTGCCGTCGTGCCACTTCACGCCCTGTTTCAGCTTCCAGGTCACGGACAGGCCGTCCGCCGTGACGCCGCCGTTCTCGCGGCTCGGAACCTCGGCGGCCAGGAACGGCACGAGGTTGCCGTCATTGTCCCAGCCGGCGAGCGGCTCGTAGAACACGCGCGAACCTTCCTGGTCCTTGGTGCCGATGGCGAAGTGCGGATTGAGCAGCGTCGGCGCCTGCCAGAGCAGAATCTTCAGCGGCCCGCCGCCGCCGGCCTTGGTCGGCTTGTAGGCGAAGGCCGACTGGGCGCGCGCAACGCCATGAAAGTCCAGAATATGCCAGGCCGTCGGCGCGCCGATGCCGACGGCGGCCATACGGGTCATGAACGAGCGACGGGACAGCTTGCCGTCCTTCACCTGGCCGACCAGTTTGCCGATCTTGTTCTCATCCATTGTCGGATCTCCTCGCACGCCGTGTCCGGCGCCCCACTCTGTCGCGCGCCAAGGTTGTGGCCCCGGGTCACGCGTTGAAGGCGCGATCCGATCAGGTTCCTTGTACGAGGTCAACGTGGAACCAACGCAGAACACGGGATGCTCACAGCCTCGCGCGCGCCGCTGATCGCGCGGTGGGCAACTGACCGCAAACCACCCACAACCTGCCCCAACCCGCAGCAATCCCCGCCGCCCTCGGCCGGGCCTAGACCTTGGCGCATCGCACTCACGTCATTCGCGAGCGGGCCATGACCAAGACCTTCACCCTCCACACCGCCGGCATCGCCCGCATCGACACCCGCCGCGCCAGCACGGTGATGGCGGCTCTCTCGCTGGTCATGCTGGTTGCCGGCTTCGCCGCCTCCACCCAGGCCCATGCGGCGCCCGTCATCGCCAAGCCGGTCCAGTTCCTCAGCGACGAGACCGGCCACGGCATCGCGTCCGGCGGCCGCACGGCCCATCGCCTGTGCCGCAGCCCGATTCGCTTCCTCGGCACGGCCGAAGGCCGGCAGGCTCCGGACTGCAAGCGCAGCCAGGCCTGACGACAGACCTCCCGCCCCCTCGTTGAATGCTCTGCTCCGCCGCTCTATCCTGCTGTCCTTCCTTGAGAAAGCGCGGAAGGCAGAAAGACCGAGGGCATGGCGACCCGCTTCTTCGGCGACGACGATACCGAATGGTCAGCGCCGGCCTCACCGCCGACGCCGCGGGTGGCGCTCGTCATCGGCAACGGAAACTACCGGACGAGCCGGCTGGAGAACCCGGCGCGCGACGCCCGTCTGATCGGCGAGGCGCTGGACAGCCTCGGCTTCGACACGGAACTGGTGATCGATGCCGGCAAGGCGGTGCTGGAAACCGCCATCGTCCGGCTCGGCGAGCGGCTGGAAAAGGCAGGGCCGGAGGCCGTCGGCTTCTTCTATTTCGCCGGACACGGCATCCAGCACCTCGGCAGCAACTACCTCGTTCCCATCGACGCGCAGATTCCCGACACCCGCTACCTCAAGAGCGGCGCGGTGCTGGTCGACTATCTCGTCGAGGAACTGGCGCGCTCCCACTCGCTCGCCAATGTCGTGGTGCTCGATGCCTGCCGCGACAGCGCCGTGCGCGACAGCGGCGGCGGAATGACGCAGGGCCTCGCCTCGATCAGGGACCTGCCGGACGGCACGCTGGTGGTCTTCTCCACAGCCGCCGGCCAGCTGGCCGATGACGGCCACGGCGACCACAGCCCCTACGCACGCGCGCTCGTGCGCAACCTCGTCGAGCCGAACCGCCGCCTCGAGGAAATCTTCTTCTCGACCTCGCGCGAGGTCGCCCAGGCGACCGGCAATTCCCAGCGCCCCGCGCTGTTCGTGCAGGGCGCCATCGCCCCCGTCGTCCTGAAGCCCGCCGAGGAGCCACCGCCGGCGCCCGCCATGCCCCCTGCTCCCGCGGCTCCCGTTCCAGCCGCTCCGCAACCGGTCGTCGCATCACCGCCCCCCGAACCGGTCGCGGCCGAGCCGTCGCCCCAGCCGGAGAACGCGCGGGCCCTCCCAGTGGCGGATGCCGTCGCCGATCCGCTTCCCCTCGTCGCCGCACCGCCAATGCCCGCGCCGCCGGCTCCGATGCCGCGCGTCGCCATGCGCCCGCAGGGGCTGCTCGGGCCGGCGCCGGTGCGCGAGGCCGACCGCAGGACCGCATCGCAATGGGTGCCGCTGGCCGCGATCGTCGCCGGCGTGATCGCGATCGCCGCCGTCGTCGCCGGCCTGTTCCTGCGCCAGCGCGAGACGCCGGTGGACCTGGCGAGCCCCATCTCCTGGCCGATGGCGAAAGATCAGGCCGTGCTCTGGCGCGTGCCGCACGGCGAGCCCTGCCCCGCCGGCTGGGCGCGCGTCGTGGACGGCATCTACTGCATGACGAGCGGCGAACCGCTGGGCGCCATCTGGGATGCCGGGCGCGCGCCGCTGCCGCTCGCATCCGCCATGACGCTGAAGGCGAGCCCCCGGTCCGGCCTGCGCTGCCCGGAGGGCACCGTGTTCGAGGCGGAGAGCGCCTGCCTCGCGCCGGTCCGGCCGGACTGGCTGGGCGACGGCCTGCGAACCGCGGGCGCGGCGCAGATCGATATGGCCGGCGCCTATGCCGGCGACGCCGAGCTCGCGCCGCGCAGTGCGCCGGGATGCTCGGCCGGTTCGGCGATCTTCCCCTTCTCCGGCTATTGCCTGACCGGCGCTGCACGGTTCGGCGCCGTCACGCCGACGGCGCTCGGCCATGACCGGCTGTCGGGCGGCGAGCCGGCGACATCGGTCAGGCTTGCCGCCTACCGGCGGCTCACCACCTGCCCGCGCTTGACCACGGTTCTCGAGAACAGCGATTACTGCCTGGTGGCGCCGGTCTGGTGAGAAAGCGCGAAGGGGCCGCCCCAAGGCAGCCCCTCCATCGATCCGTTCCGGTTCGGCACAATTGCCGATCAGTCCTCGATGGCTGCCATGTCCCGCATCCGCCGGTTCATCTGGCCGCGCGGCTTCGAGCCGTTGAACATCCCGGCGACCCGGTCGAGCGAGGCGTCGTAGTTCAGATCGCCGCCGGCATCGGGAACGTTCCGGCGCGGCTGGTCCGGGTTGGCGCGGCGTGCTTCTGCGGACTGCGACCGGCCGGCATCGGCCTGCGGCGCGATCTCGGGGGCCCGGCGCGGGGCGGGATCGGCGCGCTCGGCGAACTGGCGGCGGTCCGGGCGGTAGGCGGTCACGGTGCCGGCGTGGCTGCGCTCCAGGTGCACGGCGCGCATCAGGGACGAGCCCTCCCACGGCATCTGCGCATTGCCGCCCTGACGAGCGATGTAGTCCTGAACCGCGACGCGGGCCTGCTGGGTGAGGTCGCGCACATCGATCCGGTCGTTGCGCTTCATCACGTCGAGCAGCGCGGCCGTGTAGAGGCTGAGGCCAATCGAGGTACCCCAGTCCTGCGAGTTCTGACCCGAGGCGGAGGAGAAGCTGACCAGCGTGTTGGTGGCCGGCGAGCGGCGCTCGGCACGGCCGGCATTGGCGGCGGCGAGCGCCGAGCGGCCCCCTGCCTCCAGGAAGGGGTTGGAGCGGCATGCGTCGACGATGACGAACTTGAAGTCGACGCCGGCGGCCTGCAGGCGGTCGACGATGCCGTTCACCGTGAAATCGTCGCGCTGGAAGATATCCGGGCGGTCGAGGCGGGTGTCGGAGGCCATCATGTAGACCTCGCCGTTCACCTGGATGCCGTGGCCCGAGAAATAGACCACCGCGGCGGAGGCTCCGCGCGCCTTGGTGACGAAGGCATCGACCGCGGCCTTGAACTGGGCGGAGTCGGGATCGCGCACCAGCGTCACGTCGAAGCCGAACGAGGCCAGGGCGTTGGCGACCTCGCTGGCATCCTTCACCGGGCTCGGCAGCGGCGACGACTGGTAGGCGGACACCCCGATGGCGAGGGCGACGCGCTGGCCGGCGCTTGCGATGCCGGTGCCGGCCCAGAACACGAGGGCGACCAGGACTGCGATCAGAGGAAAGCGGCTGCGCATGTCGGATCTCCCGAAGGTTGGGCCGAGCGGCACGATGCCGTTCGCATGGGGAGATCGTGGCCTGCTGCCTTACCCATCGGAATTGCGACGGGTTGCAGGAGATTGAGGCGGCTTGCCTTGCCTCTTCCCTTCAGGAGCGGGATGGGGCTTTCTCGCTCCATGAAGTTCCGCCTGCCAACCAGCGAGGCTCCGTCATGGCTACCGCCATTCCCAACCTTTTCCTGAAATGGCTCGCCGTCCGCGAACTGCTGCGCCTGCCTCAGTCGAACGCCGAGATCGCCACGCGCCTGTGGGGGCCGGACGATGGTCCCTCCAAATTCTCCAAGATGCTGCGTGGCGACTATGGCTGCGAGCCGGATGTCGCCGGCGAGCTCGCCGAAGTCGTCAACAAGCGCATCGCCATCGTGCGCGGCGCGGCGGGCAGGCACGACGCCCCGGCCGAAGCCTTCCGCCCGGTGGACTTCGAGGCGCCCGTTCTCGGTTTCGCCCGCAAGATCGTCGACACGACCGAAGTCATCGACCCCGATGCGCTCGACCGCACGCACAAGGCCCTGGTCAAGGAATTCTCGCCGGATGCGCCGGCCTCGGCCTCCGGCCTGCATGTCGCCATCGAGCAGTATGGCACCACCCGCTTCTTCGAGGGCGCGTCGGCAGCCCCCTCCGGGCCGCCGGTCTTCGAGATCGGCCGGCACAAGGGCCTGTTCGCCATCGAGGGACTGCCGCCGGAGGACGCGACCCGGCCGCTCAAGGTCTATGTGATGTTCTCGCGCGACCCCGCGATCCAGGGCTCGCGCATCTGGGACATTTCCTTCGAGGATGCCGTGCGCTGGCTGCCCTCGCCCTTCGAGCCGGTCGTGGAAGGCGGGCGCATCCTCCTGATGAAGGAACCGAAGCCGGTGCAGCCGATCCCCGGCCGCTTCCGCCTCACCGCCATCGTCGTGCGCGACCCGGCCGTGCTCCCGCGCCTCGATCCGCGCGGCGCCAATGCGTCGGCCGCCCCGCTCGACGAGGAGGAGACGGCACGGCTCCTGACCAACCTGACGCGCGTCGCCAAGAGCCACGCCAATGCGCTGGCCTATTGCGGCAGCGACTACGTGGTGCGCGAACCGAAGGCGGCCTGAACAGGTCTGAGCAGACGCCCGCCGACCCGGCCGTTCGAAAAGCCTTGCGCCCTCCCGCGTCATGCCCGGCCTTGTGCCGGGTATCCACGCCTTTTCCTATCGGTCGCGTCCAAGTCGTGGATGGCCGGCATAGCCGAGGCAGCGCCTCGCGCGTTCACCAGAAGAACGGCGGCCGCAAGGCCGCCTATGCCCGGCCATGACGAAGAGGTCTCAATTCTTCAGAAGATACTGCAAGCCCCTGGCGCCTCGGCGCCGGGGGCTTTTGCATGGCCAACCCCGCGCAACGCGCCGCAACCCCGCGCAATGCCGCTTCCCGCTCCCGCGGCCTAGACCGGAGACAGGCCGCAGCGACGGCCGCCGCCACGGGAGCAAGTCCATGAAGATCACCCTCGTCCTCGCCCTTCTCGGCGTCGCGACCTTCGCGGCGACCCTGATCTGGCTGCATGTCCAGGAAAGCCGCCGCCGCACGGTTGTCGTCGTGCTGGGGCCGGCCCGCTGGACCGGCGAGCGCCGCATCCGCGCGGTTCGCCCCGCATCCCATCGCAACCCGGTCCAAGCCCGCGCAATGCCGCGGCTGCGGATCGTCGCCTAAACCTCGCTTCAGGCCGGAGCGACCTCCAGCCAAGCGCCAACACCAGCAAACGGGAGCATGTCATGACGAAGTTCGCCACCCTTCTCGCCGCCGTCGCCGCCGCCACGCTCGCTGGCGCCGCCACCGCTCAGGCCAGCCCCTACCGGCACGGCCACCTCGTCCAGTCGATCGTCTCGAACCAGATCGAGCAGGGCTTCGACCATCGCGAGCCGAATGCCCGCGTCATCCGCGCCGCCTATCTGGCCGGCTTCAGCTACTGGTACGACAGCCGCTGCGACTTCCTGCCCATGCCGACCTTCGAGGCGATCAAGCGGATCGTCGACAATGCCAGCCGCGACGCCGAGGTCGAGGGCACCGCGGAGGCCGTTCGCCTCGGCCTCACCGACGCCAAGGCCTTCCTCGGCGAGCAGGGTTGCGCCACCCGCGAGGCCAATGCCGCCCGCGCCTCGCTCACCGCCTTCTGGCAGGCTACCGCGCAGATCATCCAGAACGGACAGCAGCGCCAGGCGCCCGAGGCAGCTCCCTCCCTGCCCCAGCGCCGTGAAATCCGCACCGGCTGGAGCGATGACCGCAACCGGATGTGAGATCAGAACTGCGATCTCCCCACGATGACAGCGCGGCGGCCGGCAGCTAGACTGCCGGCCGTTTCATGTCGACCGGGTTGATCAGACGTCCATGCGCGTACGGCTTTGCCTCGTGATCCTCGCGGCGCTGGCCGCCACGTTCGCCGGTCCGCGCGCAGCCGTCAGCCAGACGGCGACCGTCAATCCCGACGTCTACGTCGCCAACCAGTACACCAGCGCGATCACCCGCCTGTTCGCCTCGCCGGTCAGCGACGACAACTGGGGTCAGGACCGCCTGAACGGTTCGTCCATCCGGCCCGGCGCGCGCGGCGAACTGCGCCCCGAGCGCGGCCGCGGCTGCATGTGGGATATCCGCGTCATCTACCAGAACGGCCGCGAGGAGGAGAAGCGGCGGGTCGAGCTCTGCTCCATCGCCGAGGTGGTGTTCAACGGCGAGAACGCCCGCATGCCCCAGCAGCAGGGGCAGCAGAACCAGACGCCTCCGCGCACGCCGCAGCAGCCTCAGACACCCCAGCAGCAACCGCCCCAGCAGCAGCCACAGACGCCGCCCCAGCCGCCGCGCTCGGCCGACACGATGATCCTCAACCAGGGCCCGGCCACGGTCGTCGGGCTGTTCGCGCAGGCCGCCTCGGGCGGCGACTGGGGGCAGGACCGCCTCGGCAACGGCACGCTGCGCGCCGCCGGTCGCTTCCATCTGCGCCTGGCTGCGGACCAGGGCTGTTCGTTCAACCTGCGCATCCAGTTCGCCGGCGGCGCCGTCGACAACCGCAACAATGTCGATCTCTGCGCGACGCCCGAACTGCTCCTGTCGGCACGCAGCCAGCCGGGACAGGCGATAGCCTCCGGCACCGGCTTCTATGTCAGCCGGACCGGCCATGTGCTGACCACCTTCCACACAGTCCGCAACTGTTCCGCCGTATCGGTGGCGCGGCAGGGCGGCCAGCGCATCGCCATGGTGCGTGTGGCGGACGACGCCGAGAACGATCTTGCGCTCTACCGCATTCCCGATCTCGTCAGCCCCGTCGCGCCCTTCCGCGTGGCGCAGGCGCCTGTCCGGCCCGGCGAGCGGCTGATCGTCGTCGGCTATCCCGCCCGGCGCATGCTGGGTCAGGTCACGGTGGTCGAGAGTTCGGTGACGGCCGCGACCGGCGCACGCGGCGAGGCGACGCGCTTCCAGTTCCAGGGCGGGCCGGTCGAGGAGCCGTGGGGCGCGCCGATCTACGACCAGAACGGCCTCGTCGTCGGCATCGCCAACGATCCGCAGTTCATGGGCCGCGCGGGAACGGCGGTCAGCCGCGAGGCGATCCAGCGCTTCCTGAAGGCACACAATGTCGAGGCGGTCGAGGTCGCGGCCGGCGAGACGCGCCGCGTGCCGAGCATGCAGGACTATGCCTTTCCGGTCGTCCTGCCGCTCGACTGCATCAACTGAGCGCCACGCCTACTCGGCGGCCTCGCGCACGGCGGCGAGATTTCTGGGCTCGACGATGAAGCCGCCGGACTGGCGCGCCCAGAGCTCGGCATAGAGGCCGCCCTTGGCGATCAGTTCGGCATGGGTGCCCTCCTCGACGATCCGACCGGCATCGAGAACGACCAGCCGGTCCATGATCTGGAGCGTCGAGAGCCGGTGGGCGATGGCGATCACCGTCTTGCCCTCCATCAGTTCGTCGAGATTGTCCTGGATCGCCGCCTCCACCTCGCTGTCGAGCGCGGCGGTCGCCTCGTCCAGCACGAGGATCGGCGCGTCCTTCAGGATGACGCGGGCGATGGCGATGCGCTGGCGCTGGCCGCCGGAGAGCTTGACCCCGCGCTCGCCGACATGGGCGTCGTAGCCCTTGCGTCCCGCATTGTCCTGCAGGTTGGCGATGAACGATGCGGCGTGAGCCCTCTCGGCCGCTGTCTGCATCATGGCCTCGCTCGCGCCGATCCGGCCGTAGAGGATGTTGTCGCGGATCGAGCGGTGCAGCAGCGAAGTGTCCTGCGTCACCACGGAAATCGCCTGCCTGAGGCTTTCCTGCGTCACCCCGCGCACGTCCTGCCCGTCGATGGCGATGGACCCTGCCTCGGCATCGTGGAAGCGCAGCATGAGGCTGACCAGCGTCGACTTGCCGGCGCCTGAGCGACCGACGAGCCCGACCTTCTCGCCCGGCTTCACCGTCAGCGACAGGTCGTCGATGACCGGCATGTCGGTGCGGCCATAGCCGAAGGAGACGCGGTCGAAGACGATCTGGCCGCCGCTGATGGCCAGCGGCTGCGCGCCCGGCTCGTCCTGCATGGTCAGCGGCCGGGCGATCGACATCATGCTCTCCTGCACGGTGCCGACATTCTCGAAAATGCCCTGGATCTCGGCCGCCACCCAGCCCGACATGGCGATGATCTGGATGGTCAGCGGCAGCACCATGGCGACAGCCGCGATCTCCACCGTGCCGGCCTGCCAGAGGATCACGGCGAGGCTGCCGGTGACCGCCAGCAGCACCGCATTGAGCGAGTTCAGGAGGACGGTGAACAGCGTGTTCAGCCGGTGCTGGGCGATGAAGGCGGCGTGCTGCTCCATCATGCTGTCGCGGACATAGCCGTCCTCGTCCGAGGTCCGCGCGAACAGCTTGACGGTCAGGATGTTGGTATAGCTGTCGACCACCTTGCCGGTGACGGCGGAGCGCTTGGCCGAGGCGTGGCGCGCACGCTCGCGCATGCGCGGCACCATGGCGGTCAGCAGGGCCACGTAGAGGCAGAACCAGGCGAAGATCGGCAGGGCCAGCCGCCAGTCCTGCGCCATCATCAGGCCGGTGGCGGCGACGCCGTAGAACAGGATGTGCAGCACCGAGCGCATCGAGGCGAGCGCCGTCTCGCGCACCGCGCTGCCGGCCTGCATGACGTGGTTGGCGATGCGCCCGGCGAAGTCGTTCTGGAAGAACGACAGCGACTGGCGCACCACGTGATGGTGGCTCTGCCAGCGCGTCAGCGTGTTGAGCGGCGCGGAAATGCCGTGGTTCGAGACGAGCCGCTGCAGGAACAGCACGAAGGGCCGCGCGACCAGCACCACGAACAGCATGGCGGCGAAGGTCGGCCAGGCCGTCCGGAACAGGGTCTCGCGCGGCGTTTCGGTCAGGATCGCCATCAGCCGGCCGATGAAATAGGGGATGGCCGTTTCCAGCACGGCCGCGACCATGCCGATGACGAACAGGGCGGCGAACAGCCATTTCGCCTGCCGGATGAAATACCAGTAGAAGGCGATCAGGCCCGGCGGCGGGCCGCCCGCGGGCGGCAGGGCGACGGGATCGAGGCGGGTTTCGACATAGCGATACATGGCGGACCGGACGGAAAAAGGGGCCGGGGCGCATGCGCACTCCGGCTGGGCTGAAATAAGACTCAGGATGGCGACGATTTAGGCGGCCAATGTGACGCCATAGCGGTCGCGCGTCGACCCCATTGCGGCGCAGCACAGCCGCCTGCTGCCGGAATCTGGCCGCGATGGCCGACTTGAGCGCCTTGACCGCCCGGCCCGGGAGGCAGACCATTCCCCAAGGGAAGAAACCGGCCGGGAAAGAGCCGCAAATGACCGTCAGTCGCCGTCGCCTCCTCCAATATGCCGCCGCGCTGCCTGCCCTGCCCCTGTTCGGGCGGGCCGCGGCACAGACCGCCGGACATCCGCCGGTGATCTTCGTCCATGGCAACGGCGACCACGCCGCGCTCTGGATGACCACGCTCTGGCGCTTCGAGGCCAATGGCTGGCCGCGCGACCGGCTCGTCGCCTTCAACTTCACCGATCCGCTGTCCCGCAACGACGACGCCGTGCCGATGGCCGGAAGGTCCGGCACCGAGGACCAGCTCCGTGAACTGACCGCCGTCGTCCGCTCGACGCTTGTCCGAACCGGCGCCGAGAGGGTGGCGCTGGTCGGCTCGTCGCGCGGAGGCTACGCCATCCGCAATTTCGTCACCGGCGACGGCGCGGGTCAGGTGAGCCACGCCGTGCTCTGCGGCACGCCCAATCGCGGCGTGTTCGACTGGGAGTTCAATCCCGGCAGCGAGTTCAACGGGCGCGGGCCGTTCCTGCGCCGGCTGAACGGCAGTGACACCGATATCGTGCCCGGCACCGCCTTCCTGACGCTCTACAGCGAGGGCAACGACAAGTTCGCGCAGGCCGACGGGCGCTATGTCGGGCGACCGGGAACACCGACCGGGATCACGACCGAGGGGCCGACGCTGCGCGGCGCGACCAATATCGGCCTCGGCCCGCTCGACCATCGCGAGGTCGCCTTCCACCCCCGCGCCTTCCGGGAGATATACCGGTTCATTGCGGGCACGGAGCCCGCGACGCTCGCCGTCGCGCCGGAGAGCATCGTCGCGCTCGACGGGCTGGTCACCGGCAATGCCGGCGGCATTCCCTCGAACCGGCCGCTTGGCGACGCCGTGATCGAGGTTTTCCGCGTCCATCCCGACACGGCCGGCCGCCAGGGCGAGGCGCTGCTGCGCCGGACGACCGGGCCGGATGGTCGCTGGGGGCCTGTATCGGTCTCGGCCACGGACTGGCTCGAATTCGTGGTCGAAGCGCCCGGCCACCCGCGCACGCATATTTTCCGCTCGCCGTTCCCGCGCTCGTCGGAAGTCGTCCACCTGCGGCCGGCCCGGCCGCTCAGCGATGCCGACCGCGCCGCCGGCGCCGTGGTCCTGATGACCCGGCCGCGCGGCTATTTCGGTATTCCCCGCGACGTGGTCCTGCTCGGCGGCAAGGAGGCGGCCGACGTGACACGCGGCGTGGCGACCGACGCCGCGACCACCCTGCGCCTTCCCGCGGCCGAGATCGGCCGCACGGTCGTCGGCCTGTTCAACGAGGAGCGTGTGGTGGCCCGCGCGGTGCCGGTGGCCGAGAACCGCATCGCCGTCGCCGAACTGACCTGGTAGGCGCCGCCCTGCGGCGGGCCCGGCCAAAAAAAGAGCCCCGGCGGTGAGGCCGGGGCTTTGAAGTCGGGAGGTCAGGAGAGAGAGAGAGGCGGTGGTCGATCACTCGCAGACGCGGACCGTGCGGCGCTCCGGGCCGTAGGGGCCGTCGACCCAGCGGCGGGTCAGGTAGCATTCCGAGGCATAGGCGCGGGACTGGCTGGCGGCGATGGCGCCGCCGACGATCACGCCGGCCGCGAGGGCGCCGACGCCCCAGCCGATGCCGCGGTGGTGGTGATGATGGAAGGGGCCGGCCTGGGCCGAGGAAGCGACGCCCACCGACAGGGTGGCGGCGGCAGCGGCGGCGAGGGCGAGGGTCTTGAAGCGGGTCATGGCACGTCTCCGGTGAAGGTTCAGGTGGGGCCCGATGCCCCGGTCCTCCATCAGTCGCAGCCACCGCCGAAAAGGTTCGGGGCCCGCGACGAAAAAACCACAGGCGCGGGTCCAATCGCCCCAAAATCCCCGGCGACGTTGCGACGGGTGGGCTGCCGTGGCACAAATCACGGAAGGTTGCCGTCAATTTCTGAGTACGTGTGGGGGGCGTTCGCATGGCAAAGCGCTGGTTTGGCGCCGTGATCGCCACCATGCTGTGCACTGGAGCGCAGGCTGCGGACATCGGAATGAGCCGCGCTCCCATGACCGCGATCTTGGCCGCGCCGAGCTACGCCTGGACCGGATTCTATGTCGGCGGCCATCTCGGCGCCGGGAATATCCGGAACAACTATCTCGGCGTTTCCAGCTTCACCGTCGCGACGCCCTGGATCGGCTATTCGATCGGGGACCGGTTCTCGGCCAATGCCACCGGCATCGTCGGCGGTGTCCAGCTCGGCTACAACTGGCAGGTCGGCAGCAATATCGTCGCCGGCCTCGAGGCATCCTTGTCGCTGTCGAGCCTGTCGCATTTCTTCATCGGACCGACCGGCGCGCCCGACGACGAGTACCGCACGCGCCTGCCCGTCTTCGGCTCGCTCACCGGACGCATCGGCTACGCCGCCGACCGCGCGCTGTTCTACGTGAAGGGTGGCCTCGCGGTCGGCCATATCCGCTTCGCGCTCGAGGATTTCACCCCGCCCATCGTCGGTGGCTTCCGCCATTCCACCACCCGCGCGGGATGGACGGTCGGCGCCGGCGCCGAATTTGCGGTGGCGCGGAACTGGACCATCGGCCTCGAATACAACTACGCCGACTACGGCAGTTTCGACGCGGGCTCCGGCAATCTCGACATCATGCGCGTCTCGACCAAGACGCACGCCGTTACGATCCGGGCGAACTACCTGTTCTCGACCGGCCCCGGCATCGTCGCGCGCTACTGAGCCTGTCGCTCGGAACCACCGCAACGACGGTTCCTATCAGCCCCGGAAAACGAAACGGGCCACCCGGTGGGGCGGCCCGTCTCATGATTGGCGTTCGGTTCGGCCGGCAGCCTATTCCGCGGCCATGCGCTGCGCGCCACTCTCGAAGATCAGCCGGTCGGTGCCGGCCGTGACCTTAACGAGATCACCGTCCTTCACCTCGCCACCGAGGATCTTCTCGGCGAGCGGATCCTGCACCGCCTTCTGGATGACGCGCTTCAGGGGCCGCGCGCCATAGGCGGGGTCGTAGCCCTTGTCCGCGAGCCAGGCCTTGGCCGCCGGATCGAGGTCGAGCGCGATCTTGCGCTCGTCGAGCAGCTTCTGCAGCCGCTTCAGCTGAATCTCGACGATCGAGGTCATCTGCTCGCGCTTCAGGCGGCCGAACAGGATGATCTCGTCGATTCGGTTAAGGAATTCCGGCCGGAAGTGCCCGCGCACGATGGACATGACGCCGTCGCGCACCGCGTCCACGTCCTCGCCCTCGTTCTGCATGACCAGAAGCTCGGAGCCGAGATTCGAGGTCATGATGACGAGCACGTTGCGGAAGTCGACCGTGCGGCCCTGCCCGTCCGTCAGGCGCCCGTCGTCGAGCACCTGCAGGAGGACGTTGAACACGTCCGGATGCGCCTTCTCGATCTCGTCGAACAGGACGACCTGATAGGGCCGGCGGCGCACGGCTTCCGTCAGCGCCCCGCCCTCGTCGTAGCCGACATAGCCGGGAGGCGCGCCGATGAGCCGCGAAACCGAGTGCTTCTCCATGTATTCGGACATGTCGATGCGGACCATGGCGGTCTCGTCGTCGAACATGAACTCGGCGAGCGCCTTGGTCAGCTCGGTCTTGCCGACGCCGGTGGGCCCCAGGAACATGAACGAGCCGATCGGCCGGTTCGGGTCCTGAAGGCCGGCGCGCGCGCGCCGCACCGCGGTCGAGACGGCCTTCACCGCCTCACCCTGGCCGATGACGCGTTTCGCCAGTTCGTCCTCCATGCGCAACAGCTTGTCGCGCTCTCCCTCCAGCATCTTGTCGACGGGCACGCCGGTCCAGCGCGAGACGACCTGCGCGACGTGGTCGGCGGTCACCGCCTCCTCGACAAGCGCCTGCTCGTTCTGCTGCTCGACCGTCGCGAGCTCCTTCTCCAGCCCCGGAATGGTGCCGTAGGAGAGTTCGCCCGCCTTCGCCCAGTCGCCCTTGCGCTGCGCGTTGGCGAGGGCGGTACGCGCCTCGTCGAGCTGCTTCTTGATCTCCGCCGCGCGGCCGAGGCTGTCCTTCTCCGCCTTCCAGCGGGCGGTCATCCCGGCGGACTGCTCTTCCAGCGAAGCGAGGTCCTTTTCCAGCCGCTTCAGGCGATCCTTCGAGCCGGTATCGCTCTCCTTCTTCAGCGCCTCCTGCTCGATCTTGAGCTGGATGATGCGCCGGTCGAGCTCGTCCAGCTCCTCGGGCTTGGAATCGACCTGCATGCGCAGGCGCGAGGAGGCCTCGTCGACGAGGTCGATGGCCTTGTCGGGCAGAAAGCGGTCGGTGATGTAGCGGTTCGACAAGGTCGCCGCCGCAACGATGGCCGCATCGGTGATCCGCACCTGATGGTGCTGCTCGTACTTCTCCTTCAGGCCGCGCAGGATCGAGATCGTGTCCTCGACCGAGGGCTCGTCGACGAAGACCGGCTGGAAGCGACGGGCGAGCGCCGCGTCCTTCTCGACATGCTTGCGATACTCGTCGAGCGTGGTCGCGCCGATGCAGTGCAGCTCGCCGCGCGCGAGCGCCGGCTTCAGCAGGTTCGACGCGTCCATCGCGCCATCAGCCTTGCCGGCGCCGACCAGCGTGTGCATCTCGTCGATGAACAGCACGATGCCGCCGTCGGACGAGGTCACCTCGGACAGCACGGCCTTCAGCCGCTCCTCGAACTCGCCGCGATATTTCGCGCCGGCGATCAGCGCGCCCATGTCGAGCGACAGGATCGCCTTGTCCTTGAGGCTCTCCGGCACGTCGCCGTCGATGACGCGGAGCGCGAGGCCCTCGACGATCGCGGTCTTGCCGACCCCGGGTTCGCCGATCAGCACGGGATTGTTCTTGGTGCGCCGCGACAGCACCTGGATGGTGCGGCGGATTTCCTCGTCGCGGCCGATGACCGGGTCGAGCTTGCCCTCGCGGGCCGCCGCCGTCAGGTCGCGGGCATATTTCTTCAGGGCGTCATAGGCGTTCTCGGCCGAAGCCGAATCCGCGGTGCGGCCCTTGCGCAGGCTCTCGATCGCCTTGTTCAGGTTCTGGGCGTTGACGCCGGCCGCGGCGAGCGCCTTGCCCGCCTCGCTGTCCTTCTCGAGGGCCAGCGCCAGCAGCAGCCGTTCGGCCGCGACGAAGCTGTCGCCCGACTTCTCGGCGGCCTTCTCGGCAGCGTCGAACACGCGCGCGAGGCCCTGCCCGAGATAGACCTGGCCCGCCCCCGAGCCCTGCACTTTCGGGATCTTCCCCAGCGCCTCTTCGGTCTTCGCCAGCGCTGCCTGCGGCTGGCCGCCGGCCTGCCGGATCAGGCCCGAGGCAAGGCCTTCCGGATCGTCCAGCAGCACCTTGAGGAGGTGCTCGGGCTGGAACTGCTGATGCCCTTCGCGGAGCGCCAGATTCTGCGCCGACTGGATGAAGCCGCGCGAGCGCTCGGTATATTTCTCGATGTTCATATGGTCACTCCTTTGCCCGTTCCCCCGTCTCCGCTGAGCCCGAAAGGAACGTCCGACCGAATGGATGGCCCGGCCCCGAAGCGACCGGCTCGCCGCAGATATGGGTGCCTCACGGGCTCGTGAAAAGGGGCGAAGCGCCGACGTTTCGCGATTCCCGCGCAGGCCGTCCGCCGCCGTCCTGCAACACGGCATCGGACAAAGTGCATAGGGCGCCGCTTGACCCCGTGCCCGCCTTGCGCGAGGTCAAATCCGACGCTCGAAAGGTCCGTTCATGACACTTGCCGCCCCCGCCGTCACTGCCCTCTACCGCTATCCCGTCAAGGGCCTCTCGGCGGAGCCGCTGACCGAAGCGCTGCTGACGTCGGGCGAGCATTTCCCCGGCGACCGGCTCTTCGCCATCGAGAACGGCCCCTCGGGCTTCGACCCCGCCAATCCCGAGCATCAGCCGAAGCACAAGTTCCTCGTCCTCGCCCGGCAGGCGGCGCTGGCGAAGCTGAAAACCCGCTACGACGACGTCACCCGCGAATTGTCCATCGTCGCGGACGATGTCGAGGCAGTGCGCGCCGACCTTGCGACCGGGGCGGGCCGCGCGGCGGTCGAGGATTTCATGCAGCTGTTCCTCGCCAGGGAGCTCGCCGGTGCGCCGAAGGTGCTGGAGGGCCCGCCCGGCTTCCGCTTCATGGATTCGCGCTCCGGATTCGTCTCGATCATCAACCTGGCGAGCGTGCGCGCGCTGGAGAAGGAGACCGGCGTCTCCATCGATCCCGTCCGCTTTCGCGCCAACATCTATGTCGATGGCGTGCCGGCCTTCTCCGAATTCGACTGGGTCGGCAAGCGCGTCGCCATCGGCGAAACCGTGCTGCGCGGCCTGAAGCGCACCGAGCGCTGTGCCGCCACGACGGTGAACCCCGCCACCGCCGTCCGCGACCTGATGATCCCCGCCGTGCTGATGCGCAGCTATGGACATGCCGATTGCGGCATCTATTGCGCGGTCGCGCAGGGCGGCCGCATCGCGGTCGGCGATCCGCTGCGCGTGACCGAGGAGGAAGCGGCCGGCGTCGCTTTCTGACCTGTCCTATCCGCACCTGCTGACGGACAGGCGCGGCTGCGGTCGGTCGCATGCAAGGGGTTGCAACCTCCGGCAATACTGGACTGCGGACGAAGGCCCTAGAATCGGCGCATCGTCATTCCTCGCCGGAAAGTGCCCAGCCATGTCCCGCCGCGCCACGCTGTCGGCTTTCGTCCTTCTCGCCGGCTTCCTGCCCGGCGAGGCCATGGCGCAGTTGCGTGCCTGCCGGCCGGCCGCCATCGCGCGGCCTGTCGCGCCGGCCGGCGCCAGCCTCGGCGCACCCATGCTGGAGCCGGTTCCGGCGAACCCCGTGCAATGCCGGCGAGGCGTTTCGCTGCGCATCGGCGAAACGACCATCTGGCGCTGCCAGGCGATCCCGCCCGACGGCGAGGACCTCGCCGAGGACGCGCCCGAATATGCCTTCCTCATCGAGCGGCCGGGCCACGATCTTCAGGTTCTGCCCGATGACCTGATGGCCGGCCGCCACCGCAGCTTCGACGTCATCACCATCGACCTCGACGGCGACGGCACCCCGGAGCGCGTGCTGGCCGCCTGGAACGGCCAGGGCAACGGCCTCGGCGTCAACCGCTGGACCATCCGCGTCTTCGACGGCGACTGGAAGCTGATCGCCACCCTTCCCGACGTGTCCGACTGGGGCGATACCAGCCTCGTGCGCGCCCCCGCGGGCAGGCGCGGCTGCGACATCGCCGCCACCTCCTTCGTCGACAGCGTCAACCGGCAGGGCGTGGCCGGCATTTCGTTCCAGGCGCGTTTCCACCGCCTGGCCAATGGCCGGCTGGAGGAGGCGACCGATCGTCCCGCTCTTGCGCGGCGCTACACATTCGCGTTCGAGCGCCAGCGCACCCGGCATTTCGATCGCTCCGAGGCGCAGGAGAAGGGCGACATCGCCGCCTGGTTGGCAAGGGCGCGACCTGCGACGCCACGCTGACGGCGCCAACCAGTTGCTTAGCTGCGGTCGGGGCGAAGGCGCGTCGCGCACTGGAAGCGCTCCAATCTTCAGGTCCGGGGTTTCGCCCGGAACCCCGGCAGGCTACATGGACGCTGTCCCCTCATCGACCCGACGAGCGCCCCGGCATGAACCTGATTGCTGAAGCCCGCGCCATTCTCGCAGACGCGCTGGCCGTGATGCGCCACCCGGACGCGCGCCTTGCCGTGATCCTCTATTCGGGTCTTTCGGCCGCGTTCTTCGTCTATGCCCTGTTCACCGCCGGCATTCTCTGGACCCTGGCATCGGTCGCCATCGGCATCGCGCTGCTGCCCGTCGTGGAGTTCATCACCCACAAATACGTGCTGCACTGGCTGGAGCTCGCCAAGACCTCGCCGACCGCGCAGTTCTGGAACCGCGTCCACTACGCCCACCACATGGATCCGAAGGATACCCGCGTGATCCTCGCCCATCCGGCTACGGTCGTGCTGCTGGTGGGCGTGCTGACCGGCCTTGCCTGGCTCCTCGGCCTGACGCCGCTCGCACCCATCGTCGCCATCTCCTTCGGGCTTTTCGCCTTCTACGAGATCGTTCATTTCGCCTGCCACATGGATGGGGAAACGCGCTCGCGCTACTTCGCCACGCGCCGGCAGGAGCATGCGCTGCATCACTATATCGACGAGAACCGCAACTACGGCATCACCACGGCCATAGCCGACCGGCTGTTCGGCACGCGGATCATCGACAAGAAGACGCTCCAGCGCTCGCCGACCGCGCGCAACCTCGGCTACACCGGCGAATTCGCCGACCGCTATCCCTACCTCAAGCGCGGCGACGAACCGCCCGCGGGCGGTGCGGGCAAGGCGGATGCCCATTGAGTGGCACGGCCTGAGCTCTTCGACGTTCTGATCGTCGGTGCCGGCGCGGCCGGCATGATGTGCGCCATCGAAGCCGGCAGGCGCGGCCGCTCCGTGCTGGTCGTCGATCATGCCCGCGCGCCGGCTGAGAAGATCCGCATTTCCGGCGGCGGACGCTGCAACTTCACCAATCTCGGCGCAGGACCGAAGAACTTCCTGTCGCAGAATCCGCGTTTCGCGATCTCGGCGCTCTCCCGCTACACGCAGCGCGACTTCATCGCGCTGGTCGACCGCCACCGCATCTCCTGGCACGAGAAGACGCTCGGTCAGCTCTTCTGCGACGGCTCCTCCCGCCAGATCGTCGACATGCTGCTCGACGAGATGGAGCGCGCCGGCGCGCGGCTGCGCGTGGAGACGGCGGTCGAGGATATCGTGAGAACGGAGAGCGGCTTCGCCGTGCGGCTGTCGTCCGGCACGGTCGCCTGCCGCTCTCTCGTCATCGCCTCCGGCGGCAAGTCGATCCCGAAAATGGGCGCGACCGGCTTTGCCTACGAGGTCGCCGAGCGCTTCGGGCTGAACGTCGTCGCACCGCGCCCCGCGCTGGTGCCCCTGACCTTCGCGCCCGACATGCTGGCGCTGATGACGCCGCTCGCCGGCATCGCGGTCGAGGAGGCCGTCGTCGGGCACGCCAAGACACGCTTCCGCGAGGCAGTGTTGTTCACCCATCGCGGCCTGTCCGGCCCTGCGATCCTCCAGATATCCAGCTACTGGCGCGAGGGTGACGACATCGTCGTGTCGCTGGCGCCTGATGTGAACGTACTGGAGCAGCTCAAGGCAGCGCGCACCCGCCACGGGCGGCAGGCGGTGCAGACCGTGCTGGCGGAAATCCTGCCGAAGCGCCTCGCACAGGCGATCACCGAAGCGGCGGGGGTCCACGGCAATCTCGCCGACTGTTCCGACAAGGTGCTGGCAAGGATCGATGCCGCGGTGAACGGCTGGCGCATCCGCCCCAACGGTTCCGAGGGCTATCGCACCGCCGAAGTGACTCTCGGCGGCATCGACACCGCCGGCCTCGACCAGCAGACCATGGCGGCCAAGGCCGTGCCGGGCCTCCACTTCATCGGCGAGGCCGTGGACGTGACGGGCTGGCTCGGCGGCTACAATTTCCAGTGGGCCTGGTCGTCCGGCTGGGCGGCAGGACAGGCGGCATAGGACAATGTCAATGAGAAGCGCCGCCTCCTCGCGTCATGGCCGGGCTTGTCCCGGCCATCCACGACTTGAACACTCCGTTTGAAGGAATTCGTGGATGCCCGGCACAAGGCCGGGCATGACGTCGAGGGATTTCGCCAAGAACCGGCTAGCCCTCCCCGCTCACCAGCCCCTTCTCGATCAGCATCTCGCGGATGAGCTTCTTCGGCACCTTGCCGTAGCCGGATTTCGGCAGTTCCTCCCAGACGAAGACCTGTCGGGGCATCTTGTAGCGCGCGAGCTTGCCGTCGAGATGCGCGAGGATATCACCCTCGGCAACGGCCGCGCCCGCGCGCGCCACCAGGACGGCGACGCCGGCCTCGCCCCAGCGCCGGTCCGGCACGCCGAGCACCGCCGCCTCCGCGACAGCCGGATGGGTGAGGATCACCTCCTCGATCTCGCGCGGATAGACGTTGGAGCCGCCGGATATGTACATGTCGGAGGCTCGGCCGGTGATGTAGACATAGCCCTCGGCGTCCTTGTGACCGAGATCGCCGGTGCGGAAGAAGCCGTCACGGAACGACTTGGCATTGGCTTCCGGGTTGTCGAAATAGCCCGCGAAGACCGCCGGCCCGGCGACGCAGATCTCTCCCGTCTCGCCGGCCCCGAGGTCGCGGCCCGCATCGTCGAGGATGCGCACGTCCATCGCGGTGCGCGGAAAGCCGCAGGTGCCGATGCGGCCCTGCACGCCGTCGTCGGCATCGTGCTCGCGCGCGGGGAACACCGTGATGTTGCCGGTCACTTCGCCGAGGCCGAAATACTGCACGATGCATTTGCCGAGCGCGCCCAGCGCCATCTGCTGGTCGGCGCGATACATCGGCGATCCCGCGTAGATGACGTGCTTCAGGCTGGAATGGTCGTGACGGCCAGCCGCCTCGTGGCTCGCCAGCATGGTCAGGATCGTCGGCACCGTGAACATGTTGGTGACGCGATGCTCGGCGATCAGGCGGAACGCCTCCTCGCAGTCGAGACGCTCGGTGGAGAGCAGCACCGTCCGCGCCCCGCGCGCCACCTGCGTCAGCTGGTGGATGCCCGCGCCGTGCGAGAGCGGCGCGACGACCAGCGAGGCGTCCTGTTCGGTCGTGCCCGGCACGAGATCGGCCAGGTGATTGGTGACGACGAAACCCATCTGGCCATGGCTCAGCACCGCCGCCTTCGGCCGGCCGGTCGTGCCCGACGTGAAGAACAGCCAGCAGGGATCGTCATAGTCGACGGATGCGACGGAGGGTGCGGACAATGCCTCGCCCTCCGCGACGAGCCCTTCCCACTCCGCCGAGGCGAAACCGGCGGCGCCGATGGAGATGGTCAGTCGCAGGTCCGCATCCTCGGTCGCGACCGCCGCGGCATGGTCGGTGAAGATGTTCTCGCAGACCAGCACCTTCGCGCGTGCCGCCTTCGCGATATAGGCGACCTCCTGCGGGCTGTTGCGGAAGTTGGTCGGCACCCAGATCGCGCCGAGCGTCCACACCGCGAACATGCTCTCGAACATGGCGTTGGAATTGCGCGCCTGCGTGACGACGCGATCGCCCTTGGCGACGCCACGCGCCTTCAGGGCCGCCGCGATGGCGTTGACCCGCCGCGCCATGGCGGCCCAGCTCCAGGCCTCGCCGCGCCAGACAAGGCCGGGATGGTCGGGCAGGCGGCGGGCCGCGCCATGGAGCAGATCGGCGAGGTTCATCACCCGCCGCGTCATCGGCGTCGCGACCACCGTTCCGTCGGCTGCGAGGTGTGGTCCGAGGGCTGGCTGGGGCATGCGGCGCTTCCGTTTCGTTCTTGGCGAAACGATAGCAGCCGCCCGGCCGCGCGGAAGCCGGCCGGACGGCAGGTCTGGCCAGCCGGCGACTAGAGCGTTTTCAAGCGAAGTGGGCACCGGTTCGCGTGAAGAAAACGCGACAAAAAAACGAGACGGAGTATTTTCGCGATTCGAAGAAAAGCGGAAATGCTCTAGGCCGCGTGGCGCTCGGCGGTCGCGCCGAAATGACCGATGTAGCGCGGGCTGATCGCGGAGACCGGCAGCACGATCAGCACGTCGGTCGTGTTGAACTGGCGGTCCACCACCGCGCCATCGCCGACATAGGCGCCGAGACGCAGGTAGCCCTTGATGAGGGGCGGCAGCGCATGCAGCGCCTTCTTCATGTCGATCGCGTCCTTCGACAGGCGGCCCATCTCGACATGGCGGGACGGCAGCGCGCCGGCCGCCCATTCCGCCGGGGCTTTGGCGTTGTGGTGCAGGAACGACAGTTCCATGGACAGCGCCCTGGGCTCGATCCCCTCGAGGCTGGCGCAGCCGAACATCACGTCGATGCGATGCGCCAGCACATAGGTCCAGATGCCGTGCCAGAGCAGTTCCACCGTCCGCTTGTTGCGGTAGGGCGGCAGCACGCAGGAGCGGCCGAGCTCCAGGAAGCGCTTGCCGCGATGGCGGGCCAGCAGGCCAGAAATGTCGAACTCGGAGGCCGTGTAGAAGCCGCCGTTGCGGTCGGCGATTTCCTGCCGCAGCAGGCGGTAGGTGCCGACAATGGCCGGGCGCGGCGCGCCGAGCGCCGGTCGCTCGATGACCGCATGGTCGATCACGACGAGGTGGTCGCAGATCGCGTCGAAGGCGTCGATGTCGCGGCGGGCGAGACGGGAGGGGCCGTCGGCGATGGCGCGCATCTCCTCGTAGAAGACGCGCCAGCGCAGCTTCTGGGCCCGGCGCACTTCCGCGGCGTTCGCGGCGAGGCGGACCTCCAGGGTACCGAGCCGGCCAAGCGTCCGCGAGGCCGCCGCCCGGGCATCGCGCGGCAGGATGCCGCCATAGGCCCGCATCATCGGAATGATTTTGCGGCCCTGGTCGGCCCAGAGCGCGGGATTGAAGTGGCGCGCGAACGGATTGGCGCTGTTTGCGGTCGGCTCGACCATCGGGACCCCCGGAGCGCGAGCCTAGCGAATCCTGGCAGCGCGCGTCATCGGACCTCGTGCCGCAGCGAGCCGACAGGCCAATGACGGATCAGCGACGGATCGGTGACGACGGCGGAAGTTGTGAGCGTTTAGCCGGCAACGAGCAGGGCGGCTGCAACGGCCTGCGTGCCGACGGCGCCGGCCCGCGTCGCCTCGACATCCGAAGGGCCCTTTGACGCAGCCGCCTCCTGCTTGCGCGCCTGTCCGAGCTCGAACAGATAGGCGTTGGTCGCCTGCATCATGGCGGTCGAGGCTTCGGCGAGATGCGCGAGAACCCGCGACTTCTGCGCGTCGGTCAGCGCCGCGAGGCGCACGGCACTGCCGAATGAGGCGAAGCCGCCGGTGATGGTGCGCAGCAGTTCCAGTTCGCTCATGCCGTTCGGACGCGGCATGCTCTGGTCCCGGATGTCCTGGCTGACGACGGCCGCCTGACTCACGTGATCCCCCTCAAAATCCCTGCGGCGAGGCTGGCACGCCATGGTTAACGGGGGATGAAGAAATACCGGCGGACCACACATGGCCCGCCGGCACGAGAGCGGCGGTTCGCCCCCGGTCAGATCGTCTGGTTGTACTTCCCGACTTCCGGGTTCTCGCGCAGCACGCCGTCCACGGCGTGGAACATCTCGCGCATGCGGGCCTCGGAAACCGGGCTCTCCACCACGACGACGAGTTCCGGCTTGTTCGATGACGCGCGCACGAGCCCCCAGGTGCCGTCCGCCGTGCCGACGCGCACGCCGTTGACGGTAACCAGCGAGGTGATCGGCTGACCCGCCACCTGTTCGCCCCGCTGCTCCATGCCCTGGAAGCGCGCGACCACGCGGTCGACCACCTCGTACTTGATCTCGTCGGCGCATTTCGGCGCCATGGTCGGCGAGCCCCAGGTCTTCGGCACCTCGGCATAGAGGTCCGCCATCGACTTGGTCGGGTTGCGGTCGAGCATGTCGATGACCGCGATGGCGGTGACGAGACCGTCGTCATAGCCGCGGCCGACCGGCGCATTGAAGAAGAAGTGGCCTGACTTCTCGAAGCCCGCCAGCGCGTTCAGATCGCGAACCCGACGCTTGATGTAGGAGTGGCCGGTCTTCCAGTAGTCGGTCTTGGCGCCGAGCCGCTTCAGCTCGGGATCGGAGTCGAACAGTCCCGTGGACTTCACGTCGACGACGAACTGCGAGGGCCCGTGCACCTTGCAGAGGTCGCGCGCCAGCATGACGCCGATCTTGTCGGCGAAAATCTCCTCGCCGTGGTTGTCGACCACGCCGCAGCGGTCGCCGTCGCCGTCGAAGCCGAGCGCCACGTCGGCGCCATGCTCCTTCACGGCATCCGCCATGGCATGGAGCATCTTCATGTCTTCGGGGTTCGGGTTGTAGCGCGGGAAGGAGTGGTCGAGTTCCGCGTCCAGCGGGATGACCTCGACACCGAGCTTCTCGAGGATCTGCGGCGCGAAGGCGCCGGCCGTGCCATTGCCGCAGGCGGCGATGACGCGCAGCTTGCGCGTCACCTTCGGGCGATCGGTCAGGTCGCGGATATAGCGGGCGGCGAAATCCTCGACGAAGAGGTAGGAGCCGCCACCGATCAGATCGAAATCGGCGTCCAGCACGATCTTCTTCAGGGCGCCCATCTCGTCGGGGCCAAAGGTCACCGGCCGCTGCGCGCCCATCTTCACGCCGGTCCAGCCGTTGTCGTTGTGACTGGCGGTGACCATGGCGACGCAGGGCACGTCGAGCTCGAACTGGGCGAAATAGGCCATGGGCGACATGGCGAGGCCAATGTCGCGCACCTTGCAGCCGGCCGCCATCAGGCCGGTCGCCAGCGCCATCTTGATCGAGGACGAATAGCCGCGGAAATCGTGGCCCACGACGATCTCGCGCTTGACGCCCATCCGGCCGATCAGCGTGCCGAGGCCCATGCCCACCGCCTGCACGCCCATCAGGTTCAGTTCCTCGCCGAAGAACCACCGGGCGTCGTATTCACGGAAGCCTGTCGGCTTCACCAAGGGCAGGGATTCGTAGGCGGCAGTATTCGGCTTCAGGCTGGCGAGCGGCTTCGGGAACATGCGGATCGGTCTGCCTCTGCAGAGAGAAGGGAACTGCGACAATAGGCACGCAGCTATTTGCAGGCCATCGCATGGCACAGATGAATGGATGATGATTGCGGCCGAAAAAGCGCCGTCAGGCGGCCCGCTGCATCGGCGGGGCGATGACATGCTTGGACAGGAGCCAGGGCGCTTCCTCGAGGGTCATGACGCGGATCTCGCGCACGCGCGCGAAGAGCTCGCGGATATGATCCTCGATCGGCACGAGCGCGCCGCTTCGCGAGCGCAGCGTCAGGCGATCGGTGACCACCTCCAGCACACCATCGTGGATGCGCGCATAGATGACGGGCTCCTCGGCCAGGATTTCGCCGGGATTGGGGCGGTCGGGGGCAGTGGCTTCATCTGAGAACATGGCCGGCCTCTCGCTTCGCGGGAATGCAGATGCACCAACCCGCGAACGGCCCCACACATCCGGGTCGTTCGCCTTCAAGGCAGGCAGTAAAGGCCCTGATCGGGACGGCATCAAGGGTCCTTTCGACAGAAGGCCCCGGCACGACGCCTCACCGCATGCCGAGCCGCCGCTCGTCGTAGATCACCCGGACGAGGTCCGCTGCGTTCTTCGCGCCGAGCTTCTCCATGATGCGGGCGCGATGCACCTCGATCGTGCGGGGCGAGATGCCGAGGCTGCGGCCGGCCTCCTTGTTGGAGGCGCCGCGGACGAGTTCGTGCAGCACGTCGCGCTCGCGCGGGGTCAGCAGACTGGCTCCGTCCGGCCCGAGGGCGGCGACCGGGTCGGATCGCTCCGCCCGCCGCTTCACATGCGCGGAAAGCGTCGCGCCGACCTGCGCCACGAGGCGACTCATGTCGCAGGGCTTCTCGATCACGTCGGCCGCGCCGGACTTGATGGCCTCGACGGCCATGGGAATGTCGGCATGGGCCGAGATGATCACCACCGGCCCGTGAAATTTGCGGCTGGCGAGCTGGCGCAGCACATCGAGGCCGCTCGGCCCCGGCAGATGGGATTCCAGCAGGATCAGATCGGGCTGGCGCTGCACCAGCGCCTGCAACACCGACGGGCCGTCGCCGAACATGGAAACGCGATAGCCGCACCGCTCGAAGGCCACCGCCATGGCGTCCCTCACCGGCGCATCGTCGTCGACGATGAAGAGGTCGCCCGACTGCCCCGCATCCGTCGACATGATCGGCACTCCCGCGACTGTCGCGGCTTCCGCCGGAAGGGCTGGAGGCGCTCGCGCGGCATCCTCACGCTCATCAGGTCATGTCCATATGCGACAAAACGCCGCATAATGCGCGCCGTCGCTCAGCGGGTGTGGCGGACGACCCTCTCGCGGTACAGCAGGTACAGGCCCGAGGCGATGACGATGGCCGCGCCGGCAAGCGTGTTGGGCGCCGGAACCTGCGCGAAGGCGAGCCAGCCGAGCGCCGTCATCCAGACGATCTGCGTGTAGATGAACGGCGCGAGGATGCCGGCCGGGGCAAGGCCGTGGGCGATGATCAGCAGCCAGTGCCCGACCGCGCCGAAGACACCGATCGCGATCATGCCGGCGACCACCCACAGGCTCTGCGGCGTGGTCCAGACCAGCGGCACGAGGATCGTCGCCACGACCGCCCCGAAGGCAACCGAATAGATCGAGGTCGTGCCGGCTGAATCGTGGCCCGCCAGCATGCGTGTCAGCAGATTATAGACCGCATAGAAGCAGGCACCGACCATGGACAGGCCCATGGCCCAGTGCATGGACCCGCTCCACGGCCTGGTGATCACCAGCACCCCGAGAAACCCGACGGCAACGGCCGCCCAGCGCCGGGGTCCGATCCACTCGCCGAGGAAGGGGCCGGAAAGGATCGCGACGAGAAAGGGCGTGGCGAACATGATCGAGGCGGTCTGGTCGAGCTGAAGGAACTGCAGCGCGATGAAATTGATCGCCGTGGAGCCGAACAGCAGGGCCGACCGGATCGCCTGGATCCACGGGCGCTGGGTGACGAGCACGCCCGGATTGCGCAGCGGATTGAAGATGATGAGCGCCACGACGAGGGCCGAACAGTAGCGCGTCCAGACCACCTGCATCGGGTCCATCTGCGTGCCGAGCCATTTGCCGAGCGCGTCGAGGCAGGCAAAGCACGCGAGCGCCGCGCACATCAGTCCGATGCCCCTCAGCCGCGAGCGCTGGGCCTGCTCGGCGGCCGCGTTGCGGCTCTGGTCCACGACGGTCGATCCTCCTGTCCCTGTTGGGCTGTCTAGCCGATTTGGTGGCGGAACGGCTGCCATCGACCGCATGGGAGCCGTGCGGGCCTCTTGCAAAGGACGGAGGACGGCGGCAATCTGATGCCAGCGGGGCCTTCGGCGGTCGCCCCGTCAGGTGGCTATCCAATGCCACCCAAGCACCGTCTCCGACCGGTATCCCGGTGGAGGCTCGCTTGTCCGACAACGCCTATCCCCTACCTTTTGCCCTGTCTCCCGATGCGCTTGCGCGCCTGCTCGGCGGCCCACGCTGGCCGCAGATCATCGACGTGCGCGCCGCCGACATCCGCGCCAGCCAGCCCGACCTTCCGGCCGCACGCTGGACGGCCAACGGTTCCGGGGCTGCGGTGGCCGCGCTCATCGATCCGTCCCGGCCGGTCGTGATCGCCTGCAAGGCCGGCCACAACCGCAGCCAGCGCACAGCCGCCGAACTCCGCGAACTCGGAATATCCGCGTCGATCCTCGCCGGCGGCAGCCTTGGCTGGGCTGCGGCCGGCCATCCGACGCTGCCCCGCGCCGCGGCGGACGCCTATGGCGGCCCCGCCCGCGTCTGGGTGACGCGCCGCAGGCCCAAGATCGACCGTGTCGCCTGCCCCTGGCTGATCCGCCGGTTCCTCGACCCCGAGGCCCGCATCCTCTTCGTCGAACCGGATCAGGTTCTCGCGGTGGCCGCCGACACGGGCGGCATCGCCTTCGACACGCCCGGCGCACCGATCGAACATGACGGACCGCGCTGCTCGTTCGACACCTTGCTGGAGGCCTGCGGCCTTGCCGGCTTCGCCCCGCTCGCGGAACTTGCCGTCATCGTGCGCGCCGCCGATACCGACGATCTCGCGTCGAGCCCCCAGGCTGCCGGCTACCTCGCCGCCTCGCTGGGCCTGTCGGCGCTCGCCGGCGACGATGATCAGGCCATGCTGCGTCATGGCTTTGTCATGCTGGATGGGCTTTACGCATGGATCACCACCGCCCGCAGCGAAACCCATTCCTGGACGAACCGCGCATGACCGCCGCCGACACCCGAGTTGCCGCGCTCCCCGACGTTCCCTTCTCGGAGGCGCTCGCCGTCTGGACCAAGGTCGGTCTCTTCTCGTTCGGCGGCGCTGCCGGCCAGATCGCCATGCTGCACACCATCGTCGTCGATGAGAAGAAGTGGCTGGACGAGAAGCGCTTTCTCCATGCGCTGAGCTACTGCACCCTGCTGCCCGGCCCCGAGGCGCAGCAGCTCGCCACCTATATCGGCTGGCTCATGCACGGCCTGCGCGGCGGCCTCGTCGCCGGCCTGTTCTTCGTCGTCCCTGGCGCGCTGGTCGTGCTGGGCCTGTCGATGCTCTACGTCACGGCGCGCGGCGTGCCGCTCGTGGACGGCATCTTCTTCGGCATCAAGGCGGCCGTGCTGGTCATCGTCGTGCAGGCGGTGATCAAGATGGGCAAACGCGTCGGCCATACGGTGGCGCTTTACGCCGTCATGGCGGCTGCCTTCCTGGCGATCTTCCTGTTCAAGGTGCCCTACCCCGTCATCGTCGTGCTCGCGGCGCTGGCCGGTGCGCTGCTGGTCAGCATGCCGGCCGCAACCGAACCGCTGGCGCCCGCCCGGCCCGGCCGTCTTGCGGTGACACTGCGTACCGTCGCGGTCTGGTCGGCGATCTGGTGGGCGCCGGTGCTTCTGGCCGCGCTGCTTCTCGGCCCTCGGCACCTGCTGACCGAGATCGGCGTCTTCTTCTCGCAACTCGCCATGCTGACCTTCGGCGGCGCCTATGCCCTGCTCGTCTGGCTGGCGCAGGCCGCGGTCGAACAGAAGGGCTGGCTGACCGCCGCCGAAATGGTCGACGGGCTCGGGCTCGCGGAAACGACTCCGGGCCCGACCATTCTGGTTACCCAGTTCGTCGGCTTCCTTGCCGGCTGGCGCATGCCCGAGCCGTTCACGCCGATGGTCGCGGCCGTACTCGGAGCGGCCATGACGACATGGGTCACCTTCGCGCCGTCGTTCCTCTGGATCTTCGCCGGCGCGCCCTACATGGAGGACCTGCGTGCCAACAGCCGCCTAGCGGGCGCCTTGCAGGGCATCACCGCTGCCGTCGTGGGCGTCATCCTCTATCTCGCGGTCTGGTTCGCGCTCCACGTCTTCTTCGGACGCGTCGACAGCATCGCATTCGGGCCTGTCAGCCTGCCGCGCATCGACATCGCGGCGCTGGACTGGAAGGCGGCGGCACTTGCGATCATCGCCTTCGTCGCAGCCTTCCGTTTCAAGGTGGGCGTGGTGCCGCTCGTCGGCCTGATGGCGACGCTCGGCGTCGCCGTCAAATTCGGCCTTGGCTGAGCGTTGCAAACAACGAGGCCGGCACGACGGCCGGCCTCGATCAATCCGTCCCGGAGAGGATGTCCGTCAGGCGCTGCCGCCGAAGCTGCGCGGCGCCGGGCTGACCACGCGGCCGCCCGCCTGGATGATGGCGAGGCCGCGCTGCGGCGAGCCGTCGGCCCGGAAACGGAACAGACCATCGACGCCGTTGAAGCCGGACGCATTGGTGAGCACGGTTTCCGAAAAGCGCTGCGAGCCCTGCGTGCGGACGAGAGCGGCGATCAGCGACACGGAATCATAGGTCAGCGAGGCGATGCGCGCCGGGTCCTGGTTGAAGCGGGCACGATAGCGGCCGGCGAAATTCTGAAAGCCCGCCTCGTCCGGCGCCGCATAGACGGCGGTCGGCGCGGCCTGCGCGGCGGCACGATTGCCGACCCACGGCCCGACGCCCAGCACCTGGACGCGGCGCGTATCGATACCGGCCGAGGACAGCGCGCGAACAGCCGTGCCGTCATAGGGGTCGGGCACGAAGATGGCGTCGATCTGGCCGGCAATGCCCGACAGCCGCGAAGCCGCCGCGGTCACGCCGTTCGCCTCCAGCGGGAAGGTCTCGATCGCGACGACCCGCCCGCCCGAGCGGCTGACCGCTTCCTGGAAGGCGCCCTGCACTACCTGCCCGAAGGCCGAATTCGGCACGAAGGCGGCATAGGAGCGCTTGCCCTGCTGGGCCGCGTACTGGACGACGCGGTCGACCGTGTTCTGCGGCGTGAAGCTCATCAGATAGACGCCGCGGGTGGCGACGCTGGTATCTGTCGAATAGGCGATGATCGGCTTGCCGGCAGGTCGCGCGACGGCGGCCGCGCCCCGAACGGATTCGGCCAGAAGCGGGCCGAGAATCATCTCCGCGCCTTCCGAGATGGCCGCCTGAGCGGCCGCCTGAGCGCCGGCGGCCGAGCCGCCGTCATCCTTGACCAGAATGGTGATGTCGGGGCCCTGGAACTCCGCCACGGCCATCTCGGCGGCGTTGCGCAGCACCGCCGCGGTATTGCCGGCCGCCCCACCGGCCGAAAGCGGCAGCAGCAGCGCGATCTTCACCGAGCCGGTGCCGATGGTCGAACCCGGCGCGGCCGGAGCCGTCGGCGCTGGTCCCGTCGCCACCGGGCCGCCCGGACCGGAAATATTGGCGCCGGAGCAGGCAGCAAGCGTCAGCGACGCCGCGCCGAGCATGAACTCGCGCCGTGGCAGAACCTCAACCACCCGGAAGTCCGGCAGCCCGAAGGAACGCGCCTGCGCCGGGTTTTCGCCCCGCTTCGCCGTTGTCGTCACCACTGCTGGCCTCCATATGCGCTGAACGCCCCCTGCATCGGCATAGCCGCGAGGCAGGGGCCGGGTCAAACAGCATGCACCGATTCTGCGTGGTGAATCAGCAACAGGTGCGGCCTCTGACATGCGGCTGTGCGATGGACGCGACCCGGCGCAAGGCCATAGTGTCCGCGCAAGAGAGTACCGTGATGACCGCCCCAGAAGCCCCCGCCCCGTCCAGCCGCCGCTACCTGATCGGCGGCAAGGATTTCCTCGCCCGCCCGCTGGAGCCGGGCCTCCACGTGGTCGCGACGCCCATCGGCAACCTGCGCGACATCACCATCCGGGCAATCGAGACGCTGGCGGCGGCCGATCTCGTCGCCTGCGAGGACAGCCGTGTGACGCGCCGCCTCATCGACCATTTCGGGCTCGCGACCAGGCTTGCGCCCTATCACGAGCACAATGCCGCGGAGATGCGGCCGAAACTGCTCGCAAGGCTCGCCGCCGGCGAGGCACTGGCTCTGGTCTCGGATGCCGGGACGCCGCTGGTCTCCGATCCCGGCTTCAAGCTGGTGGAGGCCACGCGCGAGGCGGGCCATCCCGTCATCCCCGTGCCCGGGCCTTCCGCGCCGCTCGCGGCCCTCGTCGCGGCGGGCCTGCCGACCGATGCCTTCTTCTTCGACGGCTTCCTGCCCGTGAAGACCGTCGGCCGGCGCCAGCGCGCAAAGGCGCTGGCTGGCGTTCCCGGCTCGCTGGTCTTCTTCGAGACCGGTCCGCGCCTTGCCGCATCGCTGGCCGATCTCGCCGCCGAGCTCGGCCCCCGCGCGGCGGCTGTCTGCCGGGAACTGACCAAGGCCCACGAGGAAATCAGGCGCGGCTCGCTCCCGGATCTTGCCGGCCACTATGCCGAAGCCGGCGAACCGCGCGGCGAGATCGTCCTCGTCGTCGGCCCGCCCGGCCCGGCCGCCGTCCCCGAGGCGGCGGATGTCGATGCTCTGCTGCGCGCAGCCCTTGCCGAAGGCTCGGTGAAGGATGCCGCCGCCCGTATCGCCGAGGCCACGGGCCTGCCGCGCCGCGACCTCTATCAGCGGGCGCTGACCCTCGCGAAGGATTGACCATGGCGCGCCGCGAGGCCGATCCGCGCCGCACCGCCGCCTGGGGACGCGGCCGGCTGGCCGAAACCGCCGCGCTGCTCATGCTCGTCGCCAAGGGCTATCGCATCCTCGCCCGGCGCTGGCGCGCGCCCGGCGCCGAGATCGACCTGGTGGCCAAGCGCGGCCGCATCCTCGTCTTCGTCGAGGTCAAGGCGCGGGGCGACCTCGCCTCGGCCGAGATCGCCCTGACCGCCGCGCAGCGCCGCCGGATCACGCAGGCCGCCGAGTTCTGGTGCGCGCGGCATCCCCGCCATGCGGCCGGCGATAGGCGCTACGACCTGATGCTGGTATCGAAAGGCCATTGGCCGCGCCATATACAGGGTGCATTCGACGCCGATGCCTGAAAGGAATACCGCATGAGCGAGAAGGCCGAAGCAGCCGCCCCCCAAATCGGCGGCAGGGCGCGCCTGAAGGTGGCGGTGCAGACCGATCCGATGGCGTCGATCAGGATTGCCGGCGATTCCGGCTTCGCACTGATGCTGGAAGCCCAGGCGCGCGGTCACGACCTCCACTATTACCATCCCGACAAGCTGGCCATGCGCGACGGCGTGCCGAGCACGCTCGCCCATCCGCTTGCCGTGCGCGACACCGAGGGCGACCATTTCACCCTCGGCGAGGGCGCGCGCGTGCCGCTCGCGAGCTTCGACGTGATTCTGATGCGGCAGGACCCGCCCTTCGACCTGCACTACATCACGGCGACGCATTTCCTCGAGCGCGTCCACCCGCAGACGCTGGTCGTCAACGACCCCTTCCACGTCCGCAACGCACCGGAGAAGGTCTTCGTCACGCTGTTCCCGCAGCTGATGCCGGCGACGCTGATCACCCGCGATTTCGACGCGATCCGCGCGTTCCGGAAGGAGATGGGGGACATCGTCATGAAGCCGCTCTACGGTCATGGCGGCGCCGGCGTCTTCCGCATCCGCAAGGACGACGAGAATTTCGGCTCCTTCCTCGACACGTTCGCGGCGCTCACCCGCGAGCCCTGGGTGATCCAGCACTACCTGCCGGCCGTGCGCGACGGCGACAAGCGCATCATCCTCGTCGACGGGACATTCGCAGGCGCGGTCAACCGCGTGCCCGCAGCCGACGACCTCAGGTCCAACATGGTGCGCGGCGGCGCCGCCGAGACGACGCAGCTCACGCCGCGCGAACGGGAAATCTGCGAGACCATAGGGCCGGCGCTGAGGGAGCGTGGCATCATCATCGCCGGCATCGACGTGATCGGCGGCAACCTCACCGAGATCAATGTCACGGCGCCGACAGGCATCCGCGCCATCCGCCGGCTCGGCGGGCCGGACATCGCCGCGCAGATCTGGGATGTGATCGAGGCGAAGAGGAAGTAGGCGGCGGCCACTGTCTTCCGGTTCTGAGCGCTCCGGGCCTTGCGAATTTCCGAGGCCGCAGGCCCGTCTGCCGTCGTGAAAGCGGTAGCGCAAAGAAAAAGGCGGCGCCGGAGCGCCGCCCTTATCTGGTGCAGACTAGCTACTTGTTAACAGCCAGACCACGATCTCTGAAGGCGCCCGATTAGCGCCTCGGAGATCGCGGTCCAGCGGCAGCCGCCCTCTGCAACGCCGCGACGCATGCTCTGGGCCCTCGCCGGCGGCGATACGGATGTTCCCTTATTGTTCTTATGCGGATCTCGTGCATGGATGGCCATCGGGGGTGGGCCATGGTTCAACGGGTCGCGACGGTCGCGTTCGAGGGGATTGAGGCCAAGCTGGTGGACGTGCAGGTCCACGTCCTCTCCGGGCAGGTGGTGTTCAACATTGTCGGTCTTCCCGACAAGGCCGTCAGCGAGGCGCGGGAGCGAGTGCGCTCGGCGCTGGTGGCGTCGGGGCTGGCACTGCCGGGCCGGCGCATCACGGTCAATCTCGCACCGGCCGACTTGCCGAAGGAGGGCTCGCATTTCGACCTGCCGATCGCGCTCGGCCTCATGGCCGCGATCGGCGCGATCCCGCCTGACGCGCTCGGCGGCTTCATGGTCCTCGGTGAGCTGGCGCTTGATGGCCGCATCACGCCCGTCGCAGGCGTCTTGCCGGCGGCCATGGCCGCGAACGCCATGGGTCTCGGCGTCATCTGCCCGGCCGCCTGCGGCCCGGAAGCGGCATGGGCGGGCGACGATGTCGAGGTGCTGGCGGCCGACAACCTCCTCCAGCTCGTCAATCATTTCCGCGGCGCGCAGGTTCTGTCCCGGCCCGTCCCGGGCATCAGGGCGGTCGAACCGGGCCTCGCCGATCTCCATGACATCAAGGGCCAGGAAAGCGCCAAGCGCGCGATTGAGATCGCCGCGGCCGGCGGGCACGCCCTGCTGATGAGCGGCCCGCCCGGATCCGGCAAGTCCATGCTGGCGAGCCGCATGCCGTCGATCCTGCCGCCGCTCGCGCCTGCCGAGCTGCTGGAAGTGTCGATGATCCATTCGGTCGCCGGCGAACTGGAGGGCGGCCGGCTCACCGCCCGGCGGCCGTTCCGCAATCCCCATCACTCCGCCTCGATGGCGGCGCTCATCGGCGGTGGCCTGCGCGTGCGCCCAGGCGAGGTGTCGCTGGCGCATCACGGCGTCTTGTTCCTCGATGAGATGCCGGAGTTCCAGCCGCATGTCCTCGACGGACTTCGCCAGCCGATCGAGACGGGCGAGGCCGTCATCGCCCGCGCCAACCAGCGCGTGACCTTTCCGGCGCGTTTCCAGCTCGTGGCCGCCATGAACCCCTGCCGCTGTGGCCACGCCACCGAGCCGGGATTCGCGTGCAAGCGCATGCCCAATGACCGCTGCATGGCCGACTATCAGGCGAAGCTCTCGGGTCCGCTGCTCGATCGCATGGATCTGCTGATCGAGGTGCCTGCCGTCTCGGCTGCCGACCTGATCCTGCCGGCACCGGCCGAAGGCAGTGCCGCCGTCGCAGCGCGGGTTGCAGCCGCCCGCGCCCGGCAGGCCGCACGTTATGCGGCTCATGCCGGCGTGCGGCTCAATGCTCATGCGCCGCCTTCGGTCATCGACGAGATGACCCGACCTGATGCTGCGGGGCTAGCCCTGCTGCGCAACGCCGCGGACGCGATGCGTCTCTCGGCCAGGGCCTATCATCGCGTTCTCAAGGTGGCGCGAACCATCGCGGATCTGGCGGAGGAGGACATGATCGGCCGCAATCATCTGGCGGAAGCCCTGACCTACCGCGCCGCCGGAGAGCGGGTTCGCGCCGCCGCGTGAGGCCGGTGACCCGGGACCCACCCGCGTTTGGGCGCGCCTCGATGCGGCCAGAGGCGAGTTCCCCCGGGGCGGCCCCCGCAAAAGGCGCCCCCGAGACCGCCTCGCGGTCTCCGGCTTGGCGCGATCGATCGCGGGCAGACGATGCCGGTGTCGCAATGGGGCTGCATGATGCCGTCGGTAACCCCGCATCAACCGCGATTGCCTAGGGTCGTCGCCGGGTTTGGTCGCGGGGAGATCGGTCGTGGATGCTATCGCCCTGGTCGCTGGCGGCGCGGCGGCGCTCGGCGTCGCTGGTCTGGCTGGCGTCGTGCATCTCGTTCATGCGCGGCGCGCGCTCGCGCGCAAGGCCACAGCGCTCGAGGAAACCGTCGAGACGCTGACGGACCGCGTGTTCGAACTGGCCGAGAGCGAGGAACTTCATCGTGGCCTCGTCGATGCACAGGGCGACCTGATCGTTCGCCGCGACCATGCCGGCGCCATCACCTTCGCCAACCGCGCCTATAGCGCGCTGATCGGCGAGCCACCCGACGCACTGGTCGGCCGCGCCGTCGAGCCGAATGTGCTCGAGCGGGGTACCAGCCGACGAGAGAGCGACGGTTCGCAGAGCATCGACGAGCGCATCCAGACGCCGGATGGCGAACGCTGGATCGCCTGGCGCCACCACGCCGTGCGCGACGGCGAGGGCGCCGCACAACTTCAGTCCGTCGGCCGCGACATCACCGAGCGCAAGGCGGCGGAACTGGCGCTCGCGCACTCGCGCGCCCGCGCGCAGACGGCGAACGAGGCCAAGTCGCGCTTCCTCGCCACCGTCAGCCACGAGATACGCACGCCCCTGAACGGCATTATGGGCATGGCCGACCTGCTCATCGACACTCCGCTCACCCCCGAGCAGCGCAATTACGCCGAGGTCGTCAGGTCGTCCGGCGCCGCGCTGCTGTCGCTGATCGATGAAATCCTCGACTTCTCGAAGATCGAGGCCGGACGCCTCGACCTCACGGCCGCCCCCTTCGAGCTTCTGCCCCTCGTCGAGGGCGTCGCCGAACTGCTGGCAACGCGCGCGCACGCGAAAGGGCTGGATCTCGCGGTCGCGGTGGATCCCTCCTTGCCCGCGCGCCTGCTCGGCGACGCGACCCGGCTGCGCCAGGTGCTGATCAACCTCGCCGGCAATGCCGTGAAATTCACCGAAAGCGGCGGCGTCGCCATCACCGTCGACCGCGACGAGGCGCATCTGGTCATCGAGGTGCGCGACACCGGGCCCGGCATCGCCAAGAGCGATGCGGAGCGCATCTTCGCGGAGTTCGAGCAGGGCGAAACCACATTCGCGCGCCGTCATGCCGGCACGGGTCTCGGCCTCGCCATCTCGCGCCGTATCGTCCAGCGCATGGGCGGCGGACTGACGCTGCAGTCGGAGCCGGGCCGCGGCGCCACCTTTCGGGTGCGCCTGCCTCTGGTCGCCGCCGGCCCGGTGGAGCAGCCGGAACGCCTCGGCGGCCTCGCCGTGATGATCCTGTCGAGCGCCGCGGTCGAGGCCGGCATTCTCGCGCAGCGGTTGACCGCACGCGGGGCAATGGTCACGCGGGCGGCCTCGGCTGCGGATATCGCCGCCGATGGCCGTTTCGACGCGACCATTCTCGACGGGCGCATGGGCGATGATGCGCTGGGCGACGCCATGACCGCGCTGGGCGAGCGCTCTGGCCGGACCGTCCTGCTGGTGACGCCGGCGGCGCGCGGCGACATCGCGCGCTGGCGCGCGCGCGGTGTCGGCGGCTGGCTGGTCTCGCCCGTCCGTGAAACGTCTCTGCTGATGCAGCTTCAGCCGATCGACAATGCGGCTTCCACCACCGATGGCTCGATCGACGCGCCGGCGCTGGTGCCGTCTGCGACGGCCGAGCCGCCGCTCCAGCGGCTATCGGTGCTTGTCGCCGAGGACAACGACGTCAACGCGCTCCTCGTTCGCCGCCTGCTTGAAAAACTCGGGCACACGCCCCACTGGGCGCGCGATGGCCGCGCCGCCGTGGACATGGCGCTCGATCCCGCCCTCGCCGTCGACCTCGTCCTGATGGACATGCAGATGCCCGAGTGCGACGGGCTGTCGGCAGCCGCCATGATCCGCGCCCGTGAAGGGGCCGACCGCCGGGTGCCCATCGTGGCGCTGACCGCCAATGCCTTCGCCGAGGATCGCGCCGCGGCCATCGCCGCCGGCATGGACGCGTTCCTGACCAAGCCGCTGGACCGGGATCGCCTGTCCGAGGCGATCGCCACCCATGTCAGGCCGTCGTCGCAAGTCCCATCGCGGCGAGCGCCGAAGAAAGCGCGCCAGCATCCGTGAAGACGATGCCGCGCATGCCCGCGGCGCGCGCGGCTTCGACGTTTTTCGCGCTGTCATCGATGAACACGCAGGCCTGTGGCTCGAGACCGTGCCGCTCGCACAGAATGCGATAGATGCGCGGATCCGGCTTGTTGATGCCGACATCGGCCGAAAGGACCAGCCCGGTGAATCCGCCGAGAAACGGATGGGCCGGCACGGTGCGGTCGAACAGCTCGCGTGAAAAGTTCGAGATGCCGTAGACCGGCCCGCGCATCCGCAACGCCTCGAAAATGGCGCGCGTGCCTGGCACCTCGCCCGGCACGGCATCCAGCCAGCGGTCGTAAAAGGCCGCGAAGACCGCGGCGTGATGCGGAAAGCGCGCACTGTGCTCGGCAACGGCTGCAGCCACGAGACGGCCGGCATCCTGCCGTCCATGCCAGGCCGCAAAATCGACCTCCTGCATGAATGCGTCAGCCTCGGCCTCCGAGCCGGTGATGCGGGCGAGCGCTGCTCTCGGCTCCCAGCGCAGCAGCACTTGCCCGATGTCGAAAACAGGGATCGTCGCACCGTTTGAACCGCTACCGGCCATCGCTTCATGCCTTCCGGAAATTCTGCAACTTTGGCGTTCAGCCATGAGAAACGTAACGAGTTGCTAAGTCACCCCAGCGACAATCGCATGGCAGCTCTTCGGGTTCGTGATCATGGCCGCAAAGAAGGCCCCGCGACGGCGCGAGGCCAGACAACATCCGCCGGCCCCCCGGATCAGCGGCGACGACCTTCTGAAGCGCGCGATGGGCATCGCGCGGATGGGCTATTGGCAGGCAGCGGCCGCGGACAGCCCCAATTTCTGGATCTCGCCGGAACTCGCGGCGATGTATGAAATGGAAACCGACGACGGCGCGGTGCCGATCCTGACCGTGCGCGGCGGCTATCTGGCCGAGTCCCGCCCGATCATCGCCCGCGCCTACGAGCAGTGCTGGCGCACCGGCGAGGCCTATGCGGTCCATGGCCGCTTCCTGCGGCGGTGTGGCGAGATTATCGACTACATGGTGCACGGCGAGGCCGAGCGCGATGAAGACGGCGATATCCGTCGCGTATCCGGCATCGTGCGCGACGTCAGCGAGGAAATGCGCGCCATGCGCCGGCTGGCGGAAAGCGAACAGCGTCTCGCTGACTTCGTCGCGACGGCCTCGGACTGGTGCTGGGAAAGCGACGCGGAACACCGGCTGCTGCCACACGCGATACACGACGGTGGCTTCTCGGCGATCCAGACCGTCGCCGCCGGCGGCAAGCCGCGTTGGGAGCTGCCCTTCCTGCCTGAAGACCGCGACGCCATGGCTGCCCACCGCGCCGACATGGAGGCCCACAGGCCGTTTCGAGACTTCGCCTATTCGGTAATAGGAGGGGACGGCTCCTGCGTCACGATCCGCTCCAGCGGCAAGCCGAATTTCGACGCGAACGGCGTCTTCCTCGGCTACCGCGGCACGGCCAGCGACATCACCAAGCTGCGTCGCACCGAGGACATGCTCGACCGCCGCACCAGCGCCCTTCAGGAGGCGCATCGCCTTGGCAAGATCGGCACCTGGAGCTACCGGCTCGGCGACAAGCAGGTCGCCTGGGCGCCCGAGGTCTTCGCTCTCCTCGGTCTCGACCCGGAGACCTTCGACACCACCCACCAGAACATTCTCGCGCGCTTTCTGGATGACGGCGCGGCGCGCGTCGTGGAAATGCAGCGCAGCGTCATCCGCACCCGTCGCACCGAGACCGTGGATGTACAGGTCGGCCACGCCGACGGCTCGGTCAGCGACCTCGCCCTCACCTGCAAGGCCGAACTCGCCGAAGGTCGCGTCCTCGGCCTGATCGGGACAATCCAGGACGTGACCGAGCGCAAGCACGCCCAGCGCCAGCTCGAACATCTCGCCTATTCCGACCCGCTGACCGGGCTTGCCAACCGCGCCCTGTTCAAACGCGAGCTGGCTGCCCTCATCGACGCCTGTTTCCGGAACGGAACCAACGGCTCGCTGCTGCTCATTGACCTCGACCGCTTCAAGGAGGTCAACGACTCGCTCGGCCATGCGGCCGGCGACGAGTTGCTCACCCGCGTCGCCCTGCTGCTGCGCCAGGAACTGGGGCCACGAGCCTTCGTCGCCCGTCTCGGCGGCGATGAGTTCGCCATCCTTCCCGAGCGCCACGCGAGCGGGGAGGACGTGATCGAGCTCGCCGAGCGGATCATCGCCCGCCTGTCCGGGCCGGTCGATCTCAGCGAGGGCGAAGCCTTCATCGGCGCGACGGTCGGCATCGCCAACTTGCCGGACAACGGCGGCAGCGTCGATATCGCCATGCGAAATGCCGACCTCGCGCTCTACATGGCGAAGGAGGCCGGGCGGGGTCGGGCCATGGTCTTCGAACCCGCCTATGCCGTCGCGGTCGAGCAGCGTCTCGATCTCGGCCGCCACCTGCGCCATGCCGTGGAGGAGGGCGCGCTCAACGCGCATTATCAGGCGCAGGTCGACCTTTCGACCCGACGCGTCATCGGCTTCGAGGCGTTGCTGCGCTGGACCCATCCCGAGCGCGGACCGATCTCGCCGGCCGAGTTCATACCGATCGCGGAAAGTTCCGGCCTGATCGTCGATCTCGGCCTCTGGGTTCTGCGCGAAGCCTGCCGTCAGGGCCGGGCCTGGCTCGATGCCGGTCTGCCCGCGCGCACCGTGTCGGTCAATGTTTCGCCGGCTCAATTCTGGAACATGGATTTCGAGACGGCGGTGTCCGCCGTTCTCTGGGAAACCGGACTGCCGCCCGATCTCCTGTGCCTCGAACTGACCGAGAGCCTGTTCGTCGATCATTCCGAACAGCGCATCAGCCGGACGCTGACCGCCCTGTCGGCTCTCGGCGTGCGCCTCGCCCTCGACGATTTCGGCTCGGGCTATTCCTCGCTCGGCTACCTGACGCGGCTGCCCTTCGACCGGTTGAAGGTCGACCGGTCCTTCGTCGATGGCATCGCCACCAAGCCCGAGAAGCGCAAGCTGCTCGGCGGCATCATCGCGCTGTCGCGCGGCCTCGGCATGACCGTCGTCGCCGAGGGCGCCGAACGGGCAGCCGAAGTGGACGTGTTGACCGAACTCGGCTGCGACATCGTTCAGGGCTTCGTCTTCGCCCGCCCCGTGACGCCCGACATGGCGCCGGTCATCGCCGCTTCGATCGAGCGCGCGCGCGGCGTGAGGGCGACCGCCCTCGCTCCCGGCAACGATGACGACGCGCTGATCGGCGCCGCCACGATCGGCGTCTGAACCGACTCTATCCGCCGATATTGTAGGCGGCGAGCGCGGCCATGTTGACGATGTCCGAGTCCTTGGCGCCGAGCGGCACGATCTGGACCGGCTTGTCGAGGCCGACCAGCAGCGGGCCGATCACCGTCGCGCCGCCCAGCTCCTGCATCATCTTGGTCGAGATGGACGCGGAGTGGAAAGCCGGCATGACCAGGACATTGGCCGGGCCGGTCAGGCGACAGAACGGATAGGCCGTCATCAGGTCCGGATTGAGCGCGACATCCGCCGCCATCTCGCCATCGTACTCGAAATCGACGCGGCGGGAATCGAGGATGCGGACCGCCTCGATAACCTTCTCCGAACGTTCGCCCTTCGGCTGGCCGAAGGTGGAGAAGGCGAGCAGTGCGACGCGCGGCTCGGTACCGAGGCGGCGGGCTGCGTGGGCGGCCTCGATGGCGATCTCCGCGAGATCCTCCGCCGAAGGCATCTCGGTGATGGCGGTATCGGCCACCAGCACGGTACGCCCGCGCGACAGCACGATGGAGACGCCGATCAGCCGGTGCCCCGGCTTCACGTCGATGACGCGGCGAACATCCTCCAGCGCGGAGGAATAGTTGCGGGTGACGCCGGTGACCATGCCGTCGGCATCGCCGGCCTCCACCATGGCCGCACCGAAGACGTTGCGGTCCTGATTGACGAGGCGCTGGCAATCGCGGAACAGGTAGCCCTCGCGCTGCAGGCGCTCATAGAGCTGGCTGGCATAGTCGGCATTGCGCGTCGACAGCCGCGCATTGGCAACCTCGATGCCGTCCTTCAGTTCGATGCCGGCCGCCTGCGCCGTGGCGCGCACGCGGTCCTCTCGCCCGACCAGGATCGCGGTGCCAAGGCCCTGGTTGACGAAGCTCTGGGCGGCGCGGATCACCTGCTCCTCCTCGCCCTCGGCGAAGACGACGCGGCGCGGCGAGCGGCGGGCGCGCTCGAAGATGCGGGCGAGAACGCCGGCGACCGGATTGAGGCGCGCGGTGAGCTGCGCCTTGTAGCCGGCCATATCGACGATGGGGCGGCGGGCGACGCCGGTGTCCATGGCGGCCTGAGCGACGGCCGTCGGCACCGCATACATGAGACGCGGATCGAACGGCACGGGGATGATGTATTCCGGTCCGTATTTCGGCCGCCCGCCGCCATAGGCCGCTGCAACGTCGTCCGGCACGTCCTCGCGCGCCAGCGCCGCAAGAGCTTCCGCGGCGGCGACCTTCATCTCCATGTTGATCTTGGTGGCGCGCACGTCGAGCGCGCCACGGAACAGGAAGGGGAAGCCGAGGACGTTGTTGACTTGGTTCGGATAGTCCGAGCGGCCGGTCGCCACGATCGCGTCCGTGCGCACGGCATGGACCTCCTCGGGCGTGATTTCGGGATCGGGATTGGCCATGGCGAAGATGATCGGCTGCGCCGCCATCGACATGACCATCTCGCGGGTCAGAGCACCCTTCACGGAGAGGCCGAAGAACACGTCGGCACCCTTCACGGCTTCCGCCAGGGTGCGGGCGTCGGTGGTCACCGCATGGCCCGACTTCCACTGGTTCATGCCCTCGGTGCGGCCGCGCCAGATCGTCCCCTTGGTGTCGCAGAGGACGACGTTCTCGGGGTTGAAGCCCATGGCCTTGAGCAGTTCGACGCAGGCGATGCCCGCAGCACCGGCGCCGTTCACCACCAGCTTCGTCGTCTTGATGTTGCGGCCGGTAATGTCCATCGCGTTGATCAGGCCGGCGGCGGCGATGATCGCCGTGCCGTGCTGGTCGTCATGGAACACCGGAATGTCCATGAGCTCCTGCAGGCGCTGCTCGATGATGAAACACTCGGGCGCCTTGATGTCCTCGAGGTTGATGCCGCCGAAGGAGGGGCCGAGATAGCGCACCGCCTCGATGAACTTGTCGGCATCCTCGGTATCGACTTCGAGATCGATGGAATCGACATCGGCGAAGCGCTTGAAGAGGACGGACTTGCCCTCCATCACCGGCTTCGAGGCCAGCGCACCGAGATTGCCGAGGCCGAGAATGGCGGTGCCATTGGTGATCACGGCCACCATGTTGCCGCGGGTCGTGTAGTCGAAGGCGCGGTTCGGTTCCTCGGCAATGGCCAGAACCGGCACGGCGACGCCGGGCGAATAGGCGAGCGACAGATCGCGCTGCGTCGCCATCGGCTTGGTCGGTACGATCTCGAGCTTGCCGGGCTTGCCGATCTGGTGGAACGCAAGCGCTTCCTGATCGGTGATGGTCGGGCGGTTGCGTCGGCCGGAAGTCTTGTCGGTCGCCATGGATTGTCTTCGGAGCGTTCCTTGGAAGGGATGGCGACCATAGGGAATGGCCCGCCATGCGGCAACGGGCCGTGAGAGGGAGACCAGTGCCTCCCTGTCAAAGCTGCTTGGTCATGTAGAAGCGGCGCAGGCCGGCCGGATAGTCGAATTCGGCCAAGACTGTGTAGCCGCAGCTTTCGTAGAAGCCGCGCGCCTGGAACTCGTATGTATCCAGAAGAGCAGCGGAGGCGCCGCGCGCGCGCGCCTCCTCCTCCAGCCTCTCGATCAGCCGCCGCCCGAGGCCGGACTTGCGCAGATCAGGGTCGAGCCAGACACCCCGGACCTCGACCGCTCCCATGCGCAGGAAGCCGCGTGCGCCGCCCCGGACATCGTCCGTCCCGTCCCTGACGACCACCGTGAACGTCTGGTCGGACCAGTCGACCTGCTGGCGGTTGAACGCCACCAGCCGCGCATTCAGCTCGGCATAGGCCTCATCGCCGGGTTCGAGTACCGCGAGATCCATGCGCTGCTATTTCCCGTACCGCTGGCTCAACACCTCGAACAGCGCGCGCGCCGCGTGCAGTTCGCCGCCGACGGGACGGGCAGGCCTCTCGGCCGGAACCCACGCATAGATGTCGGCATGCAGCCAGGCCTTCGCCTTCTCGACGAAGCGGTCGAGATAGAGCGCAGCAGTGATCGAGCCGGCAAGACCGCCGGCCGTGACGTTGTTCATGTCGGCGACCTTGCTGTCGAGGCCGGCTGCATAGGGCCTCCAGAGAGGCAGGCGCCAGACAGGGTCGCCCACCCTGAGCCCGGCCGCCGTCAGTTCCGCCGCCAGCGTGTCGTCATGGGTGTAGATCGGCGGAAGGTCCGGTCCGAGCGACACACGGGCCGCGCCGGTCAGGGTGGCGAAATCCGCGATCAGGGCCGGCGCTTCCTCGTCGGCGAGCGCCAGCGCGTCGCAAAGGACGAGCCGTCCCTCGGCGTCGGTATTGCCGATCTCCACGGTCAGGCCCTTGCGCGTCGGGAACACGTCGCCCGGCCGGAAGGCCGTGCCGGAGACGGAGTTCTCGACCGCCGGCACCAGCAGGCGCAGCCGCACGGGCAGCTTCGCCGCCATGATCATGTGGGCGAGGCCGATGGCCGCCGCCGCGCCTCCCATATCCTTTTTCATCAGCAGCATGGCCGCATCGGGCTTGATGTCGAGGCCGCCGGTATCGAAACAGACGCCCTTGCCGACCAGCGTCACCTTCGGGTGCTTCTCGTTGCCCCAGACGAGGTCGACGAGGCGCGGTTCCCGCGGCGAACCGGCGCCGACCGCGTGGATCATCGGCAGATTGGCGCCGATCAGCGCCTCGCCGACGATCGACGTGACTTTCGCGCGGTGACGTTTGCCGAGGTCGCGGATAGCGGCCTCCAATTCCGCCGGCCCGAGATCGTTGGCGGGCGTGTTGACGAGATCGCGGGCGAGGAACACCGCCTCGGCCGTGCGCGTGACGGCCTCGCCATCAACCCCCTTTGGCACGACGAGTATGGCGGGCCTGACCTCCGATTTCCTGTAGCGGGAAAAGCGATACTGCCCCATCGCCCAGGCGAGCGCGGCGGTCGCGGCGTCGCCGGGATCGTTGGCGAAGGCGTAGGTACCCGGTGGGATCTGGCCCGGCAGCTTGCCCGCGAGCAGTGGGTCGCGGTGAGCAGCGTCCTCGGACTCCAGCGCGAAGAAGACCGCGGCGATGCTCCCCTTGGCATCGGGGATGACCGCCGCCCGCCCCGCTTTCGGCTCATAGCCCGTTGCGTCGAGAAAGGCCTGCTGCGCGGCCTTCAGCTTCGCCTTCGCCGCCGGATAGGTCTTGCGGGTCACGAATGTCACCGGCACGGCGCCGGTCGTGCCGGCTGGTCTGAGAGCGGGATGCATGGGGGGCCTTCGGCGGTGGGGAATCTCAACAGGCTAGTGCCTTGCCGCGCCATCTGTCATCTCGCGCGTTGCGCGCAGATGCGGGCCGCGCACCACATGGTTTACGGCACGGCCATCCCGTCGTTTGATGCGCGCCCGCGACGACCGACTGATCAGAGGACAAGCCCATGACCACCCCGAAAACCCTTCTGGAAATGGCTGGCCGCAAGCCCGCGCCGCCGAAGCTGGCCGAGAGCATCCTCGTGCTGATCGACATCCAGAACGAGTATCTCGACGGCCCGATAGCGCTGCCCGGCGCCGGGACGGCGGTTGCAAGGGCGACGGACCTGCTGGCGCGCGCCCGCAAGGCCGGTGCGAAGATTGTCCACGTCGCGCACAAGGGGGGCAAGGGCGGCCTGTTCGACCGCGACGCGCATCGTGGCGCGATCGTCGATGCCGTCGCCCCCGTTGAAGGCGAAACCGTCATCGAGAAGCCGCGGCCGAATTCATTCTCGGGGACGAGCCTCGCCGAGACCATCGGAGCACCTGGCGCGCCGCTGATCATGATCGGCTTCATGACCCACATGTGCGTGTCGTCCACGGCGCGCGCGGCGCTCGACCTCGGCTACCAGACGGCGGTCGCGGCGGACGCCTGCGCGACGCGCGACCTGCCGAGGCCGGACGGCGGCGTTATCGACGCGAAGAGCCTGCACGAGGCGGAACTGGCAGCGCTGGCCGACCGATTCGCCGGCGTGTTCAGGGTGGACGAGATCGTCTGAGCCTGATCGGTCCCGTCGATCACCAGCTATTGCGGGCGCGACGCCACCTCTCCCCGGCGGGGAGAGGTGGATACCGTACCGCTATGCCGTTCAAGCCCTGAGCGTGCCGCCGGTCTTCTTCGTCACCTCGGCGACGATCTTCGCGGCAACCGCGTCGATCTCGGCATCGGTCAGCGTCTTGTCCTTGGGCTGCAGCGTCACCGCGATGGCGACCGACTTCTTCGCCTCGTCGATGCCCTTGCCCTCGTAGAGATCGAAGACCTGCACGCCGGTGATGAGCTGCTTGTCGACGCCCTGCGCCGCCTTGACGAGGTCGCCAGCCTTCACCGAACGATCGAGGAGGAAGGCGAAGTCGCGCTCGACGGGCTGGAACGGCGACAGTGCGAGTTGCGGCTTCGTGCGGGTCGGGCGCACCTTCGGCGGCGGCAGCTTGTCGAGCAGCAGCTCGAAGGCGACGACAGGCCCCTTCACGTCGAGGGCTTCCAGCACGCGCGGATGCAGCTCGCCGAACGAGCCGAACACGGTCTGCGGGCCCATCTGGAACGTGCCGGACCGGCCGGGGTGGAACCATGCCGGGCCGCCCGGCACGACCTGGATGCCGGCGAGCGGCGCGCCGACCGCCGCCAGAACGGCAAGCGCGTCGGCCTTGGCATCGAACACGTCGGCAGCGCCTGAACCCTGCCAGTGGCGGCCGGCGCCGGAGGACCTGGCAAGGCCGCGCCTGATGCCGGTCGCCGCCATGAACTGGTCTTCCGGCTTGTCGCCCCTGAACACCTGGCCGACCTCGAACAGCGCAACATCGCCATAGCCGCGGTCGGCATTGCGCTGCGTCGCCATCGCGAGCCCGACCAGCAGCGTCGGCCGCATGTCGGAGAGGTCGGAAGCGATGGGATTGGCGAGCGCCAGTTCCGGCTGGCCGCCGCCGAACAGTTCCGCCTGATCCTTGGCGATGAAGCTCCAGGTCACTGCCTCGACAAGGCCGCGCCCCGCGAGCGTGCGCTTCGCCATGCGGGTGCGCTTCTGAATCAGCGTCAGCACCGGCTTCGGCACGGTGCCGCCGCGATCAAGCGGCGTCGAGGGTACGCGGTCGACGCCGGCGATGCGCATCACCTCTTCGGTGAGGTCCGCCTTGCCGTGCACGTCCGGCCTCCAGGAGGGCGGCGAGACCTTGACCATCGGACCGTTGCCGGACACGTCGAAGCCAAGCGCCTCCAGGATGCGCTTCTGCTCGCGGTCGGAAACGTCGAGGCCGGTCAGACGCTTGGTCTCGGCGAGCGGGAAATTGATGATCGCGCCGGTATCGGGAATGGAGCCCGCGAGTGTCACCTCGGACGGATCGCCGCCGCACAGGTCCATGACCAGCTTCGTCGCGAGTTCCACGCCCGACAGGGTGAAATTCGGATCGACGCCGCGCTCGAACCGGTAGCGCGCATCGGTGACGATGCCGAGATTGCGGCCGGTGCGGGCGATATCCATCGGATCCCAGAGCGCGGATTCGATCAGCACGTCGGTCGTCGCCTCGTCGCAGCCCGAATGCTCACCGCCCATGACGCCGGCGATGGATTCGACGCCATTGTCGTCGGCGATCACCGTCTCGTGGCCGGTGAAGCCATAGACGCGGCCGTCGAGGCCGAGAACGGTCTCGCCCGCCTTCGAGCGGCGCACGACCAGCGCGCCCTTCACCTTGGCGGCATCGAAGACGTGCAGGGGGCGGCCCCGGTCGAAGGTCACGTAATTGGTGATGTCGACCAGCGCGTTGATCGGGCGGAGGCCGATGGCCTTGAGCCGGCGCTGCATCCAGTCCGGCGAGGGGCCGTTCTTCACGCCGCGCACGAGGCGGAGAGCGAAGGCCGGGCAGTACTTTTCCTCGCCCTTGGCGAAGGCGAGGTTCACCTGCTGCGGATTGGCGAAGGCGCCCTTCACCTGCGGGATCACGTCGGCCTTCAGCTTGCCGAGGCCGGCAGCCGCGAGGTCACGCGCAATGCCGTGAATGGAGGTGCAGTCCGGCCGGTTCGGCGTCAGGTTGATCTCGACCACGGGGTCGCCGAGATGGGCCCAGTCTGCATAGCGCGTGCCGACCGGCGCGTCGCCCGGCAGGTCGATGATGCCGTCATGATCCTCGGAGATTTCGAGTTCGGCCGCCGAGCACAGCATGCCCCGGCTCTCGACGCCGCGGATCGTGCCGACACCGAGCGTGATGCCCTTGCCGGGAATGAACGTGCCGGGGGGCGAGAACACCGACTTCATGCCGGTGCGGGCGTTCGGCGCGCCGCAGACGACCTGCACCGGATCGCCCGAGCCGGTATCGACCATGCACACGCGCAGCCGGTCGGCGTTCGGGTGCTGCTCGGCCGAGATGACATAGGCGATGGTGAAGGCCGCGAGCTTCGCACCGGCGTCCTCGACATGCTCGACCTCGAGGCCGATGCGCGTCAGCGTCTCGGTGATCTCCGCCAGCGAGGCTTCGGTCTCAAGGTGCTCCTTGAGCCAGGAAAGCGTGAATTTCATCGGACTGTTTCCGGATGTTCGAAGACCTGAAGGAGCCTGAAGCGCTCGCAGACGACCTGCATGTCCCGGGCAAACGTGCCCTGACGCTCGAAATAGGCTTGATGTGCGGAACGCCAGTAGGCGAGCGAAAGGTCTCCTTCCCCCTCCTCGGCGGCGATATCGGCGGTGACCTCGCCAAACCGCATCACCTCGACGCCGGTCGTCTCGATGGCGCAGGCCGGTTTGCCCGAACCGTCGAGAACGACACTCACCTCGCCGGCGCGCGGCATGATGTTCTGCTCGCAGAAGGCCAGCGAATCGCATGTCGCCCGCTTGGCGCCGCTCAGCACGAGCGCCAGCAGTTCATCGGCAAGCTCCGGGCTGTCGCCGAAGGCCCAGCGCGGAGCGTCACCATAGATGTCGGGCACGCCGCTCATGATGCCGGCTCAGCTCGACAGGCCGCCGGCCAGCGTCGGCAGGTCGAGCGGCTTGAAGCCGTAATGCGACAGCCAGCGAACGTCGCCCTCGAAGAACTGGCGCAGGTCGTTGATGCCGTATTTCAGCATGGCAATGCGGTCGATACCCATGCCCCAGGCGAAGCCCTGATAGACATCGGGATCGAGGCCGCAATTGCGGATGACGTTCGGATGGACCATGCCGCAGCCGAGAATCTCCAGCCAGTCCTCGCCCTCGCCGAAACGGACCTCGCCGCCCTGCCGGTTGCACTGGATGTCGACTTCCATCGACGGCTCGGTGAACGGGAAGAACGACGGGCGGAAGCGCATCTTGACGCTGTCGACCTCGAAGAAGGCCTTGCAGAACTCCTCGAGGATCCATTTCAGGTGGCCGATATGGCTGCCCTTGTCGATGACGAGGCCCTCGACCTGATGGAACATCGGCGTGTGGGTCTGGTCGCTGTCGTTGCGATAGGTCCGGCCCGGGCAGATGACGCGGATCGGCGGCTTCTGCCCGAGCATGGTGCGCACCTGCACCGGCGAGGTGTGCGTGCGCAGCAGCAGCCGCTCGCCGTCCGCCTTCGGATTGAAGAAGAACGTGTCGTGCATCTCGCGGGCCGGATGGCCCTCGGGAAAGTTCAGCTTGGTGAAATTGAAGTCGTCGGTCTCGATATCCGGACCTTCGGCGATGGCGAAGCCCATATCCGCGAAGATGGCGGTCAGTTCGTCCATCACCTGGCTGATCGGGTGGATGCGCCCCGTTTCCGTCGGGCTCTCGCGAACGGGGAGTGTCACGTCCACCGTCTCGGAGGCGAGCCGCGCGTCGAGCGCCGCGGCCTTCAGCACCTCGCGCCGGGAGCCGATGGCTTCCGTGACGCGGTCCTTGACCTGGTTGATCGCCGCGCCGGCGGTCTTGCGCTCGTCGGGCGCCATGGTGCCGAGGGTGGCGAGCAGGGCCGAAATGGAGCCCTTCTTGCCAAGCGCGGCGACGCGCACGGCTTCCAGCGCTGCCTCGTCGGCGGCCGCGGCCACCTGGGCGGTGAGATCGGTTTCGAGAGTTGAAAGATCGGTCATCGGCTCGGACACGCGGAGGTGGGGTGGCTTCGTTTGGCGATTGGCTGCGGTCGGGTCAAGCGGCTCAGCTTCGCCACCTGAGAGTCATCGGCTGGATGGGGTTCTCGAATGGCTTGCCGTCGGCCTGAGCCTTCACGAAGGCGTCCTTCACCCGCATCCACCAGCGCGCCTGGGTATCGGCGTCGTTGATGAGCATGAGCTTGGGATCATGGACGAGACCCTCGCGCTGCTGCACGACCACGCGCCGGTCCTGGTCGAGGAAGACGCGCATGAGGTGCTGGAACAGCGGCTTGCCGAGCGACATCCAGGCCGCGGACACCCAGAAGAACTGGTGGACCTCGGTCTCGCCCTCGTCCACCGGCGTGATGGCGGTGAGCCCGGTCGCCTGCATCTTCGAGCCACGGATATTCTCGATCCGGAGTCCCGGCAGCATGTAGCTGATCTCGGTCGTCACCGGCGTGCCGAGAATCTTGTAGGCGATGTTCTGGGGTGGAAGTTCGTGGCGCACCATCGACCAGCCGAGTTCGGACGGAGCGAAGTGCTTCTCCTTGGGCCGCAGCTTGCGCGCGCCCTTCTTGAACCACCAGGAGGTGTGGACATAGGCCGCGTGCGTCGGGTCCATCAGGCCGAAGGCGGCATGGTCCATCGAGCAGTGGAACGGCAGCATGCAGTGGAATCGCGGGTCGGCATCCGCGGCGAAATCCGGCATCAGCGGCGGTTCGGGGAAGCCGGCCTCGGCCGGCGTCTCGCCGGCGCGCGGCACGAAGACCCAGACCATGCCCTGCCGCTCGACGCAGGCATAGGATGGCGTGCAGATCTTGGTGAGATCCATCTGCTGGCCCTCGCGAAGCGAGGGAATCTCGACGCAGGCTCCGGTCCGGTCGAAGCGCCAGCCGTGATAGCAGCACTGGATCGACTGGCCGTCGAACGAGCCGTAGCGCAGCGGGATGCCGCGGTGCGGGCAGGCATCGCGGATGGCGAAGACCGCACCGTCGTCGGTGCGGCCGAACAGCATCGGCTCGCCCAGCAGCTTCTTCGGCTGCATCTTGCCCGACTTCAGGTCGCGGCCGTTCAGCGCCACGTACCAGAGTCCCTTGATGATCGGTGCCGTCAGGCCCTGCATGATGTCTCCGCGCTGTCTGGCGTCGCGTCGGCGGTCAGGCGTGAAACGGAAAAGCCCGCGCCACCCTCGGGGAGGGTCGCGCGGGCTCTAATGTCGTGATCCCGAAGTGAAGGATCAGGCGTTCGCCGGCAGCGATCCCTTGGCCTTTTCGACCAAGGCCGCAAAACCCTCCGGCGCAGTGATGGCGAGATCCGAGAGGACCTTGCGGTCCACCTGGATGCCAGCGCTGATCAGGCCGGAGATGAAACGCGAATAGGTGAGGCCGTGCTCGCGGACCGCGGCGTTGATGCGCTGGATCCAGAGCGAACGGAAATTGCGCTTCTTCAGGCGGCGGGCGATCGTCGCGTACTGCAGCGACTTGTCGACGGCGGCCTTCGCGGCGCGGATCGTGTTCTTGCGGCGGCCGCGGAAACCCGAGGCTGCCTTGATGACTTTCTTATGCTTGGCGTGGGCGGTAACGCCCCTTTTGACGCGGGCCATGGCTGATCTCTTTCAACTATCTGATAGGATTTTCCAAATCGAACGCTTCGATCAGCCGTTCGGGAGGAAGTACCGCTTGACGTTGTAGGCATCGGTCTCGAACAGGGCAGTGGTTCCGCGATGCTCGCGGATCTGCTTGTTCGACCGCTTGATCATGCCGTGGCGCTTGCCGGACTGGGCGTACATCACCTTGCCGGTCGCCGTGATCTTGAAGCGCTTTTTGGCGCCCGACTTCGTCTTCATCTTGGGCATTTGGCTCTCTTCATCGTTGCGAGACACCTGGCGTTCCGGGTCCGAAAACCCGGAAGGACGTCTCTGAAGGCTCGGGAACGAGCTTTCGGGATCGCCACGGCAGCCCTTAATCAGCCGGTCGATCCGAAGGGCGGGCCTATACAGGAGAAGCTGGCGGCGGGCAAGAGGTTGCGCCGGGAGCGCCATGAAGCCCGCGGCTTGCACCCGCGAAGGGCTCCGACAAAGATGCCGGCCTCATTCGGAGGAAACAACCATGCCCAAGGGCTACTGGATCGCGCGCGTCGATGTGAACGACGCCGAGGCCTACAAGAACTACGTCGCCAAGAACGGCATTGCCTTCGCCAAGTTCGGCGGTCGCTTCGTCATCCGTGGCGGCAAGTTCGAGGTTCTGGCCGGCAATGCGCGCCAGCGCAACGTCGTCATCGAGTTCCCGAGCTACGATCAGGCGCTCGCTTGCTGGCATTCGTCGGAATATCAGGCCGCCAAGGCCGAGCAGAAGGGCGGCGCGGTGATGGATGCGATCGTCATTGAAGGCTACGAGGGCGCCCAGCCCGCCTGATCAGGCCGCTGGGCCGATCAAGCCCCCCGGCCGCAGCATGGCCATGGCGTCGGCGCGATAGCGCCGGCTGCCGCCCAGCCGCTCGCCGGTATCCATCTCCATGTCGAAATCGCCCGAGGCGCGCGTCTCGATGCGCCTGAGGCGCCGGGAATTGGCCAGCCTCATGCGGTGAATGCGGACGAAGCCGAACGGCCTCAGCCGTTCCTCCTCCGCCTGCAGCGTGGAGCGGATCAGATGTTTCGCGCCGGAGACGAGGCAGAACTCGACATAGTTCCCGGCTGATGCCACCCAGACGATATCGCCCGGCGCGACCCGGACGCTGACCGTGCCGTCGCGCAGCCAGATCGCCTCAGGCACGGGGGCTGGTTCGGCCGGAGCCGGCGCTGGCGCCGGCTGCCCGCCGCCAAGGCGCCCCGCCATCCAGAACACCGAGACGATCAGCGCATAGACGAGCACGTCCTTGCGCAACTCGTAGAGAAATCCGGCCAGCGCCGGCCCGAAGGCATAAGGCTCCGACGAAAAAGCCGCATAGCCGGCCTTCCTCAACAGAACCATGCCGCCGACATGAACAAGGGAAAAGGCGAGCGCCCCGCCGAGATGGACAGCGAACAGCAGTACCGGGCGGTCCTGCATCCGTTGCCCCAGCCGGAAGAGCCAGCGGATCAGCGGCGCCAGCGCGACGACGACGATGCCGCTGGTCGCCTCCCACAGGAAGGGTTGCCAGAACGGCGCCGGCCGCCCCAGCCGCGCGAGATCGTGGGCGGTCGAGAAGGCGTTGACGAGACAGGTCAGCGCCGTGCCCAGAGCGATCAACCCATAGACGAGGCGCAGCGGCAGGCCTGGCGGCTGTTCCCGGCTGCCATCCGTCACGCTGTCGCCACCGCTCGTCACCGCCCGGCCCTGCTCATCACCGCGCCCCGGCCTTCCATCCCCTGCCCTCTCGACCCCGGTGAATGCCGAGGACGAAATCCCGCCCGGACACGAGGACAGGACCCATGCCCCACCAGACCATGCCCGCCGAAGCCCGACGCTCCGACCTCGACTGGATCCGCGTCGCGGCCTTCGCGCTGCTCATCCTCTACCATGTCGGCATGCTCTATGTGTCATGGGGCTTCCATGTGAAGAGCATCCACGAGAGCCGCGCTCTCGAGACGCTGATGATCGCGCTCAACCCGTGGCGGCTCTCGATCCTGTTCCTTGTCTCCGGCGCCGCCACGCGCTTCATGCTCGACAAGACGTCGCCCGGCCCTCTCGCGGGTCGGCGCTCGTGGCGGCTGCTCCTGCCGCTCGCCTTCGGGATGGCAATCGTGGTGCCTCCGCAATCCTACGCCGAGGTCGTGGAGAAACTCGGTTTTGCCGGCAGCTACGGGACCTTCTGGTTCGGCCACTACCTCGCCTTCGACCAGAGCTTCTGCCGGATCGAGAACGGCCGGCAGGCCTGCCTGATCCTGCCGACCTGGAACCATCTGTGGTTCGTGGTCTATCTCTGGGCCTACACCATGGTGCTTCTGGCGGTCGCCGCTCTCGCGCCAGCAACCCTCACGGCCGTGTCCCGAAAGGCGGACCGGCTATCGGGGCTTGCCCTGCTGGTTGGCCCGGCCCTCGCGCTCGCGGCGCTCCGCGCCTTCGTCTTCCCGCGCTTTCCGGTTACCCATGCGCTGGTCGACGACCTCTACGCGCATGCGGTCTACGGCTCGGCCTTCCTGTTCGGCTTTCTGGTCGCGCGATCCAGCTCATTTGCCGAAGCGACGGAGCGGCTCCGCTGGCCGGCGCTGGCTCTCGCCCTCACGGCCTATCTGTCGCTGGTCTGGCTGCGCGCGCTGCCACCCGGCGCGTCGCTGCGGCAGATGCTGCCGCTGGCCTATGGCCTCGACCAATGGTGTTTCATCCTCGCCATTCTCGGCTTTGCCCGTCGCTGGCTGAAACACCGCGACGGCCCGCTGCTGCGCTACGCCGCCGGCGCGGTGTTCTGCTGGTACATCGTCCACCAGACCATCATCGTCGTGGTCGCGCACTGGCTGAAGCCGCTGGCATTGCCAGCGGCAGCCGAAGCCGCGGTGGTCATCGCCGCGACGATCGCCGGATGCTACGCGGCCTACGAGACCGCGCGGCGAATCCCCTGGCTGCGGCCCTTCCTCGGCATAGCGCCGGAGAAAGGCCGCCGGACGGAACTCACGCTCCGCCCGTCGCCTCGATAACGTCGTCGAGCGTGCGCAGGCCCGGTCGCGGCGAGTTGACGAGAACGGCCATGTTGCCGGGCTGGTGCTTGTTGGCGAGCATCAGGGCATGGGCGGCCGGAATCTTGTCCCACGGGAACAGCTCGCTCATGCAGGGATCGACCCGCCGGTCCAGTACGAACTGGTTGGCGGCGGCGGCCTGCTTGAGATGGGCGAAGTGCGAGCCCTGGATGCGCTTCTGCCGCATCCACACGTAGCGGGCGTCGAACGTGATGTTGAAGCCCGACGTGCCGGCGCAGAACACCACCATGCCGCCGCGCTTCACCACAAGGCAGGAGACGGGGAAGGTCGCCTCGCCCGGATGCTCGAAGACGATGTCGACGTCCTTCTTGCCGGTAATGTCCCAGATCGCCTTGCCGAACTTGCGGGCTTCCTTGGTCCAGGCGGTGTATTCGTCGGAATTCACCTTGGGCATCTGGCCCCAGCAATTGAAGTCCTTGCGGTTGATCACGCCCTTGGCGCCGAGCTGCATCACATAGTCGCGCTTGCTCTCGTCCGAGATGACGCCAATCGCATTGGCGCCGGCCGCCGCGACGAGCTGCACGGCGAAGACGCCGAGGCCGCCCGAAGCGCCCCAGACCAGCACGTTGTCGCCCGGCTTCAGCGTGTGCGGGGGGTGGCCGAACAGCATGCGGTAGGCGGTGGCCAGCGTCAGCGTGTAGCAGGCGGCCTCCTCCCACGGCAGGTGCTTCGGCTTGACCATGAGCTGGCGCGACTGGACGCGGCAGAACTGGGCGAAGGAGCCGTCAGGCGTCTCGTAGCCCCAGATGCGCTGGGACGACGAGAACATCGGGTCGCCGCCATTGCATTCCTCGTCGTCGCCGTCGTCCTGGTTGCAGTGGACGATGACCTCGTCGCCGACCTTCCAGCGCTTCACCTTCGAGCCGACGGCCCAGACGATGCCCGAGGCATCGGAACCGGCGATGTGGAAAGGCTGCTTGTGGCTGTCGAAAGGCGAGATCGGCTGGCCGAGGCCAGCCCAGATGCCGTTGTAGTTCACGCCACCGGCCATGACGTAGATCAGCACCTCTTCCTCGCCGAGCTCCCAGGTCGGCACGACCTCGACCTTGAACGACTGTTCCGGCGGGCCATGGCGATCCCTGCGGATAGCCCAGGCATACATATTGGCCGGCACATGGCCGAGCGGCGGGACCTCGCCGAGCTCGTAAAGGTCCTTGAGCGGCTTGGACGCGGGAGCGGGGGCAGCGGCTGCCATGGTGTCACCTCGTGTTCTGCGCCTTCTTGGCCGGGCGCGTGGGGAGGCGGATTATGTGCAGTGCAACATTCCAGTGCAAGCGCCTTCTCACCGCCATCGACATAATCAATCCGTCGGATGCCCTCATCCTTTCGGCATATTGCGCCGGGTTGCGACAATCCGCCGAACAGATCGCCGGTGGCAGTCGCTGCTGGCAGCATTTTCCTCGCAGCGCGGAATGAACCTTTGCGCGCTCCGCACGTTGCCGGACCGGGCTATCGGTCACAGCGATACCCACTTAACGTGTCCCGGTGCCGGGAGGGCTCCCCGTTCCGGGCATCGGAGGAGGAAGACTGACATGCCTATCGAAAGCCTGCTCATTCTGATCATCGTCGGCGCCGTCGCCGGCTGGCTCGCCGGCGTCATCGTCAAGGGTTTCGGCTTCGGGCTGGTCGGCAACATCGTCGTCGGCATTATCGGCGCGCTGATCGCCACCTGGCTGTTTCCGCGCCTCGGCGTCTCGATCGGTGGCGGCATCGTCTCCGCGATCATTTCAGCGACGCTCGGCGCGGTCATTCTCCTCTTCCTGATCAGCCTCGTCAGACGGGCGTGACCTTCGGTCGCCCGCGCCGCCCTCCCCCGGACGGCCGAGCGCGGGCGACTTTCGCTGCATTGCAATAAATCCGGACAGAGCCCAGAATAGTCGCCAAGAACCCGCTCGGGAGGCGACATTGCGCACCAAAGACACGCGCGACAAACCCTGGTTGATCCGCACCTATGCGGGCCATTCCACGGCCGCGAAATCCAATGCGCTCTATCGCGCCAATCTCGCCAAGGGCCAGACCGGCCTTTCCGTCGCCTTCGACCTGCCGACCCAGACCGGCTATGACGCCGACCACCCGCTGGCGCGCGGCGAAGTCGGCAAGGTCGGCGTGCCCGTCGCCCATCTCGGCGACATGCGGACCCTGTTCGACGGCATCCCGCTCGGCGAGATGAACACGTCGATGACCATCAATGCCTGCGCCGCCTGGCTGCTGGCCCTCTACGCGGCAACGGCCGACGAAACCGGCGTGTCGCGCGCGAAGCTCACCGGCACGACGCAGAACGACATCCTCAAGGAGTATCTCTCGCGCGGAACCTATGTGTTCCCGCCGGAGCCGTCCCTGCGCCTGACCAAGGACACCATCCTGTTCACGACGGCCGAGATGCCGAAGTGGAACCCGATGAACGTCTGCTCCTACCACCTGCAGGAGGCGGGTGCGACGCCGGTTCAGGAACTCGCCTTCGCGCTCGCCAACGCCATCGCCATCCTCGACACGGTGAAGGCCTCGGGCGAGGTGCCGGAGGGCGGCTTCGGCGAGGTGGTCGGCCACATCTCGTTCTTCGTGAACGCCGGCATGCGGTTCGTGACGGAGATGTGCAAGATGCGCGCCTTCGTCGACCTGTGGGAGGAACTGGTCGAGACGCGCTACGGCGTCACCGACCCGAAGCACAAGCTGTTCCGCTATGGCGTTCAGGTGAACTCGCTCGGCCTCACCGAGCAGCAACCGGAGAACAACGTCTATCGCATCCTCATCGAGGCGCTGGCGGTGACGATCTCGAAGAAGGCGCGCTGCCGCGCCCTTCAGCTCCCCGCCTGGAACGAGGCACTCGGCCTGCCACGCGCCTGGGACCAGCAATGGTCGCTGCGTCTCCAGCAGATTCTCGCCTATGAGACCGATCTGCTGGAATTCGGCGACCTGTTCGACGGCAATCCGGCTGTTTCGGCCAAGGTCGAGGCGCTGAAAGCGGAAGCGACCGCCGAGATGAAGCTGATCGAGGAGATGGGCGGAGCCATCGCCGCCGTGCCCTACATGAAATCCAAGCTGGTCGAGAGCAATACGAAGCGACTGGAGGCCATCGAGGCCGGGGATCAGGTCGTGGTCGGCGTCAACCGCTTCACCGAGACGGAGCCCTCCCCGCTCACGACAGGCGAGGGATCCATCATGGTGGTCGACCCGGCCGTCGAGGCGGACCAGATCGCCAACGTGAAGGCCTGGCGCGAGCAGCGGAACGCCAAGGCCGCCGCGAAAGCACTGGCCGACCTGCGCGCCGCCGCGAGCGAGGGCCGCAATATCATGGAGCCCTCCATCGCCGCGGCGAAGGCGGGCGTCACCACCGGCGAGTGGGGGCAGGTCCTGCGGGAAGTCTTCGGGGAATATCGTGCGCCGACCGGCGTCGGCCGCGCCGCGCGCGCGGACGCGGGCGACCTGGCGCCGATCCGCGACGAGGTCGAGAAGGTGTCCCGCGCACTCGGCCGGCGCATCAAGTTCCTGGTCGGCAAGCCAGGCCTCGACGGCCATTCCAACGGTGCCGAGCAGATCGCCGTGCGCGCCCGCGACTGCGGCATGGAGGTCGTCTACGAGGGCATCCGCCTGACCCCGGCCGAGATCGTCAACGCGGCGCTGGAGGAAGGCGTCCATGTCGTCGGCCTGTCGATCCTCTCCGGCAGCCACATCCCTCTCGTCACCGAAGTGATGGAGCGGATGCGCGCCGAGGGCCTCGACGACGTGCCGGTCATCGTCGGCGGCATCATTCCGCCCGAGGACGAGACGGTGCTGCGCAGGGCCGGCGTCGCGGCGGTCTATACGCCGAAGGATTTCCAGCTCAACGCCATCATGGCCGACATCGTGCGCATCGTCGGCGCCGGCGCGAAACAGGCGGCCTGAGGCGCCGGCGCTCGGTTCCGCAGGATCGCGATCAGGCCGACGCGTCGCGGTCCATCGGCTCGACGAGGGAACTCGTCGCCGCCTTGCAGGCAGCCAGTATCTCCTCAGCCAGTGGACCGTCCGGAACGGCGCGCGACAGAAGAATGCCGCCGGCGGACAGCGCGAGAACCGCGATGGCCTGCGCTCGCCGCTGTTCCGGCGTTGCCCCGGCACAGCCTTCCGAAAGGGCCCTGATCGCCCTGTCGAGCCCGTCCGCATAAACCTGCCGGACCTCGGCGGGCGCCCGCGCCACATCCGCGCTGAGGCTCGGCAAAGCGCAACCTTCGGCCACGCTCCTGCGATGCCCGCGCGACAGATATCCTGCCGCGAAGGCCGCAACCCAGGCCCCGCCGGTGGCCCGTGTCCGCGCGATGCCGGCATTGAGGCGCTGGAGCCCCGCCTCGACGACGGCCGCAAAAACCTCCGCCTTCGAGCCGAAATGCGCGTAGATGGCCCCGGACGTCTGACCCGCCTCCGCAGCCAGCCCGTCAATGCCGACGCCGGCCCGTCCTTCCAGCCGAAACCGCCTGCCGGCAGCCTCGACAATCGCCGCCCGCGCTGCCTGTTTCTGCTCCGGCTTCATTCTCATCGGCAGCTCCTTATCGAGAACGACCGTAATCCATGGATTGACAGATAACGATCGTTATCTATTCTTCCAGCCCTTGAGCGACGAGGGGAATGGCGATGACCGCAGCCGCCGAAACACGCGACAATCCAACCATCGGCACCGACCAGATCAGAGCGATCAACCGCACGGCCGCGTTCAACCGCTGGGCCGGCATCGAGGTCGAACGCGCCGAAAGCGGCGAGGCCGTTCTGACGCTGCGCTGGCGTGAGGAACTCGGACAATATGCCGGTTTCCTGCATGCCGGCATGATCGGCGCCCTGATCGACACGGCCTGTGGCTTCGCGGCGGCGACCTTGGTCGGGCGGGTGCTCGCGTCCAATTGCCAAGTCTCGTTCTTCGCGCCCGCCGTCGGCGAGCGCTTCGTTGCGCGCGCACGGGTCGTGAAAGCCGGCAGGCGGCAGGTTTTCACCGCCGCCGAGCTGTTTGCCGCGACGGACACCGAGGAACGCCTGGTCGCAGGCGGCTCCACCATCCTCATGACCGCGCAATAGTCGAAAGGCGATGTCGGCCAAGGGTGACGTCCTGCGTCATCTGTGCCAGCTTCCGCGCCCCTAGGACAAGTGCTGACACCGCCGAATGCTGCCCGACCTTCGCGACTTCGACGCGCTGACCCGCGATTTCCGCTGGCAGATCCCAGAGCGCTACAACATCGCATCGAGCACCTGCACCCGCTGGGCGCTGACCGAACCGGACCGCATTGCGATCATCTGGAAGAAGCCGGACGGCTCGGTCGAGCCGGTCACCTATGGCCGGCTGGAGGCGGATTCGAACCGCCTCGCCAACACGCTCGTCGCCAGGGGCGTGAGACGCGGCGACCGCGTCGCTCTGGTTCTCGGGCAAGGCGCGCCGGCGGCCATCGCCCATATGGCCATCTACAAGATGGGTGCTATCGCGGTGCCTCTGGCGATCCTGTTCGGCACGGATGCCCTCGCCTATCGCCTCGCCAATTCGGGCGCCCGAGCGCTGATCACCAATGCCGAGGGCCTCGCCAAGGTCGAGCAGATCCGCGACGGACTGGGCGAACTCGCCGTCATCCTGTCCATCGATGGCCCCGCCGCCCACGGCGTCGAGGGTTTCGACGAGAACCTCGCGCAGGCCGCCTCGTCCTTCGCCACCGTCGATACATCCCCCGACGACCCCGCCATGATGATCTACACCTCCGGCACCACCGGTCAGCCGAAGGGTGCGCTGCATGGCCACCGCGTCCTGCTCGGCCACCTGCCGGGCATCCAGATGCCGCACGAATTCATGCCGCAGCCCGGCGACCGCATGTGGACGCCGGCCGACTGGGCCTGGGCCGGCGGACTGTTGAACGCGCTGCTGCCGGCGCTGCATTTCGGCGTGCCCGTCATTGCCCGCAAGTTCGAGAAATTCGACGCCGACGAGGCCTTCGCCCTGATGGCCGATATGGACGTGCGCAATGCCTTCGTTCCGCCGACCGCGCTGCGCATGCTGCGTTCGGTCGAAAACCCGCGGGCGACATACGACCTGAAGCTGCGCACGCTCGCCTCGGCCGGCGAGACGCTGGGCGCGGAGACCTATGTCTGGGGGCAGGACCAACTCGGCCTGACCATCAACGAGGCCTATGGCCAGACCGAATGCAATCTCGTCCTCGCCTCCTGCGCCGCCATCGGCGTCTCAAGACCCGGCGCGATCGGGCGGCCCGTACCGGGTCACGAGGTCGGCATCATCCGGCCGGACGGCTCGCTCTGCGACGCCGGCGAACAGGGGCAGATCGCGGTGAAGCGGCCGGACCCCGTCATGTTCCTGGAATATTGGGACAACCCCGAGGCCACGGCCGCCAAGTTCGTCGGCGACTGGATGACCACCGGCGACCAGGGCATCCGCGACGACGAGGGCTATGTCCATTTCTTCGGCCGCGACGACGACGTCATCACCTCGGCCGGCTACCGCATCGGCCCCGGCGAGATCGAGGACACGCTCCTGAAACATCCCGCCGTATCGCTGGCCGCTGCGGTCGGCAAGCCGGACGAATTGAGGACCGAAATCGTCAAGGCCTTCGTCGTGCTGAAGAGCGGTGTCGCGCCATCCGATGCGCTGGCTCGGGACATCCGCGATTTCGTCCGGACCCGGATGTCGGCCCATTCCTATCCGCGCGAGGTGGAATTCATCGACGAGATGCCGATGACCACCACCGGCAAGGTCATCCGCCGCGCCCTGCGCGCCCGGTCCTGATCAGCGCTTCAGCAGGCGTTTCGCCGCCGCCTTGCCGTCGATCCATGCGCGCATAGCCAGCAGGGCGGCACGGAAACGCCAGCCCGCCGGGCCGGCCTGAACGGCGATCAGCTGGCGGGTCATCGTCATCCGGCCGGGCCAGATGCGCTCGATCATCGAATGACCGGGAATGGCGCAGGAATCGGCGAGGCGGATGCCGCCGCCGGCCATCAGTTCGTCGCCGATGGCATGGCTGAGCAGGAGACCGGGCGAATAGCGGGCAAGGTCCTCGGCATAGGCCGTCTTCCAGTACCAGGCGCGGTCGCCCGCCGTCAGCGCGACGCCGGCAGCAACCGGACGGCCGTCCAGCCGCATGATGTCGATACGCGCCATTCCGTCCGATACCAGGCCGGAAATGCCGGCGAGGCACAGGTTGCGCGTCGCGGCCGAGCCGGTGAGCGCGGTGCCCTTCCGGCCCTTCCAGCCGGCTGCCTCGATCGTGAGGAAGGCATCCAGCGCGGCATCGAGCGGGTGGCCGGCCGCAGTCGAGACCCGGTCCAGCGCGCCAAGGCCGGCGAGCCGGCGCGCGAGCCGCCTGTGGTCCTTCGAGAGCTTCGGCGGAGCACCGGCGAGACAGGCGCGGTCGTGCCGGTCGAGCACCGCGACGCGCCGGGCGGCGCAGAACGCCACCAGTGCTGCGGAGAACGGACCCTCGTCGAGCATCGGCCAGTCGAGCGCCGCGACGCGCCGGTCGTGCAGCACCGAGAACAGGGCGGCGAGAACGGCCGCCTCGTCGCCCCCATGGACCAGCGGCAGTCCGTAGGGCGCATAATCATGCGTCCAGACCGAGAAGACCATGCCGCCGAAGCCGATGCGGCCGGGCACGAAGCCGATGCACCGGCCATCCCGCATGACCACGATCGCGCCGAGTCCTGGCGCAGGGTCGATGGCCCGCGCGGCCAGCGCAAAGGCCGGCGCGAGGAAAACGTTCGGCTGCGACGCCTGAAACAGCGCCTGCCACTCGTCCCGGACCGAGGGCCAATCCTCCGCCGCGAGCCACTGGGCCGTCACCGCCCCCATGCCACTCGGCGCCTGTGCCGGCTGGAGCGGCGGCGCGGCGATGGCGCGAACCGGCGACAGCGTCATGGAGCTCATTCCGCCGCCACCGGCTTCGGGGACCGACGCAGCGACAGCGACAGGCCGAGCCGCGTGGTGGTGATCCAGAACAGCAGGATCGATTCAAGCACCAGCGCCGCGGCAGTCGCCACCGCCGCTCCCATCATCCCGAACGGAGGAATGAGCAGGAAACAAAGCACGACCGCCAGACCGAAGGCAGCCCCATAGATGATCGCGCAGATGGTCTGGTGGCCCGACATGACCAGTAGCCGCTCGACGGGGCCGACGGCCGCGCGGGCGAGCAGGCCGACCGACACGATGAACATGGCGGGATAGCCACGGACGAAGTCCGGGCCGAACATCATCAGGAACGGCTTGCCGAGGGCGAGGATCAGGATGGTCGCGGCGAGCGAGGGGAAGAACGTCCAGCGGATCGAGGCGGCAAGGAAGTCCGCCAGTTTCTCCCGGTCGCCGGCGACGTGATACTCGCTGAAACGGTGCGCGGCGGCGGCGGCCACCGAGAAGTAGATGAAGGCGACGAGGGCCAGAGTCTTTACCGCCGCCCAGTAGACCGCGACTTCCTGCGGGCCCGCCAGCGCCTTGAGCAGCACGATGTCGGTGTAGGTCAGCGCCAGATAGAAGGTCTCGACCACGAAGATCGGCAGGCTCGCCTTCAGCCAGACGCCCGGCTCGATGCGACGCAGACCGATCGTCACCTTCTCGGCGAGGCGGCGATCGATGAGCACCATCTGCACCATCGCGGCGATCCATGTCGCGACCACCGCGCAGGCCATGGCGGTGACCGCCGTCGCGGCAAAGCCCAGCGCATGGCCTGCCGCCATGCCGGCGAGCAGCAGGATCGGCCGGATCAGATAGGGAGGCCCGAGCGCAAGGTCGGTCCAGTTATAGGAGCGGGCAATGCCGTCCTGGATATCGGTCAGCACGAACATCGGCAGGCACAGCGCGGCGAGCGCCAGCGGCATGATCATGGTCTGCGACAGGAAGGCGCCGAAACGCCAGAGCGCGAGAAGCCCGACGGCCGCGACCGCCGTCGCCAGAACGAAGCCGATCAGGCGCGAGCCGACGATGAAGCCGCGCAGACCTTCGCCGTCACCCCGTTCGGCATAGTCCGGCACGAATCGCTGGGCGGCGGAGGCAAGTCCGGCATTTGAGAAATGGCCGATCAGCAGCACCCAGACCCAGACGGCGACGTAGGTCCCGAATTCGGCCCCGCCCATCCAGCGCGCCATGAGCACCTGGCTGACATAGGCGATGGCGGCGCTCATCACGCGGATGACGAAGGCAGCACCCGCCATGCGCTGGGCGACGGAATGGTCGGAACGATCCGCGAGGAAGGCGCGCAGGCGGCCGGCTATGGCAGACGGCGACAGCAGCGTCTTGGCGCCGCGCCCCATCTCCGCTTCTTCCGAACCCATCACCGACACGAGGCACAGCCTTCATGATCCGCTGGCCCGGACAGGAGCCACGCGTCGGCAAGACATAGCCCGCGAGCTTTAAGAAACGGTTGGGATCGGGCAGTCCGACACCGCGCCGAAGCGCGAAATGCTGGCGATTCGCCCTGGATTCCCGCCTCGCGCCATCACAACGGCGCGAGGAGCCCGGCCGTGGGTCAGGGGCGCGGCGTCGCCGGAGCGGGCGTGCCAGGCGCGCCGGGAATGGTCGGCATGGTCGGGCGCGGCGGCTGGACGAAACGCTCGACCTGCGCCTCGGCGCGCAGGCGCTGGACGAGATCGGCCTGCACGCGGCGGGTCAGAAAGTCCTCGATCTGGCCGCGCACCTGCTCGAAGCTCGGGATCGGCCGCTGGCGGCGCTCCTCGACCTTGATGATGTGCCAGCCGAACTGCGTCTTCACCGGCGCTTCGGAAAGCTGGCCCGCCTGCATGCCGAAGGCTGCTTCGGCGAACTCCGGCACCATCTGCGCCTTGGAGAAGAAGCCGAGATCGCCGCCATTGGCCGCGCCGCCCGGATCCTTCGACTTCTCTTTGGCGATGGTGGCGAAATCGGCGCCGCCGCGCAGCTGCGCGATGATCGCCTTGGCCTCGTCCTCGCTCTCGACCAGGATGTGGCGGGCCCGCACCTCGTCCTCGGGCGTCACGCGGGCGCGCTGTTCGTCGTAGATCTTGCGCATCTCGGCTTCGTTGACGCGCGCGGCGGTCTCGCTGTTGAGCAGCGTCTCGACCAGGAGCTTGTTGCGGTAATAGGCGAGCTTGCGGGCGAAGTCCGGTCCGCCCTGGATGTTGCGCTGCTCGGCCGCCTTGGCGGCGAGCGTCAGGTCGATGACGAAGGACAGGAGATATTCCCGCTTCTGCTCCGGATTCATCTGCGCCGTGGCCTGTCCGCCGATATCCTCCTCGGCAGCGTCGAGATCGGCCTGCCGGATTTCGACGCCCTGCACGCGGGCGAGGATGCCGTCCGCCGGCGTCGGCAGGGCCGGGGCCGGAGCAGGCGTCGCGGGGGCGGCCGGCGCGGGAGACGGCGCCGGCGTCTGGGCGGCGAGCGGCGCGGCGAGAACCAGCGAAAGAGCGGCCAGGGCCAGGGGCAGGCGGACGGTCATCGGGAAGCGGAGCCTCGTGTCACGGAATATGTGCCTTGGCGGGCACTTGTGGCGCTTTGAAGGTCCAATGCCGCCCGAACTTGACGCGGCGGCGGGAGGGGAAGGCATGGGCCTGGAGGGACGACGCCGGGACGGGACCGCCAGTTGCGGCAGCAATGCCCGTTTCCGGCCGAATTGACAACCCTATGCCCCGTCCATATCTGTCGCGGGTTGTCGGAAATGCGTGGTTTTCGCGCCGCTCCGCGACCCCAATCCCGCCGGGGCTTCAGGCCGGAGCGCACGGGGCGCTCCGCCACCCGCCTTGTGGGGTGCGGGACCGGGTTGAACCCGGAAGGCTTTCGTCGCGACTGAGCCTTTCGACACTCTCCCGGCCGGCCCCAAGTGAAGGAACGCACATGTTCGGCGCGCTCGCCCGCAAGATTTTCGGCAACGGCAATGACCGCCGCGTCAAGGGCTATCGCCCGCGCGTCCAGGCGATCGCCGCGCTCGAACCCGAGATGGAAAAGCTCTCCGACGAGGCGCTGCGCGCCCGCACGGAAGAATTCCGGGCGCAGCTCGCCTCGGGGAAGACTGTGGACGACCTGCTCGTTCCCGCCTTCGCCACCGTGCGCGAGGCCGCCAAGCGCGTGCTCGGCCAGCGCCACTACGATGTGCAGATGATCGGCGGCATGGTGCTGCACGAGGGCGCCATCGCCGAGATGAAGACCGGCGAGGGCAAGACGCTGGTCGCGACCCTTGCCGTCTATCTCAATGCGCTGCCGGGCAAGGGCGTCCATGTCGTTACCGTCAACGACTACCTCGCCAAGCGCGACGCCGAGTGGATGGGCAAGGTCTACGGCTTCCTCGGCATGACCACCGGCACCATCGTCCACGGCATGGACGACCAGCAGCGCCACGACGCCTATGCCTGCGACATCACCTACGGCACCAACAACGAGTACGGCTTCGACTACCTCCGCGACAACATGAAGTACACCAAGGAGGAGATGGTCCAGCGCGGCCATCACTTCGCGATCGTCGACGAGGTGGACTCCATCCTGATCGACGAGGCCCGTACGCCGCTGATCATTTCCGGCCCGCTCGAGGATCGCTCGGACTTCTACGCCACCATCGACCGTTTCATCCCCGTCCTTGCCAAGGAGGATTACGAGGTCGACGAGAAGCAGCGCACCGCTGCCCTCACCGAGAGCGGCAACGAGAAGATCGAGAAGGCGCTGGTCGAGGCCGGCTACGTCAAGGGCGAGCTCTACGACATCGAGAACGTCTCGACCGTTCACCACGTCAATCAGGCGCTGAAGGCCCACAAGCTGTTCCAGCGGGACAAGGACTACATCGTCCGCAACGGCGAGGTCGTCATCATCGACGAGTTCACGGGACGCATGATGCCGGGCCGCCGCTATTCGGAAGGCCTTCATCAGGCCCTGGAGGCCAAGGAGCGCGTCCAGGTCCAGCCGGAGAACCAGACGCTCGCCTCGATCACGTTCCAGAACTACTTCCGCATGTACAAGAAGCTCGCCGGCATGACCGGCACGGCGCTGACGGAAGCCGACGAGTTCATGGACATCTACAAGCTGCAGGTGGTCGAGATTCCGACCAACCGCGGCATCGCCCGCACCGACGAGGACGACGAGGTCTACAAGTCGGTCGAGGACAAGTACAACGCCATCATCGCCGAGGTGGAGGCAGCCCGCGCCAAGGGCCAGCCGGTGCTGGTCGGCACCACCTCCATCGAGAAATCCGAGACGCTCGCCGAGATGCTGAAGCGCGCCGGCTTCAAGCAGGTGGACCTCGAGGACCCGCAGGCCTTCGCCCCGCTCTATGACGGCGACCAGGGCACCGCGGCCGAGAAGGTCTTTGCCGTGCTGAACGCCCGCTATCACGAGCAGGAGGCCTTCATCGTCTCCCAGGCCGGCGTGCCAGGCGCCATCACCATCGCGACGAACATGGCCGGCCGCGGCACCGACATCCAGCTCGGCGGCAATGCCGACATGCGCGCCTCCGTCGAACTCGCCGGCATGGAAGACGGGCCGGAGAAGAAGGCCAGGGCCGAGGCGATCCGCGTGCAGGTGCAGCAGCTGAAGCAGCGCGCGCTCGACGCCGGCGGCCTCTACATCATGGGCACCGAGCGCCACGAGAGCCGGCGCATCGACAACCAGCTTCGCGGCCGCTCAGGCCGTCAGGGCGACCCCGGCCGCTCGAAATTCTACCTGTCCCTGCAGGACGACCTGATGCGCATCTTCGGGTCGGACCGCATGGAGGGCATGCTGACCAAGCTCGGCCTCAAGGAGGGCGAGGCCATCGTCCATCCCTGGATCAACCGGGCGCTGGAGAAGGCCCAGCAGAAGGTCGAGGCGCGCAACTTCGACCTGCGCAAGAACGTGCTGAAATACGACGACGTCGCCAACGACCAGCGCAAGGTCATCTTCGAGCAGCGCATCGAGCTGATGAGCCAGCAGGACCTGTCCGACATGATCGTCGACATGCGCCACGGCGTCGTCGAAAGCCTCGTCGCGACCTACATCCCCTCCGAAGCCTATGCCGAGCAGTGGGACACCGAGAAGCTCAAGGAAGAGATCTGGCGCGTCCTGAATCTCGAACTGCCGATCCCCGACTGGGCGAAGGAAGAGGGCATCGCCGACGAGGAGGTGACCGAGCGCATTACCAAGGCGGCGGACGAGATGATGGCCTCCAAGGCCGCGCGCTTCGGTCCGGACACCATGCGCCAGATCGAGAAGGCCGTGGTGATGCAGGTGCTCGACCACCTGTGGCGCGAGCACATCGTCCAGCTCGACCACCTGCGCCAGGTGGTCGGCCTGCGCGGCTATGCCCAGCGCGACCCGCTGAACGAGTTCAAGTCGGAGGCCTTCCAGCTTTTCGAGAGCCTGATGGAGCGGCTGCGCGAGATGACCACCCAGCAGTTGGCGCTGGTGGAGCTGCAGGAGCCGCCGCCGATGCCGGAACTGCCGCCGATGAGCGCGCATCACATCGACCCGACCACCGGCATCGACGAATTCGCGCAGCTCGGCCAGGCGACCGGCGGCAGCTTCTCGGCCGAGCCGGTCGGCGGCATCGCCGAAGCCCAGCGCAATCCGAACGATCCCGGCACCTGGGGCAAGGTCGGCCGCAACGAGCTCTGCCCCTGCGGATCCGGCAAGAAGTTCAAGCACTGCCACGGCCAGTATATCTGAGCCGGCCTGAAGGCCCGGCAGCGCCGCGTCAGGTGGCGCTGCTCCGACGTTCCTGAACGAGCGCGAGCAAGACGGTCGCCACCATGAAGCAGGCGGCGACCGCGAAGATCATGCGGTTCGCGCCGCTGTCCAGCAGCGCCGCATAGAGCAGCGGGCCGACCAGCCCGCCGATATTGAAACCCGTCGAGACCATCCCGAAGACGATGCCCTCAGCGCCCGGGGGCGCCGCGGCGCGCACCATCATGTCGCGCGAGGGCGTGATGATGCCGGACAGGAAGCCGGCAAGGCCGAGCAGCAGCAGCGCAACCAGCGCGGACGGGCTGGTCAGCGCCAGCGTGAGGCTGATCGCCGCCGTGGCGAGGAAAGCGCCGGCCGCCACCATGCCGTGGCGCGCGGTTCGGTCGGCGAGCCCGCCGCCGGCAAGCACGCCGGCCGCGCTGGCGAACAGGAAGGCGGTCAGCGCCGCATTGGCCGACGGCAGGTCGATGCCATAGCCCGCGACCAGCGCCGAGACCGAGAAGGACTGGATGCCGCCGGTCGAGAGGCTCAGCAGCGCGAACATGATCGTCAGCGAGACCACCGCGCCGGTGACGAGCCCGGTGCGGCGCGGCGCCGGTGCACCACCCTCCGCCGCCGACCTGGCGACCTTGCGCGGCATCGCGCCGGCGGCAGGCGCGAGGATGAGCAGCAGCGCGACGGCGAAGGCGATCAGGCCCGCGACCGCGAAGGCCTGCGGCAGACCTGCGAAAGCCGCGGTGCCGAGCAGCAGAACGGGTGCGATCGCCGTGCCGAGATAGCCGGCGAACGTGTGGATCGAGAAGGCGCGCCCCATCCTCTTGCCGTCGATACCATTGGCGAGCAGCGCGTAATCGGCCGGGTGATAGACGCCGTTGGCGATGCCGGCTGCCGCCATGGCGACGATCAGTGCCGCGTAGCTCTGCGTGACGGCGAGAAGCATGAAGCTGGCGCCGCCCAGCAGCAGCCCGCCGATCAGCACGCGGCGCGCGCCAAACCGGTCGCTGATGAAGCCCATCGGCGTCTGGACCAGCAGCGAGACGAGGTTGAACACCGTCAGCGCGAAGCCGATGCCGACGAAGGTCGTGCCGAAATGCGCCGGCAGCAGCGGCAACAGCGCGGGCAGCGTCATGATGTGCAGGTGGCTGACGAGATGCGCCAGCGAGACCTGCACGAGAAGCGGCATCTCGGACGGGGTGGCGGCAAGGGCCGGTGCGCTGTCGGGGCGGATCGTCATGAGCGGGCCATCAGGGACGCTGCCCATAGCACGAACGGCGACCGCGCCGCGCGGATATCGCCGCACGGCAGCCGTGCGACCGCTCGCGCCATCAGCTTCCGCGGTAGGTCGCCGTGCTCCAGGGCGTCATGACGAGAGGCACGTGGTAGCGGCCCTCGGGCTGGTCGATGCCGAAGCGGATCACCGCATCGCCGATGAACGGGATTTCGGGCAGTGTCACGCCGCGCCGCCGGAAATAGGCCTCCGTATGGAACACCAGTTCGTAGCGGCCGCGCCTGAGCGGCTTGCCGTGGATCAGCGGCGCATCGGTGCGCCCGTCCTTGTTGGTCACCGCCTCCGCGATCCGGGCGCGCCCGCTTGAGCCCACCTCGAACAGTTCGATCCGGATGCCTGCCGCCGGCTCGCCGTGATAGGTGTCGAGCACATGGGTCGAGAGATGGCCTGCCACGGCTGGCATGCCGGGCCCCTCCACCGCCTCGGCCAGCCTGAGCCGGGTGATATGGGCGATCTCGTCGAGGGCGCGGGCAAGTTCGCTCGCCTCGTCATTGGCGAGGCGCGGCTCGTAGGATGCCAGCACCGCGTCGCGCGTCTGCCGGCGCACACAGACGATGAACGGAAAGCCGAAACGCGTGAGATAGGCAGCGTTCAACCTCTGGAACGTCTCGTATTCCTCGTCCGACAGCCGGTCCAGTCCGAGGCCCGCCTGTTCCGACACCGAGGCGGGCGCCATGTCGCCTGCCCGTGCCGCCTTGCCGGCAAGGTCCGGATGCGCCTTCAGGAACGCGATCCTGGTCTCGCGCGGGCTGTCGAGAACCGCCTGTATCATCGCCTCGTGCAGCGCCGCGACGGTCGCGAAGGGCCTCTTGCCAAACGCGGCCTCGGCCACCCAGGGCGAGTGTTCGAACAGGCCGCCGAGCGCGGCGACGAACTCTTCCCTTGAGGCGCTGTTCAGCGTGTCGAGCGATACGGGCATGCGAAAGTCCTTCGGGATCGCGGGAAAGCGGCGGTCGGTCGTGATAGAAGCTACGGCCTCGCGCTCCGGCTTGCCAGCCGCCGGCCACCGGAGCCTGTGGGCTTCGCGCAGCGGTTTACGGGTCTTGCCCGCGGCCCGCAGTCGAGCCTATCGTCCGCGCAAATGAACAAAATTCAATAAGCTTCGGGAGAAACGACCACCATGGGGCCATCCGCTGATCCTGACCCGACCGCGGCGCCGCTGATCCCCTTCGGCGAGGACACGACCATCGGCGAGGCCTTCGCCAGGGCCGCCGAAGCCTATTCCGGCCGTGCCTTCCTCGCCGTGCCGTCCGGCGCGCGCCGGCCGTGGCACCGGCAGGGCTACGAGATCGACTATGCGGCCGCGCGGCGCGAGGTGACCCGCCTCGCGGAAGCCTACCGAGCCGCCGGCTTCGGCCACGGCCACCGCGTTGCCATGCTGCTCGACAACCGCCCCGAGCACTTCCTGCACAAGCTGGCTCTGAACACGCTCGGCGTTTCCTGCGTGCCGGTCAATCCGGACTATCGCGCCGGCGAGATCGCCTATCTGGTCGATCATTCCGAGGTGGATCTCGCCATCGTCGCGCCCGAGCGTCAGGACCAGCTTGCGGCCGGCATCACGGCCAGCAACCACCGGCCCCCCGTCGCCGTATTCGAGGACCTGTCAAACCTCGCTCGGCCCACAACAGCGCCCCGCGGCGGCGCCGTGTCGGCAGAGAGCGAGGCGAGCATCCTCTACACCTCGGGGACGACGGGGCGGCCGAAGGGCTGCATGCTGTCCCACGGCTACGAACTCGCGTCGGGAGCCTGGTATGCCGAGCGCGGCCACCTCGCGGCATTTCGGGCGGGCGGGGAGCGCATCTACAACCCGCTGCCCGTCTACCACGTCAATTCCTCGATCGTGTCGTTCTATGCGGCCATGCTGACCGGCAGCTGCCAGATCCAGCCCGACCGCTTCAATCCGGAACGCTGGTGGCCGGAAATCGCGGAGACGCGCGCGACCATCGCCCACTATCTCGGCATCATCATTCCCCTGCTCATGAACCGCCCGGCGAGCGACACCGACCGGAGCCACGGCGTGCGCTTCGCCATTGGCGCGGGCGTCGAACCACAGCTCCACACGGCTTTCGAGCAGCGGTTCGGCTTTCCCCTCCTCGAGGTCTGGGGCATGACCGAAATGGTGCGCGTGCTGCTCGACAACGTTCCGCCGCGCGCGGCCGGCACCCGCGCTTTCGGCCACCCCGTGCCGGGCGTGGAGGTGCGCGTGGTCGATGAGCGCGACGCGGACGTGCCGCGCGGCCAGCCCGGCGAAATGGTCATCCGCCATTCCGAGGCGACACCGCGCAAGCACTTCTATTCGGGATATCTCAAGGACGAGAAGGCGACCGCCGAAGCCTGGCGCGGCGGCTGGTTCCACACCGGCGACACGGTGCGGCAGGACGCGGACGGCATGCTGCATTTCGTCGACCGCAAGAAGAACATCATCCGCCGCTCCGGCGAGAACATCGCGGCGGCCGAAGTGGAAGCGGTGCTGCAGGCCCATGACTGGGTGAAGTCAGTGGCGGTCCTCGCCATCCCCGACGACATCCGCGAGGAGGAAGTGCTGGCCTGCATCGTGCTGGCCGACGACGCTCCGGCAACGCGCGCCACGGCGGAGGCGCTGTTCGCCCATTGCAACGCCGAGCTTGCCTATTTCAAGGCGCCCGGCTGGCTGCATTTCGTCGAGACCCTGCCGACCACCGGCACGCAGAAGATCCAGAAGCACAACATCTACCCCTCCGGCGTCGATCCGCGGACCTTGCCCGAGGTCTTCGACCTGCGCGCCGCGAAGAAGCGCAATCCGGGAACGGCGGGCTAGATCATGGGCCTGACCTTCGACGCCCTGGAGATCGGCGCGGTTCATGTCACGCCCCGCCGCACCATCATCGACGCCGACATCATGCAGTTCGCCGGACTGACGGCCGACTACAACCCGCTGCACACCGACGATGTCTTCGCCGCGGCAACGCCCTTCGGCGGGCGCGTGGCCCATGGGCCCATGCTGGTCGGCATGGCCTTCGGCCTCGCCTCCCGCGCCGGCCTGTTCGACGGCACGGTTCTGGCCCTGCTCGACATCGCCTGGACGTTCAGCGGTGCTGTCCGGCCCGGCGACACGGTCCATGTCCGCGTGACGGTCTCGGACAAGCGCGCGACGAGCAAGCCGGATCGCGGCATCGTCGACTTCGCCCTCGACATCGTCAACCAGCGCGACGAAGTGGTTCAGCGCGGCAAGGCGAAGATCATGATGTCGCGCCCGCCGCAGGACTGAGACGGGGCGCGGGGCGGGCCTTTGCCCGCCGCCGCTCGCAAGTTACTTCAACACGTCATTTCAGCATGCCCATCTGCCGCGGCAGCCACAGCGTCAGTTCGGGAATGAACGTGACGGCCGCCAGCGACAGGAGCAGCGGGATCAGCCAGGGCAGGATCGCGACGGTCGTCCGCTCCACGGTGAGGCCGGATATTCGGGCGAGGACGAACAGCACCATGCCCAGCGGCGGGTGCAGCAGCCCGATCATCAGGTTGAGCGTCATCATCACGCCGAAATGGACGGGGTCGATGCCGACCTTCAGGAGGATCGGCATCAGCACCGGCACGAGGATGCTGATCGAGGCGATGGGCTCCAGGAAGCAGCCGACGATCAGCAGCAGGATGTTGACGAGGACGAGGATCACATAGGGGTTGGAGGTGATCGACAGCAGACCCTCGGCCGCCATCTCGGTCAGCCGCGTCGTGGTCAGCACCCAGCCGAACAGCGAGGCCGCCGCGACGATCAGCAGCACGCCCGCCGTCGTCTCGATCGTGTCGAGCGTCACCTTGTAGAGCCGCTTCCAGGTCAGCGAGCGATAGAGGAGGAAGCCTAGGATCAGCGCCCAGGTGCAGGCGGCGATCGCAGCCTCGGTGGGCGTGAACCAGCCGAACGTCATGCCGCCGATGATGATCATGGGCGTCAGCAGCGCCGGCAGGGCGGCAATGAAGGTCTGGCCGAGCACGGTCCAGCGGAAGATCTGGTCGCGGCCCATATTGTACTTCCGCGCGCACCACCAGACGTAGAACATCATGAAGGCCGTCATGACGATGCCGGGTACGACGCCGCCGAGGAACAGCGCGCCGATGGAGACGTTCGCCATCATCCCGTAGATGACGAAGGGCAGCGACGGCGGGATGATCGGCCCGAGCGTCGATGACGCCGCCGTGACGCCGACGGCGAACTCGGTCGAGTAGCCGTGGTCCTTCATCGCCTTGATCTCGATCGTGCCGAGCCCGGCGGCATCCGCGATGGCGGTGCCGGACATGCCCGCGAAGATCACGGAGCCGACGATGTTCACCTGCGCGAGGCCGCCGCGCATCCAGCCGGCCACCGCCACCGCGAAGTCGTAGATCTTGTTGGTGATGCCGGCCGAGTTCATCAGGTTGCCGGCGAGGATGAAGAAGGGCACCGCGAGCAGCGGGAACGAATCCAGCCCGCCCGCCATCCGGTGCAGCACCACGAAGTCCGGGATATGGGCGATGAAGTGGGTGTAGATCAGCGCCGAACTCGACAGCGCGATGAAGACCGGAATGCCCGCGAGCAGGGCGATGAGGAAGATGAAGATGACGATGGTCATGACGATGCGCGCCCGCTCAGCCGTTCGTGTCCTGGGGTGAGGCGGGTTCCCGCCGGAAGCCGGCGCGGGCGTCGCGCCAGAGGTTCTGGGCCTGCCGCCAGACCATCAGGAAGCAGCCGATGGCGATGCCGCCATAGACCAGCGACATCGGCCAGTCGAAGACGGTCATGTAGAGGTTGTGCATCCGCTCGGTGATTAGCACCGACAGCCAGGCGAGGATGGCGACGAAGCCAAGGCTGAAAAGGCCGACGGCGGCGATCAGCACCCGCTTGGCCGGTCCATCCTTCATGACGTTGCTGACGAGTTCCACGGCGATCTGCGTGCGCCGGCGCGTCACCATCGCGCCGCCGACGAAGACCAGCACCATCAGCAGGTAGCGGGCGATCTCCTCGGTCCAGGCGAGCGAGTTGTTGAGCACGTAGCGGGTGAAGAACTGCAGGAAGACGATAACGGCGAGCGACCAGAAGATGCCGATGGCGAGCCAGTCCTCGGGGAAATACTCGACGGTGACCTCCTCGTCGGTCGCAACGATCAGATGGACGTCCTCGAGGTTCGGGTCGACTCCGGGCGCGGACGGGGATTTCGGTGGTTCCGACATGGGGCGCTCTCGCGGGCGGGCGCTAGCCGCGCCCGGCTCGTGGCAGGAAGGACGGAAGGGCGCCGGATCATCCGGCACCCCTTGAGGCGGAAGGTCCGTCAGCTGGCCGGCGCGAGGCCCTGCAGCGCGTCGTACTCGGCCTTGGACCAGCCGGCGCCGGAGCCCGCGTCGTTGTGCAGCGGCAGCGCCGCGGCGCGGAACGCCGCCCGATCAGGCGCGATGACCGTCTTGCCGAGCTTGCGGAACTCGTCGGCCAGCTTCTGCTCCTGCTCGCGAATCTGGTCGCTCGCGCGCGCGGCCGCCTGCATCAGCACCTCGCTGAAAATATCCTTCTCGGCGCTCGAGAGCCTGCCCCAGACATGGTTGCCGACCACGGAGACGAGCGACTCCGTGATGTGGCCGGTGAGCATGATGTGGCTCTGCACCTCGTAGAACTTCTTCGCCATGATGGTCGGCAGCGGGTTCTCCTGCCCGTCCACCGTGCCCTGCTGGAGCGCCAGATAGACCTCGGCGAAGGCGATGGGCGTCGCGTTCGCGCCAACCGACTTGGTGAACATCAGGAACAGCGGCGCCGGCGGCACGCGCAGCTTCATGCCGCGCATGTCTTCCGGCTTGTTGATCGCCTTGTTGGCGGTCACGTGCCGCTCGCCGTAATAGGTCAGCGCCGCCACCTTGTGGCGTGTGCGGTTCTCGTAGCCGCCGGCGATCTGCCGGAACAGCGGCGCGTCGCGATACGCCTTCCAGTGGTTGAAGTCGCGCAGCACATAGGGGGCGTTGGTGATCGCGATGGGCCGGTGGATCGAGCCGGCGAAGGCGACGCCGGTATAGATCATGTCGACGGTCGCCAGCGCGAGGCCCTCGTTGATCTGGTTCTCGTTGCCGAGCTGCGATGCCGGGAACACGTCGATCTGGTACTTGCCGTTGGTCCGCTTGGCGATCTCGCCCGCAGCCCAGACCGCTTCCGTGTGGTAGGGCTCGCCCGTCTCGTAGACATGCGCCCATTTGAGCTTGGCCTGCTGCGCGCGCAGCGGCGTGGCAAGTGTGGCAAGTCCGGCGCCTGCGATGATCGCGCTGCGGCGAGTAACTGTCATTGGGTAATCCTCCCTACCCGTTTCCGTTCGATATCGGGCGGTTCTGCCGCCGCTGGTTCTGCGTCCCGCTCTGCCGGCGGGCGAATGGTCGGGCCTTAGGCCCGCAAGAGATCAGGCCCGCAAGAGATCAGGCCGCGCCATGTCCTCCAGGAAGAAGTCCGGATTGAACCGTCGGACATCGTCCAGGCCGACCTGCAATCCCGCGATATGGCTGGCCATGGCCGCGGCGGCGGCATCGGCGTCGCGCGCCTCGATCGCCTTCAGCACCTCCTCGTGCTCGGCGACGACGCGCGCCATGCGCCCGGCGATCGGCAGGGTCAGGCGGCGAAACCGGTCCACCTGCAGTTTGACCTGGCTGACCAGCGTCCACACGCCGGGATGGCGGCCGACGGCCGCGACCGCTTCATGGAAGGCTTCGTCGGCACGGTGAAAGGCTTCGGTATCGCCGGCCTCGGCGGCCTCGTGGCTCCGGGCCACGATCGCTCTGAGTTCGATGATCTGGCTGCGGCTGGCGCGGGCCACCGCTTCCCGCGCGGCGAACTGCTCCAGCACGCCGCGAATGGTGATCGCCTCCGGCAGGTCCGCCATCGGAATACGCGAAACGTAGGTGCCCGACTTGGAGACGATATCGACGAGACCTTCCTCGGCGAGGCGCAGCAGCGCCTCGCGGACCGGCGTGCGGCTGACCCCGTGGCCAGCGGCAATGTCCTTCTCGCTGATCTGCGACCCGGGCTCGCGCTTCAGCGACAATATCTCGTCCCGGAGGACGCCATGGATCGTCGCCGCGGCTGTCAGGCCGCGTGGCCAGTGCGGGTCCCTGGATCGCACGATGGTGAGCATTCATCCCCCGTGCGAGTGAGGTACACCTGATATATCAGATTGGCAATTGCTTTTGCGTTTTGCCCGGAGCGGCCCTCCAGGCAGATATTTCCATGAATTCCGAACATCCGGCCACAGGGCGGCGCGCGCGTGGGCAGGCTTCGTCCGCGGCAGCTTCAACGCCTGCCGGATCGTCGGTGTTTCTCGGCTCCGCGGGACCCGCGCCCCGTCAGAAGCGGACCATCGTCCGCATGCCGCCGACCACCGCGTTGCGGCTGCGGTCGCCGTTCGGGTGGATCACATAGGTCAGCACCGGCTGCACCGTCAGGCCCGGCCGGATCTGGGCGAGATAGGTGGCCTCGATGTTGAGCTCGTAGTCGCGGACCACGACCGGCAGGCCGGTGAAGGCGGCGACATCCCGCTCGAAGGCGCGCACGCTGTCCGAGAAGCGCGAATAGATGACGCCGAAGCCGAACTTGTCATCCGGCCGGCTGGCGATCATGCCGGCGAAGACGACGCCGCCATCGGCGTAGAAGCTCACGAGGTTGCGGTCCGAAGGGCTGACAGAAACGCGGCCGAACAGCGAGATGCCGCTATCGGCGTCGCCGCCGGCGGGGCGGTAGACCTGCTGCTCGGCAACGCCGTAGAGCCCCCAGTTGCCGCGCCGCGCCAGTGGGATTCTCGACCCGGCGGGGTTTGCGATCAGGGTCCCGTCATTGGCGAAACGCTGGTCGTTGAAACGGCCGAGATGCGCCCAGCCGCCGACCTTGACGGTGGAGGCAAGGCCCGTGTCGCCGGGCGCGCGGTTGGTCCGGAACTGCGCCTCGGCCATGAGCAGCGGCGGATCCTGGACACGGAAGTTGAGCCCGTAGCGGTTGCGCGCCTGCTCGTCCCCCGGTCCTGGTCCGGCGGGATCGCCATTGAACACGGCGAAGAGCAGCGAGAGGTTGGGTGTCGGATCGATCTTCAGCCGGGCGCCCGGCGTCGACAGCGGATAAGCCGGCCCGCCGCTCGACATGTTGGTGGCGGCAATCGTCGCCCAGTCGCTTTGCAGCAGCAGTGTGCTGAGGCCGGAGAAGAAGAATTCCACATCCGCCGCGAGCTGGCCGAACCGGAGGCTGGCGAGATCGCCGCCCAGCTTCTGTTCCAGCCACAGTTCCGACAGGCGGACGGTCGGCACCGCCTCGATGGCGGCGATCGTGTTGATGCCGCCGACATAGTCGCGGCGGATGCGGCCGGTATTGTGGATGACGAAGACGTTGGCGAAGAAGGTCAGCCCCTGCATGCCGATCAGCTTCTGCAGATCGAGCTGCAGCGCCATGTCCAGCTTGCCCTGGTTGATCACACCGCGCCGCTGGCCGCCGGCCATGTTGGCGAGAATGTCGTTGGTATAGACGAAGTGGTAGTTGATGCCGCGCTCGGCGAGCAGCCGGCGATAGCCCATCGGATCGCCATTGGCGGGAAGGCTGGTGGCGATCGACGGCACGGGCAGGCCGGCCGGCGTATACTCGGCCTGATCAGCCGCAGCGGGCCCGGGCGCGCCGACCAGGCATGCGGTGGCGACGGCGGCAGCGAGAATGCGGCGGCGAACAAGGCCGCAACCCCGCATCAGGCCCGCGGCAGGCCAAGGGCGACGTACTGCTGATCCGGCCATGCTCGTCATCCCGCGGCTGCTTGCGGGACGACTGCCACAGGTTCGGTCACTTCGCAAGGCTGTTGCAAACTATTGGCAACAAGCCGGCTAATCAGCCCGCGGATTCCGCTCCGCAAGCGCTAGTAGAGGTTGGTCGTATAGGCGACCTCCAGCCGCTTGTTGGCGGCATCGGCATCGAAGCCCTTGATCTGGTCGGCGAGCACCGTGCCGAGCATCGGGAAATCCTCCCGCGCGACCTTCTTCTCCGGGTTCCACAGATCGGCGCGCAGGATGGCGCGGCCGCAGTGGAAATAGACCTGTTCCACCGCAATCTGCATCGCCGACGCAGGGACGATCTTGCCCTTGATCGCCATGGACTGGAGGACCACCGGATCGGTCACGATCTTCGCCTTCCCGTTAACCCGGAGGGTCTCGTTCAGGCCCGGAACGAGAAAGAGCAGGCCGATCTGCGGATGCTCCAGCACGTTCTGCATCGTATCAAGCAGATTGTTGCCGCGCCGGTCCGGCAGCAGCATCGTGCGGTCGTCGACGACCTGGACGAAGCCCGGCTCGTCGCCGCGCGGCGAGCAGTCCGTTCCCGCCGCGCTGGTGCTGGCGATGGTCAGGAAGGGCGACATGGCGATGAACCGACGCGCATGCGGATCCAGGTAGTCCAGCACCTTCTTGCGGGCCATCTCGACAGGCGGCTCGTAGGTCTGCCGCAGGGCGGTCGTGTCGGTAATGACGCTGATGCCGTCGCTCATGGGCTTGCTCCTCGCGGCGGCCGTCGAGCCGCCAGCTTCCAATAGCACCGCGTCCGCCACAGGACTTCATCGCACGGGACGTGGACTGTCGTGCTCCGGCCAGAATGGCTCAGTCGTGCCGGTCGCCATCATGAGGATCGCCCCAGCGCAGATAGTCGCGCGGCGACAGTCCCATGGTGCGCCGGAACATGGCGGTGAACGCGCTCGGACTGTCATAGCCAAGATCCAGCGCGACATTCGTCACCGTGTCTCCGGACGTCAGGCGGGTCAGTGCCTCCATCAGCCGCACCTGCTGGCGCCATTGCGTGAAGCTCATCTCCGTCTCGGAGCGGAACAGCCGCGTCAGCGTGCGGCGGGCAAGGCCGCCGTGGCGCGCCCAGTGGTCGAGGTCGTGATTGTTGCCGGGGTCGCGCAGGATGGCCTCGCAGATGCGGGCGAGACGCCGGTCCTTCGGCATGGGCGCGCTGCTGGCCAGGACCGGCACGCGCCCGATCTCGATGAGAATCAGGTCGATGATCCGCCCCTCGCGGCCTGCGGGATCGTATTCGACCGGCAGCGCGACGGCCTCCTGGACAAGGGCCGCGAGCAGCGGCGTGAGAGTCATCAACTGGCAGGTCGCGGGCAGCCCGGCCGCGGCATCCGGCTCGACATACAGCGTGCGCAGATTGACCTGCCCCCAGCAGCGCGTCTGGTGCATCAGGCCGGGCGGAATCCACAGGGCATGCTGGGGCGCCACCGCCCAGCTCCCCTCGTCGGTGATGACTGTCATGATGCCGGACGTTGCATAGAGGAACTGCGCCCGCCGGTGGCAGTGCCGCGTGCCAACCTCGCCATTGGCGAACTCGGCGGCCATGGCGACCACGGGGCGCTGCACATCCTGCAGCGCGGCCGCCTGCTGGCCGCTGGCCCGGTGGCCCGTATAGCTGACGAGGGCTGCCGAGCGGGCCGTTCTGCGGCCCGGGCCTCTCGCGGCGGGCGCACTTGCCGAAGACTGGACCATGCCGCGGCTCCCTGCGCGATGCGGTTGCGATGTGCAAGGCGCGATCTCGTCACAGACCGGCGGCGACCGCAAGATAGCGTTATTCCCAAACGGGAAGCACGAATCATGCCGATTCCGGAGGAAGGCCCGTTTGCGACAGTTCTCGGCCCTCGGACGCCAGCGCGCGCGAGGGCCGGACGGGAACATCCGGCCATTGGGTCCGCCTCCGTGGACGGACCTCAACAACGAGGGGACCAGCGCGATGAACAGGCGCGAATTCGCAAAACTCGCGGCGGCGGCAGGCGTTGCCGGGGCGGCCGAGATCCCCTGGGGCATCACCCGCGCCGTCGGCCAGACGCGCGGCGGCACGCTCAACGCCATCATCCAGCCGGAGCCGCCGGTGCTGGTCACGGCGATCAACCAGCAGCAGCCGACGCTGACGCTGGGCGGCAAGATCTACGAGGGTCTGCTGCGCTACAGCACCGACCTGAAGCCGATGCCGGGCCTCGCCCAGTCCTGGACGATTTCGCCGGACGCCAGAACCTATACGTTCAAGCTGTTCCCCAACATCACCTTCCACGACGGCAAGCCGTGCACCGCCGAGGACGTGATCTTCACCTGCACCAAGATGCTGATGGAGACCCACCCGCGCGCCCGCGGCACGTTCCAGCGCGTCGAGAAGGCCGAGGCGCCCGATCCGCTGACCGTGGTGTTCACGCTGAAGGAGCCCTTCGCGCCCTTCCTGTCGTCGTTCGACTGCACGACCACGCCGATCCAGCCGAAGCACATCTATGACGGCACAGACTACCGCAACAATCCGGCCAATGCCCGGGCCATCGGCACCGGTCCGTTCAAGCTGAAGGAGTGGGTGCGCGGCAGCCACATCCATCTCGCGAAGCACGAAGGTTACTACCGCCAGGGCGAGCCGCATCTCGACGAGATCATCTACCGCATCATCCCGGACGCGGCCTCCCGTTCGGTCGCGCTCGAAAAGGGCACGGTGCAGCTCACCCAGTGGACCGACGTCGAGTTCTTCGACGTGACGCGTCTCAAGGGCCTGCCGCATCTGGAAATGACCACGCAGGGCTACGAGCTGTTCGCGCCGCATCTGTGGGTCGAGCTGAACAATCGCGTTGCGCCGATGAACGACAAGCGCTTCCGGCAGGCCGTCGCCCACGCCATCGACAAGACGGCGATGAAGAATCGGGTGTTCTTCGGCCTCGGCAAGGAGGCTACCGGTCCGATCTCGTCGAAGACGCGCTTCTACGACGGCAACGTCAAGAAGTATGAATACTCGCTCGAAAAGGCGCGGGCCCTGCTCGACGACATGGGCCTGAAGGCAGGTCCCGGCGGCAAGCGCGTGACGATCAAGTTCCTCGTCGTTCCCTTCGGCGAGATCTGGCAGCGCATCGCCGAGTTCGTGCGCCAGTCGCTCGGCCGCGTCGGCATCGAGGTGGTGCTCGAGGGCACCGACGTCGCCGGCTGGGGCCAGAAGGTGTCGAACTGGGAATACGAGATGACCAGCAATCTCCTCTACCAGCTCGGCGACCCGGCCCTCGGCGTGTCGCGCACCTATGTCACCTCGAACATCCGCAAGGGCGTGCTGTTCTCCAACACGCAGGGCTATTCCAATCCGGAAGCCGACAAGCTGTGGGAGGCCGCAGCCGTGGCGACCGACGACGCCAAGCGGCAAGAGCTCTATTCGCAGGTCCAGAAGATCGTCGTCGAGGATATGCCGGTGGTCTGGCTGATCGAGCAGGATTACCCGACCTTCTACGACAAGAAGCTCAAGAACGTCATCACGTCCGGCATCGGCGTCCACGAGACCTTCGGCGCGGTTCGGTTCGGATGACGACGTCTGCCTCCGGCGCACAGGGCCATCGCGGCATCGCGGTGGCCCTCGCCATTCTTGGCTGGGCGGCTAAATTCATCGCCGTGGTCCTGGTCATCGCCACCTTCGCCTTCGTTCTGGTCAAGGCCGCGCCGGGCGATCCCGCGCAGGTCATGGCCGGCCAGACCGGCGCCGCCGACGAGCGCATGCTGGCGCAGATCCGTCAGGAATACGGACTGGACAAGCCGGTCATCGTGCAGCTTGGCACCCACCTGAAACGGGTACTCACGCTCGATCTCGGCTTTTCCTATCGCCAGCGCCAGCCGGTCTCGACCCTCATCCTCGAGCGCCTGCCGGCGACCCTGCTCTTGACCGGCACCGCCTTCCTGCTCGCGCTCTTCTCGGGCATTCTGCTCGGCACGCTGGCGGGCCTGCGCGCCGGCAAATGGTCCGACACGCTGCTGACCGTCATCTCCCTCATCCTCTACGCCATGCCGGTCTTCTGGCTCGGCCTGATGATGGTGCTGCTGTTCTCCGTGCAGCTCGGCTGGCTGCCCGCCTTCGGCTACCAGACCATCGGCGTCACCATGGGCCCGTTCGCGCGCATGCTCGACGTGGCCTCCCATCTGGTTCTGCCGGCCGTATCCCTCGCCGCCATCTACCTTGCCATCTACACGCGCCTGATGAGGGCCTCCGTGATCGAGGTCGCCCATCAGGACTTCATCAAGACGGCCCGCGCCAAGGGCCTGACCCAGTCCCGCATCATCACCGGCCACATCCTGCGCAACGCCATCCTGCCGGTCGTCACCATCGCCGGCATGCAGGCAAGCGCGCTGGTCGGCGGCGCGGTCGTCGTGGAGACCGTCTTCGCCTGGCCGGGGCTCGGCCGCCTGACCTACGAGGCGGTGATGCAGCGCGACTATCCGGTGCTTCTCGGCATCTTCCTCGTCATGTCGGTGCTGGTCATCGTGCTCAACCTCGTCACCGACGCCATCTACCGGCTGATCGATCCGCGCGTCACCACGCGCGCGACGAACTGAGGAGGCGCATATGGACACCATCCGCGCCTTCTCCCGGCACCCAAGCGGCATGATCGGCCTCGCCATCCTGCTGGTCGTGCTCGTCCTCGCCGTCCTTGCGCCGGTCCTCTATCCGGAAGACCCGTGGGAGATGGTCGGCCGGCCCTTCGCGCCGCCGCTCACCGACGGCTTCCTGCTCGGCTCCGACACGCTCGGCCGCGACGTCGCCGCCGGCATCATCCATGGGACGCGCGTGTCGCTGACCATCGGCGTCACCTCGACGCTGGCGGCGGTGCTGATCGGCGTGCTGATCGGCGCCATGGCCGGCTACTGGGGCGGCCGCGTCGACGACTTCCTGATGCGCGTCACCGAACTGTTCCAGACCATTCCGGGCTTCATCCTAGCGATCCTGCTGGTGGCGACGCTCGGTCCCTCGCTCGTCAATGTCATCGTCGCCATCAGCGTGGTCAGCTGGCCGCCGCTGGCACGATTGACCAGGGCCGAGTTTCTGCGTCTGCGCGGGCGCGAATTCGTGCAGGCCGCCGCCTGTCAGGGCGAGACGCCGCTGCAGGTGGTCCTGCGACACATTCTGCCGAACGCGATCTCGCCGATCATCGTCACGGGTTCGCTGACCATCGCCAGCGCCATCCTGATCGAGAGCGCCCTGTCCTTCATGGGCCTCGGCGACCCCAACGCCATGTCGTGGGGCTTCATGGTCGGCGCGGCGCGCACCGTAATCCGCCAGGCCTGGTGGATGAGCGTCTTCCCGGGCATCGCGATCCTCCTGACCGTGCTGGCCATCAACCTGCTCGGCGAGGGCCTGAACGACACGCTCAACCCGCGCAATGCCCGGTCGGGGAGGCACTGATGGCTGAGGCGACGCTGCTTTCCGTCGAGAACCTGTCCATCGCCCTGCCCCGCGGGGCGGACCGCGCCCATGCGGTCGAGGAGGTCTCTCTCACCGTCGGCGCCAACGAGATCGTCTGCCTCGTCGGCGAGTCCGGCTCGGGCAAGTCGATGACCGCCCATGCCATCCTGCGCCTGCTTCCCGAGCGGGTTTCGATCGCCAGCGGCGCGGTCCACTTCAAGGGTCGCGACATCGCCGCCTTCGACGAGGCCGCCATGCGCGACCTGCGCGGCGGCGAGATCTCGATGATCTTCCAGGAACCGATGTCGGCGCTGAACCCGCTTGCGCGGATCGGCGATCAGATCGCCGAGGCCATTGTCACCCACGCGAAGCCCGCGCCGGCGCGCGAGACCGTCGATGCGCGGGTGATCGAACTGGTCACCGCGGTCGGGCTTCCGGAACCCGCGACCATCGTGCGCTCGTTCCCGTTCCAGCTGTCGGGCGGCCAGCGCCAGCGCGTGATGATCGCCATGGCCATGGCGAACAATCCCGCCCTGCTTCTCGCCGACGAGCCGACCACGGCGCTCGACGTGACCACCCAGAAGCAGATCCTCGGCCTGATCCGCGACCTGCAGCGGGAACGCGGCATGGGCGTGCTGCTGATCACCCACGATTTCGGCGTGGTCGCCGACATGGCGGATCGCGTGGTCGTCATGCGCAACGGTCAGGTTGTCGAACAGGGGACGGCGGAGGCCGTGCTTCGTTCGCCGCAGCACGACTACACCAGGGCGCTGATCGCGGCCGTCCCGGGCGCGCGCCCGGTGGGAGCCCGCTCCCGCGACATTCACGACGCGCCGATCCTCGTCGCTGAGAACCTCGAAAAGACCTTCGTGACGCGGCAGGGCTTCTTCCGGCCGCCGCGCCGCGTGCCTGCCGTCCGGCAGGTGGCGCTGTCGCTCAACGCCCGCGAGACCGTCGCGGTTGTCGGCGAATCCGGCTCGGGCAAGTCGACGCTCGGTCGCATGATCATGCGGCTGATCGAACCGGATGGCGGCGTGGTCGACTTCAACGGAACCGACCTGCTCGCCTTGCGCGGTGAGCCGCTGCGGCAGACGCGGCGGCGCCTGCAGATTGTCTTCCAGGACCCCTATGCCGCCCTCGACCCGCGCCAGAAGGTGGGCGACGCCATCGCACGCGGGCCCATGGCCTATGGCACGTCGCGTCAGGAGGCCATGGCCGAGGCGAAGCGCCTGCTCGCCCGCGTCGGGCTCAAGGACAATGCCGCCGACCGCTACCCGCACGAGTTCTCGGGGGGACAGCGCCAGCGCATCTGCATCGCGCGTGCGCTCGCGCTGAAACCGCAGGTGCTCGTCGCCGACGAAGCCGTGTCGGCGCTCGACGTCTCCGTGCAGGCGACCATCCTCGAACTGCTGGCGGAGCTGCGCGAGGAAATGAACCTCGCCATGCTGTTCATCACCCACGACCTGCGCGTCGCCGCCGAGATCGCCGACCGGATCGTGGTGATGCGCCGCGGCGAGATCGTCGAGCAGGGCGCGACCGCCGAGGTCTTCGCGAACCCGGCCCACGCCTATACGCGCGAACTGCTTGACGCCGTGCCCGGCCGGCGGCTCTTCGCTGGCCCCGGCTCCCTGCTTCAGGCCACCGCCTGACGAACGGCCGGCCGGCGGCTAGGCGGCCGGCTTCAGCCCGAAATCATAGGTGAGCGTCGCGAAGGGCTGATCGACCGCCGTCCCGTCTGGCGCGATACCGGCCGGATGCCGAGGCCATTCGCGGATCAGCGACTGCTTCACGCCGAACACCGAGTCGGAATCGAGATACTGGTCGCCGGCCTCGAACACATGGGTCACCAGCGTCTCGTAACCCGGCGCGGCAATCATGAAGTGCACATGCGCCGGTCGCCAGGGATGGCGTCCCTGCGCTTCCAGCATGCGGCCGACCGGCCCGTCATGGGGGATCGGATAGGCCGCCGGCTTGATCGTGCGGTAGTGGAAGCGGCCGTCCGCATCGGTGCGGAACCGCGCCCGCATGGCGAAGTGACCGTGCTCGTCCAGCTTCTGGACGTCGTAGTAGCCGTCATCGTCGGAATGCCAGGTGTCGATGACCGCCCCGGCGATCGGCCGCCCGTCGGGATCGCTGACACGGCCCGAGATGAACATGGGCTCGCCGGCAATGCCCGGCGAGATATCCGTCCCGAGCGGCAGTTCCGGGGCGGCCGCGACGAAGAACGGGCCGAGCACGGTCGATTCGGTCGCGCCTTCGGGCATGCGGTGGTTGATGGCATCGACCAGCATGGAAACGCCCAGTGTGTCCGACAGCAGGATGAACTCCTGACGCTTGTCGTCACACATATGGCCGGTCTGGGTGAGGAAGCCGATGGCCGCTTCCCATTCGGCGAAGGTCGGCTCGATCTCGCGCACGAAGGCGTGGAGGTGTCGCACCAGCGCGTCACTGATGGCGCGCGTGCGCGGATCCGGAGCAGCCGAAACACGGTCGCGAACCGCCTCGGTGATGTTGCTCTCGTCGAAATTGCGCATGGCGGTCGCCTCTCTCATGCCGGCTCGCCGAGGCCCGCGAGGCGCTCGACATGCCGGACGATGGTGATGAAATCCTGGTCTCCCTCGCCGGCCGCGAGGATCGCCGCGTAGCTCTCCTGAAGGACCGATGTCAGCGGCGTCGGCACCTTCGCCTCGCCGGCCGCATCGAGGATGAGGCCGAGGTCCTTGACCAGCTGGGCGGCGGTAAACATCGGCGCAAAATCGCGCTCCGCCAGTGGCCCCACCTTGTATTTCACGAAGGGCGAGGCGACCGCGCTCTCGCCCATCACGGCGAGGAACTGCCGCCAGTCGATGCCGCCCTTGCGCGCGAGCGCGAGCGATTCCGCCATCATGCCCGCCGAAACCGAGATCATCAGGTTGATCGCAAGCTTGGCGTAGCGCGCCTGTTCCTCCTCGCCGAGCCAGGTCTGCGCGCGCGTGAAAGCGGCAAGCACTGGACGGATCGCCTCGAAGGCGGATTTCGGGCCGGAAGCGAAGCAGGTCACCTGCCCGGTCTCGGCCAGTGTCGTGCTGCCCGAGATCGGCAGGCGGAGATAGGCGATGCCCGCTTTCGCGGCGGCCTCGCCCACGCGCGCGGACGCGCGCGGGCTCACCGTGCTGGTTTCGGCAAGAACAGCACCGGCGTCCATATGCGCGATCAGCCCATCGGGGCCGAGCATCACGCGCTCCAGCACGGTGTCGTCGGGCAGCGAGGTCAACATGATCCGGGCTCCGCGCGCGGCGGCATTCTGGCTTTCCGCGATGGCGATGCCCTGCTCCTGCGCCAGCGCCAGACGGGCCTCGTCGCGATCGAAGCCCTGAACCGCGTGGCCGGCGCGCGCAAGGCAGGCCGCCATCGGCAGCCCCAGCTTGCCGAGGCCGATCCATCCGATAGTCATAGCCTGCTGCATGATCGTCTCCGTCAGGCCGTCGGCGGCTCGCCCGCCCACGCGCGCGCGATCAGGCGCCGGACGGCCTCCCGCTCGACGGGGCGCGGATTGCGATAGGGATTGGCCACCGCGAGGTCGGCGGCGCGGTCGATGCCGCTCTCGGGCATGCCGATATCTTTCAGCGCGCGCGGCGCGCCGATCCGCCCGGCGAGATCGTAGAGGCCCTGTGCCGCATCCGGCGCGCTCAGCGCCTTGGCGATGCGCGCCATGGCCTCGGGCACAGCCGGGGCATTGTAGGCGGTGGCATGAGGCAGGACGATGCTGTGCGTCTCGGCATGCGGCATGTCGAACGTCCCGCCGAGCGTGTGGCAGAGCTTGTGGTGCAGCGCCATGGACACCATGCCAAGACAGGTGCCGCAGAGCCAAGAGCCATAGAGCGCATCGGCGCGCGCCTCACCGTTCCTCGGCTCCGCCACGATGACCGGCAGCGCCTTGGCGAAGGCGGCGATGCCGGCCTCGGCCATGAGCGAGACCAGGGGGCTGCCATCCTCGGCATAGAGCGCCTCGACGGCATGGGCGATCGCGTTGAGGCCGGACGTCGCGGACATGCCGACCGGCAGCCCGAGCGTCAGATCGATATCGTAGATGACAGTTTCAGGCTGGATGGCCGGCGAGCGGCGCGTGGTCTTCACGCCGTCTCTGGTCTCGCCGAGAATGTCGGTCATCTCCGAGCCGGCATAGGTCGTCGGCACGACGATCTGCGGCAGGTCGGTGTTGACCGCGATGGCCTTGCCGAGCCCCGTCGTCGATCCGCCGCCGACCGAGACGACGCCATCGGCCCGCATCTCCCGCACGACTGCCAGCGCCGCCTCCGTGACCGCTACCGGCGTGTGCATGGTCGCGCCCGAGAAGGTACCCGCAGCGAGCGGGCCAAAACTTGCCGCCAGCCGCTCCGCCTCGCCTGCCTGCTGCGGCGTCGAGAGCACCAGCACGCGCGAAAGACCCATGCGCCGGATCTCGTCGGGAAGGCGCTCGATGGTCCCCGAGCCGAGGATGACCCGCGTCGGCAGTGCCTGGAACGTGAAGTCGCGCATGGCGGCCGCGCCTCAGCCCTGCCGGCGCAGGAAGCCGGTGATGTTCACCTGCTGCCAGACATTGGCTTTGCGGAAGGGATCGGCGGCGTTGAACGCCTCGACGGCCTCGCGGCTCTCCGCCTCGATCAGGAACAGCGAGCCGATCATCGTCGTGCCGTCGTCGGCAATCAGCGGGCCCGACATGACGATGCTGACCCCGAAGGCCGAGGTGTCGGACAGGAAGGTCTTGTGCGCGTCGTAATTCTCCAGCCGTCGCGGCAGGGCTCCGGCGCGGTCGAGCGCGTGGATGGCAAACAGCATGTCCCGTTCCTCGTCATTGCGGGGCCGGCGAGGCCGATGGCCTCAGTCGACCCCCATCATGGCCTTGCGGATGGTCTCGATCGCGTCGGCGTCAAGGCCATGCTCGATGGCGTGGACCACGCGCCCGTGCGCGAGCACGTAGGCGCGCGAGGCCACCTCCACCGCCTGGAAGAAGCTCTGCTCCGCCATCAGGATCGTCATGTTCTTCTCGGACTGCAGCGTCTTGATCGCCTGGATCATCTGGTCGACGACGATGGGCGCGAGCCCGACGGAAGGCTCGTCGATCACCATGATGCGCGGCGAGGTCATCAGCGCTCGGGCGATGGCGAGCTGCTGCTGCTGCCCGCCGCTCATGGTCGAGGCAAGCTGCCGGCGACGCTCGGCGAGGATCGGGAAGGTCTCGAAGCAGAAGGCGAGATTGTCCTTGAGGTCCGGACGCGAACGCCCCGCTGCGGCCAGCCGCAGGTTCTCCTCGACGGTGAGGTTCGGCACCAGCCGGCGTCCCTCGGGCACGTAGCCGATGCCGAGATCGACGACGCGATGCGGCTCGCGGCCGGAAAGCTCGGTGCTCTCGCCCTCCCAGTCGAGCCGGATCGAGCCGGCGCTCGGCCGGACGAAGCCGAGGATGGCGTTCAGCAGCGTCGACTTGCCATTGCCGTTCATGCCGAGCAGCGCCACGAGTTCGCCCTCGCGCACGGTCAGGCTGACATCGTGCAGCACGGTGACTGCGCCATAGCCGGCGCAGACGTTCTCAAGCACCAGCCCGTTCACCGAAATAGACCTTCTGAACCTGTCTGTCCTGCGCCACGTCCTGCGGCGTTCCCATGGCGATGATCCTACCCGTCTCCAGGCAGATCATCCGCTGCGAGAAGCGCATGACGGCATGCATGATGTGCTCGATCATGATGATCGCCACGCCCGTGTCGTTGAGGCGCATGAGCAGCGCCAGAACGTCGTCGATCTCGTTCTCGGAGAGGCCGGCCATGGCCTCGTCAGCGACCAGCACCTTCGGCTCGGTCACCAGCGCGCGGGCCAGCTCCAGCTTGCGCAGTTCGAGCTGCGACAGCGACTCGGCCGGCGCGTCACGGCGCGCGGCGAGCCCGACCGAGGCGAGCACCTCGTCGGCGCGCTCGAGCTCCGACCGTTCGTGCGAACCGAGATAGTCCATCGGCACGAGCAGGTTTTCGAGAACCGTCATCCCCGTGAACGGCCGCGGGATCTGGAACGATCGCGCGATGCCCATGCGTGCCCGGCGGAAGGCCGGTTCGCGCGTGATGTCGCGCCCGTCATAGACGATGGTGCCCTTGTCCGGCACGAACAGACCCGACAGGCAGTTGATCAGCGTCGTCTTGCCGGAGCCGTTGGGCCCGATCAGTCCGAGCCGCTCGCCAGGTTTCAGATCCACGTCGACCGGGCCGAGCGCGCGCAGGCCGCCGAACCATTTCTCGACGCCGCGAATGACGACGATGGGCTCGCTCATGGCCGTGCCCCCCTGCGCCGCAGCTTCTCCTTGAGGTCGGCGATCAGTCCCAGGATGCCCTCCGGCGCCAGCACGACGAAGGCGATCAGAACGATGCCGACGGCGAGGATGTTGAACTCCGACGAGATCGTCACCGTCGCGATCTGCTGGACGCTGGCGAGCAGCAGCGCGCCGATCACCGGGCCGATCCAGGAGCGCGTCCCGCCGATCAGCGGCATGGCCAGCGCATTGAGGCCGATGGTCAGACTGAAGGCGCTGAGCGGATCGACATGCGAGGCATAATAGGCGTAGGGCGCGCCGGCGATGGCGATGATCGCGCCGGAAATGGCGCAGGCGACGAGCTTCATCGACAGCGTCGGCACCCCGCAGGCTTCCGCAGCCGGCTCGCTCGCCTTGATGGCGCGCAGCGACCGGCCGATCCACGAGCGCTCGATGAACCGCGCCGCGACCACGGCGACAACCGCCAGCACCAGCATCGCGCAGAACACATATTGCGTCTGGCCGCCGAACCAGGCCGGCGCCGGCGGCGCGATGGTCTGCATGCCCGAGGCGCCACCGAGATAGTCGATATTGTGAATCAAGGTCTCCAGCACCACGACCAGCGCGACGGTGGCGATGGAGAAATAGACGCCCTGGATGCGCAGCGTCAGGTAACCGGTCGCGACGCCCAGCAGCATGCCGACGACTCCCGCCGCGAGGATCTGTACCGGCAGCGGCGCGCCGAAGGCCTTGATCAGGAAGGCGGCGACATAGACGCCCGCGCCGAAGAAGGCGCTGGTGCCGAAATTGATGTAGCCGGCATAGCCGCCGAGGATGTTCCAGCCCGTGGCGATGACCACGTATTGCAGAACAACGTAGCCGGCGAAGAAATAATAGGGATTGCCGACGAACTGCGGCAGGAACAGCCCCCCGACGAGGATCAGCGCCGCGATGACGAGGAAGGGGAGCGTCCGCATCAGCGCGCTCCGAACAGGCCGCTCGGCCGGATCGCCAGCGTGCCGAGCAGGATGGCGAAAGCGACGCCGGGCGCCCAGGAGGGCGAGAGGAAGGCGGTCACCAGGGCTTCCGCTATGCCGATGAGGATGGCCGCCACGAGCGTGCCGGGAATGGAGCCGAGGCCGGCGAGCACCACGATGGCGAAGACCCGGCCGATCTGGACGCGGCCCGCGAAGGGGTCGACGGGACCGGTGATGACGAGGGCGGCGCCAGCCAGAACCGCGAGCGCCGTGGCGATGCCGAAGGCATGACGCTTGATGGAGACGGGATTGACGCCGGAGATCGACAGTGCCCGGTCGTCATGGGCCACCGCGCGCAGGGCGAGGCCCGAATAGGTCCGGGTCATGTAGAGCCAGAGCGCCAGGATCACGACCGGCGCCAGCAGCGCCGGCACGAGGAAGCGATAGGGCAGCAGCACGATGCCGAATTCGAGGCTGCGGCCGACATAGGGCACCTCGACCGAGCGAAGGTCGGTGCCGAAGGCCACCACCAGCGCAATCTCGATGACCAGCGAGACGCCGAAGAACAGCGTCAGGCTCTGCAGCGTGTTGCCGCGCCCGCGCTTCTCGAAGGCGCGGGCGTAGAACTCGTAGAAGACGATGCCGAGCGCATAGAACGGCACCGTGAGCAGCAGGGCCGCGACGATCGGGTCGAGGCCCCGCGCATTGGCGAAGACGACGGCATAGGCGCCCGCGATCATCAGCGCGGGATGCGCCACATTCGGGATGTGCAGCACGCCGAAGGTGATCGACAGCCCCAGCGCCAGCAGCGCGTAGATGCTGCCGAGCGCCACGCCGCTGACGAGCGCGTTCGTGATGAGATCGAGGAATTCCATGGCCGTCGTCCGTGCAGGGCGTTCAGGCGCGCGCCTGCCGGAACGGCACGAACTCGCCGCTCTTCAGCGCCGGCGGATCGAGCACCACCTGCTTTCCCGCCTGCCGGAACTGGTTGACGTCGTTCCCACGCACGCCCTGGAACTGCGCCATCAGCACCCGGCGCTCCGTCCAGTCGCCGATATCGTTGAAGCGGATCTGGCCAACGATCGTGCTGACGGGGTTTTCGTGCAGCCATTTCGACACCACGGCCTGATCGGTCGAGCCGGTGGCCTTGATGCCCTCCGAGATGATCTGGCCGGCGGCATAGCAGAACGGCGGGATGTAGAAACCGAGCGGATCGACATTCGCCTCCTTCGCCTTCACCTCGTATTTCTGCAGGAAGCCCTCGATGCCCGGGAACTTCAGCGTCGGCTCGGGCACGTAGAGGTGGAAGTTGACGATGCCGTTGAGGTTCTGCCCGAGCGACTGCAGCAGCGAGGCATATTGCGGACCGACCATGGCGCCGCCGAACAGGCGCACGGAATTGGCTACGCCGATCTCGGAGAGGCCGCGGACCATGGCGGTCGAGTCCGGCGGATAGGAGCACAGGAAGATCGCTTCCGGCTGCCGCGAGCGCAGGTTCCGCAGGATCGAGGAGAAGTCGTTCAGCGTCGGGGGGTAGATGTCGTAGCCGACGACCTCCATGCCCATGGACTCGGAGACGCGCCTGCCGCCGGCCGCCGCCGTCTTGGAGAACTCGGTGTCGGCCGCGACGATGGCGATCTTCTTGATGCCCTGCGCCTTGGCGAGGTCGAAGAAGCCGCGCGCCCAGTCGTCGGCGCCGTTCGGGCCCCAGGGCGCCGCCTGGAAGAACTTGTCGTGGCGCAGCCGGTCGTTGGAGGCGAGCGTCAGGATGCCGACCACGAGGCGGTCGCGCTGCTTGGCGAGCGGCATCATGGTGGCCGTCAGGTTCGCGCCGTAGGGCGAGAACAGGAAGTCGACCTTGTCGACGTCGATGAGCTTGGAATAGATGCTCGGCACCTGCGCCGGGGCCGACTGGTCGTCATAGACGACGAGCTCGATCTTGCGCCCGAGCAGGCCGCCCGCGGCGTTGATGTCGTCACGCCAAAGCTCGTAGCCGATCAGCGAATTCTTGGTGCTGGCCAGCGCGCCGGTCTGCGAGACGGTGCAGCCGACGCGGATCGGCTGGTTCTGGGCCCGCGCGCTGGTCCATGCCGCGGGGGTGGCAAGGCCGGCCGATACGCCGCCTGCGAGCTTTCCGAAATCGCGCCTCGATATGGTCATGGGAGTTCTCCCTCGGGGGTTATGATTATGCGTTGCGCTCGTTCTGATGCTTGAGGCGGACCGGCTCCGCGTCCGGCAGGCCGATCCTGGTCAGGTCAGCACCCAGCCGCCGTCGATGTTGAGGTTCACGCCGTTGACGGCCTGATTGTCGAGCAGGAACAGCGTCGCGCCGGCCACGTCCTCCATGGTCGCGAGACGCTTCAGCGGCGTGCGGGCGATGGTGCGCTCCAGCGCCTCGGCCTTGCCGGCCCATTCGGGCGTGTCGCCGATGATGCCGGGGTGGATCGCGTTGAAGCGGACGGGCGCGAGTTCGACCGCCAGCGTGCGGATCATGCTGGAGACGGCGCCGTTGACCGTGGTGATCGTGGTCGAGCCGGGATAGGGCCGCTCCTTGGCGAGCCCGCCGAACAGCACCACCGAAGCGTTCGGCGTCAGCCGGTCGGCCAGCGCGTGGACGACCTCCGTGTAACCGACGAGCTTCAGCGTCGCGAGCTTGATCGCCCGGTCGATGCCGTAGTCGCGTGCGGAATTGGAATCGCGTTCGATGGCGGCGATGACGACATTCGTCACGGCGGGCACCGCCTTCAGCGCGCCCGCGATGTCGTGGGGGCGCGACAGGTCGATGGCGAGCCCCTTCGCGCCATGTCCGATCTCGGCCGCGACCGCGTCCGCCCGGCTCTGGTCGCGACCGGACAGGTAGACCTGTTCGCCACGCGCGGCGAGGCGCCTGGCAATGTCCTTGCCGAGGCCCTGCGTGCCACCGACGATGACCGAAACCACTGCCATAGAATTCCCTCCAACGACGCTGTGCCGCTCCCCGCGGTCAGCCGCCCTTCCCGAGCTTTTCCTCGAGATATTCCCAGTCGCGATTGAAGCGGTATCCGTGCCGCGCGGGCGGTGCCGGCGAGGATGTCTCCAGCCAGCGCACCGTCGTATCCGTGCGGTTCCAGAAGGCGTGGATGCAGCCGACGCCGGTCCAGAACACGTCGCCCTCCTTCAGAACGTAGTGCTGGCCATCGGCCATCGCCTCCACCTCACCCTGGAGGATGATGTAGGCCTCCTCCAGCGGATGGTCGTGCGGATGGGCGACGCCGCCCGGCTGGTATTCGACCATGAACATGGTCGCGAGCGCCGCGGACAGCCGCTGGTCGATCAGCATCTTCACGGCGATGCCGCTATAGGCCAGCAGCGCGGTGTTCATGCCCGCCGAGACGGTCGGCGCATCGGCCCGCGAGCCGACCTTCAGCTTGTCGACCGTGATGTCCTCGTCGGTCATGCGGAAGAAGTGGCGCGAGCGCGGATCGCGGATGTCGAGAGGCGCGACGGCGTCGGCGGCTGCCCGGCCGAGCCAGAACGTGTCGGCGGGCCCTTCGGGGCCGCGCGGGATGGGCGTTGCGAGCTCGATCCAGGTCGCCGCGCCGTTGTCCGGCCCCAGCCAGCCGTGCTCGGACCCCATGGGGATGAAGGCGCAGGCGCCGGGCACCAGCCTCTGCGCCTTGCCATCGAGGATCAGCACCGGCTCGCCGGCGGTCACGTAGACATATTCCTCGTAGGACTGGACGTGCAGGTTCACCGCGCCGCGCGCGGCGAGCCGGCAGGCATAGAGGCCGGTGTGAACGGCGCCGGAGGAGCGGTCGACCAGCATCGCGCGGCCGAAGCCCCGCCCCTGCGCGGGATCGACATCGACGTAACCGATCTCCGCGGCGCGAAGCACGTGATGCACGCTTGCTGTCCTCCCCGGCCTGCCATATCTGTTCAGGCAGGATCATTATTGTTCATTGACGATAAACATCGGCTTCTGGCAATGTCAACAGCAGCCGGCCGGTGATCGTGAACAGAAGGACGGCGGTTTGAGCGGACTAGTCGACAGGGCGAGGCGCACCCTCGTCATTCCGGCCAAGGCAGCCCCCGGGCAGGAGGGCCTGCTTTCCCTTGGCCAGCGCATCAGGACCGGGCGCGAGGCGCTTGGCATCAGCCTGCGCGAGTTTTCCCGGCGGCTGAAGGTCTCGCCCAGCCTGATCTCGCAGATCGAGAACGGCCGGGTCATGCCCTCGGTCGGCACGCTCTACGCCATAGCCAACGAGCTCGACCTGAGCTTCGACGATATGTTTAATCCGGCTGCACATTCCGCGCCTCCGGCGGAACCGGCGGAATCACTCGTGCCCGCCGAGGCGCCGGTCAGCCCGGTCCTGCGCGCGTCCGACCGCAAGACCATCCGCCTCTCCGGCGGCGTGCAGTGGGAGCGGCTGACGCCGCAGCACGACGCGCAGGTCGAGTTTCTTCACGTGATCTACGAAGTCGGCGCATCCTCCTGCCCGCCGGACTCGCTCGTCCGCCATGCCGGGCGCGAATATGCCTATGTGCTGGCGGGCCGGCTGGGCGTGCAGATCGGCTTCGAGACCTACGAGCTCGGCCCCGGCGATTCCACCTCGTTCAGTTCGCAGACGCCGCACCGCATCTGGGCGATCGGCGACGAACCCGTGAACGCGATCTGGGTCATCTGCAACCGGCACGCCTGACCAGTCGCCATGCGACCACGGCAGCGGCCCGGCATCGGGGGCCGGGAATCCGGTCGGTCGTTGTGCGCTGCAAAGGCTGGCCCCGGCTCCGATTTCCGGCCATGATCGGCTGCGGCATGGCGGGCGCGGGTTTACATGCAGGACACCGACAGCATCGTTCTCATGGTCCCGGCGTCGGCCGGTGAACTGATCGACAAGATCACGATCCTCAGGATCAAATCGGAACGGATCGCCGATTCCGCCAAGCTGGCCAATGTCCGCAAGGAACTGGCTGCGCTGGAGCAGGTTCTGTCGACCCACTTCCCCGCCGCAGGCCCCGACCTGCACGCGTCGATCCTCGAACTTCAGGCCATCAACGAGCGCCTGTGGACCATCGAGGATGACATTCGCGACTGCGAACGGACGGGTGATTTCGGTGCCTCCTTCGTGGCCCTCGCCCGGGCCGTCTATCTGACCAACGACGAGCGGGCGCGGGTGAAGCGTGCCATCAACGCGGCGGTCGGCTCGGCTTTTGTCGAGGAGAAGAGCTATCGGGACGTGACGTGAGCCCTGAGGCGCGCGACACGGCTCGGGCCACGACGGCGGCAGCGACACCTCCTGCACCGCCGGCCGAGCAGATTCTGGCTGCCTGGCTCGTCTGGCGCTCCGGACGGCGCGGTTCCGTTGCCGACCTTTCCGAGAATGCCATCGACTGGATGGCGACCGTCGCGCTGGCGGCCCGTGATTTCGCTCTGCCGATGCTGGCAACCGTTCTCGACGATGCCGGCGTCAGAAGCCGGATCCCGGCCGATGTCGCCTCCTATCTGGACTATGCCCTCGCCGCCAATGCCGATGGCAATGCCGCGATCCGCACGGAGGCACTGGCCATCGGCCATGCGCTCGACGCGGCCGGCGTGACGGGCGTTGTTCTCAAGGGTGCCGCCTGGCTGTTCGAGGCAGGCCCCGCTTCGGGCGACCGCATGATGCGGGACATCGACCTGCTGGTCGCATCGGACGATCTCGACACGGCGATGCGCTCGCTCGCCCTCGCCGGCTTCCTGCCGTCGGGCACGATCGGCACCGAACAGGCCCATATCCATGAATGGCCGCTGGAACATGCCGGGCACCCGGTCAGCGTCGAGGTTCACACCGCCCTGTCCACGCGCACCCGCATGCTGTCGGGCGCGGACATGCTCGCCGAAGCCGTGCCCGTCGCGCCGGGGCTCGCCATTCCCTCGCCGCGCCACCGCATCCTGCACAACGTCATCCACGGCGAGATCGTCAACGGCAATCGCGCGGGCGGCATCATCGACCTGCGCGAGGCAATGGACCTCGGACGCCTCATGCAGGCCTCCGCGGCCACGCTCGACTGGACCGTGCTCGCCCGCGAAGCCGGTGAACGCGGCATGGGCCCTGCCCTGGCCGGCGGGCTCCACAAGGCGGCTTTCGTCTCGGCCTGCCCGCCGCCGGAGCCGTTCGCGCAGGACGCGCGCGGCCGGCGGCACCTGCGGCGATGCCTGATACAGCGCCGATGGCCCCCGCTGGACCGCGCGCTGCGGCCGCTCGCCAACCTGTCGCGCGGCCTTGCCTGGGAACGCGACGCCTTCTCCCTCGGGCTCGGCGACCGGCGCGACGTCGGCGCCCGGCTCAAGGTCAATCGTCGCCGCATCACCCGGGCCTGGACGGGCCTCGGAAGGCTGTTGCGGGGATGACCGGGACATCATACTCCGGCCCGTCGCCAGACCTTCCGCTGCGCGCCGGCCGCGGACACCGCTAAGGGTCGACCATGATCATCTCGATGCCCACGCTCGGCATGGCAACGGACGGGACAGCCACCACTCTTGCGCTGCGGCGACGCGAGGCCCTTGGCCTCAGCCAGGCCGGCCGGCATGAGGATGCGGTCGAAGCTTGGCGCGCCGTTCTCCACGCGAGCCCTGACGATGCAGATGCGGCGCATGCGCTGGGCAGCGCGCTCGTCGCCCTCGGCCGCCATGCCGATGCGCTGGGGAGCTTCGAGCGGGCGCTGCAATACGCACCAGCCGCCGAGGCCAGCAAGATGGCGCTCGCCCGGGCCCTTCTCGCCCTGGGGCGGCATACCGATGCCCGCGTCAATTTCGAGGACATCCTCGCGGCGCGCCCGGAGGATATCGACGCCCTGTCCGGGCAGGCAGCCTGCCTCCGCCTCGCCGGCAAACCGGACATGGCGCTCGCGGTCGCGGAGCGCGGCACTGCGCTTGCGCCCGACCATCCGCTGGTCCTGCTCGAGCGCGCCCGGGCACTTGCCGACCTGAAGCGCGACGACGAGGCGACCGCTGCGCTCGAGGATATCTGCCACCGGTACAAGGACCAGCTGGAGGCCGCGCAGCTTCTCGCTCGGCGGTTCGTCGAGGCAACCCGCCCCGCGCCGGCGATCGACCTGCTGCGCAGGGTCGTCGATGCGCGCCCTGACGATGCCAACGCATGGCAGGAGCTCGCCTGCGCGCTGCGCTCCAACGGCCAGCTCGGCGAGGCGCTGGACGCGTTCCGGCGGGCGCTCGTCCTCAAGCCGACCTTTGCCGCGGCTCACGCCAACATGGCCATGGCGCTTGCCGATCTCGGCCGTCTCGACGAGGCCGTCCTGTCAATCGACCGGGCGCTGTCGATCGAACCGGATTCGCGGTCCGTCCGGTTCACCAAGGGCTGCATCCACCTCACGCGCGGCGAGTTCGGGCCCGGATGGGCGGGCTACGAGCACCGCTTCACCAAGGACAACCAGAAGGGCGCGCGGGAGGACCTGATTGCCGCGCCCTGGCTGGGCGAGCCCCTCGCCGGCCGGTCGATCCTCGTGCTCGGCGAACAGGCCAATGGCGACTACATCCAGTTCTCGTCGCATCTGCCGCGTCTCGTCGCGCTGGGCGCGAAGGTGCAGTTCTTCACGCCATCGCGGCTCAAGCGGCTGTTCGCGGGGCTCGCGGGCGATATCGAGATCATCACCGGGCTGACGGCCGGCATGCGCTTCGACCATCAGTGCCACCTGATGAGCCTGCCCGAGCGATTCCAGCGCATGGGCGAGCCGATACCGACAGCGCCATGGCTCTCGGCGGAGCCCGGCCTCGTCGAGAAATGGCGCACCCGCATCGGGTCGAAGGGCTTCCGGGTCGGAATCGCCTGGCGCGGCAGCAACAACGACGCCCGGTCCTTCGGCGAGGACCAGTTCGCCCCGCTCGCCGCAATTCCCGGCGTCCGATTGATCAGCCTTCATACCGAAGCGGCGATCGGCGACCTGCCGCCGCTGCCGAACGGTCACAGGATCGAGACGCTCGGCGAGGATTTCGATTCGGGCGACGACGGCTTCGTCGATGCCGCCGCGGCCATCGAATGTCTCGATCTGGTGATTTCCTGCGACACGTCGATCGCGCATCTGGCCGGTGCGCTCGGCCGCCCGGTCTGGACAGCCCTCAGGGCCGCACCGGAATGGCGCTGGCAGCGCGAAACACCGACATCCGTCTGGTATCCGTCGATGCGGCTGTTCAGGCAGTCGTCACCGACCTACTGGCATGACGCGTTCGGCGCGATGGAAGGCGAACTGCGCCAGCTCGCAATACCCGCATAGACGCCGCCCCCGAGGAGCGGGTTTAGAGCGGTTAGACTGGCGTCGACGTCGTGACCGTCGTGGTGGTGGTGGTGGTCGTGCCCGAGGTGGCCTGAGCGCGTGCGCGTCCGGTCGCCGACAGCATGAGGGCGACGGTCGGCGGCGTCACGGCCGCGAAGCGGCCAGCCTTGTCCAGAAACTGGCGGCGGTCGCGGTCAGACACCTTGTCCATCGGATTCTTGGGCGCCACGCGGAACCTCCGGCCATTGATCAAAGACCCGAGACCACTATCCGCCGAGCTTCCCTAACGCAAGCTTGAAAAATCGGCACCGTTGATAAGTTTCGATGCAGACTGCGAATCGCCGAAGCCAAGCGCGTAGTAATTCGTGCCATCGTGCCAGGATATGAGCCGGGTAACGTCTTCCTCGCCGAATCCGGGCGGCACGTAGATGCACTGCGCGAGAAGCCGCTGGAGGCCGTCAGCTGGCGAAATGGGCATCAGTTCGGTTGCCGGTCCGGGCCGGTACTGGGGAAAGACGACCGTCCGCAACGTCAGGCGCCGCGTGTCGAGCGGCAGCGGCAGGAACTTCACCTTGCGGCCGAATCGGACGTGCTCCATCGCATCGCCGAGCTCCGGGAAGGCCGCTGCGATCAGGCCGTAATTGTCGCTCTTCACACAGGGTCGGAACGGCAGGCCGCGCCAGCCGAGATCGCGATCGAGCAGAGCCATCTCGTCCGTCAGGAGAGACCAGCCGGCCCTTGCGAGCGCCAGCGCCAGCGTGGTCTTGCCCGAACCTGACGGCGCGGAGAGCAGGACCGACCGGTCGCCCTGTGCCAGCAGCGCGCCGTGGAAAGCAAGAAAATGCGGCACGCGGGGGACGATGTCCTGAACGATGCGCCGTTCCACGTCCGGCACGACCGTCTCGCGGGTTTCGACCGTCGGGGGATCGCCGCCGCTCTCGACGCGCAGGTGCCCGCCCTCCGGCGTGACCCGGACCCAGAGCGCGTCCGCGCTCGCCGGTGCGCGGGCCGGGATCATCCGGTCGCCGAGAAGCGTATCGATGCCGTCGAGAACGGCAGCGGGCGCATCGACGTGGACGGGCTGGCCGAGCAGGCGATAGACGACTCCCGCGTCGAAGGGGCGTGGATCCGCGACGTGCGGCGCGTCCGGCGCATCGGCAGCTTCCGCCGCATCCCTCAGGATCGATTCGGCGAACGACCTGACGGCAAGGTCGCGCCACTCATGCGCGGTCGCGGCGTCGAGCGAATAGGCCTCGGCAAGCCGCGCCACGGTCTCGGCCGGGGCCGCGCTTTCGGTCAGGTCGCGCCAGACCAGCGCCGCCGGAGCATTCAGTCCGTACAGCCGTCGAACGCGGTCGAGATAGACGATCCCGCCATCGGCGATGGGAAAGAAGCTGGCGCCGCGAACGGGCAATGCCGGTTCAGGCGGCGGCAAGGCGCTCGCCCCGGATGAGGCGGCCCGCCAGCAGGATGACGGGCGATGGCGAGGGATCGCCCGCCCCGATGGCCGCGCCCGCTTCAGCCGGGGGCACCAGCAGGATGTCGCCCTCGGCCAGACCGAGACCACGTCCGCTGCCGTCGCCGGCGAGCCGGACCGAAAGCCCGAGCGGCGCTTCCAGCACGACCAGCACGTCGAGCAGGACGTCGGCCGCATCGCCCACCGGCAGGGCAAAGGCCGCGCCCGCGCCCGCCCGGATCAGGCGGATATCGAGATGGGTTCCCCCGCTGGCATCGACCTCAAGAGCCGCGACGCCTCGCGCGGCGGCAGCGACAAGCGCATCGACGACAGCGGCGGGCAGAGATTGCGGGTCGACCACGTCCTGCACGCCCGGCGCGGGATGGCCGCGGCCCTCCACTTCGGGAAGCGCCATGGCTTCCGCTGACGCCTCGCGGGGCAGCACCGCCGGCAGCAGCAGGAAGCGTGGCGGCCGCAGGGCCGGCGAACCGGGCTTTGGGGCATTCGGAGCTGCCGGCACATGCCGGACGGAAACCGCGACCAGCGACGTGCGCGAGAAATAGAGGCGCTCTCCGGCGCGATTCTCCACCTGCACCAGCCCGTCCGGCGGCAGATTGGCATCGACAGTCGCGCCGGGCAGCGCCGAGACGACCCCGATCACCATCGGGTCGTTCTCGTCGCACACGAATTCCCACGCGTGGCCACCCGCCAGAGACAGCTTGATCGCGACATCCATCAGACGCGTATGCCCTACGCGGCCGGTCGAGCGCAACGGCGACGTGACGCAGCGTCCGCGGCCATTCTGCCGCGACGGAATGAGCCTAGCCGCTGGTGACCGGCTCCTCCTGCTTGCGGATCACGTAGGCCGCGATGCCCTGGATGGTGTCGAGATTCTCCGGCAGCAGTTCGCTGTCGTCCACCGCGATACCGAAGGTCTGCTCGATGAAGCCCACCACCTCAAGCACCCCCGTGGAATCGATGATGCCCTTGTCGATCAACGATGTGTCGTCGCGCAGCGCGGCCATGTCGCCGACATAGAAATTCGCTGCCAGGAAGGCGCGGACCTGATCCCTGCAGGCGCCAAGCGCCGCCGTTTCTCGCATCATCGGTTCACCCTCCTCATCTCATGACATTCGCCGGCCGGAACGGGGAGCGGCTCATGACAGAGCCCGCTTGTTGATCTTCGCCGTATCGGTTCTCGGCAGGCTGGCGACGATGTCGATGTGCTTCGGCACCATGAAGGTCTCGAGGCGCCGGCGGCACTCGTTGCGGATCTGCGCCTCGCCGATCGCCGTCCCCTGCTCGATCACCACGAAGGCCTTGACCGCCTCGCCGAGCAGGTCGTCGGGAACCCCGATGACGGCCGCCTCCTTGACGCCGGGAATGCCCATCAGGACATTCTCGACCTCCTTCGGCGCGACCTTCTCGCCGCGCGACTTGATGATCTCGTCGCTGCGGCCGACGAAATAGAGATAGCCCTCTTCGTCCATGCGGCAGTAGTCGCCGGTGTGGAGGACCTGCTCGCCGGGCAGCGGCCCGGGCTTCAGCTTCTCGGCGGTCGCCTCGGGCTTGCCCCAGTAGCCCTTCATCACGGTCGCGCCTCGGATCACCAGCTGGCCGACGAGGCCGGGACCGAGCCGCCGGCCGCCCTCGTCCACGATCCACATTTCGGTGTTCGGAATGGCGATGCCGACGCTTTCCGGCTTCCGGTCGATATCCTCCGGCGGCAGGTAGGTGCAGCGCTTGCACTCGGTGAGCCCGTACATCGAATAGATCCGGGCCGCCGGCAGAAGCTCCCGCAGCATCTGGATGTGCTTCACCGGCAGCGCCGCGCCGGTATTGGTGACATAGCGGATGCTGGCGAGGTCGCTGCCGCGAAGCGACTTGAAGCCGAGCAGCGTGGAAAAGACGGTGGGCACGCCGGGAAGTCCGGTGACCTTCTCCTCGGACAGGACCCGGATCGTCTGCGCCGGGAAGGCGAAGGACCGCTCCAGCACCAGCCGCGCGCCGACGCTGAAAGCCATGATCATCTGGTAGAGGCCGTAGTCGAAGGCCAGCGGCAGGACGTTGAGGATCACCTCGTCCTCGCGCAGCTCGAGATAGGAGGCGATCGACGCGCAGGCGGTGAGCATGTTGCGGTGGGTCAGCATCACGCCCTTGGGATCGCCGGTCGATCCCGACGTGTAGACGATCGCCGCGAGGTCGATGTCGATGCAGCGCGGCACCGGCGGCGCGCCGTGCGCCGTCGTCGCCACCTCCCACCGGACCGCGCGCGGCAGCCTGATCGGTTCGGAATCGCCGGCCTCGCCGCTGACGACCACCCGCTTGAGGAAGCTGGCGCGGCGAACCGGATCGCCGAACGCTGCGTGCAGGTGCGCATCGGTGATGAACGCCGCCGGCCGGCAGTCCTGCAGGAGATAGTCGAGCTTGTCGGCCTTGGTCAGCGGATTGATCAGGCAGGCCACCGCATTGGCCTTCAGCGTCGCCCAGAAGCCGACGACCGCCTCGACCGTATTGTCCGCGAAGATCATGACGCGGTCGCCCCGGGCGACGCCCGCAGTGGCGAGGTGCGCCGCCAGCGCGTCGGAGCTCGCATCGAGCTCGTCATAGGTGACGCGGCGCCTGCCGCAGACGAGGGCGACCTTTTCCGGGCTTCGGCAGGCCGAACGGATGAGGTGGTCGTGCAGCAACGGAACGGCGGTGTCCATCACGCGAAGGCCTCTGCGCGGTGCAGGTGGTCGATGTCGGTCGCCAGGGCCGGAGGCCTTGCGGCATCCGGACGGCTGGCGACGAACTGGTGGTGCAGCAACTGGGTCGACAGCACGCCGACCAGCGCCATGTTGTCGGAATTGGAGAGATCGCCGCCGCCATCCTCCGCATGCTTCCGGCATTTCGAGACGAGGTGCATGACGGCGGCGGGATCGAACACGTTCGCATCGCGAAGCGCCGCCTCCGACAGCATGTCCCCGACATGTTCAGGCGCGTCCGCGCCGAAGAAGCACAAGGCGTTGGGCGCGCGGTAGGGCTGCTTCTTCCGCGCCACGATCTCGGGTGGGACGAGCGGCGCGGCGACGCGTTTCAGGACATGCTTCTCGTCGAGCACGCGCAGCTTGTGGGCGGCCGGCAGGGCGTTCGCCACCGCCATGACGTCCTCGTCCAGGAAGGGGAAGCGGCCCTCGACCGAATGGGCCATCAGCATCCGGTCGCCCTGCGCCGACAGGAGATAGCCCGACAGCAGCGTCCGCATCTCCAGATACTGGTCCTGCGCCAGCGGCTCCCAGCGCGCGAACGCCGGCGGCAGGCCGTCGATGAGGCTCGACACGGCATCCTCGCCCGCGATGCGCGCGCTCAGGTCGGCGGAGAACAGCCGCTTGATCGCGCCGGTCGTGCGCCAGCGCGTATCGTGGCCGAAGCCCGGATCGGCGCTGCCGGCAAGACCATGCCCGAAGAACTGCCGCGCCATGGCCTGCTGGCGGACGGGCGACCGGGACAGATAGGGATAGAGCCGCTCGATCAGCCGCCAGCGCCAGGCTGAATCGGGCTGAGACGCCCAGAAGCGGCGGACCTTGGCCTCGCGGAACAGGTCGTAGCCGGCGAAGACCTCGTCGGCCCCCTCGCCGGTCAGCACCACCTTGATGCCGGCCTCGCGCACCATCCGCGACAGGAGGAACAGCGGCGCGGGCGCGGTCCGCAGGATCGGCCGTTCGCCGTGGCGGACGACATCGGGGAAGATGCGGGCGATGTCGCGTCGTTCGACGACGAGCTCGTGGTGCTCGCTCCCGGTCCTGCGCACCATCAGGCGCTGGAAATCCGTTTCGTCGTACTCGGCATCGGCGAAGCGCAGCGAGAAAGTCTGGAACCGCTCGCCCGCGAAGCGCCGGCCCATGGCGGCGACAAGCGAACTGTCGAGGCCGCCGGAAAGATAGCTGCCGACCGGCACGTCCGATCGGACCATGCGCAGCGACACCGCCGCGTCGAGAGCCTCGCGCACCATCTCCACGGCGTCGTCCAGCGAGCCGGCGAAACCCTCGCCGGAGCCTTCGGGGAAGCGCGGCTGCCAGAAACAGCGCTCGCGCGCGGTGCCGTCCCGATAGATGCGGGTATGGCCCGGCGCGAGTTCGCGGATGCCCGCGAAGACGCCCTGCGGCGCGACGGGAGCCCATAGCGTGAAGGTCTGGTCGAGCCCTGCCGGATCGAAGGCGCGGGGAATTGCCGGATCGGCCGCGAAGATCGCCTTCACCTCGCTGGCGAACAGGACGCGGCCACCATGTTCGCAGAGATAGAGCGGACAGATGCCGGTCCGGTCGCGCGACAGGATCAGGCGGCGCCCCGCCGGCTCCCAGAGCGCCAGCGCCCACTGACCCTTCATCCGCTCGAAGGCCGCCTCGCCCCAGGCGCGCCAGGCCTGGACGATCACCTCGGTGTCGCTCCGGGTGCGGAACCGATAGCCAAGCGCCGCCAGTTCGGCGCGCAGCTCGACATAGTTGAAGATCTCGCCGTTGAAGACGATCCAAGCCGCGCCATCGGCATCGGACAGCGGCTGCCCGCCCCCGTCGATGTCGATGATCGACAGCCGTGCATGGGCAAGGCCCGCCCGCTCGTCGCGATAGATGCCCTGCTCGTCCGGTCCACGGTGCACGAGCGCGCCGGCCATCCGGATCAGGGCGTCGCGCGCGGGAGGCGGTGCCGACACGCCGAGAGACACGATCCCTGCCATGCCGCACATGTCATCACTCCGCCGCGACCGGGGTGACGAGAAGGGACCGCGCATGGAGATAGCGGGAGGCGCGGCGCTTGGCCTCGATGTCACGGAACGCCCGGCGCACCTGTTCGGCGGTCAGGCCGGTGGCGGCCGCGACGGCCTCGGCGGCAATGCCATGGTCCGCGGCATAGAGGCAGAGGTCCATCAGATCGTAGGGGAGCGCGAAATAGAACTCCTCCTGGCTCTGCGGCATCGAGAACGTGTCGGTGGTCGGCGGCCGCTGCCGGATCTCCTCCGGCACGCCGAGATGCTCGGCGAGCTGGTAGACCTGGGTCTTGTAGAGATGCGCGATCGGCATGACATCGGCCATCCCGTCGCCCTGTTTGACGAAGAAGCCCTGATCGTGCTCCAGCCGGTTGGGCGTGCCGATCACCGCATAGCGCAGCCGGTCAGCGTGGTAATATTCGCTCATCTTGCGCAGGCGCTGCTTGTAATTCGTCGCCGCGACGAGCTTGAGGTAGGCGTCCGGCGGCAGGCGCACGGTCCGGACAGCGCCTTCAGGGTCCTGCACCGTCAGGCGCGTGATGTTGATGCCGGTGCTCTCGCGGATCGACGGCAGGACGAGCTTGCATTTCCAGCCCTCGCCATAGTCCGGCACCACCGTGCGGATCGCCTCGTCCTGCCGGCGATAAGCGCCGAGCGCGCCGAGTGCCGGCCCGATATCCTCGACCATCGTCTCGATACCGAGCGCCGCTGCGATGACGTGCCCGAGCCTCAGCGAGTCGCCGGAGGAATGGTGTTCGGGCATCAGCAGGCCGAGAACCCTCTCGCGCCCGAACGCTCGCGCGCAGAGCGCCGCGACGACGGAACTGTCGACGCCGCCGGACAGGCCGACGACCGCGCCGCGGCGGCCGAGAATGGCGAGAACCTGCCCCGAGAGCACCTCCACGATGCGATCCGTCTCCGCCGCCGCATCGAGCCTCAGGATGTCCCTGTCGAAGGCCCGATAGTGCGCGACGGAGGCCACCCGGTTCATGACGCCGCTCCACGCAGCGCGAGTTCCGTCGGCGCGTAGGAGCGGACCACCGCCGCTTCGATCAGCGGATGGTTGCGGGTCAGGTGCGGCTGCATGATCAGGTCGATATGGCCGCCATCGATGGCGACGACGTCGAGCCTCGCGAACAGGCCGTCCCAGCCGAGATGCTGCGGCATGTCCTTGCGCGCGCAGCGGAATAGCGTGGCGGTCAGCGGCAGGGAAGCCTTCGGCTGGTCCAGCCAGCGAAAGAACGCCCGCGAGCGCAGCACTTCCTGCAGTTCGAGCGTGATGCGGAAGCGCGTGGCGTTGAACTGGCTATTGCCCTTGCGATCGACCATGCGCGCGAGCAGGCCCTCGCAGCCGAGGCGTGCCGCGATCTTGGCAATGCCCCGGCAGGCCATCCGCGCGGCCGTCACCTGGCTGGTGCGGATGCGCTGCACGGTGCGCGACAAGGTCTCGCGGTATTCCGAACGCTCGCCGAGGATGCTCGTGTCGAGAATGCCGATAAACCGTACCGAGCGGCCGCCTTCCAGAAGCCGGCCGGCGACCTCGAACGCCACTGCGCCGCCGAGCGAATGCCCGAGGAGGCGGACCGGTCCGGTCGGCTGCCTGCGGCCGATCTGCTCCATGGCGTCGTCGGCCATGGCCGCCAGCGACGCGCGCCCGGCCAGCATCATCCGAAGATCCGGGTAGCGGACCGGGACGATCTGGGCGGTTCCCGCCATCACCCCGGCCAGCGCGGCGAGGCTTCGGCCATAGCCGACCGATCCGGGGAACAGGAACACGAAGGGGAGGCCGGTTTCACGCACGAGACCGCGTCTGGTCTGCGTCGCAACCTCGGCTGCCCGCGGCGTCGATGCCTCCGGGCCTTGTTCCCCCGATGCTGTTCGCAGATGCGCCGGAGCCATGGCAAACCCCGCTTGAAGTCCGGCGAGTTTTTTCCGATGCCCGGCCCGGAGCTTCATCATCCGTTTGAACGACGCACCCTCCAGCGCTGCCCGCGAAGCCCTCCGGAGCTGGTCGAAAGGTCGCTCCGAACGCACGGCAGCGACCTGATCGGAGCGGTGAGGCGACGATCAGGATCGGAGCAGATGGCCGAGGACGACCCGTCCCTCGCCGGCGCCATTCGCCACGGCCGAAACGGCTTCGTAGGCGGCGTTGCGCTCGAACAGACCAGCGACCTGACGATCCTGTCCAAGGCCGACCTCGAACAGCAGGACGCCCCCGGGACGCAGGAAGCGCGGCGCTTCCTTCAGCACCTTCATGTGGATGCTGAGCCCGTAGGGACCCGCCGCGAAAGCCTCGCGCGGCTCCAGCGCCAGCAGGTGCGCCCGGTCGCCCTCCAGCCGCTTCTCGGAGATGTAGGGCGGGTTGCACACGATCGCGTCGACCGTCCCCTCAAGCCCCAGACCGGACAGGGCACCGAACAGGTCGCCGCGTGACACTCTGACGCGATCGCCGAGGTCGAGGCTGTCGACGTTGCGCCGAGCGACATCGACACATTCCTGCGTCAGGTCGCAGGCCCAAATCCGTGCTTCGGGAAGCTGCATCGCGATGGCGCAGGCGAGATTGCCGGTGCCGCAGCACATGTCGATGACCCGCGGGGGCCTCACGTTCATGCGCCGCAGCGCCTCGATGGCGGTGGCGCCCAGCAGTTCGGTTTCCGGCCGCGGCACGAGCGCGCCCGGCGCGACGAGAAGCTCGAGTCCCATGAAGGTGGTCCGGCCGCTGGCATAGGCTTCAGCGACCTCGTCGTCCCCGATTGCGCGCACTGCATCCTCCGGGGTTCCGCGGTCGTCGCCCAGGCCGCCCGGACTAGGCCGGTGGATCAGCCTGCCGCCATTCGGAGTACGGCAGCCAGAGCGCAGAGGGATTAGAACTGCCTCTTAAGGATAGCTGCGCCGGCCGAAAGGAGGCCGCCGGCCATCATGGCGCGGGCGCGACGAATCCGAGGGAGATTCCGCCGGGAATGCCGGCCGGCACACGGCCGGCGGACCAGCGCGCTCGACCCGGAAACGACCGGCGAGGTGCTCGGCGTCATCGCCGATCTCGCGAAGACCGGCATGACCATGGTGGTCGTCACCCACGAGATGGCTTTCGCCCGGCAGGTGTCGAACCGCGTCGTGCTCATGGAGAGCGGCAAGGTCGATTGCGAGGCCGACCCCGAGACATTCTTCCGCGACCAGCCGAGCCCCCGCCTCAAGGCGTTTCTCGCGACGATCCACCGAACCGGCGGCAGGCAGCGCCTACCGCCCGCCTGCCTCACTCCAGCAGCGCGACGATTTCCGAATAGGCGCGGCGGCGCGCATGGTCGATCGGCGTCACGCCGGCGCGGTCCGCTATGTCGCGGCGGGCGCCGGCGCGGACGAGGTGGGCGACCGTCCTGATGTGACGGGTGCCGCCGTCGCCGAGGATCACCGCCTCGATCAGCGCGGTCCAGCCGAGATTGTTGACGTGATCGAGCGGCGCGCCGGCATCGATCAGCGCCTTGACGACCTCGGCATGGCCGAGATGCGCCGCGGCGATCAGCGCCGTGCCGAGATAGGGGCTGGTCACCGCACGGGGATCGCCGCCGATCTCCAGCGCGACGCGCATGGTGGCGAGATCGTCGCGCACCGCCGCGATGGTGATCGCGTCATAGCGCTGGCTGTCGAGGGCGCGCGGATCGCCGCCGCCGCGAACGAGGGCGCGCATCGCGTCGCGGTGCCCGGCATGGGCTGCGACATGGAGCGGCGTGCGGCCGTGGCGGTCGCGGGCATTGGGATCGGCGCGGCCGGCGAGCAGGCGGCCGATCTCGGCGGCATCGCCGCGCTGGGCCGCGGCGTGAAGCCCGCGATAGTCGGCAACCTCCGCCGCCGAAGGCGCGGTCTGGGCGCGCAGGCCCGCCGGCGCGACGGCAAGGGCGAGCAGGGCCAGCAGGGTGGAGACGGATCGCTTCATGACGGGCTCCTGCCGTGGGCGTCGGGGGGCTTGCGCTCCCCGACGGTTCTCGGAACGCCTCGGGTCAGCGCAGCTTCGCGGCGATCGCCTGGAGGCCGGCATTGGCGCATTCCTCGTCGAGGTGGCCGCCCGGCGCGCCGCCGACGCCGACCGCGCCGATGACCTCTTCACCGGCGCGAACCGGCACGCCGCCGCCGAGCAGGAGGAAGCCCTGAATATGCACGAGGTTGCGCGCGCCGGCATTGTTGGCGGCGGTCTCGGCCATGGCCGACGTGTTGCCGCGGGCGGAAGCGGAGGTGAAGGCCTTGGCGCGGCTCGCATCGATCGTGTGCGGGCCGGCGCGGTCGGCGCGGACCATGGCGCGGACGATGCCGGCGCGGTCGACGACGGTCGCGGTCACGGCGAAATTCTTGGCGGCGCAGGCCGCCACGGTCGCCTGGGCCAGTTCCACGGCGAGGGCGGAGGAGATGTTGCGCTCCTGCAGGACCTGCGCGCCGGCGGCGGCGGTTCCGGCGAGGACGAGGCAGGCTGCGGCAAGGGTCATCTTCGACATTTGAAATCTCCGGGTCGCGGGGCCATGGGCGGCCCGCAGCGCCGTCAGTGATGCAGCAAATGCCGGTTGCGCAGTATCCGCTCGGCCGCTGGCCGGGATCGGTAGCGCTACCGATGGCCGGGGTCGCGCGCGCTCAGGCGCAGCCGCACCATGTCGGCCACGGATGTGGTGCCCAGCTTGTCGGCGATATGGGCCCGGTGGGTATCGACGGTGCGCGGCGAGAGCGCCAGCTTCCGCGCGATCTCCTTGGTGGCAAGGCCATCGGTGATAAGAGCGAGGATCTCCAGTTCGCGCGACGACAGGCGCTCGATCAGCCTTGCGGCGCGGGTGCCTTCGCTGCGCGAGGCGACGCGGTCCGCGAGCACCGACAGCGCGCCCTGCACGGCGTCGATCAGCACCTGCTCGTCGATCGGCTTGGTCAGGAAATCCACCGCGCCCGCCCGGAACGCGCGGCGGCAGGCTTCGACGTCGCCGTGCCCGGTGATGACGATCACCGGCCAGTCGCAGCCGGCCGCGGTCAGGCGCTCCTGCAGGCGGAGGCCCGTGACGTGGGGCATGCGGATGTCGATGAGAATGCAGCCCTCGGGAAGGCCCGGCAGCGCCTCGAGGAAGGCGAGCCCGTCGGCATAGGAATGCACCGTGAGCCCGACGGTGCGCATCAGGAAGCTCAGCCCGTCGCGCACCTCCAGGTCGTCATCGACCAGATGGACAATCCCTGCCCGGTTCATTCGGCCGCCACCCGGCCAACCTGCCTGCCCGATCGCGCGCGCGGCATCCGTATGTGCAGGACGGCACCGCAGGCAGGACCGTTGCCGGCGCCGAGCGTTCCGCCATAGCGCTCCACCAGCGTGGTGCAGAGCGACAGGCCGAGGCCCATGCCCTCCGCGCGGGTGGTGAAGAACGGCTCGAACACGCGGCCGAGGGCCTCTGTCGTGAAGCCCGGCCCGTTGTCGACGATGTCGAGCACGACGCGCCCGGCCTCGTCGCCCCAGCGGATGTCGATGGCCCGGCCGGCGCCGCGATCCCGCAGGGCATCCATGGCGTTGCGGACCAGGTTGAAGACCACCTGTTCCATATGGACGCGGTCGGCCATCACCAGCGGCTCATGCGGTGGCGGCGCGACGCTGATCGCGATGCCCGCGTGCGCTGCCTCGGCGTCGAGCAGCTGCACGACGTCCGCAACCACCGCCGCCAGATCGACCTGTTCGATGGTCGGTTGGCCCTTGGTGAGCCATGACCTGAGCCGCCCCAGAATATCGCCCGCGCGCTTGGCGTTGCGGGTCGTGGCGTCGAAGGCGGTGGCTATGGCCTCGCGGTCGATCTCGGGCCGTTTCGCGAGGCGCTGGCCGGCCTGGCTGTGGCTGAGGATCGCGGTCAGCGGCTGGGTCAGTTCGTGCGCGATCCCGGAGGCCAGTTCCCCCATGGCGTTGACGCGGCTGGCATGGGCGAGCTTCGCATCATGCGAGGCGACCAGCGCGCGAAGGCCGGCTTCGCGGGCAGCGCTCCGCGCGTCGAGCAGCCGCTCCACCGCCAGCGCTCCGAGCGCGACGAGGGCCGTCGCCAGAAGCAGCCAGCCCCAGGGGATAACGGGCAGGGTCTCGGCCGCCAGCACGAGGCGCAGGGGCTGGGTGCTGCTTGCCAGCGGCTGGTCGAACAGCACGCGCTGGCCGGCATCGGGGCCCTCGCTGAACAGCGTCTGACCGTCGAGCAGCAGGCTGACGCGCGTGGTCGGGGCGAGAGCGTCGTCGGACGCGATCAGCCGCGCCAGATCGATGGACATCATGATGGCCAGCCGCGCCGGCCCGTCCGTCGGGGACCGCTTCAGGATGTGCAGGACGCCGCCCTGCTCCCTCGGCACGAGCAGGAAAGGCATGTCGGCCAGCCGCCCATGCACGGCCGCAACCTCGGCCGGGACGGCCGTACCGAGCAAAGCCGCTGGCGGTTGTCTGGTCAGGTCGAGCACGTCGATGGCGACGATCCGCGGGTAGAAGCGCGTGATGCTGGCGATGACCTGCTGCAACGCCTCGGCTGGCGGCGGATCGGACGCGTTGGCCAGCGCCGACACGCTGGTCAGGTGCGCGTCGTGCTGGTCGACCCTCTGGGAAACGAGACGCTGGAGCGCGGCGCCCTGCGCCGACACCGCCGCGACGATGTCCTGCCGCGCCTTCATCACGATGCCCGCGTCCAGCGCGGCCAGAAGCAGGACCGCGCTCAGGCCGACCAGGATGCGGCGGCGGATCGGCGTCATCGGACAAGGCTCTCCGCTTCGGTCGTCCATCGCCCGCCTGTCGGGGCGGCCGATCATCGACGGCCATCATTCAGGCCATACGCCACCCTGATGCCGCAAGCGATATCGCATCCTGCCGGTCTTCCCATCACCAGACCTCGCCCAAAGGCCGGCATCCGGAGGAAAGCGACAGGTCTCGTGCCAGAGGGCCGGCCGCCACCCCGAACACTGCGCCGTTCTCGGGTGCGAGGATCGACGCAATGCCGCGAGCCGCGCTTCTGGCGCGGCCACAGCTCTGGAAGGGATTTCCGATTCGGGAAGGAGTCTTGAAATCGTGGGTCGATCTCAAGAGTGCGGGCTGGTGGAGCTAGGGGGATTCGAACCCCCGACCTCTGCAGTGCGATTGCAGCGCTCTCCCATCTGAGCTACAGCCCCGCCCGCGAGCGCGCCTTTTAGGGCGTCCCCCGGCAGCGGTCAAGACAAAGCGCGTGCCCTCCGGCCGCAAACCGGCGGATGCAGGCATGATGCCTTGCAGCCCTATCCCCGCCGATAGTCCCGTCCCTTGACCAGCCGCGCCGGCGAATAGGTCATCACGGTCTCGCCGCGCTGGTTCACGATGCGGTTGACGGTCTTCACCATGCCCCGCCCGGGCTTGCTGGTGGCGCGCGATTCCACCACCTCGCATTCGACATGGATCGTGTCGCCGGCAAAGGTCGGCGCCTCCACCTTCAGGTCCATGCCGAGGAAGGACAGGCCGACGCCCTGCACGGCGGACTGCATGAGCAGCCCTTCGGCAAAGCAATAGACCAGCGCGCCCGGCGCCAGGCGCTTGCCGGCGAACAGCGATTCCTTCTCGATATAGTCGAGGTTGGTGAACAGCACCTCGACCATGCCGGTGACACCGACGAAGGCGGTGATGTCGGCGTCCGTCACCGTGCGGCCGATGGTCCTGAAGCGGAAGCCGACGGGAGTATCCTCCCATCGAAATCCGAGGCCGACCGTCGGCATGGTTTCGCTCGCCGTCATGAACCGCTCCCTTTGAATCCGTTTCCTCGGCGCCGGTCACGGCGCGCGGGCGGCCATCATGGCGAGGCGGGGCTCATCGGCAAGCGGGCCGTCAGGCGCATGCCGGTGATCGCCACCAGCAGCGTGAACCAGATCGGATCGGCGCGCAGGAAGAAGAAGCTCTCCATGCAGCCGAGATAGATGCCGAACATCCAGAGCTGCAGCCAGAGCGTCCGCGTTGCCGGGTCGGCACTGATGCGCCGCGCCTGCGCGTCGTCGCGAAACGGCTGGATCACCACATAGGCAACGGTGAGGACGAGGCCGATCAGGCCGAGGTTCAGTGCGGTATCGAGAAAGCTGTTATGGCCGTTGGCCGCGCTGCCCGCCCATTGCTCGCTGTCCTCGACGCCGAACCGGGTGCTCTCCAGCGTCCAGAACGACTGGAAGCCGAAGCCCGTCCACGGCCGCTCCGCGAACTTCTCCAGCGCGAAGGCCCAGACGTCGGCCCGGCCGGTGAACGAGGCATCGACCGGCAGCGCCGCGACCATGGCGCTGACCGCCGGACTGAGCACGGAGCCGACGCCGATGGTGAGCAGGCCGACGAGCGGCGAATAGACGATGACCGCGCGCAGGAAGGCCGAACGGATGCAACTGGCAAGCCCGCTGAGCAGCAGCACCGCCGCGATGATGATGATGGAGCTCTTCGCGCCGGTCATGACCACGAAGACCAGCGACAGGATCGCGAGCAGCCCGCCCGCGACCGGCAAGCCCGCGCGTATTCCGAAAATGCCGATGAACACCATCGACGAGAACACGCCTCCGGCAATGTTCTTGTGGCCGAACACGCCGCGCCAGTCGCCGGCGAGGCGCTGCTCGACCAGATCCGTCGCCTGATGGACGGTCAGTTCAGGAACGAGAAGGACGCCGACATAGGACAGGACGACCACGAACAGCGCGGTGCCCACGATCAGCCTGGCGAAATCGTCCCGGTCGCGCGGCAACAGGCAGACGAGTGCGGCGACCACCAGCACGGCGCATGACAGGACGAACCGCCGGAGCGAGGCGGAGAAATCGACGGAGACGAGGACGTTGAGCGCGATATAGCCGAGAAGGACGATGAGCACCGGATCGAGGAAGACCGTCCAGAAGGCACGCCGGCGGGCATAGGCGCCGGCCGCGACGAGGGCCGCCGCAAGGCCGAACAGCACGTAGGTCCAGAAGTCGTTGCCGGTGGTCAGCGCAAGCAGGTCGTTGCTGGACAGGTTGCCGAAGGCTTCGAGCCCGATCCAGACGAGGCACCAGATCGCCACGAACAGCGCCGAGCGGAGTGCGCGCAGGAGACCGTCCAGGCCGGCCAGCGGCGGAACGGCGAAGGCTTGCGGCAGCGTTCGATCGGTCGGCACGGCAATGGGTCCTGAACCCGCGCGCGGGCGGCGGCAGGCCGAGAGGTAGGGGCAGCGGCCGCGCCGGGCAAGAAAATGCTGCGCCTATGGTGAAGCGCCAGCCGTTCCGGCCCGCCGGGACACGACGCGCGAGGGAGCCGGTACACCCGGAACTGTAGCGAATTCTCCCGAGCGTCTTGAGCAGTTGCTGACCCTGCCGCCACCGGGCTGAAACGGGCGCGCGGATCGATCCGGGTTGTCGAAAAAATTTACGACCGCGGTGTCATAGTGCCGTTTGCAACCGCCGATTGTCGCGTGGAAGGTCGCTGATGCGGGACGAGCATTCAGTCAGCCAAGACCGCACAGGCCGCCAGGTCGATGGCGTCCTGATCGCGGCGCTCGAGCAGTCGATCGACGCCGTGGTGATCATCGACGGACGCAACGAGGTCTCCTTCTTCAATGCCGCCGCCGAGCGGCTGTGGGGCCGCGACCGGAGCGAGGTTCTCGGCCAGAACGTCCGCATGCTGGTGCCGGAGGCGGTCCGGCCGCACCATGACGGCTACGTCAACGCCAATCGCGGCGGCGCCTCGGACAAGCTGGTCGGCACGATCGTCGAGGTGCCGATCGACCGCCCGGACGGCACCAGGCGCGTCGGCTCGCTGTCGCTGTCGCGCATCCAGGCCGGCGGCGAGGTCCACTATGCCGCCTTCGTCAAGGACATGACCGACGAGGTCCGCCGCCGCGAGGATCTCTACCTCCTGTCGCTGGTCGCCAACGAAACCGACCGGGCGGTGGTCATCACCGACGGGCACCAGCAGATCGTCTATTGCAATGCCGCCTTCACGCAGCTCTTCGGCTATCAGCGCGACGAGGTGATGGGCCGCGTTCCCGTGGCACTCCTCGCCGGCCGCCATAGCGATCCCGAGGTCGTGAGGCAGCTGAACCGGGTCGCCCGGAACCAGCACGGCATGACGCTGGAGACGATCAGCTACGGCAAGGACGGCCGCGAGATCTGGATCTCCGTCACGGTCAACCCGGTCTTCGACGCCAACGGCGTGTTCCGCCACGCCGTGTCGGTGATCGCCAATGTCACGGAGACGCGCCAGACGCAGGTCCTGCAGCAGACCGTTCTGGAAGCGGTCGCCAAGGATCAGACCCTCCCCGAGATCGCGACGCTGATCTGCCAGCAGGTCGAGGCCATCGCGCCGGGCGTCATGTGCTCGGTGCTGCGCGTCGACCGCGAGGGCATCATCCACCCCCTCGCCTCGCCGAGCCTGCCCGAACACTATTCGCAGGCGCTCGAAGGCCTGCCCATCGGGCCGGAGACCGGCTCCTGCGGCACCGCCGCCTGGCGCGGCGAGCCCGTCGTGGTCGAGGATATCGCCACCGATCCCCTCTGGGCGCCCTACAAGGAGCTTGCCCTGCCGCTCGGCCTCGCCGCCTGCTGGTCGACGCCGATCAAGCTGAAGGACGGCCGCGTTGCCGGCACATTCGCCTTCTACTTCCGGGAGAAGCGGGGGCCGAGCGTCTGGCACGAGCGTCTCGTGGAGGCCTGCGTCCACCTCTGCGCACTGGCCATCGAGCGCCACGAGGAAAAGGCCCATATCGCGCAGCTCGCCTATTTCGACACGCTGACCGGCCTGCCGAATCGCACCCGGCTCGGCGGTGAGATCGACGATTGCATCGCGCGCGCCGCCAACGAGAACCGGCGGATGGCGGTGCTCTTCCTCGACGTCGACAATTTCAAGGACGTCAACGACACGCTCGGGCACTCGGCCGGCGACGCGCTGCTCGTCGAGATCGCCCGGCGGCTGCAGAAGCAGCTGCGCGCCGGCGACATTGTCAGCCGGCTCGGCGGCGACGAGTTCGTTGTCATCCTCAACGATTGCGAAGCGGCCCACGCCTCGGCGGTGGCCGACCGCATCCTGGCGGCGCTTGCCCAGCCGATCGAGATCGACGCCATGGCCCTGCCGGTTTCGGCCAGCATCGGCATCAGCCTGTTCCCCGAGGATGGCCGCGACCGCGAGGCGCTGCTCAAGCACGCCGACACGGCGATGTACGAAGCCAAGAACGCCGGGCGGGGCACGCACCGCTTCTTCTCGCCGGAGATGAACCGGATCGCGCAGGAGCGCCTGCTGATGGGCGCCGCCCTCAGCGAGTCCCTCGCGCTCGGCCTGCTGGAACTGCACTACCAGCCGCAGATCGGGGCCGACAGCGATGCCATCCATGGCGTCGAGGCCCTCGCCCGCTGGCGGCATCCGGCCTTCGGCGACGTGTCGCCGGCGCGCTTCATCGCGGTTGCCGAAGAGTGCGGACTGATCGAGGCCATCGGCGAATGGGCGCTGCGCGAGGCCTGCCGCCAGATGGCGGACTGGCGTCGCCGCGGCCTCGAAATCCCGACAGTCTCCGTCAATCTGTCGCCGCTGCATTTCCGCAACCGCCGCCTGCCCGAACTCATCGTCGAGGCGACGTCGGGCGTCGGCCTGCCGGCCAGCGCCCTGACCGTGGAGATCACGGAAGGCATCATGATGGACGATTGCCCCTCGACCGCCGCCACCATCGAACAGGTGGCGTGTCTCGGCGTGCGCCTGTCGCTCGACGATTTCGGCACGGGCTATTCCAGCCTCGCCTCGATCTCCACCCTGCCGATCGAGGAGATCAAGCTCGACCGCAGCTTCATGCGCGATCTCGGCACCGACAAGAATGCCCGCGCCGTCGCCTCGGCGGTGGTGCGCATCGGGCGCAGCCTCGGGCTGACGGTCGTCGCCGAGGGCGTCGAGACCGAGGCGCAGCGCCGCTTCCTGCAGGGCCTGCGGTGCCATGTGCTCCAGGGCTATCTGTTCGCCCCCGCGATGCGAGCAGAAGCGCTTGAATCCTGGCTGGCCGGGCGCCGTGGCGACGTCGAGCACCAGGTCGCCTGAACCGGATCAGATCTCGATGCGGGCGGGCTCCACCACTGCCGCCGCGACGTAGCTGCGGCAGATGCACCCGAGGCCGAGAGGGCAGGTCTCGGCGTCGGCGCGCTCCAGCCGCACCCCGCAGATCATCCGCGCCAGGGCGTTCTCGCCGCTCATGCCGAGGACTTCGCCCCTGACCCGGCTCGCGCGCGGCACCGGGCCGAAGAACAGGCGCGTGCGCACGAAGGGACGCGGCCGGGTCAATACGGCCTCCGCACGCATCCGCAGCGTCTTCATGCTGAACGGCCGCGCCACATATTCGTGGACGCCGGCCGTCACGGCGCCGAGCACCGAGGATTGCGTCGTGCGTCCGCTGACAAGGATGACCGGCGTGAACTGGACGCCGTTCGAGGCGCGGCGGAGCAGTTGCGTCACTTCCGCGCCGTCGAGGCCGACCAGTCGCGAACCGATGACGAGGAGATTGGGCCGCTGGCGCTCGACCATTTCGAGCGCCTCGAAACCAGTCCGGCACTCGATCACCTTGCCGAGACCGCTCAGCGACGACCTGATCAGTCGGCGCGAAAAGGCCTGATCGTCGGCGACGACGATCGTGGTGGCTGTTGGACGCGGCAGGCCGGGGGCGGAACGCAAGAGAAACATGACCTAACGGAAGGTTCTGACTGCTCTATGCGCCGAGGAACTTAATGACGGCTTAAGCCGCCCTCACTCTGCCGGCGTCTCCGCCGCCCTGGCCTCCTCGGCGACGGCCTTGCGGCGCGGCGTCACCAGTTTGAAGAAGAGCGGAATGAAGATGATGGCGATGACGGTCGCCGCCAGCATTCCGCCGATCACGCCCGTGCCGATCGAGTGCCGGCTGGCCGAGCCGGCGCCGGTGGAGCGTGCCAGCGGCAGAACGCCGAGGATGAATGCAAGCGAGGTCATGATGATCGGCCGGAAGCGCAGCTTCGCCGCGTCCATCGCCGCCTCGTAGGCGTCCAGCCCCTGCTGATATCGCTGCGAGGCGAACTCGACGATGAGGATGGCGTTCTTCGCTGAAAGCCCGATCAGCGTGACGAGGCCGATCTGGAAATAGACGTCGTTCTCCAGCCCGCGCAGCCAGACCGCCAGCAGCGCCCCGAACACCGCGAAGGGCACGGCGGTGATGACGGCGAGCGGCAGCGACCAGCGCTCGTATTGCGCGGCAAGGATCAGGAACACCATGACGATGCCGAACAGGAAGCCCTGATAGCCGGTGCCGGCCGTCGAGAGCTCCTGATAGGCCGAGCCGGTCCAGCCGATCGTGTATTCCGACGGCAGGGTCGCCCGGACGACCTCCTGCATCGCCGCGATCGCCTGCCCCGAGGAGAAGCCGGGAGCCGGCTGTCCGAGGATCTTCGCCGAGGGGAAGATGTTGAAGCGATCGACCTGATCCGGCCCGATGACGCGCGTCACGGTCACCAGTTCGTTCAGCGGCACCATGGAGCCGGTCGATGAGCGGACGAAGACGTGCCTGAGATCGTCGGGCGTCATGCGGAAGTCGGCCTCCGACGACAGGCTGACGCGATAGGTGCGGCCGAACAGTGCGAAATCGTTGACGTAGAGGCTGCCGAACGACGACTGCATCGTCTCGAAAATGGTCGAGATCGGGATGCCGATGGACTTCGCCTTGTCGATATCGACGTCGATCCGGTACTGCGGCACCGAGGTCGAGAACAGATTCTGCACGCCGGCAAGCTCGCGCCGCTGGCTGGCCGCCTGCACGACGCGGTTCGCGGCCTCCGCGAGGTTGGCGAGCGAGCCGCCGGTGCGGTCCTGAAGGTAGAGCTCGAAGCCGCCCGTCGTGCTCATGCCCTGGATCGGCGGCGGGTTGAAGCCGATGACCACGCCGTCGCGGAACTTGGCGTTGATCGCGCCGAGCTGCGGCGCGAGGTTGCGCGCATCCTGCGATGCGACGCGACGCTCGGACCAGTCCCTGAGCGTCAGGAACGAGATGCCGGCATTGGTCTTCTGGCCGCCCGACAGGAGGTCGAAGCCGGCGAAGGTCACGACATTGGCGACGGCCGGATTGCGCGCCGCCTCGGCGCTGGCGACGCTGGTGACTTCGCGCGTGCGCGCAATGGAAGCCGCCGGCGGAAGCACCGTGACCAGGAAGACGTAGCCCTGGTCCTCGTTGGGGACGAGCGACGAGGGCACGCGCTGGAACAGCACCCACAGGCTGCCGAGCAGGCAGGCGAACACCACGATGCCGAGAAAGGCCCGCTTGAGGAAGAACGACACGCTGCCGGTATAGCGCAGCGTCACCCACTCGAAGCCGCGGTTGAACCAGCGGAACGGCAGCGCCGGCTCGTGATGGCCGGGCTTCAGGATCAGCGCGCAGAGCGCCGGCGTCAGCGTCAGCGCGACGATGCCGGAAATCACCACCGAAATGGAGATCGTCACCGCGAACTGCCGGTAGAGCTCGCCGGCGAGGCCGCCGAGGAACGACACCGGGATGAACACCGCGCAGAGCGTCAGCACGATGGCGACGACCGGCCCGGACACCTCCTCCATCGCCTTCACCGCCGCCTCGCGCGGCGGCTTCTTCTCCTGCGTCATGATGCGCTCGACGTTTTCGAGCACGATGATCGCGTCATCGACCACGATGCCGATGGCCAGCACCATGCCGAACAGGGTCAGGAGGTTGATGGAGAAGCCGAGCATGTACATGCCGGCGAAGGTGCCGATCAGCGACACGGGAACGGCGATGATCGGGATCAGCGTCGCGCGCAGGCTCTGCAGGAAGATGAACACGACCAGCGTGACCAGCAGGATCGCCTCGATGAAGGTCTTGATGACCTCCTGGATCGACACTTCCACGAAGCGGGTCGTGTTGAACGGAATGTCGTAGCGCATGCCCTCGGGAAAGCGCCGCGCGATGGTGTCCATCGTCGACTTCACGGATTCCGCGACCTGCAGCGCGTTGGCCCCCGGCTGGAGGAAGATGCCGAGCGGCACAGCCGGCGCGCCGTTGAACGTGCCGGTGAAGCCGTAGGTCAGCGCGCCGAGCTCGACCCGCGCGACATCCTTCAGCCGCAGCGCGCCGCCATTCTCGTCGGAGCGGATGATGATGTTCTCGAACTGGGCGGGATCGGCCAGCCGCCCCGGTGTCGTCACCGAATAGGTGAAGTCCTGGAACTGCTGCATCGGCTCTTCGGAGAAGCGGCCGGCGGCATATTGCGAGTTCTGCTCGCGGATGGCCGATGCGATGTCGCTGGGCGTCAGGTTGTATTGCGCCACCTTGTCCGGCCGCAGCCAGATGCGCATCGAATAGTCCGAGGCGCCGAACAGCTGCGCGTCGCCGACGCCGGGAATGCGGCGCAGATCGTCGAGAATGTTGATCAGCGCGTAGTTGGACATGAAGATCGGGTCGTAGCGCCCGCCCGGCGACGACAGCGCGATCACCTGCAGGATCGAGGTCGAGCGCTTCTGCACGGTCACGCCCTGGCGCGTGACCTCGGCCGGCAGCAGCGGCAGGGCGCGCTGGACGCGGTTGTTGACGTTGATCGCCGCCTGGTCGGCGTCGGTGCCGATCTCGAAGGTGACGGTCAGGCTCATCGCGCCCGACCCGGTCGAGGTCGAGCGCATGTAGATCATCTTCTCGACGCCGTTGATCTGCTGCTCGAGCGGCGCGGCCACCGTCGCCGCCACCGTCTCGGCGGTCGCGCCCGGATAGTTCGCGGTGATCACCACGTCCGGCGGCACGATCTCGGGATATTGCGCGATCGGCAGGGCGCGCATCGACACGAGGCCGGCGAGCACGATGACGATGGAGAGAACCGATGCGAAAACCGGCCGGTCGATGAAGAACTTGGAGATCACGGCCGGGCTCCGCTGGTCGAGGCCTGCGGCCGCGGCGGGGCCGGCACCGGCCGGACGGGGCCGCCCGGTCTGACGCGGATGACGCCGTCGACGATCACCCTGTCGCCGTCGGCGAGGCCCTCGCGGATGATCCAGGCATCGTTGAGTTCGCGGTCGAGCCGCACCGGCCGCACCTGCGCCGTGGACTGGGCATCGACCACATAGACGAAGGGCCCCTGCGGCCCCTGATTGATCGCGCGCTTCGGGATCACCATCGCCTTGGGCATGGTCAGGCCCTTCAGGTTGATGCGCACGAACTGGCCGGGCAGCAGCTCGCCGTCGGTATTCTCGAAGATCGCCCTGATCTGGATCGTGCCGGTGCGCGGATCGACGGTGCGCGAATAGGTGTCCGGCTTGCCCATGCGCGAATAGAAGGTGCCGTCGCCGAACTGGATCTGCACGCCGATGGTCTCCCAGTCGAGCGGCTTGTCCCGCTGGCGGTCCATCTCCTGGAATTCGCGCAGCTCCCGCTCGGTGACCGAGTAATTCACATAGGCCGGGTTGAGCTGGGTGATGGTGGTCAGCAGCGTCTGCTGGGCCTGGATCAGCGTGCCCTCCGGCGGAACGCCGATTGCGGTCGGCCCGGCGACCGATGCCTTGACGACGGTATATTCGAGATTGAGCCTGGCCGTGGACACGTCGGCTTCGGTCGCCTGAAGCGTCGCACGAGCCTGGTCGCGCGCGGCGGTGGCGTCGTCCAGCTGCCGCGGCGTCGCGATGCCGCGCTGGTTGAGCTGCTCGGCGCGGCCGAAATTCTCCTCGGCCAGCTTCAGCGCCGCCTGCGCCTGCGCCACCTGCGCGTTGGCGCGGGCGAGCGTCGCCTCATAGGGGCGCGGATCGATGCGGAACAGCACGTCGCCGACCTTGACCACCGCGCCTTCGGCATATTCGCGCTTGAGCAGGATGCCGCCGACCTGGGCACGCACCTCGACCACGCGGAAACCCGCCACCCTGCCGGCATATTGCAGCGGCAGCGGCGTATCGGCCGCCTTGACCTCGACCACCGTCACTTCCGGCGGCGGCGGGGCGCCTGCCGGCTGCGCGACGGCGGGCGGCTGCTGCCGGCCGAGAAACCACCATCCTGCCGCGGCGCCTGCGGCCAGGATGACGGCGACGGCGAGAACCCGACCAGTGGATCGGCTCATGGGATGATCTCCATGGTCTCCGGCGAGACCCAGCGACAGCGATGATGGTCAGGCCAATTGCGGCGGCACGGGCAATACAACGTCGCGCGCCGGCTCGACGGGCGACGAGGCGTTTCCGCGCAACCTGCCCGCCTGTCACGATCGTCATGCAGCGGGCGCGCCGCAATCTGGCGCAAGTCCGGTCCGCCCCGGCAAGGGCGCGGGAACGCCAAAGGACAATGACTTTGCGTGCCGCGATCCGCAACCCCTTGCAGGGTGGACGCCGAATTCCAGCAATGCGGCAACAGGGTCTTGCGCCGGGCGCGAACCGCCCTAGCGGCGCTCGAGCAGGCCGACCTTCGCGAGGCGGCGGCAGAAGGCCAGCGCCGCCTCCCCGCCCAGCGATGCCGGCGTCGCCCCTTCGCTCAACCGCTCCAGCCAGCCGAGCTCGACCGAGGTCAGGCGCTCCGCCTCGCCGGCCCAGCGCAGTTCCGCGCCATCGCCCACCGGCACGACATGGTGATGCACCGCATCGGCCAGGACGAGCATGTCCTCCGGCCCCGGCATGGGCGTGACCAGGCCGCGCGCGGCCATGGGCATGCGGTCCGAGGCGAGCTGCTGCAGGAACTGCATGGCGACGAGGTCCATGGCCTCGTCGCTGGCGATGGCCGAAAGCCTGTCCCGCGCGGCCTGAACCAGCCCGGACCGCACGGCCTCGTCGCCGATGCGCCAGGTGCGGAACGACCGCCTCAGGCCGGCGTCGCGCGCCTCCATCTGGTCGATGGCCGCGCGCAGGGCATCAGCCCAGCTCGGCTCAAGAAGGCCGATGGTCGCGTGCAGCGAGGGTTCGCCGCCCTCCTGCACGGAGGCGTCGTGCAGAACGCCGCGCGGCACGTAGAGCACGTCGCCGGCATTCAGGATGACCTCCTTGCCGCCCGACGGATCGTGCCGGTGCAGCTTGGCGTCCCATCGCGTCTGGCGCGTCGCGTTCGGCACGATGGCATCGTCCCACACGCGCCAGCGCTTGGCTCCCGACACCTGCAGCACCAGCACGTCATGGGTGTCGAAATGGGTCCGGAACCCCTGCGCGCCCGGCGGCGTCAGGTAGATATTGGCCTGCACGGCATGCAGGAACAGCTTTTCCAGCCCCCGGCAGAAATCGGCGAGCGGGCGGTGGAACTCGTGGAACTGCGACACGACCAGCGTCGCGCCGCCGTCGAACAGCGGAAACAGGCGCGACGGATCGACCTTGCCGTCCGAATAGGTGAACTCGTCGTCCGGAACGCCGGCGCTGCCGTTGCGGCCGCTGTCGGCGAGGCTGACGCGCGGCACCTGCGCGGCATCGGTGCGCAGGAAGGCGTCGAGGTCGGCGATCGCCAGAAGCCGGCCGAACCGCGCGGGATTCTCGTTCTTGAAGTGCCGCGCCCGGCCGTCCTCGCGCAATGCGAAGGCCTGATCGACGGACAGCGCTCCGAAGGCGAGCGCGAAGGCATCCGCCGCAAGCGTCATGGCATTCCCCGGGAAATCAGATTGCGGCTACCAGCCGCGTCCGCCGCCGCGCGGATCGCGCGGATCGTTGTCGGTGACGCGCACGCGCCGCCGGTAGACGCGAACCCGCCCACGGCCCTCGGCGTCATAGGGGTCGTTGTCGGTGCCGCGCCGGCGCACGAAGCGGCCGCGGCCGCGGCCTTCGCGGTCATAGGGATCGCTGTCGGTGACGCGCAGGCGCTGCGCCTCGGCGGGGGTGGACGTCGTCACCGCCGCAGCGGTCGTCACCGCGGCCGCGCCGAGCAGCGTCTTGAACATGAACAGGCGCCGGTCGAGAGGATCCCGGGCCGGCGCGTCGCCGCCTGCACCCGCAAGGTCGTTGTCGATGTCAGCCACTGACGCCTCCCACCTGACCGCTGCCGTCACCGGACAATTGAACGGTTCTAGTCGAGACAGATTGCCACAGGCGACGGAGGTCACTCAAGGGCAAATTACGTATGGTCAGGGGTGCGCCCGGAGTGGAGGGGAGGAGACCGCGCTCAAGGGGTCGCAGATTGCGGTCCCCTCCCGTCCGAGCCAGTGAGCCGGCAACGCAAGATACCTGACGCCGGTTCGCGATCATCCCTGCACGGCCGATGCCACGGCCATCGGCGCCGTCATGAGCCAATATCTGGTATTTTCCCCGGCCCATTGCCACTATATGCAGCATCAGCCTGCATCTGGCGACTGAGGCTCTCCCGGAATGGCTCTCGCATTCTGCAACACCCGTCGCAGATTGCGAGACTGCCACGGCAAAATCGCGCCATCATGCCAGTTGCGCGCTTTCCGTTGCGCTCGGCGCCTCGCTCCTATAGATGCACCGCAACACAATTTCATGCGGGTCCGCGTTTCCAACCGGGACCCGCTTTTTGTATTTGCCGACCGGACGCACCCCCATGAGCATGCGAAACATCGCCATCATCGCCCACGTCGACCACGGCAAGACCACGCTCGTCGACAAGCTCCTCCAGCAGTCGGGCTCGTTCCGCGAGAACCAGCGCGTCGCCGAGCGCGTCATGGATTCCAACGACCTCGAGAAGGAGCGCGGCATCACCATCCTCGCCAAGGCGACCTCGGTCGTCTGGAAGGACACGCGCATCAACATCGTCGACACGCCCGGCCACGCCGATTTCGGCGGCGAGGTGGAGCGCATCCTGTCCATGGTGGACGGCGCCATCGTTCTGGTCGACGCCGCCGAGGGCCCGATGCCGCAGACCAAGTTCGTGGTCGGCAAGGCGCTGAAGATCGGCCTGAAGCCAATCGTCGCGATCAACAAGATCGACCGCCCCGACGCCCGCCACATCGAGGTGATCAACGAGGTCTTCGACCTGTTCGCCGCCCTCGACGCCACCGACGAGCAGCTCGACTTCCCGATCCTTTACGGGTCCGGCCGCGAGGGCTGGATGGCCGAGAAGCCGGAAGGCCCGATCGACCAGGGCCTCGCGCCCTTGTTCGACCTCGTCCTGCGCCACGTGCCGGAGCCGAAGGTCGACCCGCAGCCGTTCCGCATGCTGGGCACGCTGCTGGAGGCCAATCCCTTCCTCGGCCGCATGATCACCGGCCGCATTTCGTCCGGCACGGTGAAGCCGAACCAGTCGATCAAGGTGCTCGCCCGCGACGGTACCGTCGTCGAGACCGGCCGCGTCTCCAAGATCCTCGCCTTCCGCGGCATCGAGCGCCAGCCGATCGACGAGGGCGTCGCCGGCGACATCGTCGCCATTGCCGGCCTGTCCAAGGGCTCGGTCGCCGACACGTTCTGCGACCCCCTGGTCGAGACCCCGATTCAGGCCCAGCCGATCGACCCGCCGACCGTCATGATGGGTTTCATCGTCAACGACAGTCCGCTGGCCGGCACCGAGGGCGACAAGGTCACCAGCCGCATGATCCGCGACCGCCTGTTCAAGGAGGCCGAGGGCAATGTCACGCTGAAGATCGAGGAGAGCCCGGACAAGGACACGTTCTTCGTCTCCGGCCGCGGCGAATTGCAGCTCGCCATCCTGATCGAGACCATGCGCCGCGAGGGCTTCGAGCTCGCCGTGTCGCGTCCGCGCGTCGTCTTCCAGAAGGGCGACAACGGCGAGACGCTGGAGCCGATCGAGGAAGTCCTCATTGACGTCGACGAGGAGCATTCCGGCGTCGTCGTCCAGAAGATGAGCGAGCGCCGCGCCGAGATGGTCGAGATGAAGCCCTCCGGCGGCAACCGCCTCAGGCTGGTCTTCCACGCCCCGACCCGCGGCCTGATCGGCTATCAGTCGGAACTGCTCACCGACACGCGCGGCACGGCGATCATGAACCGCCTGTTCAAGGCCTATGAGCCCTACAAGGGCGAGATACCCAGCCGCATCAACGGCGTGCTGATCTCCAACGACATCGGCGAAAGCGTCGCCTATGCCATGTGGAACCTCGAGGATCGCGGCCCGATGATCATCGATCCCGGCGTCCGCATCTATCGCGGCATGATCATCGGCATCCACAACCGCGACAACGACCTCGAAGTGAACGTGCTGAAGGGCAAGAAGCTCACCAACATCCGCACGACGTCGAAGGACGAGGCCGTCCGCCTCACCCCGCCGATCCGCATGACGCTGGAAAAGGCGCTGGCCTGGATCCAGGACGACGAGCTGGTCGAGGTGACGCCGAAATCGATCCGCGTCCGCAAGGTCCATCTCGACCCGAACGACCGCAAGCGCGCCGAGAAGTCCAGGGAAGCGGTGGCGTAACCGCCGCCTTCCGTCCTCCATTCTCCCCGCATCAGGCGAAGCGCGCCCTTCGAGGCGCGGCTGTCGCAGCGCGCGTCGTCATGGCCGTGCTTGGTCATGGCCGGGTTTGGTCATGGCCGGGTTTGGTCATGGCCGGCTTGTCCCGGCCATCCACGCCTTGAACATGGGCCTCGGAAGCAAGTCGTGGATTCCCGCCACAAGGGCGGGGATGACGTGTTGAGGCCGTCGCCATTTTGAACCGAATTGGCGCGGCCGCCCTTCAGAACCGCTCCGCCGCGAACGGCGCCGTCGGGATCGAAGTCGCCTCGCCGGCGATGATCTCCGCCACCACCTTGCCCGTGGTCGGTCCGGTCGACAGGCCGATATGGCCGTGGCCGAAGGCGAAGACGACATGCCTGTGGCGCGGCGCGCGACCGATCACCGGCAGGCCGTCCGGCGTCGAGGGCCGCGACCCGTGCCAGGCTTCGCCCTCGACCGCCTCGCCCATGGCGACCGTCCCGCGCGCCTGCTGCTCCGCAAGGCCGATCTGCGCATGGTTCGGCGCAGCATCGGGCGTTGCGAGTTCCACGCCTGAAAGCACGCGCAGGCCTGCCTTCATCGGCGCGATGACATAGGCCCCGCCCGTGTCGTTGATCGGCCGCGTCAGGGCATGGGAACCGGTTGGGGCGAAGTGCCGGTGATACCCCCGCTCCGCCGCCAGCGGCAGGCGATAGCCCATGGTCCGCGTCAGCGCGTGCGAATGGGCACCGGCCGCGATGACGACCGTCCTGGCTTCGACCTCGCCGCCGCCCTCCAGCAGCACTCTGGCGCCCTCGTCTCCTTCGACGACGGTTCTGGCGCGCGCACCGACGAATTCAACGCCCTGCTGGCGCGCCGCCGCCTCGTAGGCATGCACGAGGCCACCGGGATCGCTCACCGCGCCCGTCTCGGTGTGCCAGACGGCCCTGGCGAAGCGCCGCGTCAGCGCCGGCTCGAATTGCGGCAGCTCCGCGCCGTCGATCACCTCGAAGGCGACCTTGTGGTGGCCGAGGATGTCCCGTTCCAGCGCCGAGGCGGCAAAGGCCGCCTCGCTCCGGTACAGCTTCACCCAGCCGCGCCGCTGGATCAGGTCGCGCGCGCCGATCATCCCGGCAATGCGCCAGTGCTCGTCATAGGCGGCACTGCACAACGGATCGAGCGCGGCTGCCGTCGCTCGCCACGAGGCTTCGTCGCAGCGGCGCACGAAAGCCAGCAGCCACGGCATCACGGCCAGCAGCGAGCCATAATCGACCCTGACCGCAGCCTCGCGGTTCAGCGCATAGCGCGGCAGCTTCGCGCGAAGCCCGGGGCTCGCCATCGAGAACAGCGAGCCACGCGAGATGACGCCGGCATTGCCGTAGCTCGCGGCATTGCGGATGCCGCCGGGATCGACGACCGTGACGCCGAGCCCGCGCGCCCTGCAGGCAAGCGCCGTCGCAAGCCCGACAATGCCGCCGCCGATGACGGCGACATCGCTTGCCGGCGCAGCGATCACCTGACGACCTTGGGATGCGTGCCCTCACCGAGGTCCCAGTAGAGCCCCGCCATCAGGCCGATCGCCTCGCGCACCAGCGCGCTCGGCACGTGCTCGTTGGGGGCGTGCTGCGAGCAGCCCGGATAGGAGTGCGGCACCCAGATCGTCGGCATGCCGAGGATTTCCGCGAAGACGTCGTTCGGCAACGATCCGCCGGCATTCGGGATCACCGCCGGCTTCTTGTTGGTGGTGAGCGCGATGGAAGCAGCCGCCCACTGCACCCAGGGATGGTCGGGGTCCGTGCGCGTCGCCTTGAACGACGCGTCGCGGCCGCTCGTCACCTCGACATCGGAGAAGCCGTGGCGCGCGAGATGCCTCTTGATCGCCGGAATGAAGCCGTCGGGGTCGGAGCCGACCACGGTCCGGATCTGGCAGGTGGCCTTGGCCGAGGGCGGCACGGCGTTCTGCGGATTGCCGATGTCGCCGGCGCCGAAAGCGAGGATCTCGAACGTGTTCCAGCCATAGACCTTCTCGGCCGGCGTGAAGCCGATCTCGCCCCACCAGGGCTCGATCTGCGGTCCGCCGGGAATGCTGGCGGGCTCGATGTCGGCGAGCGCCCGGCGCACCGAATCCGGCAGCGACGCCGGCAGCAGTTCATGGACCAGCACCTGCCCCGTCGGGCTGATGATGGTCGCCAGCGCATGGGCGAGGCGCACGGCCGGGTTCGACAGGAGCCCGCCCCAGTTGCCGGAATGGTGGCCGCCCTCGCGGGCATTGATCGCGAAGTCGATGCGGTAGCCGCCGCGCGAGCCGAGGCAGAGCGTCGGCCGGTCGGCGGTGAGGCGCGGCCCGTCGGAGCCGATCAGGATGTCGGCCTTGAACAGGTGGCCGTGCTCGCGCGCGAGATCGTGCAGGCCGGCCGAGCCGACCTCCTCGCCCATCTCGATCAGGTAGCGGATGTTGAAGCCGAGCTTGCCGCGCGTCGCGATGACCGCCCGCAGCGCCTCGATATTGATGGCGTGCTGGCCCTTGTTGTCGACCACGCCGCGGCCGTACCAGCGCTCGCCCGTATCATCGAGCGTCCAGGGATCGCGGCCCTCCTGCCACTGGCCCTCCATGCCGGCGACGACGTCGCCATGGCCGTAGCCGAGCACGGTGACCAGCGCCGGATCCTCGATCCGCTCGGCCAGCAGGAACGGACCCTTGGCCTTCGGGTGGGTCAGCGTGCGGCAGGTGAAGCCGAGCGCCTCCAGCGAAGGCTGCATCTCCTCGGCGAGGTAGCGGGCAAGGTCCGGCGCGCGGGCCGGATTCTGGCTCTCGGTGGGGATCGCGATGCGCCGGGCGAAGATCGCCTTCAGGCTGCCGTCGTCGAACATCTGGTGCGCGGCGGCAATGGCGGTGGAGCGGGTCATGAAGGCCTCTGGCGGATACGCATCGATTCATAGCGCAAGTCGGCGCGCGGCAGGCAGCGGCAACACTGCATGACTGCGCGCCGAGCCCTGCTGTCGTCAGCTATGGCTCTTCGGTGCCGTCACGTCGCGCAGGCCGTCGCCGATCATGTTGATGGCGAGCACCAGCAGCGCCAGCGCCGCGCCCGGAATGGCGATCAGCCAGAACGAGAAGAACATGAAGTTCTTCGCTTCCGAGATCATCAGGCCCCAGGACGGCAGCGGCGGCTGGACGCCGAGCCCGAGGAAGGACAGCGCCGCCTCCAGCAGGATGGCGCTGGCCGCCTCCACGGTGCCGACCACGATGAGATGCGGCAGCACGTTGGGCAGCACCTCGCGCAGGATGATGCGGAGCTGGCTGGAGCCGCCGGCGCGCGCCGCCTCCACATAGTCCAGCGAGCGCACCTGCTGCGTCGCCGAGCGCATCACGACGGCGAAGCGGTCCCACTTCAGCAGGCCGAGCACAGCGATGACGATGCCGAGCGTGCCGCCGACCATCGCGACCACTGCCAGCGCCACCAGCACCACCGGCAGCGCCAGGCGCGTCGTGATGATGAAGGTGATCGCCATGTCGATCCGGCCGCCGAAATAGCCGGCCGCGAGGCCGAAGGCGGTGCCGATGGTCCCGGAGATCAGCATCACCGCGAGGCCGATCAGCAGCGAGATCTGCGCGCCGTAGAGCGTGCGCGACAGGTAGTCCCGGCCGAGATTGTCGGTGCCGAGCACATGCGTCCAGGTGCCGCGCTCGTACCAGATCGGCGGCACCAGGCGGTTGTTGAGATCCTGCGCATAGGGGTCGTGCGGCGCGATCAGCGGAGCCAGCAGCGCGATCAGCACGATGATGCCGAACACGGCGCTGCCGAACAGCAGGCCCTTGTGGCCCATCACGCGCCGCATCAGGCGCGAGGGTTCGGCGGTGGCGACGACGGGCACGTCGGTGTGGGCGATGTCGCTCATGTCAGCCCACCCTGATCCGCGGATCGAGCCATGCATTCACCAGATCGGCGCCGAGGGTCAGAAGCACATAGGCGACCGACAGCATCAGCAGCACCGCCTGGATGACGGGGAAGTCCTTCTGCGCGATGGCCTGGTAGGCGAGGTAGCCGAGGCCGTCGAGCGCGAAGACCGTCTCGATGACGATCGAGCCGCCGAGCAGGAAGCCGAGCTGCACCGCCGTCAGCGCGACCACCGGCACCAGCGCATTCCGCAGCGCGTGGCGCAGCACGACGGTCGCCGGCGGCAGGCCCTTGGCGCGCGCCGTGCGGATGTAGTCGGCGTTCAGCACCTCGATCATGCCGGCGCGGACAAGGCGCATGAACGGCGGCGTCACGTAATAGCCGAGCGCGACGGTGGGCATGATGAAGTGCCACCAGCTGTCGGCGCCCGAGACCGGCAGCCAGCCGAGGCCGATGGAGAAGACCATGATCAGGCACAGGGCGAAGAAGAAGTTCGGCAGCGCCTGACCCGCGACGGCGAGGCCGAGGCAGAGCCGGTCGATCCAGGAATTCTGCCAGACGGCGGCCATGACGCCGAGCGGGATCGACAGGATCAGCGCGAAGGCGATCGACAGCAGCGCCAGGACGGCGGTGGTCTGGATCTTGTCGCCGATCAGTTCGGTCACCGGCGTCTTGAAATAGAGCGACTGGCCGAAGTCGCCCTTCAGGGTGCGCCCGAGCCATTCGACATATTGCACCACCAGCGGACGGTCGAGGCCGTATTGCTGGCGGACGGCGGCGATGTCCTCGGCGCGCGCGCCTTCGCCGGCAATGGCGATGGCGACATCGCCCGTCAGCCGGACCAGCACGAAGGCCAGCACGGACACGGCAAACGCGACGAGAGCGGCGAGCAGCAGCCGCTTGAGCGTGTAGATGAACATTCGGCTATGCGCCTTAGGGATTGACTGCCGCCACGCTTCTCACGGAAGCGGGCGGCAGCATACCGTTATTTCCAGCGCATTTCCCAGAACCGCGGAAGCTCGTCTGGATAGGCGTTGAACTCGAGGTCCTTCGACGCGGCATAGAAGGTGACGAGGTTATAGAGCGGCACCGAATAGGCCTGATCGGTGATGATCGCATGAGCCTGCCGATAGGCGGCGATGCGCTGCTGCGGATCGGTCACCGTGTCGCCGCGCTCCAAGAGCTCGATCACCTTGGGGTCGCGCGAAATGTCGTCGTCGAGGCCCTTGTAATAGACCGGCGTCGAGGCCGACACGTCGTTGATCGAGAACGAGCCCCAGGTCTGGTGCGCCATGGCGGCCCGGCCGGCGCGGATCTGGTCGCGCATGGCGGCGTACTGGCCGAAGCGCAGCGTCGCGCGGATGCCGACGGCGCGCAGGTAGTTGATCATCGCCTCCGACTGGTTGCGCTCGCGGTAGGCGTGGAACTCGACCTCGAAGCCGTTCGGGAAGCCGGCCTCGGCGAGCAGCTGGCGCGCCTTTGCGGGGTCGTAGTTGTAGACCGTGGCCTGCGAGGCGTCGCAGCCGAACTGCGCGGGGAAGCAGATGGCGTTGATGAGCTGCGAGCCCTGCCCGACCAGCTGCGTCGCCATGGTCTGGCGATCGATGGCATGGGCGATGGCGCGGCGCACGCGCACGTCGCGCAGCGGCTCCGACGGCGACCGCTCGGTCGTCGCCAGGTTGAGGAAGACGATGCGCATGGTGCCGCCCGAGACGATCTGCAGCGTCGGCACGACGCGCATCTGCTGGGCCTGATCGGGCGCGACGTTCATGACGAAGTCGAGTCCGCCCGACAGCATCTCCGCGATCTGCGTCTGCCGGTCGGGGATGAAGCGGATGACGATGCGCTGGATGGTCGGCTGCGGCTTCGGGCCGTCGCGGAAATAGTCGGGATTGCGCTCGAGCGTGATCGAGCGGCCGATCTGGTGCTCGACGACGCGATAGGGGCCGGAGCCGATCGGCTTCTCGTTCATGCCCTTCGGGCCGACCTGCTCGTAATAGGCGGCGGGGTGGATGACGATCGGGCCGGCGAGATATTCGATGGCCGCCGGGAACGGCCGCTTGGTGATGATGCGGACCTTGTGGGAATCGACCTTCACCACGCGCTCGATCCAGTTGACGTTCGACTGGGTGGTCGAGCGGTTCGCGGGATTGGCGACGTAGTTCAGCGTATAGACCACGTCGTCGGCGCTGAACTCGGCGCCGTTGTGGAACTTCACGCCGCGGCGCAGGTCCAGTTCCAGCGTCTTCTCGTCGACCCAGCGCCATGCGGTCGCCAGCTGGCCCTTGTACTCGTTGGTCTTGGGGTCGCGGTAGATCAGGTTGTCCCAGACCTGATGGGCGATGATCACGCCGATACGGACATTGTTGAAGAACGGATCGACGTTCTCCGGCACCTGGTCATAGGCGAACCGGACCGTGTTCCGCGCCTTCTGCGCGTCCGCCGATCCCGCAAGGCCCGCCGCGAGCACGACGCCCATCGCCAGCGCCGCAAGGCCGCGCATAGCCGACCGCTTCAAAGACCAGCCCATGGCCCGTTCCCCCATTCACCAAATTCAGGAAAGCGCGGATCGTCGCGCGCGCCGTTCGAGTGTGTCAAGGCGACAGGCCTTGAATCCGACGGGCCAGTCAGGCCGTGCGGAAGGCCACGAAACGCGCGGCGGCAGCCAGCACGCCGGCCCGCTCGCCGAAAGCCGCCAGCTTCGCTTCCGCATCGCTGACCAGGCGCGTCAGTTCGTCGCGCGCCCATGTCGTACCGTTAAGCGATACGAGCGTGCCTTTTCCACGGGCCGCGTCCTTGCCGGTCGCCTTGCCGGCCTCTGCCGCGTCACCCTCCACGTCGATCAGGTCGTCGGCGATCTGGAAGGCGAGCCCGACGGTCTCGCCATAGGCCGCGAGCGCGGCGCGCCGGTCGCCCGGGGCGCGGCCGAGCACCGCCCCGGCCTCGCAGGCGAAGCGGATCAGCGCGCCGGTCTTCATCGCCTGCAGGCGGCGGATCTCCGCATCGGCGAGCGACAGCGGCCGACCGTCGGCAAAGCGTCCCTCCGCCGTCAGGTCCAGCACCTGCCCGCCCGCCATGCCGCCGACGCCGGCCGCGCGGGCCAGCATGACGACGAGTTCGGCGCGAACGGCAGGGTCGGCATGGGTTTCGGGCGAGGCCATCACGTCGAAGGCGAGCGTCAGCAGGGCATCGCCAGCGAGAATGGCCGAGGCCTCGTCGTAGGCCTTGTGGACGGTCGGGCGGCCGCGCCTGACATCGTCGTCGTCCATCGCCGGCAGATCGTCGTGGACCAGCGAATAGCAGTGGACGAGTTCCAGCGCCGCGGCGGCGCGCACCGCCGCTTCGGGCGCGAGGCCGAACAGCGCCGCGCTCTCGATGACCAGGAACGGCCGCAGCCGCTTGCCGCCGGCGAGCACGCCATGGCGCATCGCTGCGATCAGGCGCTCGGGCCGGGCCGTCTCGCCGGCCGCCGGATCGCCGGACAGCAGCGCCGCCAGCGCCGCCTCGACATGATCGGCGGCGGCGGCAAGGCGGGTCTCGAAGGCGGGATCGGCGGCGGTTGCGACGGGCATGGCCGAGCCGTGGCGGACCCGGCCGCGCCCGTCAAGCCCGGCGGGCGGTCAATGCGCGCGGTAGAGCACGCGAAACTGCGCCGGCGCCGCCGTCATGAGCGTCTGCGCCGCCACCGGCAGGATCGAGATGATCCGCCCGGCATCGATGCCGCGATCGGCGAGCGCCGCGTTGAGGGCCGGGACATTGGCCTCGGTGACGATCTCGCCGACGGCATCGGCGCGGTTGGAATGCAGGGCTTGGGCAACGGCCATCTGAATATCTCCTGTGAATGAAACGGGGGGACGGGAGGCCGGCCTCGGGGGCGCCGGCCTCCCGCCTTGCGGCGGCGCCTTACTCGGCGGCCACCGCATGCGGCAGATCGGTCACCGACAGGCCCATGCGGGTGGCAACGCCGATCCCGTAATCCGGGTCGCAGCGGTAGAAATGGACGACCTGCCGGCGGATGATCTCGACCGGCACGCCCTGCATGGCGGCGGCGATGTTATCCATGAGCTGACCCTGCTGGTCCGGCGTCATCAGGCGGAACAGGTCGCCCGGCTGGCGATAATCGTCATTGCCGTCGCGGTGGTTGTAGCGGGCGGCCGCGCCGTCGAGCGCCAGCGGCGGCTCGTTGAAGCGCGGATCGTCCACCGGGCCGCCCATCGTGTTCGGCTGGTAGTAGGCGTTCGGGTTGGCATGGCCGGCGAGCCGCATCGCGCCGTCGGCATGGTAGTGGTGGACCGGGCAGCGCGGCTGGTTCACCGGCAGCTGGTGGTGGTTGATGCCGACGCGGTAGCGATGGGCATCGGCATAGGAGAAGATGCGCGCCTGCAGCATCTTGTCGGGCGAGTGGCCGATGCCCGGCACGATGTTGGAGGGCGCCAGCGCCGCCTGCTCGACCTCGGCGAAATAGTTCTCGGGATTGCGGTTGAGCTCGAGCTCGCCGACCTCGATCAGCGGATAGTCGCCATGCGGCCAGACCTTGGTCAGGTCGAAGGGGTTGTACCAGTGCCTGGTCGCCTCGGCTTCCGGCATGATCTGGACGTAGAACGTCCATTTCGGGAAGTCGCCCTTCTCGATCGCCTCGTAGAGGTCGCGCTGGGCCGACTCGCGGTCATCGGCGATGACCTTCGCGCCCTCGGCATTGGTCCAGTTGCGGATGCCCTGCCTGGTCTTGAAGTGGAACTTCACCCAGAATCGCTCGTTCGCCGCGTTGATGAACGAATAGGTGTGCGAGCCGAAGCCGTCGACGTGGCGGTAGGACTGCGGCAGGCCGCGATCCGACATCAGGATCGTCACCTGATGCAGGCTCTCCGGCGACAGCGACCAGAAATCCCACATCGCCGTCGGCGAGCGCAGGTTGGAGCGCGGATGGCGCTTCTGCGTGTGGATGAAGTCCGGGAACTTCAGGGGGTCGCGGATGAAGAAGACCGGCGTGTTGTTGCCGACGACGTCCCAGTTGCCTTCGCTCGTGTAGAAGCGCAGCGCGAAGCCGCGCACGTCGCGCTCGGCATCCGCCGCGCCGCGCTCGCCGGCGACCGTCGAGAAGCGCAGGAACGCCTCCGTCGCCGCGCCCGGCTGGAGGGCCGCGGCCTTGGTGAACTTCGAAATGTCCTTCGTCACGGTCAGCTTGCCGTAGGCGCCCGAGCCCTTGGCGTGAACGGTGCGCTCCGGAATGCGCTCGCGGTTCTGATGGGCGAGCTTCTCCAGGAGATGGAAGTCCTGCATCAGCAGCGGCCCGCGCGGACCGGCGCTCAGCGAATTCTGGTTGTCGCCGACGGGCGCGCCGCCCGCGGTTGTCATGATCGTCTTGTCGGCCATGGGAATGCTCCGGGCTGGCTGCCGCAGTTCAGGATGGAACCGTTCTAGGCGGAGCTTCACGATCACGGCCAATCGTATTATATTGGCCTCCCAATCAGATTTTCTGATCGCCAATCCATGCTCTCGTTCAAGCAGCTCCGCTATTTCGACGCCGTCGCGCGGCTCGGCCATTTCGGCCGGGCGGCCGACCACTGCGCCGTCACCCAGCCGGCCCTCTCGATGCAGATCCAGGACCTGGAGGCCGAACTGGGCTTGCAGCTGCTCGAACGCCGACGCTCGGGCGTCCGGCTCACCGAGGACGGCCGCGAGATCGCCCGCCGCGCCGCCCGCATCCTTGCCGACATCCGCGACCTCAAGGACTATGCGGTCCATCGCGGCGAGCGGCTGGCCGGCACCCTGCAACTCGGCGTCATCCCCTCCGTTGCGCCCTACATCCTGCCGCGTTTCCTGCCGCTGATGCGCCAGCGCTTCCCGGACCTCGACATCCACATCCGCGAGACCCAGACGCACCAGCTCACCCGCGAACTGATCGACGGCGCGCTCGATCTCCTGCTCGTCGCCCTGCCGGTGGAGCATCCCGACATCGAGACCATCCGCCTGTTCGAGGACCGCTTCCTGCTGGCCCTGCCGCCGGACCGGCGCATCGACAGCCGCGTGCGCGCGACGCCGGACATCCTCAAGGACGACCGCCTGCTGCTGCTCGAGGAGGGCCATTGCCTGCGCGAGCAGGCGCTGACCTTCTGCAGCCTGCGCCGGGTGGAGAGCATCGACACGTTCGGCGCCTCGTCGCTGACGACGCTGGTTCAGATGGTCTCCAACGGCCTCGGCCTGACCCTGCTGCCGGAAATCTGCCTCGACGTGGAGGCGCGCGCCGGCGCGCTCAACGTCATGCGCTTCACCGATCCCGAGCCGAGCCGCACCCTCGGGCTCGCCTGGCGGGCGACCTCGCCGCGCAAGCGCGACTTCGTCGAGCTCGGCCAGCTCATCGCGGCGTCGCGCCCGAATGTCCCCGCTCCCTGAGCCGGCCTCGCGCGCCATTGCCAATTGACCGGCTGCGGCTCATCTTCGCGCATCCCGACGCTGCCGCGACTCGACCGATGCGCCTTCTCCGCTCCCTGCTGACTGCCGCCGCGCTCGCCCTCGCCGCAGCGCCGGCCGCGGCGCAGTCGATCCCACCCGCGGCGCAGGGCGTCACGCACGGCAATTACCATCTCGGCCTGCTCAACGATTCCCAGCGCGCCGACCTGATGCGCCGCCTCGACAGCTATGCCGTCGTCGAGGTCTTCCTGCGCGCCTGCGGCCGGCCGCCGGCGCTGGAGCGCCGCGTCCGCCACATCGTCTCGGGTTGCATCCGGCCGGACTCCATCGAGACCCTCGCCGGCCACTACCGCCGCGCCGTCGCCTCGCGCGAAAACCTGCGCTGGGACTGCGTCAGCACCGGCGGCCGGCAGATGATCGAGAAATCCGAGAACGCCATCCGCCTGACCGTCGCGGACCTCACGCGGCTCTGCCGGCGCGAGTGATCAGTCGTCGAGCTTGCGCGAGAGGATCGCGAAATCGACGCTCGACAGCTTCAGCTCATACTTGCGCCCGTCGGCGCCAACCGCGTCATCCACCTCGAAGCGGCCGTCGTCGAACGCGACATCGCCCCAGCGGGTGAAGCCCTCGCGCCTGAGCGTATCGGCGATCTGGCGCAGTTCCTCGGGCGTCACCGGGCGTTCGCCCGCATGAGCGAGGGCCAGCGGCGCGACGACCGACAGGCCGAGGGCGGCGGACAGGACGGCGCGTCGCGAGCGGACAGGCACGGTTCGTCTCCTTTTGCGGTGCGGGATACGCGCAGGAGATAATGCGCTTGCGGCCCAATTGTGCCCCCCGGGCGACCTTTGGTCGCAAAGGCCGGCTCGCCACATCGCAGGCCCGCCGCTGTTTCGCAGGTCGCGTCAGGCTGGCTTTGACCACACGCCATGGCTTCGGCCTGCCATCCGCGCCCGTTCAACGCAACAGCAGGCCCGCCCGGCCTATTCCGCCGGCCTCGCCGGCAGATGCTCCTTCCATGTCGCGAGCGCGGCATGGCCGGGCTCCGACAGCGCATAGACACCCCGGCCCGTGCGCTCGAACCAGCCGTAGACATTGCGGGTAAGGATCGCCAGCGCGTCGGGCGCAAGCTCCCGGAGATCGCGCGGCCGCAGCGGGCCCGCCGCCAGCGCCTGCGCCATGGCCAGCGTCCGCTGCCGGTAGGCGGTCATGATGGGACGGCGGGTCGAGCCGCCCTCGGCGGGGTCGCCCTTGCGGCGGCGATGCTCGGCGACGATCCGCGAGCGGCGCTTGCCGTCGTGGCGCGGTTTCCACGGTACCGGCTCGACCACGACCTCCACGCCGCCCATCGGCAGCACCGACAGGAGCCCGAAACCGCAGAGCCGGCAGAGCTTCCTGACCCGTGAATCGTGCTCGCGGCCGCGCCCCCGTGCTGAAGCCTTCACCGCCAGCCAGACCTCGTCGGCGGCGGCCGAGCGGTCGACCGCCTGCAGCACCAGTTCCAGCGTGAAGGAGAGTTTCAGCTCGCCGATCACCACGGCTTCCGGCGCGCCGTCCTTCAGCGCCACGAGGTCGCAGCCCATGACCTCGCCCTTCACCGCGAAGCCGAGGCCTTCGAGGAAGGTTTTGACGGGGAGGTAGAGCGAGGTTTCCACGGGAGGCCGTTGGCGCGAGTGCCGAATTTGGCAGCATACTGGTTGGGTTGTAGCCTCGCTACAAACGGCGGCAAGCTAGCGGCATTCTGCAACTGAATTTCACGCGGGTATCTATGTTTCCCGATCCCGACCTCGAATGGCACGCCTATCCGTCGATCATCGACGGGATCGGATCGCCGTTTGCGATCAATAGAGGACAATGGGAGGGACGATTGCACCTCCTCGTCGTCGATGGTTCGATCAAGCTATCAGGATTGACTGCTGGATCACGTGTGAGACCGCCCGCGTTCGGCATCTCGATCAGATGCGATGTCTATCTGGCTGTCGAAGAAGTGCTTTACTCCATCGTGGGTCACGGCGATGGCTGGCGCCGGAGCTACATCAAGGAGACGAAGAACTCACGGATCATAGACGCAATAGCGCCTCACCACCCGATGACGCGTAACCCCGACGTCGCCAACCGGAAGATTTTGCGCCATTTCTGCTTTCCCGGCGATGATTACTGCTACGAAACGGTCGGCTTCAATGAGCCGATCATTCGGGAGTTCGTGAGCGCGGAAGCGGGTTACGCTTGGGTTCCGGGCGAGGGCGATTGACGGCAGGTATCCTCAGCACCCGCCCGCTTTCCTTGACTTTCCGCCGCTTTCCCTCTATCCGCGCCCCACTCTCGATTTTCCGAGACCTGCTTCCGCCGACCGGGGCCTGACCCCGGAGGCTCCCGCCCGACAGCGCATGGTGCGCCCTCGGGCGCGAAATGCGTTGCGGTTCCGGGACGCCGAGACCACCTTTGGGCCATCCCATCAGGTGAACTCCGGAGCGACAATGTTCGAAGGCCTGTCGACACGACTGTCCGGCATCCTCGACCGCCTCAAGGGCCGCGGCGCGCTGAGCGAAGCCGACGTGCAGGAGGCGATGCGCGAGGTGCGCCGCGCCCTGCTCGAGGCCGACGTGGCGCTCGAGGTCGTGCGCTCGTTCACCGACAAGGTCCGCGACCGCGCGGTCGGCGCCGAGGTCCTGAAATCGGTGACCCCCGGCCAGATGGTCGTGAAGATCGTCCACGACACGCTGGTCGACACGCTCGGCAGCGAGGGCGTCGCCATCGACCTCCAGGCCGTGCCGCCGGTGCCGATCATGATGGTCGGCCTGCAAGGCTCGGGCAAGACCACCACCACCGCCAAGCTCGCCAAGCGCCTCTTCGAACGCCAGAAGAAGAAAGTGCTGATGGCCTCGCTCGATACGCGCCGTCCGGCCGCGATGGAGCAGCTCGCCGTCCTCGGCAAGCAGATCGGCATCGACACCCTTCCCATCGTCGCGGGCCAGTCGCCGGTGCAGATCGCCCGCCGCGCCATCGAGGCCGGCAAGCTCGGCGGCTACGACGTGGTGATGCTCGACACCGCCGGCCGCACCCATGTCGACGAAGCCCTGATGATCGAGGTGGCGGAGGTCGAGGCCGCCGCCCGCCCGCACGAAACCCTTCTTGTCGTCGACAGCCTCACCGGTCAGGACGCCGTCAATGTCGCGCGCTCCTTCACGGCCCGCGTCAATGTCACCGGCGTCGCGCTCACCCGCGTCGACGGCGACGGCCGCGGCGGCGCCGCGCTCTCCATGCGCGCCGTCACCGGCAAGCCGATCAAGCTGCTCGGCACATCGGAAAAGATGGACGGGCTGGAGGAGTTCCACCCCTCCCGCGTCGCCAACCGCATCCTCGGCATGGGCGACATCGTCTCCCTGGTCGAGAAGGCCGCCGAGACGATCGATGCCGAAAAAGGCATGGCGATCGCCAGGCGCATGCAGGCCGGCCAGTTCAACCTGGACGACATGGGCGACCAGCTCGACCAGATGATGAAGCTCGGCGGCATGCAGAGCCTGATGGGCATGATCCCCGGCATGAAGGCGATGCAGGGCAAGATCGCCGGCATGGGCGACGACAAGATGTTCAAGCGCCAGCGCGCGATCATCTTCGCCATGACGCCGTGGGAGCGCCGCAACCCCAAGGAAATCGACGGTAAGCGCCGCCGCCGCATCGCGCGCGGCTCCGGCACGAACCCCGAGGACGTCAACAAGCTCCTCAAGATGCATCGCGGCATGGCCGACATGATGAAGTCCATGGGCGGCGCGCAGGGCAAGCGCGGCCCGATGGCCGGCCTTGCCAACATGTTCGGCCTCGGCGGCGGGGGCGGCATGCCCCAGCCGACGCCGGAAATGATCGCCGAGATGCAGAAGAAGCTGCCCGGCGGCCTTCCCGACAAGATGCCCGCTCTCCCGCCGGGCGGCCTGCCTCCCGGCTTTCCGGGGCTCGGCGGCCTCGGCGGCGGCAAGCTCCCCGGCCTTCCCGGCTTCCCGTTCGGCAAGAAGAAGTAGCCGGCCTAACCCATCCGCATCGCATTCCACTCAAATCCAGAACGACACATCACGGAGTAACCCATGTCGCTCAAGATCCGCCTCGCCCGCCGCGGCACCAAGAAGCGCCCCTTCTACCAGATCGTCGTCGCCGACTCGCGCTCGCCGCGCGACGGCCGCTTCATCGAGAAGATCGGCATCTACAACCCGATGCTCGCCAAGGACCAGAAGCGCTACGAGGTCGACGTCGAGAAGGCCAAGGCCTGGATCGCCAAGGGCGCGACCCCGTCGGACCGCGTGGCCCGCTTCCTCGACGCCGAGGGCCTGATGAAGCGCACCGCCACGAACAACCCTGAGAAGGCCGTCCCCGGCAAGAAGGCCGAGGAGCGCGCCGCGTCGAAGGCCGCCAAGGCCGCGAAGGGCGCCGAGGCTCCGGCCGAGGGCTGAGGACGTTGGTGCGCGAACCCTCTCCCTTCATGGGAGAGGGTGACGCCGTCAGGCGTCGGGTGAGGGTGCGGTCAGCCGCCTTTGCCTTGTCTCCCCTCACCCGCCCGCTGACGCGGGCGCCCTCTCCCGCAAGGGGAGAGGGTTATCGTTGGCGGCTCCCATGTCCTCCGATCTCGTCCTCGTCGCGAAATTCGGGGCGCCGCACGGCGTCAGGGGCGAGGTGCGCGTGAAGTCCTTCACGCAGGACCCGGCCGCCATCGCCAACTATTCCCCCCTCGCCTCGCGCGACGGCCGCCTCTTCACGGTCCAGAGCCTGCGCCCGGCCGGCGAGGTGATGGTCGCCCGCATCGCCGAGCTGAAGACCCGCGACGATGCCGAGGCCGTCACCAATCTCCAGCTCTTCGTGCCGCGCGAGCGCATTCCCGCCGCGGACGAGGCCGAGGACGAGTTCCTTCACGCCGACCTGATCGGCCTGAAGGTCGAGACCACCTCCGGCGAGCTCATCGGCACCGTCACCGCGGTCTATGACTTCGGCGCGGGCGACATGCTCGACGTCGCGCGCCGGGCGCGGAAGTCGGTGATGATCCCGTTCACGAAAGCCGTCGTGCCGACCGTCGACATCAAAGGCGGACGCGTCGTCGTCGATCCGCCCGAGGGCCTGCTGGAGGACACTCAGCGCGGCCCGGAAGACCGTGACTGAACGGGAAACGCGACCGATGTTCCGCGCCTCGGTGCTGACCCTCTATCCCGAGATGTTCCCCGGCCCCCTCGGCGTCTCGCTGGCCGGGCGCGCCATGGGCCAGGCCTGGACGCTCGACACCCATCTCCTGCGCGACTTCGCGGAGGGACGCCACCGCGCCGTGGACGACACGCCCGCCGGCGGCGGTCCCGGCATGGTGATGAAGCCCGACGTGCTCGCCCGCGCCATCGACCATGTCGCGCCAGAGGGCGATCCGCGCCCGCGCCTCTACATGTCGCCGCGCGGGCGCCCGCTGACGCAGGAGCGCGTTCGCGAACTCGCCGCCGGCCCCGGCGTGGTCATCCTCTGCGGCCGGTTCGAGGGCGTCGACGAGCGCGTCATCGAGGCCCGCGCGCTGGAGGAGGTCTCCATCGGCGACTACGTGCTGTCGGGGGGCGAACTTGCCGCCATGGTGCTGGTCGATGCCGTCGTCCGCCTCCTGCCCGGCGTCATGGGCCACGACGATTCCGGCACCGAGGAGAGCTTCGAGGCCGGCCTGCTCGAATATCCGCACTACACGCGGCCGCAGGTCTTCGAGGGCCGGACGATCCCGGAGATCCTCGTCTCCGGCGACCACGCCAGGGTCGCGAAGTGGCGGCGGTCCGAGGCCGAGCGCCTCACCCGCGAGCGGCGGCCGGACCTCTGGGCCAAATATCAGCCCCGGAAGGGGTGACAAACCCGCCGCATTCCAGTAAGGAGCCGCGTCCGCTGGCAAAAGGCGTCATTTGACGCTGCCGTCGGTCGCTCGGGCGCCCCCGGTGCCCGTCCCCAGAACCAAGACCAACAAGATGCCCTGCCGCTCGTGGCAAGGGCCACAAGGATCAGAGCCATGAACCTCATCCAGACCATCGAGGCCGAAGAGGCCGCCCGCGTCCTCGGCGAGAAGAAGATCCCCGACTTCCAGCCCGGCGACACCGTCATCGTCAACGTGAAGGTCCGCGAAGGCGAGCGCTCGCGCGTTCAGGCCTACGAGGGCGTCGTCATCGCCCGCTCCGGCGGCGGCCTGATGGAGAGCTTCACCGTCCGCAAGATTTCCTACGGCGAGGGCGTCGAGCGCGTCTTCCCGATCTACTCCCCCGTCATCGACTCGGTGAAGGTGGTCCGCCGCGGCAAGGTCCGCCGCGCGAAGCTCTATTACCTGCGCGATCGTCGCGGCAAGTCGGCCCGCATCGCCGAGCGCACCGAGCGCGCCAGCGACAAGGCCTGATCCTCGTAAAGCATTTTCGAGCGAAGTGGTTACCGGTTCGCGTGAAGAAAATGCGATAGAAGACGACTTGGATCGCAGTTGCGGAACGGGGCCTTCGGGCCCCGTTTTTCGTTTCAGCCCTTGCCGACGACGGTGATGCCGGCGGGCGTCGCCATCAGCACCTTGCCGGCCCGGCCGGCCTCGCCAGCCGCCGCCATGGCGCGCTTCGCCTCCGCCATCGGGATCAGTTCGGCCACCGGCGTCGTCAGCGTGCCGTCCGCCATGCCCTTCGCGATGGTGGTGTAGGTTTCCGCCAGCCGCTCGCGCCCGGCCTCCTGGAACCAGTGGATCAGCCAGAAGCCCTTGAGCACCACCTTGCGGAAGATCAGGTGCTGCGCGTCGATCCGGCACTGCTCGCCGGAGAGCAGGCCGTAATTGACGATGGTGCCGCCATCGGCGATCGCATTGGCCATGACGCCGGTCGCCGCCCCGCCGATGGCGTCGATGGCAAGCTTCACCTCGGCGCCGCCGGTCGCCTCGCGCACCCGCTTGCGGAACGCGCGCGCGTCATCCAGCGCATCGGCGATGACCGCCGTGCCGCCGGCGGCCTTCACGCCATCGACCGCGCTGTCGCGCCGGACGATGTTCAGCGTGTTGATGCCGCGCTGCGCGGCGAGCTTCACCAGGAAGGTGCCGACCGCCGAGTTCGCGGCATTCTGCATCAGCCAGTCGCCGGGCTTCAGCGCCACCTGGTCGTTGAGCAGCGCCACCGCCGTCGCCGGATTGCCCTTCAGCATGGCGGCCTGGCTGAGATCGATGCCCGCCGGCAGCTTCATGGCGAGCGAGGCCTTGATGTTCACCCGCTCCACCCAGCAATTGAGGATCATCGGCGAGACGATGTCACCGACGGCAAGACCCTTCACGCCCTCGCCGACCGCCGCGATGCGGCCGACCGCCTCGCCGCCCGGAACGAATGGCAGCGGCGGCTTCGATACGCCGTAGAGGCCCTGGATCTGCAGGAGGTCGGACGGATTGATGTTGAGCACCAGCATCTCGACCGTCACCTCGCCGGCGCCCGGCGGCGACAGTTCGGGCAGGTCCTTGAGCTGGATCGTGTCGGCGGGGTCGCCGAAGCCCTCGATGACGATGGCCTTCATGGGGGTGTCCTCCGGTCCCGTCTTCCGCGGGAAGGCCGGACTATAGCAGGCCGCCGGCAACCGGCGAGACGCCGCGACCTATTCCGAAAAGCCGAGGAAGCGGTGGTCGGGCGAGGACGTGTTGTGCCGGCTCGGCTGGTTGCGCCCGAGCCGCATCTCGATGCCCTCGCCGCCCTTGAAATCCATCACCGGGTTCTCCTGCCAGCGGTTCTCGCCGCGCCTGCGCCACTCGACGCGCGCGCCGTCGGCATTGGTCTCGGTCACGTACATGGAGCGCAGGCCCGCGAAGGGGCCGCCCGGCACCGCGCGTTCCAGCGCCACGTCGAGCGCGACGCGCGTGCGGTCCACCGCATCGACCTTGACGGTCGCCGTGCCGCCGGCCCGGAACGTCAGGCTGAACGTCATCGTCGCGGGGTCGAAGGCGATGGCCGAGAGATTCACCACCGGCCGCTGCATCACCTCGATGGGGCCGAGCAGAACCGAGGTGCCGTAGGCGATGTCGCGCAGATGCCGCGGCGGGCGCGGCTTGATCCGCCAGTAGCCGTCGACGGGATAGAGGACCAGGAATTCGTAGGGCGCCGAGCCCCGCTCCTTCCAGAACAGCTGGAGCAGGTGGAAGCCCTCCTCGCGCCGCGCGCCCACCGTCACCGGCACGCGCTCCGGCCGCCAGAACTTGTCGAAGGTGATGCCGACGACGCGCAGGCGCTGATCCTCGTGCATCACCACGCGACGCGGCGTGAAGCGGAAATCGGCCTTGTCGGTGATGGTGCAGTCGGTGAAGTCCGGCGCGGTGGAATCGCGAACGATGGAGCCGATCACTGCCGGATGGACCGCCTCGACGCGGAAGCGTCGCACCGCCGGCGCATGGAGCCGCAGGTCGACATTGTCCTCCTCGGCGCAAAGCGTCGGCACGCTGTCATTGCTGATGCGGACGGTGGCGGGTTCGGCCAGAACCGCCATGGGCGACATGGCAAGCACCATGGCGGCAAGCACGATGGCGGCAAGGACGAGCGGACGGAACATGCAAATCTCCTGCGGGGCTTCCGGCGTAGCAGGATGCGACCGGCCAGAGAAGCCGCTCGAACCTCAGGGATCATCAGGAAGGCGTGGCCATCGGCCACGGCGCGCATCTCGACACGGCCGTCGCGACGATCCTCGCTTCGGGACGCCCGGCGCAGTTGTCGAACATGCCCGAAACGTACCGAAGCAGCGTAACGTTGTCAAGGACAAAAATCCTAGACTGACTACAACCTGCGAATCTGCCGCGCCGCGAAATGTGTCGCCGCACTCAGTTCCGGTCGTCCGGCAGCACGGGCAGCGGGTGGAACTCGATGCCCTCCTCGCTCAGCTCGCGCGCCTCGTCCGGCGTCGCCGAGCCGTGGATCGAGCGATGCTCGGTCTCGCCGTAATGGATCTTGCGCGCTTCCTCCGCGAACTTGTCGCCGACATGGTCGGAGTTCTTCGTGAGATGTTCGCGCAACTCCCGGATCTTGGCCCGCAGCTCCTGCTCGGCCGGCGAGACCATGGCGACCGGCGCCTGCGGAGCCGGAGCCTCCTGAGCCGGCGCCGGCTGGGCCGTCGGGGCCTCCGGCGCGCGGTCCTTGCGGGCAACCTGCGGCGCCATCAGCGCCTTGTCGATCCCGTGCGACCCGCAGACCGGGCAGGTCACCAGCTTGCGCTTGCGCTGCTCGTCATAGCTGGCGGCGGAGGGAAACCAGCTCTCGAATTCATGGGCCTTGTCGCAGTGGAGGGCGTATCTGATCATGACGCGGTGACGCTGGACATGTCGGGCAGGCTGAAGACGCGGCCATTGGCGAGCGAGGGAATGCGCCCGCGCGTTTCCTCGACCCTGGCCATGTCGATCTCGGCGACGACGATGCCGGGATCGTCGTGATCGGCTTCGGCGAGGATCGTTCCCCACGGGTCGACGATCAGGCTGTGGCCATAGGTCTCGCGGCCGCAGGCATGTTTGCCACCCTGCGCCGCGGCGATGACGAAGGCGCCGTTCTCGATGGCCCGGGCGCG